>CAVTJV010000007.1:0-1808284 GCA_963735185.1 uncultured Thermoplasmata archaeon
TGCTGGTTGCTTCCGACCTTAAGCAAGTTCCATTTCGACCCCTTCCGAGGGACGAGCAGAAGGCCGTGGTGAAATTCCAGGACCGCGAGACCACTCGCATTGACTCTTTGATCGCTAAGAAGGAGCTATTGCTGACTTTGCTAGAGGAGAAACTGCAAACGGCCACGGCTAACGCCGTAACGAAGGGGATTCTGACTCGGGAAAGCCGATGCGAGAACGAATCTGCCTGGATTGGGGTCGCTACCTGAACACTGGCGGGTCATGCCCGTGAAGTATCTCTTCCAATTCCTCGATGGACGTAGAATTCCCCTTAGCTCAGAGGAACGCGCTGAAATGGACCGATCATTCCCTTACTTCGGAGCGTCGGGAGTGATAGATCAAGTTGAATCTTACCTCTTTGATGAACCATTGGTCTTGCTAGGAGAAGATGGAGCGAATCTCCTTCAGCGGTCCACGCCATTAGGGTTTTGTGGCCCGGGGCAAGTATTGGGTAAACAATCATGCCCATGTCACTGCGCCGAGAGATGGCCGTGTCGATTTTTGGGCAAGTGTTCTGAATGCAGTGGATTTCACGCCACTTGTTTCAGGGTCTGCCCAACCGAAGCTCACCCAGGAAGCCTTGAGTGGGCTGAAGGTGCCGGTCCCTCCAGAGGACGAACGGGACAGAATTGAGAGATGGGTGAATCATCTTCAGACCACAATTCGCGCCGTCTCAGAAAGAGTCCTAGCCAGCGTTTCATTGCTACGAGAGCGGCGTAACTCCCTCATTTGTGCGGCCGTCTCAGCCCAAATCGATCCTCGTGAGATGTCCACGGACTCGATTACAGTATGACGACCGACCACCGCGAGCGCGCCTTCGAGGAAACCATAGAGGCGACCCTACTCGCTCATGGCTATTCCAAGGTCGAGCCGAACTCCTTCGACCGCGCCGCAGCAATCTTCCCCACCGAGGCCCTCTCTTTCTTGCAAGAGTCACAGGCTCAAACGTGGAGGGATCTCGAGCGGATTCACGGTGTCGGGCTTGAAAGCAAACTCCTCGAGGCGCTGACAAAGGCCCTTGACGCCCGGGGGACGGTGGACGTCCTGCGCCACGGTCTCAAGTTCTATGGCAAGACTCTGCAACTTGCTTACTGGCGACCGGAAACGCGACTGAACCCTCAGGCGGCCTCGCTCTACGCGAAGAATCGGCTCGGTGAAACACGGCAGCTTAAGTTCTCTCCGAACTCTGAGCAGAGCATCGACATAGCACTCTCTGTGAATGGGCTGCCGGTCGTTACAATCGAGCTAAAGAACCTGTTGACGGGCCAATCCGTAGTCCAGGCGGAGGCCCAATACCGATTCGACCGGAACCCTCGAGAAGCATTGTTCGCTGGAAGACGGGCGGTGGTGCACTTTGCAGTCGATCCGGACCTGGTTGAAATGACTACGAAGCTCGCGGGGCCCGACACTCGTTTCCTGCCGTTCAACAGAGGTCGGGACGGCGGGCGGGAAACCCGGACGCGCCAGAAGGAAATACCGGGCGTCCTACTTGTGGGATGAGGTGTTGTCCAAAGATTCACTCCTTGACCTTCTCCACCGCTTCATCCATGTAGAGGAGACTGAGGTCGGTGGAGCCCGGAAGAAGAAGGCTGCGCTCATCTTTCCGCGATATCACCAGCTGGAGGCTGTCCGCAACCTGGTAGATGCCGCGCGGACCGAGGGTCCCGGCCAGAACTACCTCATCCAACATTCCGCAGGGTCCGGGAAGAGCAACACAATAGCCTGGCTTGCCCACCGCCTTAGCGACCTGCACGATTCCGCCAACCACAAAGTGTTCGACTCGGTCGTGATCATCACGGATCGGGTCATCCTAGACCGCCAGCTTCAGAATACAGTCTATCAGTTCGAGCATGCGCAAGGAGTCGTCGAGAGAATCGACCAGGACTCACAGCAACTCGCGAACGCCTTGACCGTCGGCAAGCCGATCATCATTACGACTCTTCAGAAGTTCCCATTCGTGATTGAGAAGGTGACGACGCTTCCCGAACGTCGTTACGCGATCATAGCAGACGAAGCGCATAGCAGCCAAACCGGAGAGTCCGCCCGTGACCTGAAAGCCGTCTTAGCACCTCAGAGCCTCGAGGAGGCGGCGCGCGAAGCCGAAGCAGAAGTCGAGGAGCCAGAGCAGTGGCAGGATGCCGTTGTGCGCAGTGCGGCGGCACGAAGCCGACAGAAGAATCTCAGTTTCTTCGCGTTCACGGCCACTCCTAAAGCAAAGACGCTCGAGGTGTTCGGCCGACCTGGACCCGACGGCAAGCCGAGACCGTTCCACCTCTACAGCATGCGACAGGCGATCGAGGAGAAATTCATCCTCGATGTTCTCAGGAACTATACCACCTATCACGCATACTACAAGCTCGCAAAACAGGCCGCGGAGGATCCCAAAGTTCACCAACGCAAGGCCGCCGCAGCCCTCGCTCGTTACGTGGCTTTCCACCCGTACAACCTCTCCCAGAAGACGGAGGTGATGGTGGAACATTTCCGTGAGCACACCCGAAAGAAGATTGGCGGGCAAGCAAAGGCGATGGTTGTCACTGCAAGCCGCCTCCACGCTGTGCGGTACCTCCAGGCGTTTCGGAAGTACATCTCGGAAAAGGGCTACACAGATGTGCGTGTCCTCGTAGCCTTCAGTGGGACGGTGGTGGACCCCGATGACCGTTCCCTCGAGTATACTGAGCCTAGGATGAATGACATCCGCGAAAGCGAAACGGCGGAGCGGTTCGGTTCACCGGAGTATCAAATCCTCCTCGTTGCTGAGAAATATCAAACTGGGTTCGACCAGCCCTTGCTGCACACAATGTATGTGGACAAGCGGCTGAAGGGCCTGCACGCGGTCCAGACGCTCAGCCGCTTGAATCGCATCTGCCCTGGGAAAGAGGACACCTTCATCCTGGACTTTGCCAACTCACCTGACGACATTCAGAAGGCTTTCGAGCCCTACTACGAAGAGACCCTCTTGGAGGAGGTGTCCGATCCTCAACACCTCTACCAGCTTCAGGCCGAATTGGACGACATGCAGGTGTACACATCTTCGGAAGTGGACAACTTCTGCAAGGCCTTCTTCCAACCTGGTAGCAAGGCGACCGGACTGGAACATCCCGAGCTCTACCGGTGGATTGACCCCGCTCTCGATCGTTTCCGCTCTTTGAGCGAGGACGACCAGGAGGAGTTCCGAACCGGCTCAAGGGCTTCGTCAATCTCTACGCCTTCCTCTCCCAAATCATTCCCTTCCAGGACACAGACCTCGAGAAACGGTACGCCTACACTCGATTGCTCGGTCGCGCGCTTCCGCGACGGGCAACAGGGCCCCAGTACGACTTCGGTGACGATGTGGCCCTGAAGTACCTACCGGCTGCAGAAGACCAGCGAGACCGGGATCGCTCTACCCAGGAAAGGGGGTGCGACCGTTCGAGGAATGGTCGATGTCGGGACAGCCGCGGGGGAGGACCCAGAAGCACTTCTCTCGCGTATCGTCGAGATCGTAAACGAGAAGTTCGGCACTGAGTGGACCCCGGCGGACCAGCTGTTCATCGACCAGATTCACGAGGAGAACCTTCGCGACGAGGACCTCCTCGATAGCGCGAGGGTCAACACCGAGGACAACCTGAGGCTCAAGTTCGATCGCATCCTGGAGCAGAAGTTCGTGGACCGGATCGACCAGAACGGAGCGATCTTTGAACGGTTCATGAGCGACAGACAGTTTCAGGATGCGGTGACTCGGTACCTCCTCAAAAAGGTGGTTCGCGAGGCCGGATCGCGGCCGAGGGCCACTACGTCTCCGCTCGGAAAGGATACGCCATCTGGGTCGGCCAAGGGGTGAAGCAGCAGGACCCTAGATGCTGGCTGCATCGCTCGTTCCTCGCGAAGGGGGGGACGAGCGATGCACGGCCCGGGAATCTGTTATCGAGTCTAAGAAACAGTTCAATTACTCTAAGGCCCTCGGCCTAATCGCAAATGGTGGATCTTGCCGTCCAGAGAGACATCAAGGTCGCCGTAAAGATTGAGTCGGACGACTCAGTGTCTAAGGTTGCTGAAATCTCCTATGGCGCTGGAAAGGCCAGGACACCCGCCCGGGCGCTATTCCTCTCCGCGCGCGACCCTCTGTCTGAGTCAAGGGCGATTCAGCTCCCCGAGGTTAGAGGAATCAATGAGATCTACCGAAGGATCTCATCGGCCAAGGTCGATGAAATCGACTCGGACCTCGACGCTCAACGTGACTTTCAATCTCGCGTCCTACTCGCCGGCTCCGAAGCCCAGCTATCAGACGAGTTGTTGATCACTACGCTGAGTCTGGAGGAGCGGAGCGCAGACAAGAAGTGGCACACATGGCGGCCGACGCCCAAGCAAATCGACTACCTGGTGGACTTCTTGTGCGGAATCCCAGCCAACAACATTGTGGTCCCCCCCGCGATTCCAGGATGTTCGGGCGAGGTGTATCTCGGCTTCGTCAAACAATTCTTCCACCGTCTCCCCTCGCATCGGAGGGTGGCTGTGGCCGGTTAGTCCCGAACATCTCTCACCGGGACGTCGCCGAGCTCCCTCGGCTTCTATCGAAGCATGGGTCTGACATCGTATGTGATGGATTTCCGGGGCAAGCCCCCAACAACAAACTGGCCATTGCTGCCTGCGTTCAGCAGCCACCTGGGCTTCATCAATCGCGAACACGGACCCCACTTCGCCCACGCCCTCAACGCGCGCTATGGCCTCCGACGGGACAGGTCGGGTTGGGTTCCAGCCCGAGATATGTTACTGCTGACAGAATGTTTCGACTCCTTCGGGAGTGCTCACACTACACCGCCAATGAGCCGGGAATTCATGAAGAAGGTCCAGGAAGGCACGATCGAACCCGCGCCTCCGAAACTGTTCGATCCCAGTGTGTATGGATATCGATCCGAGGATGTGTCCATGAAGGGGCTCAGGGCTCGAGCGAAGAGACTCGGCGTGGAAGCCACCATCCAGGGAGCTGCGTTTTCAGACGAGTCATCCAGGTCGGCTATAGTTAAGATTCTCAATGCCACAGCAAATGGCGTCGAGTGTCGGACCCTCGCGGGTCATTTCGGCGGAAGGCGCGCAGTCCCTTACCTCTCGGGGAAGAACGGGATCAAAGCAGAGCTTGCTCGGGTCTACGAAGTGGCGGAGGCCTATAGAGGCCGTCACGATACGAAACTTGAGGACTTCATCTAGTCCCTCGTCCCAGGATTCCGGTGCCGTTGACTCGGCGTAACACCGTCCGCATTACATCCGGGGTTATTCGACCCTGGACCGATAGTATCCACACAAGGGCACCTGTCCCGATCACGTTCAGCCCGAGGTTGAGGGCGCCTCTTCGCGCGGCACGGTCTTCGGTCACGAAGAATCTCCAGTCGGGATCCTCCAGGCAAAGCCCCGCAGATTCTCGTTCTCCAGTGTCGAATTGTTCGAGGGCGGGGACACTATCACGCTTCGGAGATCGCACCTCGATGAAACGGTGCTTCGGGTTCCGAAGCTGCCCCGATTCGACAGATAGTCCAGCCTGGCTGGCCACCTGACCGACAATGATCACCGAAGCTCCGACGTAACGAAGGCTTTCGAGGCACGACGATTCGTCCATCGCAATGAGGCACATGGCGTCGAGCACGAGCGACGCTCGTGTCAACCGCCCCACGCGTCTACCTCGCGGGAACTACGGTAGCGAATTGGTCCACAGGGACACCGGCGATCAGTGCTGCCTTCGCTGCCGTCACCCGTTCTGTTTCGTAGAGCTTCCTGGCGAGACGGCGACGTAGCGTCCGCGTCCGCCAATAGATGGCGGATGTTTGACTCCCGAGCCCACTCCGGGTTCGTGGAGTAGACGTACAGTATCAGTTCCTTTTCTGACAGATCGCCCACGGTATCGAGGATTGAATCCATGGCCTGAACCGCTCTCGGCTTGGCGGATTCAATCTCTCCAGCGACTGCCTTTCCGGCAGAGGTTGTGCGCAGGGTTTTGTCAGTTGCGACGGCAAGCAACCTGTCGTCACATAGAGTTTCGACCGCACCGGCCACTTCGTCGCTGTAGGGTCCGTAGTCGTAGGCGATGTATCCAGTACCCGTCGGGGAGGCGGTGGTCGACGTTTCCTCCATTCGTTGGAGGAAGAGGAACGCGACCTTCTGGAGCCATAGGTGCGTCGTGGATGAGACTCCGTGGGCCAGAGCCCGGTTCAGGGCAAGTAGCACGATTCTCTCAGTTCTACTGACAGCGTCAATCTGGGGCTCGGTCGCTGGCACGAGTTCACCTCTCAGCTACGGCACTCCCGCATCACAGGCTTAAACCGAGGGAGGGATAATGAAACAGCCATCTAAAGGGTGCGGGCCGACACCATCTCATTTTCCGCTGGAAGCGGGCCCAATTCCGATCCCCTGGAGGCTCCCCTGTCCCGCGAACCAGTCTCCCCCTGATATTCGAGCCCCCGGGCGGTTCGAATCCAAGTCCATCTACTGCTATCGCCCGCCGGCCCTGGGTTGAGCAGATAGGGTGAGAGCAGATCATCGGAACCCCCTCCCCCGGTGCGCCGGGCACCCGCACCGGGCGAAAGAAAGAGGCGCCCCGGGTTGCCCCGGGGCGGAAGGGGTTAGCTCCGGTTCGGTGGAGGACCGCGCCGGAGAGGTACGGAGGCGTTCGGCGAGCTCGGAGTAGGCCCGTTCGCTAGGGGAGAGCAAAAGAGGGCAATCTCCTGAGGGATTGATGAATAATGGGCGGGCTGAGCGCACGGGGACTGGACTTGCTCCAGGTAGGAGAGCTCGCCGGAACTGCGGTGACGAATCGGCAAGGCCACTCGCTGGTCGACCTGCATCAACGACAGTGTCTACGCTCTATCAAGAGCCCAACGGAAACCAACGATGAGAGCCCGCCATTTCCGCCGGAACATCGCATTTATCCCCCCGGCGCCACATCGATGCGGGTGGTGAGCCCTTGGCGCAGTCGCGTACCGCCCGGGTCCCGCGGGCTGTTCGAGTAGCGACCCTAAAGATCGTCCTCCCTCTGGCCTTGGCCCTGATCTGCGGAGCTTTGTCCCTCGCCGTGGCCCTCGCGATCGCCGCGCCCGCGGCGGCCCAAGACACCTGGACGAGCAGCTCGGGGAGCTTCACGTTCACTTCGACCCCGTCCCCCGGCGGAGATTGCGAAGGGAGCGGGTCGGCCACGATCTCCTTGTCGGGGGATGGGGGGACGGACACGGGTCCGCTCACGCCCTACTTCACTTACGTTTCGGTCGACTGCGCCGGCGACCTACCCCCTCAGGGTTCCAGCTTCACCACCGATCTGACGCTCACACAAAGCGGGAACTCGCTGAGCGGGGTCGACGACTATGGAGATTCGATCACCGGTAGCTACTCCGGGGGCCAGCTTCAACTGACGCTCACCGTCGGCGGCGCCTCCTCGAGCGTCACGGAGCAGGGCGGCACCTGTGTAGAATTCTGCGACACCGTCTACGTGTTCACGTTCACCGGGAGCGGCTCCCTCTTCGGCGCGGGACTTGACTCGCTCTCCGGCGCGGCCGCAGCAGTGGGGGGGGCGCTGGGTGCGGGAGGCGCGGTCGGCGCGCTGGTGTCGGGCCGTAACCCACGGATTCCGCCTCAGTCCATGTCGGCGAGTTACGAGCCGTCGCTGATCGGCAACCTGCCCAACTCTCCTACCGGTCAAGGTGGAGTCACCATTCCCACCCAGGTATGGGTCAAGGATCCTCATGCCCCGGTCCCCAACTGGGCCTACGACTACCGGACAACCCCGTACACTCCGAATCCGCTCATCCAAGGGTGGCCCGAGCTTTGTCAGAAATTCCAGATGAACCTCCAGGGTAAGCCTCCAGAGGCCCCGGATTTCCCCTTCTTCACGAAGCCAGCTCCTCCGACGGGGTGGGCCGGCGTCTTCTGCCAGCCGCGTGTGAACCCACAAACCGGTAACTGGTCCTGGTGGGACCCGGTCAGCGGGGTGTTCCCCTATGGGTGACCAGCACGGGCCAATCCCCTGGGAGCAGTCACCCCGGGGAGCCATAGTTCCGACTGTCGGGGGGACCTATCCATGATGCCTAAGAGCTCGTCCGCCGGGGGCGCCAATGCCCCTTCGCTCCTCGGTCTCCCCATCCGCCCCATGACCTTGCAGGAGCAGCAACAGCTGCGAGGAAGGATGCGAGCTCCCGCTCCCAACGTGCTGCGGGTCCTGGGCATTCTCACGGGGGTGGGAGCGGTGTTGCTCGCGGTCACGTTCTTCCTGGGCACTCCATATGACCCGACCGTGTTCCCGGTCGAGGTCTTCCTCCTCGGCATCCTCGCCGTCGGGTTCGCGGCAGGCACGTCCTCCCTCGTCCGTGACCCCCGTTCTGCCCTAGTGAAGGGAGAGGTGGTAGACGTCTCCGCACCCGTGGTTGCAACGAGTCCTCCCTCGTTCGGGATAACCACGCTCACGGTCGGCCCGCTGATCCTCCAAGTCCCATCCTCTCGGGCAAAGGCCATCATCCCGGGGACCGCCGGCCAGCTTACGCTGGCGCTCGGCCTCCGTCCCCTCCGGAAAGCGGGCCCCCAGCTCCTGCCGGAACGTGCCCTCCTCCTTTCGGTGAACGGAGCTCTCCTTTCCCATCCCGCGGTGGTCCGCTACGGCGCGAGCGGAGCTCCGCCGACGCTCAGCGGACCCCCGCCGACCCTGGTCCTGGCTCAGGCTCCAGCGGCCGCGCCGACGGGACCCCCGCCCGGAGAGCAGGCTTTCTGCGCCCGGTGCGGACAGCCGAACGCCGTGCCGTTCCAGTTCTGTCGGCACTGCGGGGCCCCGCGGTCCTAGCCCGAGACGGGACTGGCCTCGAGCTGCGAGAACGGCGAGTACCAGATTTCGAGGCTCGGCCGGCCCTTTCTCGACTCTGACCTTGGACTCCTCAATCCCGAGGTCTTGGATCGTTCGGCCGCTTCGCTTCGCGTTCCAGCCCGCTGGTCCCTACCCAGGTCACACTTTCGCGGGGGAACTCTAGGGCGGCGTACTCGGCGACAGGACCCCGGTGGAAACGGAACCCCCCAAGACTCCTCACATCAGGCGCCCTTGGGACGCGCCTGACTTCCCATTCGTACTCGGTCATGGCAATGTATGTACCTTTGGAGTTACATAAATAGATTATGCCTTAATGCTATAGTTAAGCAAGGGTCCCGAAGAGTTGCCGGGAAATCGCACCGGATTCCTCATTCGGTCGCGGGAGCCGGCAGCTAGCGCGTACCGGAGAACTTGGAGCGTGACGCTCGCTCAACACGGCCCCAGAGGTCGCCCGGGCCGAGCCCCCACCGTGCCGCTCGCGAACTCCAAGAGGAGGGGGATTCCAAACACCCAATCCTTTTAGCTGAGGAACCAGTCGCTCGCCGACCACGCGTCCATGGCGGACCCAGCCTCGATACGCATCCGATTTCCCGACGGGAAGGAATTCGAGTTCCCCGCGGGGGTCTCCTCGCGCGATGCCCTCGGGCAGTGGGACCCGGACCAGCTCAAGCCCGCCCTGGCGGCCTCGTGGAACGGCGTTCCTGTGGACCTGACCCTCCGCCTCTCCTCGGACGGTACGTTGGCACCGCTTACGTTCGAGGACCGGGCGGGCCGTGACATTCTCCAGCACTCGTCCGCCCACCTGGTCGCGAAGGGGCTGCTCGAGGTGATTCCCGGGGCCCGCCCCACGCACGGGCCGCCGACCGAGGAAGGGTTCTACTACGATTTCGACGTTCGACCGCTCACCCCCGCGGACCTCGACGGCGTCCGCGCCGCGATGAACCGTGCCGTCCGAGCGCGCGAACCGTTCGTCCGGCGAGAGCTCTCCCGGCAGGAGGCCGAGAAGCTGTTTTCTAGCAACCCGCACAAGCTCCGGTACATCTCCGAGGTTCCCGAAGGGGAGACGGTCTCGGTCTACGACACCGGGACGTTCACCGACCTTTGCCGGGGCCCTCACGTTCCGACCACCGGATGGCTCGAGGGCGTCCATATTCTCGGCTTCTCCGCGATCGGGCAAGAGGACCCGGCGGCCGCACCGCTCCAGCGGATTCGCGGTGTCGGCTTCCCGACGCGTCCCGAACTCGACACCTACCTCAAGATGAGGAAGGAGGCCGAGGCCCGGGACCACCGGGTGCTGGGAGCGAAGCTCGAGCTGTTCACCTTCATCGACGAGGCCCCTGGATTCCCGATCTGGCAACCGAAAGGGATGATCGTCGTCCACGAGCTCGAGAAGTTCGTTCGGGAACATCTCGACGCGGCCGGCTACTCCGAGATCCGGACACCCCTCCTCTTCGCCCAGTCCGTCTACGAGACGAGCGGTCACTGGGAGCTGTACCGGGAGGACATGTTCCTCACCGAGATCGAGGGGCGGACGTTCGGCTGGAAGCCGATGAACTGCCCGGGCTCGATGCTCTTGTTCCGGTCCCGCGCCCGGAGCTACCGCGAGCTCCCGATGCGGCTCGCCGAGTTCGCTCCCCTACACCGCTACGAGGCGAGCGGGACCCTCCACGGGATGACCCGGGTGCGCGAGTTCGTCCAGGACGACGCGCACATCTTCCTCGCCGAGGAGCAGGTCGAGGCCGAGATCCGCACGCTCCTCGCGTGGATCGACAAGGCGTTCACTACGTTCCGGCTCACCTGGAGCTACGAGCTGTCGACCCGCCCCGCCAAGTTCCTGGGCGAGAAAGAGCTCTGGGACCGGGCCGAGGCCACGCTCGAGCGGGTGCTCAAGGCGAGCGGGGTGAAGTACCGCATCTCCCCCGGCGAGGGCGCGTTCTACGGGCCGAAGATCGACATCCACATCCGCGACAGCCTCGGCCGGCCGTGGCAGACGGGGACCATCCAGATCGACTACCAGATGCCCCTGCGCTTCGGACTAGCCTATCAAGGACCGGACGGCCAGCTCCACACGCCCGTCGTGGTCCACCGTACGATCCTCGGGTCATGGGAGCGGTTCCTCGGCGTCGTGCTCGAGCACACCGCGGGTCGGCTGCCGCCCTGGCTCGCGCCTCTCCAAGTCCGGGTCCTTCCGGTCACGGACCGCAACACCCCGGCCGCGGTCGGGCTCGTCGAGGAGCTCCACTCCGAGGGCCTTCGTGCCGAGGCCGCCGGGACCGAAGAATCGCTCTCGAAGCGCGTCCGGACCGCCGAGGTCGACCGCGTCCCCTACGTGGTCGTCCTGGGTGACAAAGAGGTGGCAGAGGGGACCGTGGCCTTGCGCGTCCGGGGGTCCAAGGAGAACCGGCTTTTCTCGCGCCCAGAGTTCCTCGCCTACGTCTCGGAACGCGTACGCCAGCGGGCGTTCGACCCGTAAACGTAGCCTACGGCGCGTGGCTCCGCCGCGACCGCCGCGCTTCGATGCGAGCGTCGAGGAACGCCGTATCGACCTCCGCCGAACCGAGCTGATGCTCGGAGCGAAGGTGCTCCCGCATGTGCGCGAGGTCGATCGGCACGCCGCACACCTTGCAAGGGACCCGGGAGCGCCGGATCTCCGAATCCCGAGAGGCCGAGGACTGCATCGGGTAGGTTACATGAGGCGGAGGATAAAGACCCGCTCACGGGGTCCGGCCCCGGCCGGGAGGTCGGCGGCCACCAAAGTTTAATTACGTATCCCCATGGGCCGCGTCGGATTTCGAGGGAAACCATGGATTTGTCAACCGGTCAGCTCGAGCTTCTGATCCTGGTGGCCGCACTGGTGGGTCTCGCGTACGCGGGGCTCCAGACCGCGCTCGTCCTGCGGGAGGACGAAGGCAACGAACGAATGCGCGAGATCTCGGCCGCGATCCGGGAGGGTGCCATCGCGTTCCTCCGTCGGGAGTACACGTTCGTCTTCGCCGTCGCGGCCGTGCTGACGGTCATCATCGCCTTCGCCTTCGGGATCACCGGGGACGGGGGCCGGCTCGCCGTCGGGTTCATCTTCGGGGTCGGTGGCAGCGCGCTGGCCGGGGCGGTGGGGATGCTCGTCAGCATCCGAGCGAACGTTCGGACCGCCGCGCACGCCATGAAAGGCAACCTGGGCGCGACGATGCGATACGCGTTCCGGGGCGGGAGCGTCACGGGGATGTCGGTCGCGAGCCTCGCCCTCCTCGAGCTCGTCGGGTTCTACTGGGCGTTCGGCGGGAACGTTCTCGACATGGTCGGGGTCCTGTTCGGCGCCTCCCTCATGAGCCTGTTCGCCCGGGTCGGAGGCGGCATCTACACGAAGGGCGCCGACGTCGGAACGGACCTCGTCGGTAAGGTCGAGGCCGGGATCCCCGAGGACGACCCGAGGAACCCGGGCGTTATCGCCGACAACGTGGGCGATAACGTCGGGGACTGCGCGGGCATGGCGGCCGACCTGTTCGAGACGTACGTCGTGACGGCGCTCGCCGCGATGCTCCTTGCCTACCTCATCGGAAGCATCGCCGGGGCGTCGCCTCTCCTCACGGTCTTCCCGAACGCGGTCCTCTTCCCGCTGCTGGTCTGCGCGTGGGCGATCGTCGCGACGATCGTTGGAACGTTCTTCGTTCGGATGCGCGCGGGCGGAACGATCATGGGCGGGTTGTATCAAGGCCTGGGCGCCACGACGGCGGTCGGCCTCCTCGGGCTCTACCTGCTCGATTACCTCTTCATGGGCGGGAACCTCGGGATCTTCGTCGCGACGGCGGTCGGCCTGATCGTGATGATCCTGATCGTCGTGATCACCGACTACTACACGAGCTCGAAGTACCGACCCGTCCACAAGATCGCGGAGGCATCCCAGGCCGGTGCCGGTCCCACGGTCATCAGCGGCCTATCCGTCGGGCTCGAATCCACGTGGTTGCCGGCGCTCGTCCTCGTGGCCGGGACGCTCATCGCGTACGCCGCCGCGGGCTGGTACAATGGGTTCACCTCGAGCCACGGGCCGGACAGCTACTTCGGCCTCTACGGGATCGGTCTCGCGGCCGCGAGCATGCTCTCGGTCACGGGGATGATCATCTCGATCGACGCGTTCGGCCCGATTACCGACAACGCGGGAGGGATCGCCGAGATGGCGAAGCTTCCCGAGACCGCCCGCGCGATCACCGACCCGCTCGACGCGGTGGGGAACACGACGAAGGCGATCACGAAGGGGTACGCCATCGGGTCGGCCGTCCTCGCCGCCCTCGCCCTGTTCGCGGCGTACACGTTCGCCGCGGCGAAGGACTGGGGCCAGCCGTGGGGCTCGTTCACGAGCCTGCTCACGCTCTCCACGCCCCTCGTCCTCGCCGGCCTCGTCATCGGCGCCGCGCTGCCGTTCTTCTTCACCTCGTTCCTGATGAACGCCGTCGGGGTCGCGGCGGAGAAGATGGTCTTCGAGATCCGCCGGCAGTTCCGCGAGATCGCCGGCCTCCTCCAGGGGAAGGCGAAACCCGACTACGGGAAGTGCGTGGACATCGTCACGCTCACCGCGCTCCAGCAGCTGGCCGTGCCAGCCCTCATCGCGGTCGTCACTCCGCTCGCCGTGGGATTCCTGCTCGGACCGGTCGCGCTTGCAGGTCTCCTGCTCGGCACGATCGTCTCCGGGTTCCCGCTCGCCCTCACGATGACCACCGGAGGAGCGGCCTGGGACAACGGCAAGAAGTTCATCGAGAGCGGTCACTTCGGAGGGAAAGGCTCGGATGCCCACAAGGCGGCGATCGTCGGCGACACCGTCGGCGACGCGACCAAGGACACCGCGGGTCCGGCGATCAACCCGCTCATCAAAGTCGTGAACACGATCTCGATCCTGTTCATCGCGCTCATCGTGGCGCACTCGGTGATCGGGATCTAGACCTGTCCGGGGGCCGCCGCCTCGAACCGTGAGGTAGATAAGCCGGGTCTTCCTCATCGGGGTCAGGCACCCCATGTGCGACACGTGCGGCTGCAAGACAAAGAAGAAGCCGTAGGGCCGTAACCCCGATCGAGCCTCTGCTCGAGCGGGGGGAAGCGGAGCTCGCTCCGTTTCTTCGGACCGCCGCGGGCCTATCCTAGCGTAGCGGATGGACGGAGGCGTTCCCGGTGCGACCCTGTTCGGGGAGCCGGCGAAGCCTTCGGCGAACCGGTCGGAGGGCTTCAGGCGTAGTGGCTCAGGCTCGACCGCTCCTTCTTGGCAGCGTCGTTCTGGCCCCCGCGTTCCTCGCGGCGGCGTTCCTTCTCGCATTCCTCTTCCGTGACCCAGACGAACTCGAGGTCCTCGGGGTGGTCGTGGGAGATGAACGCGCCCGCCTCGAACGCGCTCGACAGCAGCTCTTCGAGGTTGTCGGCGTCGTTCCCCTCGAGACGGCCCGCAGTCCTCCAGTACCAATCGGGGGCCTTTCCGCTGGCTTGCAGGTACTCGGTGATCAGGTCGTAGATCGACGTTCGTTCGTCCGCCATGCGGACATGAAGGTGCCGGTCTTTCTCGGTCGGCGCGGGCGTGTCGGCGGCGGTCATCGTTCGTGGAACGGACGGCCCTCTATAACGGCTCGGCTCACCCTGGGGAGGCGACCGACTCTTCAAGAGCGGACGTGGTTTGGGGATGGCCGTGTACGCCCCCGACCCCGGCACGGAGCCCGGCGCCCCGGCCTCCCGGGGACGCGAAAGCAACCGTAGCGCTCGGCATGCGTACCTCGTGGGCCGCCTTCACAACCGCCAGCTCACGATGGAGGAGGCGACCGAGCTGTTCGCGATCATGCAGGGGATGCTCCAGACGAGCGAGGCGGCGCGGCTCGCGTTGATGCGGGCCCCCCGCCCGACGACGTCGGTCGAGCGTCCGGCGGCCCCCCCGCGCGTCCCTCCGCCGCCGGGAGGGAGCAGCGGCGACGACCTGCTCCTGGTCGGGCTCCTGGCGATGGGCGCCGGAGCGGGATTGCTCGCGGCCATGACCAAGCGGATCCAGGATGTCACGACCCCCGCCGGGTCGACCCCGGCCTCCGAGCCCAACCCGGGTACCTCGTCCCGAAAGGGGTAGTGCATGGGACCCGACCGGTTCGTCTTCGCGCATCTCGCGGACGCGCACGTGGGAGCCTGGCCCCGGGACCCCGCGGTCCGGCTCGCGCTCCGCGAGAGCCTTCTCTCCGCGCTCCGGGTCGCGGAAGAGCGGAACGCGGAGTTCCTCCTGGTCTCGGGCGACCTCTTCCACACCCCGGTCCCGGACCCCGGCGAGGTCGCTCCGGTCACCGCGGCGCTCCGTCGCTTCGTCGACCAGGGACGTCGGATCTACGTCATCTACGGCTCCCACGATTACGTCGCGCAGCGGACCAGCTGGCTCGACGTCCTCGCCGAGACCGGGGTCTTCCTCAAGGTCGCCCCCGAAGCGGTGCGTTCGGAGGGGACCCGATGGAGCCTTCCGTTCCTCGTGGACGAGCCGACCGGGGCCCGGATCGCGGGGATCTCCGGTCGCTCGCACGGTCTCGACCGGGAGTACTTTCGGGCGGTCGACTCCGAGGCGTTCCGTGCCGCGCCGGGGTTCAAGATCTTCCAGTTCCACGCCGCGGTCGAGGAGTATCTCCCCGAGAGCCTCCGAGAGCACATCCACGGGATCCGAAGGGACGACCTCCCGGCCGGATGCGACTACTACGCGGGAGGCCACATCCACTACACGTACACGGGTGAAGGACCGGGCGGCGGGCTCCTGGTCAATCCGGGGGCCGTCTTCGGAACGAGCCGGACGGACCTCGAGAACGGCCAGGAGGGGCGGACCCACCAGGGCGTCGTCATCGTGACGGTGGAGAAGGGAAGGCCCCGGGCGGAGTTCGTCGACACCGCGCCTCGCGGCGCCGTCCACCTGGTCGACGTCGATGTGTCCGGGAAGACCGCCGAGGAGGCGCGCTCGGAACTCGAACGTCGCCTTTCGGTGGAAGGCAAGCACGGCGCGCTCCTGTTCCCGCGCGTCCACGGTACGCTCGCGGACGGGACGCTCGCGAGCCTCGCGCTCACCCAGCTCGCGCGTCGGAGGAGCCCGGAGGCGGGCACCGTCCATTGGGATGTCCGGGACCTGGCCCCGGCGTCCGAGGGAGAGTCCGGCCCGTCCTCGGAATCGGAGGTCGAGGCCGAGGAGGTCCGCCGGCTCCTATCGGAGACCGCCTTGGGACGACCGTGGCTCGAGGGCACGGAGGGAGAGCGTCGGGTCCGAGAGCTCCTGCGAGAGCTCGGCCAACCGAAGACCGAGGGGGAGTCGCGCCAGGATTACGCCAACGCGAGGCTCGGGAGCGCACGACGCTTGATGGGGATCCGCCTCGAGCGGGCGGCGGATTAGGAGACCACCGTGCAGCTACGCCGCCTGACCGTCAAGAACATCCGCAGCTACGAGGAGGCCGAGGTCCACTTCGCGAGTGGGACGACGCTCATCGCGGGGGACGTGGGTTCCGGAAAGACGAGCCTCCTCTACGCCATCGAGATGGCGCTCTTCGGGGTGGCAGAGGTCAACGCTGCCTACCTCGTCCGCCACGGCGCGACCCACGCCGAGGTCGCCGTCGCGTTCGAGGGACCGGAGCGACAGGTACCAGATCTTCCGGCGGTTCCGTCGCGTACGCCGAAAGGGCCAGGAGACGTTCGAGCCCGAACGGATCCGCTTCACGGTCAACGGGGCCGACACATCGTACTCCGCGACCGAGCTTCGACAGCAGGTGATCGACCTCCTCGGGTTCCCCGACAACCCCAGCCCCCAGGCCCACTCGGACCTCTGGCGCTGGGCGGTCTACGTTCCGCAGGAGCGGATGCGCGACATCCTGGGCGCCCGAGCCCAGGACCGTCTCGAGACCGTGCGCAAGGCCCTCGGAGTCGAGCGGTACCGCACCGCAGCGGAGAATGCCCAGGAGCTCGCCGCGGACCTTCGGCGCAGTGCGGTATCCCGGCGGGCCGAGGCGGACCGGTTACGGTACTTTGACGAGGAGTTCGCGGAGGGGAATCGGCAGGCCGACCGCCTCCGGATCGACCGGATGACCCTCGAGCGCGCGCTGAAGGAGCGCGAGGTCTCGGTCGCCACTTTTCGGGCCGCTCGCGCCGACCTCGAGGCGGGGGCCCGGAAGCTCGAGGCGGACGAACGGGAGCGCGTGAGCCTCGAACGGGAACAGGACGGCGACCGACGGTCGCTCGCGGAGCAACTCCGCGTCCTCGAGGAGCGGAATGCGGAGGCTTCCCGGCGTCACGCAGAGTCCGTCGCCGCGAGCGCGGATGCGGACGCACTCGACGCGCGTCGGGGGGCGTTCGCCGCCGCCGACCAGGAGCTCTCCCGCCTTCGTGCGGAGATCGAGGGCCGTGAGGCCCTTCTCCGCTCCCTCTCGGAGGCGCGCGCCCTCCTCACGTCCGCCGAGCGGAGGCGAACGGACGCGCGCGCCGCGGTCGAGCAGCGCCGGGCCGAGGAAGCCGAGGCGAAGCGCGTACACGAGGAGGTGCTCTCCGAAGGCCCGACGAAGGAGCCTCCGGCTCCGACGCCCGACACCCTCGCGAAGCTGGACGAGCGGCTCGCAGTCGCGCGTCATCGCGAGGCCGCTGCCCTCCAAGCGGTGACCCAGGCCGAGAGCTCGCTCGCGGAGGTCGAGGAGCTCCTGCATGCGGGGGTCTGCCCGCGATGCCACCAGACCGTTCACCCGGCGGAGTTCGCAACCCACCGTACCGAAGCCGCGGGCGCGGTCGAGGCAGCGCGGGCGAAACTCTCCACTGCGGAGAAGCACCGCGCCTCGATCGAGGAGGAGAGGCAGTCTCGGGAGCGGTACGAGAGAGCCCTCGAACGGTGGAAGGAGGTCGAAAAACGCCGGGTGGCTTCCCAGACCGCCCTCGGCCGGGCCGCGCGGGCCCTCGAGGGAGCCCTGCGGGAAGAGGAGACGGCCGGGCGGGCCACCATCGCGGCCCAGCTGCGGGTGGAAGAACTGTCACCCGCGGAGACGCAGGAATCGGCGCTCCGGGCCGATGTCGCACGGGCCGAGGAGGCGAAAGCCGCGGCCTCCCGGGACGTCGAGCGGTCCGTCCTTGCCGCGGAACGGCGGCGGGGGATCGACCGGGCCTTGCAGGTACTGAAGGCCGAGAGCGGCCGGCTGGAGCGCGACACCACGCTCCTCAAAGAACGGATGGAAGCACGGGCGGTGCGCGTCGCCGCCCTGCGTGCGGAAGGCGAGAAGGCCGCCGGGCTTCGGACGGCGGTCGCCCAGGCGGAACAGGAACTGAAGCTCGCCGAGGACCAGTTCACCGAGGAGAGGTCCACGTTGGTCCGGTTGGATGCCCAGATGGACGAAGCGGCCCGACGGGTCCGGGCCGCCGAGGCGGGCCGACGAGAACGGGCCGAGCTCCTCGCCGAGGCCGCCGAGGTCGAGGAGAAGGCCGCGTGGGTGGGCGGACCGTTCCGCACGGTGGTCCTCACGATGGAACAGAAGCTGCTGGCCCACGCGCAGTCGCTGTTCGAGCGGAACTTCGCGCGCTACTTCGCGACCCTGGTGGACGACCCTGGCCTCGTCGCCCGGACCGACCCAGCGTTCACGCCGTCCGTGATGATCGAGGGCGAGTGGACCCCCGCCGAGGCGCTGAGCGGCGGCGAAAGGACGGGCCTGGCGCTCGCGTTCCGGCTCGCGCTCGCCCAGGTCGTCCGGGCGATGGGAAGGCTGCACCTCGACACGATCCTCCTCGACGAGCCGACGGACGGTTTCTCTCCTGAACAGGTGATCCGGATGGGAGAGCTCCTGGACGAACTGGCCCTTCCCCAAGTCATCCTCGTGTCGCACGAAACGCAGCTCGCGGCGATCGCCGACCGGGTGGTCCGGGTCCAGAAAGTGGACGGGCGCTCCTTCCTCGAGGATGCGAGCCCCGGTGGCGAGGGCGAACCCTCGGCAGTGCCGGCGGACCCTCCGTAGGGCAGAGCGGCGGATGGGCCGATGTAGGTACCGAGGACAGGGATGAACGCGCGAGCCCGCCCGTAACGTCCCGGACGAGGTCGGAGGGTAGCCTGCGGGTCTTGACCGCGCGGCCGCGGAACCCGGAGGTCCCTTCAGGGCGGGTGTGCCCGCGACCGCAGCCATGGGAGCGCGTCGGGGGGATACGCCAGGATGTGGACCGCCCGACCCGCTCGGCCCTGCCGTCTCGTCAGCTTGATGAAGCGACCCTGGCTTGCCATCGAACTGAGCATCATGCCCCGCCGCAAGTACGGACGCTTACGGAAGCCGATCATGCCGGTCCCTCCGGAAAAGTGTCGGTTCTGCCGTTTGAAGCGTCCGTGCCCGATCCACCCTCGCGCGTCCCGGTCGTAGGAGCCGAGCTGCTAGCTCACGACCGGTCCGAGCCTCTCCCACGACGACGGACCGGCCGTCCGCCGGAGATCGCCCCGACGGGACAGTAGGGAACGCACCACCCGCAGTCGGTGCAGTTGGAATGGACCACCAGCCGGGTCGGGGTGAGCTCCATGGCGTCCGGCGGGCAGACCGCGGTGCACAGACCGCAGAGCACGCAGGTCTCTGGGTTGACGACGATCACGACCCGTCCCCCCCGGACTTCCGGTCGATCCGCACGGGTCGCGTCGTAGCGAGTCTCGTCGCCGCCGCGACCGGAAACCGACTCCTCACGTGCTGGACGGGAAGCTCTCGGGATGGAGGGCCCGGCCCAGGGCCGCGTACCCCGTGAGGGCACACTTGATGCGGGCCGGCGACAGGGGGATCCCCAGCAGTTGAAGGACGTCGTCCCGGGTCAGTTTGCTCGCCTGTTCGACGGTTAGCCCGGCCACCTTCTCGGTCAGCATCGAGGCGCTCGCGACGCTGATCGCGCACCCATCCCCCTCGAAGCGGATCTCGGAGATCTTCTGGGACGCCGGGTCGACCTTCAGCCGGACCGTGATGTGGTCCCCGCAGAGAGGATTCGACTCCTCGCCTTCGCGGTTCGCGTCCGGAAGGGGGCCGAAGTTCTTCGGCGTGCGGTAGTGCTGGAGGATGACCTCCTGGTACATGTCGTACATTCGGGGACTCCGGCGGGGAGCTCACCGTCGTGGACGTACTAAACGCCTTCCGCCGCCCCGGTCCCATTCCGGGCGTTCGCGGCCGCCGCTGCCCCGGTCAGCTGAGCCACTGAGTGTTGAACAGGAGGCAGGAAGGTTCCGCGTCCCCCATCGCGTTGATGACGATCCCGTGCAGGTCCGACGCGAACACGGAGACGGAGGTGGGCAGGACCATCCAGATGTCAGTGTAGTTCTCGTACATCGCGGTCGTGATGTTCGTGTAGTCCGCGGTGAGGTTGGTGGGGTTCGATTCGGCCGCCGCGGCGTAAATCAGGCTGTTCACGGTCGCGTTGTTGTAGCCCGACATGCACATGTTCGCGCTGCCCGTGCTCAGTGCATCGTTCTGGGTCCAGTCGTCGGGCGAGGCGTAGTCGGAGCTGTAGAACTCCTGGCCCATGAAATACGGGCCCCCGTTCGCGGTGGTGTCCGACGCGCACCGGCCGCCCGTCAGGCTCTGCTCCACGTAGAGGTCCGGAAGCGAGAGGGGAAGCGGGTTGAGAGTGAGTCCGATCTGGGCGAGGTCGCTCGCGATGAACTCGGCGGTTTCGGCCCAGCTGGCTCCAACGTCGAGGTATTCGTACTTGATGGGGCTGCCGGAACAGGCGCCGTTCGCGCACGGGGAGTTCGCGATCTCCTGCTGGGCGAGGGTCAGATTGTACGAGTAGTACGGCTCGTGCGCCGTGACGTTGTTGTTGTACGGGTATCCCGGCGGAACCGGCCCGACCCACTGTTGGCCGTAGCCCCCGAACGCCTGCGTGATGATCTCATCGTAGTTGATGGCGTGCGTGATCGCCTCACGGACGGAGAGGTTGTTGAACGGGAACACGGTCTGGTTGAGGTACACCCACCACGCCCCCGAGGCCACGCTAACGGCCGTGGGCATGGGCTCGACGATGAGGTTCGAATGACCCTTCAGGCTGTTGACGGCGGA
This sequence comes from uncultured Thermoplasmata archaeon, assembly GCA_963735185.1. Lineage (GTDB taxonomy): Archaea > Thermoplasmatota > Thermoplasmata > Lutacidiplasmatales > UBA184 > Lutacidiplasma. Next base: position 20,875 of record CAVTJV010000007.1, read on the forward strand.
CGGACCGATGTAATCGAACTCAGCGCCCTGGATCGTCCCGTCGATGAGCTGGCTGATCGTCACATCGAGCGTTGGCTGAAAGGTGACGTCCACCGTCGTGTTGGCGGGCTGGAGGTTGTTGTTCCAGGGCTCGGCCGCGGCGGCGGCGGTCCCCCAGTAGTTCGGGTCGGGGACGAGGGTGTAGCCGCCTCCCTCCACGGGGTTGTAGGCCTTGAGGAGATACGGTCCGGTGCCGAGCGTGTGGGTGGTGAGGTAGTCGCCGGAGACGTCCCCCACCTTGAATCCGCCGTTCGCGTCGACCCAGGAGGGGTCCACCGCGGCCGAGTTCGGGCAGGAAAGGGCGGCGAGGAAGTAGGTGTAGTTGCTGTCCAGATAACCGTAGCCCATGTTGAGCTGGATTAGAGAGGGACTGAGCACCTGGAACGACTGGTACGGCTCACTCATCATCGCGATCTCGGACGCGTTCGGCGAGAAGAAGTTCCAGGAGTTCAGGTCGTCCGCGAGGGTCGTGTTGGCCGCTCGGACCTCGGAGAGACTCGAGGTGTAGTTCAGGGGGTTCGTCTCGCTGAAGTTGCTCGTGAAGAAGTTCTGCTCGAGGATGAACTGGGGTCCCTGGAGCAGGAGGAGGCTCCGGTAGAGGCTGTACCACTGGACGTAGGCGTTGTAGGGGTCCCCATTCGAGAAGTGAACGCCGGAGCGGAGGGAGAACGTGTAGCTCTCGAATCCGGTAAAAGGGTCGTAGGAGACGGTCCAGTTCTTGGCGAGGATGCCACTGAAGTTGGTGGAGCTGGTACCATTGTACTGCACGAGGCCCTGGTAGACCTGCTGGACGGCGCCCCATCCGGGGGAGGAGAAGGCGACGTGGGGGTCGAGCGAGTCGGGCAGCTCGGCCTGGTCGATGCAGATAGTGGTCCTCTGGTTCGACCCGCACGTGGCGGCAACCGATGAGTGCTGAATCGCGAAGTACCCCCGACGCCGGCCGCCACGAGCACCACGACCACGGCGACCACGATGATGAACCGACGCCTCGGCTCCGCGGTTCCCGCCCCAGACTCAGGCCACGACGCGGTTCCCCGATATGAATACCTGCACGCGGTTTATGGCGTCCGACAACTGTCCGACGCGTTCGTTTGTGGGGACCTGCCCTCGGATTCCGTATTCAGGCGCGTGGGAGCGGCCCTTCGTTCCCCCGGGGAGGTCGGCCTCACAGCGCCCGACAGGAATAGAACCTAATAGACCCCGGGAAGTCGACGCGCGGGTGGGAAGTATTCCCTCGAAGAACGCGCATGTATTGCTGATCGGCTGTGGAGCGGTTGGAACGGTAATTGCGAGCCACCTTGCGCCTGATCCCCGGGTACACCGCTTGACCCTCGCGGACGTGGACGAACGAGTTGCGCGCACGGTCGCGGCCCGGTTCTCCGGGTCGGGCAAGGTCACGGCGCGCGCGTTGGACGCTTCCGACGCTTCCATTTTGGAGAGGGAGTTCGAGGGCGTCGAGGTGGTCGTCCAAGCCTCGCTTCCCCGGTTCAACGCGGGAATCCAGGCCGCCTGTCTCGCGACCGGAGCGCACTACATGGACCTCGCCACCGACTCGACCAACCCCTACGTGAACGACGCAGAGTGGCAAGCCCACGGACTGACCGCGGTGCTCGGAATGGGCGAGGACCCCGGACTCTCGAACGTGATGGCCCGGCAATCGGCGGACGGGCTCGACCATGTCGAGTCAATCCGCGTGCGGGACGGCGACACCGGGGCGAACCCAGCGTACCCGTTCCTGCCGGTCTTCAGTCCGGAGACGTTCCTTGAGGAGACGCTCCACGGCTCGAGGGTCTGGGAAGACGGGCGTTACCGGGATATCCCACCGTTCGCGGACGGAGAGGTCTACGATTTCCCCCCGCCGGTCGGCCCGCAGAAGGTCTATTCGGTCGACCACGAGGAGGTCGACAGCCTCCCCCAGAACATCGGGAAGGGCGTGAAGTACGTCGACTTCAAGCTGGCGATGGACGATACGGCCGTTCGCACGCTTCTCACCCTCCGGGACCTGAGGCTGCTCGATCGCGGGACCCCCGAAGCCCCCGGCCCACTCTGGACGATACTGAAGGCGCTGCCGAAACCGGCGGACCTCGCCGGCAAGATCGACGGGGACAGCATGTTGATCGTGGAGACCAAGGGAGAAGAGGACGGCCACCCGGTGGTCGAGACGTTCTCGACCGTTCTCAATCACCGCAAGACGAGCGAACTCTACGGAGTGACGGCCGTAGCGTACCTCACCGGGACCCCCGCGGCGGTCGCGGTCCTTCAGATGGTGGGAGGGACGATCCACACGTCCGGCATGCTCGCGCCTGAAGCCCTCGACCCGAAGCCGTTCTTCCCGATGCTGCGCGAGCGCGGCATCCCGGTCCGGCTCCGAAAGACGGTCGAACGGGAGTTCACCGACTGAGGAACCACGGCGTCTCCGCTCACCTTATAAGCACACTTGAGTGTGTAAATCCGATGGCCTCGGCGGTGCCCCGGTTCGAGGAGTGGCTCAGCTCTGAGAAGGTGGGCCGTCTCTCGAGCGAGCTTCGCGACCCGGAGGAGTTCGTCCGTCAGCGGGCCGGAGCGTACGACCGGTTCCGCCACCTCGAGATCGAACCGAACCCGCTCTACCGTGGCTACGGCTACTTCACCAACGTGGACCTGGCCGGCATCGAACCGAGCGCCACCGGGAGCCCGGTGCGCCTTCCACCCCCGATCGAGGGAAGCGTCCGAATCGTACACGACGTCTCGGGGACGCGCGTCGAGCTTCCGGAGGAGCTTCGGAAGGACGGAGTACGTGCCATCGCGCTCTCGGAGGTCTGGGGGTCCGGAACGCCCGAGGTAGAGGCGTTCCTTCGCGGGACCGAGGAGCCGGCGGACCGCCTTTCCGCCCTCGCGACGGCTCTGCTCAATCGGGGGTACCGTCTCGAGGTCCCGGATCACTTCCCCCATCCCGTGCGGGTCCAAGAACTCTGCCTTCTTTCCACGCAGAAGGAGGCCCTTTCCGTGCGACGTTCGGTCCGCGTCGGAGAGGGAGCCCAGCTGCTCGCGACGGAGGAGGTCTATTCGACGGAATCCCCGCCGGAGGACAGCGGTTGTATGCCTCCAGCACGGACCTCGACCTCGCCGATTACGCGAAGACAGTCTTCCTCACGGTGCATGCTCCGGACCTCCAGACCGTCTCGGTCTACCGACGCTCCGCCACCACCGGGACCGATTCACGCCTCGCTTGGATGTGGAACGGGCTCGGCGGGTACCGCGCGAAGATCCGCAACCACACCCGGCTCGACCGGGCGCGGCTCGGTCGTGGAGGACTTCCAGACGTTCTACGGCGCCCAGGACCAATCCTACGACAGCTCGTTCGACCTCACGCACATCGCTACCGACACCCACGGGACGTCGATCACGCGCGGCGTCTTCACAGACCGGGCCCGGGGCATGAGCCGTGGCCTCGTGCGTATTGAGCCCGACGCGCGCAAGACGGTCGCGCTGATCTCGGAGCACGCGATGCTCCTCTCCCGCGGCGCACGTTCGGACACGATCCCGATCCTCGAGATCCTGTGCCGCGACGTGAAGGCGACCCACTCGACCTCGGTGGCCCCGGTCGACCCGGAGAAGGTCTTCTACCTGGAGTCGAGGGGGATCTCGACCTCGGACGCGGTCCGGATGATCGGGGAGGGGTTCCTCGCCAACGTCTACGACCGGGCGCCGGTCGCGGGTCTTCGGGAGCTCCTGTACCCGTCGCTCCAAGCCCGGTGGGACGGAAGCGAAATTCTGTGGAAGGATGGACAGTACCCGGCCCTTCCGCGGCTCGACGTCACCGGAACGGACGCCGCTCCCGACTGGCGGTTCGACTCCAAGCTCCGTTAGGCGAACGGCTTTCAAACCCCACCGACCTGCCCGCATCGCGGTGGTCGATGCCTCTGAACCCCGACCCGTCCTCGCTCGACGAAGGCGCCCTGCAAGCGCTCGACAAGACCCTCCACGGGAAGCTCGTCGCGACGCGGACGCTCGTGGGGCACCTCGCCACCGCCCTTCACGACCCCTCGGCGCTCGAGACGGCGTCGGACCTCCTCCGGGCGATGCTCGCCCTCCTCGACCGCCCTGGTCCCCGGAGCCGGGAAGAGCTCGTCCGGGAGGTCGACCTATCCAACGCGACACTGCTCGCGGTCATCGACTTGGTCAAGACCTACGCGGACCAGCCGCGGGTCCATCGGGCGCACCCGAAGAGCGCGCGGAAATGAGGGAACGCCACGGGGCGGACCGCATCGCTGGACCAGGACCTCGAGGAAACGAAAACCCATGCCCCTCGTAGGCGACCCTTCCTCCTTTTCCGTTCCGGTTCTAGAGGAGCTGCTCCGGTCGCTGCGCGAAGACCTAGAAGAGACGAGCGAGCTCGTGAACCACCCGACGGGCGCGGTGCGTGACCCCGCGAGCCTGGTGACCGCCGCGGAGCTCCTCCGTTCTACGCTCGCCGTTCTGGACGTGCCGGGACCGCGTACTCGAGAGGCGCTCGCGGCCGAGGTCAACCTCGCCTATGCGACGATGGTCTCGGTCATCGACCTCGTGAAGTCGCACACGGACGTCCCTCGCGTCCCCCGCGCGCGCCCTAAGGGATAGAGCGGGTTCACCGCTGACTCGTCGCGTAGTCTGCCGGACCTAGTTCGAGGAACACTTCAGAAGGAATAGATAGGAAAGGGTTGGTCCCGGGCTAGCCGGCAGGTCACCCAGCCGGTACCTTCGGGGTAGCCGCCGCGGCGGGCCGCATCGGCCCCCACAGCGGCGTGCCGAATTCGGCGATGCGAGCCCAGCTCGGGAAGCGCCGCTCGATGTAGTAGTCGAGGCTGTAGCGGCTCGAGCGGAACGCGGAGTCGAGGGCGATCAGCCCCACGAAAGCGATGGCGTAGATGATCCCCGTGCCGACGTCGGTGGCCGCCGACCCAGAGACCGTGTAGGGCCCGCCGAACCCCTCCGGGATCGACCAGATCAGGAGCGTGAGGATGATTCCTCCCGTGTACGCCAGCTTGCGCAGGATACCGAAGATCAGGGCGAGACCGAGCAGGAGCTCGAGCGTGCCCACCGTGGAGGTGATCGCGTTCGAGTTGTTGGTGGCTTGCGTGGCCCAGAAGGAGAACCACCCGGAGAGCCAGCTCGGGTCGTTCGATTGGGAGCTCTGCACATCGGCCAGGAATTGCCCGTTGTTGTACCCGGAGCTGAACTTCAGGTAGCCATCGATCGCGAGCGCGATTCCCAGCATCACTCGGAAGCTCGTCGCCACCCCGGCTGCGTGACGAGCCCACCAGCTCATGTACGGTTGATTTCCGGCTGTGTCCACCATCTCGGTACCTGGGGGCGGCGGGCGCGGCTTCGTTTATAATCTTTGTTAGTCAACTCGTCTTGACGATTTCCGCGTGACGGAGGCCCCGGGCGCTCGAGCGGGTCGGCCCACCTATCCGACGGCCCCAGCCATCTCCATCTGGATGAGCCGGTTCAGCTCGAGCGCGTAGTCGACGGGGAGCTCCTTCGAGAACTCGGCCAGGAATCCCATCAGGATGAGGTGGATCGCGTCCGACTCGTTCAGGCCCCGGCTCATCAGGTAGAAGATCTGCTCCTCCCCGATCTTTCCGACCACGGCCTCGTGCGTGATCGTCGCGTCCTCTTCGTGGATCTCGTTGTAGGGGTAGGTATCAGAGCGGCCTCGCTCGTCGGGAAGGAGCGCGTCGCAACGGACGGCCGCCTTGACGCCGGTCGCGCCCGGCGCGACGTGGAGGAGGCCCCGGTAGCTCGTCTGGCCGCCGCGGATCGCGATCGACTTCGCGACGATCTTGCTCGAGGTATCCGGCGCCGAGTGGACCGCCTTCGCTCCCGAGTCGATGATCTGACCCTCGCTCGCGAACGCGACCGACAGGATGTCGGCGCGCGCACCGCGGCCGCGCAGGTAGACCGAGGGGTACTTCATCGTGACCTTGGAGCCCATATTGCCGTCGACCCACTCGACGAGCGAGCCTTCGTAACCGACCGCGCGCTTCGTGACGAGGTTGTAGACGTTCTTCGACCAGTTCTGGACAGTCGTGTACCGCAGCTTCGAGAACGGCTCGGCCACGACTTCGACGACCGCGGCGTGCAGCGAATCGGTCGAGTAGATCGGAGCGGTGCAGTTGTGGACCGCGAATCCCTTGACGAGGTAGGTATTGTTCTCGCCCGCGACGTGGAAGTTGTAGACGTTCCCGTGGTACGGGCTCCGAGAGACCTTCCGGATCGGGACCAAGAAGGCGTCCCCGGAGCGGCGAACCGCCTCAGCGCGCTTCCCGACCTGGTGGTATACGACGTACATCGTGCGGTGGGAGATCCGGCGCCCGTCCTTCATCGTCTCTTCAAACGGTTCTCGGACGTTGATCGTCGCATAAACGCCCTGACGCGCTTGCAACTCTTGGACCTGGAATGCGAGCTGACGCGAGACAGTCATCACTCGATGGACGGTGCCGTATCGCTGGTATACATTCCCGTCCCCGTTGTAGTACGCTCGCAAGAGGACCGACTGCTTCGCCGGCGGCAGGTCCATGATCGACTTGCTGAGTCGCTTCTGGTCGGCATACTTTCCCGCGTGGCGAACGCAGAGGTCGTAGAGTGCCTTCGAGTACACGCCGACCGTGACGGCATGCTTCTCGGGCTGGGGGACCGTCCAGGCGGTCTTGCCCGTGAGCTCCCGAATGGACCGGGAGACCTCCTTCACGTAATCGACCTCGTCGATATGGAACGTAAACGTCACGGCCTCGCAGCCATTGATCGTCTGGGCGCACCCCTCGGCCAGGTAGTAGCCGAGCAGGGAGAGCTCCGCCTCCGCGAGGCTAGCGTCGTCGCGCTCGGTGCGGTTGATGGGGTACCGGATGAAATCGCCGGCCTCGAGTTTCCCCGCCGGAACGAACTCCGGAACGGTCGATAGGAGTCGGCGTTCGTCCACGTCGGACAGTCTCCCGTTGTGACGGCGGCTCGTGATGACCTTGCGTCGCGGGACGCAGAGGACGGGGTGCTCTGGGGTCAATCGGAAGGCGTTCCCGACGGAAACCGGGGTAATCTGAACGAGCTCCCCATCGAACGGGCGGACCATGGTCTTCTCGACCGTCGTCTCGACTCCATCGCTGTTGAGCACGCTCTGTCCGGTCGCAATTTGTTCAATGGGAGTGAGGCGATCCCCGGCCAGGATCTCCTCCCCCTCGGGACCACAACCCTCTATATAGTGAATCTTCGCGCCCTTGTCGGCGATGATGAGCGTACGCTCGAACTGTCCGACGTTTCTCGCGTTGATGCGGAAGTACGCCTGGAGCGGGATGCCGGCGTCGACCCCGGGCGGAACGTAGACGAAACTCCCGCCCGACCACACGGCGCTGTTGAGGGCAGCGAATTTGTTGTCGTTGTACGGAACGACCTTGCCGAAGTACTTCCTCAGGATATCCGGGTGCTCCTTCAGCGCGGTGTCCGTGTCGCAGAAGATCACGCCCTTCGCCGCGAGGTCCTCGCGGATCTTGTGGTAGACCGTCCCGCTGTCGTACTGCGCGCCCACGCCTCCGAAGAACTCGCGCTCGGCCTTGGGGATTCCCAGCTTCTCGAACGTGTTCTTGATGTCGGCCGGGAGGTCGTCCCAGCTCCGCTTCGTCTCTCCCTCCAGCATCGGGTTCGCGTAGTAGGTGTAGGAATCGAAGTCGAGGTCCGTCAGGCTCGGACCCCAGTCGGGCATCGGACGCTCCACGAAATGCTCGTACGCTCGGAGGCGGTACTCGAGCATCCAGTCCGGCTCGCTCTTGAACCGGGAGATTGCGCGGACCACCTCGCGGCTGAGGCCCTTGGGGATCCGGAGGCGGTACGTTTCGGGGTTCTTGAAGTCGTAGCGCGTGTAATCAAGCGGAGTGATCTCGGACGAAGTTTGCGCCATGAGCAGCCCGGGTAATTCCATCACCCCGGTGTATTTAAATGAGAGGTCGCCGACAGGACGACATTCCAATTCCGGCGTTGGATTCGCACCGCGAAGGGCCGCATGTCAGGCTGACCGCTACAACCGTCCTCGGAAGGGACGGCCCAGCGGGTCGGAGCGTCACGACTAGTCGCCCGGGCGCCGGGAACCCGAAAGCACGGCCGAGACCTCTTCGAGGCCATCGAACATCTGGGAGAGCTCGTCCTCGGAGTTGTAAAGGTAGGGGCTCGCTCGCGTGAGCGCGCTCACTTCGAACCGTTCCATGAGAGGTTGGGCGCAGTGGTGACCGGCCCGCACACAGACCCCCCGCATGTCGAGCATGCTCGCGATGTCGTGCGGGTGAGCCCCCTCCAACGAGAACGACACCACAGCTTCGCGGTCGGCCGGGTCCTTCGGTCCGAAGATCCTCATCTTCTCGCCGAACCGTTCGGAAGCGAGCTCGAACGCTTTCCGCTGGAGTCGTTGCTCGTGGTCGTGCAGCTCCTCCCAGCCGACGTTCTCCAGGTAATCGAGAGCTGCCGAGAGGGCGATCGCTCCCCCGACGTTCGGGGTTCCGGCCTCGAACTTGGTCGGGGTCTCGCGGTAGCTGACCCGGTCCAGGTGGACGTCCCGGATCATCTCTCCCCCGCCCATGTAGGGGGGCATCGCCTCGAGGAGCTCGGTCCGGCCCCAAAGGACGCCGATCCCCATCGGCGCGAGCGCCTTGTGCCCGGAGAAGGCGAGGAAGTCGACCCCGAGCGCTCCGACGTCGATGGGGAGATGAGGCGCCGACTGCGCGGCGTCCAGCACGACCAAGGCCCCGGCCGCGTGGGCGCGGTCCGCCATCTCGCGCACCGGGTTCACCGTCCCCAAGACGTTCGACACGTGGGTGAAAGTCACGACCTTCGGCTTGCGCTCGAGGAGTCGGTCCAGCTCATCGAGGCGGAGCCGTCCGTCGTCGTCCACTCCTACGAACTCGAGCTCGACCCCCGAGTACCCCCGCAACATGTGCCAGGGCACGATGTTGGAGTGGTGTTCCATGACGGTCGAAACGACCAGGTCCCCTCGAGAGAGCAGCTGGTGGCTGAGGCCTGTTGCCAGGAGGTTGATCGCCTCCGTCGTCCCGCGAACGAAGACGACCCCGGCCGGGTCCGGCGCGTGGAGGAACCGCGCGACGCGTTCTCGGGACGCTTCGTAGGCGTCCGTGGCCTCGACGCTGAGCGCGTACACCCCGCGGTGGACGTTGGCGTTCGTCTCCTCGTAGTACCGCTCCTCCGCGGCAATCACGCTCCGCGGCTTCTGGGAGGTCGCCGCGGAGTCGAGGTAGACGAGCGGCCGCCCGTGGGTAGGGCGCGAGAGGATCGGAAAATCCTCTCGGATTCGTGAGACGTCCATCGGTCGCCCGGGGGAAGCGCCGAACGCCTTTAGGTCGGCGTGTTCGCGATCCCGAGGCGGACCCAGTCGTACCCTTTGGCCTCGAGCTGTTCGGCCAGGTCACGGCCTCCCGAGAGCGCTATCGCGCCGTCCACCATCACGTGGACCCGGTCGGGCTTCAGGTACTTCAAAATACGCTGATAATGCGTGATGACGAGGATCCCCGCGTCGGGCCGGTGGAGCTTCGCCACCGTCTCCCCGACAGCGCGGACGGCGTCGATATCGAGGCCGGAGTCCGGCTCGTCCAGGATCGCGAAGATCGGGCGCATCGTGGCCATCTGCAGGACCTCGACCCGCTTCTTCTCGCCGCCCGAGAACCCCTCGTTCAGCGAGCGCTTGAGCAGCGACTCGTCCATCTCGAGGTACGACAGGTGCGTCTTGAGGTCCTTGTCAAACTGGGCGGTGTTGGCGGTCTGGGCCGTGTGGGTCTGCATGTAGGCAGTCCAAAGGAACTTCGACAGCGAAAGGCCCGAGACCTCCTGGGGGTACTGGAAGCCCAGGAAGAGGCCGGCCCGCGAGCGCTGGTCGACGCTGAGCTTCAGGAGGTCCTGGCCGTTCAGGAGCGCCCGTCCCTTCGTGACCTTGTACTTGGGGTGGCCCATCAAGGCGTAGGCGAGCGTGCTCTTGCCTGAGCCGTTCGGCCCCATGAGGGCGGTGATCTCGCCGCTCTTCATCGTGAGGCTCACGCCCTTCAGGATCTCCTTCCCCGCGACTTCGGCGTGGAGGTCCTCGACGACCAGCGTGCTCGGACCGGGCAGCGTCTCGTTCGGCATCGACCGCGTACGAGCCGATACCGTTATTTAAGCATGGCGCGGTGTGTAAATCAGAGGGACGGTCCGAGACCAAGAGGGAGCGTTGGCGGGAGCAGAGGAGCTTGAGGGCACGCGCGGGCGGATCCTCGAGGAGCTGGCGGTCACGCCGCGCACGGCCCGTGACCTCGCTCAGAAGCTGGGCATCCAGGAGAGCGCGGCCCGCGGCCACCTCGGCCGTATGCAGGAGCGCGGGCTCGTCACTCCGACGTTCCGCCGGGAGGGCGTGGGGCGACCTCGCAAGCGCTTCGCCCTCACGGGCGCGGGGCAGGAGCTGTTCCCGAAGAAATACGACCTGATCCTGGACACCGTAGTCGACGAGCTTCTCGCACGCGAGGGCGAGGAGTACGTGAGCGCGCTCTTCGCCGACGCCGCGAAGCGCATGGCCCGCGATGTCGCGAAAGAGGTCCCGCGGTCAGGCACTCCGGAGCATAGGGCTGAGGACGTCGTTCGCTCGCTCAATCGCCTCGGGTTCCGCTGCACGACCGACCGCGCGCCCGACGGCACGATCCGGATCACGCGGACGAACTGTGTCTTCCGCCACAGCGCGATGTCCCACCCGTTCCTGTTGTGCGACGTGTTCGACAAGCACCTCACGGAAACGCTCCTCGGGCAGGCGGGCGTGGACCTGCTTGATTCGATCGGTCGGGGCGGAATGCGGTGCACCCACCTCATTCAACTCCGGTGAAATCTCCCGCTCGAGCAGTGTCTCACTCGTTCTGAGCTCGGGGTGCAACCTAGTTCCCGGTCGAGGCGAGGTAGACGGCGGCGAGCTCCCCCAAGAAGATGGTTAGCTCAACCCTGATATCGCTGAAGAAGGATGACCGGGCGTGTCGTTTCACTCCCTACCTTCTCCAGGGTCGAGCCATCTGGCTCGAAACCTGGTCATCGTGGTGGTTGTCGGGTTTGTCGTCGCGTCCGTCGCTCTGTTCACGGTTCCGGTCCCGCGTTCATTCTACATCCCTCTCACCCATCACGGGGACCCGAAGAATTCCCCGTATGGGACCCGTATCAACGCCCCGCAGGGGAGTTCGGTCTCGGTCTGGTGGTCAGTCTTTAGCAATACGTCTGCTACCGCCTTGGTAGTGGAGGGATACCTCCAGTCACCCTCGGCTTTCCTTGAGGAGAACGGCACCAGCGGATCGTTTAGTTTTACCGTCAACAACCCGCTCTGCAGACTATTCTTGACTGAACCCGGCAACGTGTCCGGGACGATTGTGTACCCGATCCTCTGAAGAGCCAAGAGGGGCGGTCCCATCTTCCCAGGAGTCCGCGTGAGCCAACTCTGATATTGCGAAGAAGGAATATCCGGGCGTGGCGGTTCCTCCCGGACCACCCACACCAAAACTCGGCCATCGATGCTCAAAACAGAATCATCGTCGTAATAGTCGTGCTGGTCCTTGTCGCTGGGGGGTTCCATCGGATACTACGAGGTGGTCGATTCGGTCCACCAGCTCGGCCTCGAGCACGAGCCAACTCACGTTGACAGCCAGACATCCGTCGTGGGGTCCTCCCAACGTCTGCCCCATGGAATGGACAGGGCTCTCCCCCAGTCCCGTATCTTAGGGCAGCGGGATCTCGGTCCACGAGCAAAGGACGGCCTCCAGACAACCTCAACACGAGTACCCTGTGATCCAGGTTCGGTCTCTTGAGCTGGTAGGTCCCAGCGGATTCACCATCGATTGGGGGTCCACCACGGCGCTTCCCGCATCCTTCCAGTCGGGCACGCCGCTAACTCTGGACGTAGCGCTCTACACGCCGGCAGCGAGCGGCGACTACTCCGTGGTCCTCGTTGTGACCTGCCTCGCGACGGGGTGACGTTCACCTAGCCCGCCCCGACGCCGGAGGGCCAGCCCGGAGCTCCCCGGGACAGGGAGAGTTTCGCACGTCACCGGGGGCGGCACCGCTCCGGTCGGACGGCAGTTGAAAGACGCCAGCGATGCCCGACGCCGTATCCCGTAGGTAGGCAAGAACCTAAGAACATCGACGCGAAGAACGAACGATGCCCAAGGCGACAGTTCGAATCCCAGCGCCCCTTCGCACGTTCGTCGGCGGAGCCTCGGAGCTGGTTCTCGAGGGGTCTGCGGTCGGCGATGTGATCCGCGCGCTGCCAGCGGCGAACCCAGCGCTCCGCCCCATCTCTTCACGGCGGGCGGTCGCCTGCGGAAGCTCATCACCGTCTGCCTCGACGACCGCGACATCCGCTCCCTCGACGGAGAGGCGACGTGGCTCCAGGAGGGCGATGTGGTATCGATCATCTGGGCCGTGGCCAGAGACGGCTCCGGCCTCGCCCGCGAAACCGGGACGAAGACCCGCTCTCTCGAAGGCGGACGTCCCCGCCGAGGAGCCGTTTTCTGCGCGAGGAGTGGAGTCGGTACAGTCGTCACCTCTTGCTGCCCGAGGTCGGTATCGGCGGCCAGCAAAAGCTGCGGAAGGCGAAGGTCCTGGTCGTCGGGATGGGGGGTCTTGGGACCCTGGTCGCGCTCTATCTGGCGGCGGCGGGCGTCGGCGAACTCGGCCTCGTGGATTTCGACACGGTCGACCTGTCAAACCTCCAACGCCAGGTGCTCTACACCACCTCGGACGTCGGCCGCCCCAAGGTCGTCGCGGCGAAGGAGCGGATCGAAGTGCTCAATCCGGGAACGCGGGTCGCGTCCTACCCGATGCGCCTAACGTCCGAGAACGTGCTCGACACCCTGAGACCCTACGACATCGTCGTGGACGGGACGGACAATTTCCCCACCCGCTACCTCGTGAACGACGCAGCCGTTCTCCTCGGGAAGCCGTACGTCTACGGGTCGGTGTCCCGCTTCGAAGGGCAGCTGAGCGTCTTCGATGCGAGACGCGGGCCGTGCTACCGGTGTCTATTCACGGAGCCGCCGACCCCCGACCAGGCCCTCTCGTGTGCCGAGGCGGGCGTGCTCGGAGTCCTACCGGGCCTCATCGGTCTACTGCAGGCGACGGAGACGGTGAAGCTCCTCGTGGAGCGCGGGAACCCGATGGTCGGGCGCCTCCTGCTCTTCGACGCACTCCGCCTCGAGTTCCGAGAAATCAAGGTCGGCAAGAACCCTCGGTGTGTGCTCTGCTCACCCCGTGCGACACAGAAAGGTCGGATCGATTACCCGGCCGTGTGAGGGGTCCCGGCCTCCGGGGTCGAGCCCGTCAGAGGGGCCGTCCAGGAGGTCGAGGCAGACGCGTGGACTCAGCGCGTAGAATCCTCGACACCGCTTTACTGACGGACGCCGCACCGTCGGAGGGTTCACTTCCCCGCCGGCGGCGGAGAGCCTTGGGGGTCGCCCACGTCGACGGCGAGCCGACCGGTGTAGGAGCGGACCCGCCGCGATAGCTCGCGCGCGAACTCCTGCGTATCGACCGGACTGATGTAGAGCGGTACACCGTCCGCGGTCACGAGGATCCCGCGCGCCGGGTCTGTATAGATGGCGTCAAAATGACCGATGACCGGGCTCCACATCCGGCCTCTCCACCCCCACGAACCGATGAACCCCGTGGGGCCGAGGTCGCGCATGCTGGAGTAGTCGATCTCGCGGACCTCTTCGAGTCGGATCCGTCGGCTCCCGAAGATGCGCCACGCCCGGAGGTGGGTGTCGTCGATCGTGTAGAAGGTCGAGAGGTACCGAATGAGGAAGAAGATGAAGACCACGAGGATGGCCTCGAACGCCCAGCCGACGCGGAGCCCGGCGTTCGGCAGCACGAGGAAGAGCAGCAGGATCAGGAAGACGTACACGCCCACCACGCTGTAGGAGAGCTTGCCCCGCTTGCGGTAGACGCCGCGCGAATCCACTCGAGGGAGTCGGGGGGGTGGGCTCGCGGCATCAGGCTGCGGCTTCGTAGTAGTACTCCCCCTTCGCGCGCTGCTCGCGGTCGAGCACGGAACCTTCGCGGTTGATGCGGGGTCTTAGCGTCTCCGCGTCCCGGCGGAATGTGATGTCCACCGTCTTGAGAAGACGGTTCATCCCCTCGCGCATCGGGAACGGGCCATCCCCTCGGCCCTGCGAGCCGTCGGGCGCGTCGAACCGGAAGGTCATCAGCGCATCGCACGCCAGGTCGAGGAAGTAGACATCGTGGTCGACGACGAGGGCGCTCACGGCCTGCCGTTCGACCTGCCGGCGGAGGAGCCGGGCCATCGCCATCCGCTCGTCGGAGTCGAGATAGGCCGACGGCTCGTCGAGCAGGTAGAGCGTGGCAGGTCGCGCTAGCGCAAGCGCGACCGCGGCCCGCTGGAGCTCCCCGCCGGAAAGGTCGGGGAGCGCGACGTCGAGCACCTCGTCCAGGTGGAGGCCGGGGACGAGCTCGCGCTCGAACAGCTTGTCGTCGAACGACGGGTCTCCCGTGAGCGCGGTCGCACGCTCGCGGAGGCTCGCCGCCTGGGACGCCTTCAGGTACTGGGGCTTGTAGCTGACGGTGACTCCCGTCGGAGGGGTCCCGCTCGTGGGGGTCTCCGCCCCCGCGAGCATCCGCACGAACGTCGTCTTTCCGGTGGCGTTCGGGCCGACGACCCCGACGGTTTCGCCCTTCGCGAGCGAGCCGGCGCCGACCGTGAGGCGGAACTTGGGGAACTGCTTCTCGAGCGGCGGGAACTCGACGAGGACGTTCTGGCGGACCGTGGGCTTCGGCGGGTGGGCAACGAAGCGGACCGCCTCGGTCCGGAAGCGGACGTTCTCGTCCTTCAGGTACCCAGTGAGGTAGGTGTTGATCGCCGACCGCATCGGGATCGGGTGGCTGATCACCCCGAACGCCGCCGCCTCCCCGTACAGGAGGTGGGCCTGGTCGGCGAGGTAGTCGAGCAGGGCGAGGTCGTGCTCGACGACGAGGACGCTCTTCGTTTCCCCGAGCCGTCGCAGCCTCCGGGCGACCTCGAGGCGGTGGACGATGTCGAGGTAGCTCGACGGCTCGTCGATCAGGTAGAGGTCGGCGTCCGTCGCGAGCGTTCGGGCGATCGCGGCCAGCTGGAGCTCTCCGCCGGAGAGCTCGGTGAGACGCCGGTCCCCGCGACCCCCGAGCCCGACCTCCTCGAGGATCTCGGCGGCTCGCCCCCCTGCTTGCCGAACGAAATCGAGGGCGGTCACGGACTCGTCCGCCAGCCGGTCCACGTACTGGGGCTTGACCACGCTGCGGAGCTCGCCCTTCGCCACTCGCTCGAAGTGGGCGTGGAGCGCCGTCCCCCGGTAGTGGGCGAGGACCTTTGACCAGTCCCCCGGATGCTCGTAATCCCCTAGGTTCGGCACGTCGGTTCCGGCGAGGAGGCGGATCGCCGTCGACTTGCCCGTCCCGTTCGGCCCGAGGAGGCCGGTGATCCCCCGAGCAGGGGGCATCGGCAACCGGTACAGGCGGAACCCGTTGTAGCCGAACCGGTGGACGATCTCCGACTCGTTCGCCTCCGGGGTGTTCAGGATCTTGATCGCATCGAACGGGCACTTGTGGACGCAGATCCCGCAGCCGATGCAGAGGCTCTCCGAGATGATCGGACGTGAATCCGGCCCCTCGATGATGCACTCCTGACCCATCCGGACCGGCGGGCAGTACGCCTGGCATTCCCACTGGCATTCCTTCGGGTGGCACCGGTCCCGGAGAAGGATCGCGATCCGCGCCATGAACGACCTTCTACGCCTCTCGGACGTCCTCGACGATCGCGCCGTCCCGCATGGTGATGTGGCGTTGAGCCCGACGCGCCACGTCCGGATTGTGGGTCACGATCACGAGGGAGGCGTTCCGGTCCCGGCGTACCCGCTCCAGGAGCGAGAGGATCGCCTGGGCGTTCCCCGAGTCGAGTTCGCCGGTCGGCTCGTCCGCCAGCAGGAGGCCGGGCCGGTTGGCCAGGGCGCGGGCGACGGCGACGCGCTGCTCCTCACCGCCCGAGAGCTGGTGGGGGAATGCCCTCTCCCGCCCGTGAAGCCCGACCTCCTCGAGCAGCTGCGCCGCGCGGCGTGTCCGCTCAGCGCGGGGCACGTGCAGCGCGCGCATGGGAAGCTCGACGTTCTCTCGTGCGGTCAAGGTAGGAAGGAGGTAGAACCGCTGAAAGATGAACCCGACGCCCTCGAGGCGGAGGCGGGCTCGGGCACGGTCGGCCCTCTCGCCGACCGACTCTCCGTCCCAGCGGACCTCGCCGGAGGTCGGGCTGTCCAGGAGGCCGAGCAGGTTGAGCAGCGTGGTCTTTCCGCACCCGCTGGGCCCGGCCACCGACAGGAACTCCCCCGGGGGAATCGTGAGGTCGATGCCACGCAGCGCCCGGACCTCCTCCGCGGTGCCTCGCCCATACGTGCGCACGACCCGGGAGAGCTCGATGGAGGGAGCGGTCGCGTCGTTCATCGGAGCGCCTCCGATATCGGCATTCGGAGCGCGGCGCGGGTCGCAACCGCGCCGGCGAGCAAGGAGAGACCGACGACCCCCGCGACCAGCTCGCCGAGGATCACCGGGTCGAACACGGCGAGCTGCGCGGCCTCCTGAACGGCCGAGGTGGCCCAGGCCGCGAGAGCCTCGACCATCAGGTACCCGCCGATGACCCCAGCGGCGGCCCCGGCGAGGGCGAGGGTCGCGCCGTTCCAGACGATCTCTCCGGCGATCGACCTCCCCGAGATGCCGAGCGCGCGGCGGATCCCGATCGAGCGGCGGTCCGCCTCCACGCGCCGCAACAGGACGAGGGCGAGGAAAAGCAGTCCCACCGTGAGACCCACGGAGGATAGGGCCAGGTAGAATCCCGTTAGCACCCCGCTCGCGGATTCGAGCTGCTGAGCTTCTTGGGTCAGCGAGCTGACCCCGTAGTACGGGAAGAGCGCCTGCACCTGGTCGCGGAGGTGCCCGAGCGCATTCGGGTTGGAGGCGAGGGAGCCCACCACGGCGACCTGGATCGTGTCGGCCGCGTCCGGTGCGACGGCGGCCCCTCCCGCGAAGCCGGTCATCGTCTGGAGGTCGGAGAGCGGGACGATCACCGCGAACGCCCCGGTCGGTCCGAGAACCGTCGGGGGGACGCCGAACGTGCCGGTCACGTTGTAGGCCGTCCCCACGGTGCTGCTTGCGACCGGGCTGAGGATGAGCCGCGCGCCGACCGATACCCTGTGCGCCGCGGCGTACGGGGTCGATACGAGCACATCGTAGATCGCCGGGCCGGAGTACGTACCGTGCGCGAAATGGACCGCGTCCGTGGGGTCTCCGAGTGGGAGCGGGGAAGGGAACAGCCCAGACTCGGTCGGACCCAGGGTCGGGCTGAACTGGTCCGGGATCACGCCCTCGGCGAGGACCGGAGAAGGTGTGCCCGAAGCGCTGGTGAAGGCGTCGACCGTGACGCTGAGCACCGGGGAGGCGGCGGTCACGCCCCCGATCGCGAGGATCTGGTCTGCGTAACTGTGCGCATGTGTGATCCCGTGGACGCCGGCCGCGCTGACGACGATCTGGTATCCCGCGTTCTGCAGGTTGGCGAGCTCATGCGAGGAGACCCCTCCGCCTACGCTGATGAGGACCACCGGCAGCGCCACCGCGGTCGCGATCGCCGCGACCGCGAGCACCAGCTGGAGACGCGAATGCCGTAGGGAGCCTCCCCGTCCCCAACGCATCACGGGGCTCGGAGCTCCTCCGCGACGGGCAGCTGCATCGCCCGGGCCGCGGGGGCGATGGCGGCGACGAGTCCGACCGCGAGAACGAGGAGGAGGCCGTCGAAGAGGACGCCTCCGTTGAACGAGACGAACGAGAACGAAGCCGGCAGCCCCGCGAGCAGGTTCCGCAGGTAGAGGTTGAGGCCGTAGGAGGTGACGTACGCGAGCGGAAGGCCGATCGCGAGGCCGAAGAGGGACAGCAGGAGGGCCTCCTCGACGACCATCGAACCGACGGACGGGCGGGAGTGACCGATCGCCCGGAGGAGCGCGAGCTCCCGAGACCGGTCGTCCACGGACATCTGGAGGACCGTCGTGGCGAAGAGCGCGGCGACGACGACCCCGATGACCCCGATGAGCTCACCGAACGTCCGGTAGAGGTTCACGACGTGCTGGATCGCCCCGAGGATGTTCGCGAGCGTGAACACCGTCAGCTGGGGGAAAGCAGACTCGAGCTGGCTCTGGTCCGTGCTGACGGAGGTCGGGTCGGTGAGGTGGATCAGGATCAGCGACGCGTAGTCGGTGGTCGCGGAGGCACTGCCGACGACCTCTTGGAGCTCGGAAAGGTAGACGAACCCGAGCAGGGCGGACGGGATCAACCAGAACGGCCCCGAGATTCCGACCACCCGGAACGGTGTCGCGTTCGCGTACCAGCCTTGGAGCGCCGACTCCGAGGGGGGTTGCGCGGCCCCCAACCAGACGAGCTCTCCGACCCGCACGTGGAGCACGGTCGCGAGTCCCTGGTCGAGGACGATCTCGTGGGTCGGGGTCCCGTTGTAGGCCCCGCCAGCGTAGTACGGGTCGCCGGTGGCCGTGAACCCGGTCCCGTTGTAGAGGTCCGGGGTCTGGATACCGGAATTATCGGAAGGGATCCAGCCGACCGTGCCCGACTGGGTGGGTCCCCAACCCGACGGCACCGAGCTCTGGTTCGCCGCCTCCCACAGCGATGCGTTCCCGAATACGAGGTCGCTCACCAGCCACGGGCTCGCCGTGGCGATGTTCGGGTCGACCGACGGCATCCGGGTCGCGAGCGAGTGCGCTCCGGCAATCGGCGGGAACTGGCCGGAGAGGATCGTCGTGTTGTCGCTGGCGGCGACCAGGTCGACGCCGCTCTCGGTCGCGAGCGTGGTCGCGCTCTCCTGGACCCCGGCCGAGATCGCCAGGAGGAGCACGACCAGTCCGACCGCGAGCCCGATCCCGAGCGAGGTCATCGCGGAGCGGCCTGGCCGCCGGCGGATGGCGTCGAGGGCGTAGAGCACGGTCGCCCCCGGCCTCCCTAACGGCCGACGGACCGACGGAGCTCGCCGAACGTGACCTGGTGGGAGGCCTCGACGTTGTACTTGTGGATCGACTCCTCGCTGACGGTGCTCGCGCGCACCCGGGTAGCGTCGGGGACGGCGGGGAACCGGCTCGGAAGGTTCGCGAGAAGGTCCCGCAGGACGTCCTCCACGAACTTCGGGTTCCGGTGGGCGGCCAGCACGACCTGCGCCTCGTCGCCTCGCTTCAGGATCGCGTACGTCGGGCTCGACTGGGCCGCCTCGATCGCGGCGACCAGTTCGTCGGCTTCGACCTCGGTCGCGTCGGGAAGCTCGAACACGAGGCGGGTGCGGTTGCGCTGGTTGTGCGTGATCATCGGGAGGTCCTTCAGCTCCGGCCGCGCGAGCAGGGGGAACTCCTTCGTCAGCTCGCCCCGGCAAGTCTCCATCGCGCACGGGCAGGCGGTCATGCCCACCGCTTCCGCCCCAACGGCCCGGGCCAGCGTCACGGACCCGTCGGCCCCCCGGGAGGCCCGCGCGTCGGCGACCAGCGTGTAGTCCTCGAAGCTCCGCTTCTCCTCGGAGATCCCTTTCCGCAGGAAGTACTCGGCCGATGCCTCCACCGAGGCTTCGGTCGCGTACGGGTGCCGGACGAGGAGCTCGCGGGCGATGGCGGAGCAGGCCGACTCCAGGCTCGCTGCGGGTCGGGTGACGGTCTCGTCCACGACCTCCGCGAGGATCTCCGCGTTCCGGGAGAGGTCGGACCCCTTCCGCTCCGAAGGGAGGTCAACCGCCACGTGGAACTCGACGGCGAGGGTGTGGGTTCCTTCCCGTCGTTCCACGGTCAGCGGCTTCCGGATCCCTGAGATCCCGACCGACCGGAGACGAAGACGACCCTGGTCGGGAGACATCGCATGGATGTCGCGCATCGGCGACCTACCGGTGGTTCGCTTAAACGAGTTTCCGGGGAGTCACCCTAGGGTTACTAGGGCCTCACGCACGCTTATAGGCCTCCGGCCCGTGGAAGGGGCGATGAGCGACTCCGCCCCGACTCCCTCGCCCGTGCCGTCGACCCCATTCGCCCCCGCGACCGAAGGGCCGTACGCGCAGCGGGAACAGCTGATCACGGAGAACCTGAAGCAGATCTACGACCCCGAGATCCCGATGAACATCGTCGACCTCGGGCTCATCTACGGCTTCGAGTGGACCGACGACACGGTGAAGCTCAAGATGACCCTGACCGCGGTCGGCTGCCCGGTGGCCGGGATCCTCGCCGAAGAGGTCAAGTTGGCGGTCGAGAAGGTCCCGGACGTCAAGTCCGCGACCGTCGAGATGATCTGGGACCCCCCGTGGAGCCCGGACCGGATGAGCCCGTTCGCGAAACGGCAGTTCGGCTACGAGTAAGTAGTCCGGCGTGCGGCTCGGTGGACGATGTCCTCTCTCCCAAGCGTGACGGTCCGGCCCGTACGATGGGGTGACTTCGACGACCTGCGTGAGTCCTACTTCCACCTGTACGACGAGCGCGCCGCCGGCGAGCCGATCGGGATCATGCTGTTCGCCCAGCGCCCGACCCTGGCGGATGAGGTAAGCTGGTTCGAGGGCCACTTCCGGCGGGCGCTCTCCGGAGACGAGATCTTCCTCGTCGCGGAGCTCGACGGCCACGCCGTGGGCAGCTGCACGATCGGGGGGCTCGGTCCCGGTGCGGGGTCGGAGGTTTCCCACGTGGGGGAACTCGGGCTCCTCGTCCACTATGACCACCGGGGGAAAGGGGTCGGGACAGCGCTCCTCGAGAGGGCGCTCGAGGAGGCTCGGTCGAAGTGGGAGGTCATCTTCCTGAACGTGTTCTCGATCAACGAGACGGCCCAACGGCTGTATCGTCGCTTTGGGTTCTCCGTGTGCGGCCACCTCCCCCGCCACGTGAAGCGGGGAGACCAGTACTTCGACGAGGAGCGCATGGTGCTCGACCTTTCGGCCCGACCCGCAAGGGCCGAGGCGAACCGTTAAGCGGGCGGACCTCTCGGCGGCCGCGATGGCCGAGACGCAGGAGTGGCGGCGGGAGCTCGGGACCGAGCGCACGATGAAGGACGGGTTCATGGCCCAGGACCCCGAGTCGCCGTTCGTGGTCGGGCGGGTTCCGTTCCACGAGCTCCGGTACTTCCCGCCGGACCCGAAGTATCGGGTGCGGGCGACGTTGAAGCGCCAGCCGAGTCCCGAGGAAGCGTACCTGCGGACCAACCGGGACAACCAGGCGGTGATGCGG
Organism: uncultured Thermoplasmata archaeon; assembly: GCA_963735185.1. Lineage (GTDB taxonomy): Archaea > Thermoplasmatota > Thermoplasmata > Lutacidiplasmatales > UBA184 > Lutacidiplasma. Next base: position 42,204 of record CAVTJV010000007.1, read on the forward strand.
TACATCGGGGACCTCACGTTCTCCCTCGGCGGCGAGGCCCTTCACCTCCGGCTCTACCACGCGGGGGAGGGGGTCGGGACGTCCGTCTTCGTCCCGTTCCGCGACCTCACGAGCGGTCGGGAGAGCTACGGGGCCGGTCGCTACGTGACCCTCGAGCTGAACGAGGCCGACGAGTACGAGGTCGACTTCAACCGGGCGTTCAACCCCTACTGTGCCTACACGGACGACTTCGAGTGCGCCTTCCCCCCCTCGGAGAACGACCTTCCGATCGCGGTCCGGGCCGGAGAGAAAGCGTGGGCCGCCGACCGGAACCCGAAGGGTCCATCGAGTGCGGTCCTACGGCGAGCTCGACGCCCCACCGCGCGGCCGCCGACCCCACACTCGCGCCGGGCTGGAGGCTCGTCACGACGGACTACGGAAGGCCGAAAGCCCCGATGATCCCGTAGATAACGAACTGGACGCCGACCGCAGCGAGCAAGAGGCCGAGCACGCGGGTCATCGCCATGATCCCGGTCTTTCCGAGATACCGGAAGATCTTCTGACCGTACTTCAGGATGAAGAACGTCGCGGCGGTCGTGACCGCGATCGCGAGGAACACCGCGGCCACCATGATGGGGTCGTCGCCGGCGCTTCCCTCGTAGATCATGACCGTCGAGATCGCCCCCGGGCCGGCCAGGAGAGGGATCCCGAGCGGAACCACCGCGATCTCGTCCCGACGGGCGATCGCCTCCTCCCGGTCCTCGTTGGTGAGCTTCGTCCGCGTGACCTCGCCGTGCAACATGTCGTAGGCGACGATGAACAGAATGATCCCGCCCGCGATCTCGAACGCCGCGAGGGTGAGTCCGAAAGCGGCGAACAGGAACCGACCTACCAGCGCGAACAGCCCGAGGACCGAACCGAGCACGATGACCGCGCGCCGGCGGACGATCGCCCGGTCGGCATCGCTGAACCCTTCGGTCAGCGAGACAAAGAATGGGAGGGCTCCGAACGGGTCGACCAGGGCGAAGACGGTAACGAAGACCGCCGCGTAGACCAAGAACGCCGCCACTCGTCCCACCCCCGGTGGCGGGAGGCACCGGGGGCTTTCAATTCTCCGTCAGGGTCGCGGGAGCGAGGGGCTCTTTCTTCGAGGCGGACGGGGGGCGAGCCGCGGCCGGGTGGTCCGTGCCTTCGTAGGCGAGCGACGGGCGGAGGGCCGTCCGCGGGTAGCTTTCCGTTTCGGCCGACCCCGACCTTTAGCCCCCGTGCCCACCGTGGCGACCGGTCCCACATCTCGCGCCTTCAGCCGGAGCACGATCGGCTCCTTCTGGGGGTTCGCGACGAGCAGGACGTACTCTCCCGGTGCCTGCGGGTCGAAGTAGATCCGGGCCTTTCCGGCGAGGCGCACGCGCTGGACGAAAGGGCCCTCCTTGTGCCCGATTAGCAGCACGAACGACCGGCCGGGCCGGGGATTATCGAGCTCCACGTCGATCTCGCACGCGGGCGAGACCAGCCGCATCTCGACGCGGACGGTCGAGAGCGGGTCGAGCACGAGGAACCGCGGAAGGTCGGCGAGAGCGACGGCCACGTCCTCCCGAGGACACCCCCACGGAAAGCGTTGCCCGAAGCGGCGGTCGGGAAAGCGCGAGGTTAAATCGGTGGGAAAATTCCGCCGCGCGATGGCAGCGAAGCGGACGGCACAGGCGGTCTGGGAGCACGACCTGGTCCATGGCCACGGGACCGTCAAAGGGACGAGCGGCGCGTTCGGCGAGATGGCGGTCTCCTGGGCGGCTCGAACGGAAGCCCCCGGGGGGAAGACGAGCCCGGAGGAGCTGCTCGCGGCTGCGCACGCATCCTGCTTCTGCATGGCGCTCTCCGCCGGCCTCGGCCGGATGGAGAAGCCTCCCGAGCGCCTCACCGTCTCCGCGACCGCGACATTCGACAAAGTCGGAGACGCGTGGAAGGTGGTCACGATGGAGCTCGATGTCACGGGGAAGGTCCCCGGTATCTCCGCGGCGGAGTTCCAGCAGGCGGCGCAGGCGGCCGGTCAGGGTTGCCCGATCTCGAACGCCCTCAAGGGGAACGTCGCGATCTCGGTGCACGCGAAGCTCGCCTAGGGTGGCGGGTCAGCGGGACGTCTCGCGTTTAGCCGGGTCCGAAGTCCGACAGCTGCCGCTGGACCCGTTTCGGCGTGTCGCCGGCCGTTCCGGGTGCTGGCGGGCCCGCATCGGCAGAGGCTTTCTCGTCGTCCGGTCCACCACCGCGCGGCTGCGGGGCCCCTCCCCCGAGCAGTTCGGCCACCACCCGAGCATCCGGTTCGGTTCCCAAGAGGAAGGCCACCTCCTCGGGTGTGAGTTCGAGCTCACGGGAGATCTCCCCCGCCGTCTGCCGAAGCCCCGCGCGGCTCCCCCGTCCTGATGCCGCCGCGAAGACCCGTTCGAGGAACGGTAGGACGACCTCCCGGCTCTTGGCCGTCGACAGGTGGAAGCGGTGCCCGGCCTTCTTCGCCAGCGATTCCCGGGTGGCGCGCAAGCTGCGGGAGCGTCCCATCTCTCCGAGGAACTGCGGGAACGACACGCCCGCTCCTCGCCCCCCACCCGGTCCGTCGTGAAGCGCCAGGGAGACCCCTCCGGTCATGAGCTCCGACGCGTAGCTCCACAGCCCGTAGACCCGAGCTCTCCGAGCTCGGGAAAGGAATTGGTCGGCGACTGCGAGGACCCGGAACGCGGCGTCGCGGTGGTCCGCATCCGGCGCGAATTGCGGTAGGTTCTCCTCGATCCACGGCAATAGGTCGTCCGGAGGAGCGTCAAGACGGTCCTGGATCTCCACGGACCGATAGTACCGAGGGTTCGTCAGCGCCTCTTCGGTGAGCGCCAGGAAATCCGCAGCGAGGTCCCGGAACCCGAGGACGGAGAGCTGCCAGGGTCCGGGCGCTAGCGGCGCGATCGCGTCGAGGTCGTTGAGCGCCGCCCGGACGTCCCCATGGGACCGCTTCACGATCGATTCGAGGGTCCCCGGGTGGAGAACGATCCGCTCGCTGCGCGCGACGCGCTGCACGAACGCCGCGAGCTCGGCCTCGCGCACCGGATAGAACCGTATCCGTACGACCCCGGTCCGGAACACCGTGGAGTAGCGCGTCAGCGTGCGGTCGTCGTTGACGGTGAGCACGATCGGCTGGCGCGTCGACCGGGCCAGGCGGGTGATCGCTCCGAGGCCCCCGTGGTCGGATAGGTCCGTCGACCGACCGGACGACCTCCACTCATCCAGGTCCTTCCTCGCGGCGGGGAGCCGCGCCCAGCCCGCGTTTCCGGGGGAGCGAGGGACGGCACTCCAGTCCTCGAACGCTCGGGGCTTCGCCTTCGGAAGAAGGCCCCAGGCGGCGTTGAGCGCGTCGATGGTCCCGTAGCGTCCCCGCAGGAAGTCGGCGAGGCCGGTCGGGGTCGGCCGGGCGCGAGCCGTCTCGGTAAGCCGCCCGGTCAGACAATCCGCCTCGTCCAGCAGGATGAGGGCGTGCCGGGCTCGCTTTCCCTCGACCGTTTCGTCGAGCGTATGGCTTACGGATGCCCGTCCGGCGACCTGCTCGACGGCGGTTTCGTTGCGGGCGTCCGAGGCGTTCATCTCCACCAGGGTCCACCCCAGCTCGGCGGCCAGAGCGAGGGCGGCGGTCGTCTTGCCGACCCCTGGGGGACCGGAGAGCACGGCCGCGCGTCGGCTCGGAACCCGTCCCTCCTGCCACTGCATCGCCCAGGCACGAAGCTCGTAGCGGGCCCTCGGGTTCCCGACGATGTCGTCGAGGCGGGTGGGTCGGAGCCTCTCGCTGAGCGGAAGGCGAGACGTGGCCCGTGAGGTCATCGGGCGGGTACCCCTTGCCGGGGATAAGGAGTGCCGGGGACACCGCCGTCGGAACGGTTGAGTACGTCGGGCACCTATCTATGGGTAGACCCGATATGTCGAACGGCTCAAGGCCCTTCGTGGAACCCCGCCGGGTCCCCGGCGCGGAACGAGCCTTCTCGGCCCTCACGATCTCGGTCGACCCACCGGCAGTGGCCCCACCGTCCGCGGATGCTCGTACGGCCGTCCTTCTTCGGCAGGCCCGGAATCATGGGGTCACAACGTTCGATGTGGCCGACGCACGGTTCCCCCCGCGTGCGGAACGGCTGCTTGCGACGGCCTTCCCTGCCTCTGACCCCGATCTGGGGGTGATCGTCGGACGCTCGGTCGAGTCGCTCGGTCGGGAGCGCACCCCTCGGGGCGCCCCGTTGGCAGCCGACACCCTTGGAACAGCTCTTGAGGAATCCCTCGAAGAGAGCCGACGTCGCCTCGGCCCGGCCCGCATTGCACTCGTGGAATGGCGTCCGGATACCGACGGGAGCTCGCGGGACACATCGGCAGCAACGGGGACACCTCCCCGGGCTGGCGCCTCCGCGAAAGAGCTCCTTTGGGCGGTCTACCTTTCCTCCCCTCCGACCGCCCTTCCCCGCACCGGTGGCTCGCCCTCCCTGTTCACCGGCGAGCTTTCGCTCCTCGACCGGGAGGTGATCCCCCTGTTCGACGCCTCGGACCGCACTGCCGAAGCCGGCCTCATCGTCCGAAATCCGTTCGCGGACGGCCGCCTCGACGGCAGCCGTTTCGCGGCGACGGGCATGCTGGCCGGCCCCGGGCAGGGCCCGTGGAACTGAGGCGCTTCCAGGCGGAGTTCGACTCGGTCCTAGCGCTGGGTTTCCTGACGAAGGACCGCCGTCGGACCTTGGCCCAGGCCGCTCTCCGGTTCGTCCTCGGCTTCCCGTGGGTCGTCACTTCGGTCATCCCGCTTCCGACCCCCGAACGGTTCGAGGAGGTCCTCAGCTTCGGCGCGAGCCCGCCCCTGAGCGAGGACGAGCTGGCGAAATTGGGCTTCGTGAAATAGGCCCCTGGACTCCTGGGTGCATGCTCGCGGTCGGTGACGAAGCCCCGGACTTCTCGATCCCGCTGCCGGACGGGACGACCCGTACGCTCACTTCCTACCGAGGTCGACGGGTCGTGGTCTACTTCTTTCCCAAGGCGAACACGACCGGCTGCACGGTCGAGACGCGAGGCTTCGCCGAGCACTACGATGCGTTCCAGCGCGCCGGGGTCGAGGTCATCGGAGTGAGCGTCGATTCGGCGGAGACCCAGGCAGCGTTTGCCGAGAAATGCGGCTCCCGGTTCCCGATGGTGGGGGACCGCTCGAAGGAGGTCGCACGCAAGTACGGCGTTCTTGGCCTCCTGGGGTGGGCGAAACGGGTCACCTTCCTCGTCGATCCTGAGGGTCGGGTCCGGGACGTCGTCGAGGGGATGTCCCCGACGCCCCACCTTCGGGCCGCCCAGGCCTGGGCGAAATCCTCCCCTTCGGTCCCATAATCCGCGACGACCCGCCCGACACGACCACGGTCGGAGGCGAACGCGACCTATCCCGGGCTGAGCGTATCCACGACCAGGGTGACCGCGTACGTCCCTCCGGAGGTGGACGGTGCGGCGACGTTGATCTGGAGGTTCCCGCCTTCCATCCCCCACGGGACATGGATGGGGAGGGCGGGGACCGTCGACGCGATCGTGAACGGGGAACTCGGCGTGACCCGGTAGATCGTGTGGTTGACCGTATCGAAGTTACGGATGTTCTCCCACACGACCCACCACACGTGGCCCGGAGCCACTTGGATCGGGAATCCCTCCGCGCTCGTGTAGTTCATAGACCAGGCACCGAACCACGGTCCGCCCGACCCGTTCTGCTCCTGGATCACGAGGTGAACGGACGAGATGGTGACGGGGGTGGGGCTGTGCGAGGGCAGGACCAGGACGCCGCCCGCGACCAACGCGACGAGCGCCACCACGACGATCGCGACCACGATGAGGGCGATGGTGATGAACCGGCCTAGGGCCCGCCGCTGGAGGGGACGCATCGCTCGGCTACCTGGGGCCTCGATGCGAAGTCTGCATCGTTGAGAACCGACCTCTTCCTACGTCAGCGCCGGCGCTAGAGCATACACCGGGATCGTAGCGAGCACCGTGGACGGAGTGCCGGTGTAGGTCAAGTAGATGGTGCACGCCTTCTCGCTGAGGAAGCACCACGGCGGAGCCCCGTGGTAGTCGTCGTAGTCGAGCTGAGGGGAGGCGATGGGGCTGCAGGGGTTGTGCGTCCCGTACCCGGTTCCGCTCGTGCAGTCCCGACAGCCGTTGGACGAGGTTTCGTCGTCGAAGTTGACGCCGGCCTTGTTCGCGACACATTCGTAGTCGAGCGGATACCCACCGTTGTGGATGTAGAGGATGAAGGTGTCGCCGTTCTCGAGATTGGTGATGTTCTGCAGGGGAACGAAGATGCCGAGCCGGTTGTAGTAGATCCCGTTGGCGGCAGAGGTGTTCCCCGCTTCGAAATTCCCGCAATACCCGAGGTACGGCGCGTCGGCCGCCGGGGACTTGGACTCTCCGGGGAACCAGGTCATGGAGGCGAGGGAGCCGTTGACGAGGATCGTCGTGCCCCCGTTGTTGCTCGCGTTGTTGCAGACGAACGTGAACTCGATCTCGTTCAGGGGAATGTCGTTCGGGGAGTGGGAGGAGATGATGAACTCGGACGTGTTCAATTCTGCATAGTCCCCGTTGACGCCCGAATTCGGCCCCGTCCCGTCGCCGCATTGACCCCACCAGCTGTTGGTGGTGCTCGGGTCGTCCTGATGGCCGAGCCACTGGGTCAGCTCGGAGCCGCTGGCGGGGTACGTCCAGTTCCCCCCCGAAGAGGGACCTCCCCAAGGTTGGCAGTCGGTGGGGTCGCCCCAGACCGGGTTGCTTCCTCCCGACCGGATGACAAACGTCACTGTCGGCGGGGCGGGGGGCGTATAGATCTGGAAGGTCCACAGGATGACCCCGGCGACCACCGTGAGCGCGATCAGCAGAATCGCGCCGATCATCTCACTGATGCCACGGCGTCGAGCCAGACGCCAGCGCCGGTGCCGGGCCATTGTGCAGTATCTATGCGTATTGAGGATTATCAAGCTATCCGTATTGCAGACGCGTTTCGCCGGGGACGTTCAACCGGCCGGGAGGGCTGCCCGAGTGGGTGGTTGCTCGCCCGGAACGTTCGACTGCCACTTTCATGCACGACGGGGAGCCCATCCTTCGCTTACTGAGAGCCGCCAGAGGGCTGTGCCGATTAGTTCTCCTCCCTGTGGCTCCCGACTCCCGGTCGTAGCTTAGTACGACATCGTTCGTCGGACGACCGACCCGCTTCGGCAGCGACTCGGCCGAACCGTTTCCTGCACCGGCCCGGTGCTTACCCCTTCCGGATCCGGGGTCAACCGGGGCCTTCCCTTCCTGTCTCAGTCGAACGCCGAGAGGACCGCACCTCCGGCAGCGAGTAGGGAGCCGCCGATTGTTGGAATGCAACGCCATATATGCGAGGACGTATAGCCCGCCGTCTGCGCGACACGCGGGAGCTGACAGTGGCGTCAGGACCCTTCACGAGGGGGGCAGTCCCTGGAACGCGCCGGAGCCTGTGGGCGGGTCTCCTCATTGTCGTAGCGATTTCTACGACCTTGATCGCTGCTCTCGGGCTGGCCCCGGTCGGTTCCGCGGTCGGGAATGGCAGTTCGAACCTGATCCCGGCCGACCCGATCCCTCCTTGGAACAACTGGACCTGTAACCCGAACGATCTGAGCCCGGCTGCTCTCTACATCTCCCTGCCAAACATCGCGCATACCGAGCCCCGGGGGTCCGTTCTGACGGCCCACCTCGCCTACCGCGTACCCTCGTTCGTCCCGGCCGACCGGAACAAGGCGCTCCATATGCCGCTCGTGGACGCCGTGTTCCCGCTGACCAACGGCTCGAAGGTGACGATCGTGATCCCCGCCAAGACTTTCGTTCTCAACGGCCAAAACTGGTCACCCCCGTCGGTACTCGATGTCAGCAAGACCCTCACCTCCAACACCACGTTCTCCTCGACGCCCGCCTACCTGACCTCCTTGAGATGGGCCGTCATGGTGAATAGAACCTCGGGGTCGGTGACGGTGGAATTCATGTGGCACTGGCGACTGGTCCCCGCGGGCGGGGGTGCCCCGATTTCCGCCAAGTGGTCGGTCCCATCCAAGAACGCCACTTACCCCGAGTATCCGACCATCTTCTATCCGGCCCCGTTCGTTGGCGTTCTCTCGAGCTCGCGCTCGCCGGCACTCGCGGGGAGCCAGTTTAACCTCACGATCGACGGATATGTGGCTAGCACATCATTCCGAATGGTGATCGAGTTTCCGAGCAACAACACGGAGATCCACTCGATCTGGGAGAACTCCTCCAAGTCGATATCGAAGTTCAATGTGTCCGACCCTCTGACGTACCGGAACGGCAAACCGTTGTCGGCCGGGACCTACCTCATTCACATCCATGACGTGTGCGAGGCGATCGTGTACATCCGATACGTGATCGTCTCCTCCACCCCTGCACCGGGGTTGGTGCCGGGGCAACCGGGCCTTCTCCGGCCCCTCACCGACTAAGCCGCCAGAGAGGATTGAACTCCCGACCTGCTGATTACAAATCAGCCGCTCTACCGACTGAGCTATGGCGGCATACGTCAGGGACCGACCCCGGTTTTGGCGCATTTAGGGCTTCGCCTCCCTACCGGGCAGGGGGAGATGGGGCCGCATCGGTTGGCCAAACGCGGTCACTATCAGATAGAGTTTCGTCAGTTGTCGCAGCGTGCCCCACGGTCATCTCCGGAGGTCCGAGGGCTGCGCGGACCCACGCATCGTCGATGGAGCTCCGTTGGAGAACCACCTTCGGGCCGGGGCGAGATCGCTGCAGGGGGACCGCGTTAAGCCGCCCTCCTACCGCACGCGGCTTTCGCTCCACCGCCCGCGAGCCGTCGGGCAGGCCGCTCGTGATCTCGTGGATAGGAAACTCGGTTACGTCGGTTACGAGGTCACGGGGCTCGGGACACTTTCACCGGAGGGCCCGCGCACGCGGGTCACCCGTTGCTGATCCGGGGATGCTGAGGTGTGGCCGGGCGCGCGAGTCGGATACGATAAAGCGCTCGCGCAAGCGAATACACGGCCACGGCGCACATCGACGCGCCCACCAGGTCGAGCGGGATTGCCAGGAGCCAATTCGGCGATTCCCCCACCGTAGTACAAGCGACAGGTCCTTCGCACGTGGTGACCGGCGTCGTGAGGGAGAACCACACCCCAGTTAGAATGGACCCTAGGCCGGCGCCAAGAACTGCGGACCCGATGTGAACGCGGACCGAAGAGTCTGCCATGAAACGAGACTGAATGCAATTTCCCCAACTTAGCTCCTCGGTCGGCTTGCCAGTCGTACCGGGGAAACCCGCGAGCGGAGCGAGCGGGGAGAACCCGCAGGGCCGTGCTCTCGCTCCGCTGTCGGTTGACAAACACACGATCGCGGTTGATTGAGCTTTATTAACGCGATAGTGGTGCCGACCGCGGCGAAGAAGGATGGCCAAGCACCTCGCGAAAGCCCAGCGGGAACGCCCCTCGCCGAGCATGACCTACTTCGAGGACCGAGGGGCCGTCCTCGACGCGCCGCTCGAGGTCGTGTGGGACTATATCGAAAAGGACGAGGAGTTTCACCCCAAGGCTCACCGCGCATCGCTGCGCAACCTCGAGAGCAGGGACCTTTCGGAGGTTACGAGCCTCATCAACTGTGAGGTGCGATGGGGGAGTCGGTGGAGGAAGATGGTCACTCGCCTCACCTCCATACGTCCGGCCCTCCGAGTCAACGAAGAGCTCGAAGGCCGCTATGCCGGGTCGAAGATGGTGTTCCTCTACACCCCTCGAGGGGCGAAAACGGTCGTCGATGTCCTCTGCTATATGCGGTCCTCCGAACTCACTCCCGAGGAGATGAAGAGGGTTACGATGGGGACACTCGCGAAGACGCACTCGGAGGACGCGCCGTTCCTACGCCGCTTTGCCAAGGCACGGCTCGCTACCGAGGCACGGCGGTCGTAAGCACACCAGTGCCGCGGCTTCCTGAAGGACGCACGCGACCGCTGACCTGGCCGCGATCAGCGCGCTACACGCGTGGAGGTCGGCGGGCTGCCGCGTTTCAATGGGAGCTCGCTCATCGCAGGGTCATGCGAGTGAGCGCCCACCCGACGATGGGTTGGCCCTTCGAAGGTCGTGGTAGCAGACCCTGCAGCGTTTGGGACTCGGAAGCAGGTCCTTGGGGAGGCAGGGGCACTCGCACTCGGTCGGAGTCCCGCCCTCTTCGTCCGCACTGCCGGTTGAAGTGCACAATTCGCACATGCGCCCGGAGGACGTTTCGGGCACGATAACTGCATCGTCGAGCCCGGCCGCCGGATGGGGGACGGGCGCGACCGATGGCGGGACCGCAGTCAGCGTGGGGGAGAGCGAGCAACGAACCGCGACGACTCGCGTGCTCGCCCGACAGTGACTGCGGTCGGGTGTTCCTTAAGCCGAGGAGGCGTTCCGGTGCCGGGAAGCCTATGCCCTACTACGAATGTCCGATTTGCGGCGGAGGTTACGTCATCGACCCGGCCCCGTCACACCCGAAGTGTGACCGCGATGGGGGCGCCCTCAAGCGTGCGAGCGAAGCGTCCTACGAGCTCGCTGCCCGTCGGGACGATTACGAACCCCCGTCCGTCAAGCCCGTACGCCGCGTCAAGACGAAGAGTCGAACGCGATAAACACGTCCGCGCGAGCGCGGGCTTGGAGCGGGACACGTGCGGCCGATGACTTGACCGGCTCCGCGCGCGGGCGAGCAGGAGCGCGAACCTGAATCAGGGCCCCAGCCGTTCCGACTGATTACGTGGCTCGAGGTACCACGGGGCCGGCCGATCGGGCCGACGCCCGAATGGCGGAGAATGCCTCAGGTGATGGCGGGTTGATTCCCACCTTAAGGGTGAATCGCGTCGCTATCGTTGGACCTGAACGGGGGCGGTGATCGGACGGGGCGCCCAAACGATCGCAAGGATCCCGCCGACCGCGGCGAGCAGGGCGCCCACGTAGAACCCCCCATAGCCGAAGAACAGGCTCATGAACACGACGACGAGCGTCATGATCCCGTTCGCCAAATGGTGGTGTGGCTCGTGCCGCACGAGCAGGGCCATGACGAAGAGGAAGAGCCCGGTGAACACGACGATCAGCTCGCCCAGGAGCAGCCCCTCCAGGACCACGAAGAATCCCCCCGTCGCGATGAGGACCGCGGCCGCGAGGGGTTTCTGCTCGGCCAGGGGCGGCGATGAACCCCGATAGGTCTGGTTGGCCGACATCGTCACTCCGGTACGCTCCCGCGGGAGAGCGAACGCACAGGCTTGTACCTTTGGGGGACCGATAGGCTGCGCTCCCGCTGCGGGCGGTCGTTCGGGGGGGCCAGGGAGCCCTTGCCGTGGGAACCCGCCGAGTCCGCCTCTCGGTCCGTTCCGGGCGCTTCAGGAAGTCTACTTAGGGGACGGTCGCCTGCGCTCGGCGATGACGCGGACTCTAGAGTCCGACCGTGTGATCCGCTCTCCCCGGGGGGCTACGCTCTCCTGTCGCGGCTGGGGCCAGGAGGCCGCGCTGCGGCTCCTCCAGAACAACCTGGACGCGGAGGTCGCGCGCGACCCCAAGAGGCTCATCGTGTACGGTGGCCGCGGGAAGGCGGCCCGCGACTGGGAATCGTTCGACCGGATCGTGGCGACGCTCAAGACGCTAGGAAATGACGAGACCTTGCTCGTTCAATCCGGGAAGCCGGTGGGTGTCTTCCCCACGCATCCGGACGCGCCCCGGGTGCTGATCGCGAACGCTCTGCTCGTCCCCCGCTGGGCGACCGACGAGGTGTTCTGGGACCTCGAAAGCCGGGGTCTCACGATGTACGGACAGATGACCGCCGGCAGCTGGATCTACATCGGCACCCAGGGAATTCTCCAGGGAACCTACGAGACGTTGGCCTCCCTTGCCCGCATCGAGTTCGGCGCATCGAGCCTGGCGGGTCGCTGGACCCTCACTTCCGGTCTTGGGGAGATGGGGGGAGCGCAACCGCTCGCGATCACGATGCTGGGGGGCGTAGGACTGATCGTCGACGTCGACCCACGGGCCATCGAACGACGTCTCAAGCACCGGTACCTCGACGAGGCGGCGATCAGCCTCGACGACGCTCTATCCCGGGTCCAACGCGCGGTCCGGGAGCGGCGCCCTCTCTCGGTCGGTCTGTGCGCGAATGCCGCCGACGTGTTCCCGGAGGTCGCTCGGAGAGGGATCATTCCGGATGTGGTCAGCGACCAGACGGCGGCCCACGACATCCGGGTCGGGTACATCCCCCAGGGGATGACCGTCGAAGAGGCGGCCGTCGCCCGGGCGGCGGACCTGCCGGCGTATCTTGCGCGGGTCAAGGCGTCCATTGCGACCGAGGCCCGCGCGATCCTGGAGTTGCGCCAGCGTGGGGCGAAGGCGTTCGACTATGGGAACAACTTCCGCACTCAGGCCCGGGACGCCGGAGTGGCGAACGCGTTCGATATCGAAGGGTACGTCCCCCGGTACATCCGGCCCCTGTTCGCGGTCGGGAGTGGTCCTTTCCGCTGGCTCGCCCTCAGCGGGGAGCCGGAGGACATCCACCGGATCGACCGGATGATCCTCTCCGAGTTCGCCTCGAACGAACACTTGTGTCGGTGGATCCGGCTGGCCGCGGACAAGGTTCAATTCCAGGGACTCCCGGCCCGGATCTGCTACATGGCGTACGGCGAGCGCGAGAGGTTCGGCCACCGCGTGAACCAGATGGTGCACGATCGAGAGGTGAGCGCCCCGGTCGCGATCGGCCGGGACCATCACGACACCGGGAGCGTCGCCAGCCCGTTCCGGGAGACCGAGGCGATGCGGGACGGGTCGGACGCGATCGCGGACTGGCCGATATTGAACGCCCTCCTGAACGTCGCGAGCGGGGCCACCTGGGTGTCCGTCCACCACGGTGGGGGCGTCGGGATCGGGAACTCGATCCACGCCGGCTTCGTTCTGGTCGCGGACGGGACCCCCGACGCGGACCGACGGATCGGTCGCGTGCTGCACAACGACCCGGGCATCGGCGTGGCTCGCCACGCGGACGCTGGGTACCCCTCGTCAATCGCCCTCCTTGCGACCGCGAGATTCCGGGTCCCCGGGTTCGACACCGAACCGAAAACGGAAAGCAAAGACGCTTGAACCCCCACCGATTACCCTGCCCATGGGCGACCCCTCTCCCCAAGAAGCCGACCGACTGGCGCGCCAGGTGCTCACGGTCCGACTCCACCTGAAGCCGGGCGAGAACGTGACCATTGAGACGTACCCGATGGCCCTCCCATGGGCCCTTGGGTTCGTCCGAGAGGCTCGTCGCCTGGGGGCCCGACCGCTGCTGCATTACGAGGACGAGCGGTCGTACTGGACGGCCGTGAAGGAAGGCCGGTACGACGCGATCGGCCAGCCGGGGTCGCACGAATGGGCGGCCCTCGCGAAAACGGATGTGTACATTTACTTCTGGGGCCCCGAGGACGGAGCCCGCCTCGAGAGCCTTCCGGACGCGACGTTCGAGAGGCTGGTGGGGTTCAACTCGAAGTGGTATCAGGTGGCCGAGCGTGCGGGAGTGCGGGGCGCCCGGATGGGGATCGCTCGCGCGACCGCCCCGAACGCCCGGCGGTGGGGTGTGTCGCTCGACGCCTGGAGGAAGGAAGTCGTAAGTGCCACGCTGCTCGACCCGAAGGGATTCGAGGCGGACGCGCGGAAGGTCCAGAGGGCGTTCGAGCGGGGGCACGCGGTCCGGCTCCGCCACCCGAACGGGACCGACCTTACCCTGGCCCTCGCAGGCCGCAAGGCGCGGGTCGACCTCGGCTGGGTGACGACGGCGTCCCACAAGGTGCGGTACGGCTCGATGGCGTCGGTTCCGGACGGGTGCGTCTACGTCGCGATCGACGAGACGACCGCGGAGGGGACCCTCGTCTCGAACCGGATGACGAGTCTCTTTGGAGAGCCGGTCCGGGAAGGGCGATGGAAGTTCCGGGGTGGTCGATTGGTCGGCCAGAGCTACGGGTCCGGGGCCGCCAGCATTCGTGAGGCGTATGCCAAAGGAGGGAAGGGCCGCGACCGTCCCGGCATCCTGGAGGTTGGGCTGAACCCCTCCATCCGGATCGCCCCGGGCCTCGAGGAGGCCGAACGCGGCGCCATCACGGCGTTCGTGGGAACCAACGCTGGGTACGGCGGGCGAACTCAGTCTAACTTCATCGCGCATCTCACCGTAGCGGGCGCGGAACTCTCCATCGACGGGCGGACGCTCGTTCGAGACGGCCAGGTAGTCTAACGGGTTCGCGAGGGGACCCCATGCGACGCCGTCGCAGGGGGTCTAACGAGTGCCCAGTTTCTCGGGCCACCGCCTTATCTCGTGGGTGGCCGACTTGGGTCCTCTGACGGAACAAGGTCCGTCGGAAGGAAACATGGCGAAAATCGGCGGAACGAAACTCTGGGTCGCGGCAACGGGCGTCGTGCTTCTCCTGGCGTTTGTGGCGATCCCGGCTCTGTCGGGATCGGCGAGCGCGGCACCGGTGATGACCACGGCCTCGACCAATCCCGCGACCCAATGGGCCTACGGAGGGCAGGGCTGGTCGAACAACACCCTCCAGTTTGGAAATGTGACGATCACCTGGGACGCGGCCTTCGGGTGGACGGTCGTGTTCACCGTGACCACGACGACCCCGGGCACGTGGATGCTCGAGGAGCAGCGCACGGTCGGGATCACGATCTCGGAAAGCTACACGGGCCCGATCCTCCACGCGACCTACAGCTACAACGGCCAAGAAGTCGACACGGCATTCGCCAACCTGACGAACCAGTCCGTGGTCTACGTGAACGGTCAGCCGGCCCCGGCGCTGGGGATTGACAACGCCTCGGCCTCCGTGGCCGCCTCGTTCTCCGAAGCCGTCTCGAAGACCATTCACGGCGTGACCGCCGGCGCGTCGCTGGACGTGACGGGCGTTGCACAAGCGTCGACGTCCTTCAGCCACTCGCTCGGCCTGATCCCGCTGAACCTCACGGGCGCCAAGGAGTGGATTTCCTCGGCCACTGGGAGCCCCTCAGCCTCGTGGAACGTCACCTACTCGTGGACCGACACCGGCTTCAACGGAACGACGGGCTCGGGATCCGGCTCGAAGGTGGGCGGACTCAGCGCGACGGGCCCCGTGAACCTTACCGGTTACAAGCTGACCCTCACTCCGCCGGCCTTCCGGGACGGCAAGACCCGGACCGCGGTCCTGCTGGTCGTTCAGGGTCCCTTCGACAACTACGACGGGTTCATCTTCGTGCCCCGCGCCTTCGACCTGTTCGGGACGGCCCCGCATGTGTATGACGCCACCGCGCTCGGCTCTGCAGGGATCTCTGGAGAGACCCTGTACGTCAGCTCCGGCCCCGACGGCCTCAGCGTGACGGCGGCGTCTACGAACTTCGGCACGAACACCGAGTCGGTGAACGCGCTCGCGACCCCCGTGAACCAGGTCAGCCCAGCGGCGTCCCCCTCCTCCCCGAGCGGGACGGTCGTGGGACAGCCGATGAGCGTCGCCCAGGCGAACGCCGAAGCGAACTGCCTCACGGGCGGCTGCGGCGGCTCGGCGGCCACCGGCCCGTCGGCCGGCCTCCTCGTCGCCCTCGTGGGCGTCGCGGTCGCGGTCGTTGTCGCAGCGGTCGGTGTGATCGAGTGGCGCGCCTACTCCCGGCGCCTGCCCCAGAAGCACTTGGTCGGTGGGTACGGAGAGAGCTGGCCGAACGGTGTTCCCCCCGCCGCGGCCATGTCTCCGCCCACGATGGGTCCGACCGACGAGAGCAATCTCCCGGACGACCCGGCCCGCCGACCCTGAGACGAACGGGCGCCTAACGGTGGGCCCCTTCGGGGACCCACCCAACCCTTTCTCCCTTTTCTTCTCAAGCGGAACTGAGATCAGCTACAGCTTCGCCGGGCTCTCCTCCGGGCGATTCCGCGTCCGGAGCACGGCTTCGATCACCCGGCGGTCGGTAGGGAACTTCACCCGGTCTCGAGCCGCGGCCAGGTCGAGCCACTCCGCTCGGTCGAAGATCTTCTCGGGGTGCGCGGACCTCTCGGGGGTGAAAGCGAGGAAGTAGACGACCGTCTTCTGGACGTTCCGTTGGGTACGGGGTTGGTAGAATCGGTACGATACTTCGTCCACTTCCCTCCCGAGGCGGACGGCGGAAAGCCCGGTCTCCTCCCGTATCTCTCGGAGCGCGGCCTCCGCGAGCGATTCCCCGGGGTCCACGTGACCTTTGGGAAAGCACCAGCGGTCCTCGTCGCGCTGGTGCAGCAGGAGGGTCTCCTGACCCGACTCGGACAGCAGGACGGCCCCCGCGGCGAGCTCGGCGACGATTGGGGCCGTAGGGCGGTAGGGTTCGCTCCGGGGGGGCACGGGACCGCCGAGCCCGCCCGGCACTAAGAAAGCTCCCCTCCACGAAGCTTATGGTGGCTCGATTCTCCTCGGGTGTCCGTGCTCGAAGCGAACGAAGAGTACCCCACCCTCGGGGCGCTCGTGCGCGGGAAAGCTCAGAAGAACGGGAACCGGGTCGCGTTCCGATTCGAGACGCGGGAGATCTCGTACGCCGACCTCGACCGGGAGTCGGACCGCGTCGCGAACGGCCTCGCGGCGTCGGGCGTCGGTGTCGGGGACCGGGTCGCGAGCCTCTTGTTCAACACACCGGAGTTCCCGTTCCTCTGGTTCGGCGCGGCGAAGCGCGGGGCTACCCTCGTTCCGCTCAACACCGGGCTCAAGGGGGAGATCCTCCGCTACGAGCTGGCCGACAGCGCGCCCTCGGCCCTCGTCCTCGACCGCCGGCTATGGGACTCCTACGCTCCGTTTCGCGATGCGCTGCACATCACGCGCGAATGGGTCGCGACCCCGGATGGGGAAGGCGAGCCTCTCCCCGTCGGTGCGATGCCGTACTCGGAGCTGCCGTCCGACGAGGAACTCGACCCCCTTCCGACGGTTCGGGCCAGCGACGCGGCCTCGATCATGTACACGAGCGGGACCACGGGTCCCCCCAAGGGCGCCATCATCCCGCACCAGAAGCTGATCACGACCCCGACCGAGATCGGACGTCGTAGCCGCCTCACGCCGAATTCGGTCCTCTATTCGGGCCTTCCCCTGTTCCACTGCAATGCCCAGGAGATGACGGCCCTTTCCGCGCTCCTGAACGACGTCACCGCCGCCTTTGACGAACGGTTCCACGCAAGCACTTATTGGGAGACGGCGGCGAAGCTCGGCGCGACCCACATCTCGCTGCTGATCGCGATGATCAACGTGCTGTTCAAGCAACCCGAGAAGCCGACCGACCGCACCCACACGGTGCGGACCGCGCTCACCGCGGGGGCGACCCGCGCGGTCTGGCCCGATTTCGAGCGGCGGTTCGGCGTGACCATCATCGAGCTGTACGGAATGACCGAGTGCGGCTGCACGACGACCATGAACCCTCCGGACGCGATCCGGGTCGGGTCGATCGGGACCCCTCTCGGCTTCGTCGAGGCCGACGTGGTGGACGACGACGACCGGCCGGTGCCGCCGAACACGCGAGGGGAGTTGGTCGTTCGACCGAAGGCCGCTTTTACGATGTTCTCCGGGTATCTCAACAAGCCGGAGAAGACCGTCGAGTCCTGGCGGAACCTCTGGTTCCACACCGGGGACTACGTGACCCGGGACGAGGACGGGTACTACTACTTCGTCGATCGGAAGAAGGACGTCATCCGACGACGCGGGGAGAACCTCGCGCCGTACGACGTCGAGTCGGTGATGAACCGGCATCCCGCCGTCTTCGAGTCGGTGGTCGTCGGCGTGCCGTCCCCGCTGGGGGAGGAGGACGTCAAGGTGTTCGTCCAGCTGCAACCTGGGGCCCAGGTCACGCCGAAGGAGCTGTTCGAGTTCTGCGCCGCGAACCTCCCGTTCTTCATGGTCCCGAAGTACATCGAGTTCCTCGACGAGATCCCGAGGACGGCGAACCAGAAGGCGCAACGGTACGTCCTCAAGGCCCGTCGGGGAGGCAACGAACACGACCGGGACAAGCTCGGGGTCGTCCTCGCGCGACCGTAGCCCCGCTCCCTCCCGGGGACGGGCTCGGGTGCTCCTCGACGCGAACGCGCTCCTGCTCCCCGTCCGGACGCGTTTCCCCCTGGAGTCCGAGGTCGACCGCATCCGCCCGGGGGCGCGCCTCCTCGTGCCCTCCTCGGTAGTGGACGAGCTGGACAGCCTCGTTGCCCGCGGGGTAGCGGAAGCCCGAGGCGCGGTCGCCCTAGCGCAGAAGTTCCCCGTGCTCGCCGTAGCCGGTCGGGGCGATGCGGCGATCCTTGAGGCGGCCGTTCGACATGGCGCTTCCGTCGTCACCGCCGACCGGACCCTCGCCGAGCGGCTGCGACGGCGGGGGGTCGACGTCCTCGTCCCCCGCGACCGTCACCGTCTCGAACTCCACCCCGGAAGGGTCCCGGCCCCCACTCCCGCGCCGACCGGGGCCCGGCCCGAGCCCGCCCGCCGTCGGCAACGGTTATGAATCGGCCGTAGCTCGTGCGCTCGTTCCTTTCCGAGGCCGATGCGCGACGACGACCGGATGCTGAACCTCCCCGATGCCGAGTTCGGCAGCGGGATCGTCGGCGTCTGCGACATCTGCGGTGCGCGACAGGCGGTCATCGTCCTGAAGAAAGAGCGCTTCAAGCTCTGCGTCCTCGACTTCCTCAACAAGACCTGGATCAAGACCGACAAGAAACCCGGGGTCCCCGCCCCCCTCTACCGGAGCGACCGGGTCACCTTCGACACAGGGGCCACCCGCTCGGGCAAGGCCCAGGCGGTGGTCCTGTCGCCGACGAAGACCGTGAAGCACCCGGTCGTCCTCCTGACGCCCGACACTTACGGGATCACCACGACCCTCCTGGACGCCGCGATCCGCTTCGCGCGGGAGGGCTACGAGGTCCTCATCCCGGATATCATCAAGACCGACGGCCGGGGAGCCACGCTCCACCTCGCGCTCCGGTCGAGCGCGCAGCTCCGCGGCGGCGTCGCGGTGAACTCCCCCTCGGTCGCCAACCTGCTCCACCTCTACGGGGACGCTCTCGACTACCTGCGGAGCCGAGAGATGGTCGACGCGACGAAGTCCGCGATCTTCGGAACGTCGTACGGCGCGAGCCTGGCTCTCGCCCTCGCCGCCGAGGACACGCGGCTAGCCGCGGTGGCCCTCGCGTACCCTATGCCGGTCCGACCGGCGGACCTCGCGAACCTCATCACCGTGCCCCTTCTCTACCTCCGGGGCTCGGCCGACCGCTTCTCCCCGAAGGCGTGGGCCCAGCTGGTCGCCGCCCAATCCGCCACCAAGAGCTCGTTCGAGTTCGTCGAGATCCCCGGCGCCCGCCACGACTTCCTCGCCCGAGACCTCCCGAAGTACAACGTCGGGCGCGCCGAGGCCGGATGGACGTGGGTACTCTCCTTCCTGAAACGAAACCTGGTCCCTCCGCCACCGAAGCCGCCCGTGATGCCACCTAAGCCCGCGACGGCCGCCCCACCGTCGAAACCCGCGGCCACCGTCGCCTCGCCCGCCCCGGCCGCAAGGGCCTCCCCGACCGCGGCGTCGCCCAGGTGACCCGGGCCGGTCGGACCGTACCCGATCGTGCCCGACCGAACTCTGATATCGCCCAGGAGGCATGACCAGGCGTGGCCGATCCTCCCGAGCCACCCTCGTCCAAACCCAGCCACCGGACTCGAAACCGCGTCCTCGTCGTCGTGATCGTGGTCGTCGCCGTGTTCGTCGCCCTGTTCACGGTTCCCATAACGAGTTCGTTCTCAGATCAAATCGGCCCCGTCGGTGGCGCCCCTGCCTATCCCGGTGCCGCCCTCGACCCTCCCGTCGGCAGCCACGTCTGGGGAACCTTCTCGGTCAACGGAATCGAGGCCGTGAGTTTCGAAGTCTGGGACTGGGACCTTAACGTAATCTACTTGGTCAACGCGACCCACGGTTCATTCAGCTTCACAGCCTCCGATCCCCCGTACACATTCTGGGCCGGCATGGGCCCTTCCGAAAGCGTCTCGGTGTCGGGTCACTACGCTTCTCCCATTCTCTTCTTTTGAAGAGGAGGTCAAGGAAAGTAGGCCCGGAATTCCCCCCGAGGCATGAGCGACCTAACTCTAATATCGCGCCAGGGAGATGACCTTGCGTGGCGCGCGGCCAATGGCCGATGGGCGTGGGCGCGTACACCGGCGCGGACCAGCCGACGGTTCCCGCGGACGATGGATGGGCCACTCCGGTCGAAGACAAGCCGGTGCCGCCCGGGACCCCCGCGCCCCCTCCCCCTCGTCTCGGTCGCACAGCCCGCGTAATCCTGGTGCTGGTCGTCGTGCTCGTGGCCGCGTTGGCCGTGGTCGCGACGCTCGCCTTTGTGGTGCCCGCCCAGTACCCGGAACACCAGACTCTGACCCTCGATTCCGAACTAGGGTGGCACCAAGGCGTCTGCGTCCCCGATGAGACCCTATCTGGGTCGGTCACGACCAACGTGTCGTTCACGTGGTCGACCCCCGGCACGTCCCCGGTCACCGTCCAGGCCTCGTACACGGTTTGGCCTGCGGGGTCGCCCGGGCCGGCCAGTCAGGTCGTCTATAGTGGCAGCGGGACGTCGGGAAGCGGGTGGTATACATCGGGACCCTACCCGGGCAACGACGGGGTCGAGTTCTTTGACGCCCTCCCAGTTTCCGGCCCCATCTCCCAGGTCTACGTCAACATCTCCTATGAGCTACCCGGCCACTACCTCGGCGGACCCTCAACCGGCCCGCCCTGCGGCGGGTGACCGGGTCCCGCGACGACCCTAGCGGACGGACCGAGGAAAGCGCGCGAGATCTGCCGCTTCGGCGGGGCGGTCCCTAGGCTGGGTACTCGTAGAACCCCTTCCCGGTCTTCCGACCCAGGCGGCCGGCGGCAACGAGTCGCCGCAGGACCGGGGCGGGCCGGTACTTCGAGTCGAGGTGCTCGTGATACAGGGTCTCGATGACCTCGAGGCAGACGTCGAGCCCGATCATGTCGGCGAGCTCGAACGGCCCCATCGGCATTCCCGCTCCGGTCTTCATCGCCGTGTCGATGTCCCGCGCCGTGGCGACGGTGTCGCCCAACGCGAACGCCGCTTCGTTCAGCAGAGGGATCAGCAACCGGTTAACGACGTAGGCAGGCGATTCCCTGACCCGGATCGGTACGAGCGGGTAGCGGTGGTTGTGGAGGCCGCTCAGGAACTCGATGGTGTCGACGATGACGTCCTCCCGCGTCTCGACCCCACTCGCGACCTCGACCAGCGGAAGCATCGTGACCGGATTGAAGAAGTGCGTGACGAGCATCTGGGGCGCGTGCTTCAGTCCGCGAGCCAGGTACGTGACCGGAAGCGAGGACGTGTTCGTTCCGATCACGGTGTGTTCCGGGACGACTCCATCGAGCTCCTCCAGGACGGGGCGCTTCACTTCCATCCGCTCGAAGACCGCCTCGATCACGAGGTCGACCTCCGCGAACGGACCATAGTCGGTCGTGCCGTGGACCCGCGCGACGACCTCATCCCCCTGGGCCCGGGAGAACGTCGGCGCCATCTTGGCGCGGACCTTCGCCTTCTGGTCGTCGGAAAGCTCCCCGACGAGCTCCGAGATCCGGGCGATCTCCTTGGGGACGCGGTTCTCCTGGAACCGAACGAGGCTATCCACGTACCCGCGGACCCGGGCCAGGCCCTTGTCGACCAGAGTCGTATCGACGTCCTTGAGATAGACCTCGATTCCGTTCAGCGCGAGAACTTCCGCGATTGCGGCCCCCATCGTTCCGGCGCCGACGACCCCTGCCTTGGTGACCTTCATACCGGATCCCGCCGAGGAACCGTGGAACGGCTACATAACCTGCCGGTGAGAAGCCGCCTCAGCTTGTTCGGGTCCGGCCCGCGTCGAGTGCCCGAGGGAGTACGTGTCGACCGACCCCCCGGTTGCGTTGCGCGGGTCCACCATCCGAAGGTTTAAGGAGCGGACGCGGCTCGACACCCTCGCGCGGGGATAGCCCAGCCCGGTAAGGCGCTGGATTGCTAATCCAGTGGTGGTTTCACCTCGGGGGTTCAAAAGGGAGGTCGGTCGGACCGACCCCTCGGAACGTCCCCCTCCCCGCGTCCCTACTGAGCCGGCTCCGGACGGGCCCGATAGACGTCCCCTTCCCGCCGGACCTCGACGAGGTCTCCCGGGGACGGGAGTCCCCCCTCGATGATCGCGAGGACGCGCACGGCATCGGCCATCTCGACCAGGGCGAGCCGGTGCGGGGCGTGCCAGCCCGACGCGGGGTAGTGGAGCTCGGTCGCAGCAAGGACGTTGCCGAGCACCGATACGGAGTACGGCGAGCAGTCGGACGACCCACATCGGGGGCACGGTCCGTCGGTGGGTAGGAATCGGGCGTGGCAGGAGGTGCATCGGGTGAGCTCGATGGTTGCGACGCTGGTCATCCGGGGGCTCCTCCGAGGATCGTGACGAAGTTGTGCGAGCCGATCCCGCTCACCGCGTGCGCGAGACCGACTTTCGGTCGGGTCGCAACGGAATGTAGACCAGCCTCTCCCCTCAACTGGAGCGCCACCTCGCCGATGGCGGCCAATCCCGACGCCGCCACCGGATGTCCGCGCCCGACCACGCCACCGCTCGGGTTTACGGGAAGGCGGCCGTCGAGACCGACCCACCCTTGCTCGAACCACTTCGGGGCTTCGCCCGGGCCGCAGAACCCGAGGTCCTCGAGATGCATCAAGAGGAACGGCGAGAACGCGTCGTGGACCTCGACCACGTCGACTTCCTTGCGGGTGATCCGAGCTGCTTCGTAGGCGACCCGCGCCGCGATGCGCGTCGCCGCGAAGGTCGTCAGCTCCTCCCGGTCGACGAGGCGCAGAGCATCGAACCCTTGGCCCAGCCCAAGGACGGTCGCCGGTCCGGTTCCCTTCTCCAGCACGACCGCCGCCGCGCCGTCCGAAATGGCGGAGCAGTGCAGAAGACGGAGCGGGAGCGCCACGGGGCGGCTCGAGGCGACCTCTTCGGCGGTGACCGGCTTCTGAAAGTGCGCGTTCGGGTTCCGCGCCGCCATCGACCGGGCGTGCACGGCCGGCACGTCGCAGATGTCGGTCGATAGCCGGTACTCCTGCAGGTAACACGCCGTCACGATCGCGGCCAACCCCGGCATGGTGGCGCCCGCGGCGACCTCGCTCATGTGGAGGGCGGCCGAGAGGTCCTTCGTCGTCTCCGCGGTGGAACGGTCCGTCATCTTCTCGGCGGCGATGACAAGGGCCCGCTCGAACCGTCCGGTCTCGAGGGCCAGGGCGGCGGTATGGAACGCCATCGCGCCGGTCCCGCTTGAGGAATCCACCCGGAACCCGGAGGCCGTTTCGAGGCCGAGGGAGCCTACGAGACGAGGCAGGAGAGCTTCGCGACCGTGCGGGCCGTGGGCGAACATCGACCCGACGACGAGCAGGTCGATCGGCTTCCGACCGACGCCCTCGAGCGCAAGGTTCCCGGCCTCGGTGGCGAGCGCGACGAGCCCTTCGGGACGCTTCCCGAACCGACCCATCCCGACCGAGGCGACGTGGAACGGCATTCCCTCACTCCGCTTGCCGTTCCATAAGGTAGCGGGCCTCATAGAGGAAACGCGAGAGAGGGAACCCCTCCTCCCACCGGAGGATACCGTTCCCTTCGGGGGTCCGGCTCGACCGGAGGCAGCCGTCGGCAGACTACGCGAAGGATCCCGGACTTGGGTAGCTCGCCGGCCACGAAGACCCGCCACGACTCGGAGCCTCGGAAACCTACCCGGCGGTAGGCGTACAGGACCGTTAGGCCCACCCGGGCGACCGCCTTCGAATGCGCCTCCAGCTGCGCATTGGCGCGCCCGCTGGCTGCGGAGAAGCGGATCACGGGTTCGGCCGACGCTTTCACCTCGAGCGGGAAGGCGAACTCCCGGCGCAGGGCGACCAGGTCGAACCCGAGCGAACCCGCCGCGCGAATGATCAGGTACGGCTGCTCGATGAGCCGCTCGAACTCGGCGCGCTCCGTCGGAGGGAGCGAGTGGGCATAGCGACGGACGGCGTCGGGCTGTCCCTCGAGCAGGCTGCGAAGCTCCCGTTCGTACGAGGAGGAGCTGTGTCCGACCACGGCCGGAGACTCTCCTGGTGGGATAATATAAGTCGGTCGGGGGACTCGTGTTGGAAGGTGACCGCCTCCGCCGACCTCGAGATCGTCTCCTCGGACCTCCCGATCGCGCGGGTCCTTGCCGCGATGGTCGCGGACTCCGACCGGCGGCGAACGGTCCGGGGCCTGGCGGCCCAGCCCGCGCGGTTCCGGCTCTCGGAGTTGCGCACCCGGTTGCTTCGGGAACGAGTGTTCAAGGACTCGTCTCGGCTCCTCACCCGCCTCAAGCGGCGCGGCCTCCTGCTCGAGCTTCCCGAGGGGAAAGGCGAAAAGGTCTACCAGGTCCCGTACCCCGAGGAACTGCGTCAGCTGCTCCTCGACGAGCTCGAGCGGTCCGAGGTGGTCGAGACGTCCGCGCTCGGCCCGGTCCCGGACGAACGGGCGGAGATCCGAGCGATGGACGGCGAGTTCCTCGACCGTCTGCGCGAGGTGCTCCGGGACCGCCTGGATGCGACGTTGGAGTTCGGGAAGAGCTTCAGCGTCCAGAAGCTGGCCGCGTACCTTCAGGGGCTCTTCGGGGACGAGCTCTACTTCGACTCCCTGATCTCGATCCTCCAGCAGTACGCTCTCGCCGACGCCCCGCTGCTCGCGCCCACCGGCCGTCCGACGGGGACCACCGGGTTCCACCTCGCCCTTTTCGGGCCGCCGGGAACGGGGAAGACGTTCTCGATCGACGACATCGTCCGGGGGAACCCGCGCAGCGGCGTTCCCCCGCACGGCCTACCGGGCCGGAACCGATACTGCGGGGGGATCACCCCGGTCCAGTTCCTCCGGGTCGGAGCGGCCTACACGGGCCGAACGTTCAATTTCATCGTTCCCGAATTCAACGACTGGTTCAAGTATCGCGGCATGGTCGAGCCGCTGAAGCTCGTCATGGAGCAGCGCGAAGTGAAGTGGGAGACGACCTTCGGCACGGTCGGGCCTTATACGTTCCGCTCGTTCTTCTCCGTGAACTACAACGTCCGGACCGCCGGCGCCCAGGACTACTGGACGACGATCGCGGACCCGAATTTCGCGGCGCTCGAGGACCGAATGCTGCTCCGGTTCCACCCGATGACCCGGGCGCGGTTCCGCGCCGTGGAGGCGAGCTCCGAGCGGCTCGAGCTCGGGGAGCTCGATTTCGCGCTCGCCGAGAGGATCCGAGACCACCTCACGCTCGTTTACGCGATCGAGACCGGCCATCCGCTGGTCGCCGGCAAGTTCCGCGCGAGACCGGTTCGGCTCGAGCGAGCGCTGTACGGAAAGCTCCGCGAGGTCTCCGAGCGGGCGCTCAAGACCACCGACTTCCCGAAGTTCTCGCCTCGGCTCAAGTCACGGGCGGTTCGGCTCGCGGCGGCGGCGTCGTTGCTCACGTACTTCGCCACCGGTCCGCAGGACGCCGTGAAGATCGGCCCCGAGGAATCCGAGTTCGCGCGCCGTTTCTACGAGGAGGAGATCCGTGCCCGAGAAGGGCGTCACGGACGCGTCGCGGGTTAAGCGCGAACGGACCGTCCGTTACCGGCGGCCGTCCGCGGAGGTCGTCCAGCGGGCCGCACGGCGCGTCGTCCGGGGAAGTAAGGCCTCGTTCTCCTCCCAGGCCGAGTTCCAGCGGGCGCTCCTGAGGCTCCTCCGGCGGGACGAGCCTCTCGCCGTGGTGGGAGGGGCGCGCCTGCGACGACTGCTCCTCGACGTCCCTGGTGTGCGAATGACCGTTCGTTTCACGGAACGCCCGACGATCCGGCCGCTCGTGGCTTGCCCCATCTGCAGCTCTCCGCTGGCCCCGATCCACAACCGTACCCTTACGGGGGGTACGGTGGTGCTCGGACAGCGGTGCACGCGCTGCGACTACTGGACCCACGGAACCCGAAGGGTGCCCGTGCGCTACCTCTTCTCCGAAGCGGGGATCGACGGTCGGCCCCGACGGATGGAGGAGATGCGTCCTTCGTCCCGTCGGCCGTCTCAGGGTGGGACGTAGGGCGACACCGGCGCTGGAGGCGGCGGACGCCCGCCCCTCCGGAGGCCGACCACGGACAGGACGACGGCCGCCGCGACTCCCCCCAGCACGAGGCCGAGGAACAATCCCGACGCGAACCCTCCGCCCACGGCCAATAGCCCGCTTCCGGAGCTCGAGCTCGCCGCGACCGTGACGGAAAGCTCGGTCGTTACGGTCGCGCCCACCGCGTCGAGGAGCGTGACCTTCACCGTGTATGTCCCGGCAGACGCGTAGCTATGATTGACCGACAGGCCGCTCGCGAACGAACCGTCTCCGAACGACCAGCTCTCGCGGTAGGGCGGAGTGCCCCCGGAGATGTTCGAGGTGAAGTTCACAGAGGCCCCCGGGGCCGGCGGACTCGAAGCGGAGGCGTTCCCCGTGCTGAAGGTCGCCGCGAGCGACGGATCTACAGTGACCTCCACGGACCGGTTCGTGGTCACGCCCAGTGCATCGGTGTAAGCGAACGTGACCGCGTACTCCCCCGGACGATCCCACGCGTGGGAGGTGTTGTTCCGGCCGACCGTTTCGGTCCCGTCCCCGAAGTTCCACTCTTCCTGGGACGAGCCCGTCCCGCCGGAGATAGTGGCATTGAGAGAGAGGGGGAAGGCGACATCCGTGATGTTGTCCGGACCAAGCACCAGACTGATGCTTGGGAAGGGGGCCACGGTGACGACCACCGAGGAAACGTTTGTTGCGCCCGTCGCGTCTCGGACCTCGACCGTGAGAAGGAAGACCCCCGGCTCCGAGTACGTGTGCGAAGGGTTCGCCGCAGTCGCAGTACTGCCGTCCCCGAACGACCATTGGTACGAATACGGCGCCAGACCGCCCGAGACCGACGAGACCACCGCGAGAGGGACGCCCTCGTCAAGGTCGGGGAACGTCGTGAGCGAGGACGTCAGGAGGATCGAGAGTGAACTCTCCACGGTCAGGGTCGTCGTGACGTTCGCCGATATCCCGAAGGAGTCGGTGATGTTCGCGGCCATCGTAAAGACGCCGGCGGAGGACGGGGTGCAGCTCAACTGAGTCTCGTCCGAGGACGAACACCCCGCAGGGAGGCCGTAGTACGTGA
Source organism: uncultured Thermoplasmata archaeon (assembly GCA_963735185.1). Taxonomy (GTDB): domain Archaea; phylum Thermoplasmatota; class Thermoplasmata; order Lutacidiplasmatales; family UBA184; genus Lutacidiplasma. The sequence goes on from CAVTJV010000007.1 coordinate 69,393, forward strand.
CCGAGGAAGCGCCGGCTCCTCCCACGAAGCTCACAGCAATTGAAGTAGGATACCCAAGGTCGACGGTCGATGGGCTCGCGCTGAACTCCGTGACCTGCGGCGGACTGGCTATGACGCTCACCGTCCCAGAGAGTGCGTTGGCGACCCAGACCATCGCCGAACCGGGTGTGGAAGTGCCCGCGGGCGCGACGACCCCGAAAGCGTCCGGTGCTTCGCCGACCGGGATCTCGGCCGTGGAAGCCTCGCTCGCCGATATCGACGAACCATCGAGGACGGTAACCAGTCCCTGCTTGCCGGGGAGAAGCCCGACCGACGCGATGTAGACGTCCTTCCGCGACGGCTCGTACGCCTCCCCCAGCACTTTGTGGGGACCGCCGAGCACCACCGGTCCTCCGTCAACCGAGAGAGTGGTTGCATTCACCAGGGTCACTCCATCGCCCGCCGCGTAGACCTGACCGTCCGCCGAGTCGTACGCGAGACTGGTCACGTTCGCGCCGACGTCGATTCCCTCGGGCAAGGGAGTCCCGGTCGAGGAACTCAGAACAGTAATGGTGCCGGCATGGGCCAGAACAAAGACCTCGGCATTCGAGGGGTCAATCGCAATCCCTTGCGACGAACCCGAGGGGATGGAGAGACCTGTCGACACCGCTTCCATCAGCGTCGTGAGATTGACCGCCACGACCCCGAGTATGCTGTTCGACAGCCAGAGATAATTGTCGGGGACATCCAGTACAAGCTGGTCACAGATTCCAGTGAGTTCGGGCGCGGTTGCATTCAGTTGATGCGAGGACGCGTTGTAGACTTCCAGACCGTCGCTTGTCCCCAGATAGATCCTGAGGTTCATTGGGTCAGTCACGACGGATAAGGGGACCGCCCCTGCCTGGAAGACCGGAGAGGATTGAGTAAGTCGTGTCGAGTTTTCGGTGTAGATCAGGGATCCGTTGGGGGAAGAAGCATAGACCTGCGATTGCGACGAAAGTGAAACCAAAGATAACAGCTCTGGCGAGGTCGGCGGGCCGACTTCTTTCGCGACCTTGGAAGAGAGGTTTACCGACTCAAGGAACCTGCCGATTGAGGCCCAGCAGTAGACATTTCCTGACTGCGGATCCAGAACAAGTTCTGTCGCATTGGCATCGACAGAGATACTCTCGGCAGGCTTTGCCCAGCTCGTGGAATTCAGGACGACAACGTTACCGCCGCTGGCATTTCCCAAGACCCACTCGGTTCCGTTCGCTGAGGTCGTCGCCCCGAGGATTCCTTGCCCGACTTCGAGGCTCGTCACCACTCCCTGACTGCTTCCATTGAGAACGGTGGCATACGGGCTCGCAGGGTCGGTCGCGATAAGGTCGCCGGACAGGCGTGAATAGGCCAATCCTGAAATCGGCGCGTAGTAGACCTTCGTCTGGTTTACTGAGTTTGTCGGAACCGTCGCGTTTATCACATAAACGTAAACGCTTCCCGCACTCGCCACAAACACAGACTGATCGTACGAGTCGAAGGCAAGCGAGACCGGGTCAGGACCAACCCCGACGTTAGGAACCGCCACGGTGTTGTTGATTGTGTTGATGACGGTGACATTCGAAGACCCCGAGTTCGCTACAAACAGCTCGTCTTCATCGAGCACCAATGCGTCCGGAGCCTTGCCAACTGGGATGCCGGGGTCGACAGACGACTCCGGTTCGAGAATTCACAACGGCAACCGAGTTATCGCCTGGCAGGGCGGCGTAAACGTTCCCGCTGGTCGGGTCGTACGCGAGCGCAGAAGCGTTCGAGAGATTGGTCACGAGCTTGTCAAACTCGCCACTGGCCAGATTGAAGACGGCGACGGGGGCGATCGAGGGAACCGGGTACCCCGGAAGCGGAACGCTCCGTTGCGGGAACCACAGCGTGTCGGTCGATGGGACGTACGTCGGGCTCCCGACCTGCCACGAGGACACGCTCGAGGTGAAACTCCCCGGTAACGAAGTGTTGAACCCAGGGAATAGGGTCCGGACGACCGACCCGGCGGAGGCTGCAGAGAGGGCGGTGTCCGAGGTCTCTGGGGAAAGGTCCGTCGACCGCGGGGCGCCTAGGGTCTCGGCCTTGTTGGGGGGGAGCACGACGGAGGCCGTCGCCGTTGGAGCGTGAACCGCCACTCGCCCACCGGTCGCCGGCAATGCGAACGCGCTCGCCAGGACCAGGATGGCGACCAGAACCGTCAACCCCCGTCGGGGGAAAGCGACGACGCAGCGGGGTCGTCCGAGAACCATGGCGGTCCGAATCAGGGGACCCGGTATTAAACGGGACGGTTGAACTTACTGCATCGTCCGGATGACCCGGCCGGCGTTGCCGTCGATGAGCACCGTCACGTTCTCGTTCTTGTGGTCGAATCGGAAGTACCAGATCGGCGTGTGGAGGAGCTCCCCCTCGGAGACGTTGACCTGCGTGTTCAGCTGGGAGACCACCGAGTGCTTCTTGTGGATGATCTCGGCCTGGAGCTGCTTCACGTATGCCTCGGCCGCGTTTCGGGCGACGTCCTCCCCGAGGTCGCCGTTGAGGATGGGGACCGTGGAGGGGACCGCCTTCTTGTCGAAGAGCGTCCGGTTCGGGAGCGAGAACTGGTAGTCCTTCGGCTGGTAGGCGGTCATCGCCTTCACCGCGACGATAGGGTACTGGTACTGCCCCGAGATCGTGTCGGACCGCTGGGGGTTGACGACCGAGCCTCCCATGATCGGGACGACGGTGAGCCCGCCCTTCCGTCCCGAGAGTGCGCTTCCGAGCAGAGCTCCCGCGGCGATCGTCCCCGCGGTGGCGCCGACGCTCGTCGCCACCGCTTGGTACTGGTACGTCGTGGTCGCGGTGGCGGGGATCACCCAGAACGGGACGAACTGGACCTTCTCCTCGACGAGCTTCGACTCCTCGAGGAAGTGCCGGTGCAGGAACCCCTGGTCGAGGAATCCCTGAACGACCTTCAGGACCGCAGCGCGGTCGGTGACGGTCATCGGGAGCATCGAGTGCTTCTGGATCCCCTTCCATCCTTGGCCCCCCAGGGTGACCGAGCTCCCGCAGTAGTCACAGGAGACGACCATGTCGCCGAACGTCGGCTTGATCGGCGCGCCGCACGTCGGGCACTTCAGCTCCGAGACCCCCGCCGCGGCGATCGTGACGGAGGACGAGCTCGAGGGCGCGCTCGTTGAGGGGGGAGGCGGTGGGGTGCCGCTGGGGGCGCCCACGGGCGTACCGCATTTCATGCAGAACTGGGCGCCGTCCGGCATCGGGGTGCCGCACTTCATGCAGAACATCGACGATGAACCTCCTCGGACGAACCTCGGACCTCGGGGATCCTACCTACGCGAGCGGGGCGCCGCAGTTCTGGCAAAACTTGCCAGGGCCGCCGTCCTTCCCGCACTTCCCGCACGTCTTCGACGCCGGAGGGACGAGCGAGGCGCCGCAGTTCTGGCAGAACTTCACGCCGGGCGTCGTCGGCTGGCCGCACTTCGGGCACGGCGGACCCTGCGCCGGCGCGGCAGCGATCACCAGGGGGGCGCCGCAGTTCGGGCAGAATCGGTTCCCCGCTGGGACCAACGCCGAGCACTTCGGGCACGGGGTCGACGGCGCGGCCTGGCCCGCCGGGTACGCTCCTTGCATCTGGCCGGTCATCCCGTATCCCATCCCGAGGCCGGCGCCGAGACCGACGCCGGCGCCGACCATCGTGCCGGCGCTCCCGGAGGGGTTGGCCGCGGCGGTCGTGAGCGCCTGCCCGGCCTGGTACTGCATGTAGTTCACGCCCAGGACGCTCATGGTCGAACGGGTGTTGACCGCCTTCTGCACGTCGTCGGGGAGGTTGATCGAGAGTCCCTGCAGCTGCTTCACCTCGACCCCGAGCGGCCCGAAGTGCTGCGGGGCGTAACCGAGCACGGCCTGCTCGATCGTGTCGAGCTGGGTCGCGAGGTCGGTCACCTTCATGCCCTGGTCCTTGAGCTTCCCCAAGGTGTTGTAGACGAGCAGGATCATCTGGTCGCGCAGGCGACCCTCGACGTCCGCCGTGGTGGCAGCGCCGAACGTCCCGACGAACTGCGTGATGAAGTTGTCCGGAGCCCCGACGTCCCAACGGTAGGAGCCGAAGACCCGAAGCTGGACAAGACCGAAGTCGGGGTCCCGGAAGACGTACGGCTCGGAGCTCCCGAACTTCCCGTCAAAGATGCGGCGCTGGAGGTAGTAGACCTCGGCCTCCTGGCGGACCCCCGAGAGCGCCTGTACGAGGTTCCCGACGATCGGCGCGTTGATGCTCGTGAGCGCGTACCGGTCGGGCTTGTCCAGATAGGCGAGGACCTTTCCATCCCGGAAGAACACCGCGGTCTCGTCCTCGCGGACCACGATGTTGTCGTTGAGGCGGATGTTGCGCGGGACGCGCCACATCACGTTGTTCCCCTTGTAGACGTCCTCCCAGTTGATCGTCGTGGAGCCGAACAGGCTCCCGCCCTTCGCCGGAATCGGATTGTTCGTGACCATCGGTCGATCTCCTTCCTTCCCTCGTTCCCTTCCCTACTGTTACGAGACGCGGATCCCCTCGATCACCTGGAGGCGCGCCTTGAACGCCTGGTCGAGCTGGGCGATCTGGCCGCGGGCGGTCGTGATCAGGTTGTTCACGGCGGCGCCGTTCCCGCCCATCGACAGGGAGGGAAGCGTTGCGATCGTCTGGTTGAGCTGGTCGGCCGCCTGGGCGAAGCCGTAGTCGTACTCGTAGAGGCGGTCGAGCTGCTGGGGGTTGACCCGGACCGCAGGAGAGATCCCGGTGTAGCCCTGCTCCGCGTGGCGGATCCGACCCTCGAGTCCCAACAGGTCCGCGATGATCGGGGCGAGGTCCCGGAGCGCCTGGAACTGGCCCGCGTTCGAGAGGCCGGACCGGGCGTTCTCGATCGTCGTTCGGGCGTTCTTGAGCTTGTCCGCGACCTGGATGCGAAGGAAGCTGTCGGCCTCTCGGATGTCCTCGCCCTGACGGTAGCCGCGGAAGCCGGGGACCAGGAGTTGGAGGCGCTTCAGGACCCCTCGGTCGCCCTCCACCTTCTCACGGATGTCCAGCGGAGGTGCGCCGGTCGGCGCTTGAGTGCCGGTCGAGCTGGCGTCTTGCGAGAACAACGACGAACCGCAGACGTTGCAGTAGCGGGACCCGGGCGCGGCGCCCGACCCGCACTTGGGGCAGGTCAAGGGACCGCTCGGTGCGGGCGGCGGGGGCGGCAGGGGGGGTGGAGCGTTGGCCGCCATCTTAGGGGCTCCGGGGCGGGGTCGAAGGGGGAGTGCTGGGCGGGGAGGTGGCGGGAGGGGGAGCCGCCGTCGGGACGCTCGGGGAGTTCGCGGCGCCGTACGAGAACGCGGACGGAGCGGGCTCGTTCCGCCACTCACGCCTCGGGACCTGCTGGTTCTCCGTCGCGCGGACCGCGCGCACTCGCCAGCCGATGAGGGCGACCGTGACGATGAGGACGACCAGAAGGATCACGAACGCGATGAGCTGGTCGATCGTGCTGATCACACTGCTGCCGAGGTAGTACTGGCCGAGGCCGATCGTCAGGAACAGGACCGCGAACCCCATCCCGAAGAACCCCCACGCGAGGGAGCGCTGGTAGCTCGGGTCCCGGGAGAACGACTCGGCGAGGTAGCAACCGAGCGCGAAGAGGAGGGAGACGACCCCGATCAGGAGCAGGGCGGTGAGATGCTGGTCCGCCGTGAAGACCTCGTAGAAGAGTAGGAAGAGCACCGCGGCGAGGACGAGGAACAACGCCGTGAGGAGCGCTCCGCTCCACTTCGTGCGCACCGGCTGCATCGCCATCGGAGGTCCTGTCATGTTGCTCTCTCCGATGAATGAGCCCCTTCCGCTATAAGAGTTCAGGTGCCGCGGAACGGTTCAGAGTCGTGGCTCGTCGTCCGGTTTCTCTCGGCGAGGCCGGGCCGGAGGAGTGACCGGGGCGGGCGGCTCGCCCTCCTGCGGGGCTGGGGTCTTGGCGGCGGGGACCACCGGGGCCGCGGGAACGGCGGCGGTCGCGGGTTTCGAGGACGGTCGGCCGGCGGAGGGCGATGGAGCGCGAGGACGTTCTACCGTCGGCCGAGCCGATTTCGCGGGGGCCTCGGGTCGAGCAGGGGCCGCCGGCTTCGCCGGGTGCGTTTCGTGGTGTGCGGCGTCGGCGCGGGCCGGAAACGGCTTCCGCTGGAAGACCCCTTTGAGACCCCCGCCGACCCCTCCGCCCCGCGTGACGGTGTGTCCGGACGGGGTCTGGACCATGACCCCTTCGAGCGGTCGGGAGGTGATGGACGTGACGGGCTGCCCGCATTTGGGGCAGTGCGGGAACTGGCCGACGCAGTGTTGGCAGAGCGGCGCCCCGCACGAGTGCGCTACCGACGCGATGCCGCCACACCCAACACAACGGTGGGTCCCGGCGACATGGGCAGCCGGGGAACCGGCCCCTCCGTGGGGCGCCGCTTCCCCCGCACCCACCTCCCATGGTTCCACCGGAGCGGGAACGACGACGGTCTCGACGCCCCCCGGGACCTCGACGTGGTCCGTGGGACCGGAGTACTCCTCCGTGCCCTCCGCCTCCGTCGCGGCGCGCGAACGGAATTCCGGAGAGTAGGCTCCTAGGTCGAGCGACGCGAGCGGCGCGTGCACCGCGGAACCCGCCTGCTCGACGACCTTGATCAGGCGGGCCTTGTAGATCCCCACCCGGAGCGTGCGGACCAGCTGGAAGAGGGTTCGCTGTTCGGCCGGGAGCACGAGCGCCCTGCGCGCGAGCTCCTCGACGTCCGGGGTAAGCTTCAGGTTCTCGGGGCGCAGGTCGGCCTCGAGCACCGCACGCAGGTAGCCGAAGAGGCGTTCGATCTGGTCCAGGGAGTAGGCGGGAGGGGAGAGGACCGCGACGTCGGCGAGGGTGAACCCGCGCCGCTCGATCCCCGCGGGCCGGTGCTCGAGCGCCGACGTGACGAGGTGGTAGGATGCGTTCTCGAGGTCCCGGACCTCGTTCGCGTCGAGACGGTCGAGGTCGACCTTCGCGTTCCGGCCGACGGCGGCAAGCACCGGCTCGAGGAACTCGTACGGGACGTGGAGCGTGACGAACAGGTCGTTCTTCGTGACGGTCCGGTTCAGCCGGGCCTCGAGCTGGAGCGCGTCCCGCGCGAACCGCTGGACCTCGACGTCCCGGGTCTTCTGGATCGCGAGCTTCTTGCCGTCCTTCGCCGGACCGTAGTCGGAGTCGAGCGACAGGGCGCGCTCGAAGCTCGTCAGCGCGTCGGTGGGGCGCCCGGTGGCAAGAAGGGCGAGGCCCCGGCTGGTCCACGCCTGCTTGCTCGCCGGGTCGGCCTCGGTCGCGCGGTCGTAGAACGCCAGCGCTTCGTTGGGGTGCTCCATCCGCTCGGCGACGAAGCCAGCGCGCGCGAGAACCTCGGCGTCCGCCGGCCGCAGCGCGAGCGCGTGGGCGAACGCGGACGCGGCCTCGGGCCATGCCTGGCGAGCGACCGCGAGCTCTCCGGCTCGGACCCAGAGTGCGACGCTCTTCGGCAGCGCCTCGACGGCTTTCCTCACGGCGTCGCTCGCCAGGTCGCCCTGGCCGAGCCCGCTGTGGGCCTCGGAGAGCAACAGGTAGAGGGACTCCTGGGGCGGGACCTGGGGAATCGCCCCCTGCAGGAACTCGACCGCCTCCGCGTGCTTTCCCTCGTCGAGCATCGACCTCGCGATCCCGGCGAGCGCGACCGGCGACTTGGGGTCGCGCTTGCGGACCTCCTCGTACGCCCCGCGCGCCTCCGCCGGACGCTCGAGCGCCCCTAGGATCTCGGCGCGCAGCAGGAGGGCCGCGATGCTCGACGGAGACCCGGCCGGGGCGGCCTTCATCCCTTCGTCGAGGACCTCGAGAGCGAGGTCCGGTCGACCCGCGGTCAGGCGAAGGCGGGCGCGGCGGGTCGCGATCTCGACCTTCATGACGGGGTCGAGCGACGCGGCCTTCTCGTACGCCTCGTTCGCTTCCTCCGTCTTCCCGAGGGTCGCCGCGAGGTCCCCTCGCTCAAGGTGGAGCGTCGCGTCCTGGGCCTCGGGCGCCGGGGAGGCGAGGAGCCGGACGAGCGTCTCGTACGCCTCCTTGGTCTCCTTGGCGTCGCGGTGCAGCCGGAACATCTCGAGGAGCGCCGGCCCGTTCTCCGGCTCGAGGAGGAGGATCGCCTTCAGGGAGTAGAGGACCTCGTTCGACCGTCCCATCGCGCGGAACGCGTCGGCCCGGGCCTTCCATGCCGCGAGGTCGTTCGGCTCCTCCTTGAGGAGAGGGTCGACGATCTGCACCGCTTCGGGATATTGCCCAGAAAGGAGCAGGGTCTCCGAGAGCGCGAGCCGCCCGTGGCGGCTCTTCGGGTCGACGTCGAGGCCACGGCGATAGTACGTGATCGCGTCCGCGTACGCACCCTGGGCACGGAGGGCTTCCGCGACCTCGAAGAAGGCGTGCGGGTCGCCGTGAGCGGCCTGGACGGCTTGTTGGAGCGCTTCGAGCGCTTCGGCCCGGTGCCCGGCTCGGAGCAGGAGCTGGCCCTTCTTCCTCAGGAAGAGCGGGTTGCTCGGGTCCTTCCGCAGCAGGACATCAAGCAACTGGAGGGCGCGCGCGTCCTGGCCGACCTCGGAGGCGACCTCGGCCGCTCCCCAGAGGAGGTCCGGGTCCTCGAGCCCTCCGCCGATCGCGCGACCGTACGCCTCGATCGCCTCGGCGTACCGCCCCGTCTCGCGGAGCGCATGCCCGAGCTCCTTCAGGATGTCGTGGCGCATGTGGTTCCCTTCGCGCGCCAGGAACGCCTCGTAGGCACGGATCGCCCGGTCGGGTTCGTTGACGAGCCGCGAGGCTCGGGCGATCCCGAGCTCGCTCACGTTGGCCGCCTCGGGGTCGCTCGAGGCCCTCTCGTAGGAAACGAGCGCCGTCCGGGCCGCTTGGTCCCGTTCGGCGGACCCTTCGGGCCGGTCGTAGGCAAGGGAGAGGTACAGGTTACCTCGTTCGACAGCCACGTCCGTGCGGGTCGGGTCGAGGCGGAACAGCTCATCCATCACCGGGGCGAGCTGCGCCGGGTCGTCGGTCCTCGCGACGATCTCCTTCTTCTCGAGGAGGTACGGAAGCTCTCCCGGGTGGGCCTCGAGGAGCATATCGTACGCTCGGACGGCTCCGGGTACGTCTCCCCCGGCCGAAAGCGTCCGGGCGAGCTCGAGCTGGGCCTCGAGGTCGCGAGGTTCCTCCGCGAGGACCGCTTCGGCGAACTCTCGGACCGCGTCGGCCTTCCGTTGGTCGCGCGCCAGGTCGAGGGCCTTGCGGAGCTCCGTGAGGGCGTGCGGGTGGACCTTCAGGAGGCGGCGATACGACTCGATCGCCTCGTCGGGATGACCGTTCGCGAGCTCGAGCTCGGCGATCCCACGGAGCGCTTCGAGGTTGTCCGGCTGAACGTCCAGGATGGCACGACACGCGGAAAGCGCGGCCTCCACCCGGTCGAGGCGGAGCGCCAGGTCCCTCAGGTCCAGCAGGTTCTGCAGGTTACGAGGGTCGATCTGGAGCACCCGCTGACGCGCCAACAGCGCGAGGTCCGGGGACGCCGCTTCCGCTAGGCGCGCGAGCTCGGTGAGGGCGCTCGCCTCGGGGGCGGTCGTCCCTTCGACGATCGCCCTTGCGATGGGGACCGCCTCCTCGTTACGCCCGAGCTGGAACAGGATGTGCGCTCGCAAGAGGGCGGCCCGGGCGTCGTCCGGACGGGCGGCTCGGACCTTCTCGAGCGGCTCGAGGGCCTCGGACAGGTTCCCCACCGCGACCAGGAGTTCCGCCCGAGCGAACTGTAGGTCGAGGTCCTCCGGGTTCGTCTTCAGGAGCTCGTCACACGCCCCGAGCGCCTGCAGCTCTCCCCCGGCAGCCCGTGCGAGTGCGAGCTTCTTGTGGAGCGCGCTCGAGTGGGTGGGGGCCAGTTTGAGCGCCCGGTCGACGTACTGGGTCGACGCGGCGTCGAGGTCCTGGGCCCGCAGGTACGATTCGACGGCCTCGTCCGACCGCCCGAGGAGCCGCAGGGCGTCCGCCCGGGTCGCCCAAAGCCCCTTGTCGTGCGGGTTCGCTTCGATCGCGCGGTCGACGAGGTTCACGACCTCGGGCAGGTCCTGGTTCTGGGCGAGGAGGATGAGGGCCTTGTCGTGGAGGAGCGAAGCGTTCCCGGGGGTGAACTCGAGTCCGAGGTCCGCGGCCCGGCGCGCGAGGTCGGGCTGCGACGTTCGGTAGAACGCCATCGTCGTCTCGTGCAGCATCGGGGTCAGCTCGGCGGCCTCGGACGTGAGGTCGGACCGTGCCTGCTCGACCGCGGCGAGGAACTCCTTGAGAGCGCTGGTGAACTGCGCACGGTCCGTCCGCCCCTCGGCCTCCTGGGCGGCGCGGAACCGTCGTCGGATATCGTCCATCGGCGACGCCGCGGTTCCCGACTCGATGGGGTCGCCTTCGACCATCCGCGCCGGCGGACGGCCGTGACGTCATAAATACGTTCGTCCTCGAGGGGAACCGGACGCGCGCCCGCCGGCCGCCTTATCCGTACTGCGGACTGGTCGGTGCCGGAGCCATCGATGGAACCCCGCGGGACCCGAAAATCGATCTTCGACCCGGTTCACGGCACGATCCTGCTCGACGGTCCTGCCCTCGCCCTCATCGGGACCGGAGAGTTCCAACGGCTCTGGGGGATCCGACAGACCGGTTTCGCCCACCTCGTCTTTCCGGGCGCCAACCACACCCGTCTCGAGCACTCGCTCGGCACCTTCTGGGTCGCGGGCCAGATGGCCGACCGGCTCGGGCTCGAGGGCCGGGCTCGGAGGCGCGTGACGGCGGCGGCCCTCTTGCATGACCTCGGGCACGGCCCGTTCTCGCACACGCTCGATGCCCCGATGGCCGAGGTCCTCGGGATGAGCCACGAAGGGGTCTCCCGAGCGCGAATCGAGGGGACCGACCCGTCCTGGCCCCCCTCGGCGGCGGAGGTCCCGCGCATCCTCGAGCGGTTCGACCTACGCCCGAGCGAGGTCGCCGACCTGGTCGACCCCCCACGCGGCTCCTCCGCGTCCACCCTCGAACGTGCGATCCTCCACAGCGCGGTGGACGCGGACCGGATCGACTACCTCCAGCGCGACGCCCACTACACGGGGGTCGGCCACGGCGCGGTCGACGCGGGCCGCCTCCTGGAGACAATCCGCGAGGACGCGGGCCATGTGGTCTTCGCGGAGAAGGGACGCAGCGCGGTCGAGGGGTTCCTCGTCGGACGGGCCCTGATGTATTCCACGGTGTACTATCACAAGACCGTCCGGGCCGCGGAGATGATGGCCCAGGCCTCAGTCGAACGCCAGCCTGGCTTCCCCGACGTCGCGCGGGAGCAGTTCCGGTGGACCGACGGAGAGCTCTTGTCGCGACTTCGCGAGGGGACCGGCGTGAGCGGCGAGCTCGCGGAGGGGCTGCTCACGCGGCGCCTCTACAAGCGAGCGTTCGGCTGGAGGGAGGTCGATGCCTCCGCCCGCGCCGCATGGCGACGGATGCTCAACCACCCGGAGGAGCGGCGAGCCCTCGAGGACGCGATCGCCGCCGGGGTCCGGAGCGCACCCGGTTCCGTTCTGATCGACCTCGCGGGGCTCGAGCCTCACCGCGCGGCGGGAGACAGTTGGGGGACCGTACGGGTCTTCCTCGACGGGCGCCCGACGTTCCCGTTCCGATCCCCTGGCCCTTGGCGCTCCCTGGCCGCCCGGCCCCCGGCGGACTGGGCCGTCAGCGTGTACGTCTCCCCTCGCGTCCGCGCCGCCGCGTCGCGCTGGCTCTCGCGGGACCGGTCGATCCTTCCCTAGCGCCGCGGCGCGGCTCCGACGTTCGGGACGCTCGAAAGGGGATGCGCGCGCCCCGGGCTCCTCAGCCGAGGAGGATGCCCTGGGAGGTGATCACGAACGGTCGCCGCTCGGGGTCGTGGGCGCACCCTCGCATGCGGACGATCTTGATCTGCCGGATCGAGCGGTCGCCGACCCACTTGCGCGTGAGCAGGATCTCGCCGCGCGTGAGGACTTCCTCGGGAGTGAGGAGCCCCGGGTCGCTCGGCGTCGCGGTGATGAGGGCCGTGACCCCGGCCTCCGACAGGAACCGCAGGAGCGACTGGATCTCCGTGCGCTCCGCCTGCGGGTCCACCGATGACTTCACGGCGAAGCGCCGGATCGAGGTGATCGAATCGACCAGCACGCGCCGGAACGGAACGTCGACCATCTGCTGTCGCAGCTTCATCTGGATCCCCTGGATGGCGATGTCCTCGGTGTCGGCCCGTTTCGCCTCGGACGCCACGTCCCGCATCGACTTCAGGTCGTTCATCGCGCGGATCTCCTGGACCGCCACGTTCCGCTTGATCCCGCGCAATCCGGGGTTGGCATCCAGCGTCTTGATCGCCGAGAGGTCCCACCCGAGCGACCGAACGTTCTCCACGATCTCGTTCGGAGGTTCGTCCACCGCGACCAGGAGGACCTCCTCACCGCGTCGTACCCCCTCGAGCAGGAACGTGATCCCCAAGAGCGTCTTGCCGCTCCCGGTACCTCCCGTGACCAGGTACGGCCGTCCGGGCATGAGGCCCCCGCCGAGCATCCGGTCGAGCCCCGGCACTCCGGTCGGGACGCGCGTGGTGAACGGCTCGCTGGCGCTCATCTAGCCCCCGACGGGTCCGGGGGGTCGCGCGGAGTGGACCCTTCATCGGGAGTGCCGAACGCTCCCGGCGGGATAGGTTCGACCTCGACCGAAACGACGGGCGGTGCCTTCCGTTTGCGAGGGGTACGTCGGCGAGGCTTCGGGGAGCCCGACGGCTCGGCGTGGACGGGTGGGGCGAGCGATCGCGAAGGCTCCGCCGGCGTGGGCGGAACGATGATGTTCGCAGGCCCCAGCGCGGGCCCAGGCGCGGCCTCGGTAGGTGCCTCGGGCGGGACCGACGCGCGAGCGGGCAAGGGCACCTTCTTGCTCGGAGGAGTGGCCGCCGCCCTCCGACGCTTCTTCGTGGGTGCCGCGGGCGCTCCAACGGGGGCTTGCGCTGGCGGGACAGAAGGCGAGCTCGGAGCCGGGGGAGCGACCGAGGGGGGGCGTTCCGGAGGCCGTGAAAGAGGCGCCGCAGGTCGCTGCCACTCGGCAACCGGGGCCGTGGGAAGCGGCGGTGGCTCCCCCTTCGAGGGTCCGGGCCGCGGGGCCGGCGCCGACGCCGGCTTCGGAGCGCGGGGCACGGCCACCGACGGTCGCGGTTTGGGAGGAGCCGGCAGCGGCTTCTTGGCGGCCGGTGGCTGGACCGGGACCACCTTCTCCGGTTTTGCCGTCTCCGCGACGGTCGGTGGCATGGGCGATGGCTCCACCTTCGCCAACGGCGCGGCGGGGGCGACCTCAGGCGCCACGCGAGGAGCCTCACCCACCGTGACAGTCGGTTGGGTCGGGGCGAGGGTCGGAAGAACTGCGGTAGCCTTCGCGGCCACGGGCTCAGGAGCGATCGTCGGACGGGGAGACTCCGGCGCTGGGCCCGGGGCGGGCAATAGGGAGAGAAGGGCACCGAGCTGCACCTGGAGGACGGCGGACGAGGGGAGGCTGGTCGGCGGCAACCCCGTGCGCACCGAATCGGCCCGCGCGAGCACGCGCTGGAGGGCGAGGGCCGCCCCGGGGTCGGCGGGGGTCGCCGGTCGTGGACCCTTCAGCTGGTCCACCAGCACCATGACGAGCGACGAGACCCGGGAGAGGTGGGCCTGGGCCTGGTCCATCTGCCCGTCCTTCGTCGCGACGAGCGCCGCCTCGATCTCGGTCCGAGCGGGAGCGACGTCCGCTCCGAGCTGGACCAGGTCGCGCATCTCGTCGATGAGCGGTGTGACCGCCGAGACGAACGGAGCCGCCGGCGCGGCGGCCTCCGCGGGCTCCGGACGTCGCACGATCGGCCCGATGATCTGCCGGGTGTCCCGGGAGATCGTCGTCTCGAGGTTGATGTCGATCCCCTGAGGACCGATGCGGTACGGGTGGAGGCGGATATCGTGGGAGCTACCGCGGAACTTCTCGACGCCTAGGGCACGGACGGTCTGGCCCTCCAGCTCCCAGCGGAAGAGACGGACCTCTCCGCGGGCGAGCGACCGCTCGGCGGTCTCCACGTCCTCGAGCGGAGCCTCCACGGTGAGGATCGTCGTCACCCGCAGGTCCGACAGGAATCGGAGGAACGATTGCGCCCCCGCCACCGGGTCGAAGCCCTTCATGCAGAAGTACTGCAGCGCGGTGAGCGAATCGATCACGAGCCGAGTGTAGCCTTTGCGGATCACCTCGGTCCGGAGCATCTGCTCGAGCGCGGTGATGGTCACCTCCACGCTCGCCAGTTCGGGGCTCCGACGGATCTGGAACGGGACCTGAGCGAACGGGATGGCCGAGCGGACGGAGGCGATGTCCTTGAACGGCGTCCGCTCGTAGCGCATGATATCGGGGATCGCGTCGAACACCTCGACCTTGCTCAGCTCGGGCTCGAGGCCGCGGTGGTTCACCCGCGCCTCGTTCGGCGGCTCTTCGAGGGTGACGAGGAGGACGCGCTCGTGCCGGCGAACGCCCTCGCAGAGGAACTGGATGGCGAGCGTGGTCTTCCCGGTCCCCGAGGGGCCCACGACGAGGTACGGGCGCCGGGCGACAAGACCTCCCTCGAGCATCGCGTCGAGGGATGGGTTCCCGGTCGAGACGCGGGCCTCCGCGGGAGGGATGACCCTGCTCTCCTCGACCATTGGGGGACCCTTTCCGGACCGTCCTCGACGGGACGGCTCGCTAGGAACATGGAGGCATGGGCTTCTTCAACTTTCCTTGGAGGAGACGGCGCGCCGGGCGGCGGCGTAAGAGATATCTCTCGCCAGTCCCCCTCGGCGTCGATGACGACGCGGTTGCCCGACGGTCCGGCCCGCATGCGAGCGCTCGCGGCGACGTTGCCGGACGCCCTCGAATCGGGGTACCGTTCCGGACGGAAGCTCGCTCCGCCGCCCACGGGGAGCGGCCCACGGTTCGTGGCCGTGGGAATGGGCGGTTCCGGGATCGCGGCCGACCTCGCTCGGGGCATGGTGGACGGCGAGAGCGCCGCGAGCCTTTCCGTCGTTCGCTCCCCCGAACTCCCCCGTTGGGTCGACCGGCACACCGACGTGCTGCTGGTCAGTTACTCCGGGGACACGTGGGAGACCCTGGCCGCGTACGACGCGGCCGGCCGCGCGGATGCGCGACGAACGGTAATCACGTCCGGAGGAGCGCTCATGGGGCGGGCCCATGAGGATGGTGTACCGGTGCTCGCCGTGCCCCCGGGGCTTCCACCGCGATCCGCCGTCGGCCATCTGCTCGGCGGGGTCCTCGGACTGCTCGACCCGACGTTCCCGGAGCCTCTCGACGGTCGCATCGTACGCGCGGCCGAGGCGACCCGCGCCCGAGTACTCGAGTACGCTCGGAAGGGAGGACCGGCGGCGGTGCTCGCGCGACGGGTCGGCGACCGGCTCCCGTTCATCTACGCGGAGCACTCGTTCGCTCCCCTCGCCCGCCGATGGAAGACCCAGGTCGAGGAGAACGCCAAACGCCTGGCCGTCTTCGACGAAGTCCCCGAACTGTTCCATAACGCGCTCGTAGGATGGGACGCCCTCGCGGCGACCGAGGCCGGCCGGTCCTTCGCTATGCTGCTCGAATGGTCCGGCGAGTCCGAGCCGGTCCGCAAGAGCTTCCGCTACCTCGAGCGACTGTTGCGGTCGAAGGGAGTCCCCACCGCTCGGGCGGGCCTACCGTCCGACGACCGACTCGAGGCGCTCGTCACCGGGATCGCCCTCGGCGATCACGTCAGCCTGTTCCTCTCCGATCTCCGAGGAGTGGACCCGTATCCCGTGGACGCCATCGTGCGGCTGAAGTCCTCGCTCCGGACCCCGAGCGCGCCTAGGCAAGCGTCGCGATCACGACCCCGGCAACCACGAAGGTAACGACCCGGACGACCACGGCGAGCCTTGCTCGTTCGCGCTGAGGGTTGGCGGACGCGAGCGTCCGCCCGCTGGGGCGGTATCCGAGTTGGCGCGCGAACGAGGGTATGCGTGGCGCCTGCCGGGAAAAGGCCTTATTCCGGGCGAACTCCTGACGAGCCAGGTGCTGAGGTAGCCTAGCTTGGCCAAGGCGCCAGATTCGAGATCTGGTGATGCGTTTGCATCGCGGGAGTTCAAAGGACGCTCGGGGACACGCCCCGGCGGCGGAGAGTCTCCCCCTCAGCGCCTCCCCCGCGACGTTTAGGGTAGAGGTCGAGGTGGTGAGGGCGGGGCGGACGCGCACCGCGCGCTTCGACGTCCCGCCGGGCACCCTCGTGCGGGCCGTCGTTCGCTCCGCCGGCGAGGCGCCCGAAGGGTGCGCGGTCCTTGTCGGAGAGACGCCCGTCCCGCTCGACACCCCGGTCGAGCGCGCCGTTCACCTCACCGTTGTGCCCACGTTCTCGGGAGGGTAGGCCGCTCTCGCCGGTCCCACCCTCGATAGGAGCCGGTTAACGAAAGGGATTAAGGGCGCGCGCACCGTCTCCGGGTGAGAATAGGAACGTTCTGTGCCGTCCAGCTGTCCGATCTGCGAGCAACCGATACCGTCCACCGCGCTCCACTGCTCGGTCTGCGGTTTCCCGACCGGGCTCGCGATCGAGGGGCTCCGCTCGAACGACGGCGCCGAGGCGAACGGTCATTCCCCCGATGCTCCTGCTCTCCCCCCGACCGGCGGAAACACCCCGACCCACGCCGCTCCCTCCCCCGAGGAGGAGCTCAACGCCGCGATCAGTCGGGACCTCCGCTCCAAGATGGAGCTCCTTCAGGAGCTCGGGCGGGGAGCCCCGGACCTGACGAACGAACTCTGTCAGGCCGCCCTGAGCGAAGCGGACGGGCGGATCTCTGAGGCCCTTGCGATCCTTCGGTCGGCCCAGTCCCGGCTCCAAACCGAAAGCGATGAGCTCCTCCACCGTCGCCTGACGGAGCTCGGAGAGCGACGGGAATCGCTCGAACGGACCGGCGCCCGGATCGCGGTCGCGGACGACCTCCGTAAGGCCCAAGAAGCTCTCGAGGGCGGAGAGAACGAGGACGCGATCCACTTCCTGGCCGCGACCGACCGTCGCATGACCCAGTTCGAATCGGACTGGAGAGGCCTCCAGGGTCTGTTGGCCCAGGTCGAAGGACTGCGCAGCGAGGCCGCCGAGCTCAGCATCCCGCTCGGGGAGATCTCGAGCGAGGTCGAGGCGATCCGCGAGCGGCTGCGCGAGCCGAACCTCACCGAGGAGGTCCTCGACAGCGTTGCGCAGGAGGCGGCCCAGACCCTCATGCTGCTCCACGAAGCGATCCCGAGCGCGCTCACGGAGGAGCTGGAGCGCGCCGAGAGGGCGCTCGACCGCTACCCCGACGACCACGCCGCGAGCGCGGTCGCGAAGCGATTGCACTTGGAAGCGACGAGGCACCTGAAGAAGGGGCGGTTCACTGAAGCCGTCCGCACTGTGCAAGACCTCCGCCGGGAGCTGGCGGAGCTCGAGGTCGCCGCGGCGGCCTCCCCCGCTGCTGCGGCGCCTCCGCCGGCGACCCCCGAAGAGACGGAGGACGAGATGCTCGACCGGCTCCTGAAGAAGGCGCGTCTGCTCGCCTCTCGCATCCGGACCTTACCGGCCGATAGCGACGTCGCGCACGACGCAGCCGTGCAGATCCGGGAGGCCACGGAGTTCTTGCGGTCCCGTAAGCTCAAGGACGCGGACCTCACCCTTACTCGGCTGATGCGCATGCTCTCCGCCGATGCTCCGGGGGCGGGTCAATGAGCCCCGAACCCCGAGGCATCGTATCGCTGCGTCCCCGTCTGGACGGGGTGGTCGAGCGGGCCCGCGAGCTGGAGACGGAGGGACTCCCGTTCCCGACCGACGCCATCCTGGAGTCGTTCCAGAAGGCGGCGAAAGCCGGTGATGTCGAGACCGCTGCGGGCGTCGTCAAGCGGGCCGAGGCCCTGCTCACCCGCGCGAGTACCGACTGGACCTGGGTCCGGGAGCTCCTGCGCCGGGCCGACGAGCTCCGGGCGATTGCCGGGGCGATCGGCGTCGACCTGGCGATCCTCGACAACCGGGTGGGGAACCCACGGTCGCGCTTGATGGCCGAACCGCTCAGCTCCGGCTCGCTCGAGAAGGCCGCGGCGAGCGCCTCCCTCGCCCTCGCGGTCCTGAACGACGCCGTGCCCAAGTTCTGCGTCCAGGAGGCCCAGGCACTCGGGGTCTCGATACGGCGGGCGCGCGACCGCGGCGAGGACGTCGGGGAGTCGACCCGCTCGTTCGCCCGGCTCCTGCAAGCGCTCCAGGACCAGAGCCTCGCCACCGCCGCGCAACGTCTGGTCGAGACCCGGAGGACCGTCGCGCGCATCCCGCGAGCGCCCGCGCTCCCACCGCTCTCCGCTCGGGAGGAAGAGGAGATCCTGCTCGAGGCCCGGAACCTCGCCCGCCGGCTCCAGCGGATCAAGGGAAAGGCCCGGGACGCATCGAGCGCCGCGCGTCTCATGGCCCAAGTGCGCGCCGCGATCAGCGAGGACCGTCGGTACGGGACCCCCGAGGAGGAGATCGAGCAGCTGTGGGCGGAGGTCGACCGCCTCACCCAGGAAAAGAAGAAGGTCGCGGTCGACGCGGTCCCGTCCCGGACCGCCAGCGGCCGCGGAGGGGCGGGCAAGCCCGCCGAGCCGGAGGCCGAAGAACCGGCCGAGGAGGAAGAGCCCGAGGAACGCGAACGCACGGTCCGGCCGTCGTTCTACTCCCCCTATGTGCCCCCCGAAGAGCGACCGGCGGACGAAGAGGGCGAACCGGGTTCCGCTTCGCCGACCGGTCGAGGGCGGAACCGCCCTCGCCCCCGTGCGTAAGCCTCATATACGTATCGCAAGTGGTTTATACCACTTGTCGCGAGCGGACGGGCGACCTAGAAATCGCGACGTTGGAACCGTGCTGGCGATCACGCCGGCCGGCCAGATCACGCTCCGCGCGGCCGGCCCCGAGGTCGTTCCGGAAGGGACCCTCGTGGGCGACCCCTCGGGGGCCGTTCGCGGGCAGGTCGTGCGCGTCTTCGGCCCGGTTGCCCGACCGTACCTGAGCGTTCGGCCGCGCCGGACCCCGAGCGCGTCGGAGGGCGCCGCCCTCCTTGGCAGGACCCTGGTCCGAGAGTAGGAGCAATCAACCCATGGTGGCGGAGGAAGCGACACCGAACGCGGAGAAACCCGCGGACCGACCGGAGGACATCGTCGTCCCGACACGATGCACGAGTTGCGGCTCCACTCACCTCACCCGGGACTACGAGCGCGGCGAGCTCGTCTGCGACGAATGCGGCCTGGTCCTCGAAGAGTCGATGATCGACCAGGGACCTGACTGGCGCGCGTTCGACGCGGAGCAGGGGGAGAAGCGGGCCCGGACCGGGGCCCCCACCACGCTCACAATCCACGACAAAGGGCTCTCCACCGAAATCGGATGGAAGAACCGGGACCCGTACGGGAAATCGATCCCGACCCGGAACCGGGCCCAACTCTACCGCCTGCGGAAGTGGCAGCGGCGGATCCGCGTCTCGAACGCGACGGAGCGCAACCTCGCCTTCGCCCTCGCCGAGCTCGACCGGATCGCGTCGGGGATGGCGCTCCCGCGGAACGTGCGGGAGACCGCCGCGATGATCTACCGCAAGGCCGTCAATCGCAACCTCATCCGGGGGCGCTCGATCGAGGGCGTCGTCGCCGCCTCGCTCTACGGAAGCTGCCGCCAGTGCAACGTCCCCCGGACGCTCGACGAGATCGCCTCCAAGTCACGGATCGGGAGGAAGGAGATCGGCCGCACGTACCGCTTCATGACCCGCGAGCTGCACCTCAAGCTGATGCCGACGAAGCCGCAGGACTACATCCAGCGGTTCTGTTCGGAGCTCAAGCTGAAGGGCGAGATCCAGACCCGGGCCAACGAGATCCTGAAGGAGGCGACCGAGCGCGAGCTGACGAGCGGTCGCGGTCCGACGGGCGTGGCCGCGGCCGCGATCTACATCGCGAGCGTCCAGTGCGGCGAGCGACGCACCCAGCGCGAGGTCGCCGAGGTCGCGGGCGTGACCGAGGTCACGATCCGGAACCGGTACAAAGAACTCACCGAGAAGCTCAACCTACGCGTGATGCTGTAGGCGCTCCGCGGGCGACCCGGTCGGCTGAGCCTTCCTCCCCGCACGCTAAATTAAATCCTCCGCCCCGCTGCCGCGGCTGACCCGAGGGACCCCATGGAGGACCTGATCCGGACCGCGCTCGCCGCCTCCGCCGGTCCGGAGGTCCTCCACGCCGACGTCCGGGTGGTCGCGCCCGACCGGTTCGTCCAGCTCGCCGTGAAAAACGGGGCTGCGAGCGCGCTCACCGACGGCCGTACCGAGGCGCTTGGGGTGCGGGTGCGGACCGACCGCGCGTGGGGGTTCGCGACGACGTGCGACCTGCGACCCGGGCCGGTGCGCGAGGTCGCCCACCTCGCCGTGCGCCTCGCCCGGGCGGCGGGCCGCCATTCTCGGCAGCCCTTGCGGGTCACGGACGACCCGGCCCCGAAGGGCGGGCGCTACGAGACCCGGCTACGCGTCGACCCGTTCACGATGTCGTACGACCCGGTTCTTGACCTCCTCACTTCGGCCGAGAAGGGGCTCCACGTCTCGCGCGCCGTCAAGAGCGGCCTCGCTTCGTTCGAAGCGTGGGAGGAGAACAAGTGGTACGCGTCCTCCGACGGGGCGTCGTATACCTCCCGGATCGTCCACGTGGGGGCCGGGCTCGCCGCCACGGCGGTCCGCGGCTCGAACGTCCAGCGTCGTAGCGCCCCGACCTCGTTCGGGGGCGACTTCTCGCAGGCGGGGTTCGAGTTCGTCTACGGGCTCGACCTCGCGAGCCGCGCCCCCGAGGTCGGTCGGGAGGCCGTCGCCCTCCTCGATGCCCCCGTATGCCCGACCGGACCGACGACCCTCGTCCTCGGCTCGGACCAGCTGGCGTTGCAGGTCCACGAGAGCGTCGGGCACGCGGTCGAGCTCGACCGGATCTTCGGCTCGGAGGCCGCATTCGCCGGCACGAGCTGGGTCGCGCCGGAGAAGGTCGGGACCCTCCGCTACGGAAGCGACCTCATGAACGTCGTCGCCGACGCGACCGAGCCCGGAGGGCTGGGAACGTTCGGCTGGGACGACGAGGGGGTCGCCGCGCAGCGGACGCCCATCATCCACCGTGGAATCCTCGTCGGAACGCTTTCCTCGCGGGAGTCGGCCGCGGAGCTCGGATTGAGGCATTCGGGCGGAACGGCCCGGGCCCAGGGAGGCGACCGCGCCCCGCTCGTCCGGATGACGAACATCAACCTCGAGCCCGGGGAGATGAGCCTCGAGGAGCTGCTCGAGGGAGTGAACGAGGGGGTCTACCTCGACACGAACCGCTCCTGGTCGATCGACGACCGACGGCTCAACTTCCAGTTCGGGACCGAGTTCGGCCGACGGATCGTCCGGGGCGAGCTGGGGGGACTGGTCCGGAACCCGATCTACTCGGGGATGACGCCGACGTTCTGGGGGTCGATGGATGCCGTCGGGAACCGGAGCACCCGTCACCTGTGGGGTCTCCCGAACTGCGGGAAGGGGCAGCCGATCCAGGAAGCCCGTGTCAGCCACGGGGCTCCCGTCGCCCGGTTCCGCGACGTCGCGGTCCGAGGGGGATGAGCGTGGCGAAGCGAGCTTCCCGGTCCGTGGAGGGAGACCCCTCGAGCGTTCTTTCGAAGCTCCCGGAAGGGACCACCGGCGACCTCCGGGTGATCACGTCCTCGTCGACCACGATCCGGTTCGCGAACGGTCGGATCCACCAGCCCCACCTCGAACGGTCGACCCATGTCTCGTTCCGAGTTGCGGACCACCGTCGCCTGGCCACCGCGACCGGTTCCGACGCCTCGGCCGCCGGCCTGAGCGCCCTCGCGACGACGGCCCGGTCGCTCGCCCGGATCGCGCCGGTGGAGCGGAAGTTCCCGGGGTTCGCCGCTCCGAAGGGGCGCGGCCCCGGGCGACTCGCCTTCTCGAAATCCACGGCGGAGCTCTCCCCCGAAGGAGCCACGCGTCTCGCCGAGGAAATCCTGGACACGACCGCCTCAGAGGCCCCCGGGGCCCGGGTCGCCGGTCTCGTCTACGTCGGCCACGAGGTCCTGCGCGTCGCGAACTCGGCGGGTCTCGACCGGACCACCGACCGTTCCCTCGCCTACGCGAACGTGCTCGTTCGCCGACCCGACCACGACCCTCCCGTCTCGGGATGGTCCGAAGCCGCGCATTGGGACGCGGCCCGGGTCGGACCCGCCCGCCTCGGTCGCGAGGCGGCCGACAGGGTGGCGCGTTCGGCCCCCCAATCGGTGGAGCCGGGCGCGTACCCGGTGGTACTTCGAGGACCGGCGGTCGCCGACCTCCTCCGGTTCCTGGCCCACCTGGGATTCGGCGCGAACGGCGAGGTCGAAGGGTGGAGCTGCCTACAGCGGCACCGCGGCCGACGGGTCGCCCCGGAGGCGGTTACGCTGCGCGACGACCCGCCCTCGCGAGAGACGATCCCCCAGGCGATCGACTACGAGGGAACGTGGACCGGGTCGACCCCTCTCGTCCAGAGGGGAATCGCCGGGAACGTCGTGACCGACCTCCTCACCGCCGGCCGGCTCGGTCGGAGGCTGACCGGGCACGCTCTGCCTCCGCAGGCCCCGTGGGGCGATTACGGGCCAACCCCGTCGCACTTGCTGCTCGATGCGGGTGACGCCACCGAGGAGGAGCTCGTGCGCGAGACCCGCCGAGGCCTGCTCGTCACCCGATTCCACTACATCCGCGTCGTCGACCCCGGGCGCGGCGTGATCACGGGCATGACGCGCGACGGGACGTACCTGATCGAGAACGGCAAGGTCGCGCACCCGGCTCGGAACCTTCGGTTCACGGAGAGCGTCCTCACCGCCCTCAAGGGGGTCACGCTCCTCGGGAAGGAACGGCGGACGTACTTCGAGGACGGGAGCGCGGTGACCGCCCCGTCGCTGGCCGTGGGCTCGTTCCGCTTCACCTCCGCCACCCTCTTCTAATCTCGACCGCTGGTCGCCCCGTGACGCGAACGCTCCCGATCGGGGTCCTGGTCTCGGGCGAGGGCACGACCCTCGAAGGCCTCGCCGAACTCGCCGTCGGCGGTCACCTGCCCGTGCGGATCGCCCTCGTGGTCTCGGACCGCCCCCAGGCACCGGCGATCGAGCGCGCGCGTCGTCGGGGGATCCCGACGGTCGTGCTCCCGACCCGGGGGGTCGACCCGGACGCCTGGTCGGACCGGCTCACCCGGGAGCTCGAGGAGAAGGAGGTCGAGCTCGTCGTCCTGGCCGGGTTCCTCTCGATCCTTCCCGCGCGCTGGGTCGACCGCTGGGCGGGTCGCGCCATCAACATCCACCCGTCCCTTCTCCCCCGCCACGGGGGCCCGGGCATGTACGGGCCGAAGGTCCATCGGGCCGTCCTCGCCTCGGGGGACCGCGAGACCGGAGCGACCGTGCACATCGTGACGTCGGACGTCGACGCGGGCCCGACCGTGGCCCAGGAACGCCTCCCGGTCTTGCCGAACGACACTCCGGAGTCCCTACGGGTGCGCCTCCACCCCATCGAGGTGGCGCTCCTGGCGACCACGCTGCGTCGGTTCGCCGACGGACAGCTCCCGCTGCCGTACCACGCGGCGGGCGCGGCCCCGGCCGGTGCTCACGAGCGGTCGGACGCCCGGGAGTGAGCCGCTCGCGCGACGGGCCTCGGAAGCAGCTCCGAGAGCGGGGTCGACCGCTCGGGAAGGTCGAACATCAGCCGGTGGCGGGTCGTCTTCGGCGGGAACAGTCGACCCTCGGCGGCCCGCTGAATGACCTCGCTCTTCGCGATCGGGGGACCGGGGTGCCACCGTTCAAGGTGGATGAGGTCGCTTTCGTAGTCAAAGACCCACGCCGGGACCCGGACGGCCCCGATCCGCCGGAGCGCCTCGACGCGGTGGTGGCCGTTCAGGATCACCCAGGAGCCACGGGCGACCCAGATCGGCTCGGTGATCCGCTTGCCGCGCTGGATGTGGTCGACGAGCTCGAGCAGCTTGTCCTCCTCGATCTCCTCGTGGGCGCGGAGGTCGGTGAGACGGAGGAACTCGAACTC
The DNA here is from genome assembly GCA_963735185.1 of uncultured Thermoplasmata archaeon. Lineage (GTDB taxonomy): Archaea > Thermoplasmatota > Thermoplasmata > Lutacidiplasmatales > UBA184 > Lutacidiplasma. The sequence goes on from CAVTJV010000007.1 coordinate 93,562, forward strand.
GTAGACGGTCATCGCGCGTCCGTCCCCCTTCGTTCTACGGCGGGGCGCCGGGACGGCGGTAGACGGAACGCGCGCGGAACGGTTCGGATCCGCCCGAACGTCGGCTCGGCGTCGGGCCTCATCGAATTCCCTTCGGGCGGCGCCGGCCCCCAAGCTGAGGGGCGGTGCGAGAGGAACTTACCGGGGTCGGGGGACGACATGGTCGTTCCGGAACACCACGGGGTCATCACCCACGCGACTACCTAAAGCCGAGGGGTGAAGTCTCTCGCACCACCGCACGCGATGTATCCGGCGGGATATCGGGAGGGGTTTCGGCGCGGAGCGGCGCTACTAGAGCTCCGACCGGGACTCCCATTCCTCGAGCGCGACGCGGTACTCCTCGGGAGTGTCGACGTTGGCCACGACCCCGGGGTCGTCCACGGGGACCCGACGGACCAGAATCCCGAATTCGGGCAGGAGGGAACGAAGCGGTGCGTCACCTCGGACCTCCAGGATGTCGTTCCGGACCTCCGAACGCCAGAGGACGGGGTGACCTCCCCGGCCCTCGAAGGCCGGGATGAACCAGACCGCGAGAGGGTCGGTGTCCCGGGCCCGTGCCAGGACGTCCACCGTGGAGGGGGAGACGAACGGATGGTCGACGGGCCAGAACAGTACGTCGCGGTCCTCGGGGATCGCCTCGAGACCGGAGTGAACGGACGCGGTCCGTCCCTCGTACCAAAGTTCCGAGTCGACGAGCGTCACGTCCAGGTCCCGCAGCTCGCGCGCGACCGGCCCTCGGTGTGGCCCCACGACGACCGTCACCGGGTCGAGGCCACGCGAGATGCAGACCTCGGCCAGTCGGCGGACCGCCGTGCTTCGACCCAGCGGCATCAACGCTTTCGGAACGCCGCCGAAGCGGCTCGACTCCTCCCCGCTCACGAGCAGTGCTGCGGTCGTCATCGGAAACCCCGGGCAGCCCCTTGCGGCAGCTCACGTCGGCCCGCTTAGTTAACTCCACCTTCGGCTCGGGGACAGCCCAGACCGAAGCGGAGATTCGGGCTCCGGTCCGTCCCGGTCTTTCGGGGTCCCCGGACGGGAGGACGAACCCACCCGTTTCCTCTCACTTTAAATACACCGGCACGGTGGGCGCGCCACCTCATGACCCACCCTAACGACGTCCCTCCGTCCGCGCTCCTTCCGAAGCTCGCGACGGAGCTCCGTGCCCGCAAGGCGGTCGCCCCACCTCCGTGGGCGACGTTCGCGAAGACCGGAGTGCACAAGCAGCGCGCCCCGACCCAGACGGATTGGTGGTACTTGCGAAGTGCATCCGTCTTGCGGAAGATCTACCTGAAGGGATACATCGGCATCGAGCGACTGAGCACGGAGTACGGCGGGAAGCGCGACCGGGGGAGCGCTCCGTACCATGCGCGGACCGGGTCCCGGTCCATCCTCCGTGAGATCGTCCACCAGCTCGAGAAGGCCGGCCTCGTCCAGCCGTACAAGACCAAGGGCCGCCGGGTGAGCCCGGAAGGCCAGAAGCTCCTCGATTCCCTCTCGCGCGACGTGCTGAAAGCGATGGTCGTGGAGCGGCCCGAACTCGCCAAGTACCTCTAGGGTGTTTTCCGGAGCGAAGGAGGTGGCGTGTGGCGTACGGGGAGGATGCCGAGTTGGCCGAGCTGAGACGTCGGCGGCTCCAGCAGCTCCAGGATATGCAGGCGTCGGAATCGGCGAACGCTCAGTCGTACGCGGCCCAAGAGGCCGAACGGGCGCGGCACGACCAGGAGCGGACCGAGATCCTTCGGCGCATCCTCACGCCCGAGGCCCGCGAACGTCTCGCCCGCATTCGGCTCGCGAAGCCGGACGTCGCTGGGGCGGTCGAACAGCAGCTCATCGCGCTCGCCGCCAGCGGACGGATCCAGCGTGCGATCGACGATGCGACGCTGCGCGCGTTGCTCGAGCGGATCGCTCCCGAACGGCGGGAGATCCGGATCACGAGGCGGTGAACGGAGGGAACCATGGCGAACCGTAGGAAGAGCCTCGCTCGAAAGACCCGTCTGTTCCGCATCGTCCGGGGGAACCGGCGCGTCCCGGCCTGGGTGATCCAGCGCACGAGCCGACGCTTCACCCGTCACCCCAAGCGCCATTCCTGGAAGCACGGTCACCTCCACAAGTAGAGTACCCGAGGAACGTTCCGATGCCCCCGAAGACCTCCACGCGACACACCGAGGAGCTCGAGCGAGAGTACGTCATCCCGCTGCGGGCGAGCATGCACCAACCCTCCCGCCGGCGCCGCGCGGGTCACGCTCTCGAGACGGTCCGGCGGTTCGTCGTCCGGCACATGAAGGGAAAGCCCGAGGACGTCTGGATCGACCCCCGTCTCAACGAGCACATCTGGGAGCGCGGGATCCAGCACATCCCGAGCCGGGTCCGGGTGAAGGCGATCCGCTTCGAGGACGGCCTCATCGAGGTCGACCTTCTCGAGTCCGATTAGCCACGGTCGCGGGAGGCCTCTCGCGTGCCGGTCGGAAGAACCATCATCAGTGGAAGCCCCTACCTAGGGGTCTATCTCCGCGTGGGGGACACGTTCGCGATCGTTCCCGACGACACCCCGCGCTCCGCGGAACGCGACATCGCCCGGCTCCTGGGTGTTCGGGTCGTCCGTACGACGGTCCTCGATTGCGAGGTCGTGGGCGCCCTCGTCTCGGCCAACTCGAAAGGGATCCTCGTGGGAGGCGAAGTGGACGCGGCCGAGCGGAGGACGCTCGAGGAGATCGCCCCGGTCACCGTGCTCGAGGACCGACAGAACGCTCTGGGGAACAACATCCTCGCGAATGATGTAGGGGCCCTCGTCCACCCCGAGTTCTCGGACCACGCGGTCGTGTCGATCGGCCGGGCGCTCGGCGTTCGGGCCGAGCGCGGGACCATCGCCGGCCTCGGGACGGTGGGGATGGCGGGCGTCGCCACGAACCGCGGCGTCGTCGTTCACCCTCGTGCGACCGAAAAGGAAGCGACGCGCGTCGGCGAACTGCTCGGGGTCCCCGTTCACCGCTCGACGGCGAACTTCGGGGTGCCGGTCATCGGCGCGTGCATCGTGGCGAACTCCAAGGGGATCCTCGTCGGCCGACCGACCACGCCGGTCGAGATCGTCCACATCCAGGAAGGCCTCAGCATCTTCGACTAGCGCAGCGGCGCGCGCGGGGCGAAGACCCGGGATGTGTCCAGTCGGTCTAGGTGCCGCGCTTACGCTTCACGTATCGTGTGGCGTATCCCGCGATACGGTTGGCGAGCTTCTTGTGCAAGGCCTGGAGATGGCCTTCGACGGTCACTCCGAGGTCGGTCAGCTCGAGTACCTTCTGTTTGTTCTGGGAGAAATCCCCCGTGAAATCGTCGGGGTAATGGCGGATGAGCTCGATGGCGACCCGCTTGATGTAGGTCTGCCGGATGTTTCCCATGCGGGCGGGGCCGACCCGGGTCGCGGTTATAACCCTAACCCGGTGGCGGCCGACCACCCTTCCGGCCGCCGTGCACCGAAGACGAACACCGGCGATACGCACAAATACCCTGGCCATGGTAATTCCATGCGTGCCTCATCGCATCGCCGCCCGGGGGGCTTTCGAGGACGGGAACTGAGGAACCTCCTTTTGTCGCGGGGCATCGCATTCCATGCAGAACGAGCCTGACGATTCACCCGCTCCACCGCAGCGCGAGCGGAACGTCCTCCTCCTCGACCTTTCGAAGAGCATGCTCGCCCCCCTTCCCGACCCCATGGACGGGGGCACGGAGCGCCAGAAGATCGAGGTCGCGCGGACAGCGGTGTTCCGGATCCTTCAGGATGCCGCGGCGAACGGGACCCTCTTCGGGCTCGTGACCTTCACCGAGACCGTGCGCGTCCCCGTGCCGCTCGGCGAGATCCATCGGGAGAACCTCCCGTACATCGAGAACCTGATCTCCCTCCTCGCCCCCAGCGGCCGCTCCGCGATCTGGGACGCGCTCGGGGTGGGCGCCGACCTGCTGCGGATGGGCACGAGCGGCGTCCAGGGGAATCTCGTCCTGGTGACGGACGGGTGGGACAACGCCTCGACCCGGTTCGACGTTCGGACCGACCCGAAGGCGAAGGTCGCGAGCGGAAAGGTCGACCTCGTGCCCTACCTCTTGCCGGCCCATTCTCGGGTCACCCTCCGCGTCATCGGGATCGGCAGCGGGGACGAGCGCGACAAGGGCGTCGATTCCGTCCGGATGAACCAGGTCGTCGGCCAGCTCGGGGCCCGGGCCCAGGAGCTCGGTCTTCCGCCCGCCTTCAGCTTCCAGCTGGTCACCACGGGGACGCAGCTGTTCGCGCAGATGGTCAACGCCTTCCTGGACGTCGGGTACGAGGACGACCGGCCCATCGAGGAGCTGCACCCGGAGGAGCTCGCCCGCCACGCCGCGAACGCGGCCCGGGCGCTGAAGGAGCCCCAGCAGCACGCGACGGTCTCCCGGATCAAGAACTCCCAGGCCGCGGGAAGGACCGCATCCGCCGCGACGTACTCCGAGCTCCCCGAGATCGAGGTCGACTTCCTCGCGAACGGCCCCGGTGGACCGCCGGCGTATCTCAAGGAGCGCTACGGCCCGCTCGGCGAGGTCGTGGAGGCGTACCTGGCCGGTCAGCTCGACCGTGCGCTCGAGCTGATCCAGCGGACGCAAGGGTTCCTACCGGCGGTCACCCGTCTCTATTGGGAGGCGCGGATCCAGTACGCCCGCCGAGCGGTCGTCGAGGCGGCGCGCGCCCTTCTCCAAGCGTGGGCGGAGGCCGAGAAGCTCCCGGCCACGACCCAGGCCCCGATCCTCCGCCGGCTCGCCGTCCTCCAAGCCCGGTTGCAGAACGACAAGGAGACCGAGACGCTCGTGCGGTTCATCGATGAGACGGAGCACCACCTCACGAACCGGGACCCCAAGACGCGGGACCGATTGATGGACCTGTTCACGAAGCTGATGGAGCTCCGGGGGACCTACCAGCTCACCCGGCTCGCTGGGGCAGGAGACCTCCAGGACGCGGCGATCAAGCACGAGGCTGCCGTCGAGGAGGTCTTCGGACTGCTCCAGGACGCGCGCCTCGACCTCTCTTCGGAGGGCGCGACGGTGGAAGGCGCCTTGGACTTCATTGAAATATGCCTGGCGGAGATGCGGTGAGGGGACGCTGAATGCCCGAGGTCAAGGTCACCACCCGCCGACGGTCGACGGGAAAGCGGGAATCGAAGTCCTCGGTCGATGCGACGCGCATCGCCGTGGTCGGTATTCCGGCCTCCGGAAAGACGACGTACTTCCGGTTCCTCTCGGGGCACTTCGGCCTCAACCTCCCGATCCTGTACATCCCGTCCCGGGCGGACAACGGCAGCCTTCCCCTCTACGGCGACCTCGAGAACGACGTGGCTCTCGAGGAGACGACGTACGAGACGACCGACCCCACCGACCCCGAGGGAAGCCTCGAGACCACGACCCGCTACTACGTCAACCGGCCGATGGAGGATCGGCGCAAGCTCTGGGTCGAGCTCAGCGCGGGCCGCGACGAGCAGGGGATCCTGACGAAGTACCCGCTGCCGACCAAGTTCAACCAGTTCGTCGAGATGAAGATGCGCTTCCGCTACGCGGCCCCAGAGGGCGAGTCCGGCTCCCGGCCGATGGAGCTCTCGACCGTGGACGAGGCGGGCGGGATCATCGCCGACTACTTCACCTACGACCGGATGTGGCTCGACGCCGTCGACGGCGAGGTCTCGGAGAAGAGCTGCCGGGTCATCCCGCATTTCGATTCCTGGCGCCCGGACCGGCGCGACCTGTGGAAGCGCGGCCTCACGCTCCTCGGGAGGTTCGTCTGCGAGGCCGATGCGATCATCCTCCTCCTCTCCCCGGGCCTCCCGTCGCTCCGGGACCAGGCCCAGCAGATCAACCTCGCACGCGGGGTCTTCCGGTACACCCACTCTCGCAACCTCCCGCTCGTGATCGCGGTCTCGAAGGCGGACAAGCTCAAGGAGTTCTACAGTGAGGTCGATCGGTCCGTGCGGGAGCGGTCGTACCGGTCGAACTTCGACTCGGTCGACTTCCTGCTCCGTCGCGACGGCGCGGGGATGGGAACGATCCTGGTCGCGCAGGAAGGCCGAGGGATCTCGATCAAGGAGGACGTCTTCCTCATCTCGAGCGCGGTATCGACCGGGGAGGGGCACCCGCTCTTCATCGGGGAGAGCGGGGACGAGGCGCCGAGCTCCGGGGCCGTGACGATGGGGGTACCGGTCATGGTCAACACAACGTTACCCCTCGCTCGCGCCTGCGAGCGGGTCCTCGAACGTCGGGCGACGAAGGGGGTCTGATGTCCGCGGCGGACAGCGCAACGGCCGGGACCCTCGTACCGGTCGCCGTCGTTTGGTGCCGCCAGGTCGACAACGAGGCGGAAAGCCCGGGGTACACGACGATCCCCGAGGATTTCCCCGGACGCCGGGAGACCGTCGAGTCGATCCGCGTCGTCGGGAACCTCACGATCAACATCGCCGACACCCACGACTACTGGGACCCCGACCCGGCCCAGCCGCTCTCCTTCTACCCGAACATCTTCCTCTACCCGGCGGCGAACGGACGGTACACGTGCGTCGGCCGGATGTTCCTCTCCACCGAGGACCGGCCGCGCCTCGGGATGAAGACGCTCGTCTTCGAGACCGCCCCGCTCCTCGCGGGCGGCGAGTTCGGCCCCGCGGTCCTTCGCGCCCACGCGACGATGAGCGGCCGGACCGACGTCGCGAAGCCCCCGGTCGAGCCCGACCCCCTCGTCTACCAGACGGTCGGGGAGGGGTTCCTCTTCCACCGTGGGACCACCGAACCGGTGGTCGTCGTCGCCTCCGAGGCGTGGGAGGCCAGCTGCCAGGCGGTCCTGGAGCTCATCCGCGTCCTGCCGACGTCGCTCATCGCGCTCGGGGCGTTCCTGGTGTTCCCGTATTTCCTCCCCGAAGCGAAGGTGAACCTGCACGAGTTCACCGAGCAGTTCCCGCTCGCGCTTGCCGTGATGCGCGTCCCCCGCGGCGAAGCGCAGGGCGACCGGCACGCGAAGCGCCTGCAGAGCTGGGAGTCCGCCCCCGTCACGCTGCGGGACCTCACGCGGACGAGCCGGGGCCGCGAGGCGCTCCCGCTCGTCCTGCAGTACGTGCGAGAGCACCAGGAGTCGAAGATCCGCGAGGTGACCCGACGCGTGGACCTCGTCGAAGGTCCGCGCATGGAGGCCCTTCTCCACGATGCCGAGCGGCAGGGGGGTCGAGACCGTCGGAAGGAGATGTGGCGCATCGGGACCGCCATGGAGACGGCGGCGTTGCTTCTCAGCCGCCCAAAAGGCCGCTCCGTGTCGATGACCGGCGAGGCGGCCAAGCGGGCGAACGAGTACCTCCAGGCCCGCCCCTCCGAGGCCGTCCTCCTGCCCCCTGAACCGATCCCCACCCTGGCCTCCGCCCCTTCCGCTCCTCCGCCCGGGATCCTGGCCGGCCAGCATCCTCCGTGGCTGCACAAGCCCTCGGAGGTCTCCCTGCCGGCCTCGGGTTCCGGCGCCGTCCCGGTCTCCACGAGCGAGGACCCGTCCACGCTACCGGCCGGTGCGGTCCCGCCGGCGCCCCCGAGCGCACCGGGCACGCTCCCGACGGCACCGGCGAACGGCGAGCTCGAAACGTACCTCAAGAACGAGATCGACCGGCGGTTCGCCGAGCTCTCGACGAGCCGACCGAGCTCGACCGACGCGGCCGACGTGAACGCCCGGCTCGCGAGCGCGATGCACGAGCTCGAGACGAAATGGAGTACGCTCCTGGACGCTCGGGTCCGTGAAGCCTCCGAGAGCTCCGCGCGCGCGGTCGTGGCCGTCCAGAACGACCTCACCTCGCGCCTGGCCGCGATCGAAGCTCGGCCCGTCGTGAGCCCCTCCGACGTCGCCGCCGAGGCCGAGCAGAAGGTCATCGGGACGACCGACACGAAGTTCCAGGCGCTCGAAGAGAAGGTCCACGGGACCGCCGAGGCCCGGTTCCAAACGCTCTCCGAGGAGCTCCAGGCCTCGAGCGACGCGAAGTTCCAAGCGCTCGCGGAGAAGCTCCGTTCCACCACGGACGGCCGGTTCCAGGCGCTCCAGCAAGAGGTCCAGGCAGCGGCCGAGACCAAGTTCGGGGCGCTCGGGGCGAAGGTCGAGGAGGCAGTCCGCACCTCCGGGGAGATGTGGGCGTCCCGGCTCCGGGACGAGCTCCGCCAGTCCGTGGACGACCTCCGGGCCCAGGCGACCCACGATGAGGAGGAGATGCGCGCCGCGTTGGTCGCGCAGATCGACCTCGAGCTACGGGAGGCCCAGGAGCAAGGCACCGTCCTCCGGGAGGAGATCGAGGGCCGCGTCCGCGACCTGATGAAGGAGCGGATGACCGAGTCCGACCAGCGGCGCGTCAAGGAGCTCCGCGACCTGGAGCAACGGGTCGGCCTCCTGATCGACGGCCGGACGAAGGATGTCGAGACCCGGCTCCAGGCGGCGGACGCCGAGGTCCGGGAGAAGCTCGCCGCCGCGCTGAAGGATCGGGGCACCGAGGCCGACCAACGCCGCGTGAAGGAATGGCGCGACCTCGAGCAGAGGGTCGCGCTCCTCGTCGACACGCGGACGAGGGAGGTCGAGGCCCGTCTCCAAGCCGCGACCGCCGACCTTCGGGAGAAGCTCGCCGCCACCCAAGAGGAGCGGGTGAAGCAGGCCGAGAAGCGGTGGTCGGTCAACGGCGAGGCCCGGATCGCCGAGACGGCCGAGGCCCACACGCAGGCGATCGCCGGCCTCCAGGTCCGGCTGCAATCCTACTTCGAGCAGAAGATGCGCGAGAACCAGGAGCGGGAGCGGGAGAAGTATGTGGAGCTCCTCGCCCGGCTCAAGGCGGAGGTCGACCAGTCGCTCGCGAAGACGCTCGACTCCACCAAGTTCGACGCCGTCATCCGCGACCGGGTCAACCGAGGGCTCGAGGCCGCCCACGAGGACCAGGAGAAGGCGATCCAGGCGGCGGTGGGCGACGCCGAGGTGCGCCTGAGCTCCCAGCAGGAGGAGGGGGTCGTCCGCCTCGAACGCCTCGAGGCGAAGATCCAGACGCGGGAGACCGACCTCCTTCGGATCGAGCAGACGCTCCGCCACGAGGTCGACGACCTCGACCGCCGCATCCAGGTGGTCGCGGACCGCGCGCTGCCGCTCATCCGACGCACCTGGTTGCGCGTTTCCGAGCTCGAGAAGGAGGGGCCGGGGGCCGCCGAGACCGAGGCGCACCTGAAGGAGTTCCGGCGGGAGATGTCCCGCGAGCTCCGCCGCGTCGAGGGCCAGCTCCTCGAGCAGACGGGAGACCTGCGCGACCGGCTCGAAGCCACGCTCGCGAGCCAGGGCCGCATCTGGCTCAACCTCCTGAAGCAGCTCCAGAGCGCGAGCGAGGGGCTGGTCCGGGCCGATGTCGAAGGCTCGGTGCGGTCGCGCGCTCGACCGACGCCCGACCACGAAGCGACCCTCGACGAACTGTTGGACGAGAACCTTCGCGACACTTCGGGATACCCCTCGTTTGCGTCCGACCCACCCAACCCCCTGGACCCGCGTCCCGCCGAGCCGGCCGACGAGGAGGAACCGCGCGAAACCCCCCGGCGACCGCGCCGGGTTTGACACCGGACGCGCGTACGGGTCGCGCCGGCCGAATCGGCCGGAGACCGAGGGTCTCTACCCGAAGCGGCCGGTGACGTAGTTCTCGGTCAGCTTCTCCGTCGGATGGTGAAAGACCTGCTCGGTCGGGCCGAACTCGACCAGCTTGCCCAGGTACAGGAACGCCGTGTAGTCCGAGACCCGCGTCGCCTGGGCGAGGTTGTGCGTGACGATCACCACGGTGTACTCCGACCGGAGTTTTGCGAGGAGGTTCTCGATCTTGGTCGTGGCGATCGGGTCGAGCGCCGAGCAGGGCTCGTCCAGCAGGAGGACCTCGGGGCGCGTGGCGAGCGCCCGTGCGATGCACAACCGCTGTTGCTGGCCGCCCGAGAGGCTCGTTCCCGGGGCGTCGAGGATGTCCTCCACCTCCTCCCAGAGGCCCGCGTGCCGGAGCGCGTCGACGACCCCCTCGTCCAGCTCGTCCCGGCGATGCACGCCGAGCAACCGCAGCCCGGCGGCGACGTTCTCGAAGATCGACATGTTGGGGAACGGGCTCGGTTTCTGGAAGACCATGCCGACGCGGAACCGCACGCTCACGACGTCCTTCGCTCCGAGGTCCTCCCCGTCCAGGAGGATCGTGCCCGAGACCCGGGCGCGCGGAAGCTCCTCGTGGAGGCGGTTCAGGCATCGGAGGAAGGTCGACTTCCCGCACCCCGAGGGGCCGATGATCGCCGTCACCGCGGCGTCCGGGACGTCAAGCGTGATGTCGTAGAGCACTTGCTTGCGCCCGTACCACGCGCTGAGCCCGACCGTCTGGACCTTGGGTCGTGCCATGGGTCTAGCCGGCCTCCGCCGCGTCCTCGGCCCCCGGAACCGCCAATCGAGCGCCCAAGTTGATCGCGAGCATCATCGCAAGCAGTACAAGAGCGGCTCCCCACGCGTCCGTCTGCAGGTTGAGGTACTGCGAACCGAAGTTGTTGTAGATGAAGGGGGTCAGCGCCGCGGTCGGAGACGTGAGGTTCTGGAACCAGAAACGGCTGCCCGCGCCGGCGGTGAGCAGGAGCGCCGCCGTGTCGCCGGCCGCCCTCGAGACCGCCAGCAGCATCCCCGTGACGAGCCCCCCCGCGCGCATCCTAGGACGACACGCAACGTGACCCGGTGCTTCGGAAAGCCGAGGGCCAGAGCGGACTCCCGAAGCGAGGACGGCACGGCTCGCAGCGCCTCCTCGGTAGCACGGATGGCGATCGGGATCATGAGGACCCCGAGCGCCACCCCTCCGCAGAGGGCGCTGATCGCCGCGTCGTGGTAGAAGTAGAGGAAGATGGAGAACACGAACACGCCGAGGATGATCGTCGGGACCCCGGTCATGACGTCGGAAAGGAAGCTCACGAGCTGCGCAAACCGGTTCCGCCCGTACTCCGCGAGGTAGATCCCCGCGAACAGGCCGACGGGAATCGCGATCAGCGCCCCCAGGCCGAGCATGATCAACGTCCCCTGGATCTGGGGTCCGATCCCCCCCTGGGAGCAGCTAGACCCCGGTTTCGGGTTGCAGCCGAGAGGGTTCATCGAGGTGTAGAACGAGGGATGGACGACGGCCGAACCCCCGTACGAGGCGGCCGTGTAGATCACGCTCGTGAGCGGGACGAGCGCCAGTACCACGCACATCGCGCTGAGTGCGATGAGGACCCATTGGGCGACCCTGCGACGGAAGATGCGACGGGGTGCTCCCTGCGACGACCCGACGGCGCCACGCCTCCTCTTCCGAGGGGAGACCAACCGAGGTCCGCGGCGGCTCCCCTGCCGAACCGGCCCTCCCGTCCGCGGAGGCCGCCAAGGCCTCGGTCCTGGACGTGGGACCGGAGGGAGAACCGACGTCGACGGGTGGGCCGCTCGTCCCCGTCGCGAGCCCCGAACCGCCAGAGAAGGCCGCGCGCCACCACGTTCACCGCGACGGTGATCACGAAGAGGATCAGCGCAAGCTCGACGATCGCGCTCCGATTGAGCCCGGGCTGCGCATCGGGGAACGTGTTCACGATGGTACTGGCCAGGGTCGCGCCGGGGGAGAACAGCGTTCCCGGGAGGATGTAGATGTTCCCGATCACCATCGCCACCGCGATCGTTTCGCCCAACGCGCGTCCGAGCCCGAGCATGACCCCCGCCACGATCCCGCTCCGAGCCGGTGGGAGAACCCCCATCCGCGTGGCCTCCCACCGGGTCGCCCCGAGGCTCAGGGCCGACTCCCGGTGGATCCGAGGCACGGCTCGAAGGGACTCCCGGGACACCGCCGCGATGGTGGGAAGGATCATCACCGCGAGAACGAGGGTCGCGGTCAGGACGTCGTACCCCGGGGTCGTTGGGGAGAACGGGAAACCGCCCCCGGTGAGCGACCCGAGGCCGGGCTCGACCGTCCCCCGCATCAGCGGCACGAGCACGATGAACGCCCAGAATCCGTAGACGACCGAGGGAACGGCCGCCGAGAGGTCGATGACGTAGGTCAGGGGTCTCCGCAGCCAGACCGGGGCCACCTCGGAAAGGAATATGGCCACTCCCAGCGCGATCGGGACGGCGATCAGGAGGGCAAGGGCGCTCGTAAGGAGCGTCCCCGCGATCGCGGGGGCGGCCCCGTAGACGTTGTGGACCGCGTCCCAGGTCGTTCCGGTGAGGAACCCGGGACCGAACTGCCCGATCGAGAGCCAAGCCTCACGGCCCAGGACCACCACGAGCACCGCGACGAGCAGCAGGACGCCGCCCGCGACGGCCGCGGTGGCCGCGTGGAAGCCGCGCCCGAGCCAGCGGAGGAGGCGGACTCGTCGCGCGAGGAGCCGCGCGCGCTTTGGTTCTATCTCTTCCCTCGCTGGGACGGCACGCTCCCCCCTACGTACAGGCGGGGATGCCCGCTCCATTAAAGGTCATCGTTTGAATGCCGGCGTTGTCGACATTGATGATCGATTGGGGCAGCGGCGCATAGTACAGCTGGGAAGGCTGGGACTCGTCCGCCAACCCCTGGCCGGTCGAGAGCGCCCAGTGGAGCCACTGGACCAACACTTGCGACTTATCCAACGACGGGGAGAACCCCTTGTCCGTCGCCTGGTAGACAAACATGTAGAGGAACGTCGCGATCGGGTAGTCCGCCGTCCCGTTCGCCTTCACCATGCTCACGTTGAACCAGTCCCCGGTCGAGGCCGGGATGGTCGACATGCTGGCGACCTTGTCGGCGATTGCGGACTCCGTGTTCGCCAGGGTCGGAACGATGTAGTTCCCGGCCGGGTTCTGGATCGCGGCGTACTGCGGTGGGGAGGCGGAGGTCAGCACGTCCGTGAGGTCCGAGTAGCCGATCGAGTACCGCGGTCTTGGAGACCGTGCTGATCACGAGAGAGTTCCCCTTGACCGCGGTCTCGGTCGGGGGGCATACTTGGAGAAGTCGACCGATATGCCCTTGCCGATGTTCGAGGCCCACCATGGGCTCGACTGCGACAGGAAGTCGGTGAGCACGTACGTGGTCCCCGCAGAATCCGAACGGACCACGGGGACGATCGTGGAGCTGGGGAGGGAGACGCCGGGGTTGATCGCGGTGATCGCGGCGTTGTTCCACTTGGTGATGGTCCCGTTGTAGATGCCCGCGAGCACGGTGCCGGTCAGGTTGAGATGACCGGTGAGGCCGGGGACGTTGTAAATGATGGTGATGGCTCCCCCGACGAACGGTAGGGTCAGCGGCTGGGCGGGCAGGGCGGTCCGCTCCGCGGGAGTGAGCGGGTCGTCCGTCATCGCGAAGTCGATGCTGGTCGACGTGAAGTGAGTCAGACCCGTCCCGGACCCGCTCCCCGGGTAGTTGACCATGTTACCGGTCGAGCCCTGGAACGCGGTCGTCCAAACGCCCATGAGCGGGGTGGCGACCTGCGCCCCGTCGCCCTGAAGGGTGATTCCAGAAGAGCACGTGGCAGCCTTCGACGACTTCTGAAGTCCGTACCAGTTGGTCGAGGCTCCCACGGCCACCAGCACGACCACCACGATGATCACCCCGACCATGGCGTATAGCCCGGTCCGCCCTCGGCGGCGGCGGACGACGGGTGGGGAACCTACGCCTTCCGGAGCAGGCGTCGGAGAGGAGGCTGGGGCTTGGGGATTCGGTCCGGCGCTCATGCGGCCTCCGAGACCGACGCGGCCCCGTGACGGTCCGCCATCACGCCGAAAGTGTTCGTTCTAGGGCATGCCCGAAGCATCTCGGACCAGTAGGCGTCCCAGTTGCTGTGCATCGCTCGTCACCGGGCGCGATGAAAAATGTAGGCGATATAAGCCGAGGGGAGCACGTAATCTGCGCACGAACCGACGGAAACGGCACAAGGCGACATTCGGGATGTGACGGGCGGGCCGGGGGCCACTCCGGGACGGCAGCAACGGATTTCTACTACGAGACGGCTCCCCCGGCGGATGTCCGACCGGCTTCCGCAGAGCTCCGTGGGGTTCGTCGCGTGGATCGAGGGCCTGCCGAGCTCCGGCAAGACCACCTTGTCCCGAGCCGTCGCGGACCGCCTGCGCTCCGCGGGGCGGAAAGTGGAGATCCTCGACGGGGACGAGGTCCGCCACATGTTCTCCCCGGAGCTCGGGTTCTCTCGAAAGGACCGCGAGTTCCATGCCCGGCGCGTCAGCTACGTGGCACGGATGCTCGCCCGCAACGACGTCGCCGTGATCGTCGCGATGATCACACCCTACGAAACGTCCCGTCAGGCGGCGCGCGCGACCGTCGGCGACCGATTCACGGAGATCTGGCTCAAGTGCCCGGTCGAGGTCTGCCGACAGCGCGACCCCAAGGGCCTGTACCACGGGTCGCCCGAGCTCCACGGGACCAAGCTCACAGGGGTCGATGACCCGTTCGAAGAGCCGCTGAACCCCGACCTGACCGTGGACACCGCGAGCGAATCGGTCGAAACAGGGACGCGACGGATCCTGGATCACCTGGTCCAGCGAGGGTTCATCCGACCGTCGCCTCCGGCGTAAGGCGGACGCCCCTCCTGGGGGCCTCGCGCGACCGGTCAACGCTAAGCCTCTGCGCCGGGTGCTCCGGACCCCGTGACCGCGGAAGGAGACCACCGCCACTGCAAGGTCTGCGGCCGAGTATGCGCCGTGGGAGAGGAGACGTGCAGCCGAGCGTGTCGGGAGAAGCGAGCCGCGCAACTGGCCTCTCGGCGGACCTACTCCTACCTCCTCTACGTGGCGATCGCCATCCTGCTCATCGCGTTCCTCTACAGCTACTTCGGCTAGGGGGCGCGGCACCTTGCGACGGTATCGGTTCGCGGTCCTCGGTGGGACGTTCGACCACTTGCACGCCGGTCACGAAGCGCTCTTGTCCATGGCGTTCCAAGTTGGGGATGAGGTCGCGGTCGGGCTCACGACGGACCGGTTCGTGTCCGACCATCCGAAGCCGTTCCCTCGGCGGATCCAGCCCTTCGCCGCCCGTCGTGCGGCCCTGGCCCGCTGGGTCCGCCGGAACTTCCCCCGCCGAAAGTGGAAGGTCGTCCCGCTCGAGAGCCCGTTCGGTCGGTCGGTCGACCTCGGAGTTGATGCGCTGGTCGTCTCGCGCGACACCCTGGCCGGCGGGCGCGCGGTGAACCGGGAACGGCGCCGCCTCGGCCGGCCGTCGATCCCGCTCGTGGTCGTCCCCCTCGCGCTCGCCGACGACCTAGAACCCGTGAGCTCCCGGCGGGTCCGCGCGGGTCTGATCGGGGCCGACGGGCGGCGCCTTGCGCCCATCCGCGTCGCGGTCTCGGCGGACGATCCCGGTGGCCGGGTCGCGGCAGTGCATGCCGTGCGTCGGGTCTTCCCCCGAGCCCGGATCGTAAGGGACACGGCCTCCCGAGCCGCCGGGCGAGCCGACCTAACCGTCCGGGTCGTGAGACGGCATCCCTCCGGTTGGACGGCGATCGAACGCTCTCCCCGGGTCCGCCTTCGACCGAGGGTCATCCCCGGGTCTCGGCCGGTGGAGCTAGAGCGAGGGCTCGTCACCCTACTTCGACCGCGACAGTAGCGCAAGCTCTTTGGGGCCCTCGGTTTCTCCGGACCGCGATGGAGACGTACCTGCGCGTCACCTTCGACAGCGAGGGAGCGAAACCGTCCGCCGTGGCCGACCGTCTTCGCTCCTGCGGGTTCGTGCCGACGCAGGGAAACTACGACTTCGTGTACGACTGGAACGGCCTCGCCAAGCGGGAGCAGATCCTCGACCTGTCGGACGAACTGACGCGCCAGCTCCGGGGCCTACGCGTTCTGTTCGAGATCGAGACGGTGTAGTTCGCGCGGAACGTCTCCCGCCCCGGATAGAGCTTTTATCGCGCGCCTGTCTCGCATCTGCCGCCGTGCAGAACTATCCCGTACGCGCGAGCCACCGCAAGGGTCTGGCCGCCCCGGCGCTCGCGGAGCTCCTCCGGACCCTCTTCGGGGTCGCTCAGGTCGAAGGGGAGGCCGTAGTCTCCTCCTTCGGTGCGGTCACCCGCCTCGAGGCCCGTCCCGCGGGCCGCGAGCTGTCGGTCGACCTCACGATGAACCCGAAGGTGCCCGAGGATGTCGCTCGCGAGACGATCCGACGGTACAACCAGTTCCTCGAGGCGGCGACGGGATACAGCTCCAAGGAGCGGGCGAAGCGCATGCGCAAGTCCGCGGGCGAGTCGAGCCCCGGAGCGTGAGCCGTGGCCGCATCGTCGGGGCCGCTCCCCTCATCCTCCGGCAGCACGGAGCTCGATCGAATCCGTTCGACCGTCGCGACGTACTTCCCGGTCTATGAGACCCGGGTCGGCCCTCAATCGCTGATCCTGGCCGTCCACGTCGACCCGGCCACGCTCGAGAAGCGCTTCGACGAGCTCCGGCAGGTGCTGTGGACGCAAGGGTACATCCCGGTCGTCCGCCGCGAATCCGGTGAGGATTTCATCGAGGTCGTGCGCCGGCCCCGAACCGGGCGGTCCCGGATCTGGATCAATCTTCTCCTGCTCGCCGGAACGGTCGCCACGACATCGTTCGCCGGGGCGCTGATCTGGCTCACGTTCCGAGGCGAGGCCGCGCTCACCGCCGGGGACTTCCTCTACGGAGAGCTGTACTTCGGCGCGCCCGTGATGGCGATCCTCGGCCTCCACGAGCTCGCCCATTACCTGGTGGCCCGACGCCGGCACCTCGACGCATCGCTCCCCTACTTCATGCCCGTCCCGCCGCCGTTCATCCTGGGGACCCTGGGCGCGTTCATCAGCATCCGAGAGCCGTTCCCGGACAAGAAGGCCCTGTTCGACGTCGGTGCTGCGGGCCCCCTCGCCGGCTTCGCCGTATCGATCCCGATCGCCATTACCGGCCTGTACCTATCGATCCACGCGCCGGTCGTGCCCGCGACGTACTGCGGTGTCACGGTGCTGGGAACCAGCTACGGGAGCCTGCTCATCGGGACGCCCCTCTTCTGGTCGCTGTTCTCGCTCTTCCTCCCGGCGAACCTCGTCAACCTGCACCCGCTGGCCCTCGCCGGTTGGGTCGGGATCCTCGTCACGGCGATCAACCTCCTGCCCGCCGGCCAGCTCGACGGGGGCCACGTCGCCCGCGCGCTCTTCGGCGAGCGCGCCCGGTTCGTCAGCTATGCGGCCGTGGTCCTCCTCTTCGGGCTCGGCCTGTTCTACGTCGGCTGGCTCTTCTTTGGGATCCTCGTCCTGTTCCTCGGGCTCCGACACCCGCCCCCGCTCAACGACATCACGCCAATCGGGACCCGGCGCCGGATCGTGGGAGGCCTGGTCTTGGCGATCCTCATCACCGGGTTCGTCGTCGTCCCCCTCTCCACTCCAGCGGGCTCGGTCTCTCTCGGGGCCGCCGGCGCGGCCCCCGTGACGGCGCTACCCCCGGGGGCGGTGGTCGGCACGAACCTCACGCTGACGGTCAATAACCAGGACCCGATCCCGCACGGGTTCCTGTTCGGCGCCTCCATCTCGAACGTGACGGTGTCGGGGCCGAACGGCACGGCATACCTCACCGGGTACGCGCTCGCAAGCTGGGAGGCGACCGCCACATGGACGTTCTACCTACCGGACGGCCGGACCGTCACGCTCACGGGGGGGTCGGTGGACCTTCCGGGGTCCGATTACGTCACCGTGAACGCGACCTCGGACCACACCCTCGGGGTGCCGGTCAGCCTGACCAATACGCAGACCGCGGTCGCCGCCGTCCTCTCCTTCACGACCAACATGCTGTGCGCTCCCTCGGGCGGCGGCTCCGCCTCGACCAGCCTCAGCGTCAGCTTCGACTGACGGACGGGGTCTCGTACAGGCAGAATTCCCGCGTCAGACTCCGGTGCACGCGGACGGGGATGCGGAACCGGGGGATCCCCGGCAGCCCAACGGGCGACCCGCCCGTCGGGACGATGAGCACGATGCGGCCGTCCGGGGTGAGACGCTTCGACCACCGCGCTATCACCCCAGCGACCAGCTCCGCGGACGACTCTCCTCCCGTGCTCGACGAGCGCCCGTACGGCGGGTCGGTCACGATCGCGGAGAACGTCCGAACCTCGTCCGTGAAGTCGACGTCCCGAGCGTCACCGGCCACGAGCTCCTCGGCCGCGACGCCGAGGTAGGCAAGGTTCTGGAGCGCTCCGCGGACCATGGTGGGGTCCCGGTCGACCCCGTACAGCCGCCCCCCGAGCAGCCCGGCCTCGGCCAGGAGAGCCCCGGTACCGAGGAACGGGTCGAGCACGCGGTCGGACAACTTCACGTGCGCCAGGTTGGCCGCGGCTCGGGCGAGCTTCGGGGGGAGGCTCACGGGCCGGCGGAATGGAAGCAGGGGCATCTTCCGCTGCGTCGGGGCGCTCCGGTCGACGGAGGCCACCTCCTCGAGCAAGTATTCCCGGCCCTCGGCCGCTTCCACGAGCCAGAATCGGCGTGACGGGCGGTCGAGGTCGATAGTTCCCCCGCCCGCCTTGAACGCCCGGCCGCACCCCAGCACGTTCGGGTCGCCGCCGCCTCCGGACGGGCGGCCGATGCGACGGAACGCCGCGGAACCGCCCCGGGTCCCTTCGCCGCGGGCGGCTGAGACAACATCCGGCGACGTCGTGACGGAGACGAGGCATCGGCGCGCGAGCGCGAGGCGACCGGCGAGCTGGGTCCAGGTCCCGGGATCGGGCACCTCCACCGCAACCAACCCGGGAACTGGGGGAGCCGCGGGGATTCCGCGGCCGCCCAGCGCCTCCGCAGCGCATACGGCCTCCGCTTCCGCGAGGGGGAGGGTTTCCTGAGAGAGCTCGACGAAGCCCGGGATCATGGAGGCGGGTCCCGGGTCCAGCTCGCGAGCCGTGCTCGGATATCGGCGGTATGCGAGCCCTCCCAGTAGTAGTGGTCGCAGCCGGCGCAGTGGAAGAGGGGAAGCCCAAGGGCGAACCGGTCCCACGGGACCCCCTCGGGCCGGGTCGCGGCGGGAGGAGCGGTGACCGGTTCGAGCCGGCCGTTGCACTCGGTGCAGCGCTCGAACGTTACCTCGCTCGGAAGTTCGGGGAACGCCGCGTGGACCGCCCGCCACTGATCAGCGAGGTCAGGGCTCTCCAGGAGGAGCGCCCGCTCGGCCCGAGAAGCGAGGCGGCGGTCCCGGGTGAGGATCGTCCGGCCCTCGGCGCGAGCTTGTTCCAATACCTCGTCGTCCGACAGGCCCCGAGCGTACGTCGTGTCGCACCCGACGAAACGGAGGTACCGGGCCAGTCGGCCCACCATCTCGTCCGCGAGCCATCGGGGAGAGGACACGGGCCCTTCGAGCACCTCTCCGGAATAACCCTTTCCGCTAATATACCGAAACGGGGGTGCGTCGCTCGAGGAGCTCCCGTGCGCCTGTTCGGCACCAACGGCATCCGCGAAGTGGTAGGCGAGAAGTTCACCCCCGCGTTCGTGACGCGGGTCGCCGATTCGATCGGCGATTTGCTCTCGACGGGGTCGAACGTGGTCGTGGGATGGGACGGACGAACTTCCAGCCCCGCGTTCGCTCGGATCGTCAGCTCGTCCCTCGCGCTCGCCGGACACAAGGTGACCGAACTCGGCATCCTTCCCACGCCGGCGATCCAGTACAATGTGCCTCGCCTGGGTGCGGACCTCGGGGTCGTGGTCACCGCCTCTCACAACCCGCCCGAGTTCAACGGGTTGAAATGCATCGCGAAGGACGGCCTCGAGGTCCCGCGGGAGTTCGAGGAACGCATCGAGGACGGAGCGGAACGCGGGGCGGCGGCGTTGGTCGACTACGCCCGGGTCGGCGAGGTCGTGCACGACCCGGGAGCGGCTCGCCGATACCTCGACGGGATCCGAGGCCAGGTCGATGTTCCTCGCATCTCCCGCCGCCGGTTCTCGGTCGTTCTCGACTGTGGCAACGGCGCGTCCGTCCCGACGAGTCCGGCGCTCCTTCGGGGGCTCGCCTGCCGCGTCGTGACGCTGAACGCGAACGTTGACGGAACGTTCCCCGGTCACCTCTCCGAACCGACCGAGGCCAACCTCGCCCACCTCAAGGAGGCCGTACCCGCGGCCGGCGCGGAGCTCGGGGTCGCCCACGACGGGGACGCCGACCGGGCGGTCTTCGTCGAAGCCTCGGGCCGGTATGTCCCGGGAGAGGAGACCCTCACCCTCTTGGCCCGCGACGCGGTCGAGAGGGCCCCGGGCAGCACCGTCGTCATCCCCGTCTCGGCGCCCCAGACCGTGGAGGACGCGATCCGACCGTTCGGGGGGACCGTCGTCTACACCCGCATCGGCTCCCCCACCGTCACCCACGAGATGCAGGCTCGCAAGGCCGTCTTTGGAGGCGAGGACAATGGTGGCCTCATTTTCCCCGGCCTCCATTTCGCGCGGGACGGCGCGATGACGCTTGCCGCCGTGCTGGACCTGCTCGCCCGTAAGGAGACCGACCTCGCGTCCTTGCTCAAGGAGATCCCGCACTCCACGCTCATCAAGGAGAAGGTCGGCTGTCCCGCGGAGCTCCGGGAGCAGGTCGTGGGACGGCTCATCGAACGCTTCTCCCAGGACAGCGAAAAGGTGGTGACGATCGACGGCGTGAAGGCGTACCTTCCGGGGGGATGGATCCTGCTCCGGCCCTCGGGGACCGAGCCGTTGTTCCGGATCTTCGCCGAGTCGAAGGACCCCACCCGAGCCCGCGCTCTGGCCGACACGGGCTTGGCCGCCGTCCGACAGGCGCTCGCGGAGCTCCGCGACGTCGGTCGATGACCACGACGGGGCCGACCGCCCCCGGCTCAACGGACCAACGGACCGAGGACGAGCAATCCGACCAGGAGCAGGGCGAAGACCCCTAGGGTGATGGCGGTCATCTCCCGCTCTCCCCCCGGCGGAAGTAGTAGAACCCCGACAGTACCCGTACGATCGGGGTGGCGACGAGGACGACCAATCCCAGCGTCAGGAACGCCTCGACCGACCCGGAGGCCAGGCCCGAAAATAGCCCGGGGAAGCTCAGGTACTGGAGGATCGGGTTTCGGGACAGCACGGTCGCCGACGTGGCCCCCGGGTAGGCGACCAAGTACGCCACGAGGCCTCCCGCGAGGATTGCGAGGGAGAGGCCCAAGCCGACCCGCAGGACGAGGGTCATCCGAACGTACGCTTCGTCCGGGAGCGGTTTCACGGAGGGCGGCGTAGACGTGTCGGGCGGGTGGGGGGAGGTCATGGGAGGCCGAACCCCCTCAGGATGACCTCGATCGCCAGTGCCGCGATCACGGGCAGGAACAGAAGACGGACCGTCCGGTTCTGAAGGCCCGGCAAGAGCCGACTACCGAGATACGCGCCGAACGCCGTCCCGAGCGCCACGGGGGCGGCGATGACCGGGTTGACGTATCCCGCCGAGAGCATGACGCCGGCGCCCGCCGCCGCCGTAACGCCGATCATGAAGTTGCTCGTCGCCGTGGCGACCTTCATCGGGAGGTTGAGGAACCGCTCGAGGGCGAGGACTTTGAACACGCCCCCTCCAATCCCGAACATCCCCGATACGACCCCCGCGCCGAACATCACCTCGAGCGCCGGGGTGGTCCGCGCGGCTTGGTAGGGTACGTCACGGTCGAGGACGTTGTCGTGGTACGTGCCGGTCAGTCCGAGGCGCCGGGACCGGGCGTCCTGCGGCATCGGCTCGGGGAGCTCGATGTGCCGACGGGCAAGGCTCCCCGGGATGATCGCGAGCAGTACGATGCCGAGCGCGATGAAGAGGGCCGACTCGAGGTTGGCATGCGTCAGGAAGACGGTCAAGGTCGCGCCGATCAGCGCCCCCGGGACCGTGGCGATCTCGAGGAACATTCCGATCCGGAGGTCGCTGAGCCGGTCCCGAACGTACGCCGCGCCCGTGGCCGACGACGTCGCGAGGATCGTGACGAAGCCGGTTCCGATCGCGACCGGCACGGAGGCTCCGAACAGGATGACTAGGAGCGGGATCACGACCACGGCTCCACCGAGACCTGTCAAGGAACCAACTAGACCGGCCGCGACGCCGAGGAGGACGAGGAGAGCTACGAACAGGACAAGGTCCACGGCGACCCACAGTCGGGCCATCGGAAAAGCCCGGCGTCCATACGAGGCCGCCCCGGGCGTCGGTAAACCTCAAACCGCCTCCGCGAGCAGGCCGCCGCGACGGACGCCCCGCTGAGGCCAGATGGGACCGATCGCCTCCGGGGTTCCCGAAATCGACCTCACCCGGTCGAACCGCAAACAAGAGGGTGTCGGCAACGCCTTCTCGGGGCGGACTTCCGGCTGCTCTTGGTCGTCCATGTTCTCCAGGCCGGGTCCCGACCGCGGGGAGAGACCGGATCTCCGAGTAGCCACCTCCCGAGGAGAGCGCCGCGTCGGGCGGTTTCCGGAGGGTTAATACAAGAATTGCGTCTAATGTTAGTGCCATTGGCCTTATACGGCGGATTGTATGCCTATTCAGGCGCAACATCAGACAAATGATCGATTCTCCGGTCGTCGTTATCCCGCCGCGCTCGCCGCTACTCGAGTCGGTGGCCCTTGCCGTGATGGGAGGGGCGGGCGATCGGGACGGTGGGGGGTCTGCCCCCCTGGTCGTCGCCGACCCGGCGCAGGGGCTTGGGCCTTCCTCGGACGCTCCCATCCTATTCGTCGGCTGGCGGGGGGACCTCGCGGAGTCCCGTCGGCTCGCCTCGGAGATACTCACCGCGCTCGCGCGCCGACCCCCGATCCCCCGCGCGGTCGCGCTGTTCGAGGCGCACGTCGGCGAGCCCGAGGCCGGGTCCGCGGCGAGCGTCACCGCGTTCCCGGAGGAGTGCTCCGGGCTCAGATTCGTCGTGCCCCCGGAACGGTTCATCATTAGCCCGGGTCCCGGAAGCGGGCGCACAGGTCCTCTCGAGCTCGCTCGCGCCCGTCAGTGGGGAGCTCGGGCGTACTCCCTCTGGCGCTCGACCCTCACGCATCCCCCCGTGGAGACCCCAAGGCCGGGACCGATCGCCGCGAGGACCCAGTGGATGGGCTGGTGCGGCGCGATGGAGTGAGGGCGGGCGCAGACCCGTCCTACCCTCCGCCCGTCCGAATCCGCCGATAAGCGGCGCCCGCGCTCACCGAGCCCGACCACCGGCTCGGCGTCACGACTCACTCCACCCTAAGCCACCGCGCCGAGACGAGGTAGCCGATAGCTACCATGAGGACCGCGAAGACCGCTAGGTAGACGAAATTCCACCAGTCGACCGCTGTTCCGAGGAGGAAGCTTCGGCCGAGTGTCGCGGAGAAGGTGATCGGGTTCACGTTCGAGATCGCCTGCATCCACGGCGGGAAGGAGCTGCTCGGGAACAGCGCGGCGCTGGCGAACATGAGCGGCATCGTGATGAAGTTCGCGACGACCCCGGGCGTCTGCCAGTCCGTCGCGGGAGCGGTGACCGCGAGGAAGAAGCACGAGAACCCGAACGCGAGCAGGAACAACGCGGTGATCCAGGCCGCCCACTCGAGCGCCGAGAGCGGGAACGAGACCCCGAAAACCATCGCGGCGACGATCATGACGGGGACCTGGATGAGGCCCCGCGTCGCGGCGCCGAGCGCCTTCGACAGGAAGATCGTCTGCTTCGAGGTGGGGGTGATCAGAATCCGCTTCATGAACCCGAACCGCTTGTCCTGGATAGCGCTCATCGAGCCGAACATCCCGACCGAGAGCATCGACGTCGAGAGCGTTCCCGGGAGCAGGAACGCGAAGTAGCTCCCGGACCCGAACTTTCCCGAGGCCGCCGCCAGGTTGTTGAAGCTCGAGCCGAAGAACGCGAGCCACATGAACGGCTGGACGAGGGTGACGAGGACCACGAACGGGTTCCGGAACACCCGGAGGACCTCGCGGACGTAGAGGCCCCAGAGCTGGCTCCTCACGACCGGGCCCTCCGCATCTGCGCGTAGAACTTTCGGATGTCGTGCATCGGCTCTTCCTCCGCGATCCGGTGGCCGGTCAATTGGAGGAAGACGGTCTCGAGACTCGGCTTCTCGACGCTGATGCGCCGGATCAGGTCCGTTCGGACGGTCGCGAAGAGGAGGGGCAGGAACGTTTCCGACGCGGCGACCTGGATGAGCCAGTCGTTCCCCTGCGCACGGACCTCCTGAACCCCGGGGATCTTCGATAGGGTCGAGGCGTCGAGCGCCTCCGACGTTTCGAGCGAAACGACGTCGGATTTCACTCGGGCCTTGAGCTCGGACGGCGTTCCCTCCGCGACGATGCGACCTCGGTCGATGATGGCGATCCGGTCGCAGAGCGCGTCTGCCTCCTCGATGTAGTGGGTCGTGAGCAGGACCGTGACCCCGAACTCCTTGTGGATGCCGGTCACGATGTCCCAGAGCATCCGACGCGTGGCGACGTCCAATCCGATCGTCGGTTCGTCCATGAAGATGACGGTCGGCTGGTGGAGGAGCGCGAGAGCGATCTCGAGCTTCTTCCGCATCCCGGTCGAGTAGTGACTGACCTTGTCGTCCTTCCGGTCGAGGAGCCCGAAGTACTGGAGCAGCTGCTCCGCCCGTTCCTCCCATCCCTTGAGGTCCTGGAGTCGGGCTTGGAGCCAGAGGTTCTCCCAGGTGGTGAAGTCATCCTCGAGGATCACCTCGGCCGCGACCCAGCCGATCCGGGCGCGAACCTTCATCGACTGCTTCTTGACGTCAAACCCGGCGACTGAGGCGGTCCCCGAGGTGATGTCGCTGATCCCCGTGAGGGTCTTGATGAGCGTGGTCTTTCCCGCGCCGTTCGGCCCCATCAGGCCGAAGACCGTCCCGCCCGCGATAGAGAGGTTGACGCGGTCCAGCGCCAGCACACCGTGGGCGTTCCCGTAGCGCTTCGAAAGGTCGTTCACGACGATGGCCGGTGGCTCGCTCATGGGTCCGGCCTCCGGCGTGCCCGGGCGGGCGCCGCGCGTCGGCGGCTCGCCCCCAACCGTCGCTCGGCCGCCCGGAGTTCCGAGAGGACGCTGTCGCGCAGCGGCGCCCGCCCAGCGTGAAGTTCAGGGTCGTGGTTCAGGTGAGTCTCAATCCCGTCCAGGGTCCGCCGAAGTCGTTGCAGGAGGTACTCGCCGTCGTCCGTGGCGCCCAGAATCTCCGCCCAGAGCAGAGTCAGGTCCGGCCCCGAGCCGCCGGGGCTGGAGCGCTCCTTGCGGACCTTGCGAAGAAGGAGGCGCCCGCGGGGGGTGATGCGGTATTCCCGGCGCCGTCCGACTAGGCGAACCTCGGCGAGCCCTCGGTCGGTGAGGCGCTGGAGCGCGGGATACACGGCCCCGGGGCCGGGTCGCCAAACCCCCCCCGTCCTCTGGGCGATACGGACAGCGAGGGAGTACCCGTACACCGCCCCGTCGCGTTCCATGCAGGTCAACGCGTACAACCCAACCAACCGCGGCGGCATAGGTCCCCCAAATAGATAGCCAAATGAATCGATATCGATATAAGGGCCTTTCGGAAATCCCGCTCGACCTCCACTTGGGAACCCCAGAAGGAGACCGGTCTCCGGCCGCCCCCGGCCGTGCGGCGGAGGCGACCCCCTCTCGGTCCCGACCCGTTCATGCGTTCCATCAACTCTTAGTAGGACCCGTCGCTCCGGGGTCTGTGTCCGGCGCAGGGAGTCCTCCACTACGTCCGCTCACCCGAGCGGAAGAGCGAGTGATCCTCCACAAAGGGACCGAGGCCCCGTTCTCGGGAGAGTACGAACGCCACTCCCAGCCCGGGACGTACGAGTGCAAACGGTGCGGTGCACCGCTCTACCGGTCGGAGGACAAGTTCGATGCCCACTGCGGCTGGCCGTCGTTCGACCAGGAGATCCCGGGGGCCGTCCGTCGAGTTCCAGACGCGGACGGAGAGCGAGTCGAGATCCAATGCGCCCGATGCGGGGGCCACCTCGGCCACGTGTTCGAAGGGGAACGCTTCACACCCCGGAACACGCGGCATTGCGTCAACTCCATCTCCCTTCGCTTTCAACCGAAGTAACCGCGCTCGACGGCATCCGTACCGGACGAAGGGCTCCTTTCAAGAAAGAGAGGGAGGAAAGGGTTGGTCTCAGGCCAGCCGTAGGTCGTCTAGGAGCTCGGCGGGGGCGACTTTCCCCCTTCGGTTGGGGAGTAGTCCGGGCCGGTGGAGCTGGTGGGGGCGCTCGGGCTGGGCTCCGTCGGGGTCGGCTTACGTCCTCCACGCACCAAGAGCAGGACGATGAGCAGCACGATCACGAGCGCCGCCAGGAGCCCGATGATCGCCCACGCAGTGCTGCTGATGCCGGAGTTGCTCGTCGAGTTCGTGACGGTCGTCGTGGTGACCGGGTTGAGGGCGACCGACACCGAGGTCGTCTTCCCGCTCGTGACGGAGACGTTGTTGTAGTAGCTGAAGTAGCCCGAGGCTTGGACCTCGACCGAGTGGACGCCGGCCGTCACCGAGGCGAAGTAGGCGCCGCTCGTCAGCGTCACGGCGGTCCCATCGACCCACGCCGTGGCTCCAGCGGTGGTCACCGCGAGGCTAATGTTCCCGTTCGCCGCCGGCGGAGGCGTGGTCGGCATAGGGTTCAAGGTCACGGTCACGGTCGTCGTCCCTCCGCTGCTGACAGTCGCGTTGTTGTAGTATGGGTAGTAGTTCGACGCGGTCGCCACGATCGCGTGCGTTCCGACCGAGACGGTCACATTGAACGCACCGGCCGTCAGCGTCACCGCCGTTCCGTCGACCTTTACCGTAGCGGACGCCGGGCTGACGCTGCCCAACAGCGTTCCGCTGGTGCTAGCCGTTGACGAGAAGGCGATGCTCCGGGTCGTGACTCCGCCCTGCGGTACCGCATTCACCGAACCCGAGGCCGGGCTCGGCGAGAAGCCCGTGACCGAGCCGACGGTGAACGAGTAGGTACCCTTGGGCACCACGGTCGTGAGCACGGGGGTCGAGCCGCTGAGCGTGCCACCGTGCACACCAACAGACCAGGAGGTCCCGGCCGGGAGGCCGCTCTCTCCGAACACGAGCGTCCCGAGCGAACCCGCGGGACAGTAGTCTCCGCCGGTCGCGATCAACGCGATTCCGACATTCTCGTCGTAGGGAAGCGAAGTGTTGTCCGGGAGGAAGTCATACCACCAGTTGCCGCAGACATAGGGGTACCCGCCGTACGCCCCGTCCCCCCAGGTGAACCCGTTGATGAGGTTCATCGGGGTGAACTGGGGCACCGGGGCGCTCAGGTTCCAGTTGTTGGCGAACGCCTCGGGCACGGACGCATAGAGGTCATCGTAGACGTTGAAGTTCGTCTCCAGCGCGGTAAAGGTGGTGCTGAATTCGTTGTTCCAGATCGTGTCGCCGCCCTCGTTCTCGATCAGGGCGATCGACCCGGGAATTCCCAGCTCCCCATATGGCAGGATGTAGCCGACGGGTTCCATCGTAGCGTAGGGCAGGGGGGAATTGAGGAACAGGTTCTGGACGAACACGTTCCCGGTCCCTCCGTACGTGAAGACCCCTGTGTCGGTCACGTCGAACTCCGTGCCCAACACGAGCGTGCTCGTCGCGTTCCAGAGCACGAGGTTGGCGTACGGGAACCCGGTCTGCTCGGGACCCGTCCAGCCGGCGATATCCCCACCGACGATCGAGACATGGGAGGTCTCGAACAGCCAGATGGCGAGGTCGTCGGAGGTCGCGGTGCCAAAGTAGTTCGCGGTACCGAGCGACGTACCCCAGAAGTCGACGAGCATCGGCACCGGCTGGATCTCCACGTAGGCCGAGGTACCCCAGAGCGAGATCCCCGAGTACGCTGGGAACTCGTAGTCGTTGGTCGCGGCGAACTCACCCGATAGGTTCTGGGAGGCGCTGCTCGGCTCCGCGAGCAGGTACGGGTCCGAGACGGTTCCGGTCCCTCCCGTGGAGATCGCTGCGAGCTGGCTGTTCGCGAGGGCGTAGAGCGGAGCATACACTCCCATCGACGCGTTGGCCGAGAGGGTCACTGAGAACGGCGTGGTGTCGCCGGAGGTCAGGGTGAGCGCGGTGCTAAAGGAGACGTTGTAGTCGCTCTCCATTAGCTTCACTGTGTACGTGCCCTGGGTGAGGTCCCACGTGTAGTTGCCGACCACGGGGAGAGGGCCCCACGCGGAGTTCGAGATGTTATAGACCGCGCCGTTCGTGACGAACGCCCAAGCGTTCGACGGAGAGATCAGCCCCGAGAGCACGGCCGCCCCGGCCGTTGCCGTGGCGCTCGAGTTCCAGAACGGCTGGATGAACTCCGGACCCGCTCCGACATGCGCCACATCGTCCGCGCTGTAGTAGTCCGAGACACCGACCGCGGTCTCGCCGGTCTCCGAGCCCGAGCTCCAGGCCGAGGGCTCATTGACGTACGAGTTCGACGTCGCGTTCCAATGCTGGAGGGTCATCGTCCCGTTGAGCCCGTAGAAGGTGGCCGTGCTGCCACCGCCGGGCCCTCCGAGCATGATCTCCGCGTCGTACGGGATGAAGCCCGTCGGAGTGAGGTTCGTTCCGTCGATGTGGAAGTGAGCCTGTGGAATGGCGCCGGTGTACCCGGTGTTGTTGAACAGCGCCCGGTCATAGGTCCAGTTGATGAAGTGGGCGCCGCCCGCGTACGACAGGTTGAACGTGAAGTCCACCTCGGTGTACTGGGTCCCCCAGGTCGAGTCGTACGTCGTGGCGTTGATGTAGAACATCACGGTGAACGGCGTCGTGATCCCGTTGAACGTCGGGGTCCCGGCGGCGTAGTAACCGATGGAGGGGTCGTCCGAACCGTTGGTGTAGCCCGAGATGTTGGTGAGGAAGGTGCTCGTCGGCTGAGGGGCCACCGGAGCCGAAAAGTTCCAGATGTTGTTCTCGATGAACAACTGCTGCGAATACGCGTCATAGAACAGGACGTTCTGCGTCCAGAAGTTGTAGCTCGAGTTGCCGAACAGGGTGACGTTCTGCAGCACCACGTTGAGCTGCGAGGTGAATCCCTCCGGGACGCCGGTGGTCAGGTAGTACGGAAGGACGGAATTCAGCGAGAGCGAGGCGCGGTAGCTCGTCGTGTCGATCGTGATCGGCTGTGGCGTGCCCGAAGAGTTGATCACACCGTAGTCCGCAAGACCCGCGGGCTCGGGCGCTTCCGGGTAACTTGGCGCCGCAATGATCCCGTTGCGCATCGTGGGCGCGTACATCAGATTCGGCGGGTAGATCTTCTCCAGGTCGACGTGGGACGCGTGAATCGCGGCCTGGAGCTTCGCCTCGGCCGCAGCGCCCGGGGCGACCGGCTGGTGCGTGGACCCAACCGAGGGGGAAGCCGCTGCATGGGTGGATTCGCCTACCGCCGCTGAGCCTGTCTGAGGAGCAGCCGCGGAAACCGCGGGCGCCCCCCTGGCAGCGGTGAGCCCGGAGATCAGGCCCATCGAAGAGACGACCATCAGCGCGGCGATCGCAATCGACACCACCAGGGCGAAACGACGGCGTGACATGGCTTGGGCAACAAATTTCAGATACTTAACCTTCCGCGAAGGAGGCTCCGAGTGCCCCCCGGAGAACCTCTCAGGGACCGGCCTCCCGGCCGATCCGGACGCCCGAGACTGCCGTCAGCAAACCGTCTACCGAGCCCGCATTGTCGGTCAACCGCACGAGCCGACCCACGGGCAGCGGTTAGGGTCTCAGCCGGCGAGAACCGCAAGAGAGCAAATACAAGCTACCGCATCTCCCGCGCTCGGGGAGCGTCCTTGAGAGACGTGAGTAGTTCCATGTCTAGTGGAAACGAGAGTACGGTCGGTGGGTCTGCCCGACTGGGTCGAAGAGGGATGTCGATGACGATGGCCATTGTCGTGATGGTCGTCGTGATCGTAGTGGTCGGTGGCGCCGGGTTCGCCGCATTAAACGCGACCTCCAACAGCGGGACCAAGACGATCAACACGTGTTCCCCGCCGAACAGCCCCGTCTGCCTGTCCACGTCCGGACTGACAGATGTGGTGCTGTCGGTCCCCTACGGCGCCGGCTTCGGCCAGGCCGTGGCGAGCACCACGCAGGGACAGAGCATACCGGCGACCGTCGCCGTATCCGGCGGGGAAGCCGTCACGACGTACGCGATCTACTGGGGCGATGGTTCGAACTACTCTGGAGCGAACCCGACCTCCAACCACATCTATTCCACGATGGGCTGGTACGTCATCAGTGCCCAGGCGCTCGTCGGGTCGACCTGGCACACCGGTCCGAAATACCTCTACCCGATCGAGGTGGGGCCGGACTACCAGACCTCGTCATCCGGGTTCTATCCCGTGGTCCAAACCACGTTCACCAACGGAAGCACGGCGAGCACCCAGTTCGGCTGGCTCTCCGGTTCCGGGTCCGTGAGCGTCTCTGCGCAGTACACGAGCAACTCCACGGCCACGGGCTACACCGACAAAGCCCCGACGCTCACATCGAACGGCGGGGTCCAGTCGGGCCTCGTCTCCACGCCGACCAGCGTGGCGGCGTCCTACGCGTTCAGCACCGCGGGTCTCTACTACATCACCATGGTCGGGGCGATCACCGCACCGACTGGAACGATCTACCAGAACTACACCTGGACGGTCTATGTCTCTCCCACCGGGGTCGCTCCGGGCTGCGGTGCCTGCTCGACCAGAAGTGCCTCCGCGACGAGCCCGCACCCTGGTGAGATCATCTACCAGGAGGTCGCCCCTGGCGGCGCCACCACCATGGACCCATCGGTGGCGTATGATACCGTCAGCGCGGAACCGCTCTACAACATCTATCAGACGCTCATTATGTACAACGCGAGTAGCACTTCCTCGTTCGTGCCTCAGCTCTCGCTGTGCGTGCCCGGGCCGGGCTGCCAGGCAGCCTACGGGAACTCGCTCATCGTCGACAACACGACCACGAACACACCGCAGTACCTGGACCTTCCCGATCGACAAGGTCGCTCGTTTCTATGACCCGACGACCGGAGCCAACTGGCCGGTGTACCCCTCCGACGTGGCGTTCACGCTCGCCCGGACCTGCGGTTTCGCCGACCTTCCCGGGTTCGGAGCCCAACCCGGTTGGATCCAATGCCAGGCGCTCTTGCCGGGGTCGGCGCAGTCGAACGCGAATTGGGACAGCGCGATCCACACTCCGTACAACAACACCCCGACCAATGTCCTCTCGTCGATGTTGATCAACGACAGCACGTACTGCCCGAGTTCCGTGATGGCGGTCTCGAACGGCTGTATCACCTTCAACGCGTGGGGCGGAGGCGCGACCTGGCCGTTCTTCCTGGAACTCATCGGCTACCCGATGGGAGCAGGGGTTGAGCCGTGCGGTTGGTTTACGTACCAGAGCGCCGGCGTCCCCGGATTCAACCCCACGACTGCCAAGAGTGGGGACGGGCCCTGTTATCTCCCCGGCCCGACGGGCTCAGCATACACGACGACCAATGACTCGAACTACCAGACGTGGGTCAAGGGCCTCTCTCCGACCTACTGGGACTCCTTCGAGGAGCTCGCACTGAACACGCCGGGAATCCAGCCGAACGTTCGGTGGAACATGGTCGGCTCGGGACCGTACTATCTGAACACCATGCCGTTCACGCAGTCGGTCGGCTACACGCTCAAGCAGAACCCCGACTACGCGCAACCGACGGGCTGTAAGGGCGTCAACTGCGAGCCCTTGCCCGGACCGACCCACTACGCGGCCACCGTCACGGTCGTCTACCAGTCGTCCGACACGGTGGGGATCGAGCAGTACAAGGCGGGACAGACCGACTTCGCTTCAATCCTGCCCGGTGAGACGCCGCAGATGCTCTCGTTGATCCAGGAGGGCAAGATCGGGGCGTTCACCATCCCGACGCTGGACATCAACTTCCTCCCGCTCGCGATGGAGTTCAACCCGGTCGCGGCGAAGGCACTCGACCCGAACATCCTGAACATCCCGTCGGACTTCTTCAACTACGTCGGGCTGCGGGAGTTCCTCGTCAACGCGTTCCCGTACACCACCGTGGAGAATACCATCTTCACGACGGACGGGATCCAGTACGGGTTCAACTACGGTGGAGCGATCCCGCAGTACATGGGGAACTACTACCCGACCAACATCAGTTGGCCGAGCACCGACCCAGTAACGAACGGGGCCACGGTGGGCAGCGCGGCATGGTGGTGGGCCCAGGCGACGACTTCGAGCTCCCCGTACTACGACCCTGAGCTCGCAAGCTGCACGACCTCGTCCCCGTGTCAGTTCCCGATCATCGGCCAGAAGGGAGCGACGACGGTCGACCAGATGATCCAGGACTACATGCCCTACATCAGCACGATCTCGGGCGGGACGCTGGAACCGAACACGTTTGACGTGACGTTCAGCCAGCTCGTGGTCTACAGCCTGTCCGCATTGCCGGGCCAGTCGGCGTTGCCGTTCTACAACCTTGCGTGGGCGCCCGACTACCCCGACCCGACCGACTACATGGTGCCGCTCTACGAGGCCAACGCAACGTACACGTCGGGGGACGCGGTGCAGCAGGGACTCAGCCTGTGGACCTGCAGCGGCGCCTCGGCCCCCACGGGTATGCCGAGCGACGCGAACTCGATGGCGGCGCTCCTCTTCTGGGCGAACCTGAATCCCGGGATCCCCCAGGCCTGCCAGGGGAACGCCTACGCCGCGATGGAGTGGGGAATGGCCCAGGCCGCGGGAATGCCGGTTGGCCCGGCACGGGTGCTGGTCTACAACCTCGTCGAGCACATTGGGAACCACCTCGCCCTCTACGTCTACTACGATCAGTCGAACGATGTGGTGACGTACGCAGCGTGGATCAACCCGACGACCATCAACACGAACCCGACGAGCGGCGCCGGTAACATCAACACCTGGTACCTCTACAACGGGACCGGAGTGACGAGTTCGTAGGAACGATCCAGGCTCGCCCGGCGGCCCGGAGAACGTCCGGGCCGCAGAACCCTTTCCCCCTCCCCGTTCACAACGGACGGAGTCGACCGCCTTTCAGGGGGCCCCGTCCGACATTCCCATTGTCCCGCTCCGGGTCGCTCCTCTCGGTTTCAGGCTCCCTCGAGGGACCGTCAACTCGACATTACCTCAGCTCTAAACCCCGAGGTCTCGCTGCGCTGCTGATGATTTCTCGCAGGAGCGGTTCGAAGAGGCTCGCCGCAGGCAGCCAGCTCGTCTTGCTAGCCCGTCGTGTCGCTGCTGGTGCTCACCTCGTTAGGAGCGGCCGCGGCGGCGTCCCCGGCTCCTCAGGCGACGGCGCTCTCGGACGATTTCACGCACGATACTAGCCTGAATGCCAATCTCTGGGCGAACAACGGACCGGTCGCGTCGAACTTCTCGAACGACAACTGTCCCGGCTGTTCCGTCGTCTCCCTGACCCCCAGTTTCTCCTCGGCGGGCATGGAGATCGCGAACGCGAATGGGAGTTCGGAGATCGGCGCGATCCAGAGCGTCCAGGACTTTGCTCCACCGCTCACGGTGACGGCGGTCGTCGAAGGGCTCGTATCGGATGGTCATCCGTTCGTCTTTGGGATCAGTTCCCAAGATGCCTCGTCCGGCGTTCAGGTCACGGGCAACCTGAACCCGAATGATTGCAGTGCGGAGAACAACTGCGGAAACCCATCTACCTGCGGCACTCCGGCCAACTCCTCTATCCCGTCGGGCCAGTGCTACTACGGCGTCTACGCGCGGGCGGGATCGAACGGCGGCAACTGGAAGAAGTCGCCGGCGTTGGACCAGACCCCCGCCGTGGAAGTCGTCTACACTCTGACGATCGCGGTGGATAGTTCGGGAAACGCGCAGTTCAACGTTAGTGCGGGAGGCCAGGTCCTCGGACAGGCGACGGCTCAGGTCGGAACCGGTCCATTCTACGTCATCCTGGCGCAGTCGGAGGGAGCGCCCGTTCCCGGCCCCGGACCCAACAGCGCGGTCTGGATGTCTGTTGCCCTGACTCCGTCTGCGACCCTATCGCCACCCCCTTCTAGCTCTTCGTCAGGAGGCTCACTGTTTGAGTGGATCCTCGTCCTCGTCATCGTGGTCGTGGCTCTCCTCATCATCCTGGTCGCATGGAGCCGTCGCAGACGTGAGCTGACCGTCACGGTGGTGGACTCCGGTACGCTCTCGCCGATCTCGGGAGCCGGCGTTTCGGCCGATGGTCCGAAGAGCTTCTCCGGCAGCACAGGAACGAACGGAAGGGTCGCCTTTGGCGGCGTGAAAGCCGGCGATTACGCGGTCAAAGCAGGTGCCCCCGGTTACGCCTCACCTCCCCCGGTGACGATTCCGGTGAGGGGAGCCGCGGCGCACACCGTGAGACTGAACTCGACCACACCGGCCTCCCCGGCAACGGCGGTCTCTCCGACCCCGGTACCGGGCCCGACCCCCTCATCGCGCGAGCCCGCTCGGGGCCCGGTTCCACTCCTCCCGCCGACACCCGCCTCGGCGGTTACGCCATCGGGGCCCGCACCTCTTCCCCCGGCCGCCCCGGCACCCGAGGACGAGGAGGGCTTTGGCGGACCGAGGATTCGCGAGATCATCCAAACGTTCCGAGCGAAGGGGGCTGTGAGTCCCGAAACGGCCCTCACGGCGCAAGAGCTCGGCCTGTCCCGGATCTTCGTACGGATCATGAAACGACGGAGAGGGAAGACCATGGTCTTCATCGAGGTCAACGGGAAGTACTATCTTGACGAGAAAGCGCTGCGGGCGATGAAGTAGGTCGCCGCGGGGCCACGGCATCCCCGGGGGGTGGCCCGAGCCAAACTCGACGATCCTACGGGCCGGGTTCTGACGAGCGGGCGCGGAGGGATTTGAACCCTCGACCGCCGGGTTAGGAACCCGGTGCCCTATCCAGACTAGGCTACGCGCCCCGATGGAACTGCCCGATTTCGCAGATAATCCCTTCCCCGGGTCCCGCCAGTTGGAAACGCGACACAGACGACCTGCTTTCGACCCTCCGTCGGTCTAGGTCAACCACTTCGGCCTCCGGGCAACCGGGGGCCTCTATTCTGTTTCGCACGGCCCTGCCGCGGCTCTGTCGTCTCTGCGGGATGATTCATGGGGGTGGCACGCCATGTCCGTGAGAGCTGAGCGGTCTCGCGCAGAATCATACACCCGGTTTGCGCTGAGCAAACCGCATTACAGTTACGTTCCGATCGAACGATCCTGGCGGCCTTGCTTCTACTGTAGAGCGCGGGACCCGCGCTGCTTCGCTTGCAAGGGGAGGGGCCGGATATGGTCCTAGGCTAGCTTCAGGTAGAATCACGGCCAGCCCACGTCACGGGTTTCTTAGGTGTGCGCCGACCAATCATTCGGTTGGTTTCCAGGGGGGACCTTTTCTTTTCTTCCTTTGCCGGTTTCCTTCTTGTCTTTTACAATCATTTTGTCTCAAGAATCCCGGCGACTCTAGGGAGCTCGATGGGAGTCTATGCGTCTCGCGAACATTTCAGAGTTGGACCATGCCCGACCCCCCTCGTCCCCCTGACCGGTCGAATAGGGGTCGTAGTGCGTTCATTCTCGGGTCCTAAGGAGGTCCACGGGGGGTGACGCCCGGAACCCCTCTCGACCCCCCTCCGAAGCGGTGCATCCGGTGCATCACGTCAGGACGGTGAGCACCGCCTGCACCCCTTGCACCGCTTGGGGTGCGGTTGGGAGGCAAAAGGAACGCGAACGGGCTCAGAAGTGTCGCGAAGACGCCCAAAAGGTACAAAATCACGGTGCCCAAGACCGATTCTCTGCCGGACGAATCAGACTCCTATCTCATATCGTAAGACAGGCATAGAGGGGCATGCCCGCCGTTCCACCCGCCCAGCGGTGGGGCACGCCTGCGTACTGTGCGACTTGCGGAAGCGTTCTATCCGCGGACGCCGGCTTTTGTCAGATATGCGGCGCGCCGGTGCCTAGTCGCTCGGGCGGCCCGGTAACTCTTCCCCCACCGCTTCCGACATACCCCGCTCCCGCATCCCCAGAGCTCACCTCAGCACGCAAGAAGAGTCGCACGGCGACCTGGGTCGTGGTCATCGTGGTCGTAATCATCGTGGCCGCGGCAATCATCGGGGTCGCGTTGGCCTATCATAGCTACTCTTTCACGATAGACGAGAGCTCGGGCTTCTTAGGTCTAGAATGGACAGGTGAGTACAACAAGTCCTTCCCGGTTGGAGGCCAAGTCTCTGGCAGTTGGGCTACCCCAAACGGTGTCTCGGTTGACGTCATGATCTACACCGAAGGATTCTCTCCGGTATTCACTGGCGTAGGTTACTCGGGAAGCTTCTCATTTACCGCAGACTACTCGCACTACCTTTTCGGAGTCGATTCATCCTCGCAAACGACAGTTTCCGTTAGCGGCTCTTACTGGGCCGCTTAGACCCTACCTCATCAGTCGAGGGCTCTAGGGTCCCGAGTTTCCCCGGGACCTAACGAACGACTGAGTGCCCAACGTGGGGTCGCGAGAACCGATTACTTGTTGTGGCCAGCGCCAGTCTCGAAGTCAGTAGTGCCTTGCGCGACCCGCTAGCGTATTCGGCAACGTACGGGTTGTTGCGTGGACCGATCTCCATCCGAATCCGGACTCCTTGTTCCACAGCGCTTCGGAGAAGCTGGACATTCATCTCCGTAAACCGCACGTTCAGTGGTACTCGATACCGCCCTCCTCGCTCGGATACCAGCCCTCGCTCTTTGAGGTCAGAGAGTCCTCGCCAAGTGCGAATCGAAGCCGTCTTGTTCGCCCGGACCTCATCGTGTGTTCGAGATTCTACCTCTCGACGAATAGCCTCCCGAATCTCGCCGAAGGACCAGCTCCGGGTCCGACCTGGCCCGATTGAGAGGCCGTCAGTCAGAACGTCAAGGACCCAGTCTGCCGGGTCTGTCGACTCTACACCGTGAAGGGTCGATTCGTTCCATCCCGGAAGTCCGGGTCGGGGCCGCGCCATAATTCAGGCCACAGACTTGTGGCTATTAAGCTCTCGGGCGTGGTGCTCACAGGCGAGAATGCGGGAGAGTCGGGACGCGCAGAGCGATTGTTCCCCTCGTTCAGGTCCCCTCGGGATAGTTAGGGACCCCCACGGGAGCAGCGCGGTTCTGGCCTCTCTCCCGCTCCGCCGTTCAACCGAGGTACTGGCCGGTGTTCGCAAGCGCTGAGTTCTCCGGTCATGGGGCCCAGGTCGGCGCGGACGGTGCCAGTACCCACCGTCCCGCCGACTTCCTTCTCGCTGGACTCCGGTTGTGCTCTCTACCTCCGCGTCTCGTCGGAAGAGCAGGACCTAGCCGGCCAAGAGCGCGATCTCCGTGCGGAGGCCGCACGCCGAGGCTGGGCTGTCGTTGCCGTCTATGCAGAGAAGGTAACCGGCACCGGCAGGGTCGAGAGGGAAGAATACGAACGACTCCGCCACGACGTACGTAGCCCTGACCGGGTGTTCGACCGGGTCTTGGTCTGGTCCCTGGACCGGTGGTCTCGCGAACCTTCGTTTGTCCGTGCCGTAGGTTCGATCGAAGAACTGGAAGGACTCGGGGTCCGGTTTCATTCCCTCCGCGAACCGACCCTCGATTCCTCCGAAGATGGGTCCCCGAGCATGGCCCGAGACCTCCTCCGGGCAGTCCTCCCGGTAATCTCCTCGTTCGAGAGCCGGCGGAAGTCGGAGCGGACCCGCGTTGCGATGCGCGAGCTTCGGGAAGGTCGGCGGCGCACACGCTCTGGTCGCCCGGTCGGACGGCCCCGCAGGGTTACGCCGGAGATCGCCTCCAAGGTCGTAGAGCTTCGGGGAGCTGGGCTCCGGTGGGCGGACGTGGCACAGCGGGTCGGTCTCCCCTCTGAAACGTGCCGGAAGGCAGCCTACCTCTTGAAACGCAGCCGGGGGGCCGTGGATAATCCCCAGCCGTCCGAAATGGTCCGGTCAACCCCGGAGGAGCCTCAGCGGTGAGAAGCGACCCCTTGACCCCGCTACTAGGAATCGGTGAGTTCATCGAGCCGCACGTTCGCAGTGCCGAACGAAAGACCGACGTTGCGTTCGCCCGGCCCCCGGGATGGCACACTTTCCAGCCGCAGGAAGACAGCCTTCCTGATGTTCGCGTTCAGCCTTCTTACCTCAGCGTCCACCGCAGTCAAGTCCGTCTGTCGGGCCCGCACCGCCAGAATCAACTTCTCATCGTCGAGAGCCCGTACGGCTTGCGACGGGTTCCAGCCGAAACTCTCTGCCATGCCCTCGAAACTTCCGAGCATGAACCGATCCACTCGCTGGCTATGACCGACGGCGAGGGCGTTGTCTATCATCTCGTCAACATGGAGCAAGCCCCCCCGTGCGTCATCGGCGCCCCCGGGGCGGAAGCGGAGAGCGGAGTCGTCCGCCGTCTTCGTCCGAGAGCGGAGCTCCCGACTCCGACGCTCTCGGGCGCGAATCTCAACGGGCGCGCCCTTGGTGATGTTCGGCCAGAAAATCTCGGAGATCACCCCGGCAGCCGCAAGAAAGCCTTGAAGGTGCATCAGGGTGCGTATTGTGGTCGTGGAGATTTCCTCGGCCATGGTCTCAGCCTTCTTCCGGTCTTCCGGCGTGAAATCGGCGAGCGTTTCCGGCATCGTCGCCAAGAACTCATTCATTCCTTTGAGGTGCCGCCTTCTCAGCGCGATGTCGTTCCGGAGTTCATCGTAACACCATATCGCAATCTGGCTCTGCCACCGAATCTCGCTCATGAAGGCGTTTATCGCGTGCCGGTTCATGTCTCGCCTTCACAGCAGGGAGAAATCGACGTTATATCCCACCCTCGCCCTCACCCCCGGTCGGAGGAAACCACCGTGCCGGAGACGGCGCGGCGGTGGGTCGAAGAAAGCAGGGCATGGGTCGCGGAAAAACAACGGCAGGGAAGGTATCAGGGACGAAATGGCTACGAAGCGATTCGGTTCCTGAGCAAGTGCGGCAGGTGGGTATCAGGCACGCCCGAGCGTGTCACAGAGCAAGACCTCTGGACGATAGTCGGGCACGTTGGGGGGTCAGCGCCGAAAACGCGGAGGTTCTACCTCTCGCTCCTCGGAAGCTTCCTCTCGTCTCGGGGCAATTGGGTCGTTCAAAGGTCAGAGATTCGACGCAGATTTCCGAATCGACCGATGAACGCACCCGTTCTCGCGGGCGAGGAGAGAGACGCGATCCTGAACGCAGCGCAGGGACCGGAACGACTAGTCCTGGCTTTGCTGACGAACGGGCGGCGTCCGGTCGAGGTGCGGCGTGCGCTCGTCGCGGATGTGGACCCATCAGTGGTCCCTCCGACGATGAGGATTCGCACGAAGGGCGGGGGAGGCCAAGTCACGGCGGTTCGACCGTTGAACCAAACGGCCATCCGCGAGCTGACATGGTGGCTGCCGCTGCGTGCGAAGTGGGCCGAGCAAGCGAGCCAGGATTCGGGACACCTGGTCTGCCGGTGGGACGGAACGAAGCTTGTGGGGGTTTCTCCCGCATACCTCTCGCGCCTCCTCGCGAGCGCGGAGAATCGTGCTGGAGTTCCCCATCACTCGCTCTACTCGTTTCGTCGAGGGGCAGCGACCATGCTCCGCGAGCGAGGAGCCGAGTGGGAAGACATTCGGGACGCCCTCTGCCACCGCTCGATCTCGACAACCGAGCAGTACGTCAGCCCGCTACTTGCCCAGAAGCACGCCCCGGCCGTGATGGCCCTGCTAGACGCGCCGACCGTGGGAAGTGGATGAAATATGCAAAAACGGGCGGATTCTCTGACGGGCAAAGCCCAGTCCAGACTAGGCTACGCGCCCTCGCTGCCGGTTTCTCGAAGATAGGATATCATGGCTTCGACGGGATGGCGGGCGGCTCCGGGGCGAGCAATCGGTCGTACCGGTGGTCCACCTGGGCCACAAACCCGCTCGCAGATTCCTGGAGTATCTCGATCCCCTCGAGGTATTCGCGGAGCGTGGGCAGGACCGGTCGCCGAGGGTTCTGGGGGTCGGGGGGAGGCGGGGTCGAACCGCCAAGAGCGCTCAGCAACCACCGTTCGGGGCCCACGACGAAGAGGAACGGGTACACACGACATTCCCGAGTGAGCGTGGCGAAGAGCCCGTCCGGCCGGGCGCCGGACTTCGGCGACCCCGAGAGGAAGACGACCTGGTCCGCGCTCTTTCCCCGGTGTTCGGGGACACGCGCGGGGTCGAGCAGGGTGCGGTGGGTGACCCATCCCTTGGCGAGCATCTTCCTCTGAGAGAACGGCAGCCCGAACGGGCCTACCAAGTGCCCGCCGCGTCCCTGGTCGACCGCCACGAACGGTCGCCGGAGAAGCTCTCCTATGGCCCACCGCTGGTGTGCTGTGAGGGGAGCCACCTCATCCTCCCCCTCCCGGTGGGGAAGCGGCCCGCCCAGCCCGTGCGGGTACGCCAGCGTTCCCTCGAGGCCCGCGAGGTGGCACCACAGCCCCTCGAAGTCGAAGTACACTGGAACGGTCGGCGCGTCCGCCCGGATGGTCACCGACCAGGGCGTGGCGACGAGCCGGTCCGCCTCGAACCGGGAGAGCAGTCGCTTCGCTTCGTTCGGTCGCGAGTGGAACGTCACCGCGAGCGCCGTCTGGGTCCCCGACCAGAGGACCACGTTCCCGGGGTCCTCGGCGACCGTCCGACCGAACTCCTCGGCGCGGTCGGCGAACGGGCGCGCGACCAGGAAGGTGACCCAAGGGCGACCCAGCGGGACCGGGTGCGGGATGTAGCGGTCGCGGAGCCAACCCTCTTCGTAGGCCCGCCGCCGGACCGAGTGGTACGTCGACCGCGGGACGGGAACCTGTCGGAGGCGCTCTCGCTCCCGGTCGGGTCGGGCGGCCAGGAGGACGGCGATGACGCGAGCCTCCGCGTCCGTCAGCGCTCGCAGGGCAACGACCCCCCGCGGTTGCGACGGTGTAACACGGCGTCCAAACCCTGGGGTCCGGACCGGAGCTTCCGTTTAAAGGACGGGGGTTTCATGATCTCTCTCGAAGGAGCCCCTCGGAGGAACGATGGCGATCCGTGCACCGGTCAAGGGCCTTACCGTCCTCCTCGCCGTACTCATGGCGGTCCTCATGGTATTTGTTGTCGCGTCCGGAGCGGTCGAAGCGGCCCCGCTCCAAACTGCTTCCACGCCGGTGAGCTCATGGTCGTACGGGATCGTGAAGACGGTCTCGGTCGGCCCCCTGCGCGCCTCCGACAATTGGGTCTACCAGGGGAACGCGACGTTCGGCTATACCGTCACGACCTGGACCAACAACACCTCGAGCAACACCTTCGAGATCACGATCCTGCGGACGATGGGCGCGGCGTTCTCCGTCGAGTTCTGTGCCCCTACTTGCACATCCCCCACCGACTGGGTGACCGTCTCCTATCGGGCGTGGGAAGCGACGACCGGCATCTCGAACTTTACGACAACGGGGCAGGTGACCGAGAACGGTGTGCTTACGCCGGCCGTCGGACTTGAGAACTCGAGCGTCGGGTTTCGGTCCAATCTGACCGAGAGCTACCACGCGCACCTCCCGGTCCTCAAGTGGCCCGCGGACAAGGTCCGGTATCTTGCGGGTAGCATCGTGGGGCACACCGCCGTCTCCTTCGCCCCGGCCCTCGGTCTCTTCCCAACCGAGCTGACCCCCGGGACATCATGGAACTCGACTAGCACCTTCCTCGCCTCGGGCGGCGCGAACCTCTCCTACTTCTACGCGGCCCACGGACCGTTCCGCTCGGGGTCGCTTGGGCCGTATTCCGGGATCCCGGTCTCCTTCGCGACGGACGGCACCGTTGCGGTCGAGGGTGCGTACTCGTCGGGGAGCGCTATCGTGCTCGGCGGCGTCACCTACCCGGCGATCAACCTCACCGTCCTCGGCCCGTTCAACGTCCGGGAAGGGGTCCTCTTCGTCCCGGACACGACCGACCTTCTCGGCGGCTCGAACGCGGCCGTATCCGCGAACGCCAGCGGCACGACGAGCGTCCAGCAGTCGAGTCTCGACCTGAGGGAGCTGGCAGGAGGTCACTTCGGCCTCGCGGCATCGAGCTGGCGCGTCGTCACGAACGCAGCGAACCCCTACGACTCGGCGGGTGCCAACGCGAACAGCTCCGAGATCGCTCCGGCCGCCGCCTCGAGCAATCCCGTCTCCTCCGTCACCCTCCAGGGGCAACCCCAGACCGAGGCCCAGGTGACTTCGACCCAGCAGTGCCTGACCGCCGGGACGAAATGCCCGGGTTCTAGCGGCGGCTCGTCACCCCGTTCCTTCCTCGGCGCGGTCGTGGTCATCGGGTCGATTGCGACCATCGCTGCCCTCGTCGCGCTCGCCGTCGTCACGCGCCGCCGCAGCGTTCCGCCTCCGGCCTACCCGAACGCGGTCCTCTACCCGCCGGGCGCGGCGGGCGCTGCCCCTCCCGCTAGGGCGTCGGCGACCCCCGGAGCTCCGCCACCTTCCGAGGACGACCCCCTGAACCACCTCTGGTGAACTCGGGGTTCTTCCCCCGCCGCGGCGCACGTTCGAGCGAAGAACGGCACCCCTTGGGACCCTTGTCGGAGGTCCGGCCGCAGACGCGTTAGCTCGGGGCGGTGGAGCGCGGTGGCGGCGGTGTCCGAGTGGTGATCGGGTACCGAAGAAGGGCCGCGACGCCGCGGAACGCCTTCGCGAGCAGCTCGCCCTCCTCGCTCTCGGTGGAAACGAGGCGAGCGGTCGCGCCGGATTCGGCCGCCCGGCGGAACAGCCCTTCCACGTAGTCTTCGCTCGACTTCTCGGTCAGCGTGCGCTGGCCGCACTTGGGGCACGGTCCGTCCAGGACCGCGTCGATCGCCTCGTCGGCCAGCGACCGCTCGAACTCGTGCTCGCAGGCGGTGCACCGGAACCGGACGCGCTGCTGGCGGAGACCCTCGGAGACGATCAGGACGTCGACCGCGCCCAGGTCCAGGGCGTGGTTCACATCGACCTCTCCGTAGGCGGCGAGGCCGGCGTCCGCCTTGCGGATCTCGTTGAGGAGCCGTTGGATGAGCCGCTTCTCCTCGGTAAGCTCGAGCCCGTGGAGCGTCTGGGTCGCCTTCTCGACGAGCTCGCGAAGTCCGTACTCGTCCGTGTAGCCCGTGTCGAACAGCGGTTGGACGACCTTCTGTTGTAGCTCGTACTGGAGGTAGCCTTCTTTGAAGAAGTACTCCTTGGTGGCGCCCGGACCTCCGAGCAGGATCCCCTTCAGCTGCTCCTTGCGGGGCAGGAACAGCTCGGCCGCCATCTCCGCGATCTTGACGAAGAACTCGTGCGCGGCGTGCTCGATCATCCGCTCGAAGCGGTGCTGGGATTGCCCGCCGCGCCCGTGCTTGCTCGGCACGAGCGACGAACGGTTGCGGAGCGGCTCGACGCGCTTTCCCCGCAGGAGCCCGAGCGTGACCTCGGCGCGGTCCATGACGATCAGGCCCCAGACGTCCGGCTCGTGGACCATCGCGAGGAGAGGGTCGAGGAAGAACGAGGAGTCGCATCGGTAGAGGTAGGTGTTGAGGGGCTCCGGGGGCTCGACGATGAACGTCACCGGCTCGGACTTGTCCGCGCCGATCGCCTTGTTGCCGACGAAGAACGCCACCCCGTTCGGCGGCGGCTCCTTGAACCCCCGGACCCGTCCCATGAGCGATTCGATCGCCCACATGACGTTCTTGCGGGTCGTCCGGCTCTTGATGTTGGAGCTCTGCGCGTACTCGTTCCGCAGGTAGCTCATCACGTCGGAGACCTGCTT
This sequence comes from uncultured Thermoplasmata archaeon, assembly GCA_963735185.1. GTDB lineage: Archaea > Thermoplasmatota > Thermoplasmata > Lutacidiplasmatales > UBA184 > Lutacidiplasma. The sequence goes on from CAVTJV010000007.1 coordinate 137,240, forward strand.
CCCCGGCGATACGTAGAGGCTGATCAGCTCCGTGGCACGCCCCCGGCACGCGGCGATCTCGTCCAGCTTCCGCTGGAACGAGTACCGGGCGAGCTGCAGGTCGGCCGAGGGGGCGCTCATGTTGGCCCCCGTACGCGGAGAGGACTAAACGGCTCCGGTGCTAGGAAGGCAAAGGAGCGCGGTACCGCCGGGGACGGCGACCCGTTCCCCGGGCGGCGGAGTCAGAGGAGGCGACGGATGTGCTCGTCGATGACCTCTTCGGGATAGGCCCCGACGATCCGGTCGACGAGCTTCCCCTGCTTGTAGAACAGGAGCGTCGGGATGCTCATGATCCCGAGAGCGCCGGCCTTCTCCCCGTTGTCGTCCGAGTTCATCTTGCCGAACGCGACCTTCCCCTTGTACCGCTCGCTGAGGCGGTCGACGATCGGCGAGACCATCCGGCACGGACCGCACCAGGGGGCCCACACGTCAATGACGGCGGCGGGGTTCTCCTGCGCGAAACGGTCGTAATTGACGTCACCGACTTCTTGCACACTCATCGAGCAGCCTCGGTCCCATCGAGGTGCTGCGGCTATTAAAACGTGTTCTGGCGCCGGGGAAACCGAGGGGTGTGAACTTCCCCTCCGACCGTTGTCGGAGCCGCCCGGGCCGAAGTGTCTTTGTAGAACGGGGAACATTTCCCACCGTGGCATACTTTTCCAGTTCCCGGGATGCTTCGGGAGTTTCGACGAGCCTCGGTGCACGGTCCGGGGATTCCGTGCCCTACGTCGACCGGGTCCGGCCCCGTCGGGCGGTGCTCACGCCCGCCGCGCGCAAAGGGATCCGACAACGGATGCTGCTGTTCCGTCAGGCGTCCCTCGACCGGGTCTCGCAACTGACTGGGGCGTCCGCGGGAGACCTGGGCCGGTTCCGTCGCGAGCTGCGGGAGGCCGACCTCACCGGCACGTTGCTCGACCGGGGTGCCGTGGCCTCGTTCACGCGGGAGCTCCCACAGGGGGCCCTCCTCTACCTGGTCGTTCGCGCGGCCCGCCCTCGGCGTGTGGTCGAGACCGGCGTACGCCCGGGATACTCCACGGCCTGGATCCTCGCGGCGCTCGACGCGAACCACCAGGGCGAGCTCTACCTCACTCGGGCCCGGACCTACCTCGGGCCGTGCCTCGGAAGTGCGGGACGTGACCGTGGGGCAGTTCGTTCCTCCTTCCTTGCGGACCCGATGGACGCTCGCCCTCGGCAACAGCGAGGAGCGGCTTCGGCAGATCCTCGGGGGGTCGGGCGGAGTGGACCTGTTCTTCTACGACAACGGTCCCGTGGCGTCCCGGGCCCGGTTCGAGCTCCGGGCCGCGTGGGAGGTGCTCTCTCCGCGGGGCATCCTCCTCGCCCACCACACCGAGGCCAACAACGCGTGGGCCGACTTCTGCCGGAACCAGGGACTGGGACCACAGCTGCTCGACCCGGGGCCCCCGCCGATGGGAGCCCTCGCGGTCCGTTCGCCGGCGTAGCTCGGCCGGACGATGGTTACCGCTCGAGTTCCTCGACGAGCGGGACCGCCGCAGGGAGGATCAATTTCTCGACGGCGGTTCGCACCGCCCGCTCGCTCCCCGGGAGCGCGAAGATCGGCTTCCCTTGGACCACGAACAGCGCGGCCCGGCTGAAGGTCGCGAGCGCTCCCACCTCATGGAAGGTGAGCGACCGGTAGAGCTCGCCGAACCCGTCGAGCTTGCGGCCCCCCATCGCCTCGAGGGCGTTCACCGTCAGGTCTCGGGAGCTCACTCCGGTCCCGCCGACGGTGATGGCGGCCTCGACCCCCACCTCGCGGAGCCACGGTTCGAGGCGCTCGCGCACGTCCGCGACGGAGTTCGCGACGAGCGAGTAGTGGACGACGTGATGCCCTGCCTTGGCGACCAGGTCCCGGGCCAAGTGGCCGGAGGGGTCGTCCTGCTCCGTATGGACGTCCGATACGGAGAGGACCGCGAAGCCGAGGGACCGGGCGCTGCTGGAGGGGTGGTGGCTCGCGGAGTCCGAGGGGGGTTTCGTTTCGGTCATGATGCCTCCTTCCGGGACCTCGCCTGCGTGACGACCCGAACGGGGCCGAGGGTGGTCGTCGGACGGAGCTCCCGCGCATCCTTCTCGGGGTACTTGACCGTGTCCCATGCCGCGGGCGTCCACCGAAGCTTGCCCGGTGGGACTGTACGGCGGTGATCGGCCTCGGCGACCCCGACCCGCGGGCGGCCCATTCGCTACTTTCCCCCGAGCGCGCTCGCCGCAACGTGGGCCAGGACCGCCTCGAGCTGGATGCGGTCAGAAGCCCCTTGGGCGAGCCGGAAATCGACCTCGCCCAGGTACTCGAGCAGTCGAACCTTCTCCCGGGAAGTAAGGACGGTCTCCGGAATGTCCGGAAGATAGCTATGGATCGCCTTCAGGACGTCCTCGCCGGACGCTCCCCGCTCTACGAACATGGCGAAGAGGCGATCGCGCGCCTCGCGGAAGTTCCCGGCGAGCGCGGCGGTCAGCATCCCCTCGACCTCGCGTCGGAGCGGGATCGTGGCGTACTCCTTGATCGTCTCGGCCGTGATGCTATCGGAGTGCGTTCCGGCGAGCTGGAGGAGGTTCGTGGCCCGACGCATGTCGCCCCCGCTGGCCGTCAGCATCGTCTCGAGGGCCTCGGGGGAGACCTTCTTCCCTTCGGCGGTCGCGATCCGCTTGATCTTGGGTGCGCACGGCCTCGGGCGAGTACGCCCGGAACCGGAAGACCGCGCACCGGGATTGGATCGGGTCGATGATCCTGGAGGAGTAGTTGCACGACAGGATGAACCGGCATGACCCCGAGTACCGCTCCATCAAGCGGCGCAGGGACGCCTGGGCTTCCGACGTCAGGTTGTCGGCCTCGTCGAGGAACAGGATCTTGAAGCCGACCTCGCCGAGCGAGGAGGTGCGCGCGTACTGCTTGATCGTCGTGCGGACCGTGTCGATCCCTCGTTCATCACTAGCGTTAAGCTCCATGAAGGAGGCGCGCCACTCAGACCCGAAGAGGTCCCGTGCCAGGGCCAGCGCGGCCGTGGTCTTCCCGCTCCCCGGAGGGCCGGCGAAGAGCAGGTGAGGCATCGACCGCTTCTCGGCGTACGACCGCAGTAGCGGGAGGATCGCGTCCTGGCCCACCATCTCCTTGAGAGAGCTGGGCCGGGTACTTTTCGACCCAGACGGCCTCGGACCCACGACTCGACATCAATCCCTGGTCGCGTTCTCTCCGGCGGCTTAATTAGCGTTGCTTGAGGTCACGGAACGGGCTCGGCGTCGAGGGTGGACCTCTTCGGCTCGAGACGACGCTCCTCCGCGCGGTGACGGGAGAGCGCTTCCGCGAGCACCCGCCCGTACTGTCCGAGCGCCTGACGGTGTCCCCCATGGTCCTCTTTCTCGACCACTCGGAAGAACCACCAGAGCTGCTCGAGCGATGCTTCGAACCGTTCATGGTCGCTCTGCAGGAGCCCCGCGCCCTGGGCAGCCTCTGGGTCCGCAGCCAGAAGCGTCCCGATCCAGCCCTCCGCGGACTGTCGGTGCGCCGAGACGGCGTCCGAGACCGCGAGCAGGGCCGCTCGAATCTCGGGTAGCGGATACTCCTCGAGGAGGACGAGGCGGTAGCTCCAGCCCTCGAGCCAGTCGATGAGCTCGTCGAAGCTCTGAGGGGGGGAGCGTATGTCAACATCGGGCCGCGGGAACGACACCTGCGTCCCTCGAGGCCCGGGGGGAAAGAGATTGCGGTGGCCCGGGCACGTCTCGTTCCGTGGTCACCGAAGGTGTGTCGTCGGGGTGCGTCCGGGGGATACCCCAAGAATCCCTCCTGAGCTCGATGAACGGCCTCTACCTGCGCTCCGTGGTCGAGCATGCGATGAGCCAACGAGGATACCCACAGCCGGTCCCCTCTCGGAGAGGGTTCGCCGAGCGGCACGTCCGCGCCCAACCTTCCGCCGACGCAGCGAGCGCGGGCGGACGGCCCGCGGAGTCGTAGGGGTCCGTTCCGCGCAGGGACGTTGGCTAGAGGCCGGCGGGCGGCGACCCCACCGCCCCGACGGGGACGACCGGGGCCGCTTGCCTCGCGTTCAGGGTCCGGTTGAGACGGATGAGCAGGTAGACAAACAGCGCGGTAACCGCTAGGATCCCCGGTGCGAGGATGAACTCGATGAGGACGTCCCAGACGAAGAGCGACGAGAGCATGCCGACCGCGAAGTAGAACTCGGAGCGTTCGAGGTCGTCGGTCCCGACCCAGCGGAGGATCAGGTAGAGGACGGTCCCGTTCGCGAGGACCAGGATCAACGCCGCGCCGACCGCCGGGATGAGCCAGCTGGACGAGAAGAAGAGAACGAGGACATAGACAGCGAACTCGACCGTGCCGAGGAGGGCCAGGACGTTCCGTCCAACCCTTCGGGGTCCGGGTCGGACCGCCAGGAGGTATCGGGGGGCCCAGACCGCCAGCGCGACGAGCACGGCAACGACCGCGATGAACAATGCCAGCGCGGCAGGGGAGGGACCGTTCCCTACGAGGAACCCGAAGCCCACTACCTCGGCCACGAAGATGCCCGCGACGAGACGGGTCGCGCCCCGGTCGAACCAACGAACGTTCTTCACCGCCGGGAACCAGAGCTGGGTGAGCAGTATCGGAAGCGCAATCGAGTAGGTCGCGTGGAACACCGTCAGCGCCAGCGCCCAGAGCCAGTTCACGCCGAACAGGTGACCGTAGACTCCGAGCGGCCCAACTGTCTGCGCGGGCGGCGCGAAGAAGGTGTGGACCTCGAACCCCTCCTCGGCGATGCCGTAGGCCGCTCCCAGGAGAAGGATCGACGCCCACCCCTTTTGGTACGCGACCGCGAACTCCCGGATCAGCAGGGCACCGCACCCGTAGAGCGCGATGTCGAGGGGGAATCCAATGAGGAAGCGGAGCGGGTCGGTGACGACCCAGGTGATCGAGGTCGACCCGGTCAGCAGCTCCGGGATGGCGGGGGCGAGGAGGAGGAGGGCGAGGACCGGGAGCCGGGGGCGGATGAGGATCCGCACATCCGAGACTGGCGGGCCCGGTTACTTGAACCATCCGGTCGGAGCCGCGAGCGGAGGGGGTTATGAGCCGGCGCCGGCTCCTGCCGGCGGTCGTATGCGCGAGCTACTCGCCCACGTGGCATTCCGGGGCACGATTCGCGAACGGAGCGTCGAGCCCTACCTTCGGCTGCTAAAGGCCCTCCGGTACAAGCGGCGCGTCAAGGGGGTCCTCCTCGACCTTTCGAGCGGAGGGGGAGAGGCGATCGCCTCGATGGACTTCTACCTCGCGGTCAAGCGGCTCGACGAGATCAAGCCCGTCTTCGCGTCGATCGGCTCGATGGGAGCGTCGGGCGCGTACATGGCGGCCCTGGGCGCACGACGGATCCTTGCCTACCCCGAGTCGGACGTCGGCTCCATCGGGGTCATCTCGGCGCATTTCGCGGTCCGTGACCTTCTCCGCCGCCTGGGGGTCTCGGTCGAGCTCCTGCACGCCGGCGTCCACAAGGACGCCTACCAGGGATACCGCCCGCTCACCGAGGTCGAACGGGCAAAGCTGCAGGCGATCACCCAGGAGGGCTACGACGTGTTCGTCCGGCTGGTCGCGAAGGAGCGGAAGCGAACGGTCGAGGAGATCCTTCCCCTCGCCACGGGCGAGTTCTGGACCGGGGCCCAGGCCCTCAAGCTCGGTCTCATCGACGGACTCGCGGACCGGGAGGCGGCGCTCGAGGAGCTCGCCCAACTCACCGGCGTCCCGTCCCGCAAGACCGTCCGAGTGACCCCGCCCCGTTCCCTGTTCGACCGCCTGCTCTCCGGTCCGGCCGCGAGCCTTGGCTCGGGCCTCTTCGGCCGGTTCCAGGACGCGGTCGAGGACGCGGTCCTCGATAGCGAACGGTACACCCTTCGCCGCTGACGCGCCCGCAAGCGGTTATATAGCGCCCCCCTGTTCAACGGACGGACATGCCGGAAAAGCGCCAGCGCGGGTTCTCCAGCGCCGCGGGTCTCATCCAGTACTACGACATGGAGGAGACGCGGGCGCTCAAGCTCAGCCCGTACCTCGTCATGGGAATGGGCATCGTCTCGGCCGTCTTCGTGGAAGTCCTGAACTGGCGGCTCGTCTAACTAAGCTCCCGCGACCCCTCCGACCACCAGGGGCGCGGCTACCTCGGGAGCTCGGCCCGGAAGAAAGCGTCCCTCGGACGTACGGCCGAGGAGCGCGACCTTCGACTCCGGTGATTCGTCCAGGAGCTGGTAGCCGGTCTTCGTCGCGAGTCGCTGCGCGAACTCGAGGACCTCCTCGTGGGTCGGCTCTTGGTCGCGCCCGAGGCGGTGGCGGGACTTCCCCATGTAGACGTATCCTTTCGGTTCGATGAAGTCCGGATGGGCGATCTGGTCGAGCTCGGCGTACGAACCGACCCATCCTAGGTTCCATCCCCGCACCAGGGTATGCCGCACGACCCGCCGGGTCCTCAGCTCTCGAACGACGGAGAGCGATTCGAGGAGCCGCTCCCACGCGTCGTCCTGGTTTGGGAGGGTGAGTCGACGGAAGACCTCGGCGTTCGGGGCCGTCACCGAAACGTAGAGCTGTGTCGGGAGCGGGTCGAGCGCGCGCAGCGCGTCGGGGTTCGTGCCGTTCGTCACGAGGAACGTGGTGATCCCCCGTTCGTGGCAGAGGTCGAGGAACCGGTTCATCTTCGGGTAGAGGGTCGGTTCTCCCGTCAGGGAGATCGCGATGTGTCGAGGCGTCTGGGCCTCCTCCCAGCGGTCCAGCCGGACCTCGGGGTCCCCCTTGAACCCCGAAATGATCCGACGCTGTGCCTCGATCGACCGGTCGAGCAGCGTCTCCGGGTCGTCGAACTCGGGCATCACCTCGTCGTTCTCCCACCCCTGGTTCCGCCAGCAGAAGCGGCAGTGCAGGTTGCACGAGTCGATGGCGGGGGACATCTGGAGGCATCGGTGGCTCTCGATCCCGTAGAACCGGCCCTTGTAGCAGTCCCGGCCCCGCGCGAGCGACTCGCGCGACCAGTAGCAGAGCTTGACCGCGCTGTGCTTCCCGACGAGTTGGTAGCCCTGACCGACGAGGTCGTTCGAAAGGTCCTGGTCGGCCATCGCTCGGTCTCTTGACAGAGGTACGACCAATAAGGCTTTGGAGAGCGCCGGTCCGGTCGTCATTCTACTGGGGGAATCGGGGTGGATCGCAACGTCCGCTGGCTCGGTCTTGGCTCTGTCGTCCGGGCCACCGGGCAGAGCCTGGTCCTCCCGTTCCTCGTCCTCTACCTCCGGAACATCCTCGCCGTGGGCTACGTGGAGATCGGTCTCCTGGTCGCACTCACCGGCGTCGTGCCGCTGCTGATCGTTCCGTTCGCCGGGCTCCTCACCGACCGGGTCGGCCGACGGCCCGTGTTCCTATTGGCCCTGACCGCCGAGGCGGCCTCGTTCCTCGGGCTCTCAGAGATGATGCGGGCGGAGTCCTTGGTCGGGGTCCTGGTGCTCGCCGCCGTGGTCCAGGTCGTCGGCACCATCGCCGGCCCGGCGATCTCGGCCTACGTCGCGGATTTCACTCAGGGGTCCGACCGGACCATGGGATACACCTGGGTGCGGGTCGGGTGGAACGTCGGGTTCACGCTCGGCGTCTTCGGCGGTGGGGTTCTCATCGGGTTCATCGGGTTCGTGGAGGTCGCGCTCGTCGCCGGCGTCGTGCTGCTCGCGAGCACGGGGCTCCTCGCGCTCTTCCTCGACACCTCCCCGTACGACATCCAACGGGTGGTTGGTTCCGTCGCGTCCGGGCCGGTGGACCGGTCGGTACGTTCCGGATCGATCCGCCAGAGCATCGCGATCCTCGCGCGGGACCGCCCGTTCCTCGCGATGTGCGGCGCCGTTGCGCTCGCCGGTCTGACCGAGGGGCAGTGGGGAACGATCTTCCCGCTCTACGTCAATGCGGTCCTCGGAATCTCGTATGCGATCCTCGGGGCCGGACTCGCTCTCAACGGGCTCGTGGTCGTCTTCGGGCAGGCCCCGATGACCCGTGCCTCCCTCGGGCACCGTCACACCACCCTCTTCATCGCGGGTCTCGCAGCCTACGCCGCCGGGTTCCTCCTGTTCGGCATCGTGGGACAGTTCGCTTTCGAGCTCGTCCCGATGTTCTTCGTGGTCGTCTTCGTGCTCACGGTCGGCGAGAACCTCGGCTCCATCCCGTCGACGACCCTCCCCTCGAACCTGGCGCCGGCCTCCGAGATCGGCTCCTACAACGGCGCCTTCTCCGCGATCGTCGGGCTGGGCTACCTGCTCGCGCCGGTGCTGGGGGGAGCAGTGCTCGCGGTAAGTTCGAGCCCTCTATTCGTTTGGGCGGTCCTCGTGGCGCCGGCCCTGCCGGCCGGGGCGATCCTCGCGTTCTACGTGACGCCCCGCCTCCGCGCGGAGGCGAATCTGGCGTGATCGGGCGAAGGGCAGAGCCGTCCTAAGTGAACTCTTCGCGCTCAAAGAAGAGGAGCCCGCCGATAGTGGTCAGTAGCCAATACCCGGCCTCGACCGCTATCCCCTCGAGGTACGTCGGGTTGTAGGTCGTGATCGTCGCGTGCGAGAACGGGTTTCGCGCCGTGACGACGTGCGCGGGAACACCGGTCAGGGGATAGGCGTTGATCGAGTTCACGTAGGAGAGCAGGAACCACGGCTCGGTGTGGGCGAGGGAGGTCACGACCTCCTGGATGATGGAGAAGCCGAACAGGAACAGGATCGCGACGACGAGGACGGCGTACGCGCTCGTCTTGAACAGCGAGCTGAACAGGAAGACGAAGCCGAGGAGGGCGAGCAGGTACAGCAGCGTGAGCGCGAACGACTCGATCAGCGGGATGGGAACGGAGAACGCACCGGTCCCGAGGTAATAGACGGCGTTCCCGGTAACGATGATTAAGTACACGATGAGCGAGACGATCGAGGCCGCGAGCGTGGCCAGGTACTTCCCCGCGTAGACGGTGGTACGCTTGATGGGGAGACCCATCAGGAAGTAGCCGGTCTTGTTCTGGAACTCGCCCGCGATAGCGTCGCCACCGAAGATGATCCCGGCGAACACGATGACGACACCGGCCCCACCCGCCCAGAGGCCTCCATAGAGGTCGTCGGCATTATCGATGAGGCCCGCCGGCCGATAGTAGGCGACCACCGTGGTCAGGATCGCCCCGGCAGCGAGTACGATCCCCATCATGAGGATGAAACGCCGCGACCGGAGGTAATCGCGGAACTGGTATCGGGAAAGGATGAGCGCCTGGGAGACGGTGCTGGGGACCTTGCCGATGACGCCATCGGCCGTCGGGGCCGGCGCCTCCGTGGGAGCGAAGGTAGGGGTCACCGTCATGCATCCCCCACGGAAACCTCGCGAAGGTAGACCTCTTCGAGCGCGCTGCGAGACTCGCGGAAGCTGAGAAGTCCGAGCTGCATCGCGGCGATCTTCTCGAGGAGTCGGGCCTGTTCGACGAGACCGCCCTTCACCTGCAACGTGATCCGGCGAGGGTCGGTCCGCGACCACCCTGCGACCTCCGGCATCACCCCGATCTGAGCGGCGAGGACGGTCTCTTCGAGCGGCGACACGAACTCCGCTTCGACGGCCCGGACCCCTCCTCCGAGGCGCTGGGTCACGTTGGACAGGGTGTCGGCGAAGAGCAGTTTGCCGCGGTCGAGGAGCGCGACCTCGTCGCACACATCGACGACCTCGCTGAGGATGTGGCTGCTCATGAAGATCAGTCGGTGCCCCTTCTTGAGGCCGCGAACGATCGCCCGCACCTCGGCCATGCCCCGGGGGTCCAAGCCCGTGCTAGGCTCGTCCAGGATCACGACCTCGGGGTCCGAAAGAAGGGCCGCAGCGATGTTCACTCGCTGCTTCATGCCCTTCGAGAAGCTGCCGAACTTCTGGTCGGCCCACTCCGTCATCTTGACCTCTTCGAGGACGGTCTTGGTCCGGGACGCGATCTCGTCGGAACGCATTCCTCGGAGGGCCCCGCTCATCTGGAACGCCTCGCGCGGGGTGAGCGACGGATAGATCTCGGGAGACTCGATCAGGTCGCCGCACGATTCGAGCGCCCGCTTGCGGTCCTTCTGGACCGAGATGCCGTTGATGAACGCCTCGCCTTCGCTCGGGAAGATCAGGTCGGTGAACATCTTCAGGGTCGTGGTTTTCCCGGCCCCGTTCGGTCCGAGGAAGCCCACACACTTCGCTCCGTCCACCTTGAGGTTAAGGTGGTCGAGAGCGGTGAACGAGCCGAATCGCTTCGTCAATCCGACCGCTTCGATGCTCGGCGCCATGGACCCTGGAAGGTGTAGGGTCGTGGAGAGGGGGGTAAAAAGGGTACCCCCTCAATGACCCGGTATCGCACGCGTCGGGGATGCAGCGACCGTCCGCCCCACCTTCACCCACCGCAAGGAGAGCGAATTCAGGACGACGGTGGTGGAGGAGAGTCCCATCGCCACCGCTCCGGCGACCGGAAGAACCTGATACACCGAGAGCCCGTAGACGGGAACGAGGGCGCCCATCGCGATGGGCAGGAGCACGGCATTGTAGCCGATGGCCCACACGAGGTTGGCCCGCACCTTTGCGACCGTGCTTCGGGCAATTCGGAGCGCGAGCGCCACTCCACGGAAATCGGACCGGACCAGGACGACCTTGCCGGCCTCCCGGGCGACCGCGGCCCCGGCGCCGATGGCGATGCCAAGGTCGGCTCCCGCGAGCGCGGGAGCGTCGTTGATCCCGTCTCCCACGTACGCCACGACGCGACCTTCCGACTGATACTGGCGGAGGACCTCGATCTTCTGGGCCGGGGTCATGTCGGCGTGGACCTCGCGGACCCCGAGCTCCCCCGCCACTCGCTGCGCAGCGGCAGGGTGGTCGCCGGTCACCATGACCACGTCGACCCGATCCTCCGCGAGGGCTCTCAATGCCTCCGGGACCCCCTCGGCGATTCGGTCCCGGAAGGCCATCACCGCGATGACCACACCATTCTCCTTCACTAGCGCGAGCGAACTCCCTTCCAAGGAGAGCCGGCGAACTTCTGCGTCGACCGTCCCTTGGCCCGCGGCAGAGGTGCGGTCGTTGTTGGGGCGCGCGACTTCCACGGTAACCCCGTCAACCGTTCCGCGCACTCCCCGACCGGGGTCGGCGGTCACGTCGGAAGCCGGGAGGATGGCCAGGCCGCGCGCCTTCGCCGCGTCGAGCACCGCACGAGCGTACGGGTGGGTCGAACCTGCCTCGACCGCCGCCGCGACCGAGATGGCATGCTCAACTGAGGTTCCGTCCCGGGTACGGACGTCAGCGAGGACCGGAACGCCCCGGGTCAGCGTTCCGGTCTTGTCCGTGAGCACGACGTCCACCCGGGCGGCCTGTTCGATCGCGTCTTCTCCCCGGAACAAGACCCCTTCCTCGGCGGCGCGTCCCGTGCCTACGACGATCGCAGCGGGGGTCGCGATGCCGAACGCGCACGGGCAGGCGGTGATCGCGACCGTGACGAAGACGAGGAGCGCGGTGGTGAACCCTGCTCCTCCGACGAAGTACCACGCGACCGACGAGACGATTGCGAGGACGAGGACGACGGGCACGAAGACCGCCGCGATTCGGTCGGCGGTCCGCTGAAGCGGCACGCGTGACATCTCAGCGTCCGTCAGGAGTCGACCGACCTGCGCTACGAAGGTGTCGGAGCCAACTCCGGTCGCCTCCGCTTCGACCGCCCCTTCCCCGTTAATCGAGCCGGCGAGGACGCGGTCTCCCGGAGCTTTGGGGACCGGGAGCGGCTCGCCCGTGAGCAAGGACTCATCGACGCTGGTCCGTCCTGACCGAACCACCCCGTCCGCGGCGAATCTCCCTCCCGGGAGGACCTTCATCCGGTCGCCCACCTGGATCTCGCTCGGCGGGATCGAGAGGACCACGCCGTCGCGGACCACCTCTGCCCGCTGCGGGAGAAGCTCATCCAACCGGAGCAACGCGGAGCCCGCCCGGACCCGCGTGAGATGCTCGATGTAGTTCCCGGTCAGGATCAGTGTGATGATGAGGGCCGATGCGTCGAAGTACGTGGCCGGCGCGAGATGGCCCGGCCAGAGGACCACCACCAGGCTGTACAGGAACGCCGCGCTGGTCCCGACGGCAATGAGGACGTCCATGTTCGCGACCCGGTTCCGGAGCGCGTCGTACGTTCCCCGATAGAACACCCATCCCGGATAGAACTGAACGACGGCCGCCAAGACGGCGGCCACGTCCGCCGACTGCGGGAACATCCGCACGTAGGTCAGAAGAACTATGACGATGGACAACGGCCAGGCCACGGCGAGTCGACGGAGCAAGCGTCCCCGCTCGCGCTCAGGTTCCGCGAACGTCCGTCGGCAACTCTGCGAGCAGAAGTAGTAGGTTCGGCCGTCCCGCGTGAGCGACAACGCGTCGGGCCCGGCCTCGACGAACATCCCGCATACCGGGTCCGTCGGCATGGTCGGCCGAGGGGTGGGGGGCGACTCCCGTAGGAGTCCTGGTTACTTCGGGGCGGTCGCGTACGCCCGCTCGTAGGAGCGGCGGCACGACTCGGAACAGAAGAAGACGGGATTGCCCCCGTAGGTTCCCCAGGCGGCCGCTTTCGAGTCCTCGATCCTCATTCCGCACACAGGGTCCTTGACCAGCATCGTGCGGTCTATGTCGCGCGGGAGTTAAGTCTGGGGGACCGGACGACCCACCCGGTCCGAACGAAATCTCTTTGAGCTCGAGCCGGTCGCCCACAGCCCAATGGTCCGCGAGATCGATGCGAACGAGGTCGCCCAGAAGCTGAGGTCGTCGCCCGAGAAGGTGGTCCTGCTCGACGTGCGGGAGCCGTTCGAACGGCGGCTCGCGGTGATCCAGCCCTCGGTCCACATCCCCATGAACGAGATCCCAGCGAGGTCCGAAAGTATCCCTCGGGACCGGGAACTGATCGTCTACTGCCACACCGGGTCACGGTCGGCGATCGTGGCCGCGTACCTGGAGAGCCAGGGGTTCCCGTCCATTGCCAATCTCGTCGGTGGCATCGACGCCTGGTCCGTCAGGGTCGACCCCTCGGTTCCCCGCTACGCCTGAGGTGGGACGGGGCCCGCGCGCGGGCCCGCCGCTCGGCACGGGAACCGGACGTCCGACCGAGGTCAGCGGCGTCGGCTCCAACGTTCGTCCGGGTCCGGAGGCTGCTCGAACACCTCGATGTACCCGCGCATCTTCCAGTACGTGTCGAGGAACTCCTGCCCCCGCGGAGTGATGTCGTAGACCGCCCGGCCGTCGAGCTCCTCGGACTTGAGCAGACCCAACGACTGGAGCCGGTCGACGAAGTTGCGGAGGCGGTCGACCGGCATCCCCGCGCCGTACGAGATCCGGGTGATCCGCGCCGCGCCGTGGTAGTGCTTGACCACCTCGAGGACGGTGGCGTAGAGGTCACTCACCTCTCGTCGGCGCGTGGACCCCGGAGTTCCGTCCAACATTCGGTCGTCCTCGGCCTATAGCGGGGACGGGGGCAGCGCCGCCACCTTCTGAGGGGGCGTCCGGACGCGGCCACCGTCCTTGATTTCGATCGATTCCGTGTAGACCACCTCCTCGACCTTCGCGCCCTCTCCGACTACGACCCGGCGCGCGAACACGCGTCGTACCTCCGCCTTGTCCCCGAGCTCCACCATGTCTCCGTAGATATCCTCGGCCGAGGCCTTCGTATCGAGCGAGACGACCCCGCCAACGAGCGGCCCGGACGCGCGCGACTTCCGTCGGAGCAGGATACGGGAAGCCTTGAGGCCCTCGCGGGTGGCGACGGCGCCGCCGATCTCCGCGTCCGAGGCGAAGACCGCGCGCCGGGCGTCGATCTTCCCACCTACCTCGAGCGCGTTCCCCGTCAGCGACTGACCCACGGAGATCTGCCCGCCCACTTCGAGCTTTCCGGTGAGCTCGAGCGAGCCGTGCACCGAGAACCGGCCTCCTACCTCGACGTTTCGGCCCTTGCCGTTCCCACCGATCGTCCCGAGGCCCCCGATCTCGAGGTCCTCGAACGTGAGGTCCCGGTCCGCGGTCATCATTCCTCCCGCTTCGATGCGACCGCCCTTCGCCGCGTCGTGGAAATGGGCCATCCCGCCGACCTCGAGACCCCCGAACTCGAACGGAGCGTCGGAGGTGAAACGGCCTCCCACTTCGACCGTCCGCCGGACGATCCCCCCCGCGAGCCGGATGACCCCTCCGACCTCGATCGAGTCGAGCTCCACGTCGTGGAGGTCGACCGAACCGCCGGCCTCGACGGAGTCCGCGGTCAGCTTTCCGGCGAGGCGGAAACGACCCCCGACCGAGACCTTCTTCGCGGTCAGGGTCTGGGCACCTTCGAGCCGACCCCCCACCTCGAATTGCTCGGCCGAGGCAGGCCCCCCTACGACTAGACCGCGGTCGGCGTCAACGCGCTTGGCCTTGAGCTCGCCATCGACCTCCACGGCTCCATCGTGGGTCTCGAGGTCCTCCTGGACGTAGAGGTGCCCGTGGACTCGAACCGTACCGTCGTCCGAGCGGAAGGAGCCGCACTCCATGTCCCCGCGAACCTCGGCATCGCCGTCGAACCGCGCCCGCCCCGATACCCTCAGCCCACCGTCGACATCGATCTGCGAGTCCGGCTCGACCCGCAGGTCGCCATCGAGAGCCCCCAGGCGAACCTTGCCGTCCCGGGGGACCCGCGTTTCCGTCATCACCCGCGGGAACACGCCCCCCATCTATAGGGATAGGTCACGCTCGGTGACTACCGGTAGGTACCCCGGGCCTCGGCGGAAGCGCCAATAGGCTCGGGCCCTCCCCTCGGCGTGCCCGACTCTTTGGAATCGGTGCGACGCGATGTGGTCGGTTGCGCCCGCTGCCCTCGCCTGGTGAGGTACCGCGAGCGGGTAGCTCGAGAGCGGAAGCGGCAGTTCCGCGACGAGGAGTACCTGGGGACGCCCGGTCCCTGGGTTCGGAGACCCCGCGGCCCGTCTCGTGGTGGTCGGCCTCGCCCCGGCCGCCCACGGGTCGAACCGCACCGGTCGGGTCTTTACGGGCGACCGCTCCGCGGCGTTCCTCGTACGCGCGTTCCATGAGGCCGGGTTCGCGAATCAGCCCACCTCGGTCCGGCGGAACGACGGCCTCCACTACCGGGACCTCTACCTCACGGCCGCCGTCCGATGCGCCCCGCCGGACAACCGCCCGACCCCTGAGGAACGGGGAAACTGCGCACCGTTCCTCGAGCGCGAGCTCCGAGCGCTCACCGAGACGCGGGCAATCCTTGCCCTCGGCGGATTCGCTTGGGATGCCGTCCGCGATGTCGTGCCCCAGGTGTACGGCGGGCAACGTCCCGCGGGGGCGTTCGCCCACGGCGCGGTCGTTCCCCTCGGGCCCGGTCGCCCTCTGCTCTGGGGTTCGTACCACCCGAGCCCTCAGAACACGAACACCGGCCGGCTCACGGGTCCGATGTTGGTCGGCCTCCTGAATCGAATCCGTGCTTCCTACGAGCCGACCGCGGCCCACGGAGAACGCCATCTTTAACGGGCGAGGTCGGTGGACTGGGGATGATGGATTTCGAGCTCCTCGAGCGGGACGGTCTCGCCCGCCGGGGCCGGTTCACCACGCCGCACGGCCCGATAGATACCCCGGCGCTCTTCCCGGTGGTCCACCCGGACCCGGCGCGGCAGCCGGTGGCACCGGAGGAGATGCGCACGCGTCTCGGGATCGGCGCCGTGATCACGTCGGCGTACATCACCTGGCGAACCCCGCCCCTGCGAACGGTCGCGGAGACCGAGGGGGTCCATCGCCTGATCCGGTTCGACGGACCGGTGATGACCGATTCGGGCGCCTTCCAGCAGCACGCCTATGGGTCGGTCGAAGTGACCCCCGAGGAGATCCTCTCGTTCCAGAACACGATCGGGAGCGACATCGCCACCGTCCTCGACGTGTTCACGGAGCCCGAGGACAGCCATGAGGAAACCGAGGCGGCCCTGACGGCTACCTCGGAGCGGTCGCGCGCGAGCCGGGCCGCACGGCCCGGTCTCCTCGCCGTCCCCGTGCAAGGAGGTTCGCACGCCGACCTCAGGGCCCGGTCGGCGCGGACCGCGAGCGAGCTCGGCGACGTCCTCGCCGTCGGGGGAGTGGTGCCGCTGATGGAGCAGTACCGCTTCCCCGAGCTGGTCCGGGTCCTCGTCGCGACCCGCCCGAACCTATCCCCGGGACGCGCCGTCCACCTGTTCGGCACCGGCCATCCGATGACGTTCGCGTTGGCCGCGCTGTTCGGGGTCGACCTGTTCGACTCGTCCGCGTACCACAAGTTCGCGCGGCGTGGCAGCCTGATGTTCCCCGACGGGACCGTTCCGCTCGAGGACGTTCGGGAGAGCAGTTGTCACTGCTTCCTCTGCGCGGAGACCCCGCTCACCGAGGTCGCGCGCCTACCCGCGGAGGAGCGCGAGCGGAAGATCGCCTTCCACAACCTGCTCGTATCGGCCGAGGAGATCGGGCGGGTCCGCCAAGCGATCCGGGACGGAACGCTCTGGGAGCTCGCCGAGCGGCGGACCGCGGCGCATCCGGCCCTTCGAGCCGGTCTCCGAGAAGCGATGGCGAACCCGGACGTCTTCCTACCGACCGAACCCGACTCCCGACGCGCGTTCCGCGAAGTGGTCGCGGAAAGCACGAACCGCCCCGCGGCGGTCCGGTTCCGGCACGCGGTCGAGGCGTTCCGAGTGGGGAAAGCGAACCGCCGGACGGCCCCTCGTTTCCCGCTGCGCCCGGAGTACTTCCGGTACTTGCCCACGGCGGACCGGTCGGACCTGCCCGTCGAATGGGAGAGCCCGACCCCGCTCGGACCGGTCCCCGTAGAGCTGACCGACCTCTACCCTGTCGGTCCGTACCTGGGCATCGAGGAGTTCCTCGCCCGCCCGCACCATCGGTCTCCCTCCGCCTTTGCGGCTAGCGTCGCCGAGGTGACCGACGCGAGCGTCGACCTCGAGCGGGACTGGACAGCGGCATGGGACGAACGCCAGGTCGTGCGCCTGCTCGAATGGCGGTACGGCGGTGCCGTCGCTCCACGGGTCGCCGACGGGCTACGCGCGGAACGCTCCCGACGAACGGGTCGACTCCGCGCGATGACCCGGGACGGGCAGCCGGAGTTCATCGTCGGCACGGATGGGGTCCCGCGCCCGACGTTCCGCGGAGCCACTCGACTTCACGCGCTGCTGTCCTCAGGGCGGGAGCGCGTGGTGGTCCACCCGGATGCCGTTCCGTTCGTGCGCGAGGGACGCAGCCTCTTCTCGACATTCGTTGTCCAGGCCGACCCGGCGCTCGTCCCGGGCGCGTCCGCCCTCCTGGTGGACCCGAACGATGCGTTCCTCTCCGCCGGACGCCTGCTTCTCGCTCCGCATGAGATGGCCCGGCTTCCCCGGGGCGTTGCGGTCCGCGTGACCGCGCACGCCCGGTCGCGGCCCCCCGAACCGGAGGAATGACCGACCGAAAGGCCAAGGATCAGGCCCCTCATCCCCTCCACCGCTCGACTTTAAGGCCGAGAAGGATAGACCTGGGTGGGTCGCTCCCAGAGAACCGATGACCAAGACGTTCCTCCTCCTCCAGCTGGACAGCGAAGGGGCCGCGTACTCCGAGGTCGCGACCATCCTCGAGGACCTCGGCTTCCGGCCTGAGATGGAGGGATACGACTTCTGCTACGACTGGGGGCGGCCGGTGAGCGTCCCCGAGTCCCTCGCCTTCGCCGACCGGATCCAGGAAGCGTTGCACGGGTCCCGGGTGCGCTTCCGGATCGAGTCCACCGAGGAATGAGCCGGCAGTCCCTCCGCCGGGCCGGGGGGGTTATAACCGCACTCTCGGTGGACGGGCGATGGTCGTCCTCGGGATCGAATCGACGGCGCACACCGCCTCGGTGGGCATCGTCGGGGAGGGGGCGAAGGTCCTCGGCCTTGCCTCCGATTTCTACCAGCCTCCCGCCGGAGGCATCCACCCCCGCGAGGCCGCGAACCACCACGTGGAGATCCTGCCGTCCCTCGTCGGGAAGGCGCTCGAGGCCGCCGGCGTTCGGCCGAGCGAGATCGATGCGGTCGCCTTCGCGCAGGGGCCAGGCCTCGGACCGTGCTTGCGTGCCGGCGCGACCGTGGCACGAATGCTCTCCCTGGCATGGAACAAGCCACTCGTTCCGGTGAACCACTGCGTCGCGCACGTCGAGATCGCCCGGGTCCTGAGCGGGCTCGATGACCCGCTCCTCCTCTACGCGAGCGGCGGGAACACCCAGGTGATCGCCTACGCTCGCGGACGGTACCGGGTCCTCGGAGAGACCCTCGACATCGGGATAGGGAACTTCCTCGACAAGCTCTGGATCGGGCTCGGAGGCAAGTTCCCCGGCGGCCCGGCGATCGAAGAGGAGGCCCGCCAGGGAACGGAGCTCCTGACCCTGCCGTTCTCCGTCCATGGGATGGATGTCGCCTTCTCGGGGATGCTCACCGCGGCGCTCGCTCTCCACCGCCGAGGCGCGAAGCGGGCGGACCTCGCCTACTCGGTCGAGGTCACCGCGTACTCGATGCTGACCGAAATCACGGAGCGCGCTCTCGCCCACCGGGGCCGGGAGGACGTCGTCTTGGGAGGCGGGGTCGCTTGCAATGGACGCCTCCGAGAGATGGTCCGGACGATGGCCGAAAGCCGGGGCGGCGCGAGCTTCGCCCCTCCTAGGTCGCTCTGCGTCGATAACGGGGCGATGATCGCCTGGACCGGGCTCCTCGCCTTCGGGGCGGGCGTGACGACCTCGGTCGAGGCCTCGGCCGTGCAGCCTCGGCAGCGAACCGACCTCGTCCCCACGCCGTGGCGAACCGACTAAGCGGTCCCGGCGTTAATTAAGAGCGGGCGCTGGCTGGCGGGGACGTGGACGAGGTCGACGTTCTGGTGGTAGGAGCCGGCCCCGCGGGCTCGACCGTGGCGGCCCGGCTCGCCAAGGCCGGTCACTCGGTCCGGGTGGTCGAGGAGCACCCAAAGGTAGGCTACCCCGTACAGTGCGCCGGCCTCGTGTCGCAGCGGGTCCTCGACCTCGCGGGGTCCACTTCGATGGTCCGCGCGTCGGTCCGCGGGGCGAGCGTCTTCGGCCCGTCTCTCGAATCCATCACCTTCCGGGCGGCATCCCCGCGCGCGTTCGTGATCGACCGCGCCGCACTCGACATCCACCTCGCCGACCGGGCGGTCCGGGCCGGGGCAGAGGTACGGACCTCGACCCGATTCGACTCGGTCGACGGGGAGTCCGGGGACAGGCTCACCCTCCACCTGCGCGGTCCGGACGGGTCGCCCGAGGAGGTACGGGCAAGGCTCGTCATCGGCGCAGACGGGGTCGCGAGCGCGGTCGCCCGGGCGTTCCGCCTTCGTCGTCCCGTCGAGGTGCTGCCTGCCTTCGAGGCCGAGTTCCCCGAGAGCCCCGGCGACCCGGATACGGTCGAGGTCTACCTCGGCCGCAAGCTCGCCCCCGGCCTCTTCGGCTGGTGGATCCCCGACGGCTCGGGTGGGGCCCGAGTCGGCGTGGCCGCGGATGCGGACGGGACCCCGGCGCGCCAGTACTTCGACCGACTCCTCGAATCCCTCGAACGTCGGTTCGGCCGCCACGTCACGAAGCCGACCTCCTACGTGGTATCGGGGATACCGATCGGCACGCTGCCCCGGACCCATGCCCGGCGGGCGCTTCTCGTAGGCGACGCCGCGGCCCAGGTGAAGCCGCTCTCGGGAGGGGGCATCTTCACCGGCATGCGGTGCGCGGAGATCGCGGCCGACGTCGCCGCCGATGCGCTCTCGAAGGGGGACCTTTCCGAGTCCGCCCTCGGGGAGTACGACCGGCGTTGGCGGGCCGAGCTCGGGGACGAGTTCCGTCGGGCGCTCTACCTGCGGCGGCTGTTCACGCGGCTGTCCGACGACGAGCTCGACCGTGTCGTGCACGCCCTGAAAGGCGCCCGTCTCGCGGCGACGATCGTGGCGTTCGGGGACATCGACTTCCCGACCCACGTGGTCCGCGAACTCCTGAAGGAGTCGCCGGGCCTCGTCCGGCTGCTCCCGAAGGCAGTGGGTGCTTGGGTCTCCTCCGGTCCCTACCGGGCCCCGGAGCTCGATTTCGGTCCCCGTCGGAAGTAGACGAACGCCCCCGCGCCGACGAGGACGAGCGCGGCGCCGAGCGTGAGCCCGAGCGCCCAGTCCCAGTTGGACGACGAGACGTAGATCGCCGTTTCGGCGGTCACGCCCGAAACCCCCAGGGTCGTCAGGTTGACGGCCACGCTCCCGTTCGGGAGCTCGGTCGCGGCGGCCCAGAGGCTCGCGCTGAACCAACCCCGGGACCTCAGCCGGTAGTCGGTCCCGTTCGCCGTGAACGAAAGCGCCGTTCGGACCGCGAACGTGCCCGTCGGGGTGTCGGACGCGGTCGCGACCCCGACCGAGCCGTCGTAGTGAGATCCCTGCGAAAGAGAGGGGAGTGAGAGATTTACGCTGGTCCCCGAGGAAGAGGCCGCAAGGAGCACCGGTGTTCCCGCGCTCGCGATCGATGACGTGGCGTTGCCCGGGAACGAGTTCAACGCGTAGACCTCGAGCGAGAGGGTCACGGCGGTCATCGGAGCGAACGTGGGTGGGTCCGCGACCTGGAAGGAGAGGGTGCCCTGACCTCCCGGAGCGAGGTCCGGGCCGGAAAGGTTCGATAGGAACGTGCTGTCGTACGCGAGCGGAAGGGGAGGGGGAGCTGCTGCCTCGGTCGGGGGGATCACGGCGGTCAGAGCGGCCAGAGCGAGCGCGACCGCGAGCACTCTCCGTGCGGAACGTCCCGCCGCACTCCCCGGCTCACTCACCCGCTACCTCCGGAACCGAAAGCCCCCTGCTCCGGCACTGGTTCGGGGCTTCCTCGGTCCGTCGGATGACCGCCGATGGACCGAGCATGTCGACCGCCCGACGTAGGACGTTGCCAAGGTATTTGTGCTCGCCCTTCCGAGGGCAGCGCACCGGTTGCCCGCCCCACCCGGCGGGGAAAGGGGGGTCGGTCACCGCCGCGGGCCCTCGGTGGGCCGGCAAGGGTTAATGGGAGAGCCTCGTTCCGCGCCTCCGTGCCCGACCGGAAAGCCCTACCGGAGTCCATCCTCGACCTCGTAGGGGGCACTCCGCTCGTCCCACTGCGTCGGGTGACCCAAGGCCTGCCGTACCGAGTCCTTGCGAAACTGGAGTACCTGAACCCCGGGGGTTCGGTGAAGGACCGGATCGGGGCCGCGATGATCGACGCGGCCGAGAAGGACGGACGGTTGAAACCCGGCGGTACGATCGTCGAGGCAACGAGCGGCAACACCGGGGTCGGACTCGCCCTGGTCGCGGCCGTCCGCGGCTACCGGATCGTGATCGTCATTCCCGACAAGATGAGCTCGGAGAAGATCCGAATGCTCCGTGCGTACGGCGCCCGGGTAATCGTGACCCCCGCTGGAGTGCCTCCCGACCATCCGATGAGCCTCTATTCGGTCGCACGGCGAGTAGCGGACGAGACCCCGGGCTCCTACTATCCGAACCAGTACCAGAACGCACAGAACCCCGACGCGCATTACCGTACGACCGGGCCCGAGATCGACGAGGGCGTACCCGAAGGGCTGGGGGCGGTCATCGGAACGGTAGGGACCGGAGGGACGATGAGCGGGATCGGCCGGTACTTCAAGGAGCACCGACCGTCCGTCCGCATCGTCGCCGTGGACCCCGCCGGCTCGATCCTCGGCACGTACTTCCGGACCCACGAGCTCGGAAAAGCAGTCCCGTACCAAGTGGAAGGGATCGGTGAGGACATGATCCCGAAGTCGATCCTGTTCCAGTACTTCGATGACTTCGTTGAGGTCGGGGACCGCGAGTCGTTCCTCATGGCCCGTCGATTGACCCAGGAGGAAGGGATGTTCGTCGGAGGGTCGTCCGGTTCGGCCGTCGTCGGCGCCGTGCGGTGGCTCGCGGGTCGGCCGATCCCGGAGGGAAGCACGGTGGTCGTCCTCCTGCCCGACTCCGGCGACCGATATCTCTCGAAGTTCTACGCCGATGACTGGATGCGAGAGCAAGGGTTCCTCGACATGGCCGCGACCGCCCGGGGGCTTCTCGCCCGGAAGACCGGCGCCCCGGCGCTCGTTTCGGTCGAACCGACCACCGGCGTCCGCGCGGCTCTGGAGCTTCTCCGCAAGTACGGGATCTCGCAGGCCCCGATCCTCGCGGGAACGAAGAACGTTGGACGGGTCGAGGAGGACGACCTCCTGCGGCGCGGGCTCACCGACGAGACCGTGCTCGACCGGTCCGTCCGCCAGATTCCCTCGAAGCCGCTCCCGGAGGTGTCCTTGGACGCCCCCGTCGCCGAGCTCCTGCGACAGCTACGCGAGGAGCGCACGGTCGTAGTGAGAGACGTGGTGAGCGGTGCCGTGATGGGTGTCCTGACCCGACACGACCTTGTCGGGTTCCTGTCGGACGAAGGAGAACCGAATGCGGTTTAACACACGAGTCCTGCACGACGGACAGCCCCCCGACCCGCTCACCGGCGCCGTGAACACCCCCGTCTACCTCTCGAGCACGTTCCGGCAGTCGGCCCCGAACCGGAACCAGGGGTACGTCTACGGACGGTCAGGGAACCCCACACGGGCGGTCCTCGAGGCGACGCTCGCCAAGCTCGAAGGTGGCGCCACCGGCCTCGCGTTCTCCTCCGGGCTCGGCGCGCTCACCACCCTTCTCGAGTCGTTCCCGAGCGGCTCCCGGGTCGTCTCCGTGGACGACGTCTACGGGGGCACGTGGCGGCTGCTCGAGCATCACCGTCGTCAGTTCGGTCTCCGCGTCGACTACGTCGACATGACCGACCTTTCCCGGCTCCGCTCGGCGCTGGCGGAGCCCGCGGACCTCGTCTACCTCGAGACCCCCACGAACCCTCTCCTCAAGCTCGTCGACATCGCGGGGGCGGTGCGGTTGGCCCGGCGGTCGCATGCGCTCGCCGTCGTGGACAACACCTTTGCCACGCCAGCCCTGCAGCAGCCCCTCGAGATGGGGGCCGACGTCGTCCTCCACTCGACCACGAAGTACCTGGGCGGACACTCCGACATCATCGGCGGTGCGCTCGTGATCAAGGACCCGAAGGTCGGAGAGCGATTCGCTTGGCTCCAGAACGCGGTGGGGGCGGTCCCGAGCCCGTTCGACTGCTTCCTCGTGCTTCGCGGGATCCACACCCTCGGTGTCCGCATGCGGGCCCATGGGGAGAGCGCTCGTGCGGTCGCGGACGCGCTCTCGGGCCACCGCGGCGTCCGCAAGGTCCTCTACCCTGGCCTCGCGAGCCACCCCCAGCACGCCCTCGCCCGACGACAGATGCGCGGCTTCGGCGGAATGGTGAGCGTGGAGCTCGACGGGGGGCGGAGGGCCGCCCTGCGGTTCCTGAAGGGCCTCTCGGTGTTCACCCTCGCCGAAAGCCTGGGCGGTGTCGAGTCGCTCGTCGACCACCCGGCCACGATGACACACGCGAGCGTGCCGCGCCGGGAGCGGGAGGCGCACGGTGTGACCGACGGCCTCGTCCGGCTTTCGTGCGGGATCGAGGACCCCGCGGACCTCGCCGACGACGTCTCTCGGGCTCTCAAGGGGATCTAACCGTGCGGCGGTTCACCGTTTACGACAGTCGGACCCGCGAGACACGGCTCTTCGCTCCGATCTCGCCGCCCCGGGTCGGACTCTACGTTTGCGGCCTGACGCCGTACGCCCCGGCCCACGTCGGGCACGGACGCACCATGACGTTCTTCGACGTCGTGGCTCGGGCCCTTAGGCGGTGGGGGTACCGCGTCTTCTACGTACAGAACGTCACCAACCTCGACGATCATCTCATCGCCCGGGCGGCC
This sequence comes from uncultured Thermoplasmata archaeon, assembly GCA_963735185.1. Taxonomy (GTDB): domain Archaea; phylum Thermoplasmatota; class Thermoplasmata; order Lutacidiplasmatales; family UBA184; genus Lutacidiplasma. The sequence continues at coordinate 161,126 of CAVTJV010000007.1, forward strand.
GAAGAGGAGGTCGACCCGCTCGCGCTGGCCGAACGCCACTTCCACGAGTTCCAGCGGTCGATGGACGTCCTCGGGAGCCGTTCGGTCAACCACTACCCGTTCGCGACCGATTACGTTCCCGAGATCCTCACGCAGATCCGCCAGCTGGTCGAGAAGGGGTACGCGTACGCGACCGACGACGGCTCCGTCTACTTCTCCGTCGGCCAGTTTCCCGAGTACGGGAAGCTCTCGGGCCAGAAGCTCGAGGCGCTCAAGCCCGGGGCCCGGCTCGAACTCGATGCGCGCAAACGCGCCCCCGAGGATTTCGTCATCTGGAAGGCGACGACCCCCGGCGAGCCGAGCTGGGAGAGCCCGTGGGGGCCGGGTCGCCCTGGCTGGCACATCGAGGACACGGCGATGATCTTCCGGCTGCTCGGGGAGCAGTGCGACCTCCACGGCGCGGCGGTCGACCTCATCTTCCCGCACCACGAGGCCGAGGTCGCCCTCGCCGAAGCGGCGAGCGGGAAAGCGCCGTTCGCGAACTACTGGATGCACGGCGGGCTCCTGCTCATGGAGGAGGAGAAGATGTCCAAGTCGCTCGGGAACGTCGTGTCGCTTGACGAGGCGATCGAGCTCGTCGGCCCCGGCCCGCTTCGTCTCTACTACCTGAACGCACACTACCGCAGCCCCCTCGTGTTCCAGCGGGGGAAGAGCCTCGAGGAGGCCCGCGAGGCCTACGCGCGCCTGACGGTCGTCTCCGACCGCATTTCCGAGCTCTTGGAGCGGGACGGTCCTGACCGGCCGGGCGCCGACCTTCCCGACGCGCTGGGAGAGGCCGCCGAACTCATGACCGAACGCCTCGACGTTACGCTCGCGGACGACTTCAACACCCGGGAGGCGATCGCCCTTCTCTTCGGCTGGACGCGCCGCCTCGCCGAGGAGCTTCCCCGCCTCGAGGGGTACTCCGGAAGCGCGCTCGAAGAGCTCTCCGGGCCGTACCGGTGGGGACAGGAGGTCCTCGGGCTCTTCGTCCGGGCGCCCACGGGGCCGACGGGGGCCTGGACCGCGGTCGTTCCGGTCGCCATCGCCGCACGCGCCCGGGCACGCGCCCGAGGGGACTACGCAGAGGCCGACCGGATCCGTGAAGAGCTGCGGACCGCCGGGGTCGAACTCGAGGACGACTCCTCGGGAACCCGCTGGCGGGCCGTCCAGCGTCGGTAGCGCGGCCATGCGAGGGTTCGGGTTCGCGGCCCACGGCGGGCTCGACCGGCTCGCGTACGTAGACGTTCCGGAGCCGACCCCCGGACCGGGCGAGGTCCGGGTCCGGATCCGCGCGGCAGCGTTCAACCACCTCGACCGGTTCACGCTCGAGGGGATCCCTGGGGTCTCGGTCGAGCTCCCGCACGTGCTGGGGTCGGACGGCGCCGGGACGGTGGACCTCGTCGGCGAAGGCGTCCGCGACATCCCGCTCGGGGAGAAGGTACTGCTCAACCCAGGGATGTGGGACGCGACCTGCCCGGCCTGCGTTGCGGGTGAGGAAGCGCTCTGCCGGAACTACCGGATCCTCGGAGAGCACGTCCAGGGGACGGTCACGGCGTACGCGGTCATGCCGCGGCGCAACGTCCACCGGCTCCCCGAACGGATGTCGTTCATCGAAGGCGCCGCGGCTCCCCTCGTCTTCCTCACCGCCTGGCGAGCGCTGAAGACCGTCGGCGGGGTGCGTCCGGGCGACCGGGTGGCGGTCGTGGGCGCCGGAGGAGGCATTCCCACCGCAGCCGTACAGGTCGCGAAGCTCCTGGGCGCGCAGGTGGCGGTAGTCTCGCGGTCTCCTACCAAGGAGTCTAAGGTCCTCTCGCTCGGAGCCGACGCGTTCCTGCCCTTCTCGGACGACCGGCCGCTCGACCGGACCCTGTGGGAGTGGAGCGGGAAGAACGGCGTGGACGTGGTCCTGGATTCCGTGGGCGCTCCGACGCTCCCCCGGGCGGTCCGGTCGCTCGCACGGGCCGGTCGGGTCGTCGTGATCGGCGCGAGCGCGGGCCCGAAGGTAGAGCTCGACATCCGGACCCTTTTTTGGCGACAAGCTTCGGTCCGCGGGAGCACGATGTCGTCCCGCGGGGAGTTCGCGGAGGTCCTCGCACACCTCGCGGCCGGCAGGCTGCACGCGGTCGTGGATTGCGCGCTTCCGTTCGAACAGGCCGCCGACGCCTTCCGGCGGTTCGACGCGGGGGACCTGTTCGGAAAGCTCGTGGTCCTGGGCCCGGAATCCTGACCGTTCGGACGCCCCGGCTCGAGGTAAAAGAAGGGCACGGTCCCCGGCGAGCGAAGGCACAGTTAAATACCAGAACTCGGCCTTTCTTCGGTCGTGAGCCCTATATTGCGAGCTCCCGCGCGAGCCGGGAGTTACGGTCGCAGCTCTCGTGGATTGATTTCGGTCGCGGTCTCCGTCCTCATCGTCGCTCTGGTGGTCGTGGGCGGGCTGAGCGCTCTCACGACGGTCCCAGCCCCGACGGTCCCGGCAGGGCCGTCTCACCTGACCGCCGCCGCTCCTCCGGTCACGCACGGCGACCTCGTCGTCTCCTCCGGGGAGCTGTTCGTGATCCAGCCGACGCCCGGAACCCACATGTACTATCAAGGCGGGAACATCACGGTCGAGCGGGGCGGGACCCTCCTCATCCGGAACGTCACGCTGTCGTTCGTCCAGTTCGTCTCGGACGCCGGCACTCCGATCCAGCGTCTCTCGCACATCTACCACTTCATCGATAACGGGACGGTCAACGTCTACAACTCCACCGTAACGACGGACGTCCAGGTCATCAACGCCTACGCGAAGCTCAACGTCACCATCCTGGACTCGATGACTGCCTGGAACTCCACGTTCGCGTTCCCCGGGTGGGTCAACGTGGAAGGGGCCTCCGCGAGCCTCACCCTGAACGACTCGCGGGTCACCGCGAACCCCGCGGTCGCGGGCCTGATGGAGCCGACCACGATCATCGGGGACACGATGTGGGCGCCCTCGATCATCGTCACGGGCGGAGCCGAGCTCAACGCGTTCAATTCCTACGTCAACAGGACCTACGCGGATGACCTCCTGACCTACAACGAGCCGGCGCCGGTGCCCCTAGGGCTCCCCGGCTACCCCAACGTACTCGTTCCCCTCACGGGGGACCACGACTTCACCCAGCTCTCGACCCCGAACGACTCCGCGAACCTCACTCAGGATTGGCTCTACCCGAACGCGGACTTCCAGGCCGGATACCTGGAGGTGGCCTGGAACAACCCGAGCTTGACCCCGGCGAGCGTGAATGCCTACGTCTGGTACGATGGGACGAAGTACACCGTCGCGACCGCCCTGCCGTTCCTGAACAGCTCGGGGGGAACGTTCAGCCTCGACCTGGCCCACGACGCGCCGACCCTCTTGTCGGCCATCACCCAGGACGGAGTCTTGAGTTACCTCAACTGGACCGGGGATTTCGGCGTGACCCCGTCACGCATCGCGGTCGAACTCAACGAGGTCTCGGGACCCGCCGTGGTGAACGTGTCCGCCGACCTCCTCCTCCTCCCCTCGCTGGATTACAACATCGGGGTCTCGGGGGCCGGGTCGACGCTGAACAGCATCGACACCTCGTTCGACGTGAACTGGAACGCTCCTCCGAGCAGCTCGACCTCGCTCTCGGCACCTCTCCCGTGGAACTCGAACAAACTTCTCCTCACGGACGGCGCCGTAGCGTACCTGGCCAATGCGACCGTTCAAAGCCCACTCCCGGGGGTCTTTAGTCACTCCGCCGTGCTCCCGGACGCTTCGAGCCAGGCGTTCTTCTACCGCTGGGCGCAGTTCAACCTTACCGGCCGCGGCGGGTTCTTGCCTATTCCGGACGCCAAGGTCTCGGCGTTCTACGCCTACACCGGCGGCCAGACGGACAACCTGACCACGAACGCCCTCAACGACCTTGCCACGTCGAATCCCGCGATCTGGGGGTACGTCCAGTACCTGGGACGCCCAGCACGGCGTTGCCGTGTATGGAGAGTCGAACGCGTCGGGCATGGCCTCCCTCCTACTGGCGTCCTCGAACGTGACCGCCGCGACCCTGCCGGACGGATACTTCCTCGGAGGGTACCACGTGGGGGTCGTCGTCCCCGCAGCCGGGGTCGGAAGCCACTGGTTCAACTGGTCGGTCAGTCCGTACCCCGAGGGCGTTGCACAGGTGCCGCCCGCCGTAGCGGGACCGGACTTTGGTCCTTCTCAGCTGTTCCCGCAGTACTTCGGTGCGGTGGCCATCGCCTCTGCCACGCTGCTCGCCAACGGAGTCGCGGCCACGACCATCAATCTCGGCCAGACCCTCGGCGTCCAGCTGGTCGTCGAGGACATCGGCACTGCGCCGATCGTCCAGGTCAGCAGTGACCTCCTGTACGACGAAACAGGCCTTCCGGGAGTCCTCATCGGTTCCTACAACAATACGACCCTCGACCTGACGGCCCCCGGTCAGACCGCCACCTTCACCGTCACCTGGAAGGCGACCGCGAACCTCACCGGCCCCAACGTCGAGTTCGAACACAACCTCACGGTCGTGCTCGACTGGAACCAGAACAATCCCGCCCTCGCGGGAGGGAACCTGAGCCAGAACGTTACCGCGACGTTCGCGCCGACGTTGCTGGTCCTCACCTCGGCCACGCTGCTGGCCAATGGCGCCGCGAACACGACCGTCGAGCTCGGCCAGGTCCTCGGGGTCAAGGTGGTCGTCACTCCGGTCGCCAACTCCACGATCGGCTCTCTCTCCGCCCAGCTCTACTACAACGACACCGTGGTCCTGGCCTCGTACGAGAACACGAGCACGGACCTCGTGGGGTCCGGGCAACCGCTCACCTTCACCCTCTCCTGGAAGGCGACGGAGAACGTCACGGGCCTTCACGCCTGGTTCCTGCACAACCTCACCGTCGAGCTTGCCTGGAACAACGCGACGAACGACCTCTGGCTCGGCAGCGACAACCTCGCCCAGAACGTCTCCGTTCGGTTCGCTCCGTCCCAGATCCGGTTCGCCTCGATCTCCCTGCCTCCCTCGACCATCGACCTGAGCCAACAGTACTTCACCGCGGGCATGCTCGCCTACAACGGCTCTCAGACGGCCGTGATCACGCTGACCGCCACCCCGGTGGGTGGCGGCCAGGCCGTGGAGATCGCGGCGGGGGTCGGCCTGTCGGGGACCAACTTCTCGATCGCCTGGTTCGCTCTTCAGCCGTTGCTCGTCCCCGGAACGACCTACACGCTCACGGCGACCGCCACCTACAACAGCCGCTCGACGAACGACTCGAATTTCGCGACGTTCACGGTCCCGCCGACCCCGAGCTCGTCCACGAACTTCTTCCTTCAGACGTTCCTCGGCCTACCGCTCTGGGTCTGGCTCGCGATCGCCGCCGCGGCGGCCATTGCGATCGTGCTCTTCCTCTTCGTCGTTCGGCGCAAGGCGGCCGGCAAGCTCGTGGAGTGCGGCGAGTGCGGCAACCTGATCCCCGAGGACGCGACCATCTGCCCGAAGTGCGGCGCGGAGTTCGAGAGCGACCTCATCCGCTGCAGCCGTTGCGCGTCCACGATCCCGGCCAACTCCAAGTCCTGCCCCGAATGCGCGGCCCAGCTCCTGGGGACGCCCGGCGAGGCCGAGTCCGACCCCGAGAAGCAGGCGTACGCGGACTTCACCGAGAAGTACCGGGCCGAAGCGAAGCGAGAGCTCGGCGACAACTACAGCGAGGGCGCCTTCTGGGACTGGTGGAAGCGCCAGCCGACCTACACGCCGTTCAGCCAGTGGAGCCTCCAGCAGGGCCAGGGGACGGCACGCGCCGGAATGACCGCGCCACCCGCCGGCACGGAGACGACACCCGAGGCCGAGCCGGGCGCGAAGCCTCCGAAGGACGGCGCCGGCTGGGTCGAGGGACCGCGTGCGAAGGCGGCCGCGCCGACCCCGGCGGCTCCGACCACCACGGCTCCGGCCGCGCCGGCCGGAGCGGGGCTCAAGGCGTGCCCGAGCTGCGGGAAGGAGATCCCGGCCGAGTACCTCGTCTGTCCGTTCTGCAACGCCGTGACCTCGTAGACGGGAACGGAGCTCCGGTCCCGAGCCAACCCCTTCCGCTACCCTTTATCCCGTCCGGTTCATCCGCGGTCCGATACGCATGACCGGGGACCTCGCTCGGGGCCGTCTCAAGATCGAATGGGCGCGCGCGCACATGCCCGTGCTCGGAGGGATCCGCCGGCGGTTCGAGTCGGAGCGCCCGCTCGCGGGGCTCACGGTCGCCGCCGTCCTTCACGTCGAGGCGAAGACGTGCGTCCTGGCCCTGGCACTGAAGGCCGCGGGAGCGGAGGTCCGCCTGGCCGCGGGCAACCCCCTTTCCACCGACGATGACGTGGTCGCTGCCGTGCGCGAGGAGGGCGTCCCGACGTGGGCCGAGAAGGGGGAGACCGTCGCCCAGTACCGCGCGGGCCTTCAGGCGGTCCTGGACGCCGACCCGGACGTGATCATCGACGACGGGGCGGACCTGGTCGCCCTCGTGCACACCGGACGCGGAACGCGCGGCAAGATCCGGGGCTCGACCGAGGAGACGACGACGGGCGTGACCCGGCTCCGGGCGCTCGAGAAGTCGGGGAAGCTCCTTTTCCCGGCGATCGACGTCAACGACGCCGAGATGAAGCACCTCTTCGACAACCGATACGGCACGGGCCAGTCGACGATGGACGGGATCATGACGGCCACGAACCTCCTCATCGCGAGCAAGGTCTGCGTGGTCGCCGGCTACGGGTGGTGCGGAAAGGGCGTTGCGGCGCGCCTCCGCGGCCTCGGCGGCGACGTGGTGGTGACCGAGATCGACCCCGTACGCGCCATCGAGGCCCGGCTCGACGGCTTCCGCGTGATGCCGATGCTGGACGCCGCCCGGGAGGCCGACCTCATCCTCACCGTCACGGGGAGTATCGACGTGGTCCGCGCGGAGCATTTCCGGGTCCTCAAGGACGGGTGCCTCCTCGCGAACGCCGGCCACTTCGACGTCGAGGTCTCGAAACGGGACCTCGAGGGGATGGCCGTCAGCCATCGGACGGCACGGCCCAACGTGGAGGAGTACCGGTTCGCGGACGGGCGGAAGGCGTACCTCCTTGCGGAAGGGCGCCTCGTGAACCTCGCGGCCGGCCAGGGCCACCCGGCCGAGATCATGGACCTCTCCTTCGCGCTCCAGGCGCTCAGCGCGGAGCACCTCGCGAAGCATGGCCGGGAGATGGACGTCCGCGTCCACCCCGTCCCCGTCGCGCTCGACCGAGAGGTTGCGCGCGCGGCCCTCGCTCCGCTCGGCGTACGGCTCGAGGAGCAAACGAAGGAACAGGTCAAGTACGCCGCGGCATGGGAGGGGGGAACGACATGAGCGAAGAGAAGGTCCCGGACGAGCTTCGGTACACGAAGAGCCACGAGTGGGTGAAGGTCGAGGGGGACGTCGCGACGGTCGGGATCACCGACCACGCTCAGGCGCAACTGACCGACATCGTGTTCGTCGACCTGCCCGCGGCGGGAAAGCCCGCAGTGAAGGGCACGGGCGTGCTCGTCCTCGAGTCGGTGAAGACGGTCGCGGACGTGAACGCGCCGGGGAACGGCTCCGTTCGTGGAGGCCAACGGCGAGCTGAAGGCCCACCCCGAGTACATCAACCACGACCCGTACGGCAAGGGTTGGATCTACCGGCTCAAGCTCTCGGCCCCGGTCGACCCCGCGGAGCTCATGTCCGCGGAGCAGTACCGCGCGTTCGTCGCCTCGGGCAATTGAGACTAAGACCCCGGGCGCTGAGCTCGGGGGACCGGTCGACGCCGTCTAGGCCCGGGAGCGCAGGCCCTGGAGCTTCAGGCGCTGCTCGAGCGAGGCGATCGTGCGGATCGTGGAGACGACCGTGTCCGCGTTGAGCGAGATCGAGTCGATCCCTTGCCGGACCAGGAACTCCGCGAACTCCGGGTAGACGCTCGGTCCCTGCCCGCAGATGCCCACCGTCCGCCCCTCGGCGTGCGCTCCCTCGATCAGGATCTCGATCGCGCGCATCACGGCCGGGTCGCGCTCGTCGAAGTACCCCATCCGTCCGAGCGTCTCGGAATCGCGGTCCGCGCCGAGGACCAGCTGGGTCAGGTCGTTCGACCCGATCGAGAACCCGTCGCAGTGTTTCGAGAACTCCCGGGCCAGCAGGGCCACGGACGGGACCTCCGCCATGAGGTAGAGCTGGAAGTCGCGGGAGCGGCGCAGCCCCTGGGCGCGCATCATCTCCGAGATCTCCTCGAGCTCCCACGTGTTCCGGACGAACGGCAGCATGACCATGGCGTTCTTCAGGCCCATCTCGGTGCGGACCCGGTGGATCGCCTCGAGCTCGCAGAGGAACGCCGGCCGGAAGACGGGCGAGATGTACCGGGAGCAGCCCCGCCACCCGATCATCGGGTTCTCCTCGACCGGCTCGAACTCCTGTCCGCCGGGCATCCCCCGGTACTCGTTCGTCTTGAAGTCGGAGGTGCGGATGATCACGGGACGGGGATGGAACGCCTGGCAGACCTTCCCGATCCCTTCGGCGAGGCGCTGGACGAGCTCCTCTTTCTTCCCCTTCTTCAGGAGGGCGAGCGGGTGCTCGCGGATGTGCGCGGTGAAGATGAACTCGATCCGCAGGAGCCCGACCCCGGAGACGGGCAGGCGGGCGTACTCCTCGGCCTTCTCGGGCACTCCGACGTTGACGTAGATCTTCGTCGCGGTGATCGGGGTGCCTTCGTGCGGATGCCCGGTGACGGGGACTGGGGTCGCTCCACCGGCCGTGGCGGAGGCCTTCCCCAGGTGGACGAGCCCCCGGTAGACGGACCCGGTCTTGCCGTCGACGGTGACCTCACCGCCGTCCGTGACGAGCTTCGTCGCCTCACGCGTGCCGACGATGCACGGGACACCGAGCTCCCGCGACACGATCGCCGCGTGGCAGGTCATCCCTCCCTCGTCCGTGACGATCCCCGCGGCCCGGGACATCGCCGGGACCATGTCCGGGGTCGTCATCGAGGTGACCAGGATCTCGCCCGGTTTCAGTTTCTCCATCTCGGCCGAGCCGTGGAGGATCCGGGCCACTCCCGCGGCGACCCCGGGACTCGCGCCGAAGCCGCGGAGGAACGGGACCTCCTTGCCCTCCGACCCTTTTGCCCCAGGGGGAGGCACGCCCTCCTCGCCGGCGCCGGGAGCGGTGGACTTCGGGATCGTCGTCACGGGCCTCGCCTGGACGATGTAGAGCGTGTCGTCGTCTCCGCACCACTCAACGTCCATCGGCCGTCGGTAATGCGACTCGATGAGCCGGGCGAGCGACACGAGCCGCTGCAGGCGCTGGTCGGGAAGCTTCTGCGCCTTTCGCTGGTCCGCGGGGACATCCTCACGGCGGTTCCCGCCTCCTTCGGCGCGGACGAGTCGGATCCGCTGCTCCGATAACTGTTTGTGAACGACCTTCAACGAGGCCCCATCGATCACGTAGTGGTCGGGCGTGACCTCGCCGCCAACGATCGCTTCGCCGAGGCCCCAGCCCGCCTCCACGATCATGTGGTTCTCCCCCGTGTTGGGGTCCCGGGTGAACAGGATCCCGCTGACGGTCGCGTCGACCATCTTCTGGATGAGAACGGCGAGTCGCACGGCTCCCTGGTCGAACCCCTTTCGATGGCGGTAGATGAGGACCCTCGGCGTGAAGAGCGAGCCCCAGCACTTGCGTACTGCCGTAATGACCTGGTCGGTCCCGGTGACGTTGAGGTACGTATCCTGGAGCCCTGCGAACGAGGCGCCCTCGAGGTCCTCGGCGGTGGAACTCGAACGGACCGCGCAGAATCGGACCGCGAACTGGCGGGCGAACGACTCGTAGGCGACCTCGATCTCGTGCTGGAGCGCGGGAGGGAACGGGGCGGTCTCGAACACGTGCCGGATCCGCTGAGACGCCGCGTCGATCGTCTCGGGCCGGTCGGTTTGGATGGATGCGAGCGCGGCCGGGAGCTCCGTCTTGAGGACCGTCTCGCCGACGAACGCGTCATACGCCTCGGTCGTCAGGATGAAGCCGGGCGGGATCGGCAGTCCCTGGCGGACCAGCTCACCGAGCTTGCTCGCCTTCCCTCCCACGAGGGGAAGGTCGGATTCGGAGACCTCGGAGAGACTTACCACACGCGCCATCGTTCCCGGATCACCTCGACCGTTCGAGCACAAACGCTGTCAGGTCCGACGCGGGGGAGTAGGGGTGGACCACGTGTTCGGCGGCCACGGCGAACGGTCCTGCGGACGCAAGCGAATTCATGAGCACGACCCCTCTGACACCCAGCTCGGTCCGGGGAACGACTTCGTAATAGTACAGTCGACCTCCCGGTACGACGGTCCGCGCCACCGAGGCGAGGTACTTAATCCCTTCGTGAGGGAGATTGAGCACCACCCGGTCGACGGGCGGTGCGGCAGGCAGGAACTCTTCGAGGCGGGCCCTAACCGGGTCGACCCGGCTTCCGAACGGGTAGCGGGCCAAGGTGTCGCGAAGGAGCGCGATCGCGTGGGGGTTCGCATCGACGGCGGTCACGCTCGCGGCGCGACCGAGGCGGGCGATCGTGACCGAGAAGGGACCGACGCCGCAGCAGAGGTCGTAGACCCGGTCCCCGGCGCGCACGTCCTCGGCGACCCGGGCGTGCTCGCGGGCGAGGCGGGGGGAGAAGTACGCCCTCTCGACATCGACGTCGAGCTCGACCCCGTTCTCTCGATGCCGGGTCCGCCAGGGACCGGAGCCGGCGATCCGTTCGACCTGTCGTCGTCGCTCCGGTCCGTGGACGCCGTGGTCGAGCCCGACGAGACGGGCCCCGGGCACGAACCTCAGAAGCGCCTCACCTACGGCCTCCTTCCGGGGCTCGAGCTCGTCGGGAAGCCGGATGAGGACGACGTCGCCCACGATATCGAACGAACGAGGAAGGGCCTCTTTCTCGTCCTCCGGCCACGGGAGGAGGTCCCGGTAGCGGGCGGGTCCCTTGCGGGCGCTCTCCCGGAACTCTCGTTCGACGACCTCTCCCCACGAGGTAGGGATCCCCTCCGGGGTCCCGACGAGCGGAAGGACGAGGAACTCCCCCTCGCGCCGGATCTCGAGGTCCAAACGCAGCAGGCCGGACGCGATGAGGTCCCTGCGGACCTCCTCTCCACGGTCCCGGGGAACGATGAGCCCGAGGCCGATCATCTACTTCGCGGAGGTCGGGGGATGGAACAGGAGCCGCAGGACGTCCGCGCCGGTGCGACTTCCGAGCGGACCATGGGCCGCCGCCGTTTCTCCGAACTTCGCGGGACCCGGGCTCTCCCGCGCGGGCACGCCGGCCCCCGAGAGGAGGAACGGGACGGGGTCGTCGGAATGGCCCTTGAGGATGCATGGCGTCGCGTGGTCGGCCGTGACGGCGAACCGGACCCGAGAGGTGTCGAGGCCTTCGAGGAACGGGCCGAAGAACGACCGGTCGATCGCTTCCACGACCTCCCGCTTGAGAGGAGCGTTCCCGTCGTGGCCGGGCTCGTCCGGGCCCTTGAGATGCACGTAAACGAACGGGCTCTCGGCGAGGAGCTCTCGCGCCACGCGGGCCCGCTCCCGATAGCCGCCGTCGCGGTCCGGCCCCATCGGACCTACGTATCGGTCCTCGAGGCCGAGCACCCGCGCGATCCCCCGCTCGACGGGCATCTCCGTCAACGCAGCGCCGCGGACCCCGTACTTCTCCTCGAACGAGGGGGGCGGGGTCCGAGGCAGGGCGCCAGCGTTACGAACGAGGAGTCCGCTCGCGACCTTCTTGCCCCCTAGGGCACGCCGTGCGTTGACCCGGTGGCCGGCGAGAACGTCGCGGGACCGGGCGAGGAACAGGTTGATCGCCCGTGCCGTCCGAGCCGCCTCGGGCGATGCATCCGTGGGCGTCACCTCGAGGATCTTCGGGGCTTCGGGCCGCCGCGCCTGTCCCATCCCTCCGACCCTCTCGTAGAACGGGTCGGCATTCGACACTTCCGGCGAGAGCGGACCCCCTTCGACGGGGTGCAGCCAGAGGACTCCCCGGTGCCCGACGGTGGCCCGCACCTCCGCCCGGATCCCTTCGGGCCCGAGGAGGTTGGCTTCCGTGATCCCCCGGGCAAGGTCCCGGGCCTCGTTCGTCCCGAGCGAACGCCCGACGCGGGAGTCGAGGACCGTCCCGTCCCCGTCCACCGTGGCGAAGTTCAATCGGAGGGCGACGTCCCCCGGGGCGAGGGGGATCTCCGCACCGAGCGCTTCGAGCACGCCTCGGCCGGGAGAGTCATGGACCGGGTCGTACCCGAGCAGCGCGAACACCCCGGCGTCCGACTCGGGCGCGACCCCCGGAGCCACCACCACGACCTCCCCGATCATCCCGGAGGCGGTCAGGCGGTCGAGGTTGGGCGTCGCAGCCGACTCGACGGGGCTGAGGTTTCCGGTCGCGGGGTGTGGGCGGTCGCCGAGTCCATCCAGCACGATCAGGGCGAGAGACACGCGCGGTTCCGTCACGGGTCGGGTCGACTCTGCCATCACCTAATAAAGGGAGGTCGGCCTGCCCTCCCGTTCCGTGGCGCTCCAACCTCAGGGCCGCTTTAGGCATTTCCTTTCGACCCCGCCCGGTCGGATCGTTCTCATCCTCCTCGCGGTCGCCGCCGTCTTCGGGAGCTACGCCTACGTCTCGGTGATCATCGCCATACCGGCGATCCTGCTCTTCGGCCTCGCGCTCCCGATCTGGTCAGGCATCAAGCGTCCCCGGGTCCTGGCCATCATCGGGCTCGTCATCGTCCTCACCGTGGCTCCGATCGCCACCGTCGTCTTCACGCAGGAGATCCTCACCCCGGTGGGGCTCTCGAGCTCTCCGAACAACGTCCCCCTCTCCGATGGGAAGGAGGTGATGCAGAACGCCAGCGTCTCGCCGTACACCGGGACCGCGAGCACGAACTTCACCTGGACGGTGACGGTCTTCCCGGCGAACGTTCCCCAGAACAACCGGACGCCGTACGTGCTGTATCTCTACATCAGCACCTGTCCGGGGGCCACCGGGAACAACTCCCCGTACTGCACACAGCCCTACCCGCTCACCGTGCTCTCCAACCCGACCCCGCTTCCCGACGCGAACCAAACCCCGGTCAACGGCACCGCACCGTACAACGTGACGTTCCACTACCAGATCGGGTCGAACGGGATCTGGGCTTGGCAGATGGGCATCTACTCGAGGAACAACACCACCGGGACCCCGTACTTCCAGACCCTGGCCGGTGACCCCACCTACAACGGGATCGAAGGACCCGTGATCGGTGGCTTCGGAGTGATCTACTCCGACCTTCTGCTCACGATCTACTTCCAGGACCTCCTCTTCCTCGGCGCGCCGTTCTACTTTGTGCTCCTCGTCTACATGCTGTTCAAGAACCGGGAGCGTCGCAAGAAGGAAGCTCAGCAACGCGCTCCCGGACCCGTACCTCCGGTGACCGCCGCAAGTGGCACCACGCCGGCTCCCCCTGCGAAGGGGACCCCGCTCCCCTCGTCTCAGGCACCGCCCCGTACGCCGGCCGCGCTGCCCCCCTCCTCGGCCGCCGCCGCCCAGGAGCTCAACTGCCCGAAGTGCAATGCGGTCGTATACGCCGGGGAGCAGACGTGCTGGAAATGCGGCGCGGCGCTACCCCTTTCGGCGACAAAACCGGCCCACCCCGGATGATCTGATCGGCCCCCATCAGAAATTCGGTGCCCGAAGGCGGCTTCCCCGACGTATCGGGGGGCGGTCCGACGGCCCGGTCGATTCCCTGGCTCAGCTACGAACGAAGGCAAACAGCGCGGTTTGCCCGCTCGTGAGGTCAATCGCCTGGAACATGTACGTTCCCGCGGAGGCCTGCGTGGGTACCGTGTACGAGCAGACGAGACCACCGGCGGCGGTCGTGACAATCGTGTTGGTCCCGGTGATGGTCCCGCTGCTGCAGCTGGAAGGAATGATGATGGCCCCGTTGTAATAGAGCTGAACCGTCGAGCTAACCGCAAACCCCACTCCGGTGATGGTCACGGCCGTGGCCGTGCCATGGGCCCCAGATCCAGGGCTCACAGACAAGGTCCACGCGGTTACGGAGAAGGCCGCCGATGCCGTTTGCCCGCTGGTGGAGTCGGTGGCCAGGAGCGAACCCGCGCCCGCCGGGGACCCGTAAGGGATGGTAAATACGCAGGTGAACGCGCCCGCCCCCGACGTCGTAATCGGTGAACCCGCCGTACCCACGGTGCAGGTAGATACGGTGACCGAGAGCCCGTCGAACGCGAGGGTGACCGACGAGCTGGCGGCGAAGCCGGTAGCCGTCACCGTCACGCTGGTCGCCTGGACTCCGCTTGTGATGGAGAGCGGGGAGATGGTCCAGGACGTCACCGTGAACGATGCGGTTGCCTCTTGCACCGGGTAGGTCGTGTCGTTGGCGTACAGAATCCCCGGACCGGAGCCGGCTCCCACCGGTATCGTGAACCGACAGGTGAAGGCCCCCGCGGCTGTGGTCGTGATCACACCCGTCGCGCTCGAGAACGTGCAAGTGGCGTTCGAGGTCCCGCTCGGGATAATCGTGACCCCGTCGATTTGGAGCGCGACACTGGAGGACCCCGCATACCCGGCCCCTCGACCCGTAGCGGTCGAACCAACCAGGCCCGACGAAGGCCCGAGGGTCACGGACCAGGCGGTCACCGAGTACGGAGAGGAGTCATTCTGCCCGGTCAGAGCATCGCTGGCCCAGACGGTCGTCGCGCCCGCGGGAGCACCGTTGGGGACGACGAACCGGCAGGCGAACGTCCCGGTGGCCGTGGTCGTGATCACACCCGTCGCGCTCGAGAATGTGCAGGTGGCGTTCGAGGTCCCGCTCGGAGTGATCGCAATGCCATTGAAACTGAGCGTCACGCTCGAGGAGGCAGCGTACCCGGCCCCGCGGGCCGTCGTGGTGGATCCCATCAGGCCGCTTGCCGGCCCGACGGTCATCGTAGCGGGCGTGAACGATGTCGTGCCCGTGACGGTTCCCACTCCCGTCACGGTCGCCGTGGCCGATACGGTGTACGTGTAGAGAGTGAAACTGGCCGGATTGGGAATCGTCCAAGTAGATAGGCTAGCCACGGTAACACTCGAGGGCCCGTTGATCGTCAGGGATGAGGGGCCGGAGCCAGCGTAGGTGTACCCCGCAGGACTGCTGGTCCCTGAGAACGTCACGGAGAGCGGGGCGCCCGTGACCGCGCCCGTATATGTCACCACAGCTTGCACCGACTCCGCGACCCCAGAGTTCGGAGGGGCGGGGACCAGGACGACCCCTACCGAGAGGGGTCCACCTGCCGAAGAAGCCGATATCGGGATCACGACCGCTCCGGTCGTTGCCTGCCCGGCGGCGTTCGAAGCGTTAACAAAAGCGTAGAACGTGCCGTTCGAGGTCGTCGTTCCAGAGGGGACCGTGTAATACCACCACCCCTGTGAGGCCTGGGTCATGGGTACTAGCCCGCCGTTCGGCAGGGTCGTCCCTCCGGGAACGGAGGCGAGATTGACCTCTACGCAGTTGGTAGGGCACTTCGTGTAGGTCCCCGAAATGGACGCGTACACGGTGAAGCCCTGACCCTGGGAGGGATTCGCAGGCTGCGCGATCCACGTGGACAGAATCGTGGGTGGCACGATGGCCGAGGTCCCGGGCAGGATGACGCTGAAGACGAGCTGGGAAGCGGCTACGACGTAGATGGTGATGTTCCCGTTCGAGCTCGGCAGGTACTTTCCACCGGAGGCCGTGGAGAACGTCAGGTTCCACACCTGACCGAGGTTCCAGACGTTGAACCCGGTAACGGTGGCCCATGTGAGAGTCTGCGAAGCGACCGTATAGGGGCTCTGGAACTCGGTCGCGGACGGCTGGGTCGCGGACTTGAGGTAGACCTGGGCGGTTCCGGCGACGGCGGGCCCGGCGAGATGCGTGATCCGGACCGACGATATGTTTGCCCCGCTGGACGTGAAGACCAGCGACGCCTGGAACTGGTTGTTGTTCTGGGCTGGCGGCGAGGGGAACGAGGTCACGAACGCGAAGATGGAGGCAAACAGGGTGACCGTCAGCGCCAACAGCAAGATGGTCGCGACGACATCCGAGACTCCGCGGCGACCCGGCCTGCGCCAACGAGGATCTGTCGGACGCATTCTCAACGAACGATGCTCCATGGTTGCTTGCGCGGGCTGCCGGGCGTTACGCGCTGTGCCCCCCCGCGATGTAATGAAGGCCGGGGACCGCTATTTAGACGTTGCCGTGATGGCTCTCCGGAACGGAAGAAAAAACGTCAGGGCACGGTGACGGTTGAACCGTCGCCGTGCGCTGGGGGAAAGGGTTCGTCGATGCTGCTGACGCTCTGACTTCTTACGGGAGCGAGAGCGCCGTCGTGCCCGAGTATCCACCCGTTCCAATCGCGACGAAGCTGAGGCCCGTCCCGCTGGGTGCTGTGGTCCCCACGTCAATCACGATGGTGTAGATGCCTGTCAACGAGGTCGAGACGGAGCAGGCTGCACCGTTGCAGTAGAGATTCGTAGCTGGCTGGTAATTTGTCCAGGTGTTCGACATTGCCATTGCTCCGGCGGTGGTGGTCTCCGCGACGACCTTCTGGTTGATGTTCAGAAGGGCGAAGCCATCGTTGGCGCTTCCGGCCGGGGTATAGATCGAACCCGAGGCTGTCTTCACCTCGAACAGGGCACTCCCGAACGCGATCGTCGACGACTCCACCGTGAGCGTGTAGATGTAGTCGCCCACGAAGCACCCGCCGGTCGATGCGGTTACGGTCGTTTGCACTGAGCCCGCTGCGCAAGTGCTAAGGATCGGACTTCCCGCACTGAAGGCGCCCCCGATCGGCTTCGATCCAACACCGCCACTCGTCAGGCCCGAGATCAGCACATACAGCACGGCGGCCAACACGACCGTGATCGCGACCAGCAAGATCGTCGCGATGATCGGCGACACTCCGCGCTTGCGCGCCTTTCTCCAGCTTCGTTCGTTCTTTCCAAAGACGTTCATTCGCTTTCGATCCTCCGATGTGTGGGCCCTTCGACCCGCGAAGAGGGTATGGCAAACACCTGGTATTTTAATGTGGGACCCAGTGGAAACGACATTTGACGTCAGTTGATTCGTCTTCTGCCGTAATACACACTAATGCGCATAGTGACAAGCCTTCGCACGTCAGAAGAAGGCATTCCATGTCGGACCGAAAATCGGTCTACCGGCCCTTCCGCGCGGTCCGGATCGGGCCGGACCGAGCGGCTCCGGGTCGTGTATTCGTCCCGGTCCGGTCAACTGCGCTTTGCTAACGGTGTTATACAGACGCGATCGCGCGTGCGAATGCTGTTCGACCCATTCCAACATCTGTTCGACACGTCAGCAAACTGGCCCCTTCGGGGCCTTTCCGTTTTCCTATCGGCTGGACGAGCTTGTGTTTAAGTAGATGGAGTTTCCATCCTTCTGCTCGACTGTGTTCGACAACGCTTCCCGACGAGCATCTCGCGCCTCATCTGCGCAGGCGGCCCGTGGGGAAGAGCCCGAGGACGCGCGCATCGCCCTACGGTGCAACCGCAAGGAGCTCCAGCTGGTCGACTCGTTCGTGGCGAACGGCGAGTTCACGACCCGGTCGGAGCTCATGCGGGCGGCGCTGCACGCGTTCCTCCGCTCCCGCGCGATGTCGACCGCGCCGACACCCGTCGTGGACGCCGAGGGCCTCGTCGAGGTCCCCGTCCGTCTTCGACCCGAAGAGTACGCCGCCCTCGAGACCTACGCCCACCACGTCGCGAACGGCCGCTCGGTGAGGGACATCCTCGCCGAGATCGTACGTCGCGGCGAGATGGAGATGAAGGTCCACGAGCTCGTTCAGCGGGCTCGCGCAACGGTGCGCGAGGCGGTGGAGACCCGGACCCAGGTCGGAGCGCTCGGAGAGAGCGCGAAGGACCTTGAGAGAAAGGGGGTCGTCGGCCGGTAGATGAGCGAGGATCGTTGGCGCGCTCGATCAAGGGGGGGTTGTGGAGACCTACGAGGCCGGGCAAGATGGTGACGACCGAAGCCTAACGCCGGGAAGTGGCACTCCGATGGGCGGCAGCTGGGGCAACCCGCTCCGTCTCGGGCAGGACGTTCGTTTCGTCCTGGCAGCCGTGGGCGGCGGGGCCATTCGGGTAGCAAGGGAGATCGCGCATCGGCATGTCCGGCACCTGGAGACGGTCGCCATCAACTGCGACCCCAGGGTCCAGGGATTCGACGAGTTCGACCGCCGTGTCTACCTTGGCCCGGATTCTGGGGCGGAGACGGACACGGGAGGCTCCCCGTTCGTGGGCGGGGTCCTCGCACGGGCCGCGGAGCCGGCGCTCCAGCGGATCTTCCACGGAGTCACGTTCGTCATCGTGGTCGGCAGCCTCGGAGGGGGCGCCGGTAGCGGAGCCTTCCCGTACGTACTCGAGGTAGCCTCCCGGAACGCCGAGGTCGTGAGCGCGTTCGTGATCAAGCCGTTCCGATGCGAGGGCGACCGCCGGGCGCTCGCCGACCGCGCCATCGGGCGCCTGCATTTCGTCGGCGCCTTCGTCGAGAAGCGCGAACGCGGAGTCGCGACACTCCAGACGCTGGACAACGAGAGCCTCGTCCCGACCTGCGGTACCCTCGCCTTCTCCCGGATCGCCGACCATTGGGCCTCGGTGATCGAGGAGCACATCGAACGTTCGTTCCTTGCGCCCACGGAAGCGATCCTGGCTGCCGCCCAGCTCTCTCCCGAAACCCTCTCCATCCCGGTCAACTCGGTGGAGATGGAGGCCCCGGGGGTCGAGGTAGCAGCCCCCGCGCGGAGTCCCATCCCCGACCTGCCGGCCCCGATGCCGGCGCTCCGGGGCCGCTCCGACGACGTGGAGCTCACGTTCGAGGTGGATGGCGAAGCTCGCCCTCCCACGACTCAGTAACCGATTCCGGGCGGGGGGCCGATTCCCCCTTGGTTCTCCGCCCAGCCTAGCTTTATGAGAGGCCCCGTATCGGGGACCGTTGATGGACGGACGGCTGTTCACGGTCCTCGCCCTCCTCATCCTCCCGGCCGCGCTGATCGGGGTCGCCGTGGTCGCGTTCAGCTCGAACCCGGTCGCGATCATGGGCCTGATCTCCGTGATGATCGTGGGAACGCTCTACCTGCTCTCCTACAACGAGTCGTTCGCCTGAACCGGCGCGCCGCCGGGAGGCGCGGCGACGATCTATCCGTACATCCCGGGCGTGGGTGCCGGGGTGGGCGCCTCCGTGGGAGGCGCGCTTCCCGGGTGGGACTTCATTACGGCCCGGAGGGCCTTCTCGATCTGCTCGGCCTGGGCCCGTAGTGGGCCGGTGTCGATCTCGAGCTCGGGCAGCACCCGGTCGAGGGTCTCGATCAACGCGGCGCCCGCGCGGTGGTCGGGTAGGCCTTCGGCCACCTGGGCGCTCACGAGCAGTACCACGACCGGGACGGGCCGACCGATTCCCTGGACCAGCAGGGCTCCCGAGACCCCGCCGATCACGCCGTCGTCGAGGAGACGGGCGTTGGCGGGTTCGAACGCCTTGAGGATCGCGGGCTCCTTGCGCGAATAGGCGACCCAGACCTGTTCTGGGGTCTGCTCCTCCGCCACCGCGCTCTCCTGCTCTTCCGCTTCCTGATCTCCCGGCGGTTGCGGGACGACCCCCTCGAACCCGATGATCATTCGGGCCTTGTGACGCTCCGCGGCGTCGAGTATCGCCCGGGCGATCGAGTTCGCTTGGGATGGGCTCGGTGGGAACTCGGAGAGGACCAGACCGATGTCGTGCCGTCCGTAGACGCGGATGATCGGATTCACTTCCCCTGCCTGGACGACGGCGATGGGAGCGAGCTCGGGGGACTCGAACCGTCCGACCCGCGGGAGGTTCAGCGCGCGGATCATGTAGTGACCCGCCACGGTCGTGGCGAGCCCCGCGCTCGGGAACGCCGAGACCAGGACTGAGCCCTCTCCGAAGTTCTTGGGGTCGGGCGCCTCTTCCTGCCAGGTGAATTCCATGTTCGGGACTCCTCGAAGAGCGATACACAGGTGCCTATAGAGTCTGGCGGCAGTTTCTTCACGGTAACACCAAGTACTTGGCCCGACTCGGACGCCACCGTGGGACTCCCGCTGAAGGACCTCGTCACCGCCCAGGAGCTCCCCTGGGACGCCCTCGCGGGCCGGACGCTCGCGGTCGATGGCTACAACGCCGTCTACCAGTTCCTGGCGACCCTTCGACAGCGGGACGGTCAGCTGTTCAGCGACCCCGAAGGCAGGGTCACGAGCCACCTGATGGGGGTCTTCTATCGGACGACGTCCCTGCTCCGCGAGGGGGTCCTTCCGATCTGGGTCTTTGACGGGAAGCCTCCGGAGCGGAAGACCGGGACGATCCGACAGCGGATCGTCGCCAAGGAGAAGGCGGAAGGCGAGTGGCAGCAGGCGCTCGCGGCCGGCGACCTAGAGACCGCTCGAAAGAAGGCGGCCCAGACCTCCCGACTGACACGGCCGATGGTCGAGGAGCTGCGCGGGCTGCTGGACGCCCTCGGGGTGCCGTCCGTCCAAGCGCCGAGCGAGGGGGAGGCGCAAGCGGCGGTCATGGCGGCCCGAGGAACGGTGTGGGCCGCGGCCTCCGAGGATTACGATTCTCTCCTGTTCGGCTCCCCGAAGCTGGTTCGCGGGCTCGCGGCCCGAGGTCGCGGGGGAACGAGCCCGGAGGCTCAGCTGATCGACCGGGGCGAGCTCCTCGCGAACCTGGGTATCAGCGAAGAAGAACTGATCCTCCTCGGGATCGTCATCGGCACGGACTTCAACGATGGGGTCCGAGGCTACGGCCCCAAGAGGGCCCTCAAGCTGGTGCAGGAGCACCTCGGGTTCCGGGCGACGCTCGAGAAGGTGGGGCTAGACCTCGCCGAATCGGAGGAGGTCGCCGAGATCTTCCGGCATCCCCAGTCGGTCGAGGTCCCAACCCCCACGTTCGGGCCGGTGGACGAGGCGAGGGTCCGGTCGATTCTCGTGGACGAGCACGGCTTCTCCGAGGAGAGGGTGCGGAGCGCCATCGCCCGGGCGCGTCAGCGCCCCCGGACCGGCTCCACTCCCCAGGAGGCCCGAGGCCATCAGACGCTTCTCGAGACCTTTGGAGGGAACCACCACCCATGACCGTGTTCGAATGTGTACCGAACTTTTCTGAAGGACGCGACGCCGACCGGATTGAACGGATCGTAGCCCCGGCCCGAGAGGTCCCCGGCGTCACGGTGCTCGATGTCGAACGGAACGCCGACCACAACCGTTGCGTGATCAGCCTGGTCGGCGAGGGGGATGCCCTCCTCGAGGCCGTTTTCGGAATGATGAAGGTCGCGACCCTGCTCATCGACCTCAACACGCAACGGGGAGAGCACCCACGCATGGGCGCTACGGACGTCGTCCCGTTCGTCCCACTCGGTGAGTCAACCATGGCGGACGCCGTCCGCCTCGCCGAGAAGCTGGGAGCTCGCGTCGCGAAGGAGCTCGGCATCCCCGTCTACCTCTACGCCGCCGCGGCCAAGCGTCCGGAGCGAGCCGACCTCGCGAAAGTCCGCGAGGGGCAGTTCGAAGGCCTGCGTTCGGTGATCGCTACCGACCCGGCTCGGGCGCCGGATTTCGGGGAGACGAAGCTCCACCCGACCGCGGGAGCCGTGGCGATCGGAGCCCGGCCGGTCCTGATCGCGTACAACGCGTACCTCACGACGCCGGACGTCGCGATCGCGAAACGCATCGCGAAGGCGGTCCGGGCACGGGACGGGGGCCTTCCGGAAGTGAAGGCGCTCGGATTCGAGATCAAGGAACGGAACCGGGCCCAGGTGTCGATGAACCTCACCGATTACCACATCACTCCGATCCACCGAGCCCTCGAGGCGGTCCGTCGGGAGGCGCAACGGTTCGGGGTCGCCGTGGAAGAGTCGGAGATCGTCGGGCTGGTTCCCGAGGACGCCCTCTTCGGCGCCGCGGAGTACTACCTCCAGCTCCACTCGTTCGACCGCAACGCGGTGCTCGAACGGAAGGTCCGGTCGATCGCCAGCTCGGGACCGGGCCACGAGTCGATCGCCTCGTTCGCGTCTCGCCTCGCCGCTCGCACGCCAACCCCCGGCGGCGGAAGCGCCGCGGGCGTGGTCGCCGCGCTGGCATCTGCCCTCGGGGAGATGGTCCTCGCCTATTCCATCGACCCGGCGAAGCCTGCCGAGGACCTCGCAGCCGTCAGCGCCGCGCTCACCGAGGGCCGCCACCGGTTCCTCGAGCTTTCGGACGAGGATTCCCGCTCGTACGACGCTGTTCGCCAATCGAAGAAGACGCGCAAGGAGCGGCCGAACGACCCCGCGGCCCAGGAGGCGTATCTCAAGGCGGTGCGGGGAGCCGCCGAGGTCCCGCTCGAGACCGCACGCCGCGCGGTCGACCTTGCGGGTCGACTCCAGGCCGTGGGCCCCCGCACGCGGGCCGCCCTCGGGAGCGACCTAGTCACGTCCCTCGCGCTTTTCCGCGCCGCCGCCGAGGGCGCGCTCGCCAACGTCGCGATCAACCTAGAGGACCTGAAGGCAGCCGGACAGCCGACCGAGACCCTCGAGGCCGAGGTCGCCCGCCTCCGACCAACTCCCTGAGGAAAGCGGATGGTCTCTTCGAAGGACGGGTCATCGCGGCGACCCGCCATCTGGGCCAACTGCGCGGCTTCGCTTGACGGTCGTCTCGCGTTCGCCGGAGGGAAGCGGGCTGCCCTCTCTGGCCCGGAGGACCTCCAGCGGGTGCAGCGACTGCGGGCCGGCTCGGACGCGATCCTGGTAGGCGTCGGAACCGTCGTTCACGACGACCCGTCTCTGAGAGTCCATTGGGAGCTGCTTGGAGTACCCCCTCACAAGAACCCCGCACGGGTCGTGGTCGACGGGAGCGGCCGGACCCCCTCAAACGCCCGGGTGCTCGACGACTCTGCTCCGACCATCGTCGCGACCTCGGAACGGTCGACGCGGGTGTTTCCCCCTCATGTCACCACCGTGGTCGCGGGAACGACCCGGGTCGACCTGAGTCGTCTGTTCGCGGTCCTCTACGACATGGGGGTCCGCAAGCTGATGGTCGAGGGCGGCGCGGAGATCCTTTCGAGCGTGCTACGAGAGGGACTGGCCGACCGGCTCTCGATCTACTACGCGCCGATCGTGGTGGGCGGCGCCACGGCTCCGGCCGTCGTCAGTGGACCGGAGACGCACGGTCCGGACGACGCCACCGCGCTCGAGCTGGTCGACCTCGAGAGAGTGGGCGTCGGCTACGTGGCGACCTATGCCCAGCCGGGGCGGAAGGGGACCGTTTCGGAGTTCCGAGCGAGTTGGGTTCCTACCTAAACTCACCTTCATAACCCGGAACGGAACGTCTAAGGGCCGGCGGGCACGTCCGCCCCAAGGACCCCGTGACGACCCAGACCCCGCCGCAATACGTGGCGCCCCCTTCCCGACCGCTCGGCGTGGCCATCCTGGCCATCCTCGTGGGGATCCTGGGATTCCTCGTCATCATCACCGGATTGCTCATCATCGCGGCCGCGACCATCCCGACCATCCTCGGCGTTCCCTCCAGCTTCATCGGCGTGGGCGGGCTGGCCTGGGGCCTTGCCGTCCTCATCGTGGGCCTCATCCTCCTCGGGCTCGCACTCGGCCTCTACCGACTTAGGATGTGGGCGCTTGTCCTCTCCCTGATCTTTGTATTCCTCGAGCTCCTGGGCGCCGGGCTCGCAGGGAATTTCGTATCGTTCGATTTCATCCTCTCGTTGATTCTCTTCGTCTATCTCCTGGCCGTCCACGGCCACTTCCGCTGAACCGTCGGACGTCCAGACGCCGAGCCCCCGCGAGGCCCGGCCGCATTCGGCCACGCGCATCCGTTATCCGTCCTCTTGCCTCCCCGGTTCCCAGAGGGACCGATGAAGCTCGTGCACTTCACGCTCCAGGACCAGTTCCACTTCGGCATGATCACGGACGCGAACGAGTTCATCGACCTCGACACGGCCGTCCGCGACTACTACGGGGTGAATCCTGTCAAGGGCGCCGACCCGAGCCGGTTCCGCGACATGCAGGCGTTCTTCGGAGGAGGGGCGGACTCGGTAGAGCTCACGAAGAAGATCCTGGCGTACGTCGACCGCCGCCGCCAGGCCGGATGGACCCCGCGTGCCGCGACCGGGGCCCGGTTCCTGTTCAAGGCCGAGGAGGGAGTGAAGCTGCTCGCTCCGGTCGTTCGCCGGAGCAAGATCTACTGCCTGGCCTCCAACTCGAAGACGCACATCGCCGAGCAGAAGAAGCCGTTGCCGACCCGTCCCTACGTCTTCACCCGGTACTTCAACAGCCTCGTTGGGCCTAGTGAGAACCTCGTTCTGAACGCCGCCGGAACGTTCCCGGACGTGGAGCTCGAGCTCGCCGCCGTCATCGGCCAGCATGGAAAGCACATCCCGGCCGAGAAGGCGATGGAGTTCGTGGCCGGCTACACGATCGCCCTCGACATGGGGTACCGGGACCTACAGTACCCGGCCCCAGGCACCGTCGACTGGGTCATGGGGAAGGGCTTCGACGCGACGATGGCCGTCGGGCCCTGGGTCGTCCCGAAGGTGGAGGTCGGCGACCCGTACCCCCTCGCGATGGAGCTCAAGGTCGGTGGGACCGTCCGCCAGCGCGGGGACACCACCGACTACATCTTCCGTATCCCCGAGATCATCGCCCACCTCTCCCAGGGGATCACGTTCGAGCCCGGGGACATCCTCTCCCTCGGGAGCCTCGGAGGGGTTCCGGGCTTCGAGTTCGGGAACGAGTCGAGGAAACTGAAGCCGGGCGACGTCGTCGAAGGGTCGATCGAGAAGATCGGGCGGCTCGTCATCCCAGTGAAGGCCGAAGCTCCGCCTGCCCCCTGAGGAGCAGGAAGAGCGCCACGGGCGTCGGGAGCTCGTCGGTCCCGCCCGGGACCGCATGGACCCCGCCCCCCGGGAACGGATAGCGCGCCTCCTCGACGTACGTCACGGGAGTCGTCTCCCCGTCGTCCCCCGGAAGGAGGGCGTCCCGGAACGGGTCGAAGCCGGCGATCTCGTCCCGGCCGAGCGGGACGACCCGGAAGCCGGTCCCGCCATGGAGCGAGTTCGGCAGCCGGATCAGCCGGTGGACGTCGGTGGTGACCGGAGCATCGGTCTCTCCCTGCACCTCCACGGCAGCGCGGGGGACGACGGCCTCGAGGAAGTCGGCCGGGAGGTCGGACCGGAACACGTCGAGGGAGAGGTGGGCACGGATCTTCGCCGCCCCCCCCTGGTCGATGAGGAGCCGAGCGTACCGACGGGCCTTGACCGGTTGGATCCCGTACCCGGTCATCTCCTCCGTTGCCGCGGCCGACCCTTGTTCCTCCCAGCGGCGGAGGACCTCGAGGAGCGCACGCGTCGTGCGGCCTTGCCAGCCCGGAGCGTCGGGGGGCGCCAGCGTCCGGGTCCGGGGAGCCGGGCCCCGGGCAGGACCGGGTTCGGCCTCGCCGTCCGCTCCCGCCGCCGTCCGGCCCGACCGCACGTCGGTCCGTCGCCAGCCGATGACCGCCATGGGGTCGAACCCCGTTCCCGTTACGTAATCGACGAGCTCCCGGCGCTCGGGGCTCGAGAGAGGCAGGAATCGGTCGTCCCGGACGTGGACGTGGTACCCTCGGCCCCCCGAAAAGACGAACGAGGTGGAGGCGGGATCGATGCCGAAATCCCCGAAGAGGAAATCGTCGACGAGCGCAACGAGCCGGGTCTTCACCAGGTCGAGCTGACCGGCGTAATCGAGTGCTTCCGCCCCCCGAAGGTGGTCCGAATCGAGGTCGAAGATGAGGTCCGCGCCGAGCCACTCCTTCATCGACATCGTCGGCGCGGCGGGGCGGCGGTAGTACGCGGAGGAGTAGTAGACGTGGCGAGGGGTCTCTCGGCGTAGGAACCGCAGGAACTCCTCCGTCGTCCGCAAGGTCGCATGTCGACGCATCATCGTCTCGGAGGTGAACGGGAAGGCGGCGAACTCACGCCGCGCGAGCCGGTAGGGGGGAGGGATGGTGGCGGTGGCGTAGTACTGCGCGAACTGCTGACGGGCCCACTCGAGCGGCGGGCCCTCGAGGGAGAGCGTCTTCCCCACGGGGCTATCCTCCGACGTCCTCGACCTCGTCGACCGAGGTCGCCTCCTTGACCGCGTCGTCCCGTTTGAGCCGGGCCAGGAGATGGAAGACGGTCGAGTGCTCGCTCCCCTTCACGAGCAGTTCCACCGCCCGCGTCGCGTGGTCGAGCTGTTCCTCCTTGCCGATCAGCGCGACGGTGGAGCCGTAGACGCTCACCGAGCAGCCCGAGAGCTGCTCGATGCGCGAGCGCGCCCGGCCGTGGGTCCCGATCACGCGAGAGCGGATGCGGCGGAGCGCCGCCTTCTCCCGATGACCGGTGGCGAGCTTGATGTCGAGGACGCCGAAGAAGGTGTCCTCCCGCAGGAGGCGCATCGCACGTTCTGGGGAGAACCCCCGGCCGATCGCGAGGACGATATCGCGGGCCTTGAGGACCCCCATCGGGTCGCTGTCCGGACCGACCACCCGGACCTCGCCCTCGCCCGCGTCGATGTCGATCCGGGTCGCGGTAGCGGTCGCGATCGCTTTCTTGGTCCGTCCGCCCGGACCGATCAGCACGCCGACCCGGTCCTCCGGGATCCGAGCGTAGAGCGTCGGCATGAACGCCTAAGCCTCCACCGAGGGCGGACCAATCGACTTTCCGCCGACCGCCTCGAGGAAATCCGCCGGTTCGACCTCGAACCCCAGCCGTCCGAGGTACTTCGAGAAGTTGCGGATATCCCGTTCCATCAATCGGAGGGCCTCGGGATGGTCGACCGAGACGGCCTGGGCCACGTCGATCAGGACCACGTGCCCGTCGTGAAGGAGCACGTTGTAGGGAGAGAGATCCCCGTGCACGAGCCGGGCCTCCCGCGCCATCCGACCGATCTGGGTGACGAGGTCCTCGTAGAGCGCCGCCGGGTCCTCGATGGGAACGTCGACGATCCTCGGGGCCGCCATGCCATCGGGGGTTCCGATGAACTCCATGACGAGGACGTTTCGGAAGTGGGCGTAGGGGCGCGGAGCCCGTACCCCCGCATCGGCGAGGCGACCCAGGATCGTGTGCTCTCGGCGGGTCCAGGCGAAGATCAGGCCGCCGAAGTTCTTCACGCTCGATTCGCGCCGAAGCGATTCGAGGGCGTAGGGGGGAAGGTGACGGAACACGCTGTTACCGATCCGGTAGATCTTCACCGCCCGGAACTCCGCCCCCGCGGTCGCTCGGAAGACGCCGCCCTCTTTCCCTGTGGAGATCGGGAAGTCGACGGAGTCGAACATCCCTCGGGTCACGAGGCGCGACACCGCGAGGAGCGTCGAGTGGTCGAAGAACTCGTCGAGCAGCTTCCGATGCTGCCCTTCCTTCCGCCGGTCTTCGAGACGCTCGCGACGGCGGGGAAACACCACATCCTGGGGCCGGGGCATTGCGAGGCAGAATGGGGCCGTCCGTTCTTAGGCTCTGGGGCCGGCGGAACAGGACTGAGCCGTGCTCGGGAACGCACCGGGTAGGCTCGTTTCCCGTCGGTAAGCGCCCCTATATCCCCGCCCCATCGCTGGTCTCGTCATGCAACTCCCGCTCTCCGCCACGTCCGTCCGTTCGGCGGGCAGCACCGGCCCGAAGGCTCCCGATCCGCCCCACCCGGTCTCCCCGCTGGTCCGCACGCTGGACTCGCCCGCCGACTACGATGCCGTGTTCCGGGTCGTGCGCGGGGCCGTCCGCCAGGTGCTGGGGATCGAGCGGCCGGGCCTCGGCCTCGGGCTCTCGGACCTACCCCCGCAGCTGGGGGCATACTGGCAGGTCACCGGTAACCTCATCGTCCTGAACGAGGGGCTCGTCGAAGCCATGCGCCAGCACGCCCGGGACCCGACCGAGCTCAACTCGTTCATCTACGTTGTCCTGGCCCACGAGTACCTGCACTCGCTCGGCTACCTCGACGAGCGGTCGGTCCGCGAGGTGACGGCCCGCGTGACCCGAACGGCGTTCGGCCCCGACCACCCGGCGACGCGGATGGCGGAAGGCGACCTCTGGCGGCTCTATCCGTTCCTCGCGTACGCGCCGGGAGGCAACGGCCGCCGCCTCAAGGTCGTGACGAAGTTCGACCTCGACACGACGGACCGGTACATACGGTAACGGCAACCCCCGACCTTTAATCCCCTGACGGTCATTCCCCCGCGAGGGGAGACGTGTCCGTAATCGACCCGACCATCGGGATCGCCCTCGTCATCGTGGGCATCGTGTTGCTGGCCTTCGAGCTCGTGCACCCCGGTGCGTTGCTCCTGATCCCCGGCTCCATCCTCCTCGTGGCCGGGTTCCTGTACCTGTTCCTGCCGAATGTCCTGCTGGACAGCTACATCGGCCCGATTGCGATCATCGTCGTGGCGATCATGGCCGCCTTCATCGAGATCCCGTACTACCGGTGGGTCGCCCCGAACCATTGGCCGCTCAGCACCACCAGCGGAGGACTCGTGGGGGCCGAAGCGATCGTCATCGTCCCCATCGTTCCGAACACCCTCAAGGGGAAGGTCCGGGTCCGTTCCGAGGTCTGGTCCGCCCGCGCGTCGGTCGAGATCCCCGAGGGGACCCGGGTCCGGGTCGTGCACGGGGAAGGGGTCTCGGTTACGGTCGTGCCCCTCGAACCGCCCAAACCCGCGTAATCGGGCGCCGGGCCCGACGGAAAGGGTTACACCCTCCGATGGGGTTCGCCCCTCGGTCGTCGCATCGACGCGACGGAACCTGAGAGGACCCGATGGATTACACGTTCGTCATAGTGGGAATCGTCCTCGCGTTCGTGATCATCCTCGTCCTGCTGACGCGGATGATCTACACGATCCAACCGTACCAGCAGGGGATCGTCACGCTGCTCGGCTCGTACAAGCGGATGATCAACCCCGGGTTCAACCTGGTGAGCCCGCTCGCGAGCGTCCTCAAGATCGACCT
Source organism: uncultured Thermoplasmata archaeon (assembly GCA_963735185.1). Classification (GTDB taxonomy): domain Archaea; phylum Thermoplasmatota; class Thermoplasmata; order Lutacidiplasmatales; family UBA184; genus Lutacidiplasma. Next base: position 190,145 of record CAVTJV010000007.1, read on the forward strand.
CCGTACCCAGGTGCTCGAGGTCCCCCGCCAGGAAGTGATCACCAAGGACAACTCCCCGACCAATGTCGACGCGATCATTTACATCAAGGTCGTGGACGCCCCGAAGGCGATCTTCCAGGTCCAGAACTACCAGGTCGCTACCCTCGCGCTCGCCCAGACGACCCTCCGGTCGATCATCGGCGACATGGAGCTGGACGAGATCCTCTACAACCGCGAGCGGATCAACGCCCGCCTCCGCGACATCCTCGACGAGGCGACCGACAAGTGGGGCGTGCGCGTCGACGCGGTGGAGATCAAGGAGGTCGACCCCGTCGGACCCGTCAAGACCGCGATGGAGGAGCAGACCTCCGCCGAACGGCAACGGCGGGCGGCGGTGCTGCGTGCGGACGGCGAGAAGCGGAGCGCCATCCTCGTCGCCGAGGGCCAGAAGCGGTCCCGCATCCTTCAGGCCGAAGGGGTCCGGCAATCCCAGATCCTCGAGGCCGAGGGGGCGCGGGTCGCCACGATCCTCGAAGGTCAGGGAGAGGCGCAACGCCTGCGGATCCTCTCGCTCGGGGCGAGCGTCCTCGACTCGAAGGCGCTCACGGTCCTTTCGCTCGACACGGTCGCCAAGGTCGGTGACGGGCAGGCTACGAAGATCCTTTTCCCGTTCGAGTTCTCGCGCCTGGTCGAAGGTGCGTCCGAGTACCTGGGAACGGGTCGCCAGGTTCCCGACCGGAACCTGAACACGCTCGACGACCTCGAGAAGCGGATCGGCACGATGGACGACATCCTCGGCCCGATCCCGCGGCAGGAGGAGCTCCTCACCGAGATCAAGACGATCGAGGAGGAGATCAAGGCCGAATCCGACGAGTCGACCGCGTTCGTCGCCCCGTTCGCAGCCAAGGGGCCGAGGGCCAACATCACGCCCGTGCTTCCCCCGGCCGACGCGATCGCCCCACCGCCCCCCACGCGGGCAGAACCTCCTGGGACCGCGTTCCCGTCGGGGACCGCAGACTCCCCCGAGACGGCGACGTCCTCAGGGCCTTCCCCGGACGATGGGCGGCCAGCGGCCCGACGCCGACCGCCGCCCGATAGCTCCTAGGCGGATAGGCCGGGCCGCACCGCTCCCTGCCCCTGTCCGAGAGTTCGATGCCCAACGTGCTGGCCGAACGAAACGGAGCCGTCCTCACGATCACGATCCACCGGCCCGAGCGCCTCAACGCGCTCGATGAGGCCACGATGGCCGAGCTCCGCATGGCGCTCGAGGCGGCGACGGAGGCTCGAGACGTGCGCGCGGTCCTGTTGACCGGGGCAGGCTCGGCATTCTGCGCGGGAGGCGATGTCGCCGCCATGGAAGCGCACCGTGCCGACGGGACCCTTCCCGACCTCTTCCACCGCCTGACCTCTGCGCAGGAACACATCGTGCGCGAGATCCTGGAGATGCCGAAGCCCGTGGTCGCTGCCCTCCCCGGCGTGGCGGCGGGAGGTGGCCTCTCGCTCGCCCTCGCGGCGGACTGGCGCATCGCCAGCAACACGGCCGTCCTGGTCCCGGCCTTCCTCCAGCTCGGGACGGTCCCCGACGGAGGTCTGTCGTACTTCCTCCCCCATTTCCTCGGGATCGGCGGCGCGCAGGAACTGCTCTTCTCGAACACGAGGGTCCCCGCGGACCGGGCCCTCGAGATGGGGCTTGTCCACGAGGTGGTGCCTGCCGCCGAGCTGCCGGCCCGTGCCCGGGCGCGCGCGGAGGAGCTGGCGCAGGGCCCGACCCGGGCGTACGGCTGGGTGAAGCGGCTCCTGGTCTCCGCGTTCAGCGAGGGCCCGGAGGCCCAAATGGCGCACGAGCGCCGCCGGGCGGTGGAAGCGGCTCAGGGGGAAGAGCTCCCCGAAGGGATCCGCGCGTTCCACGAGAAACGGAAGCCGAACTTCCCGCCCCCGTAGGATGCCCTTACGGGGACGGACGGCCCACCCAGGGCGCCCGTAGTTTCTCCTCGAGCCGGGCCTTCACGCTAGGCCATTCCGACTCGAGGATGCTGTAGTAGAGCGAGGTGCGGAAGTAGCCGTTCCGGACGAGGTGCGCCTCCCGCAAGGCTCCTTCCGGAACGGCCCCCAACCGTTCGATCGCGGCCTGGGACCGGACGTTCCGGGAATCCGTCTTCAGCTGGAGACGGTGGACCATCTCCTCCTCGAACGCGTACCGAAGGGTCAGGAGCTTCGCTTCGGTATTGAGAGGGCTCCTCCAGTACCGGGAGTCCAGCCACGTGCCGAGCTCGACCATCCGGTTCGGACGGTCGATGTCGAGGTACCGGATGATCCCCACCAGGGACCGCTCGGGAAGGAGGACCATCGTGAGCGGCAGCACCTCCCCGGCCGCCTGATAGCCGAGAAGTTGGTCGATGAACGCCTCCATCTCGGTCTTCGTGGGAGGATGACCCGGGCCGATACGCAGGAACTGCCAGACCTCCGGGTCACGGCCCGCCTCAGCGAGCCCCGCGGCGTGCTCCCGTGCGAGCGGTACGAGCTCGAGGTAACGACCGCGCAGGGTGAGGGGCGGGTGGAATCCGTTCCCGGTCATCGCTTCGCGTCCGTCGTGGGGTGGCCAGAGTTCGGGGCGAGGCCGAGCAGCTCCGGAGGGTTCCAATCGTGGGCGAGCATCGTTTCCAGCCCGCTGCGCACGCGCGGCCATTCGGAGGCGAGGACCCCGTAGGCGACGGACGTGCGGAACGACCCGTCCGGAAGGAGCCGGTCGTCTCGGAACACGGCCTCCCGGACCGCTCCGAGCCGGGCGATGGCTCGTTGGGACCGTTCGTTCCTCAGGTCGGTCCGGAGGCAGACCCGGTGAACCTTCTCGGTCTCGAAGGCGTACCGGAAGAGGAGGAACTTCGATTCCGTGTTGACGGGGGTCCTCCAGAGGGCGGAGTCGAGCCAGGTCCCGCCCACCTCGACCGAGAGGTTATCCCGGTCGATGTGGTGGAACCGGGTCATCCCCACGGGTCGGTCGTCGGCCCGTAGGACGGTCGTGAACGGAAGGTCGGTGCCGGCCTTCTGTCGTTCGAGAAGGAGGGCGATCAGGGCGTCCATCTCTTCGTGGGTCTCGCCCGGCCCGTTGAGCAGGTACCTGCGGACCTCGGGGTCCCGCGCCGCGACCCGCAAGGCCTTCGCATGGCTGGGGGCGAGGGGAACGAGACGGACCCACCGTCCCGTGAGCGTCACCGGGGTTCGGAAGCTCTCCCGCTGCATCCAGTACCGAGCAGTTCGAGCCGCGCGAAGCCATAACTCCGACGGCCTCCGGACCTGCCCGGTGACACCGTGTTAAGCCCTTCCTTCGCCCTTCTGCACCTTGAGGTTAAATAACGACATAGAGTCGGATGTCTAGCTCGCCCAGGGGGAGGAGGAGCAGTTGGACGCCGGGGTCACCACGTTCCTGGTTTTCGCGCTCATTGCCGCCGCCTTTACGGTGGGCTCGCTCGCCGCGAACCGCATGATCGGCGCGAAGCGCCGGAGCTCGTACCTCCAGCTCACGACGTACGAGTGCGGCGAGGAGCCGGAGGGCGAAGCGCAGATCGACTTCCCGACGCAGCACTACACGTTCGCGATCGTCTTCGTCGCGGTCGACGTCCTCGGCTTCATCCTCGCGCTGTGGGGACTGACGTTCCGTGGCGCGAACTCCGCCTGGCTCCCGGTCTTCATCGCGGTCGGGTTCACGGCGCTCGCGATCACGGGCATCTACTACGCCCTGAGCGGCGAGAAGAGGTGGGTCGTCTGACGGCCTCTCCGGCAGCGACCCCAGCGGTGCCCCGGACCCCCGGCAGCGACCCCCCGCCCTCCCGCGAGCTTCCGATGGCGACCCAGGCCGCCGTCCCGTTCGTGGAGATCGAGGCGCTTCGGGTCAAGGAGTTCATCCCCGCCGCGAAGGAGGCGCTCAGCTCCCTCATCACGGAGCAGGGACAGGCGAAGGTCATTCGGCCGGTCTTCAACTGGTCGGGCCGGAACTCCCTCTTCCCGCTGCACTGGGGCCTTGCCTGCTGCGCAATCGAGTTCGCCGCCGCGTTCGGGGCGCGCTGGGACGCCGAACGGTTCGGGGTCGTGGCCCGGTCGACCCCTCGCCAGGCCGACCTGATGATCGTGAACGGGACGGTTACGTGGAAGGTCGCCCACAAGCTGATCACGCTCTACGAGCAGATGGCCGAGCCGAAGTGGGTCATCGCGATGGGGAACTGCGCGACGGGGGGCGGACCGTTCCGCACGGCCTACTCGGTCGTCCCCGGCGTGGACAAGCTGGTCCCGGTCGACGTCTACATCGCCGGTTGCCCGCCCCGCCCAGAGGCGATGCTGGACGGGATCCTGAAACTGGAACAACTGATCCGGGAGCGAAAGGAGTAGGCGGGTCGACCGCCGGGCATCTAGGAGCAGCTACCGATGCAACCGGACGACCTGACCCGCGTCCTCGCCCCGAAGCTCGGGGAGAACCTCCTGGGGGTCGAACCGTTCGAGGGCATGGCCGGCCGCGTGCGGTTCCGTCGCGAGGCGGCGCTCGACCTCTTCCGGGCGGTACGGGACGACCTTTCCTTCGCCCATCTCTCGATGGTCGGTGGGATCGACTGGGTCGACCATCGCGAGGTGTTCTACGTAGCCTGGTCGGATGCGGCCCGACAGTACGTCCTCCTCTCGACCGACGTGCCGGCGACGGACCCGCGCGTCGAGACCGCGTCGGCCATCTGGCCCAGCGCGAACTGGCATGAGCGCGAGACCTGGGAGCTCGTGGGCATCACGTTCGACCACCACCCGGACCTGCGTCACCTCTTGACCCCGGAAGGGTACGCGTTCCACCCGCTCCTGCGCTCCTTCAAGATTCACGAGCCGGAGGAGCTGGAGGTGAAGTCGCGCCATGTCTGAGATGTGGATCAACATGGGGCCCCAGCACCCCATGACGCACGGTCTCTGGAACCTCCGCGTTCGGATCGATGGCGAGGTGGTCCTCAACGTCGACCCCGAGATGGGGTACCTCCACCGAGGGATCGAGAAGATCAGCGAAGACCGCCACTACAACGAGGTCGTCACGCTGATGGACCGGACCTGCTACGTGGCGGGACTCGCCTGGGAGCACCTCTACATCCTCGCGTCCGAGCAAGCCCTCCACATCACGCCGCCGGAGCGGGCCCAGTACATCCGGATGACGTGCGAGGAGTTCCAGCGGATCGGCTCCCACATCATGTGGTACGCCGCGTTCGTCAATGACATCGGCCTCATGACGCCGTTCCTCTACGGGATGCGCGACCGGGACCTGGTTCTCGACCTGTTCCAGAGCTTCACCGGGGCTCGCATGACCTACGAGTACATGCGGGTCGGAGGGGTCCGGAACGACCTCCCTCCGACGTTCACCGACCAGGCCCGCAAGGTCCTCGACTGGCTCACCGACCGGTTCCGCGAGTACGACCAGCTCTGCCTTGGCTCCTCGATCTTCCACAAGCGATGTGACGGCCTCGGCCGGCTGAAGGCGAACGACTGCATCGCCCATGGGATCACGGGTCCGATGCTCCGCTCGGCCGGCGTGAAGCGGGACCTCCGGAAGGACCGACCCTATGCCCAGTACGCGGCGGTCGATTTCGACGTCGCGGTCGCCGACGGGGCCGACGTCACCGCTCGTTATCTCGTCCGCATGGAGGAGATGCGCCAGTCGATCCGGATCCTCCGTCAGACGATCGATTGGCTCGACCACCACCCCGGCCCCGTGATGGCCGAGCAACTCCCGCGGTGGCTCGGCGCCCCCTATGCTCCGGTAGGCCGGGAGGGGTACCTCTTGAAGCGCAACTACGCGAAGGGGCTCGGCTTCTCGGCCGTCGAGGAGCCGCACGGGGAAGCCCAGGCGTACGTGGTCAACGAAGGCTCGGAACACCCGTACCGCGTCAAGTTCCGGTCCCCCATCTTCGCCAACTTGAGCGCGGCGCGCCAATACCTGGTCGGGTACCGCGTGGCGGACATCCCTCCCATCATGGGAAGCGTCGACCCGTGCATCGGAGAAGTGGACCGGTAGGGGGGAAGAAGGATGTCGCAAGCGACCCTGTACTCCGTTTCCTACGACATCTCGAGCGCGATCGCCGCGGCGCTGGGGTCGATCCTCCCGAGCGGCGCGCGGGCCGTGGTGACGAGCTCGGGCGTCGAGACCGGGTTCGCGGTGCTGATCTTCGCCGTCATCATCCTCGCCGCGACCATGCTCAACACGATCCTGCTGATCTGGTGGGAACGGAAGCTGCTCGGCCGGTTCATGGACCGGCGGGGGGCGATGCACGTCGGGTTCGCCGGCCTTTTGCAGAACTTCGCGGACGGGTTCAAGCTGTTCCGCAAGGACACCGTCAAGCCCCGGGACGCCGACCCCCTCGGGTTCTACTTCGGTCCCACCGCGTACATGATCACGTCGCTCACGATCTTCGGGATCCTGCCGATCTCCTCGGGATGGGACACCGGGGCCATCCCCCTCACGCTCCTCCTCGCCCTCGCGGTTTTCGCGTTCGCTCCCCTCTTCATCTTCGTCAGCGCCTGGTCGAGCAACAACAAGTACTCGCTGATGGGCGGAATGCGCTCCGCCGCCCAGATGATCGCCTACGAGGTCCCGCTCCTCCTCGCGGTCGTCGCCGTGGTGATCGTCGCAGGGAGCTTCGACCTCAACACGATCGTCTACGAGCAGCAGAACTACTGGTTCTGGGGGCCCCTCTTCCTCGCCCTGGTCGTCTTCGTCGCGGCGATGCTCGCCGAGATGGAGCGGATCCCGTTCGACCTGCCCGAGGCCGAGGCCGAGCTCGTCGAGGGGTGGAACACCGAGTACGGCGGGATGTTCTTCGCGTTCTTCATGTTCACCGACTATCTGCGGGCGCTGGTCGGTAGCGTCCTCGTCGTCCTCTTGTTCCTCGGAGGGTGGACCCTCCCGACGTGGGTGCCGAGCGTGGCGACGTCGTTCCCGCTCGCCGGCATCTTCTGGTTCATGGTGAAGACCTACCTCGTCTTCGGGCTGTTCGTCTGGGTCCGGGCCTCGCTGCCCCGGGTCCGGACGGACCAGCTCCTCCGGGTCGGTTGGAACCGGATGATCCCGCTCGGACTACTTTCGGTGTTCCTGGCCGCCGCCCTCGTGGTGGCGAAGTGCGTGTGGCCGTTCGGTTGCCTACCGACGCCGTGAACCGAGGGGGGAGGAAACGGATGGCAACGGGAATCACCGCCACGCAGAAACCGAACCAGAACCCCATCCTGTGGGTTGCCCGTCCGATGGCCACTGCCGCCCGGCAGTTCGCGAAGAGCCTGATCCGCCCCTCGACGATCGTCTACCCGTACGAACGCCTCGAGGACCCGAAGTTCCGGGAGAAGGTAGCCGTTGCTTCGGGGAAGCCGATCGGGCTCGGGCAGGTCTGGGACAACTACCGGGGGGTCCACGCGCTCAACATCGCGACGTGCATCAGCTGCAACCTCTGCCAGTTCTCCTGCCCCGACCTCTGCATCGAGATGGTGACGGTCCCCGGCGGGGACCCGAAGCACCCGAAGAAGTGCCCGGAGATCGACTACGGGAAGTGCAGCTACTGCGGGTTCTGCTCGGACGCATGCCCGGAAGGATGCCTCACCATGACGACGCGCTACGAGCTCTCCGTCACGAAGCGCTCGGACATGGTCTACTCGCCGCAGCGGCTGAACGAGGTGTTCAAGACCAAGCTCCCGATGAACCCGATCCGGCTCGCCCGGCCGGAGAACGAGGACTCGATCCTCCTCGACGTCCCGCTCTGTATCGGATGCAACGCGTGCGCTCGGGATTGCCCTACGCAGTGCATCACGATGCTCGACATCCCAAAGCCGGAGGCGAAGCCCGGCGAGAAGCTCCCGAAGCGGATCTGGAAGGAGCCGGTCGTCAACGACTCCGACTGCGTCCGCTGCGGTACCTGCATCAGCGTCTGTCCTAAGGAGTGCCTGTTCTGGGGGGCTCGAAAGTGAGCCTCGAGGAGCTCGCGTTCATCGTCCTCGCGGCGGTGACGCTGCTCACGGCCGTCGCCGCGCTCCTCGTCCGGGAGCTCGTCCACACGATCCTCTGGATCGCGGTCTTCTTCGTCTCCATCTCCGCGATCTACTTCCTGCTCCAGGCCCCCTTCCTCGGGGTCCTGCAGCTCGGCGTCTACGCCGGAGCCGTCACCGTCCTCCTGCTGTTCGGGGTCATGCTCACGCGGAAGCGGATCTTCTTCCGGGAGGCGATGACCGGCCTCGACGCCGTACCGCTCGCGCTGGCGCTCGTCACGTTCATCTTCGCGGTCACCGCGGTGGGGGAGCTGCCCCAATCGAGCCAGACGGTCTCGGTCTACGACCCCACGCTCCTCTCCCAGGGCCTCTTCGGGACCAACGGACCCTGGCTCCTCTTGCTCGGCCTCATCATGATGGGAGCGGTCTCGGGGTCGATCTACCTCGTCCGGGAGGGTCGCGAATGACCGCCCTCCCATTGGTCGGCTTCGTCGCGCTCTCCTCCGCCCTGTTCGCCGTCGGGCTGTTCGGGATCCTCACCCGGCGGAACTTCATCCTCGTCCTGATCGCGATCGAGATCGCGATGAACGCGGCGATCCTGAACTTCGTCTACTTCGGCGCCTTCTCGAGCGGGACCTCAGGGCTCACCGGCCAAGAGGTCGCGGTCGTCCTCATCGGGTTCGCCGCGACCGAGGTCGCGGTCGGGCTCGCGATCGTCCTGGCCCTCAACCGACTCAAGGGGACCATCAACGTCGCGCAAGCGAACGAGCTGAAACTCTAGGGGGGACGAGAACGAGCGTGCTCGACGGGCTGTACGGGTGGGCCTTCCTGGTCCCCCTGTTCAGCGCCCTCTCCTTCGCCATCGTCGGCCTTGCGGGGACCCGGATGCGCCGCCTCGAGTGGGGCGGGTGGGTCGCGGTCGCGTTATCGGGGGCCGCGATGGTGGTCGGCGTCCTCATCGGGGTCGGGGAGATGGTGAACCCCGGCACCTACACCGACGTCCGGTACACGTGGCTCCATCTCGCCCCGGCCCCGGGCCCGTTCCCGAACGGCTTCTCCCTCGTCGTCGGGACCCTGGTCGACCCGATCTCGGCGCTGATGCTCATCGTCGTGACGGTGGTCGGCTTCCTCGTCATGCTGTACTCGATCGGGTACATGCACCAGGACCGGGGGCTCCCCCGCTACTACGCGGAGCTCTCGCTGTTCCTCACGGCGATGAGCGGGCTCGTCCTCGCGGATAACCTGCTCGAGTTCTTCCTCTTCTGGGAGCTCGTCGGTGTCTGCTCCTACTTCCTGATCGGGTTCTACTACGAGAAGCCGAGCGCGGCGAGCGCCGCGAAGGAAGCGTTCATCGTCACCCGCGTCGGGGACATCATGTTCCTGCTCGGGATCTTCCTCTACTTCTACTACTTCGCATCCGCCGGCCCGGCCGGGTCGGGCGGTTGGGCGGCCAACGGGTTCCTGTTCGTGAACGGGAACCAGCCGTACCTCCTCGGCTACGGTCTCGGAGGGAACTCGACCCTGCTCACGGTCGCCGGGATCATGATGCTCGGCGGCGCTGCGGGGAAGAGCGCGCAGTTCCCCCTCCACGTGTGGCTACCGGACGCGATGGAGGGCCCGACCACGGTGAGCGCCCTCATCCACGCGGCGACGATGGTCGCCGCGGGCGTCTACCTCCTCGCCGTGGCGAGCCTGTTCCTTGGGTTTACGTCGGTCGACCAGCTCGCGATCGTCGCCATCGGCGGGTTCACCACGTTTTTCGCCGCGACGATGGCGGTGGTCCACCCGGACATCAAGCGGGTGATCGCCTACTCGACGATCAGCCAGCTCGGCTACATGGTGATGGCCGTCGGCGCCGGCTTCGCGATGGTCGGGCTGTTCCACCTCTTCACGCACGCGTTCTTCAAGGCCCTCCTCTTCCTCGCCGCGGGCTCGGTCATCCACGCCGTCGGCACGCAGGACCTGTTCAAGATGGGCGGGCTCGGCAAGTCGATGCGGCTCACCGCCGCGGCGTTCGCGGTGGGGGGCCTCGCCCTCGCGGGAATCCCGCCGTTCGCCGGCTTCTGGAGCAAGGACGACATCCTCTCGTCGGTCTACTCACAGCTCGGTAGCCACCCGGCGTACTGGCCGTTCTTCCTCCTCGCGTTCGCGGCCGTGTTCCTGACGGCCTACTACATCTTCCGCGCCTGGTTCCTCGCCTTCTCGGGCGACCATCCGAGAGACCCGAACCTCGGGCACGCCCACGAAGGTCCGTGGACGATGCAACTGCCGCTCGTCCTGCTCTCGGCGCTCGCGGTCGGAGCCGGGCTCCTCATCTTCCTGCCGGGGTTCCAGTCCCTCCTTCTAGCGGGGGCCGGGGCGACCGGAATCCCGCCCGTCTTCGGGACCACCGACCTCATCGTCTCGGGCGTGAGCATCGCGCTGGGGGCGGGCGGCATCTCGCTCGCGTGGCTCCTCTGGGGAAACGGTCGGGTCTACTCCCTCCCCACGACGAGCGCGGCCCAGCCGGTCCGCCGCCTGCTCCTCAACCGCTACTACTTCAAGGTCGCGTACGACTGGATCGGGACGAAGGGCGTCTACACCATCGCCCGGGCGGCCGACTTCTTCGACCGGTTCGTGATCGACGGGGCGGTCCATGGGTTCGAGCGGATGTTCGCGCTCCTCAGCGACCGTCTCCGGCGCATCCAGACCGGGGTCGTGTCGGACTACGCGGCCTACGTGGTGGCCGGGCTCATCGCGCTGTTCGTGGTCCTGCTGATCGTCGCGCCGTACGTGGTCTCCCGGCTCGGAGGTGGATAGACCGATGGTCCCGCTGCTCTCGATCATCGTCGCGAGCCTCGCGGTCGGGACCGTCCTCACGTTCCTCGCGGGCAGCCGCGCCCGGTGGGTCGCGCTCGCGACCACCGTGGTGTTCCTCGCGGAGGTTGCGGTCCTCTTCCTCGCGTACCCCGGCTGGCCCGGCTACAATAGCGCCCTCGTCCCCGGCTTCGCGGACGGGGAGTCGTACAGCTGGATCTCCCTCGCCTGGATGCACATCAACTACACGGTCGGTGTGGACGGGATCTCGCTCGTCCTGATCCTCCTGACCGCGATCCTCCAGCTCGCGACCGTGGTCTACTCCTGGGAGGAGCAGAAGCGCCCGGCGGCCTACTTCGGCCTCGTCCTGCTCACCTGCCTCGGCTGCTTTGGGGTCTTCATCGCGCTGGACGTCCTCCTGTTCTTCCTCTTCTGGGAAGCCGTCCTCATCCCGATGTTCTTCCTCATCGGGTACTGGGGAGGACCCCAACGTCGGTACGCCGCGCTGAAGTTCTTCGTCTACACGCACGTCGCGTCGGTCGTGATGCTGGTCGGCCTGCTCGCGGTCGTCTTCTACTCGGGGGCCGCGTCGTTCGACTTCTCGGCCATGTATGCCTCCGCTCGCGGCCTCTCCACCGTTCTCCAGTCGTTCATGTTCCTCGCGCTCTTCTTCGGCTTCGGGGTCAAGTTCCCGATCGTCCCGTTCCACACGTGGCTCCCCGACGCCCACGTCGAGGCTCCGACCGGCGGCTCCGTGCTGCTCGCGGGGCTCCTCCTCAAGCTCGGGGCCTACGGGTTGATCCGGTGGGCCGTGGAGCTCCTCCCGAGCGGCCTCCACACCGTGCAGCCGATCCTCTACGTCGTGGCCTTCGTATCGATCATCTGGGGGTCGGTCCTCTCGCTCTCGCAACGCGACCTGAAACGCATGGTTGCGTACTCCTCCATCAACCACATGGGGATCGTCCTGCTCGCGATCGCCCTCGACTCCTCGCTCGGGCTCCTCGCGGCGGTCCTCCTCATGTTCGCCCACGGCATCGTGAGCGCGCTCCTGTTCATGGCGTCCGGGAGCGTGCACCACACGTTCGGGACGCGCGACATCCCATCGGTCGGTGGGATCACGCCGACCACCCCGACCTTGTCGACCCTCATCATGGTCGGGTCGCTCGCGTCCCTCGGTCTGCCGGCGCTCATCAGCTTCCCGGCGGAGTTCACGGCGCTCCTCGCGACGTGGAACACGCTCGCCTACTGGGTCATCGTGCCGCTCCTCATCCTGGTCGTGACCGCGGGGTTCTACCTGTGGATGATGCAGCGGATGCTCTTCGGCCCGGCGCGAGGGATTCCGTCCACGGCGCACGACGTCCCCTGGTACGAGGGCGCGGCGATGGCGATCCTGGTCGCCCTGACGATTCTCTTCGGGATCCTCCCCGGACTTCTCGTGAACGTGATCGTGAACTCGCCCGTTAAGGGGTTCCCGGGGACCTAGGACGATGGACCTTTCCTCCTTCGCCGGACCGTTCCTCCCGGAGCTCCTGCTCCTGGCGGGGACGCTGCTCATCTTCCTCCTGGACGTCCTCGACGTCCGTCGCATCGAGGTCACCGGCGGGATCGCGGTCGGGGCGACGGCCCTCGCCCTCCTCTTCGTCGTCGCCGACCTCGGCTTCGCCCCCCTCGCCGGGCTCGCCACGGTCCCCTCCGGCCAGATCGACGCGGTCGTGGCCCCCGGCGGTACTCCGCTCTACGCGTTCACGACCCTCGGCTTCGTCTTCGAGGGGATCTTCCTGCTCGCGGCGTTCCTGGTCTCGCTCGCCTCGATCAGCCGGCCGTCGAAGGAGCGCGGCGCTCCGATCTTCTTCGGGCTGATCCTGCTCGCCACCCTCGGGATGCTCCTCGTCACGATCGCCTCCGACCTGATCTTCCTCCTCCTCTCGGTCGAGCTCGTCAGCATCTCAACGTACCTCCTCGTCGCCTACACCCGGAAGGACGAGCGCGCGCTCGAGGCCGCGATGAAGTTCTACATCATCGGGGCGCTCTCCACGACCCTCTCGTTCTTCGGCGCCTCGCTCCTCTACGGGGCGTACGGGACGACCAACCTCTACGCGATCCGGGCGGTCGCGGGCTCGGTCGGCTACCCGGTCCTCGTCCTGCTCGGCTACGGGTTCCTCCTCGCGGGGCTCGCGTTCAAGGCGACCCTGGTACCGTTCCACGCGTGGGCGGTGGACGTCTACGACGGGGCCCCGACCGACGTCACCGCCTTCCTCGCGGGCGGGTCGAAGAAGGTCGGCCTTTTCGCGATCTTCCTCGTGTTCCTCGGACCGGTGCTGTTCGTCGCGCCGGGCGCGGGCGGGAGCCCGTTCTCGGGCGGGCCGCTCGACCTCGGTCCGATCCTGCAGATCACGCTCGGGCTCCTCGCCGTCCTGACGATGACCGTGGGCAACGTGCTCGCGCTCCTCCAGAAGGAGATGAAGCGGATGCTCGCCTACTCGTCCATCAGCCAGGCGGGGTACATGCTCATCGGCATCGTGGTCGCCACGTCGCCGGCGATTGCGGGCGCGACCATGCAGATGTTCGCGAACGTCTTCATGAAGACCGGGGTGTTCCTCGTCGTCGCGGGGGTCGCCGCCCTGGGGGTCGGTCCCCTCATCGACGACTGGAAAGGCCTGGGGGCCCGACGGCCGCTCCTCGGGGTCGCCTTCGGCCTGATGCTCCTCTCCCTCGCCGGCGTCCCGCTCACGGTCGGGTTCGTCTCCAAGTTCGTCCTGTTCAGCTCCGCGGTGCAAGCCCAGGGGTACTTTGTCTGGCTCGCGGTGGCGGGTCTTCTCAACAGCGCCCTTTCGGTCTTCTACTACGCCCGGGTCCTGAAGGTGATGTTCTTCGACCGGGCCGAGCCGGCCCCGAGCCCGCTACCGGCGGCCGAAGGGGCCGGGAGCTCGGGTCCACCGCGCCTCCCCGCCGGGGGCCTCGGGTACGCGCGGGCGACCGCGATCGCGCTCATCGCGGTGGCCATCGTCGCGATCGGTATCTACCCGCAGCCCGTGCTGGGCGCCATCTACAGCGCGGCGCAGCACTTCCTCCGCGTAGGGGCGTGAGGGGGTAGTGGACCGCTACGACGTCGTCGTGGTCGGGGCGGGCCCCGCGGGGTCGCTCGCCGCCCAAGCGGCCGCCGAGGGAGGCGCGACGACCCTCCTCATCGACCACCGTGACGAGCTCGGGCATCCGGTCCAGTGTGGGGAGTTCGTGCCGGCCGCGCACGAGCTCGCCGACCTCTTCGGCTGCCGCGAGCTGATCGCGCAGGCGTACGACATCCCCTCGACGACCGTCCTTCGAGAGACCCGCACGATGGCGTGCATCTCCCCGTTCGGACACGTCTTCCGTTTTCCGCTCGCGGGCGCCACCGTCTCGCGGCGCGCGTTCGACAAGGCCCTCGCGTTCCGGGCCGAGGGCGCCGGCGCGGAACTGAGGTTCCCCCTCGGGGTGACCGGGGTCCACGACGACGTCGTGGAGACCGCGGGCGAGGGACGGGTCCGCGCGAAGGTCGTGGTAGGGGCGGACGGGCCGATCTCCACCGTGGGGCGGTCGGTGGGCTTCGCCCCCCCTCGGGAGCTGTTCCGGATGATCACCGCGACGGTGGACGGGCCTCTCGACGACCAGATCGACGTCTTCTTCGGTCACGTCGCCCCCGGAGGTTATGCGTGGCGGTTCCCGAGGGCGTACGACGCGAACGTCGGCCTCGGGGTCGCCCAGCTCCCGAGGGGGGCCACGCTCGGCGGTCTGCTCGAGCGGTTCCTGGCGGCCGAAGGCCTTGGTCCCGGCCGCGCGAAGACCGCCTGGTGGGTCCCGCTCGGCCCGCCTCCCGCGAGCCTGGTCCGGGGACGCGCCCTCTTCGCGGGGGACGCGGCGAACCTCGTGATGGCGACGAACGGAGGCGGGATCCCGACCGCGATGCTCAGCGGCTGGCTCGCCGGCGCGGCGGCGGCCCGCCACGTGCGGTTCGGAGCACCCCTCGGCGAGTATGACGCGGCCTGGAGGGAAGCGCTATATGTCCCGCTCGAACGGGCGGCACGGATCCAGCGCGTGACCGAACGGTTCGCCCGACCGGACTTCCTCCTAGCCCTAGGCATGCGATATATCGGGGTGTCGGGTCTAGATTCCATGATGCGGCTGCGCTGGCCCCCGCGCCTCGGGAGGAGCTCCTGACGACCGCCGGGGCCGACGACCCGATGGAGCCCTCCCTCGAGGCGCTCGTCACGCAGACCCTCGGCACGGAGACCGCGCTCGAGCTCTCCCCGCTCCTCCCCGTCCTGGTCCGAGACCTCTCGGACATCGACTGGCGGCTGAACCAGGTCCTCGCTTCGACCTTCGCGCAGCTCACCGAGGCCGCTCGGTACGCCGTGTCGATGGGAGGAAAGCGGGTCCGGCCGCTCCTCATGGCCGCGGTCTTCCGCTCCCTCGGAGCGAGTTCGACCCGACCGATCCACTCCCTCGCCGCCGCGTTCCAGCTGATCCACACCGCTACGCTCGTCCACGACGACGTCATCGACCACGCCGAGACCCGGCGGGGACGGCCCTCGATGCCGCGCGCCTTCGGCGTGCCGCTCGCGATCGTCGGAGGGGACTACCTCTTCGTCCGGGCGTTCGAGCTCGCCGCCGAGTACCCGAAATCGATCATCCTGCGCTGCGGCGAGGCGTGCGCGGACCTTGTCGAGGGCGAGGTGCTGCAGGACGCGAGCCGATACGACCTCTCGTCCGGCCGGGAGCACTACTTCCGGGTGGTGGAGCGCAAGACCGCGGCGATCATCGGCGCCGCGCTCGCCTCCGTGGCCGAGATCGCAGAGGTGCCCCCCGCCACCGTCGATGCCCTCCAGACGTACGGGAAGGCGGTCGGGATCGCCTTCCAGATCCGGGACGACCTCCTGGACGTCTACGGCGACCCGGACCTCCTCGGAAAGCCGCTCTACACCGACCTGCGCGAAGGGAACCCGACCCTCGTCTCGCTCGAGACGTACGCGCGGCTCGACCCGCGGCGGCAGGCCGAGTTCGAGGAGCTGTTCCAGCACCGCCGCAAGCGGACGAAGCACCTCCTGCGTCTGCGCGAGCTCACCGACCTCGCGGGAACCGATTCCGTGGTCGCCCGGGAGTCGAGGGAGTGGGCCGACCGGGCAATCCGGGCCTTGGAGCCCGTGCCGAACGGGCCGTACCGCCTGCTCCTGGAACGTCTCGCCCATGGCGCCGTCGAGCGACGGTTCTAGCGCCGCGTTTCGAGCGAAAGGTACATCTTCCCCGCCGGAGCTCGACCGCTCCGAAAGGGGTCCGAGATAGATGGGCAGTTCTTCGACGGTCTCCGCCGGCGCGTCCGCTTCCGCGGGCGACTCCGGCACGGAGTATGGCCATCTCCCTCCCGCCTGGGAGCCGACCCCGGTGCGGCCGCGCCTGCCGATCGGCGTCGGTCTCGTTTCGGTGCTCCTCGCCATTTTCGGCGTGGTGATGCTCCTCGCGGGTCTCCTCTTCCTCCTCGCGACCGTGGCCGGTGATGTCGTACCCGCGTCGCTCGAGATCTTCCAGTCGATCGACCTCTACGGCGCGGCGATCCTCGCCATCCTCGGGGCGGCCCTGATCGGGATCGCCACCTCGCTCTGGCGACAGGAGACCTGGGCGCTCTGGACGACGCTCGTGCTCGTGTTCGCCACCGCAGCGTACCTGTTCTTCACCGGGTCGATCACCGTCCTCTTCCTCGTCTTCGTGGTCCTGTTCCTGTACCTGATTTCCGTGCGTCGCTACTTCTACTGATGCGGATCCTGCTCGCCCAGCTCGCCCCGGTGCCGGGCGACCTCGGCCGCAACACCGAACGGCTCGCCGCCGCGGTCCGCGCAGCCCCATGCGACCTCGCGGTGTTCCCGGAGCTCTACCTCTCGGGGTACCGCATCGGGGACGAGTTCCACCGGATCGCGCTCAGGGAGGGCGACCGTTCGCTGTCGGCGCTCCGCACCGTCGCTCACGACACGGGGGCGACCATCATCCTGGGAGCCCCATTCGCTTCCCGGGAGCGCTCGGGCGAGGTCCACAACGCCGCGCTGGCGGTGGCTCCGAGCGGAGAGCTCCATGTCCAGGTGAAACGATACCTTCCGACGTTCGGGCCGTTCGAGGAGGGGGTCCAGTTCACCCCGACGGAGCATAGCGTCCCCGTTCCCCTCGCCGGCGCGTCGGTAGGGCTCGAGGTCTGCTACGACACCTTCTTCCCCGAGGTCTCGCGCCAGCTGGCCCTGGGCGGAGCCGAGCTCCTCGTCGTTATCTCCGCCTCCCCCGTCACCAGCGTTCGGCTCTTCGAGCGACTGCTCCCGGCCCGCGCGATCGAGAACGCCATGCCCGTCGTCTACGTGAACCGGGTCGGGGTGGAGGACGGCATCGTCTTCGGTGGGGGCTCCGCGGGCTGGGACCCCCGGGGGAAAAGGTCGCGACCACCCCGGTAGCGTTCGCCCCCGCCGCCCCCGAGGAGTCGCTCGCGCTCCTCGAAGTCGACCTGGCCGAGGCGGCCCACTGGAGACCGTTCCGGCCCGTGCTCCGTGACCTGGCGGGGCGGCCCGGTTCGACCGAGCCTGGCCCACCACCTTCCAGGACGGATTCGATTCCAACGCGGCCCTTATAGGGAAGCCGAACCCCCGGGGAGGGCGGTGTCGCCGCCTCCGACGATCGCCCAGCAGCTCGCGGCCAAACAACGCGAGATCTCGGTCGCCGAGTTCTTCGAACGGAACCGCCAGATCCTGGGGTTCGACAACCCCCAGCGCGCCCTCCTCACCACGGTGAAAGAAGGCGTCGATAACGGTTTGGACGCTTGTGATGAGGCACGAATCCTACCCGACATTCTCGTGGAGATCTCTAAAGAGGCGGAAGACCGACTCCGGGTCGCGGTGACTGACACCGGGCCCGGGATCCTCCGACGCGAGATCCCGAACGTGTTCGCCCGGCTCCTGTACGGCTCTCGCTTCCACTCGAACCGGCAGGCCCGCGGTCAGCAGGGGATCGGGATCTCCGCGGCCGTGCTCTACGCCAACCTCACGACCGCCCGCCCGGCGCGGGTCACCTCGAAGGTCGAGGAGGAAGAGGCCGCGCACGTCCTCGAGCTCGTCATCGACACTCAGAAGAACCAGCCCCGGGTCGTCTCCGAGGACGTCACGCTCTGGGACTCCCCCCATGGGACCCGGGTCGAGCTCGTCCTGAAGGCGCGCTACGTCCGCGGCCGCCAGTCGCCGTACGAGTACCTCCGGGGGACTGCGATCGTCAACCCGCACGCGCGGATCGTCCTGGTCGAGCCCGACGGCACGCGGGTGACGTTCGAGCGGGCCAGCACGGACCTCCCACCCGTCGCGAAGGAGACCCTTCCGCACCCGTACGGCCTCGAGCTCGGCGAGCTCGGCTACCTTCTCAAGGCCTCGAAACGCAGCGGCCTCGCCGAGTTCCTCACGAAGGACCTCCAAGGGGTAAGCGCCCGGGCCGCGAGGGAGCTGCTTTCGACCGCGGGGCTGACGTCCAGCGCGGCCCCTGCGTCGGTTTCGGGGGACGACCAGGACCGACTCCTCCGGGCCCTTCACGATACGCCCCTCATCGCGCCCTCGCCCGAGGGGCTCTCGCCGATCGGTTCGGTCCTCATCAAGCGAGGACTCCGGAACGTCCTCGGGGAGCTGCGCCCGGAGTTCTACTGTCCCCCCGTGAGCCGTCCCCCGAAGGTCCACGCCGGGTTCCCGTTCATGGTCGAGGTCGGCCTCGTCTACGGGGGCGGCCTCCCGGCTGACCAGCCTGTCCAGATCCTCCGCTTCGCGAACCGCGTTCCGCTCCTGTTCCAGCAGGGCGCCTGCGCGATCACGAACGCGATCGCGAGCCTCGACTGGCGGCGCTACGGCCTCGACCAGAAAGGGGGCTCGGGGGTTCCGAGTGGCCCTGCCCTCATCCTCGTCCACGTCGCGTCGACGAAGGTGCCGTTCACCAACGAAGCGAAGGAGGCCGTCGCCGAGGACCCCGAGATCGACAAGGAGCTCACGCTCGCCCTTCAGGCGGCTGCCCGGCATCTTCGCACGCATATCTCGCGCAAGAGCCGGCGCGACTTCGCGAGCGAGAAGTTCGCCATCATCCAGCGGATCCTGCCGAAGCTCGCCGAGAAGACGAGCCATCTCGTCGGGAAGCCGGAACCGGACCTGACGCCCGTCATCACGCGCATCATGGACATCGTGAACGTCGAGGTCCCGTTCGAATCCGACAAGAGCGGGGTCCGGGCGAAGGTAGAGGTCACGAACTACACGCCTCGGGCCCGGGCGCTCGAGCTGTTCGTCGAGATCCCGCCCGATGTCTTCCCACTCGCCACCTTCGACCCCGCCCCGGACGGGGCCGAGGCGTCGCTCGGTCGGGCGTGGTGGACGCTCCCCACGCTCGCGCCGAACGGTCGGACCGCGCTCACGTTCTCGTTCCCGCCCAAGACGGACGTCGAGGCGAACGACCTGGACTGGTACGTGGCGGGCATCGACGAGGCGCACATTCTGGGGGCCGAGCCGCTCCCCGGGGACTGGGATGTCCGGCTCCCCCGCACGATCGTCGAGGCGGCGGAAGCGGCGGCCGCGGACGCCGCGGCGAACGGAGCGACCGGGGAAGAGGAGGTGGATTACGATGCCGCCGAAGCGAGCGCGCACGCCAACGAAGAAGACTGACGACGAACCGGTGACGGTCCGCGCGGACGCTCTCGCACCCACGCTCGGGCTCGCCGAGCAGATCTACGACCAGCTCGAGCGGGGCGAAATCCCCCGCATGCGCCTTCCGCTCCGGACGAAGCAGAACATCCTGTTCCAGCCGCGGGACGGGGTCTGGAAGCTCGGTCGCGCGATGGGCACGCGGAGTGCGCGCAAGCTCGACGGGGCGCTCATGCTCCTGCGGACGTTCTACCTGGTCGATTTCATCAACGAGATGGCCCGCGAGGGAAAGACCTCGACCTTGCGGGAGCTGTACTACATCAGCGAGGCGTGGGAGGACGCCAAGTTCCACGGGGAGGACGAGTCGAACCTCCTGATCGAGGACCTCGAGGTGATGTGCGAACGGCTGCGCGAGGACTTCCGCCTGCACCCCGAGGAGAACGGCGCGTCCGTCATCGGCGACCTCACGATCAAGGAGCGGAACCGAAAGGGCGTCGTGAAGAAGATCAACTGCCGCGACGATGTGGGCGATGGCGGGTACTCGCTGCCGTTCAACGTCGAGAAGGAGAAGATCGAGTTCGTCAGCACGAGCGCGAAGTTCCTGATCGCGATCGAGTGCGGCGGCATGGTCGACCGGCTCGCGGAGAACGGGTTCGACGAGCAGCACGACGCGATCCTCCTCCATCTCAAGGGGCAGCCCGCCCGATCGACACGCCGGTTCCTTCGGCGCGCGTCCGATGAGCTGAAGCTCCCGGTGGTCGTCTTCACCGACGGCGACCCCTGGTCGTTCCGCATCTTCGCTTCCGTCGCCTACGGGGCGATCAAGACCGCCCACCTCTCGAGCTACCTCGCGACCCCTTCGGCGGAGTTCCTCGGCGTGACCGCCTCCGACATCGAGAACTACGACCTCCCCCACGACAAGCTCTCCGAGCAGGACATCCGGGCGCTGCAGGCCGAGCTCACCGACCCCCGGTTCGGGACAGCCGAGTGGCGGGCGGAGATCGAGCTGATGCTCAAGAACGGAAAGAAAGCGGAGCAGCAGTCGCTCGCGAAGTACGGCCTCAATTACGTCACGGAACACTACCTTCCGGAGAAGCTGACCGAGATGGGGGTCCTCTGAGGCCCCGCCCGACCCCTCCACGGCTCCGCCGATAGGTTTTAGAGGGAAATCACCGGTCGGCGGCGCATGGCTTGGAGTGCGGGCCAGAGGTACCTCGCGGAGTTCGTCGGAACGTTCGGACTGCTGCTCGCGGTCGGCGGCGCGGCGGTCTTCAGCTTGGGGGAGATCGACCTCACCCGGGTCCTCTTGGTGAGTCTCTCCGTCGGGTTCGGGCTGATCGGGCTGATCTACGCGTTCGGGGACATCTCGGGGGGCCACTTCAACCCGGCCGTCACGATCGCGGCCTGGGTCGCCGGCAAGTTCCCCGCTCGCGACGTGATCCCGTACATCCTGGCCCAACTGGCGGGGGCCGTGGTGGGCATGGGGGTCATCGCCGGGATCGCCTACGGCAACTCCTCGTTCTTCCCGACCGCGCAAGCCCACGCGCTCGGCTCGCAGTGCTACTCCGCGGGGTCGACGGCGTGCGGTGGGTTCAACATGAGCGCGGTGTTCCTCATCGAAGTCGCCTTCACCTTCTTCCTGGTGATGGTGATCCTGTTCTCGACCCGGGCCACGGGCTCGGCCAAGAACCTCGCTCCCATCGGCATCGGTCTCACGCTGCTCATGGCGAACCTGGTCGCCATCCCGGTGGACGGTGCGTCGATCAACCCCGCCCGCAGCTTCGCCCCCGCCGTGCTCTCCTCGATGTGGTCGAGCGGGAACTGGGCCATCGGTCAGGACTGGATCTTCTGGGTGGCCCCGATCGTGGGCGGCCTCTTCGCGGCCGTGCTCGACCGGGCGCTCCGCGCCCGGGTCCCGTAGGGTGACCTTCGGTCGCCGTTACGGCCCGGCGATACGGGCGAGCCCCTCCGACGAGAGCAGCCGGTCGGCCATTCCCGCAGGGGCGTAGACCAGGAGCCCGCCCGGTCCTTCGGCGCGGCGCCAGTCGATTCCCTGCTCTTTGAACTCGGTGCGGTCGGCTCGGACCTCGGTCACCGCTTCGGAGACCCGGGGCGGCAGGGTCGCCCCGTCCTGAGCCAGGAGGAGGACGTCGTTCGGCTCGTCGTAGACGACCCAAGCTCGGGGGACGACCACGCGCAGGTGAACGAGGCGAGGCCGGAACTGGCTCTCGCTCTCCGTCTCGGTCCGCGCGAAGACCGCATGTTCGACGCCTCCGACGTCGACCATCCGCTCGTACTGGAACGAGCGCTGCCGGAACTCGAGGACGTTGATCTCGAGGTCGCTCAGGTCGAGCATGGAGGAGCGACGGAACACCGCCAGATAACGGTGGGCCGCGGCCGTTTTCGAGCTCGCCCACGGCCCCGGTTCGCCGAAACGACCCGGACCGAGGGGGTCCGGACCCCCCTTCGCCCGCCGGCGGGAGCGGCTCGGAGCGGGCAACCCTAATAAACGGTCGCCCGTACCGCCGCGCGGTCGGACTGAGAGGGAATGAAACGTTCTTCGCGCGTTTGGAAGAAACGCGGCCACATGCGGTGGAAGTGGCGCAAGAAGCGGATGCGCCGGCGCATGAGGGCCCAGAAGATGCGAAAGCAGTAACGGACCCGGGACACCGGGACCGAACCCCTTCCTGCCCCTACCAGGTCACGCGGTCGAGCTTGCGCGCCTGCTTGGTCGCCTTCTTCCACTCTCGGTAGTGGTCTCGGCAGAGCGGCGCCCTTCGGCCCTTCTCGGGTAGGCTCGAGAACGCTTTCCGAGCTTCGGTGAGCGACAGGTGGCGGACGGACGGCGCGCCACAACCGGGGACGAGGCACGGTTCGCCGTCCGGCGCGTCCTCGGGGGGCGTCAACGGCGGGCGCTCCGGGCTGCCTCAGCGACCATCGCCGGGATCTCGTACGGGAGACGAGCGACCCGCGCCCCGGCCGCCTCGAGGGCGGCGACCTTGGTCTGGGCCGTGCCCTTCCCGCGGGTGATGATCGCGCCGGCGTGCCCCATCCGCTTCCCCGGAGGGGCGCTCCGTCCCGCGATGTAGGCGACGACGGGCTTGGTGAAGTGATGTCGGATGTACTCCGCGGCGTCCTCCTCGGCCGTCCCACCGATCTCCCCGACCATCACAAGGGCGTCGGTGTCGGGGTCGGTTTCGAAGAGAGGGAGCGCGTCGACGAACGTCGTTCCGACGACCGGGTCCCCCCCGAGGCCGATGCACGTGGATTGGCCGAGGCCGGTCTCCTTGATCCCGTTGACGATCTCGTACGTCAGGGTGCCGCTCCGCGAGATGACGCCGATGCGTCCGGGGCGGAAGACGACG
Source organism: uncultured Thermoplasmata archaeon (assembly GCA_963735185.1). GTDB lineage: Archaea > Thermoplasmatota > Thermoplasmata > Lutacidiplasmatales > UBA184 > Lutacidiplasma. The sequence continues at coordinate 212,943 of CAVTJV010000007.1, forward strand.
TTCGGGATGATCCCGACCTTCGCTCCCGTCGGGGAGGCGATCCCCGGGCAGTTCGGGCCGATGATGCGGGCGCCCTTCGCCCGCGCGTAGTGGTACATCACGAGCATGTCGTGGAACGGGACGTGCTCGGTCACCACCACGCAGAGCCGGATCCCCGCGTCCACCGCCTCGAGCAGCGCGTCCCGCGCGTACGGCGCCGGAACGAAGATGCAGGAAGCGTTCGCCTGGGTCACCTCCACCGCGTCCCGGACCGAGTCGAAGACGGGGACGCCCTCGACCGCCGTCCCGGCCTTTCCGGGGGTGACCCCGGCGACCACGGCGGTGCCGAACAGGCGCATCTCGTGGGCGTGGACGGTCCCTTGATGGCCCGTGATCCCCTGGACCACGACCCGCGTGTTCCGGTCCACGAGGACGCTCATGCGCGCCTCCGTGCGGCGTCGACCGCGGATTGAGCGGAGGCGCGGAGGTCGGAGGTCGAGCTGATCCCCGCCGACCGGAGGATCTCCGTCCCCTCGGCTTCGTTGTTGCCCCGGATCCTCGCGATGAGCGGGAACCGCTCGTTCGGGGGCACTTGGCGCATCGCCTCGACGAGCCCCTTCGCGACCGAGTCGCAGCGGGTGACCCCGCCGAAGATGTTGAGGAACACGGCGGCCGGCTTGGCCCGGGCCATGAGCAGGAACGCTTCGGTCACCTTCTTCGGGTCGTCGGTGCCGCCGAGGTCGAGGAACACCCCCGGGGCCCCGCCGAGCTCCTTCAGGACGTCGAGGGTCGCCATCGTAAGGCCCGCGCCGTTGGCGATCACCCCGATGTTGCCGTCCAGCTGGACGAACGCGATGTCCTTCTCCCGTGCGATCTCTTCGAGCTCCGTGAGGTCGCCGCGCACCTCGGCGTACTCCGGGTGCCGGAACCCGGCGTCGTCCTCGATGATCACTTTCGCGTCGAGCGCGACCAGCCCATCGCCCACCACGGCGAGCGGATTGATCTCCACGAGCTCGGCGTCCTCCTGCTGGAACACCTTCCAGAGAGCGTCGAGAAGACGGTCGAGCGACCTGGCCTGGGTCCCCGTGAGCCCGAGGACCTTGGCGGCGCGCCGCTTCTCGTAGCTGGTGAGCCCCGGGAACGGGTCGACCGTCTGGCGGTCGATCTCGGTGTCGACGACCGCCTCGATCTCGACGCCGCCCCTCGCGCTCGCGATGAGCAGGGGGAGCCGTTGCGCCCGGTCCAGGGTCAACGAGACGTAGAGCTCGCGACCAATCGGCAGCCTTTCTTCGAGCAGCAGCTCACGGACCTTCTCTCCCTTGAACTCCATCCCGAGGATCGCCGTCGCGGCCTCGCGCGCTTCCTCCGCAGTGGTCGCGAACCGGACCGCGCCCCCCTTGCCCCGGCCCCCCGCCAGGACCTGCGCCTTGATGACGCACGGGAGAGGGACCTTTCCGTCCCGCACCAGTGCCTCGGCCTCGGCCGGCGAACGGGCGACCTCGCCCCGGGGGAGAGGGATTCCGTACTTGCGGAAGACCTTCTTCCCTTGCCACTCGGCAAGCTTGACCATAACGACCCTCGGCGCGCGCATGGGGTCGGTCTATTAAGGGCGGCGGTCGGCGAAGGAGCAGGGCGGGTCCCAGCGGACCGGACCCGCCTCCCGAGAGGGCTCCGCCGAAAGGTTCCCAGGCCATTCGGTGGGACGGGTTCCGCGGAACCGTGGGAGTTAAGTACTCACTTCCCGACGGGCCGCCTCAACCGATGGCGAACTTCCCGGAGCTCGTGGCCCTATCGACCGTGATGGGGCTTTCGATCTTCCTCTCGATGCCCGTCGTCCTGCACAAGCGGATGGCCTCGAGGACGATCACGATCCTCAATTCGGCGGCGATCGGGATCTTGGTGTTCCTGCTCGCGGACATCTTTTCCGACGCCGCACCGGTCATCTACTCGAACTCGTCGAACATCTTTGTCGCGAACGCGACCTACGCCCTCGCATTCAGCGTCGCCGTGGCCGGGTGCTATCTTGTCCTCTTCGCGACCGAGCACCGTTCGCGCGGCACGAAGGCCACCCCGATGTCCCTCGCGCTCATCGTGGCGCTCGCCATCGGGTTCCAGAACCTCACGGAGGGCCTGGTCTTCGGGGCTTCGTGGGCCGTTGGCGCGGTCGGACTTTCGACCGTCGTGTTCGTGGGGTTCTTCCTCCAGAACGTCACCGAGGGCTTCCCCATCGCAGCACCGTTGCTCGGCCAGTCCGACCGGCGCTTGGGCGTGCTCGCGATGTTCTTCCTCATCGGAGGACTGCCGACGATCATCGGGGGAGTCGTCGGGTTCTTCTACAGCAGCACCCTTTTCGACCTGGTCTTTGACGCCCTCGCGATCGGAGCCATCCTCTACTCGATCCTTCCCATGCTCCGCACCGCGTTCCGCCCCGCGGTACCCCCGGAGGCGACGTACACCAAGCAGCGGTTGACGTACCTCGGTATCCTTCTCGGATTCCTTGTGGGATTCCTCGTGAACGCCATCTAGAGACGCGGATGCGCCCGGGCGGATCGCCACGGGCCCGCTCTCCGTAGGATGTCAGCGGCTCGAGGGCCGGTGGCGCCCGGCGCGTCGGGTCCGGTGGGCCGGGGCCGCGGGCGTCGCCGAGAGGTTCACGAGGTCGCGGCCGATGTCGTCGAGCAGCTTCCCGGCAAACTCCGCCTTGGGTCCTCGGATCCAGAGGCGGCCGCCCGACGCGGGCAGCACGAGCGCGTTCGTCTGGGTGGAACCCATGGTGGCGACGTCGTTCGCGACCACCCAATCGGCGCCGGTCTCGCGGGCGAGGCGACGGCCTTCCTCCTCGAGCCGGGCGGGGGTGGAGCCGGGCTCCAGCTTGAATGCGACGAGACGGGCGGGCGATGGGGCCATGCGACGGAGCTCGGGCAGCACTTTCGGCGCGCGCCGGAGGGTCAGGGTCAGATTCTCGTTCTCTCGAGAGGAGATCTTGCCGGGGCGCCGCTCGAGCGTGTAATCCGAAAGCGCCGCGGGGACGATCACCGCCGCGACGTCTCGAAGCTCGGAGCGGCGACGACGCGCGAGGGCGAGAAGGTCCTCGACGCTCCTCCAGGGACTCACCGGGATCCACGACGGCACAGGGACCTGCAACGCGCCGGCCCAGAGCTCGACCTCCGCGCCACGATAGTACGCCTGGTTCGCGAGCGCGACCGCGGTCGTTCCCGAGCTCTCGTTCGTCACCGAACGGACCTCGTCGATCGACTCCCGGGCGGCCCCTCCGATGATGACCGCCCGCCGGCCCGCCCACGGGCCGGATCCGAGACGGTGGAGTACGGCCGCCGCCACCTCCTCCGGCGATGCGATCTTCTCCTCGCCCTCGACGGACGCTCCCTGGACGATCCCGACCCCCCACGCGCGCAGCTTCTCGAGGTTCTCCAGGACGGCCGGGTTCACCCCCATGTGGCTGTGCATCGCGGGGGCGAGCAGCATCGGCACGCCTCCCCCCAGCGCGACGGAGGCGCAGGAGGTGACGGGGGTATCGTCGATGCCATGGGCGATCTTCGAGATCGTGTTCGCGGTCGCCGGCGCGATCAAGTAGAGGTCCGCGCGGCCCGGGCCGGGCCCGAGCAGCGTGACGTGCTCGACGTTCCCGGTCAGCTGGGTGATCGGAGGATGGCCCGTCGCGAACTCGAGCGTCTCGGGCGTGACGAGTCGCATCGCCTCCGGGCTCATCACCGCCTGCACGTCCGCGCCATGGCGGATCAGCTCCCGGATGACCTTCGGAAGCTCGATGGCGGCGATCGAGCCCGAGACCCCGACCACGACCCGCCGGCCCGCGAGCAACTGGCTGGAACGGCCTCGGATCACGTGGCTCGGATGCATGGCAATCCTGGCGGGGGGCGCCGTCCGAACGTGAGGCACAGCGCGCTATTAGCCCGACCGTCCGCGGACCACCTTAAAGGGGCCGCCGGGCTGGCCGAGCCGATGCCGGGTCCCGAAACCGGTCTACCCGCGGAGGGAAACGCACGGCCCGACGGCGCCTCCGGCCCCGTCGCGCTCCCAATGGTGTCGGCGACGAGCCAGTTCGCCGAGGTCTCCCGGCCGGTCCACGGTCCCCGGGAGGTCATCGCTCCCCGCGCCGTGGAGCGGGGCGTGGTCGTCTTCGACCTCGATGGCACGATCCTCGACGACATCTCCCTCATCAGCCTCGTCGCGGCTGACGTGATGGCCCGTGCGTTCGGCACGCCCGAAGAGGAGGCGCGGGTGCACTACCTTGCGACGACCGGGATGCCGTTCGAGGCGCAGCTGGCCCAGCTCTACCCGGAGGCTCCCCCGGCGTTGCGCGCGAGCACGGCCCGGACGTTCCACCAGCGCAAGGTCACCGAAGCGTACTCCAAGGCTAAGCCGTTCCCCGAGGTTCCGAATCTCCTGAAACGGCTGGACCGAGAACGCTGGACGCTCACGGTCGCCACGGGGACGGAGACCGAGATGGCCGACCTCGTCCTCGAACGGGAAGGCCTGAGGTTCTGGTTCGACGAGGTCCTGGGGTCGGGCGACGGAACGAAGCGCGAGCACCTCGCCGAGTACCGGCGGCGGTACCCGGGGGTTCCGATGTTCCTCGTCGGAGACTCCCGGTTCGATATGGAGGCGGCGCTCTCGGTCCCGGGTGTGACGCCGGTCGCGAGGGCGTCACGGCTTCCCGGCTGGACGCTGACGCCGGCCGACCTCACGAGATGGGGAGCCGCGTGGGCGGAGTACACGCTTTCGGAACTGCCGGCCGCGCTCACGAAGCTCGCCGCGAAGCCGCGGACGCCGACGACCCGGAAGGGACCGAGTCGGTCACGATGGTCGTAGGGCCGGGACCGAGAGTCTCACGATGCGGGGGTGGGCCCCGCGTCGCTTTGAACCCGGGTCGAGGGATCCACAGTCCCCCAGGATAGGCCAAACTACCCCATCCCGGCCACGACCGTTGGACGCCGTGGTCGTAAGAAAAGGTTTCCCCGCTCTGCCCGGGCCAACAGAGGACCCCCGCCGGGCTGGTCCGACTTACTTGTAGGCCCACACGACGGCCTGACCGAAGAACCGCCAGGGGACGCCGACGTGCGCGAACCCCGCGCGCTCGAGCGCCGCGACCTCAGCCGAGAGGGTCGCCGGGTGGTCGAATCGTTCGTGGTCGTGCCAGACCACCTGCGGGCTATTCCATCCGGATGCCTTCTTCCGTCCTCCCACCGAAGCGGACGACGCGATCTGCGCCCACCGGGTGTCGAACGTCGGGTCCTCCGAGAGGTGGTCGTCCGCGTCGCCGAGGTACCCTCCCTTGGGGAGGCATCGATAGACCCGTCGGAAGAGCCGCCACTTCTCGGGGTCCGTGAGGTGGTGGACCGCGAGCGCCGAGACGACGGCGTCGTACGGCCGCTGCTCGAACTCCCCGAGGTCGCCCGCGACGAGCTCCACGCGGTCACGGAACGGACGGAGCTTCGCGCGGGCCCGAGCGATCATCTTGGGGGATAGGTCCACCCCGGTCAACCGAGCGTGCGGGAACTCGCTGAGGACGAGCGAGCTCAGGGTACCGGTCCCGACTCCGAGCTCGAGGACCTGGAACGCGCGGGTAGGAATGTACGGTATTCCCCCGAGCAGGGTCCGGTGGAGGTCGCTGTATCCCGGCATCGACGCCCGCGCGGTCCGGTCGTAGTCGGGGGCTTCGCGGTCGAATTCCCGTCGGGAGGAGGAGGTTCGCGAGCGCTGGGTCATCGTCCGGTCAACCGCTCGAGCGCTTAGGCGTTCGGGATGGGCGTGGCGCCCAGGGTGAGGGGACTACCGTTCCCCCGCTCTCGGTTAAATCCCCCCGATGGGGTGGGGTCCCCCGATGGCGTTCGCACCGCTCACCTCCGTCGACCGCACGGCGCTTCGATGGCTACGGGGCCCGGACCCTCCGGTCCACTTCTCCCTCCTATCGGGAGACTCGACTGCAGCCACCCTCGAGTGGGGCGCGAAGGGGGGGTCGCTCGCTACCGCACGCAGCGCGTCGGCCGAATGGACCCTGAAACGTGGGGGTTTCCTCAACCCCCACATCACGGTGCGCTCGGTGGAGAGCGTCGTGGCCCGTCTCTCCGTCCACCTCAACCACCATCAGATCGACCTCCCCGGCGGTCGTTCCTACCGGTTCCATCGGGCCGGCATCCTGGTCCCGGCGTGGCAGGTGTCGTCAACGGCCGGGAAAGAGGTCCTCCACGTTGAGCCCGCCCGGGAGGGGCGTCACCTTCGAGCGGGGGCGGTCCTCGTGGCGCCCGAGGCGACGGAGCTCCCCGAGCTCCTGCTCCTGATCGTGCTCTCCTGGTACTTCATCGTCCTCGCCTGGTTCGAGGACGAAGCGGTCGAGACCCTCGCACCGCTCGAAGGGCCCGACTCCCCCGAAGCGTTGGGTTCGTCGTAGCGAAGCGACGGCGGTGTCCTACCCTCGAGGGATCGCCTGCTTCTTGAGGTCGGCGAAGCACGCCGAGCAGAGGTTGTGCATCTTCGGCCATCCGTCGACCGGGACCGTGCTGACCCGAGTGATGGGCTTCTGACAGGCGTCGCACACCATCTGGCCGTCGCGTATCATGCGGTTCCCACTTCCGCCGGGCAGGCGGACCGCTCCCCACCAAGGGCGCGGGGTACAAAACGGGTGCTGAGCGCGTCTAGGGGCCGGGAACCCGAGCGCCGCGAGAAGGCGCGGGATCATGACCTCGTAGCGAGGCCCTCCATCGCCATGGACCCCGTCGAACTCCTCGAAGTCGACGCGCGCCCCGGCACGGCGAGCCGCGTGCGCGAAGATGCGGGCTCCGATGTCGAGCGAATACTCGTCCCGGGTCCCGCCGTCGACGTAGATGTAGGCGAGCTTCCGGGCCGCGTCGCGGTACCGCTCTTCAGAGACCATGCGTACCGGGTCCCAGGCGAGCCACTTGGCCCACACGTCCGGGCGGATCGCTCCGGTCTCGAGGTCGAAGGGAAGGTCGAACCGTCCGGGCTCCGCGTCGATCGGCGAGTAGCACGACGCGTATCCCATCACCTCGAGGGCCTGGATCTGGGGTTGGCGCGGCCCGAACCCGCTGACCGGCTCATGGAGAAGCTTCTCGAGGAGCTTCTCGGGGCCGCCGGCCCGGCGGATCTCTCGGAAGGCGACCGGGAAGTCGGGAGGGTAGCGGTACTCGAAGAAGGAGTCCCCAGCGTTCGACCCGGCGGCCCGGAACACATCGGGGTGCCGCAGCGCGAGCACCAGCGCGCCGTACCCCCCGCTCGAGGTGCCCAGCACGGCCGTGGGCCCCGTCCGGTACCGCTCCCGAACGAACGGCACGACCTCGTTGACGACGTAGTCCTCGTACCGACCGGTCGCCGAGGAGTTGAGGTACTGGCTTCCCCCGAGGGTGGTGAGAGCGTCCGGCCCCACCATTACGGCCTCGGGCGCGAGCCTCCGTCGGATCAGTCGGTCGAGACGGCCCGAGATCGTGTTCCCGAGGTACCTCGGTCGCTGGAAGTGCATCCACCCGGCCCCGGTGTAACCGCTGAGGAGAACGAGCAGCGGGAGCCCTTCGGTCCGACCAGATGGGGGCACGTACACGGGGAGGTCGCGTTCCACAGGGTCTCCCCAGGGGTTCCCCTGGAGGACCTGGCTCGTGAACCGGTGGTTCTCCACCTTGCCCAGGAACAAGCTCGGGAACACTCGGTCGCTCTTCGCCTCGGTCGGGACGCGCCAGGACATCGTGAGCCTCGCCGACGGGAGGCTCGCCGGGTTCAATACAGCGGGGGTCGTCGCCTCCCTCAGCCATGACAGGGAGGTTGTCGCGTCGACGGTCCGATCCACGGGACGAGGTGTCGGCGGCGTTCGAGCGGATCCGATCCGACCGAAGCCACGGCGCTCGCGCGCTGGCCGAGGAGGCGCTCGGCGCCATCTCGAAACTCGTCGAAGGGTGGGGCCGCCGGTCGGAGGTGCTGGACCGTTCTCGCATTCGGCGGGTCGCGCGGGCCCTCGAGGAGGCACAGCCCGCTATGGGTCCGTTCCTGCGCTGGGCAGAGGAATGGCGCGGGATGGCGAGGACAACCGCCTCGACCACGCGGGTCGGCTCGGCTCGTGCGTGGGTCCGAGGCGAACGGTCGCGGATGGAGGAGGAGACACCCCGCCTGATCCGAACGAGCCGGCGACGGTTCCCGAGGGGCGCCTACCACGTCGTTACCCTTAGCCGGAGCCAAACGGTCCTCCTGGCGCTCTCCGCCCTTTCGCGGTCGAAGCGTCCGGTCCGGGTTTCGGTCCTCGAGAGCCTCCCCGGAGGGGAGGGACGGCTCTTCGCACGCGACCTCCGTCGGGCCGGTCTACCAGCTCGGATGGTCCCGGACCGGGCGGGGCCTGCAGTCGTCGCAACCGCGGACCTCGTGGTCATCGGGGCGGACGCCGTGTTCTCCGATCGTTCCGTGGTCCACAAGGTAGGAACGAAGGACCTCGCGAGAGCGGCCGCAAGGAACGGAGTGCCGGTCGTTGTGGTCGCCGGTCGTTCGAAGTTCACCGGCTTGCCCGCGCCGCAACGTCCGCTTCCCATGGGGTTCGACCGGACCCCGTCACGGTACATCTCCGAATTCTGGACTGACGCGGGCGTGCGTGTCGGTGGAGCGGCTCGACGCCTCCGACCTCACCGCCGTCCTCTTTAGGAGGCCTCGCTTCGACCCGCGGCGCCCTCGACGGAAACGCGAGGGTCACAGGGCGAGGGACGATGGAGAAACTCCAGGCCGATGCGTTCGCCAAGGACCGATTGCTCCGAAAGGGGACGTGGGTCGTCGCCTTTCTCGCGGACTGGTGCCCATTCTGCCGGAGGTTCCTGCCGGAGTTCTCCGCCCTGGAGGGAGGGAACGAGTTCCGAACCGCCGTGGGGGACGTCACGTCGGAGGAGAGTCCTCTGTGGGAGGACTTCCACGTCGACGTCGTTCCGACGCTGGTCGTGTTCCGAGACGGGCGCCCGGTGTTCCGGGTCGACGGCATCCTCGGGTCCGGCGCTCCTCCCGGGGGCCTCGAGGCGGCCCGCTCGGCGGCACTCGCAGCGAAAGGGTAGTCCCGGGACGACGACCATCGTGGCCCCCGGTCGGCCAGGAACCGATCGGGTCGCCCGGTTAGGCTCTTAAGGGGCCCGGTTTCCGTCCTCGTTGTGACCGCAGGCACTTCCCAACATCCTAGCGCGAGACCGGTCGCACTCATCACGGGCGGAGGGACCGGGATCGGTCGTGCGATCGGCGTCGCGCTGGCCGACGACGGCTTCAACCTCGTGATCGCCAGCCGTTCGGCGGAGCACTTATCCTCGGGCGCAGGCGAGCTGCGGGGCCACGGCGCGCGGGTGGTCGAGGTCCCCACCGACGTGAGGGTCCCGGAACAGGTCGACCACCTGATGGGAGTCATCCGCGAGGAGTACGGACGCCTCGACGTGCTGGTCAACAACGCCGCGGGCAACTTCGTTGTCCCCGCCGAGAAGATCACGACCAACGGCTGGAAGGCGGTGATCGGGGTCGTCCTCGACGGAACGTTCTTCTGCTCGAAGGCCGCACTTCCTCTCCTGCAGCGGTCCCCGACGCCGGCGATCGTGAACATCGTCGCATCGTACGCCGGCTTGGCGGGTCCGGGCAACGCGCATTCCGCCGCGGCCAAGGCGGGGGTGATTGCCCTTACGCGGACCCTCGCGGTCGAGTGGGCTCGCTACGGGATCCGGGTCAATGCGGTCGCTCCTGGGCCAGTGCACACCGAGGCGGCGGACGAGCGGCTCTGGGTCTCGGAGTCCATCGAGAAGTCCGTGACCGCGGCGGTCCCGCTCGGACGGTTCGGGACCCCCCAAGAGGTCGCCGAGGCGGTGCGGTTCCTCGCCAGCCCCCGCGCGAGCTACATCACCGGGCAGGTCCTCGCCGTCGACGGCGGCCAATGGCTGGGGAACGCGGTCGAAGACCCGCGGGCCCCGTTCTTCGGCGGGATCGAACGACCGAAGCGCTGACCTAGACCGCGCGGAGCGGTCCTCTACTCGCGGGCGGGGGTGTGGGGCCCGACGACCGACAGCCCCCCTTGCTCGCCGGGAAAACGCGTCCACCGTACCGGCTCTCGGGGCTTCCGTACCGGAAAATGGACCCGCGTTACCGTCAGAGAATCATCGTTCCCCGGGCATCATTCTAAGAACCCCTTTCGACCATCCTTCCCCCATGCGCGCCCCCACGAGGACGGCTCAGCGACCCGACGGCTGGAAGCCGATTCCCGACCCAGATGGACGTTACTCAACGGGCATTCCGGACTTCGACCGCCTGCTCGGGGGAGGTTTCCAACGCGGCAGCATGGCGCTCCTCGCAACCGATGAGACCGTCGGGACCGAGGACCTGGACCTTCTCCTATTCCCGACCTTCCTGAACCTTCTCTATCAGTCTCGCGGGATCATCGCCGTGCTCCCCTCTCGCGACTCTCCGCACGACTTTCGGGCCCGCCTCACGCGGTTCGTGACGCGCCGACGGTTCGACAGCCGTGTCCGGGTGGTCGACTACGTCGGCGAGGACGAGGGTCCGCCGTACGTCGTGAACCTCAAGGTCATGCGACAGGACGGAAAGCAGACCCCGACCCGTACGAAGGAACGAGAACGGGCCATGGCGAAGATGGCGCAGGCCGAACGGGCGGCCCAGGGCAGCCGAAAGAAGTCGTTCCTCGAGTTCCACGCCTTCGAGGTACTCGACATGCTGGTCGGGGGGGACAAGGCGGCACAGATGTTCTTCTACGGCGCGAAGCGGGCCCGCCACGTCGGGAACCTCGTGATCGGCCTGCTCGGGCCCGGCCTCCGCTGCGCCGCCGCCGTGCGCCGGATGGCGGACACGGAGTTCGAGCTCCATCACGACGAGGTGGGGCTCATCATCCGAGGAATTCGCCCTTCATTTCCCAGCTACGTCGTGACGCGGGACCTCCCCGCCGGTCGGCCGCACGTCGCGTTCGTTCCCCCACCCACGTAAGGGAGGATTGACCAGGGCGGCGGCACGCCGTCCTCGACGGTGGTCAATGGCGGGGGACTGTGGTCGAAGACCCGCGGGCCCCGGTCTTCGGCGGGATGGAACGACCTAGGCGCTGACCTGGACCCCATCGAACGGCCCACGACCCATCGCCGCGGGGCCGACGGCCCAGGAAGCGGGACCGAGCCGCGAACTACTTCCCGCCGACGGGAGGTGCCTTCTCGAGGATCTCTCGGAGGAACCACTCCATCTTCTCGTGTAGCTGGATCGTCCGGGCGAACAGGTCGGCGGTCCCCGGGTCTCCCCGCTGGTCGGCGAGCTCGAAGCCGCTCTTGAGCGTGGTCAGTACGCGACGGTGCGAAGCGACGAGGTGTTCGACCATCTCCCGGGGGGTCGGGGGAACCTTCGCTTCGACCACGAGGTTCGAGGCCGCCCGCATCGCCTCCAACGTGTACTCGGCGGGGGCTCCGAGGATCCGCTGGCGTTCGGCGAGCTCATCGATCGTCTCGAAGACCTGGGTCGCGTGATTGTCGAACAAGAGGTGGAGGTCGTGGAACGACGGGCCGAAGACGTTCCAGTGATACCCCTTGGTACTGAAGGTACAGCTGGACGGCGTTCGCCTGCTCTCGCCGTAGGGTCTCGATGACCGCAGAGGCTTCCTTTCGGTCCATAGGTCCCCTCAAACGTGAGACCGCTTTGAGCTCGTCGAGGCCCCGCCACGCCGGCCCGTCCAACGGCTCGGCCCGCTTCGGGGAAGGTCGTGCGACCGACATGCCCGCCGGTCGGAGGACGCGGGGGGGCAGTTTCGGCTCAACCCCGCTGCTTCTTCAGGAACGTCTGGTGCGATGCGCTCCCCAGGATGGCCCCGCACCACCCACAGTACACGACGGTGACCCCTCCCATCGCGACCATAGGTGTGTGGTCCCAGAGGATGTCGGTCCGGGGGTCGATGGGATGCTTGCAGGACGGGCAGAAGGGGGTAGGTGCCGTACCGGGAGCGGCCATCGATCCGGTGAGCACCGCGGTGGGGAAGAGGCTTCCTCTCGGGGAGTTCGTGCGGACCGTTCCGTCGAGGAAACGGCGGGAGCTTCTCCGGGAGACCGCGCGACGCTGCTAGGTGCTCGGAACGTTCCTCTCCACGAGGAATCCGTGGACGAGCGCGATGAACTGGTCGGGGTCGCTGAGGTGCGGGACATGGCCGACTCCGGGCAGGGTCCGTAGAGTGGCATTCGGCAGGTGGTCCGCCAAGAGCGCCGTGACCCGGTGAAGGAATGGGGGACTCCGCTCCCCCGTCGTGAGGAGGACCGGGACCAGTATCTCGGATAGCGCGGCCCGGTCGGGCCGGGTCAGGTCGGGGTCGCCCAGCTCCTCGACCCAGAGGTCCACCTGGCCCACGAGACCTTGTTGCACGACGGGGCGGAGCCGGTCCCACGCTCCTTCCTCTCCGGAAAGCGCGTCGGCTTCCTCCCGCAGGGCCTCTTCGGGTTGCCCGGAGCGAACGAGGGACTGCATCGTCTTCGCGGTGGCCCAGAGCCGGTCGGCCTCGGGAGCGGTCGCCGGGTCATCCTCGAGGAGACCGATGAAGGGCGGCTCATGGAGGTCGAGGCTACGGACCATCTCGGGTCGGTCGGCGGCGAGCCGGAGAGCGACGGCGCCCCCGTAGGAATGGGCGATGAGGTGCACCGGGAAGAGGTCGATCGCGTCGAGGAGCTCGGCGAGGTCGGCCGCGTCGTTCTGGACCGGGTGGGCCCGGTGTGGACCGGTGCTCTCGCCGTGACCCCGCCGGTCGTAGGCCAGGACCCGGAGCGATGGGGAGAGCCCCATGCGGACCCGTTCCCACGTGCTGCGGTCGGAGAGAGAACCATGGATGAGGACGGTCGGGTCCCCTCGCCCCGAGAGGTCGTAGGCGATCGAAGCGTTGGAAAGCGTAGCGATGGGCATCGGACTCCGTGGCCGTTCCGCTCGGCCCCGAAGGGACGGCGGGTGGCCCTCGACCAGCCGCGGCCGAGGTCATAGCTTCGGCGGCCGTGAAGGTCATCCTCCTCGCGCCAACGGTTTTGTAGGCGGCCGCCTCCCGGCAGGACGGCAGGTGCGGTCATGAGCCACCTCTTCCAGCGTCCGCTCTGTGACATGGGACGGGCGTACGACTTCGCGTTCCGGCCGATCACCGGGGACCCCGAGAGCGAGGATGGGGGCGGGTGTGACGACCGCCCTCACCTCATCGAGCTGTACGCCGCGAGCGCGGACCGGTCCTCCGCCGCCGACGCCTGGCAGGCGTTTTCCGTATGCCCCGAGCACGAGTCCCAGCTTCGCCGCTACGACGATCGGCTTCGGCAGCGCGGGATTCCTCCTCGCTTCCGCTCCACCCCCGACGGACCGACCCCCGCCGGCCGCGGACGATAAACGTCCGGGCCCCTCTCCCCGACCATGCCCCTTCCGAGCGGCACCTCGATCGCCTCGCGCGTCCGACTGAACCAGGGACCCGAGATCCCGTGGCTCGGCCTCGGGGTCTTCCAGACGGAACCCGGCCCGGTCACCCGGGACGCGGTGCGCTACGCCCTCGAAGCCGGCTATCGCGCGGTCGACACGGCGGCGATGTACCGCAACGAGGCCGATGTGGGGGAGGCGGTACGCGCTAGCGGCCTCGCGCGCGACGACGTGTTCATCACGACCAAGCTCTGGCACACCGACCACGGCTTCGAGCCCGCGTTGAAGGCCGGTCGCGCGAGCGCTCAGCGGCTCGGTCTCGGCCCCATCGACCTCTACCTCATCCACTGGCCGCGGGCGAACACCCCGCAGGACCGCATCGACTCCTGGAAGGCCCTCGTCCAGCTCCAGCGGGAGGGGGTCTGCCGGGCGGTCGGCGTGAGCAACTACACCGTCCGCCACCTCGAGGAGCTGCGGGCGCACTCCGATGTGGTCCCCGCCGTCGACCAGGTCGAGTTCCACCCGTTCGTCTTCGACCCGGAGCTTCTTTCCTACTGCGAATCGCACGGGATCCGTCTCGAGGCCTGGTCGCCGCTGACCCGTGGGCGGCGGCTCGACGACCCGACGGTCCTCACGGTCGCCGCGGCCCACCATCGCACGCCGGCGCAAGTGCTGATCCGCTGGGGGCTCGAGCACGGGGTCATCGAGATCCCGAAATCGGTCCACCGCGAGCGGATCCGCGAGAACGCCCAGGTCTTCGACTTCTCGCTCTCCGCCACCGAGGTCGCCGCCCTGGACGCCTTGCGGGGGGGTCCTCGGGTCGGGATGTGGAACCCGGCCGACATTCCGTGACCGGAGGCGCGTCGCACGCTAGCACACCGACCCGTCAGCGAGTAGCGCTCTCCTTCACGAAATGACTTAATATAATCCGCGTCGGTGCGAACCCGGGAAATCCATGGTCAGTGTCGAGGTCGCCCATGAGAAGTGCACCGGCTGTACTCACTGCCGGGATGTCTGTCCTGTGACCGTTTTCGAGATGCAGCCGCGCGAGAACTGGCCGAACGTCGTGGACGACCCCGCGGTCGCCGCGAAGTTCCAGTTCCGGGCGGAGAAGTCGATGGTGATCCACGGACCGGACTGCATCATGTGCGAGGCGTGCCTCTTCGAATGCGAAGGGGAATGCATCACGATCGTCGACGACGAGGGCACGACCCACCAGTCGACGTACAAGTAGGGTCCCTCGTTCGTTCCGCTTCGGGCGCCCGCTCGTCCGGACGCTCCTCCGCGTTCGCCGCGCTCAGATCGGGTGCTGGACCGGCCGGTAGAACGACGAGCGCACGTCGGCCGGCCCGCCCTGGGGCGGGAAGCGCACGCGGACCGCCGGCGACCGGCCGAACATCGTGAACTCGAGGGAGTACCAGACGGCGACCCAGGCCCCGGCGGCCTCCTGGAACGCCTCGCCGAAGTGGTAGGTAGTCTGGAGGACGCGGCTCGCGTGCCGTGCGAGCGGGTACGACCACTCGAGGGCTTCGGTCGCCGAGGTCGGCGTCCCCGCGTGCGGCACGGGTTCCATCGGTCCTTCGACGCTGCACGGACCTTCCGTGATGCCCCGGCCGAGCCCGTAGCGGGCCCAGGTGGTGCGCACGCGGTCGTCCTTCACGCTCTCCGAGACGAGCAGCCAGGAGAACGGGTTCCCGGTCGGAACCAGCTCCGCCCGCCCCCCGAGGACGTCGCGGTGACGCTCGATCGCGGCGCGCCCGGCGAGGCGAATGCCGAAGTAGGCGACGAAGAACGCGGTCAGGACCCAGAGGGTCGCGATGTAGACGCTGAGCGCGACGTGGTTCCGCTCCACCCCCAGGAGGACGTAGAACCCGATGACGGAGACGACGAGGGTCACCAGGCTGATCGCCCGGTCGGCGTCGAGGTGGACGAGCTTCTTGGAGAACGGCAAGAGCGGCGGGACGGCGAACTGCGTGAACCCGTCCTGGAGGATGTGGGCGATCCCGCCGAGCTCCATGGCCGCGAAGTACACGAGGACGGAACCGGGGAGGATCATCGGGGCGATGAACGCCCCCACGACGGCGACCACGCTCACGCCGGTGAGGGAGTGGGTGATCCCGTGGTGGCGGAACATCGGGAACCGTTTGGCGAGGGGGAAGAGGAGCGCGTCGGCGTCCGGAAGCCCGCCCGCGAGCGCGCCCGCGGCCAGGTACTGAGGTTGCGGGCCGAACACCCCGTAAGTCAGCAGGTACGCGACGAGTACGTGCGAGAAGAGGTCCATGGCCGCCCCGAAGCGGGCTCCTCTATAGGAGTCCCTCTTCCATCACTTCGACCGACTCGACGTGCGGCACCTCGGCGAGCGCTCGCTCGGTCGACTCGAGGACCCCGCCCGTGTCGTTCATGATGACCGCGATGAGGAGGGACCGCAGCCCGAAGGCGATGTCCTTCGCCTGCATGCCCCGGATCGTGACGCCCTCCGGAAGCGCGGCCCGGACCCCCTTGGCGACCTCGCTGAGGTCGGTCTCCACGCCCTCCGGCATCACCCGGAACAGGACCGCGACCTGGCCCATGAACGAACGACCCTCCTACGGTCCCTCGAAGCCGCACTTCGCGCACCGGTAGATCACGCTCTGGTCCCGGCAGCGAGCGCAGCGCCCGATGGTCGTCTCCCCGCAGCTCGGGCAGGGGAACTGGGTCGCCCCTTTCGCGGGCACGCTTCGCCCGCAGGAAGAGCAATGTAGGTCGACTCTGGCCGCCATCGGATCGAGGTCCTGTGCCGTTCAGCGGCGCGCCGCGCCCCGCCGGCGCGCGGCCACCCGGG
The DNA here is from genome assembly GCA_963735185.1 of uncultured Thermoplasmata archaeon. Classification (GTDB taxonomy): domain Archaea; phylum Thermoplasmatota; class Thermoplasmata; order Lutacidiplasmatales; family UBA184; genus Lutacidiplasma. Next base: position 229,153 of record CAVTJV010000007.1, read on the forward strand.
TGAGGAATATAAAGATGGCCCCGAAGAACGCCACGATTCCGGCGACATACCACAGCGTGTAGTCCGGTGCGGGCCCGGTCACGTAGACGGTCTGCGAGTACTGGGTCTGTCCGTTCGCGAAGGTGACGAGGCCGTGCTCCTGGGCGAGCGAGATCGCGAACGTGTGGTCTCCCGTCGACAGGCCGAGGGTCGGGTAATCGAACGTGACCTGGTAGGTCCCGTTCGGCTGGAGCCCCGGCACGCTCACGTTTCCGATGACCGAACCGTCCAGCGTCACCAGGAGGGTGAACCCGGTCACCCACGTGGAGGAGGCGACGATCATCGCCGAGACGACGTACGGCTGCACGATGTGGATGGTGTAGGTGAAGTTCGTCGACTCGTTCTGGGTCAGGTAGACGGACGAGACCATCACGTCGACCGTGAGCGTCTCGCTCGCGTTGCCGGTCGTGAGGGCGAGGCTCTTCGACTGGTTGCTGGTGAACGAGGAGGACGACGGGAGCAAGGTCACGCCGGTGAGGTTGGACGCGACCAGGGTCGCGTAGAAGGTGATGTTCCCGACGACGGTCCCATTCGTGGCCACCGCCGGTCCCCCGAAACCGTAGACCTGGTACTTGGTCGTCGACGCCGTGGAGACGAGGGTCGGTCCCGTCAACGAACCGGTCACCGCGGGCGTCCCCGCGGTCGTTCCGGCGGCGCGAGCGGTCGGGGCCAGGGCGCCCACCGTCACGAGAAGGACCGGGACCAGGAGGAGTGCGAGGACGAGCAGGGCGGCGGGTCGGGCGGTCATCGGCGGGTCCACCTCCGCCGGCGCCACCACCGGTACGTAAGGATTCCCACGACGAGGGCGATCGCGGGCACGAACGATAGGAGCGGAACGAGCCAGTCGGGTGGGAGGTTCGGAGCGGAGCCGAGCGACGGGCCTGTGACCGTCAGGGGAGGCACCCCGTTCGTGCTGCGCGCGGAGACGGAGCCGATCGGCACCTTCAGCGTCGTGCTCGCCGACACGCTCCCGGCCGATTCGACCACCCCTAGCGTGACGGTGACGGATCCCGGCGGGACGAAGACCGACGACGTGGCGGTGAGGTTGACGTACAACGTGATGTTGTCACCCGCGGCGAGCGACCGCTGGACCTGGGCCGGGGTCGCGCCCGACGACACGTTGCTGGACCAGCCGAGGCCCTCGAGCCGGGCGGAGTCCGAGATCGTCGCCACCACGGTCTCGGCGACGTTCCCCGTGTTGGTGACGTAGAACGGGACCTCCGCGGTCGACAGGCCCACGCGGACCGGGAGGCCCGAGGGCCCGGCGGCGACCCCGTAGTACCCGACGACGTTCACGGTCGGCGCCGGACTGACCGAACCGACGACCGTCCCGTTCGCGGCCGCGAACTCGATCGCGACCGTGGGATGCGCGACCAGCGTGCCCGCGGGCACCAGGACGCGGACCTCCGCGGAGACGACCGACCCGGACGGTCCCGGAAGCAGCGTCAGGTTCCCGACGCTGAATTCGAAGGTCCAATACGAGGGGGTTCCCACGGGGTGCACCGTAACGGGGACGTTCCCCGAGTTACGAACGGAGAACGAGAATGTGGCGACTCCTCCGGCCGTGACGGTGGTCGAGGCGGGACCGACGAGCGTCCCGGTGACCTTCACCACCGATGGGTACACGAGCGAGAGAACCGTTCCCACGTTCCCGTTCAGGATCGTCACGGTCGCCTGGGCCGAAGCGTTCGTCGTCACGCCTCCGAGGGCCCCGGCAGACTGGGCCCGAACGACGTACGTCCCGATCGGCAGGGCGAGCGCGAGCGGAGACCCCCACGCTTGGTCCGCGTAGACTGCCCGGGTCCCGAGCGAGTTCGTGACCGTCACCGTGACCGGGCCGAGTCCGCTCACGGTACCGTTCGGAGGAGCGAAGGAGATCGTGTCGACCCAGGTGGGAGTGAGGGCGATCGAGAGGGGTGAAACGGCCGTGGACGGGAGCGCCAGGAAGCTCGTGAGGGCGGCCAACGTCTGGGCGGACCCGGACCCGGTCGCGTACAAAGAGTAGGCGCCCGGGAGGAGAGGGGTCGAGAACGTTCCCGTGGAGGTCGTCAGGACCGTGGCGTTCGTGGAGGGGTACGGACCGACCAATCGCACGGTGCCCGGAACGGTGCCCGGGACCCCCGAAACCACGAGGGTCCCGTTGAGCCAGACCGGCTCGGGAACCCCGACGAGTGGAATGCTGCAGGAGGCGTTCACGGAGCCGACCGAGCAGGACGCCCCGGCCGCCGCGCTCCACGATTGGACGTAGCTCCCGTTCGCCCCCGCCACGTGGGTCGTCCCGTTGACGAAGACGGCGTAGGTCGCGCTGGGTCCCACCGGGAGGGAGAACGTCCCGTTGACGGCGTTCGCGACCGCAGCAGCCCCGGCGCGATTGACCAGATGCACCGTTCCGCTGAGGAGGAGGGTCGCTCCCGAGGGGTTCACGAGCGTGCCGGAGAGGATGGGACCGGCGCCCGAGAGAACGATCGAGGGGGTGATGGCCCCATCGGGGGCGATGGTAACGCGGGAGAGGCTTGCGTAGGTGGTCCCGGCCACCGTAGCCGTGGCGTACGCGGAGTACGCTCCGGGAGCGGCGCGGAAGACGCTCTCGAACACGGCGCCGTTCACGCTCACGTTGAACACTGGGGACGAAAGGGACACCGTGACGCTCCCCGCCGGGACATTGGACGGGAGCGAAAGGACTCCCGTAGCGTTCACCTCCGGAACGACCACCAGCGTCAACGCGGAGCGGGTCGCGCCGACCGGGATCGTGGTCGAGAGAGGGCCCGAGGGGAGGTAGACAACCGTCCCCGACCCGATGACCGCGCGTGCCCCGACACCGTACTGTCCCGGCGGTAGCGACAGCGAGAAGGTCGGTCCGCCCGACAGGGTGGCGTTCACCGCCGTGGAGCTCTCGGCCGTGAAGTTGACCTGCACCGAGGTCCCGGACGGGAGCCCCAGCACGCTCAGCGTCACGGAGACCGGTACGAGCGAGGCCGGGACCAGTTTGACGGCGGCGAGCCCGCTGGGGGAAAGGTCGCACGTCACGGTCGACACGAACCCAAAGGCGGTGGTCCGAAGACAGTACGAACCCGCCGATAGCGGGAGCGTGGCCGGGACGTAGAGAGCGACCGACCCGTTGCTGTCCGCGACCGTCGGCACCGCGGGACCGCCCGAACCGGCGCTCACGGAGACGGCGGCCCCCGCGGCCGGATAGACGGCGCCTCCGGACAACGGAGCCCCAACCTGGAACTCCGCACGGAGAGCGGTGACGGGAGAGATGGAGAGGGACGTGGGGGCGGAGAGCGAGACCCCGACGAGCCCCGCCGATACCGACGAGGCATCGTTCGAGGGTCCTTCGAGTGCGAGGAGCGTATAGCTCCCGGCGGGGAGAGAGAGGGCATACGCGCCTCCCGTCGCCCAGGCCACGAGCTCGTCGCCGCCGGAGGAGTAGGCGATGACCGCGGTCTTGGTCGAACCACCTTGCGGCCCGACCGCCGAAACGCTGCCCGAGAGACGGAGGGCAGGGGCGAGCGCCAGCGGTACCGAGGGGGCGATGGTCCCGGCCACGACCGAGGTCGCGCCCAGGCCGACGTTCGTTTGTCCATCGACCAGTCCACTCGCATAGACCGAGTAGTCACCGGCGGGGAGGACCGCGGTTACCGTGCCGGAGTCCGAGCTGACGAGGACCGTAGCGTTCTCGGAAGCTGCCGCCAGCGAGGCGAGCGGGGAGAGCGAGGCGTTGGTGTACGTCGCGATCGGCGTGAACCTCACGGGGATGCCGGCGGCGGGCACGCCGTTGGCGGTGAGCACGAACGTCGAGATGCCCGACGGGCGCACGGTGAGGTTCACGCTCAGGTTGGTCGTCCCCGAGGCGATCATGATCGGGACCCCAGCGGAACGCAGGTTGGAGTTCGCCACCGACGCGTTGACCGTGTAGTTCCCCGGACCGACGCTCCCGAGCTGGAACGCTCCGGAGGTGTTGGTGGTAGAGGTCGAAAGGACCCCGCTCGGGCCGCCCAGTGTGACGGTCGCGCCGCTCACCGCGTGTCCCAGTGCGTCGGTCACCGAACCGGTCACCGTCGCCGGTCGAACGCCCGCGGTCGCGTTCGCGACCGACCCGGGGGTGACCGTGACCGAGGTTTGGCTATAGTTCTGCCCGGCGTAGAGAACGTCATAGTGGTAGAGGCCCGGGGCCACGTTCGTGAGGTCGAACGAGCCGCTCGCATCGGTCGTCGCGACGTACCGGGTCAGGTTGGGGCCCCAGAGGACCACCTGGGCCCCCGGGATCAGCGTGTCTCCCGGCGGAGTGTAGCTGGTGGTGTTCCCGTTCTGCCAGTAGACGAAGCCCTGGACCGAACCCGAGCCGACGGTGATCGTCTGGACCAGCGTCGGCGCATGGAAGCTGAACCCGGTCGCGCTGGGCACGTCGAGGGTCATCGATTTCAGGAGAACGCTACCGGCCTGGGAAAGACCCTGAACCGGGCCCAACGTGACGTTCACGGTGTCGTTGCCCGGCGGAAGGATGAGGGAGAACGACCCGTCGGGTGCGGTCACCGCGGTCTGGTGGGGGATCCCCCAACCATCGTAGACCGTGACCCGCGCCCCGCCCACGGGCGAGCCGTCCGGGAGTTGGACGTCCCCAAGGAGCGGCTGCCCGGCGTAGTACTCGAGCATCGTCTCGCCGCCGCTGAAGTAACTGTACGGCCGAGTGTCGGCCGAGCCGTTGCTGTGGCTGGCGTCGGCGACCGCGGCGGGCTCATTGGTCGCGGAGCACGAACCGCCGTAGTTGGGTTGCGAGCAGAGGTAGGCGGTCTTGTAGACGATCTCGAAATGCTGGAGCATCCAGCCGGGCTCGATGGTCGAGTTCATCGTCAGGCCCGGGATCCCAGCGCTCTGTCCGATGTCCGTGCCGTTGTACCCGATGTAGATCCGGTAGATCATCGAGTCGTAGAACGGGGCGTAATAGTTCACGATCGGTGAACCGGTCGCGGTGACCCCTGAGGGGAGGTGGCCGTACGGGTAGTAGTTCCCGTCCGAGCCGAGAATACTGAGGTTGAAGAACGTCTCGGGCATCCCCGCCGAATCGATGACACGTCCCGTCAGGTCGGCCGGAGCGTAGAAGATACCCGTGTCCGTGCCGCTGAACGGGAAGAGCCGGGAGTCGGCCATCGCGTAGCGGATCGACCAGCCCGTGTACGACTGCACGTCATTGTAGACCTTCGCGACCCCGCTCAGGGGGAGGGACGAGGCGAGGAAGTAGGTCATCGCGAGGTACATCGCGTTGTCATCGGTGAGGGTGCTCGGGTTGACCGGAAGGTACCTCTCGGGGTGAGCGACCACGAGCGCGTAGTCCGAGGAAGTGTTGACGAGCAGGTTGTGGAGCTCGTTGACATTGAGACCGTCCGCCACCAGGATCTGGTTGAGGGCCGCGGGAAGGTCGGGGACCCCGGTGGAGCGCTGCTCGGCCTGCAGAAGGGTCGTCGTGAGCACCGCGATCGCCTGGGATTCGTTCTGGGAAAGGAGGAACTGGCCCGCCGGGTCGATCCCGTGCTGGAAGTTGTCCGCGACGCTGGGGTGATCGCCCTGGGCGATCGCCTGGAACCCGTAATCCCACCAGCTGACGAAGGCCGGACGCTGGGGAGCTGGTAAGTTGGTGTCCTGCTGCGCGAGCCACGCGTACCCGGCGCTATCGTACTCGTTCGGCGTGTCGAGCGTGGTCCCCGCGGCTCCGAAGTAGTAGCTCGAGGGGTTCGAAGAATTGAGCTGGAGCCAGGAGGGGATCGAGGCCCCGACCTGGGTCGCGTACGTCGACTTCGTGTTCCCGGGAATGCCCGCGTCGATCGCCACCCAGACGTTGGGTAGGATGATCATCAGCACGAGGGCCATGACCAGCACGTGCCGCGCCTTGAAGGCCTTCCGGAACGCCGAGAACTGGCTCCGGCGGTCCGCGAGAGATGCCGTGGTGCGTCGGAGGTTACCGTACCCCGCGATGTCGAGCACTCGCCGGATCGCCTCGGCGGGCAGGAGCGCGAAGATCGGCGAGCCGATGAGGAAGAACTTCGCCGCCGAGATGGGGAGGTAGATGGAAAGGACTGCGAACACGAGGAAGACGATGTGATGGCGCTTGAATCGGCCCTTTACGAGGAGGTAGACGAAGATGGCGAACCCCACGAACGCGAGGAAGAACGTCACGACCCCGTAGCCGATGACCAGCTGGTCGATCGACGGCGCTTGCGCTTCGGCGACGGTCGAGTAGATCAGGTTCTTGACGAAGTACCCCTGCCCTGTGATGAGGTTGGTGAAGGCGGTCGTGTCCGCGAATGCCAGGAGGCCTACCCCGGCGGCGACGATCGCTGCGAGGAACGGGATCGAGAAGACCCAGGGGATGTCCCGCATGAGCAAGAACGGCAAGAGGAGTGCGAGCGCGCCGAAGAAGAGCAACAGCGGAAGGTCGAACCACGTCGTGAACTGGCGCTGGACGATGTAATAGGGCATCGCCATGGGGAAACCGACGACCCCCACGATGGCGGTCGACACGTAGAGGCCGAACGAATCGACACGACGGATCCGCTCGATGACCATCGCGACGACGAGCGAGATCGCGATGATCACCACCCCGTAGGTGTACCCCTGCCAGGTGAGCGCGAGCGCGCCGAGGGAGACCCCGGTGAACACCGCCCATTTCACGGCGGTCCGTTCGCCCCGGGCGAACGCTCGGAGCGCGGGGAGGTACTGCCGAGGGTGGCGGTAGCTCTCCACCCATCGTCGGCTCCCCACCGCCTTCACGGTACGGATGTACGAGTACACGACGACGAGTACCATGAACGTGTAGAACGAGAGGTAGTTCGCGTAGCCGAAGATCGACGAGTCGATGTTCGCGCTCAGGAACGGGAAGATCATCGCCGCGATGAGTCCGGTGCGTCGGCCGGCGACCTCGCGGCCGATGAGGTAGACCGGGAACACGCCGAGCGCGGCCCAAAGCGGGGCCTGAAGGTCGAGGAACCAAGCGCCGGCCGTGACCGCGTTCCCTCCGAAGAACGGGGCGAAGACGATCCCGAGGACTGCGTTCATCCAGTCGAACAGCGGCTCTCGAGGGTTGATCCCGCCGGTCGGGAAGTTCAAGAGGGGGTCGTAGACCAGGTTCGTGTGGTTCTGGATGATGTAGGTCATCACCCGCGAGTGGTAGTACCGAGTCCGACCCCCCGGCGTAGGTGAAGAGGGGCCCCCACTGGGAGACGACGGGGTAGGCCCAGATCGAACGGATCGCGAACGCGGTCCCGAAAGCGGAAAGAAGGATGACCACCGTCCAACCGTGACGGCGCCACCACCCGGAGTTCGTCGATTCCATACGAGGCCGGCGCCCCTTGCCGGCGGCGCGCGAGACCGAGGGGGTGTATAAATAGCCTACTCAAAGAATTCCGTCAGTAGGGAATCGTCCGAGCTCCGCGAGCTCCCTGCGGGCGACTCGGGGCGTGAGGAGCATCCGGGAAGACCGGGGTCCCTCGGTGGGGGTCCGGAGCCGTCCCGGACCGGGCTTTCTCCAGCGCTGCCGGAGGTCGCCCGGGCCGGCTCGGCCGGACCGGACCAACGGCTCGCGCGCGACCGCAGGTCCGCCCGAATCGACGAGGCCAGGACCGGGCGACCAGCCCGGGTCCGGAGCCGAATGGGATTGGGCCCTCCTCCGGCTCGTTGGTACGGTCGATGTCGGAATCTTGTTGACTGATTACTTAAATAGCCACCACACCTGAAACACCGAGAACAGGTCGGCAACGACCGGTTCACGGAGATTCAATGTCCCCCGCGGCCGCCCAAATCGCTCCTCTGCCCGAACAGTCCGGTCCCGTTTCTCCCCGGCCGCCCCTCGAACTCAACGATGTCAGCGTCATGATCGGAGGGCAGGGAGGTGACGGCACGCTGACCGTCTCCGACCTGCTCGGTCGCTATTTCCGGAAGCGAGGGCTCTACGTCTACACCTCGCGGAACGTGCTCTCGCGGATCCGAGGGGGCCACGCGGACGCGTCGGTCCGCGCGAGCCAGGACCCGATCGCCGCGGTGAAGGCGCATGTCGATGTGCTGGTCGCCTTCGACAACGAAGCGGTCGAGATGGGGAAGGCCGAGCTCGCCGCGCACGGGTTCGTCATCTACGATTCCACCACGTTCCACATCGCGGAGCCGCACTCCGCCGGGTTCCCGTTCGCGACCCTGGTCGGCGGGTCTCTCGGCCAACCGATCTTCAAGAACACCGCGGCGTACGGCGCCCTCTCGGTCCTCTTCGGCTTCGACCCCGCGCAGACTCGCGCCGTCATCGAGGAGCGGTTCAAGCGACGGGGAGGAGAGGCGCTCGACAAGAACCTGAAGGCGCTCGAAATCGGGCGGAAAGCCGCCCTCGCGATGCCGGGGGTCGAAAACCGCTTCTCGGTCGCGAGCGGTGACGCCCACAATCTGATCCTCACCACGGGGAACCAGGCCGCGGCGCTCGGGTTCATCGTCGGTGGGGGGCGATTCTTCGCCGGGTACCCGATTACTCCAGCGACGGAGATTCTGGAGAACGTTCAACGCTACCTCCCGGCGTTCGGTGGCGTGGTGCGTCAGGCGGAGGACGAGCTGGCCGCCATCAACATGCTCATCGGAGCGTCGTACGCGGGCGCCCGCGTGATGACGTCCACGAGCGGTCCGGGCCTGGCGCTGATGAGCGAAGGGATTTCCCACGCCGGCACCGCGGAGATCCCGCTGGTGATCGCGGACTGCCAACGGGTCGGCCCGTCGACCGGCCAGCCGACGCGCCACGAACAATCCGACCTATCGCACCTCGCCAACCTCGGCCACGGCGAGTACCCCCGGTTCATCCTCGCGCCCGCGGACCCCGTCGACTGTTTCGACCTCACCATTGAGGCGCTCAACCTCGCCGAACGCTGGCGTCTGCCGGTGATCCTCCTCCTCGACCAGGCGCTCTCCCAGAACACCGCGACGAGCCCTCGGTTCGACCTCTCCAAGGTCCGTGTCGACCGCGGAAAGCGCCTCACTCCCGAGACCGCCGCCAAGCTCGCGCAGTACAAGGTCTACGAGTTTGCATCGGACGGCGTCAGCCCCTACACCGCGCCCGGAACTCCGGGCATCTGGGCCGAGGTGACGGGCAACGAGCACGACGAGTGGGGGCACGTCTCCGTCAACCCGGCGAACCGGCTCAAGATGATGAAGAAGCGGATGGAGAAGCTGGTGCACGCGCGCTCGGAGCTCCCCCCGTGCCGCCTCTTCGGCCCACCCACCGCGAAGATCGGCCTCATCGGCTTCGGTAGCACTTCCGGTCCGATTCTCGAAGCGCAGCGGCTGCTCGAGCATCGGGGCGTCGCGACCCGGTACCTGCAGGCCCGTACCGTGTTCCCCGTCCCGGTGCACGAGATCGACCCGTTCCTGAAGGAGGTCGACGTGGCGTACGTGGTCGAGCACAACTACACGGGTCAGTTGGCCCGTCTCCTACGTGAGACGATGCCCTGGCATCACGCGAAGCTCCGCTCGATCCTCAAGTACGACGGGTTGACGTTCCGGGCGCCGCAGATCGTCGCCGAGGTCAAGGGGGTGGCGTAGGATGGTCCAGAACTACAAGCCCGTCCAACCGATCTGGTGCCCAGGCTGCGGCGACTTCGGCGTGCTCGCGGCGGTCAAGCGGGCCGCGGCCGGACTGAGCATTCCGACCCACGAGTTCGTGCTCGTCGGCGGCATCGGCTGCTCGGGGTCGATCCACAATTTCATGGAGGTCAACGGGCTCCACGCGCTGCACGGTCGCCTTCTCGCCCAAGCGGTCGGAGTGAAGCTCGCGAACCCGTCCCTGACGGTCGTCGCGGCGGGCGGCGATGGCGACGGCTACGCCATCGGGATGGGGCATTTCATCCACGCGTTCAAGAAGAACGTCTCGATCCTCTACATCGTGATGAACAACGAAACGTACGGGCTGACCAAAGGTCAGGCATCCCCGACGAGCGAGATCGGCTTCGAGGGGAATGTCGAGCCGCCGTTCATGTCGATCCTCACGGCGCTCTCGATACCCGCGCCGAACTTCATCGCGCGCGCGTTCTCCGGGGACCCGAAGGGGATGACGGCGATCCTCACCGAGGCGCTCAAGTTCAACCGCGAGGGCCGCGGGTTCGCGTTCGTCGAGGACCTCTCCCCGTGCGTGACGTACAACGACATGTACAAGCTCTGGCGCGAGAAGGTGCTCGACGTCTCGACCCTGGAAGGCTACGACCCCACCGACCGGAAGGCGATGTTCCGCCTCTGTCTCGAGACGACCGAATCCGGCCGCATCCCGATCGGCGTGATGCACCGACCGAAGGTCGCCGGCCGGGACGGACTCGAGGTCAAGCTGGTCGGCGACGGACCGGGTCCGGTCCGCACGGACATCGGGCTCGAGACGAATCGGGCGGCCTACCAGAAGCTCCTCGCGGGGCTTTCGTAGGCGGCCGGGTCCGTTCGCCCCCGGCGCCATTCACCACGGCGAGGTGAGGGCCATCTGGGTCGGAATCGACGACACGGACAGCCCCCGGGGCGGGTGCACGACCTGGGTCCTCACGGAGCTGCTGACCCTCGCCCGGGACGAGGAGGTCGACCTGATCGGGGAGCCCCGACTCGTCCGCCTCAACCCGAACATCCCGTGGAAGACGCGCGGGAACGCCGCGCTCGCGGCCCGCTTCGGCCGGGGCCGCGGCCGGCGACGGCGGCTGGGCGAGGCCGAAGGGCGGCCGCTCTGGAGCTTCCCCGCAGGAGGACCCCTCCCCCGTTCCCGCGAGGACCAGTTCCTCGAGCGGGCCTGGGAGCGGGTGCTCGCGAGGTCCCGATTGGGAGAGCCCCGGACCGACCCCGCCCTGGTCGCCGTGCGACGGCGGCTCCCCGCCCGTCTCTACTACCGGGCAGTACGGGAGATCGTCCCGATCGAGGAGACTCGGCGGTACCTGGAGTCCGTCGGCGCCGTGGTTCGCGCGGAGGGGGACGGGCGAGGGCTCGTCGGAGCCAGTGCGGCGATCGCCTGGCCCGGTCAAAGGGCTACCTGGGAGCTCATCGCCTATCGGCCCGTCGAGCGCGAAGGGGCCCGCCGGCGGGTCGACGTGGAGTCGGTCCGAACGACGGCCCGGCGCCATCCGGAGCTGTTCCTCTGCCTGGACCCGCGGACCCGCCGCCTGTTGATCACGCCCCACACTCCCTGCCCGATCCTCTTCGGCCTTCGGGGAACGCGTCCCTCGTCCCCTCTCCGGGCCCTCGGCGACGTTCGCTCCGAACCGGTCGACCGGTGGGTACTGTTCCGAACGAACCAAGCGACCGGCGACCACCTCGTACCCCGGCTCGCCCGAGAGGTGGAAGCGTACGGGTCCGGGCGAGTGTCGGCCCAGGTGATGGCGCTCCCTCACACCTTGCGAGGGGGTCACGTGCGGGTCCGCCTCGAGGACGCGGAGGGGACCGTTCTCGAAACGATCGCCTTCGAGCCGACGAAGACGTTGCCGCGCATCGTCCGCCACCTCATCCCCGGGGACCAGGTGGAAGTGTGGGGGAGCCGGGGCGCGAGCCCGGTCCTGAAGATGGAAGGCCTCCGCGTGATCTCCCTGGTGCCCCGATGGACGGAGGGCTCCCCGCCCACGTGCCCGGACTGCCGCCGCGCCACCGGGTCCCTAGGAACCGCTCGAGGGTTCCGGTGTCCTCGATGCCGACGGCGGTTCCCGCCCGAGGCGGCCCGGCGAACGCGAGCTCCCGCTCCGATCCGACTGGGGGAGTACCATCCCACTCCGTCGGCGCGTCGCCACCTCGCCCCGCTCGGCCCCGAACCGTGAGTGGTTCTTCCCTCCGGACCGAGAGCTTTTGAACCGGGCCCGGGTATTCAGGGTAGGTCCGCTCCGATGGGCGCGCGCGTCCGAACGGCACTCCTCTTCGCCGTCATCATCGCGCTCTTCGTGGTGATCGGCGGCTTGGTGGGCGAGTTCGTCTTCCAATCGTGGCTCGCAGGGCTCGTCATCGCGCTCTCGCTCGCCTTCGTTCTGAACCTGGTTTCATACTTCTTCTGCGACCGGATCGTCCTCTGGTCGACCAAGGCGAAGGTGGTGTGCCCGGCCGAGGCTCCCCGCCTGGCGAAGGTCGTGGACGAGCTCGCTCCCTCGTTCGGCCTCGTCGCCCCGCGGATCGCGATCGTGCCGACGCAGACCCCGAACGCCTTCGCCACCGGACGGGACGAGCGGCACGCGATCGTCGCCGCGACCGAGGGGATCCTGCGGATGCTCGACGACCGGGAGCTCAAGGGCGTGCTCGCCCACGAGCTCGCCCATATCCGGGACCGGGACGTCCTCCTGATGACCTTCGCGGCGACCGTGGCGGGGGCGATCTCCTACGCCGCGCAGATCGCGTTCTTCTCGATGTTCTTCGGGGGGTCCAACAATCGCAGCGGCGTCAACCCGATCGTCCTCGTCCTGGCGCTCATCACCGCGCCCATCGCCGCGTTGCTCATCCAGCTCGCGATCTCGCGGTCGCGCGAGTTCCGGGCCGACGAGGTCGGCGCCCGCACCCTCGGGGACCCGGAAGCCCTCGCGAGCGCGCTCCAGAAGCTCGAGGTGGCGAACGTCCGACACCCGATGAACGTCGGGTCGCCCGCGCAGTCGAGCCTCTTCATCGTGAACCCGTTCCGCGGTGCCTCCTTCGCGGCGATCTTCTCGACCCACCCGCCCACCGACGAGCGGGTCCGCCGGCTTCGGGCGATGCGGGCCGACCCCTCCTACCGCCTTCACGTCCGGGGTCCCTCAGTCCAACCCGGCTCGTCGGGTCATCCCGCGAGGAGCTGACGAACCCCCATGCCCGCGTGTCCGGCGTGCGGATGGGAGGTCGCCCCCGAGGCGCCCCAGTGCCCGAAATGCCACCTTTCGGTGATGCTCTTCGACGCCGTCCGGGAGGCCGCCGGTGCCTCCTCCGACCGGGACCCCACCTACGTCCGCACGATCGGCGAACTGCTCGCGACCATCGACCTCGTGAAGCCGGTGGTCCCTGCCGGAAGCTCCTCGCAAGGACTCCTGAGCCGACCGAGCCGGTCGGCCGCCTCGGCTCCTCCGCCGAGCGCCCGGAAACCGGAGGCGAAGCCGATCGCCCCGCTGAAGGACCTACCGAAGCTGCCGGAGGCCAAGAGCGACGCGGAGCTCCGGCGGCGCGTGCAGGAGTACTTCGCGCTCGGTCGGCGGCTCGGGGTCGATTTCACTGACTTCGAGGCCCGCTCGAGCGCTGCGTCCCTGTCGGGCGACGGGAGCTCGCTCGAGGTCCTCGCCCGGGAGATGTTCGTACACCTCGTCTCCTCTCTCTCCGAGGAGTTCGAGGCGACCCTCGCTCAGCGGAACGAGATCTCCCAGCTCGTCCCCACCCCGAGCGCGGACGTCGAGCTCGACGCCATCCGCGAGTCGATCCGCCTCGGCGACCTCGCGGGCGCGTTGCGCCGGTTGAGCCACGTCCGGGACGAGCTCCTCCGGGTCGAGGAGGAGTGGGAGGTCGGACGGATCCTCCTCACCGAATGCGACCTGCTCGTCCAGACCATCCGAGAGCTCGGCGGAGACCCCGCTCCCGCCCAGGGTCCCCTCGAGGAGGGGAGAAAGTCCCTTTCGAAAGGTCAGCGCTCCGACGCCGAGAAGCTACTCGCGCGCGCTGCGGTCGCGCTCTGGACGGTGCTCGAACCCCGGTTCTTCGAGGAGCTGCGTCGGATCCGGGACCGGATGAACGACGCGCGCAGCGGCGGGGGCGACATCGCGCCCGCCGTCACCGACCTACGGGAAGTGGCCACCGAGCTCCGCCAGCGCAACTTCGTGGGGATGCTGACGGCATACCACCGACTGAAAGCGTTCGCCGACCAGCTCCTGCCGCTCGGGTCCGCGGAGGTCGGGGCCGGGGTCCTCGCGTCCGGGACCCGTTCGGACGCGCCGTCCGCATAGATAATTAGGCGGCCCGGGGTCGACGGGTCGTGCCGACCGAGGCGTTGCGAGGGTTCCGGGACTATCCCCCTCCCGAGGGGGGCGCTCGTTCCGAGATCCGCCGCCGGATGCGCTCCGCGGCGCGCCGGGGGGGCTTTAGCGAGCTCGAGACCCCCTGTGTCGAGAGCTTCGAGCTGTACCAGACGAAGAGCGGCGAGGGGATCGCGGCTCAGGCCTGGATGTTCCATGACAAGGGGGACCGCCCGGTCGCCCTCGCCCCGGAGACGACCCCCTCCCTGGCCCGCGTCTTCGCCGCCCGGGCGAAGTCGGAGCCGCTCCCGGTGAAATGGTTCACCGTGTCGAAGCAATGGCGCTACGAGGAGCCCCAGGCCGGGAGGACCCGGGAGTTCGTCCAGTTCAACCTCGACATCCTCGGGGTTCCCGGGGTCGAGGCCGAGGCGGACATCCTGGCGACGACCGCGCTCCTCCTCGACGAGGTCGGAGCCCAGGACCTGTACGCCTTCCGGCTGAGCGACCGCGCGATCGCCGATGGCCTCGGCCGAAGGGCGGGGGCTCGCGAGACGGGACCGTTCTTCCGCGCGGTCGACCAGTTCCGGAAGATCCCGGACGCGGAGTTCGAGAGCGAACTCGCCGCCGCCGGCGTCCCGCCCGACCGGGCCGAGTCGCTGCGCTCGTTCTTCGACAGCGTTGGCACCGGGGTTCCTCCCGCGAGCCTGGAGCCGTTCCTGGCCGAGCTCTCGCGCGACGGGTTCGACGCTCCCGCGAAGGAAGGGGTCGAGCGGGTCCGCAAGCTGTTCGGGTTGCTCGACCGGTCCGGGCTTTCCGACCGGGTCGTCTTCGACCCAACGGTCGTACGGGGCCTCGCCTACTACACGTCCAGCGTCTTCGAGGGATACGCGAAGAAGGGCGACTCCCGTTCGATCTTCGGGGGCGGTCGGTACGACCACCTGATCGAGCTGTTCGGGGGCCCTCCGACGCCCGCCGCGGGGATGGCCCTCGGCGACCAGACCCTCGAGATCCTGCTCAAGGACGCCGGGCGGTGGCCCGAAGGAGAACCGCCGCTCGACACCTTCGTGGCCGTCGCCGACCCGGCTCGGCACGCCGACGCGATCGCGCTCGTCCAAGAGCTGCGACGCGCCGGGCTGAGCGCGGACTGCGACCTGCTGTCCCGGAACCTCTCGCGCCAGCTCAAGGAGGCGGCGCGCCGCCGGAGCCGTCGTGCCCTGATCCTGGGGCTCCGTGAGGTGGCGCCGGATGTCCTGGTCGAGCGTGATCTCGCGACGGGTGCGCAACGTGAGGTCGCTCGGAGCGCGGCGGTACGACCGGTGTGATCGCCTCGAACGTCTCCCCGTCCCAGAGCAGGATCCCGGGGGGCGATTCGGCCCCGTCGACGTACCCGTACCAGTAGACGACCGCGCCCTCGCCGAAGATCTGGGTGTACGGCGCGAGCTGGCGGCGTAGGTTCTTCCGAAGCTCGACGTCGTCCCCGAAGTTCGCCTTCGACTCGATCCACGTGAGCTTCTGCCCGTAGAAGATGATCGGCTCATCGAGCAAGGCGTCCGGCGTCTTCGCGTACTTGCCGCGGAGCTCCTTCTCGGTCCGGAAGCCGATCCCGTGCTTCTCGAGCCAGGTCTGGAGGCGCTCCTCGCCCTTTCGGCCGCGCTCCCGCTGGAGCTCCATGCCGTGCGGGGAGTAGATCATGTCCGCCGCAAGGAGCTCCTCGATCTCCTTTCGGAGGCGGGCGTCGGGGGCCGTCTCGGGGTGCAGGAACGCGCCCCAGACCTTCTTCCGGGGGATCCCAAGCTCTCCGAGCATCTGCTGGCCCATCAGGACCGGGGGGAACTTCCACTCTGTTGCGATGTCGAGGATCGAACGTCCGTGCTTCCACTGGGAAACGAGCCGAGGGAGCTGGCGCTTGACGACGTAGAAACGGCGGGTCGCGTCGCGCGTGACGCGGTGCGTGTGGATGACGAAGAGGAGCTCTTCGTTCCAATGCTCGCTGTGCGCGACCCGATGGACGTCCTCGTAAGTGGCAAGAGCCTCGTAGAGGCGCTGGTAGGTCGCTCGGTCCATGGGATACGGTGTTCAGGGGATAGCGTCCCGAGCCGTGGGCGGGTAAAACGTTACGCCGGAGCAGGGCGGGCGGCCGGCGCGGACTTCCACCGTCATTCCCGCCAGTCGATCCCGATGGTCCGCAGCCGCACCTTGGGGACCGGGGGCATCCGTCGCTTGTGGCGGAATTCGATGACCCGCTCCGCGACCGAGCGTACGCGTTCGAGGGAAAACCCGGTGATGGTGGCGATCTCCTCCTCGGTGCGCAGCTGCTCGAGGCCGTAGAGGATCTGGTCCACGTCCGCGTAGGAGATCCCGAGCTCATCCTCGTCGGTCTGCCCTTCCCACAGCCCCGCCGTCGGGGGTCGCTCCCGGATGGCGGCGGGCAGAGCGAGCTCCTGCGCGACCGCCCGCACGTCCGTCTTGTAGAGGTCCCCGATGGGGAGCAGGTCGACGCCCCCGTCCCCGTACTTGGTGAAGTACCCGAGCAGGAGCTCGGACTTGTTCCCTGTGCCCGCGACGAGGAGATGCCGCTCGCGCGCGATGGCGTAGAGAACGGTCATCCGAATCCGGGCCTTCACGTTGCCGAGAGAGACCGGGTCGGTGAGCTCGGGAAGCAGCGTCCGGTACGCCCTCTCGACCGGCTCGATCCCGATCGTCCGGGACCCGATCCCCAACTCGCGCGCGTACGCTTCGGTCTCTTCCCGGAGCGGGTCCGGGAACGGGGCGTCGGGCAGGAGCACCCCGAGGACGTGGTCAGCGCCGAGCGCGTCGCGGGCGATCCGCGCCACGAGCGCGCTATCGATCCCGCCGGAAAGTCCGACCACGACACCGTCCGCGCCGCTCCCGAGCGCGTGGGCCCTCAGGAACTGGCCGATGGTGTCGACCGCGTGCGCCGGTACCCGAGGGACGAGGCTGGTCACGCTTCCACCCCGAGCGGAGCGTAGTCGAGCGACGCCCGCCACGGCGCCCGGCACTCGCAGTCGAGGCCGTCGAGCGGGCCGAACTCCTGGGCGAGCGACGCCTCCTGGACCGTGGCGAGGACCCGGGCGTCGCAGTTGCCGCAGTTGTGCGGACCCCGCGCGAGCCCTCCCGCGGTCGGGAAGGAGACGAGACGCGTAGCGGCGCCGCGGACCGCGGCCCCTTCTCGCAGGGCGTCTACGAGCGACCACAGCCACGGGGGTCGGTACCGCCCCCGGTGGTACAGCCACTCGACCACGGTTCCGTTCTGGATATGCACTGGGTTGACCGAGACCGTATTGAAATGCGGAGCGGCCTCCCGGACCGAACGCACGACGTCCGCGACGGCCTCCGACTCCATGAGGTACGGCGGCTTCAGGAGAAGGTAGGCCTTCGTGCGGGCACCGAGCGCGGAGAGGCGGTCGGCCGCCGCGAGGTACTCCGACGGGGACGACCCTTTGTTGACGAACCGGGCGAGGACGGTCGGGTCGGTCGACTCGAGGCCGAGCGCGCCCTCGAGCTCGCCCGCGAACGCGTCCTTCAGCGGGCCGATCGTTTCGGGCTGGACGAACTCGGGCAACGTCTCGAAGAGGAACCGCCGCGCCCGGCCCGAGAACGCGGCCACGATGGCGGCTCGGCTGGCCGGGTCAACCTCCCGGTCGTCGAGGAAGCTTCCCGAGGTGTAGACCTTCACGTACGGCTCGTCATGGTATCGGGAGAGGGCGCGGGCGAGCTGCTCGGCCAGTTCACCGGGAGTCGCGGAGCGTCCGAGCGTGTCCTTCGAGTAGCCGCACATCGAGCAGCCCTTAACGTCGGCCCAGTAGCATCCCCGGGTCTTCAGGATCAGGACGAACGCGCGGACCCGCTCGGGCCCGATCGCCTCGTCCTCGACCCACTGGTTGACGTACCGCCGCGCCTCCCCCGAAGGGGCAGGGTCGGGCCGGCGGCCCCGGGCGACCGACCGACCGATGGATTCCGGCGTCACGATTCCTCGATGGCGACCTGGACGAGGTCGTTGTCCTTGACGTGCAGCGCTTCCCGGAGACAATCGCGGGCGATGAACTCGATGACGTCCTTGTAGTGACTGCGGTCGGGATGGATGAGGTGGCAGGGATGGCCGTTCATTCGGGCGGGAAAGCACGTCGCCCCGCCGAACGTCCGTCCGCTCGCGTGGAACCCGTCGATGGGCACGCCGGTCCACTCGGAGACGAGGGAGGCCCGGCGGAGGGCTTCGGGCCCCACCCGCACGTTGAGCGTTCCGGGATACGGCGAGTATCCAAGCCTCTCGGTGAACTGGATGACGTACCCCGGCTGGCTGAGGTAGTACCTCCCCTCCCCCAAGCCCGATGCGACCTTCCCCGAGAGCGAGATCTTGGCCGGACCTTCGAAGATCCGGCGATAGCCATGATACTCGGTCCGCAGCAGCTGCATCCCGGCCGGGGTCAGCAGGAGGCGCTGGCGTCGCTGGGCGAGGGAACGGGTGAGCAGCCCCTTCGCCTCGAGGGCGAGCAGGTATCGGTCGGCAGCCTGCTGGCTGACCCCGATCCGTTCGCCGACCTCGCGCGAGGTGAGCACGACCGCGGTGTGGTCGCCGCCCGCGATCGCGAGCAGCTTGAGGACCGCGAGCGCCTCGCCCTTCGGGCGGGGGCGGCCGTCCTCGAAGCGGGCGCCGGCGGAGGGGCCCATCAGGACGGCTTCCCTGCCGCGCCTTGCGGGGCGTTCAGGGTGACGACGTTCGACCCACGCAGGACGACTCGGCCCAAATGTCGGGTCACCTCGGACGTACGCTCTTCCGCGTCGTCGAGGACAACGTTCATGTGCTCGTCCACGCCGAGGAGCTTCCCCGTGAGCGTCCGAGAGTCCTTCAGCTCGAGCGTCACCCGCTGCTGAAGGAGGCGTTCCACGACGTACGTTGGGCCGTCGGCCATCGCGAGCACGACCGGGGCGTGGCCTTTAGCGTTTTCCGGGCAGGGCGAACGATAATATCTGAGCCGTCGGGTTCCGCCAGCCGTGCCGCCGCCCCTGGCTTCGAAGGGATTGGACGACGTGGTCGTGGGGAAGTCCCGGGTCTCGTGGGTGGGCGGGACGACCGGCGACCTCACCTACCGCGGGTTCGATGTGCGCGAGCTCGTCCCCGGCATCCCCTACGAATCGGTCGTCCATCTGCTCCTCTACGGGGACCCTCCCACCTCCGACCCGTCGCCCGAGGTCGTCCTTGCGTTGAAGGCGGCCCGCACGCCTCCCGCGGGCGCGGTACGGGTCGTCGACGCGCTGCCGGCGGAACTGCCCCCGCTCGAGGCGCTGCGCACGATCCTTTCGTCGCTCGGAGACGGGACCTTCGACTACCCACCGAGCCTCGGGGACGGTTTCCGGCTCATCGCCCAGACTCCGGTGCTCCTGGCTCGGTTCGTGCGTCGGTCCCGGGGCGAGAACCCCGTGGCCTCGGACCCGGAGCTCTCCCACGCGGCGAACTACCTGAGGATGCTCACCGGCACGGAACCGCCGCCCGAACGGGTCCGAGCGCTCGAGGGATACCTGTGCCTGCTCGCGGACCACGGGATGAGCGCCTCGACGTTCGCGCTGCGCGTGACCATATCGACCCAGTCGGACCTCATCAGCGCGGCCACCGCGGCCCTGGCCGCGCTCAAGGGCCCGCTCCACGGGGGCGCGCCGAGCCGGGTGTCCGACATGCTGGACGCGGTCGGAACTCCCGACCGCGCGGAGGCCTGGGTCGCCGAACGCCTCGCTCGGCGGGAACTCCTGTTCGGGTTCGGGCATCGGGCGTACAAGACCGACGACCCGAGGAGTGGGGTCCTTCAGGGGATCGCGCGTTCGGTCGCCGACCCGGCCCGGTTCGAGCTGGCCGAGGCGGTCGAGCGGGCCGGACTCGCCGCCCTGCGGCGGGCGCGACCGGAGGCGCGGCTGTTCACCAACGTCGACTTCTACGGCGCGGTCGTCCTCGAGGCCGTCGGGCTCCCCCGCGAGCTGTTCACCCCGACCTTCGCGGTGGCCCGCACGGTCGGCTGGACCGCGCACGCGCTCGAGCAGGCCGCCGACAACCGGCTCATCCGGCCGGAAGTCGAATATGTCGGGCCGCCGAAGGGCCGCGAGTGGCCTCGGCCGTTCCCTGCCGGGTGACGGAGAGAACCCCTACGGGGGGTTCTTCTCCCCGTTGTTGTCGGAATCGACGACCTTGAAGTCCGCGTCGACGGGTCCCGTCCCGCCCGAAGGCGGCGGCGTGTCCGTGGGCCCTGCACCGGGCGGAGCCTCGGCGCCGCCCGCACCGGGCGGCGGGGTCGAGGATGACTGGTAGAGCTTCTGGGCCACCGCGTGCAACGCCCTCGTCAACTCGTCCGTGCGGTCCCGGATCTCCTGGACCGTCACGTCCTTCTTCTCGATGAGCTCCCGGAGCGCCTTCACCTTCTCCCGGATGGAGTCGGCCTCGCTGCCGGAGAGCTTCTCCTTCGCATCGGTGAGGACCCGCTCGGCCTCGTACGCGAGGGACTCGGCGGTGTTGCGCGCTTGGATGACCTCGGCCCGTTCCCGGTCCTTCTCGGCGAACTCCTCCGCCTGATGGACCATCTTGGCAACCTCGTCCTTCGAGAGCTTGTTCGACGCGCTGATCGTGATCCCCTGCTTGCGGCCCGTAGCGAGGTCCTTCGCGGAGACGCTGAGGATCCCGTTGGCATCGATGTCGAACGAAACCTCGATCTGGGGGACGCCCCGGGGCGCGGGAGGGATGCCGTTCAGGAGGAAGCTTCCGAGCGGGACGTTGTCCGCCGCGATCGGGCGCTCGCCCTGATAGACCTTGATCTCGACCGTCGACTGGCTGTCCGCGGCCGTGGTGAAGATCTGGCTCTTCCGGGTCGGGATCGTGGTGTTGCGCTCGATGAGATGGGTAGAGACCCCGCCCAGGGTCTCGAGCCCGAGCGAGAGCGGCGTCACGTCGAGCAACACCACGTCCTTGACCTCCCCGGCGAGCACGCCGCCCTGGACGGCCGCGCCCATCGCGACGCACTCCATCGGGTCGACGCCGTGCTCGATCGGACGGCCGATGGTCTGTTCGAGGAACTTCTGCACGATCGGCATCCGGGTCGGACCGCCGACCAGGACGACCCGGCTGATCTGGTCCCGAGTGATCTTCGCGTCCTTGATGGCCTGCTCGACCGGGGCCCGGCATCGGTCCACGATCGGTCGGACGAGCTCCTCGAGCTTCGCCCGGGTCAACGGGAGCGCGAGGTGCTTCGGGCCTTCGTTGGTCGCCGTGAGGAACGGGAGGTTGATCTGGGATTCCATGGTCGAGGAGAGCTCGATCTTCGCCTTCTCGGCCGCGTCGCGCACCCGCTGCATCGCCATCTTGTCGGACCGGATGTTGACGCCCGACTCCTTCTGGAACTCCGCCGCGATCCACTCGGTGATCGCGTTGTCCATGTCAGTGCCGCCGAGCTGGGTGTCGCCGCTCGTCGACATGACCTCGAAGACCCCTTCGCCGAAGTCCATGAGGGTCACGTCGAGGGTCCCGCCGCCGAGGTCGAAGACGAGGATCTTCTGGGCCTTGGTTGCCTTGTCGAGCCCGTACGCGAGCGACGCGGCGGTCGGCTCGTTGATGATACGGATGACCTCCAGGCCGGCGATCGCGCCCGCGTCCTTCGTCGCCTGACGCTGGTTGTCGTTGAAGTAGGCCGGGACGGTGATGACGGCCTTCTCGACCTTGTCACCGAGGAACGCCTCCGCGTCCCGCTTGATCTTCTGGAGCAGGAACGCGGACAGCTGCTGCGGCGTGTACTTCTTTCCGTGGAGGGTGTACTGGTAGTCCGTGCCCATCTTCCGCTTGAACGCGGTGACGGTCCCTTCCGGGTTCGAGATGGCCTGGCGGCGCGCGGGCTCCCCGACGATCAGCTGACCGTCCTTCGTGAACGCCACGTACGAGGGGAACGCCTTCCCTCCCCCGACCGTCGTGCCTTCCGAGCTCGGAATGATCACCGGGCGTCCGCCTTCGAGCACGGCCGCCGCGGAATTGCTGGTCCCAAGGTCGATCCCTATGATCTTTGACATGGTTGTGTTCCCAGGGCCTCCATCGCCTGACGGTGGGTCCGAGGGTTCCTTCGCGATAAGTAAGAAAGCGCTCATATAAAAAGACACCTTGACCGCGGTTCTGCTTTAATTCGTCCGGCGGAGGCCCCATGAATAGGGACAATTCAAATCGTCCGGTGGGTGCCGGTGGGACCACCGACCGATTCAAGTCAGGAAATGCCGATGGGTATGGCGATGGGAGCGGGACAGAGACCAATCTATCTGGAGCCCATCCCAGAAATCCGAAGGAGGCTTCAGCTCTACTACCTGACCCACCCGAGAGCACGATTCGCAGTTCAGATTGGAGGTACTCGCGGCGGTCTCCTTAGCGGTCCTCGCCTCCCTGTTCTCTGCCGTCCACCTGCCTCCGAATTACGTTCTTCCGGTGTATGTCGCAGCGGTAACAACGATCGCCCTGGCGGTGACCGTGATTAGCCTATTGGGGCTGAGAGGGCGGTTCACGGGACTGATCCCGGCGAACGACCCCGGCCACTACAAGCTTCCATACCTTCCAGAAGGGGCCGACCCCTCTAAGGCGGTCATCGGGCGGTTTAGAATACCCGGATATCTGGTCTCCGGGACGTACCCAAAAGGCATCGCGGGAGACAACGCGCGGAGGGGGCAGTTCCAGTGGCAGTATCCGCCCGGTCAGAAGCAGACGTTTAGAACGCTCCAATTCAAATTCGGAGCGATAGCGGTACACGCCACCGGTCGTGATGCAAGGGAAGTCCGGGCCCATGCCAAGATTAGAGTGAGTCACGGGGTACTTGGGAGCGTTACACCCCATGAGTGGTGCCCTATCGGTCAACTGAACTGGTACTTCGAGTCTTGGGAGGAACGCTTGTGGGGCGATGAGAAACTAGTCGATGGCGTGCTCACCTACCCCACTCTTGACTACGTCTTCGACTCTCCGAGCCTCGGCTTGAACAAGTTCCTACACAATCCCGAAGTTACGATCCATAGGGACCAGGGCCACTACCTGCCGCTCTACTACATGCGCGAGGGCTGCTCCGAGGTGTTTCTCTGCGCACAAACCCAATCTCAGATTGCCGGCAGAAGCCCCGATGACAACCCAGTTGACTTCGACATCGAACTAGTCATTTCGGCCCTAGATTTTCGGCAGCGGACACTCAAGCTCCACTGCACGGCAAAGTGGGACGTCCTCACTGTCGAGGTGGGAAAGTGGTAGCTTCACTCTGCGGCGGCCCGAATCTCGACCTTAGTCTTTCGACCGCGGGGCTATTCGCTCGCACGATCAACCTCCGCCGGCGATGAGGCTGTTCTATCATTTCTTGTGATGGCTTCGTTTCTTGCCCTTCGCTGCCTTCGCCTTTTCCTTCTCCGAAACGCGTTTCTTGTAGGCCTCGGCCCTCTCCTGGGCCTCCCTCAGGGCGGCATCGGGGTCCTCTGTGATGTCAATCACGACCACCCTCTGCCAGCTAGGGTGAACTCGCAAGATACGGCAGGTCCCCTGGTCGACCAACTTTGGAAACTTCTCGACTCGACCGTACCCCTTCTCAGGGTAATCCCGGGATGCGGTAGTTCGCGCCAAGGCAATCCCGGCACAATGAGTGGCCAGATATCTCAATCTGACGACGCGTGGGCCTAATGCGGGATGAACGCGGGCCATTCGTCACGGAGGAGTAGTGCGCACTGGGTGCGCACCAGTTCTCCTTTAACTTGCCAAGGGGTGCACTAAGTGTGCACTGAGTGCGCACTCGGTGCACACCAATTCTTCACGAACTTGCCAAAGGGGTGCACTAAGTGCGCACTAAGTGCACACAAATGTTACGTTTTTCATGGCACTCCATTCTAGCTTATGTACTAGGCGTGGGATTCCATGCCAAAGGTAGGGCCGAAGTGAAAGCGACAATTGGGTCGGTCATAGTCGAGGGCACTCCTCGGGAGGTTGCCGAGCTTGCGCGTGAGCTGGGGTTACATCCTCCGAAGGCCGAGCCCCGGGGGGACTCACAGGGCGGGGCGACTAACGCTCCCCCTATCGGTGGGGTTACTCCCTTCATACAGTCAACTCTCACGCCGCCCATCAGCATCGAAGCGGTGCTAAAGCGGATCAAGGCAACCGACCAGGAGGCGGTTGACGCGCTGCTTCGACAGAAGCCGAGTGCCAGCGTCCATGACTTTCTTACCGTCCTCGTTGGCATCGACCCCGAGATGGTACTCAGGGGTAGGCGGAACCCGGTCTACACTCGCACCTACAACCGGCTCGCCGCGGCGAGGAGGAAACTCGGGCTCCTAGCACCGAGCGTTGCCAAGTCCCAGAAGGCGTTACCATGAAGGAGGAATCAATGTTCTCAAACTCGGGAAGGAACAGGAGGGAGAGGCCGCCGCGCCACCGAGAACACTCACCCCGGCATGGAGTAGAAGTGCACCCAACTGACGCCGCGTCCTCGCCCACTTTGAGATAGGCAGGTTCTACTTAACTCCGACGTTTCCCCGGAACATCGCGCAAAACGGCCATCTCCACGGCAGGCACGACTTCTAGGGAATGCCGTGCCGGGGTTGCGGGGATCGCCTAGACAGGTCAGGGCGACCGGCTTATAACCGGATGGGTGTGCAAGCACTTCGGGGGTTCAAATCCCCCTCCCCGCGTTCTGCCAGCACGGCAGTAGCGGTATGTCAGAGGACCTACTTAACGACGGCGAGCGACCTTCAGCCCGGGGAGAGGACCCTCCGTCGGAGAACGACCCCTTCCTTCCGAGGCATGACCGCAATCAGGTCGCCCTGTCCCCAGCCCATCTTTTCGACAACCGCAGCCGGGAGCGTGATCTGCCAGCGGTAGTACGTCTTGTCCCCGACCTTGAGCCCGGTTACCCTCTGCAACTTGACTGTCGTTTCTACCGCCACGGCCATCCCACTCCACCTACTCTATACATATGTTGCCTAATAAACCTTAGGCTCCGACACTTTTATTACCTCCGGTGCCTATATGTTACCTAAGGTAGAGAGATATGACGTCAGAACCTTGGGTCGATGTGCGCACACCGGCCCTCGCCATCGTGGCCCGCGGCGACCAGATTGAGGAACGCTCCCCGTCTCAGTTCTCTGTCCGTTCACAAAGCCGGCCAGATGAAAAGTACACCGTAACTGTCAGTCGGAACCGGTGGTCCTGTACCTGCACATTCTCCTTGGAGGGTGGAGGGCGGACATGCATACACATCCTAGCCGTCAAGTTCCGGGCAGGGTTTCAAGAGAAGTCTCCCGCTGAGACGGGACCGACTTGCGAGCGATGCCATTCCTCGGACGTGGTTCTTTCGGGTCGTCGTCTGAACAAGAGCGGGGCGGTGCGCCGGTTCCGGTGTAAGACGTGCGGCGCGTACTTCTCCGGGAAGGAGGGATTCCACAAGCGCCGCTCCGATCCCGACATGATCGCGAAGGCTCTCGACCTGTACTTCCGGGGAACCTCGCTCCGGCAGGTCGCGGAGCATTTTGCCCAAGCCTACAACCTTCCGGTCTCGGACACGACCATCTATCGGTGGGTCACGCACTACTCGGCTCTTGCCGCCGAGTGGATGGAGTCGCAGAATGCGAAGGTCGGCGAGACTTGGCACGTCGATGAACGGGTCGTGAATGTCAACGGAGAGAACCACTACCTCTGGAACGTGATGGACTCTGAGACCCGGTATCTCCTTGCCTCAAGAATTAGCAAGGGGCGGGGCATTCCCGAGGCCCGGGCCGCGTTTCAGGATGCGAAGGCAACGACGGACGTTACGCCCCAAGAGATTCGTTCTGACGGCTACGCGAGCTACCCCGAGGCGATCAAGAAGGAGTTCGGGCACCGCCCGAAGCCCGGCGACCTGCTCTCGGACCCGAAAGCGAATCTCCGGACTTGGTACACGCCTCACAAGGTCGTGCCGAGCATCCGTGCGCCGGAGTCGAATAACATCCTCGAACGGCTGAACGGGACCTCGAAGGACCGGACAAAAACGATGCGGGCCTACGACAACGACCGAGGCGCGTCGGCCCTATCGGTCGGTTGGCAGGTTCACTACAATCTCGTGAGGAATCACCTCGCACTCGGTACGACCCCGGGTGTCGCAGCGGGTCTGCCGGAACTCGGGCAATTCCGGTGGCGTGGGCTCCTCGACTTTGCCACTCGCCGAAACGAAAAGGGCATGGAGTGACGCATGCGGCTCTATGAATACGGAGGACGATATGCCGTCGCCACGGTCGACTCCATGGCGTTATCCTTCCCTAAGACCAAGCAAAAAGTTGACCACGCACGGGCCCTTCTACGGACGCTCAGGGACTCCAAGAGCGCGCTGGACTTCGAGGCGAACTTCGCAGCAGTGATTAACGCCGAGCGTGCGATCTTCGATTCTCTACGGAGCGAGGGGGCTCACTTCCCCGGTTTTCGGAAGTGGCACGATCAGAAGGATGCAACTATGCGGTCGGATGAACTCCTTTCATTTGTTGACACGACGCGCATTGGGACCTTTCACAGGGGAGTGGGGTCAGAGCCGTTTGTCTGGCCGGCGGCGTATGTCAAGAAGTTCTCCTCAGGCGAGATGGGGCCGCCACCCGAGCCCGGCGCGGTATGGGGTGTGACGGCCAGAGGCATCGAATGGGTGGTGAACCATGGAAAGCCGAACGAATACCGAGTGCCTGTCCTCCAAGGAGGCGAATGGCAGGTAGCGGTCGGACTTCACGACGGCCCCAAAACCCACCTCGGGAAGGCCATCCCGAGTCCGGACCCGGTGGGCGTAGTCGAAACCGCCTTCAGGTGGTTCGAAGAGATCGTGGTTGAGGCCGAGACGAGATTCGGCGCCGCCAAACAGCCGAAATGAAGCGACCTCGGAGCGAGAATCTTGACCGGACGATTAGGAAGCAGAACCCTTGACCGCGGACCTCGCGGCCCGCTCCGGATCCGTCTCGGACCCGCCCCGGCCCGGGGGTTGCGGCCTCCGGGTCCGCTCGGTCTCCTGACCCGCTATCGCAACTTCAGGGCGGACGGGGCGACCGATGGCTCCGGGTATCGGAGCTTCATCCCCTTCAGCTCCTCGAGCATAAGTTGGGAGACCGCTAGGTTCCGGAACCATTTGTGGTCCGACGGCAGTAGGTACCACGGGGCCCACGACGTGCTGGTCCGGCGCAGAACGTCCTCGTACGCTTCCTGGTATTGCTTCCAGTACAGCCGCTCCTGAAAATCGGCTTCGCTCAGCTTCCACCGCTTCGTGGGGTCCTCGATCCGGGCCCGAAGGCGTCGCAACTGTTCATCGCGGCTGATGTGAAGGAAGAACTTCAGCACGGCCACGCCCTCCTCGACGAGCTCCCGCTCGAACCCGTTGATCGCATCGAACCGCTTCGACCAGACCTTCTCGGGGACCAACCGGTGCACCCGCGCGATGAGAACGTCCTCGTAGTGGCTCCGGTTGAAGATCACGATCTCGCCCTTGGACGGGGCGGCACGATGGATCCTCCAAAGGAAATCATGGGCCGACTCCTCCGGGGTCGGTTTCTTGAAGGAGGCGACCCGAACCCCTTGGGGATTGACCCCCTCGAAGACGTGGCGGATGACCCCGTCCTTGCCGCTCGTATCCATCCCCTGTAGGATCACGAGGAGGCCTCGCCGTGCGTCGGCGTAGAAGAGCTCCTGGAGGTGGTCGAGCTCTTTTCGGAGCCCGGTGAGCGCCGTTTCCGCCTTCCGCTTCCCTCCGGACCAGGCCGAGGTATCGGAAGGGTCGAACTTGGCGAGGTCGGGCTTCTCGCCGGGCGTGAGCTTCAGTCGGTCAAACGGGTCGGTCATCCTACTCCATCCTTCCGGGGATCACCGGACCGAGACCCCGAGGTTCCGCCCCGTCGTTCGTTCGCCTCGCGGCCGGAGTGTTCGAGGATCTCGGGTAGCCTTCCCTGGGCCGCCAGGATAGCGGGCTGATCCCCACCGGGACCGCGAAGGATGTAGGCGATGCCCACCGCGAGAAGGCCCCCAACGATCGGGCCTACCACGTAGATCCATGCGTTCCCGAGGCTGCCCGCGACGATATCCGGGGCGAGCGACCGGGCCGGGTTCATCGACGCGCCGCTGATCGGGGCAGCCCAGAGCCCCGCGAGAACGATGTACCCTCCAACGGCGATGGCGGCGAGCGACCCGATGTTCTGAGCTCGCGAGGCCGTGCCCAAGATCGTGCTCACGAGTCCGACGGTCAGGACCACCTCCATCACCAGCGCCTGGAGGGCGGTGATGCCGGGTCCGGGGTTGTTCGCTCCGAGGGAACCGACGTTGCCAAAGAGCGCCAAGAGAAGAAGGCACGCGAGCAGAGCCCCGACGAGCTGGGCGACGATGTATCCGGGGACTCGCTTCCACGGGAAGTCCCCCCGTGCGGCGAACGCGATGCTCACGGCCGGGTTGAGGTGCGCCCCCGAGGTCGCGCCCATGAACAGGATGACTGCCATGACCATGAGGCCCGGCGCGGCGACCATCGCGGCCAGGCTTAGCTTCCCTCCGCTGACCGCGTTGACCACCGGACCTCCGGCGGCGACCAGGACCAGGAAGAACGTCCCGAACGACTCCGCGAACAGGCGACGACCCTCGAGAGAGGGGTCCCGGAAATCCCGCTGGACCACTTCCAGCGACCGGGTCCCGAACCCTCCCCCGACGAAATCCGCTCCGGGGGACCTCCGCGCCTGGGTCACGTCGCTCCTCGCGCCGCCGGCTGAGCGCCGGGTGGGCTGCCGAGACGCTGGATTCCTCGAGGTATAGAGAACCTTTGCTTCGATCCGCCCCGAGGGGGCCATCGGTCCGAGGTCCCGATGCCGGAAGTCACTTCGGACCTTCTGCCCGGCCCGGGGGTCGGGCTTGGGAGGTGAAGGCCAATCGGGGTAAAGTGCGTATCGTGCGGAGAGCTGCGGGAGTCGGGGTGCGGTCGTTTCGTCCCCAGAGCCCAAGTACCGATGAAACGTAGGGAGCTCGATGCGCGTCCGACAGCTGGGTCCCGGGACCGAACTCGAGGTTTTGCGGTCAGCGTACCTGCTCGAGGAGCCCCCCGAGCTCTCCGCAGCGAAGGCATACCTCGCCGACGACCGGAACGTCTTCCTGGTCGCCTATGAGGGAAGCGAGGCGGTCGGGTTCCTCTGCGGAACGGCCCTTACCCAGCTGCGGTCGAAACGAAAGAGGTTCGTCCTCCACGAGCTCGCGGTGGACGAGAAGTTCCGTCGTCGCGGGGTCGGTAAAGCGCTCATCAACTCGCTTCTCCGAGACTGTCGGGAGCTTGGGTTCGAGGAGGTCTTCGCCACGGTCGACCCTACCAATGGCCCAGCCGTGAGGCTGTTTCTGACCACGGGAGGGCTCCCGGAGTCCGCGGCGGAGCGGATGTTCGTGTATCGGCTCCATTCGGACATCGAATCCCCGATCTAGAGCGTGGGTCCAGCCAGGGGCCATTGCGAGCGTCCGTGTTGACACGTGGGTTCGAGAGCTATTTTGGCCATCCCGTCCGCAGGACGCCGTCCCGATTGGGATGCGTGCGCGCACTCCAGTATTGCTCATTAGGAGTGAGCATCGCTTATTGGGAGCCACTGATAGGTCTCCTCCAGTGATCGGAAGACCCCTGAACGCGGCGGCGGTGGGCGGGGGCGGGCCTGACCCCGTCGTCGTGGCCGAGAACCTCCGCCATTCGTACCGATCGGCGGCGGTTCGCCCTGGACGGCGTCAGCTTCACGGTCCGCCGGGGGGAGGTGTTCGGGCTCCTCGGAAGGAACGGGGCGGGAAAGTCGACCCTCATCAAGGCGATGACGACCTTGATCCAGCCGACTTCAGGGTCGTTGCGGGTGCTCGGGATGAACCCGGCCCACGACGGCCAGAAGATCCGCCGCCGAATCGGTGTGGTCCAGCAGGGAGAGTCCTTCGACTTCACGACCGTCGAGAAGAACCTCGATGTCTACGGCCTCCTGTGGGGAATCCCGAGGGCCGAGAGTCGCCGCCGCCGCGAGTTGCTCCTGACGAAATGGGGTCTCACGGACATCCGCAAGCGGCGGGCGTTCGACATTTCCGGGGGCCAGAAGCGCCGGGTGCAGGTCGCTCGGGAGTTCATGCACGACATGGAGGTCCTCTTCCTCGACGAACCGACCGTCGGCCTCGACGTGATCATGCGCCGGACGCTGCTCGACTCGGTCCGTGACGAGGTGCGTCGAGGGCTCACCGTGGTCTTTACGACCCACAACCTCGAGGAGGCCGATTATCTATGCGACCGCGCGGCGGTCATCGACGAGGGAAAGATCCTCGTCCTCGACTCGATCGAGAACCTGAAGCGCCTCTACGGTGGCAGGAAGACGATCGACCTGACGGTCGGCGACCACGATTCGGCCCGCTTCTTCTCCGTACTTACCGAGCGATTGGGTAGCGGGGCGACCGTGACCGTGAGCGGCCCTTCCGCCGTCATCCTCACGGATGACCCCAAAGTGGCCCTCTCGTTGATCGCCGAACTTTCCCAGAGTCTGGGGGTGCAGCTCGAGTGGCTGAACGTGAGGAAGAACACCCTCGAGGATGTCTTCCTCCACTCGGTCGGTCATGGAGGCGAGCCCCTTGCCACTCCCTAACGTCCTCCGGCTCGTCTACCGGAACATTCTGGTCAACACCGACCCCGGGAGCCTGGTCGTCCTCATCGGACTTCCCGGGCTGTACCTCGTCTTCTTCGGCTTCGGGTTCCAGTCCGTCGCCTCGGCGAGTGGCGCGGGGAACAGCTACCTCACGTACCTTACACCGGGCATCATGTCGTTCCAGGTCGTGATGGCGGGAACCGTGGGAGGCAGCATGCTCTGGGCCGACCGGCGCTGGGGGATGCTGTCCCAGCTCCTCATGGGCCCGTTCACCCGCCTCCAGTACCTCTTCGGTATCATGCTCACATCGATCCTGTTCGGACTAGCGGGGGCGGCGGTCATGCTCGGCGTCGCGTACCTCCTCTTGGGCACGATCCCGGTCCAGCCCTTCGCCCTCGGAGTGATCTTCGGTTCGATCACGGTCGGTTCGATATTTTTCGGGGCGCTGATGCTGTACATCTCCGCCCTGGTGAAGTCGAACACGGCGTACAACAGCATTCAGCTGCTTCTCCTCTTCGTCGTGAACTTCGCGAGCACGGTGTTCTACCCGCTGAGCAGCGGCCTTCCCGTCGTCCTCCGGGTCCTCTTCCAAGTGAACCCGCTCACCTACGTGGCGGACGCGGTGCGGGGCGCCTACTCCGGGACCCTGACCGCCACCGACGTCTACCAGATGATCCTCCTCATCGGGGAAACGGCGGTCGTCCTGTTGCTGGCGACCCGGGCGTACATGCGCTCGGACGTCTCCTACGAGTAGGACCGCGCCGCGGAGGGCGGGCTCCGTGCGCAGCCAACCGATATGTGGGCGATGGGGTGAGGGAGTACGATGCGGATCACCGGCGTCGACTGGTGGCTCGACGTGCGATACCATGAGAAATCGTTCGCGGGGAAGGTCTCGATCAGGGTCGAGGACGCGGCCGACCCCCTGGTGGTCGACGCGGCCCACCTGACGATCGAGTCCGCGACCCTCGACGGTCGGCCCGCTACGTACCACGAAGACCCGGGGAAAGGGACCCTCGAGTTCCCCGGGGTCTCTTCTCAGCCGCACCGGCTCGAGATCGCGTACCGAGGGGCTGCCGACGCGAACTCCCTGGTGGGTCTCTACGTCTCCCCCTCCGGCTCCGGCTACAACCTCACCACGATGATGTTCCCGACCGGCAGCCGACGGCTCCTGCCGTGCTTCGAGCACCCGGCGGTGAAGACCGTGTACCGGCTCGTCCTGACCGTCGACGCGGACGTGACCGCGGTCTTCAACACAGCCCCCCGGTCCGAGCGACGCGTCGGCGACCGACGGGAACTGACGTTCGAGCCGACGCCTCCGATGTCCGCGTACCTCCTGTACCTCGGGGTCGGCCCGTTCGATACGATCACGGTCCCGGGGGACCGATGGTCGGTCACGGTGGCCGCGTCCCCCGGGCGGGCGTCGGCGGGGCGGTACTGCGCCGAGCGGGCGACGGTGCTCCTCTCCGCCTACGAGGAGTACTACGGCACGCCCTACCCGCTCCCGAAGCTCGACCTGGTCGCGCTCGAGAACTTCTGGGCCGGAGCGATGGAGAACTGGGGCGCCATCGCCTTTCGCGAGACCCTCGTGCTGGTGGACCGAACGACGAGCGTCCGCGAGCGGCGGGGGAATCTCCTCGTGCTCGCGCACGAGATCGCCCACCAGTGGTTCGGGAACCTCGTCACCCCGGCCTGGTGGGACGACTTCTGGCTGAACGAGAGCTTCGCGACGTTCGTCGGCCATCGGATCGTGGCCCGACGGTACCCGGAGGATGACCCTTGGTCGACCTTTCTGATTCGCCAGACACGGTTGGCGTTCGACCAGGACTCGCTCCCATCCACCCACCCGATCCACGTCCCCGTGGACTCTGCGGAGTCGCTCGGCGAGCTCGCGGACGACATCACCTACGGCAAGGGAGCGTCCGTCCTCCGGATGGTCGAGGCGTACCTCGGGGAGGAGACGTTCCGACGGGGCGTGTCCCACTACCTCGAGAAGCACCGGTACGCGAACGCGCGGGCCGAGGACCTCTGGAGCGCTCTTGCCGAAGTCTCCGACCGACCCGTCGAACACGTCATGACGGAGTGGATCACCCGGCCCGGCTACCCCGTCGTCCACGTACACTGGGCGGACGGGAAGCTCACCCTCCGTCAGGAGCGGTTCCGGGCGGATGGCGCCGCATCGCCCGGGGTCTGGCCGATCCCGCTACGGGTCTCCGCGGCCGCCGGAGAGAGCGTCACCCTCTTCGAAACGGCGGAGATGACCGTCCCTCTGAGCACCCCGAAGGGGCTTCGGGTCGACCCCGCCCGGACCGCGTTCGCGCGATTGCACTACGATGAATCCCTCTTCGACCACATGGTGACGGAGTTCCCATCGATGTCCCCCATCGACCAGTGGGGGCTCGTGGTAGACACCCACGCCTTCGTCTACGCGGAGCTCGCCCCGCTCTCCCGCTTCCTGCAGCTCGTCCGCGCCGGAGCATCGCTCATCGAGGACCTTCCGGTCCGTTCCATCGCGACGGCGCTTTCGGACCTGCACCGGCCCCTCTACGACGTCCCCGCGTTCCTGACGACGTCACGACAGTTCTTCCGAACCCAGCTGGAAACGGTGGGCCTGGAGGCTCGCCCCGACGAACCCGACTCCCGAGGCTTCCTCCGCGAACAGCTCGCCACGGGTCTCGTCCAGGTGGACCGGGATTTCGCGCACGAGCTCGCGCCGCGATTTGCGGAGTTCGACCGTCTCGCGGCCGAGCTCCGCGGGCCCGTCGCGATCGCGTACGCGAGCGAGCAGGGGGGGGCCGCGTTCGAGCCGCTCGTGACTCGCCTCAGGACGACCACCCGCGACAGCGAACGGGTCCAGATGGCTCAGGCCCTGGCGGCGTTCCAGGAACCGACGCTCGTTCGAAAGGCGCTCGGGCTGATCCCAAGCCCGGGGGTGACCCCCTCCGGTGCGCTCGACCTGCTCTTCCTGCTATCGGCGAACCCTGAGGGTGGGCGGGAGCTCTTCGATTGGTACCGGGGTCACACGAGGGCCCTCTCCGAAATGTGGGCGGGGACGCCGCTCCTGAGCATCTTCCTACGGTCATGCCTGGCAGGATTCGGGGTCGACCAGGAAGAGGACGTGGAGCGGTACTTCGTGGAGCACACCCCTCCCGACGCGACCATGGCCGTTCATCAGGGTCTCGAATCGCTCCGCCTCGTCATGCGGCTCCGACGGCGGGCTCGCGAATCCGAGACCACCTAGTCCGGTAGGGCCGCGAGCGCCGGACGCCAGAGAATGGCGTCGTCCGCGTCGTGACGGGTGAAGCCGGGGAAGGGCAGGTCGTATAACCAGACTATCGGGAGCGGTCGCCGTTTCCCCTGAATGAGGGGGCATAATCTACCCCTCCCATTCGCCTGGCCCGACCCAGCCCGCTTTCCTGGCTCCGCCAAACGCCCCGATTCCGGGTCCGACCACGGGGAGAACAGGGGTTCCGTGATCCAGCTCCTTCTCGGGCGATCCAATGCCGTCGGGCCAGATTAGGAGTTATTCGTCGTCCTTTTCGGACCAATACGGGTTTATACGTATCGACAACACTGTACTATTGAGACTGGGGAGAACCTGGAGGCAATTCGATGAGGGCGCGAACGTCTCAACGTACCGTTTACCTGGTGACCGCCGCGATCGTGGCCGCAATGGTCGGAGGGTTCGCCATCGCGAGTATGTCGATCGGCTCGACGAACACCAGCTACCAGGGTTCGCAGACGACCACGGTGTCGGCGGTGCCGGGCCTCACGTGGCTCAACACCACCTTGTCCGAGATCAACGTCACAGCGCCCGGATTCACCGACTGCACGACCGCCGGCGCCTGCATTGTCGCGACAGCCCTGGGCACCCCGACCGGCTACACGATCTGTGCGGGGGAATTCCCCGGCTTGGACTGTGCGGCCGGAGACTTTGTCGAGCAGGTCGTCATCGCGGTCAGCACCTCGATACCGTTCCCGGCCAGCACCGTGGCGTTGACCGTGTTTCTCACCGGAACGCCGGTCGGATTGTCCGAGGGAACATACGCCGGCCCCACCAGCTACTTCTCGGAATTGGGAGCCACCCCTACTCCGCCCTCGACGGCGGTCAATATCGTTCTCGACTTTGACATCGGTACCACCGTACACGGACCCGGCGGCGTGGCCTCGGTCAGCGTCATCGCCACCACGTAGGGCACCCAGGCTCGGTCTGGCCGCGAATGACCCGGTCCTCCTCCGCGGAACCGGGGGAGGATTCAATGATGGACGGTCCTTCCACCCCGAGGGGGGATGAGAAGAGGCACGGCGTCTTCGCCAGGCCAGCGGGTGGTCGTGCTTGATGCCTCGAAGGACCGACAGCTCCGAAGACCTCCTGCGGAGTGTTCATCGCCCCGCCGCTTCAGCTTCGGTTCGTTATGCTTCCGCTGGTCGTGCTGACCGAGCTCCCGCCCTCAATCGTAAGCGTCGCAATCTCGAGGGCGCGTTCCCTCTCCTCCTGATTGGGAGCGCACTGCTGGTCTACTGCGCCATCCTGCGCAACGAGGCGCTCGCATCGAACGGCGCCCACTTTCCCCTGTGGGGCGTAGTGGGGGCGGTCGGAGCGGTAATTGCCGGTGCCGGGGTCTACTCTGTCTTCCTGGACCCATCCATGTCACCCGAGGAAGCGCCGGAGGGCTTCGTCATGGTGCCCAAGACCGAGTGGGAGGCGGCACGGGCCGCTCGCCGCGCGAGCGCTCGGTCCACTACCCCAGTGCAGCCGCCTCCGTGGTGGGAAGGGCCGGCGCCCGTTACTGAACCCCCCTCAGTGCGACCGACACCTCCCCCGGCGTCTCGACCGGTCCCTCAGCAAGCACCCGTCCCGATGGCCCGCGCGAGTCTTCCCCCCCGTCGTGCCGCTCCTCCATCCCAGAGGTCGACAGGTGGCGCCCCGCGCTCCGCCCCCTCTCCCCCCATCCCGACCCGGCTGGTCACCCCACCGGGGCGAACGCCTCCCACGACCCGCAAGTCGCGTTTGAGCGAGTTGGAGGCCGCCATTTCCGAACTCGAAGCCCTGGCCGGCCGAGACCCCGTGCCCGCCCCGCCACGCCCGGCGAAGGCGAACCCGCAACGGTCCCGCTTTTGTGCGGATTGTGGCCGCGGGATGGCCAGCGACCGGGACCCGAACTATTGCTCCGGCTGTGGCCGGAAGCTCTGCGTCGACTGCGCGCTCGCCTCCCAGTTTGAGGACGCGGACCTGCGGTGCATCGAATGCCGGGCCCGCGCGCCACGGCCCGGAGGGAGTGCCGAGGCCGTGGGTCAACGACGCTGATCCGGGGCCGGACTTCGTGGGCGGCGGGCAGGAACCGGACGCGCAGCGCTTTGTAGACCGAATCCAGTCAGAACCCGTCGTGACGAGACGTCGGACCGCTCGGAGGCCGGTTAACGCCCTTCCGAAGGCGGTCTTCTTCGACATGGACGACACGATCTTCGACCATTCGCTCACGTGTCGACGGGCGCTCGCGCGGCTCCGTAGGACCGAGTCCCGGCTTCGGGGTCGAACCCTCGACGCCGTTTGGCACGAGTACGGGCGTCTTCTCGAGATCGTGCAACCCGACGTGTTCGCCGGCCGGACCACGATCCAGGAGGCTCGTGTCGAACGGTTCCGGCAGCTGGCCCGGTTCTGCGGTACCGAGGTCTCTGCCGCAACCGCCGCGGAGCTCTCTCAACGGTACCGCGCCCATTATCAGAAACTGCGTCGGACGGTCCCGGGCGTCCGTCGGGTCCTCGAGCGCCTACGCGGCCGGGCGGTGGTGGGCGTCGTCACCAACAACGAGGTCGCCGAGCAGGAACGCAAGCTGGACCATCTGCACCTTCGCCGCCTCGTCGATTTCATGGTGGTCTCCGAGGGAGTGGGCGTCGCCAAGCCCGACCCGGGGATATTCCTCCTGGCGCTCGAGAAAGCGGGTGCGCTCCCCGAGGAGGCCGTCATGATCGGGGACTCGTGGAGGAGCGACGTCGCGGGGGCGCGGAACGTCGGGATCCGACCCGTGTGGTTCAATCGGTTCCATCTCGCTCCGCCCGACCCGTGGCCGGTGCGCGAGCTCGACTCGTTCCGGTCGCCGGTGCGCGCGGAAGCCGTGCTCTCGGGAGACGGGCCGGGACGCTCTTCCCGGAGATAGGCCCGGCCCCGAGCGC
Source organism: uncultured Thermoplasmata archaeon (assembly GCA_963735185.1). Classification (GTDB taxonomy): domain Archaea; phylum Thermoplasmatota; class Thermoplasmata; order Lutacidiplasmatales; family UBA184; genus Lutacidiplasma. The sequence goes on from CAVTJV010000007.1 coordinate 265,923, forward strand.
ATTATAACGGCCCCTCCGTTGCGCGGGCAATGGCCGGAGCCCGAGAGTCGTGGCTCTCCGCCGCCCGCCGGACCCTTCCGGCGATGCGGGCGTGGCGGATGGGCTTCCATCTGGAGCCGGAGCTCTCCCTCGAGGAAGAACGGACGCAGGAGAAGGTCGTCGCGGCACTGAAGGAGCTCGGGGTCCCGTTCCGGACCTTCGACGATTTTCACGGGGTCGTGGGAACGATCGGGGCCGAGCGCTCCGGTCCGGTCGTCGCGCTTCGGGCGGACATGGACGCTCTTCCGGTGACCGAAGATACGGACCTGCCGTTCCAATCCCGTTACCCGGGGAAGATGCATGCCTGCGGCCACGACGTCCACATGGCCGCGCTCCTCGGCGCCGCGGCGATGATCGATCGCGGCTCGCGCTCCACCGGCGGGCCGGTGAAGCTGATCTTCCAACCGGCCGAGGAGGAGGGCCACGAGGGTGGGGCGGCGGCCCTCATCGAGCGCGGCTGCCTCGACCACCCGAAGGTCGACTACGTGGTGGGGCAGCACGTCGACCCCGCCCTCGCTCTCGGCACGGTCGGCTGGCGCATCGGACCCACGATGGCCGCGGCGGATGATTTCACGATCACGGTGATCGGCAAGGGGGGCCATGCGTCCACTCCGCAACAGGGGCCGGACGCGATCGTCGTCGCGAGTGAGGTCGTGACGGGTCTTCAGACCCTGGTCAGCCGCGTCCGCGAGCCGTTCGACCCGGTCGTCGTCAGCGTCGGCTCGTTCCACGGGGGGACCCGCAACAACATCCTCCCGAGCGAGGTCGTCCTCGAAGGGACCGTGCGCACGTTCCGGGCGAGCACTCGGGACCTGATCGAGCAGAGCCTGAAGCGCCGGGTCCGCGCGATCGCTGCGAGCCACGGTGCCCGGGTCCGCTTGGTCTACCGTCGCGGCTACCCCACGCTCGTGAACCCCCCCGGGCCGACCCGAGTGGTCGCCGAAGGACTCGCGGTCGAGCTCGGCCGAAAGAACATCGTGGAAGTGGAGAACCCGCTCATGGGAGCCGAGGACTTCTCGCGGTACCTGGAACGGGTCCCCGGGACGTTCCTGCGACTCGGCGTCGGCATCCCGGAGCGTCCGGCGAGCCTACACAGCGCCACCTTCGCGCCGGACGAGCGGGCGCTCGTCGTCGGGGCGACGGCCCTGGTGGTCGCCGCGGAGAGCCTTCAGCGGTCTCCGCCATGAACGTCACGCAGGTCCGCGCGGACTTTCCCGCGCTCCGACCGCGCGACGGCCGCCGTCCCCCGACGTACCTCGACTCGGCGTGCATGTCGCTCGTCCCGTCGGTGGTCCTCGAGGCGATGGAGCAGTACTACCGAGAGTTCCCCGGGTGCGCGGGCCGGAGCCTGCACCGGTACTCCGAAGAGGTGGGGCGTCACTACGAATCCGCCCGGACGGCGTTCGCCCGGTTCCTGGGCCGGTCGGATCCGGCCGGGGTCGTCTTCCTGCGGAACGCGACCGAGGCGATCAACCTGGTCGGTCAGGGCCTTCCGTGGAAGGCCGGGGACCGGGTCCTCATCTCCGACCGGGAGCACAACTCGAACCTCATCGTCTGGCAGCGGCTCGCGGCCGAGCGGGGGATCCGGATCGAGGTCCTGCCCCTGCCCGACGACGACGGGTTCGACGCCGAGGCCCTCGAGGAGCGGCTCGCCCGCGGCGTCCGCCTGGTGAGCCTGTTCCACACCTCCAACCTCGACGGCACGACGCTCCCCATCCAGGAGATCACCGAGCGGGCCCACGACCGCGGCGCCCTCGTCCTCTTCGATGGCTGCCAGGCCGCTCCGCACCAGACGGTCGACCTCGACCGAATCGGGGTCGATTTCTATGCCGTCTCGGCGCACAAGATGCTCGGCCCGACGGGAACCGGGGTCCTGGCGGCCTCGGTAGACGCGCTCCGGGACCTCCGACCGCTCCTCATCGGAGGCGAGACCGTCGAATGGTCCACCCTCGAGACCCATGCTCTGCGGCCTCCGCCCCATCGATTCGAGGCGGGCCTTCAGAACTATGCCGGCGTGATCGGGGCGCATGCCGGCATCGACTATCTGACCCGCGTCGGGTTCGACGCGGTCCAAGCGCAGCAGTACGCCGTCAACGCGCGTGCCACGCACGCGTTCGCGGACGAGCCCCGGTTGCACATCCTGGGTCCCGAGGACCCGCGGGACCGCTCGAGCGTGTTCGCGTTCACGGTCGACGGCGTCGACCCGCACGACGTGGCGGTCTTCCTCGACGAGGGGCATGAGGTCCTCGTCCGCTCGGGGATGCACTGCGTCCACTCGTTCTACTCCCGCCGGGGCCTCCCGGGGAACGTGCGCGCGTCGTTCTACCTCTACAGCGACCGGACGGACGCCGACCGCCTGATCGGGGGTCTTCGGGAGCTCCTCGAAAAAGTGCCCGCCCGTTCCGCTACCGGTACATCGGCTCCGACGGCCGCGTCGAAGCCTCGGGCCGGGTCCGGTCGGCTGCGTGCTTCTGGATCGAGAGCAGCTGCTGCTCGATCCGCTCGGCCTCGGCATAGAGAGGGACGGGGTCGAGGGGCGTCCGGAGCAGGATCTGGTTAATCGTCTCGATCACCTTGGCCGCGGCCCGCGCATCCGGGTAGTCGGCCTGCGCTTCGGCGAGGAACGTCAGGACATCGAACCCCCGGCGCCGACCCTCGTTCAGGAGGACGCCGGCGATCCCCGTGATGACCCCCTCGGTGAAGGGGATCATGTTCGGCTCGATGTAGAGCTCGCGTGCCTTGCGCGTGCTCGCGACCCCGTAGACCTTCACGTCGTTGATGTGGGGAGGGCGGCTCGCCCGGGTGGCTCCGGGAGAGGCTTCCACCACGAGGCCCTCCGGGGAGACGAGAAGGGAACAGCGCTGCTCCTGGACCCAATCGAGGATCGCGGTCGCGAGGGGATGGATGACGGAGGGAGCCGGATGGAACTCGGAGACGAACGCCACGATCTTGTCGGCGCCGCGGCCCGCGCGGTCCGCGGGGGGGTGGCCGGCGTAGATCCGCACCGGGTGTTGCGGGATCCCGTTCCGGACGAGCGAGACCGTCGGGAACGCGGGGGACTCCACGATCCCAATCTGCTCCATCTCGAGGGTATCGATGAGGTAGTTCGCCACGATGGAGCTGACAAGGCCGACGGAGGGGAACCCGTCGATCACGATCGCGCCTTCGACGTCGACGCGCTTGATCTCGTAGATCCGGACCTGGTCCGGCGCCATCGGCATGGGGCTAGAGCGACCTCTCGACGATCTGACCGAGCTCTTTCGAAATCAGTCCCACGATCTCCTTGGTCATCGCGCGTCGCACATCGGGCGGCAGCGCCGAAAGCCCGAGGCGGGCGGTGGCGGTCCCCACCCGGACGAGCGCGGCGTACTCGGTCGCCCGCGCCGCCAGGAGGTCCTTCACGGCGTCCTTGAGGTCCTGGGCGAGCTTCGGGTCCTCTTGGAGCGTCTTCTCGAGGTGCCGGCGGATCTCGTCCTTGACGATGTCGCGCGTCGCTTCGCGGACCAGCTCCTCGGGGCGAAGCAGGTCGGTGGTGCTCTTCAGGAGCACCTCGATCGGGTCCCCGGAGGACGACCCTTCGGACATCGCGGGGCAAAGTCGGGTCCGGTGGATAAGCGTTTGGCTCGCCGGTCGACCCGAGCCGACGACGCGGGACGACCCAAGGAGGCAATCGGGCCGGAGCACCTGCGGCGAGCACGGAGGCGGAGGAAGGGTTTATCCCGACCCGTTCCTCGACCCGCCGGCGTGGGCCGGTAGATCAGCGGAAGATCGCTACCTTGGCAAGGTAGAGGTCGCGAGTTCAAAGGGTCGGGCCGCGTTGCGAGGCCCGGTCGGAGAATCTCGCCCGGTCCACTCTCCTTCTTCCTCGTTCCGTTCGGCAGATGTCGAGCTCGAACACCGACACGAAAGACAGCCATTTATACCGGTGGCCGGATGGCGGGGCCCGTGGACGCCGACCTCCGGGAGAAGATTGCCGGGGAGGTGGTCCTGTCGCCGCATCCCGGACGGACGCTCCGCAAGTGGCGAGAGGACTTCGGGATCTCCCAACGGGACCTCGCTCGCCGGCTCGTGACGGTTCCGTCGGTCATCAGCGACTACGAATCGGAACGACGGTTGAGCCCGGGGGCCGGTTTCATCCGACGGTACGTGGAAGCCCTGGTCGCGCTCGACACGGACAGCGGCGCGAAGGTCGCCGAGCGGCTCGGGGTCCGGCCGCACTCAGAGGGGATCCTCGCGATGCGCGAGTTCGCGGTGGCGATCCCCCTGAAGACCCTCGGCGACCGCCTGGACGCGCGGCCGGTGAGCCGGGTCGACCTCCACCGGGACATCCACGGGTTCACCGTCCTGGACGCTCCGCGCGCGATCCTCTCCATCGACGCCTCGCACTTCGTCGAGGTCTACGGCTGGACGACCCAGCGCGCGCTCATCTTCTCGAACGTGAAGTACGGTCGGTCGCCGATGGTGGCGATCCGGGCCCACCCGATGAAGCCCGCCGCCGTCTTCTTCGCGAACCCCGGCCGGGTCGACCCGCTGGCGGTCCGCCTCTCCGAGGTCGAGAACATCCCTCTCCTGACGACGGCGCTCACCGCACCGGCGGTGCTCGAGCGGCTCGAGGAGCTGTAGGAACGGGAGGAACAGAACCGATGGAAGCAGGAATCGTAAGCTACGGGGCGTACGTACCGCGGCACCGGATCACTCCCGCCGAGATCGGCCGGGTCTGGGGCGTGGACGGGGAGGCGATGGGCATCGGCCTGAACGTCCGCCGGAAGAGCGTGCCCGCCCCCGACGAGGACACGATCACGATCTCGACCGAGGCGTTGCGGACCGCGCTCGTGCGCGGCGCGATCGACCCCCAGCAAATCGGAGCGCTCTACGTGGGGTCGGAGTCGCACCCGTACGCCGTCAAACCGTCCGCGACCGTCGTGGCGCAGGCCGTCGGCGCGACCCCGAACCTGACCGCCGCCGACTTCGAGTTCGCCTGCAAGGCGGGCACGGCGGCGATCCAGACCTGCCTCGGGCTCGTCGGTGCCGGGATGATCCGCTACGGGGTGGCGATTGGAGCCGACACGTCGCAGGGCGCCCCGGGCGACGCCCTCGAGTACTCGGCGAGCGCCGGGGGAGCGGCGTTCGTCATCGGTCGGGAACAGGTCATCTGCCGGGTCGAGCGAACGACCTCGTACACCACTGACACCCCGGATTTCTGGCGGCGGGAGGGGCAGCGGTACCCGAGCCACGGGGGCCGCTTCACGGGAGAGCCGGCGTACTTCCGGCACGTGACCGAATGCGCCCACCGGATCATGGAGGCCTCGGGGACCACCCCGAAGGACTACCAGCACGTCGTCTTTCACCAACCTAACGGGAAGTTCCCCCAGCGTGTGGGAAAGCAACTCGGCTTCACCGACGCCCAGATCCGCTACGGCCTCGTGACCCCGGCGATCGGCAACACGTACTCGGCCGCGGCCCTGCTCGGGCTCGCGAACGTTCTCGACCACGCCGGGCCCGGAGAGAGGATCCTCGTGGTCGGGTACGGTTCGGGCGCGGGGTCGGACGCTTTCGACCTGGAGACGACGGACGCGATCGCCACCTACGAGAAGGGCTACGGGCGACCGGTCGAGTACTTCCTCGAGAACGGCGTGGAGCTCTCGTACGCGGTGTATGCGAAGTTCCGGGGCAAGATCAACATGGGAGGGGAGTAGCGATGCGCGAGGTCGCCGTCCTCGGCGTGGGCCAGACGAAGTTCGGCGAGCTCTGGGACCGCTCGTTCCGCGAGATCGGGATCGAGGCGGGCCTTCAGGCGCTCGTCGATGCGAAGCTCTCCTCGCAGGACCTCGGCGGGCTGTTCCTCGGGAACATGGCGTCGGGGGCGCTCATCGACCAGGAGCACATCGCGCCCCTCATCCTGGACGCCACGGGCCTCGGTCACCGCCACCTTCCCGCGGTGCGGGTGGAGGGCGGGGGGGCCTCGGGAGCGCTGGCCCTCCACCAGGGCTACCTGGCGGTCGCGAGCGGCCTCTACGACTTCGTCGTCGTCGGCGGCGCCGAGAAGCTCACCGACGTCCCGGACGAGACGGCCTCCCGGATCACGAGCTCGGCCGCCGACCACGAGTGGGAGGTGGTCTTCGGCGCCACCCTTCCCGCGCTCTGGGCGCTCGTGGCGCGACGCCACATGCACGACTTCGGAACGACACGCGAGGAGCTGGCGCGTGTCGCGGTGCACGCGCACGAGATGGGCTCGAAGAACCCGAACGCCCACTACCGCAACAAGCTCACGCTCGCCCAGGTGATGGACGCCGGCCCGGTCGCCGAACCTCTCGGGGTGCTCGATTGCGCCCCGCTCTCGGACGGGGCGGCGGCGGTCGTCCTCGGCCCGATGGAGCTCGCCCGCAAGCACACGGACACCCCGATCCGGATCGTCGCGAGCCAGGTCTCCTGCGACACCATGGCCCTGCACCACCGCAAGGAGATCACGCGGCTCGAGTCCACGGTGGTCGCGGCGCGCCGAGCGTTCGACCAGGCCCGCCGGACGCCGGCAGACGTTCAGGTCGCCGAGATCCACGATGCCTACACCATCAGCGCCCTCGTCTCGCTCGAGGACCTGGGGTTCGTCGAGAAGGGCCGCGCCGGTCCGGAGTTCGCGAGCGGACGGTTCGGTCCGGGCGGGAAGACGGTCGTGAACACGTCCGGCGGGCTGAAGGCCCAGGGACGACCGTTCGGAGCGGTCGGGGTCGCCCAGGTGGTCGAGCTCGTCCGGCAGCTGCGCGGAGAGGCGAAGGATCGACAGGTCCCGGGGGCGACCCTGGGTCTCGCGCAGGACGTCGGAGGAACCGGGGCGACCACGGTCGTCCATCTCCTCGAGAGGGCCAACTAACGGAGAGGCGAAGATGTCGGTCGCACGATTCTGGCGCGAAACCCCACGACGCTACAACCTCGGCGGCTCGAAGTGCACCGTGTGCGGGACCGTCTACTTCCCGCCCCGCGCCGTCTGCCCGGAGTGCACGAGCCACCGGAAGTCGATCGAGAAGATGGTGCCGTTCCAGCTCTCCGGTGAGGGGGAGGTCATCTCCTACACGATCGTCCACGACGCAGCCGAAGGGTTCGAGATGCAGGTGCCGTACGCCCTGGCCCTCGTGAGAACGCCCGAAGGGCCGGTCCTGACCGGACAGGTCGTGGACATCGAACCGGAAGGCGTGAGGATCGGCCTCAAGGTTCGGGCCACCTTCCGCAAGCTCCGGGAGGAGGGAGCCTCGGGGGTCATCCACTATGGCTACAAGTTCACCCCGCTCGACGAATCCGGCGTCCTTCCCTCCGCACGGGGACCGGTCGGTACCGTGCCCATGAGGGACGCCCCGACGGCGGAACGGACCTCGACGTGAACGCTCGCGAGCGGCGGAACGACGCCTCCGCCCCGCCTCCGGAGGAGCCGCCGGCGGACGAAGAGTACGCGCGCGCCTATGCGGTCGGGTACGAGGAGGGCGTCCGGGGCGCGCTGCGGGAGACGCTCGAGCACATCTCGCACGGTCACACCCCCCAGGAGATCCGGATGCTCACCGCGAGCCGGCTCGCCCGCCTCTCCGAGGAGGTCGAGCTGAAGCGAAAGAGCCTCCTCGCCCCGCCGCGGCGCCCGGCCTGGGGCTCGCTCCTCCGCCCTCCCGCGCCGGCGCGGGCGTGGACCGGGCCGGTCAGCGGGACCTCGGCCCCGTCGTACCGGCTGCTGCCGGGACACTCGCTGCTCGTGCGCGAAGAGCGGCCGACCCGGGCGGTGGAGATCCTGCGCGCGAACGCGACGACCTTTCCCCGGGTCGCGGTCGTGTCGATGCGCCCTCCCGAGGTCCCGGGGCTCCCGGCCGACCATCGACTCGACCTAGCGGTGGGTGGTCCGGGAACCTCCGACAGCCCAAACTCGGGCTCGCTCACTCCGGGGAGATCTCCGGCCGGTTGCGCGCCCCCACCGAGGCGCCCGGGGGCGCGCTCGTCTACGTGGACGCCCTCGAGTTCCTCGCGACCGAGCACAGCCTCGAGACGATGGTCAAGTTCGTCCACTGGTTGGTGACGCAGGCCCAGGAGACCGGCTCCGCGCTCCTCGTTTCGTTCGACCCGCGCGCGCTCGACGTGCGCGACGTGAGCCGACTCGAGCGGGCGTTCGAGAACGTGCTGTAACGCCTACCAGACCATGCGGCCCCGCGCCGCGAGAGGTAGTTCGGACGGTCGGCGTCGCCGTACCACCCGCCATCCGAGGAAGACCGCGCCCACACGGCCGGAGCGGTCCCGCTCGAACTGGACGGAGCCGGTCTGCCCGTGGACCTGGGTGACGAACTCGTCGTTCCCGGCAGGGCGCAGGCGGACGTTCTTCTCGATCGCTTCGATCCCGCGGAAGTCCAGGCGAAGGTGGTCCTTTCGGGCGCGTATCTCGGCCCAGATCCCCTCGCCCGAGCAATACCAACCCGCGTACGGCCGGATCGGTCCGGGGGTGCGCAGAGGTTTGGGCAGGTCCTCGAACGGGGTCTTGGGCGGCAGACCGAGCGCGAGGTTGACCGCGGCGGTGATCACGGGTTCCACCGGGGTGGTGTCGGCGTTCGAGAGGCCGGCACCGGCGATGCCCTTTCGGGGGACGGCCGCGATGAACGAACTCACGCCCTTGAGGCCACCGCTGTGGTGGACGAGGAGGGTCCCGTGGTAGTCAGGCCGCACCGCGAGACCGTACCCATAGTAGACGCCGTGCCGAATCGGCACGTGCGGTCGGGTCATCTCAGCGACCGAGCTCGACGACACGATCCGTTCTCGGCCGACCCGGCCCCCGGTGAGGAAGATATGGAGGTACTGGAGGAGGTCGACCACGTTCGTTCGCAGCGCTCCGGCCGCGCGCATGGAGGTGTCCTCCCACCATTCCTCGCTCGGCACGAGCGAGTGGCGCTGGCCCGTCCATCTCGGCGAGTACAGCGTCGTGACCTCGGGCTGGCGGAAGAGAATCCCGGTATCGAATGTGGTCGAGGTCATGCCCGCCGGGCGGAGGAGCTCCTCCTCGAGGAAGCTCTCATAGGTGCGGCCCGACACGCGCTCGACGATCGCCCCGAGAAGACCGAACGCCTCGTTCGAGTAGCTGAAGCAGGCCCCCGGGGGACCGAGGAGGGTGTAGTTCTCCTCCGAGAGGAAACGCATGAGCTGCTCGTACGTGTCGATCGGCGCGTGGTCGGGGTCCACTCCTACGCGCCGGGCGACTCGAGGGTCGTACGGCGGGTCGCGCCGAACGCTGCGCATCGAGACGTAGTAGATCGACGGGAGAGGAGGGAGGCCGGAACTGTGGGTCAGGAAGTGGTGGATCCGGATCGGTCGGCGAGCGCTGGTGCCCCGGATCCGGAGCTCGGGCAGATAGCGGACCACGGGGTCAGAGACCTTGAGGAGGCCGTGCTCGGCCAGCCGAAGGACGGCGAGCGCGGTGAACGACTTCGTGACCGAGGCGATGCCGAAGATGGTCCGGGGCGTGGTAGGGAGCTTCGCTTCCCGGTTCCGGAACCCGTACCCCTTCGCGAACGGCGCCCGCCCCGGTCGCAGCAATCCGAGGGAGATGCCGGGGGTTTTCGCGCGGGACATCACCCGCTCGACGATCCGGTCGAGCGCGTCGGTCTCCTTCGCCATCCTGACCACCCTTCGGCCGGTGAGGACCGTTCCACCCATAAGAATACGAACCCCCTCGGTCCAGCCGACCCGCGGGGAGCCGCGCGATGGAAGTCGCCTTCTTCACGGACTCGTACCCGCCGATCCAGGACGGGGTATCGGCCGTCACGGGGGGCCTCGCCCGGACGCTCGCGCGCCTCGGCCACACCGTTCGCGTGTTCGCCCCCAATCCCCTCTCGGGAGCCGCGGCCGAGGAGAGCCGCGACGGGGTGGCGGTCCGGCGCATCCGCACGGTCCCAATGCCGCTCTACGGTCAGTACCGGTGGCCGGTCTGGCCGTTCGGGCTCATTCGGAGCGCGCGCGGTGCCCGGGACGCCGACGTGATCCATCTGCACTCCCCCGGTCCGATCGGGGGAATGGCGTTCCTGACCGCTCGGCGGTTCGGTCGACCGCTGGTCGGAACGTTCCATACGAACATCCGGGAGATGCAGGGGAGCATCCCCCCGAAGCTCCTCGTGCCGACGTTCTTCCGGGTCGCATGGTGGTGGAACCTTGGAACGTACTGGCGGTGTGACGTGGCCACCGCGCCGTCGGCCGCGGCGCGCGACACGCTCGTGGCGAGCGTGCGCAAGCCGTTCCGTCGCCCCGTCGAGGTGGTCCCGAACGGGATCGACTTGGAGCGGTTCCATCCGGCAACCCGGGTTCCCGACTGGAGGGCCCGGTGCGGGCTCTCCTCCGCCCCTCTCGTGACGTACTTGGGTCGTCTCACCCTCGACAAAGGCGTGCAGCGGTTCCTCGATGCTGTCGAGGTGGCCATCGCGCGCACCGACCTGGTCGCCGTCGTGGGGGGCCAGGGTCCCGAGGAGGCGCGCGTGCGAGAGCGCCTCGCGGCGAACCCCGTCCTCGCTGCCCACGTTCGATACATCGGGCCCGTCGCCGAGTCGGAGAAAGCGGCGCTCCTCTCGCAGTCCGACCTGTTCGTCCTGCCGTCTACGAGCGACACCTCGAGCGTCGCTCTCCTCGAGGCGATGGCGTGCGGCACCCCGGTGATCGCTCCCGCTTCGGGAGGAGCCGCCGAGATCGTGCAGGACGGCGTCACCGGTTGGAGGGTCCCCGTCACCGTTCCCGGCGCCCTCGCGAACGCGCTCGGCGAGGTCCTGGACGCCACCGAGGCGAGGAGGAGGGCCGGGAACCGTGCCGCGGAGTTCGTTCGGCAGACCGCTTCGCTCGAGATGATGGCCCGCCGCTTTATCTCCCTCTACCGACTAGTGGGGGAACGGAGGCAGTCGCGTGACCTCGGTATCGCTTCCTGAGCTTGACGCCCTCGCCCGGCAGCTGGTCGGGGAGCGGCATGACCCGTTCAGCGAGCGAGCACTGGCGCGGGCCTACGAGGAGTACGTCTCCCGGCATCCCCGCCCCTTGACCCCGGTGGTGCTCCTAGGCAACGGCATTGAGTATGCCACGGTCTACGGCCTCCTGGCCGACCCGAAGAGCGTCTCCAGCACCCTCGAGGTCCGACCCGAGCCCGCTCCCCCTTCCAGCGAATGGGGGTTCCTTCGGCCGTTCGAGCGGATCGTCCTTAGAGCGGACGGCTCTGCGGACGTCCACCCGCTGGTCCCCGGGCCTCCCGAGCGGGGGATCGCCCGCCTCCTTCTCCGCGAGCATTACCTCCCCCGGTCCCGGGACGACGAGGACCGCGGCGCGGCGGGGGGCGACCGGGTGAACATTCCCTCCACAATTGGCACGCTCGAGGAGGGGCTCCGGGTGTTTCGGGAACAGGGCGTTCTCCCGTTCTCGATTGCGCTCCTGGTCTACCTCAGCGAGGAGCGGGTCCGCTACGAGTTCGACCTCCTCGATACCACCCTGTTGCCCGACCCGCGCACCGGTCGCCTCCCACCGAGCCGTCGGGTTCGTCGGAGCTCTCGCGTGGCCTTCGCGGTCGACCGGGTCATCGGCCGCGGCGACCTCTCTCTCTTAGCGGTACGATGCCTCGAGGTCCTGACCGAATCGCAGGGCCTCACCTCGGTCGAGCTGGCCCACGTCTTCGGCGGCGTGCGCGAGCTGGTCGACTCGGCCCTTCAGGGCCTGGTCGCCCGGCAGCTCGTCACGTTCGACCGTAGGACGGGGATCTACCGACCGTGGATGGAGGCGTTCGTCCCGAGCGGCGCCGGACCGGCAGGGCCGGTCGGGCGGGACCCGATCGGGTCGGACGCGATGCTTCGGACGAGCGTGCAGGAGCTGCTGGCCGCCGCGGACGCGCGGTCCTCCTGCCCCCTCTGCGGAGCCCCCCTGCCGCCCGGACCGAAGCAGATCCTCTGCGAGAACTGCTCGGCCAAGGTCGGCGGCTCGGGATGAACCGGCGGTCCTATCGGGACCCACCGCCTCCCGGGGCGGAGACTTCGGGACCCGAGCTGTGACGCGCGCGGCCGGTCACTTGGCCGCGATCATGTTCACCGACATGGCCGGTTGGACCACTTTGGCCCAGTCCGGAGAGGCGGAAGCGCTCCGACTCCAGGACGAGGTAGGGAGGCGCGTCCGCCTCCTCTTTGCTGCTCACCAAGGGCGCGAGATTAGGTCGAAGGCGGGTACTTCTGACAGAGAGACTGCGAACAATAGAAACACGAACAGATTCGCTGCATTCCAGAGATTGGCTTCCTCTGGCCGAATCTCGAGCAAGCCGTCACTGGGAGTGGCGTGATGTTCCTCTGGCGTCAGGCGGGAGGCAACTCGGCGAGCAGGCCGGTTCCATCCTCGGCCACAAAAAGACTCCCGGTCGAAGGATCGATGGCAATACCTCCGGGCAACGACGACAAGCCGAGGGAGATCGTGTCGACCACTCGATTCGTGGTGTCATTGATCACGGAGATCGTGCCGGAATCGGCGTTCGACACATACAGAAGGTGGCGAGAGGAGTCGTACGCGAACGAGGACGGGAACTGGCCGACGGTCATGTTCGCCACGGGAACGCCCGTAGTCGCGTTCAGCACGACGACCTGGTTGCCCGGGTCGGTATACATCCAGCCCCCGAGCGCCACGTAGAGGAGTTGGTTGTAGGGGTCGTAGAACGTATTGGTCGGGCCCGCGGACGCCCCGGTAGGGAAGAACCCGAACACGGTTCCGTTGAGTTCGCCAATCAGGTCCACTCCCATACTCCCGCGGGCCGCGTAGTACATCACGCCAGTTTGGGGATCCACACCCGCAATCGGACCGGTCCCTCCCCCGGTGTTGGGCTGGACCTGGGTTGCCTTGACAAGAGTGTAGGTGCAGGGGCTCACAGAGAGAATCGCGTCGTTGTTGTTGGCGAGGAAGAACAGCTGCCCGGTCGTCGAATCGAACTGCGCACCGACCAAGTACGTGTATCCCGAGAGAGCGTACGTCCCTACCTCGGAGTTGTTCGCGGTATCCACCACCATGAAGTCGTCGCCAAACCCGTTCGACACGAACAACTGGCCAGTTGCGGGGTCCAGCGCGAGCCCGCGGGAATTGTTGAAGGGAATCAAGGCCGCGACATGCAACGCGCAAGGGTTCACGACCGTCAGGGCGCTCGAGTTCTCAACCGTCACGTAGACCAGTTGGTTGATCGGGTCGAAGAGGACCGCGGAGGGCCAGTCACCCACGGAAACGTTTGGGTCACTCATCGTGCTGGTCAGGAAGCATGTGCTCGGAGGGGATGTGTTCCCGGTCGATGTATTCGTGGGAAGTGTAAACATCGCCACGCCGAGGACGCTCGTCGTCGTTGCGAGGCCCACGACGATCGCCAAGAGCACCCGCTCATTCTTACTCAATGACATGGCTCAGTCCGGTCGCCTGCGGAGGGACCGGCCTCGCCATCCTCGAAGGATGATTCTCTCTTACGTCTTGCGGAATGTCGGTGGCCAGGCCAGTGCGCGCCCCGCCCACTCACGTAGGCGCGCGAATCGACCCCGCGTGGCCCACATTGCCAGCTCGCGCCACTCTAGACCCGCAGGGGAGTTTGCACCCGTGCAGCGAGGAATCAGGACGGTAGGGCGATTCCAGCTACCACGTCGAGGCACAGTGTAGACAACTTCCCGAGTGCCGGGGAGATCGGCGCCCGGGCACGAGCGTCCGCGCGATGCGGGAAAGTCGTAGCATTCCCACGTCCAGTCAGAAGACCCACCCTTTCCCGGACGCTGCGACAGACCCCGCGAAACTTGATCGCGGTGACGGGTCAGGCTTCGTGCTGGACGCGCGCGGAGGGTAACGTGACAGTACCGAACTGGACAGACTCGAGAAGGTTCACGGGCCTGTCGGGAGTTTCCGCCCCGGACGGGCGCCGTCCGGGACATTTGAACCCGAGTTCACTGGCTTAGAAGGCCAGGACTTTGTCCATGCTAAGCTACAGGCCCGGAGGAGCGACGGCCTCCGCCCTCCTTAATCCTTGGGTGCACGGCCACGCGGTCGACGGCCGGCGGAGGCGATCAGATGGGCGAGCCGCAGCGGCTCCGGCCAGTGCCCGCGGACCGTCGAACGCTTCACGAGCCGGGCGGCGTCGGCCCGGGAGCATCCGGCAGTCGCGGCCAGGATCGGTTGCCCGTCCGTGGGCACGCGGAACAACCGGTGCGCGCGGAGAAGGGCCCACCGGGCGTCGGCGGAGCGAGGGAACCACTTCTTCAGGGCCGCGTGAATCCGGTGGAACCCCGGGGGACGTCGGGTGACCGCGACGACCGGCAATCCGAGCTCTCGGTGCAGCGCGTCCAGGTCGAGGACGTTGAACCCTCCTACCACCGCGCCGTCGAGGAGGACGGCACGCACCCCTTCGAGGGGCCCGAGGCGACGGACGAGCACGGCCACCCGTCGGGTGCCGTCGGTGCCGTCGACCCGGACGCGACCGGTGCGGACCGCCTCCACGTGTTCCGGAAGCGTCATCGCCACGGCCGCGACCGGAGCGTAACGGTCCTCGCGCTCGAAGGAGCCGTCGTCGACCCCCACCACCCGCGGGTGCGGTTTCCCGAGGGAACGCCGCAACGCTAAGACCCCCGATGAGGTCCGGCGTCGACGCCGATGGGAGCCCCTGCGGTCTCGGTCCGGTGCCCGACGTGCGGCGCGGAGCTTCGCGTGGTTCTCGCCCCTGCGCCGCCGACCCAGTGGTTCCCGTGCCCTCAATGTCGCAATCCGGTGCCCGTGGTCGTGCCGCGGGACCCGCCTCCCTCGTACACGTGGGAGGTCTTTCCGGGACTTTATCCCAACCTCCCGGCGCCCCGCCGCCCCCGCGTGAGGCTGCGACGGATGGCTCAGGTCGCCCTGGTCGGGGTCGCGGCGGTCTCGGTCGTGCTCGGGGGGCTCCTCATCGTCCTCGGTTCGGAAGCTCTCGGTCCGGGGAGCTTCGTCGTATCGGGCACCGTCGTGGAGAGCGGGCCGGGCGGAGGGGTGGTTCCCGCAGCAGGGGCGACGGTGAACTTGACCACCGACAGCGGTCGATGGATGGTCCAACACACCGGGCCCGAGGGAACGTTCTCGTTCTCGAGCGTCCCGGTCGGCGGGATCTCCCTGAACGTCAGCTTGCCGGACTACGCGCCGGTCACGGTCACTACCTTCGCCTCGACCGTCTACACGACGCAGACCACGGGCCTTTCCATCACCCTCGTCCCGGGAGGCTTGGCCAACGGTACCACCGTGACGCTCTCCGCGTTCCCGGACCTCGAGAGCTTCGTCGCCTCCATCGGGAGCGCGGTCGCCCTCCTCGCGATCGTCGCGGTGGCCGGGGGCGTCGCGGCCGTGGTGACCGGCCGCAGTGACCGGCCCGCGGTCGGTGTCGTGGGCGGGGCCGCGGGCGTCGTGGCGCCGGCCGCGCTCTACTTCCTCGCCCTCGGCGGGGTCTTCCCGGCCCTCGACGCGGGCCTGGCGGTCGTAGCGACCTTCGGAGCGTTCGCGGCGACGACCCGCGCGATCGAGGTCTTCCAGGTCGGCCCGGAGTCCCGGACGACCTAGAGGGAACCGAGGGTCCGGGCGGAGGTCGCCCGGTTCGGGCCGGAGACCGGACGACGCATCCCGTATCCCCCGTTGAGGGTGTGGTAGTACCCGACCTCCGGCTCTCCGCGTTGCCAGCAGAGAAAGACGAGCTCGCTTCCTCGCATCGAGTAGAAGTCGACGAGCCCGGTCGCGAGGTCCTTCACCTCGATCCCCTCCGCTCGGAGCGCCTCGGCGGCCTCCTCGAGACGGAGGCTCAAGTGCTTCCACTCGGAGTCCAGCCGGGACTTGAGCTCGTGGTCGGGCTGGTCCGCGGCGTCGGCCTCGGACCCCCAGAACTCGGAGAGGCGTTCCCGCTCTTCGTGGACCTCGGCGAGCCGACCGACCCAGCCGCGCAGCCGCGGCAGGAGCTCCTCGAGCTGAGGGATACGAGCGTTCGCCTCGGCCACCGTCCACAGCCGAGGAGGTTCGACCGGAGGGGGGTCCCCGCGCGCGCGCCCCGACCGTTCCATCCGACCCTCGCCCGTGGCAAGCTACCCAGACGCGAGCCCTATAAACGAAGGCGATAGGGCGAAGGTAACTGGACGCCGACCTGAGACGTTAAATCAGGGAGAGCTCACGCCCCGCCTTCTGGAACGCGGAGACCGCCGTCGTCACGTCCTCGGGGGTGAGCGCCGCGTTCATGATCGTCCGGATCCGCGCCTTGTCCTTCGCGACCATCGGGTAGACGATCGGCAGGGCGAAGACCCCGAGCTCGAAGAGGCGGAGGCTGAGCTTCTGGGCCTTGCCGCTCTCCCCCACGATCACGGGGGTGATCGGCGTCTCGCTCCGTCCGAGGTCGAACCCCAGGTCCCGCATCTCCTTCTTGAAGCGCCGGGTGTGGGCCCAGAGCCGCTCGACGTGCTCCGGCTCCGACTCGAGGACGTCGATCGCCGCGAGGCACGCCGCCGCCACCGGAGGCGGATGCGAGCCGCTGAGCAGCCAGGTCCGCGACTTGTTGTAGGCGAACTTCACGAGGTCGCTCGACCCCGAGATGTGGCCCCCGACGACCCCCCAGGCCTTCGAGAACGTTCCCATCTCCACATGCACGCGGTCGCGGCCGAGCCCGAAGTGCGCGACGATCCCCCGCCCACCCGGGCCGAGCACGCCCTCCCCGTGGGCGTCGTCGACGTAGACCATGGCTCCGTGCTTCGCCGCCTCGGCCGAGACCCGGTCGAGCGGGGCGATGTCCCCGTCCATCGAGAAGACGCCGTCGGTGATCACGAGGATCCGCCGGTAAGCCGGGACGTGCTCCTCGGCCTTTGCGAGGACGCGCTCGAGGTCGGCCACGTCGGCGTGACGGTAGACCGCGCGCTCGGCCCGCGAAAGGCGGACCCCGTCGATGATGCTACCGTGGTTGAGCTCGTCAGAGATGATCAGGTCGCCCTCGCCCGCGAGCTGGGGGATGAGGCCGGCGTTCGTCGCGAAGCCGGTCTGGTAAACGAGGGACGCCTCCGCGTGCTTGAACCGGGCGAGCCGCCGCTCGAGCTCGACGTGAAGGTCCATCGTGCCGGCGATAGGGCGGACGGAACCGGAGCCTACGCCGTGGGTATCGATCGCCCGCCGCGCGGCCTCCTTCATCCTCGGGTGGTTGCTGAGACCGAGATAGTTGTTGGAACAGAGCATGAGGACCCGCTTCCCGTCGATCTCGCACCACGGGGCGCTCGGACCCTCGAGCACCCGGATCCGCCAGTCGAGGTCCTCGCGGACGAGCTGGCGGTACTCCTCTCCCAGGAACGCGGTTGGGTCGCGCATCTTCCTCACCACCTCGGCTCGAGCGAGACCTTAGCGGCCTGCATCGATTCGATCAGCTGCATCGCGCTCGGAAGGTCGCGGATCGGGACCCGGTGCGTGATGATCTGGCTCATCTTCTCCCGGAACGCCGGGTCGGCGAGGAGCCCCTTCACCTGGAACCAGGTCTCGAACATCCGCCGCCCGTAGATCCCGTGGACCTTGGCCGCCTTGAAGATGATCGCGTCGTTGAAATTGAGGCTCGCGTCACGGTCGAAGAGGCCGAGCAGGGAGATCCGACCCCCCGGCGTGAGCGCGTCGAAGGCGAGCTTGAGCGCGGCCGGGTGGCCGGCCATCTCGACCGCGACATCGACCCCACGGCCGTCGGTTTCCTCCCGGATCGTCTTGACGGCCGGAACGTTCGGGTCCGTCGGGTCGAGGACCCGGTCCGCCCCCATCTTCTTCGCGAGGGCCGCCCGAAGGGGGTTCATCTCGGTCGCGAACACGCGCCGGGCCCCGAGGGTCCGCGCGACAGCGATCGCGAGAAGCCCGATCGGGCCGCAACCCGAGACGAGAACCGTCCCCCCGGCGATATCCTCCAGGTTCTCCTCCGGTAGGAGGGAATGGACCGCGTTCCCGAGGGGCTCCTGGATGGACGCGAGCGCGGGGTCGAGCTGGGGGTCGTTCTTCCAGGCGTTCAGCTCGGGAAGCACCGCGAACTCGGCGAAGACGCCGTTCCGGTGGACCCCGAGAACCTGGACGTTCTCGCAGATGTGCATCTTTCCGGTACGACACTGGTAGCACGTCCCGTCGACGATGTGCGTCTCGGCGGAGACGCGGTCGCCCACCCGAAGGCTGCGGACGCGCTTGCCGACCTCGACGACCTCCCCGCAGACCTCGTGACCGGGGATCATCGGAACGTGCGAGACGTGCGACTGGGCCCACTCGTTCCAGACCCAGATGTGAACGTCCGTCCCGCAGATCGATGAGGCCAGGACCCGGATCAGGACCTCGTCATCGGCCGGCTTCGGCTCGGGGACGGTTCGGATCTCAGCTCCCGGACCTCGCTCGGTCTTCACGAATGCGTGCACAATCGTCCGCTCCGCTCCATGGAGGGCACCCACCGCTTAACGGTTGGGGAGTTCGGCCCAGCCGACGGCGCCCGCGCGGCCGTCCGCCACTCTACGCGCGCGTCCGAACTCGCACGCACCGCCGCGTCGCTTTTCGAGGAGAAACACCGCTCTCTGACGGTCCCGGACCTTCGCGCGCGCGAGCGCTTATATAGGGCACCCTTCTCCCCCGCCCGCACCGGAGGCAGGACCTCCTATCGACCCATGGCTCGACGGCATCGCCCGAGGCGAGGATCCCTCGCATTCTCCCCCCGCTCCCGGGCGGTAAGGCCCCTTCCGAGGGTCCGTTCTTGGGCTCCCGGAGCCAAGCCGGTCGCGATCGAGGGGTTTGCCGGCTTCAAGGTCGGCATGACGCACGCGTTCATCGTCGACTACCGGAAACGGTCGACCACGGCGGGCCAAGAGGTATCCATCCCCGTCACCGTGGTCGAGGTCCCCCCGCTCCGGGTCGTCGCGGCCCGTCTGTACGCGCGCCACCCGTACGGCTCGCGCATCGTCTCCGAAGTATGGGCGTCCGGCCTACAAGACGAGCTGACCCGACGGATCCCGAAGCACCCCTCTAGCCCCCCGAGGCGATCGAGGCCTTCGGCAAGATGGACGGGGACGAGGTCCGCCTGATCGTCCACACCCAGCCTCAGCTCATCACCGGGACCGGCTCGAAGACCCCCACGCTGTTCGAGGTCCGGGTCTCGGGCGAGAAGTTCGACGAGCGACGCGCCTTCGCCCTCGAACAGCTCGGCCAGGAGGTCCCCGCCGACCGACTGACGAAGGAAGGGGAGTTCCTGGACGTCATCGGGGTCACGAAGGGCTTCGGATTCCAGGGCCACATCCAGCGCTGGGGCGTGAAGCTCCAACCGCGCAAGAACTCGAAGCACCGGAGGATGATCGGAACGCTCGGACCCCACAATCCGAGCTTCGTCACCTACCGCATCCCCCAAGCCGGCCAGCAAGGCTACCACCGCCGAACCCAGTTCAACATGCGGGTCCTCAAGATCGTCCGCGACCCTCGCGCCGACCCGATCACCCCCGCGGGGGGTTTCCCGCATTATGGCGAGGTCCAGAGCGCCTGCATCGTCCTCCACGGCTCCCTCCCTGGACCGGCAAAGCGCCTCCTGCGGTTCCGCGCCCCGATGCGCAGCCACGTCACCTCGGTCGAGAAGGTCGACCTGCGCTACTTCAGCACCCGTTCGAAGCAGGGAGCATGACGACGCCGGAGGCTCCGGGGGACGAACGCCCCTCTCCGGCCGAACGGGCGACCCCCCACCACCGGGTCCACGCGGTCGGGCTCGACGGAAAGCCCGGGGCCGTCGTCGCGCTTCCGCTTGCCTTCTCCACGCCCGTGCGCCCGGACCTCATCCAGCGAGCGGTCGTCGCGGCCCAGACGCACCGCCGGCAACCGTACGGGACGAGCCCGACCGCGGGAGCTCGGCACTCGGTGGAGTGGTCCGGCAAGGGGAAAGGCGTCGCGCGCACGCCGAGGCTGATGGACTCCATGCGCGGTGCCCAGGCCCCGAACACCGTTGGCGGCCGCCCCGCCCATCCTCCGAAGGTCGAGCGGATCTGGGCCAAGAAGATCAACCGCAAGGAGCGCCGGCTGGCGTTCGCCTCCGCGCTCGCGGCGACCCGGGAGTCGAAGCTCGCCACGGAACGGGGACACACGCTGCCCCATGCGATCCATCTGCCGGTCGTCGTCGACGACCCGGTCGAGGAGATCGGGCGCACGCAGGATGCCCGTGTCCTGCTCGAGCGACTCAAGCTCTGGGACGATGTGGAGCGCGCCCGCGCGGGCACGCACCTGAAGGCATCGGGCCGGGCCCGACGCCGAGGCCGCGTCCGGCGCACGCCTCGAAGTCTCCTCCTGGTGACGAGCGGTCCCGGAAAGGCCCTCGGGTTCCGGAACCTCGCCGGCGTCGAGGTGGTGCCCGCCCGTAGCCTCGCGACCGAGGACCTCGCTCCCGGCGGCGCGGCCGGTCGTCTGACCCTCTTCTCCCGCGCGGCGGTAGAGTCCCTTCGCGAGCGTCTGGGGGAGGTCGCGCCATGACGGAGCTCCGCCACCGGATCATCCTGCACGCGTACGTCACCGAGAAGTCGATGGACGAGATGGAACGGCAGAACAAGCTCGAGTTCGTCGTCGACCGGCGCGCGAACCGCGCCGAGATCCGCAGGGCGGTCGAGTCGACCTATCAGTGCAAGGTCGAGAAGATCACCGTCAAGATCGTGCGGACGGGGAAGATCGCCACCGTCCGGTTCACCAAGGACTTCTCCGCCGAGGACATCGGCGGACGAGCCGGAGTGTTCTAATGGGAAAGCGCATCATCTCCCGCCGGCGCGGGAGCGGCACCGGCCGATACCGGTCCCCGAGCCACCGGCACCACGGGGCGGTCTACCATCCCTCCCCCGACATCATCGGAGAGGGAACGGTCATGGCAATCCTCCCGGCTCCAGGGCGCTCCGCGCCCGTCGCCGAGGTCCTCGCCCCGCAAGGCTCGACCGTCCGGATCCTGGCCACGGCAGGTCTCGCTACCGGCGACACGGTGGCGTTCCAGGAGGGGAAGCTCGACCGGGGGTCGATCCTTCCGCTCTCGAGGATCCCGGACGGGACGCTCGTCTCGAACCTCGAGGTCAAGCCGTTCGACGGCGGCCGCCTCGTGCGGGTCGCCGGTGCGAGCGCTCTCGTGGTCGCCCATTCGGGTTCCGACGTCACGGTCCAACTCCCGTCCGGAGCGTTCAAGCAGCTCCTCGCCACGTGCCGCGCCCAGGTCGGCGCGGTGGGGGGCGGAGGCCGCAAGGAGCGGCCGATCATCAAGGCCGGCAAGAAGTTCTGGGCCACCCGAACGCTCGCCCGCCAGCCGTTCAAGGTCCGCGGGGTCGCGATGAACCCGGTCAACCATCCGTTCGGCGGTGGGGCCCACCAGCACGTCGGCCGTCCGAGCACGGTTTCGAGCGGGACGTGGCCGGGGGCGAAGGTCGGGCGGTTCTCGCGCTCGGCCCGAAAGAAGCGCCAGCTCCGAGAGGGGAAGGGCAGGTAGTCGTCATGCCGAAAGCCCGTCGCACGAAGAAGGTCGAGGCCCGCCGGAAGCGGGAGTTCACCCTCCGGGGCCGGAACCTTTCCGAGCTCCAGGCGATGAGCCTCGAGGACCTCACGAAGGTGCTCACCGCCCGCGCCCGCCGCTCGATCCGCCGCGGGTTCAACTCCGAAACGACCCTGTTCTTCGAGCGAATGCGCTCCACGCCCCCCGGGAAGGTCGTCCGCACCCACTGCCGCGACGCCCTCGTGCTCCCCGAGCACGTCGGCCGCAAGGTCGCCATCCACACCGGCAAGGAGTTCAAGGAGATCGAGGTCCGCCCCGAGATGATCGGGCACTACTTCGGGGAGTTCGCGCTCACCCGCCGGTTCGAGAAGCACTCGGGGCCGGGCGTCGGTGCGACGCGCTCGTCGAAGTTCATGCCACTGAAGTGAGGAGGGAGGTAGGACGATGAAGGGATACACCTACCGGGCCGAATCGGGGCTCAGCGTCGCCCGCGCCCGCGGGGTCGAGGTCCCGATCTCCCCCAAGAAGACGTACGAGATCCTGAACGCGATCCGGGGCCTCCCGGTCGACCGCGCGACCACCATCCTCGAGGAGGCGATCGCGCTGCGCCACGCGATCCCGTTCCGCCGATACAACCAGGAGACCGCGCACCACACGGGCACCGGCCCGGGACGCTACGCGAAGAAGGTCGCCGCGAACATCCTCAAGGTCCTCGAGAACGCCCGGGAGAACGCGGAGTACGAGGGGATGGACGCCGACCGCCTCTTCATCAAGGTCGCCGCGAGCAGCCGGGGCCGCATCCGCAAGGCCAGTATGCCGCGGGCCCACGGTCGCGCGACCGCATGGAACGAGCAGACGACGCACATCGAGATCGTGCTCGCCGAGCGCAAGGAGGCCGCATGACCGCCGAGCGCAAGGTGATCCAGGAGCAGATGCGCCGTGTCCTCCTCAAGGACTACCTCGTCCAGGAGAGCGCGCGGGCCGGCTTCGGTGGCCTCGAGATCACGCGCACCCCGATGGGCACGCGCGTCACGCTGATCTGCGAGCGCCCGGGGATCCTCATCGGCCACCGCGGCGAGCTGATCAAGCGGCTCACCGAGGACATCCACGCCCGGTTCCAGCTCGACAACCCGCAGATCGAGGTCCAGGAGGAGCGGGCGCCGAGCCTCAACGCCCAGCTGATGAGCGAGAAGCTCGCCTCGACCCTCGAGCGCGGCTGGCACTTCCGCCGGGCCGGTCACTCGACCGTGCGGCGGATCATGGAGGCCGGCGCCCGCGGCTGCCAGGTGATCCTCTCGGGGAAGCTCACCGGCGAGCGCCACCGCACCGAGCGGTTCAAGGCCGGGACCATCAAGTACTGCGGGGAAGCGGTCCATCTCTGGATCGACAAGGGATTCTATCAGGCCCGCTTGAAGCCCGGCGCCATCGGTGTCAACGTCTGGATCATGCGCCCGACCGCGAAGCTCCCGGACGAGATCGTTGTGAAGGGGGTCGCCGACCGGCCGAAGCCGATCCCCGTCGTCCTCCCGCCGGTCGACGAGGTCGCCGCGGTCCCGCTGGGACCGGAAGTGGAGGCGCCCGACCTGCCATGACGCTCCAGCGAATGAAGGAACTGCGGGGCCTCACGGACGAGGAGCTCCTGCGTCGGATCGCCGACGACGAGAACCTCCTGCTCCGGGAGCGCGGGGTCGCCGCCATGGGCGGCGCGCCGCCGAGCCCGGGCCGCATGCGGGCGCTCCGGACCAACGTCGCCCGCGCCCTCACTGTCTTGAGCGAGCGTGCCCACGCCCCCCGGGAGGGTCGCCGTCCGTAGGAGGCGCGTAGGTGAGCCGATGCCGAAGGAACCCCACGCCCACACTGCCCTCTCCCGTACCGAACGCGAGGCCCTCGCCGGAGAGATTCTGGGCGCATCGGTCTCGTTCGCGGCGTCGCCCGCCCTCCGCTCCCCCGTCACCGGAACCCTCATCGACGAGTCCCTCTCCACCTTCACCGTCCGCCTCACCGGCTCGTCGCGCGCAGTGCGCGTCCCGAAGGCCGGCCTCGAGGGAACGATCGCGCTCCCGTCGGGAGAGTTATCGTTAAGAGGCGACACCCTTCGCGTGCGGCCCGAGGACCGCACGAAACGCCTCTTGACGGGCGGCTCTCGGAGGCTCTCATGACCCCAACCCGTGCTCCGTCCGCTCGCCGGGCCCGGGACATCGGTCTCGATGTGCGCGCGCCGAAGACCCGCTGCGAGGACCGACACTGTCCGTTCCACGGACGGCTCCCCGTCCGGGGGCAGGTCCTCGAAGGGACGGTCGTCTCCACGGGAATGCAGCGCACCGCGGTCGTCGAGCGCACCCTGCTCCACTACGTCGCGAAGTTCGAGCGGTACGAGAAGCGCCGTCGGCGCTACCTCGCGCACGCTCCGCCGTGCCTCAACGTCCCGGTCGGCCACCGGGTCCGGATCGCCGAGACCCGTCCGCTGTCGAAGCTCGTCTCCTTCTGCATCGTTGAAGACCTCGGGGAGGCGGCCCGCCGCGTCCGCGGTGAGGAGTCGGTCGAGGCACCGGCCGAGCCCGAGGCCGTGGAGGCGAAGCGATGAAGGGCCTCGCGGGCCGTCGCGGCCGGTCGCTCCCGAAGGGGGCGCGGCTCGAATGCGTCGACAACACCGGCGCGAAGGTCGTCGAGATCATCGCCGTGCGCAACTGGCACGGCACGCACCGTCGCTACCCGAGGGCCGGGATCGCCGACCTGATCATCGTCTCCGTGAAGAAGGGCACCCCCGAGATGCGGCGCCAGGTCCTGCATGCCGTCATCGTCCGCGCCCGCGCGCCGTTCCGGCGGCCGGACGGGACGCGGGTCCAGTTCGAGGACAACGCCGCCGTCATCACGACGGAGACCGGCGAGATCAAGGGCTCCCAGATCAAAGGGCCCGTGGCGAAGGAGGCCGCGGAGCGCTGGCCGCGGATCGCGGCCGCGTCGTCGATCATCCTGTAGGAGGACGAACTCGATGACGATCTCTCCGCACTCCCCGCGCCGCCAGAGGAAGGCGCGCTACACGGCCGATTCGTTCGAGCGGCGGGTCCGGATGGGCGTTCCGCTCTCTCGGGAGCTCCGCGCCCGGTTCCACTGCCGGGCCCTGCCGGTCCGCAAGGGCGACATCGTGCGCGTCCTCTCGGGCAGCTTCGCCGGCCGGGAGGAGCGCGTGGCGCGCGTCGACCGCCGGGCCTACTCCGTTACGCTCGACAACGTCACCCTGAAGACGGCCGACGAGAAGATGAAACCGCTCTCGCTCGGTGTCGGTCACCTCGTTATCACGCGCCTCAACCTTTCCGACCCCTGGCGCCGCCGCTCGATGCGCGTGCGGGACGAGGACGTCACGCCCGAGGAGCGGGGCGAGAAGCTCTCCGAGGACGAAGAGGCGGCGGAGGCCGAGATGGCCCCCGAAACGGTCGCCCCCACACCCCCGAGCGTCGAGAGCTCGCCCGAGCCCGAGGAGGCTCCCGCCCCGGAGCCGAGCGCGGACGAGGACGACGAGACCGACGCGGCTCCCGCGCCCGCGAAACCGCCCCGGCGCGCCCGCGCGAAACCCGCGAAGGAGGACGCCCCATGACCCTTCGTCTGAAGCGCCGGGCCGCCCCCCGCAGCTGGACCGTTCCCCGGAAGGGGACGAAGTGGCTGAAGCGCCCGGCCCCGGGACCCCACGCCCAGGACCAGTCGATCCCGCTCCTGCTCGTCCTCCGAGACCTGCGCCACGTGGTCGCGAGCACCCGTGAGGCGCGGATCCTCCTGCGTTCGGGCGCCGTGAAGGTCGACGGCAAGGTCGCGCACGACCTCTCCCGAGGGCTCGGCCTCATGGACACGCTCTCCCTCGCCGCCCCGCTCGACGCCCACTACCGGGTCGTCAAGGACCGGCGCGGGAAGCTCGCGCTCGTCACCATCCCGTCCACCGAGGCGACCGTCAAGATCGGGCGGGTCCGCTTCAAGCACGCGGTGACCGGCGGCAAGGTCGAAGTGACCCTGCACGACGGCCGGAACTTCCTCGTGCCCGCCACGACCCCCTACCGGGTCGGCGACTCGGTCAAGATCGCGCTCCCCGAGCAGAAGGTGGTGGAGCATCTGCCGCTCGCGCCCGGTTCCCTCGCCTACGTGGCGGGCGGGTCGCACGTGGGGGAGCTCGCCCGGGTCGAACGGGTCGAGGTCCGGAACTCCTCCCAGCCGAACCTGGTCCACTTCAAGGAAGGGTTCTCGACGATCAAGGAATACGTCTACGTCGTGGGCCAGAACGCGCCCGAGGTCACGCTCGCCGAGGGGGTCGACCGATGAGCGCTCCGCCGTCCGCGGCCACCGCATCCCCCGCAAGCTCGCCCGGGACGAACCCGTACCGCGCGGTCCGCGTCATCAAGGTCGTGGTGAACGCCGGGGTCGGTGAGTCCGGCGAGCCCCGCACGAAGGCCGAGAAGGTCCTCCAGATGGTCACGCACCAGAAGCCGGTCGCGACCCGTTCGCACTCCACGAACCGCGACTTCGGCATCCGCCAGGGCCAGGAGATCGGGGCGAAGGTCACCCTGCGGGGGGAGGTCGCCCTTGAGTTCCTCCGGCGCGCGTTCGACGCTCGGGACAAGCAGTTCGACGTCGACTCGATCGACCGGAACGGGAACTTCTCCTTCGGGATCGCGGACTACACCGACTTTGCCGGGATGAAGTACGACCCGGCGATCGGAATCCACGGGATGGACATCGCCGTGGAGATGGGCCGTGCGGGCCACCGGATCCGCAACCGCCGTCTCCAGGCGCGGCCGCTCCCGAAGGCGCTCCGTTCGACCCGGGAAGAGACGCGCAGCTTCCTCGTTTCCACGCTGGGGGTGACCCTCCTTGAGTGAGCCCAAGAAGAACTTCGGGCGCAAGGACGGCTGCCTGCGCTGCGACCGCAAGCGCGGGATTGTCCGTCGCTACGGCTTGCATCTGTGCCGCCAATGCTTCCGGGAGGTCGCCATGGACCTCGGCTTCAGGAAGTACCAGTAGGGAGGGACGAACGATGCAGATGGACCTACTCAACGACGCGCTCGTCACCCTCCGGCACGCCGACCGGGACGGCAAGCCCCGCGTCGAGATCGCCCCCACCTCAAAGCTGATCGCGGAGGTGCTCCGGATCTTCCGCGAGCACCACTACATCGAGGAGTTCACCTTCGTACCGACCGGTCGGGGCGGGAAGTACGACGTCGCGCTCTCCCGTCGGATCAACTACTGCGGCGTGATCAAGCCGAGGATCTCGGTCGCGTTCGACGGTCTCGAGCGGTTCGAGTCCCGCTTCCTCCCCGCCCAGGACTTTGGGATCCTCGTCCTCTCGACGAACCGAGGCGTCCTCTCCCACCAGCAGGCCCGGGAGCTGAAGATCGGAGGTCGGCTGCTCGCCTATGTCTACTGAACCGGACCGCGGCCAGGAAACGGTCGACGTCCCGAAGGGCGTCACCTTCACGCTGGTCGGCCGGCGCCTTCACGCGAAGGGACCGCTCGGGTCGGTCGACCGGTCGTTCCCGTCCGACGCCCTCGAGCTCACGATGGGGCCGGGCAAGGTCACGCTCACGCTCCGACTTCCCTCGCATCGGAAGCGCTCCCAATCCCTCCTGAAGACGTGGGCGGCGCACCTTCGGAACCTCGCGGGCTCGCTCACCGTCGGCGTGGAGGCCCGGCTCCGGGTCGTCGCCGCGCACTTCCCGATGAAGGTCCAGGTGAAGGAGAACCACATCCTCATCGAGAACTTCCTCGGGGAGAAGCATCCCCGGTCCTCGGACCTCCTTCCCGGAACGAGCGCGCGCCTCGAAGGGGACTACCTGATCCTCTCGGGCTACGACGTCGAGCAGGTCGGCCAGAGCGCTGCCAACATCGAGCGCGCGAGCCGGATCCGGGAGTACGACCCTCGGGTCTTCCAGGACGGCATCTACCTCGTCGACCGGGCCCATCTCAAAGAGGCGACCTGATGGCCGACGAGAACCCCCCCGAGCCGAAGGGCGAGCCGTCGGTCGACGAGGCGCCCCGCAAGGCACCGCCCCGCCGCCGCTCGAAGTCCGCCCCGAAGGAGGAGGCGGCTCCCGCGGAGACGCCCGAGGCGAAGGACGAAGGCCCGCGCGCTCCTCGGCGCGCCGACCTTCCGGCGGGACAGAAGACGCTCCTTCGGGCCCGGACCGAGATCGATCGCCGACGCCCGCTCTTCGGACGCCAGGCCCGCTACCGGTACTTCCGCATCGGACGGGACATGGCGTGGCGACGCCCCCGGGGCCTCCAGTCCAAGCAGCGGCGCCACTACGGCTACCGCCCGAAGGTGGTCCGCGTCGGGTACCGCTCTCCCGCTCGGGTCCGCGGCCTCGTCCCGAGCGGCTTCCGCCCGGTGATCGTCCACACGGCCTCGGACCTCGCAAAGATGAACGCCCGCCTCGAGGCGGCGATCATCGCCCGCACGGTCGGCACGCGACGGCGGCTCGTTCTCGAGGAAGCCGCCCGGAAGCTCGGGATCCATGTGCTGAACCCCATCGTGAAGTCGGAGCGGGAGGCATAGAGGGAAGCATGCCCGACCTTTCGAACCAACGGCGTCTCGCGGCCGCGCTCCTCAAGTGCGGCGAGGGCCGGGTCTGGATCGACCCCGCGAGCCAGGAAGAGCTCGCCGACGCGGTCACCCGGTCGGACGTCCGCAGCGCGATCAAGGCCGGCGTGATCCGTCGCGCCGCCATCCAGGGGACCTCGCGCGCCCGGGCCCGGCTCCACGCGACCGAGGTCGGGAAGGGCCGCCACTCCGGGCCCGGCTCGCGTCGCGGCACGCCCTCCTCCCGCGTGCCTCGGAAGAGCCGATGGATGCGCCGCATCCGGGCCCAGCGGAAGCTCCTCCAGGAGCTTCGCTCGTCCAAGAAGATCCCTCCCGCTGTCTATCGGGAGTTCTACCGCCGTGCGAAAGGCGGGATGTTCCGTAGTCGCGCGCACCTTATCGTCAACCTTCGTCTCGCGGGCCACCTTCCGGAGGGGAAGAGATGAGCACGGGTCCTCGCTATCGGGTCCACTTCCGCCGCCGGCGCGAGGGGAAGACCGACTATCGGGTCCGGCTCCGTCTCCTCAAGTCGGGGACCCCCCGCGCGGTCGTCCGATTCTCCGGCCGTCGGGTCCGCGTCTCGATCGTCCAGTATGACCCGGTCGGGGACCGGGTCGTCGCCGTGGCCGAGAGCGCAGAGCTCGCTCGCGTCGGCTTCCCCGCCTCCAGCTTCTCGTCCACGCCAGCGGCCTACCTGACGGCGTACCTCGCAGGCCTTCGCTCGAAGTCCGCGGGCGCCGAATCGGCCGTCCTCGACACCGGGATCCGCCACCCGACCGAGGGGGGCCGGCTCTCCGCTGCCCTCAAGGGGCTGCTCGACTCGGGCGTGGAGGTCCCGCACGGCGAGGGGGGCTTCCCGAGCGCCGAGCGTCTGAACGGCGCCCACCTTCCGAAGCCCCTCCCTCAGCCCCTCGAAGCGTACAAGTTGAAGCTCCCCGACATCGTCCCGCGGACGGAGGCCAAACCGTGAGCGGCCCGGTGAGCGGTCCGTCCCGCGGAGGGTTCGGCCCCGGCGGGCCCGCGGCGCCTCCCCCGTGGGTACCGAAGACCGAGCTCGGCCGGCGCGTCGCCGCCGACGAGATCACGACGATGGCCGCGGCCATCGAGAGCGGCCTCCCCCTGCGGGAGCCACAGATCGTCGACAAGCTCCTTCCCGGCCTCCACGACGAGGTCCTCGACGTCAACATGGTCCAGCGAATGACCGACTCCGGCCGTCGGTTCAAGTTCGCCGTCACGGTCGTTGTGGGCAACGGCGACGGGTTCGTCGGCCTCGGTCGGGCGAAGGGTCGTGAGGTCGGTCCCACGATCCGCCGCGCGATCGACCGCGCGAAGCTCGAGGTCGTCGAGGTGTACCGGGGCTGCGGCAGCTGGGAATGCGGCTGCGGCCGGGCGCACACGCTACCGTTCCAGGTCCAGGGACGGGTCGGCTCGGTCGTCGTGACGTTCAAGCCCGCGCCCCGCGGCGTCGGCCTCGCGGTCGGGGATGTGGCGAAGCCGATCCTGCGGTTCGCCGGCATCACGGACGCCTGGGGGTTCACGGACGGTCACACGAAGACGACCGTGAACTACGCGCAGTCCGCCTTCCAAGCGCTGGTCGCGCTCGCCCAACTCAAGGTCCCGGCCGAGGACGCTACCCGTCTCAAAATCGTCCGGGGCCCCGTCGGTACCTCCATCTTGCCGCCGAAGGACGAGAACGCTCCCCGACCGATCCGCGGGGGCCGCGGCGGCCGCGGACGACGCCCGCCGATGCGCGGTGGGGGACCCGGACGGGGCGGACCCGGTGCCCCGCGGGGTGGACCCCCGCGCCCCGCGCCGCCGAGGGGGAACTAGCCATGGCCTGGATGATCGTCCGGGTCCGCGGCTCCGTCCATTCCCGGCACGACGTGGTCGAGACCCTCCGCTACCTCCACCTCACGCGGCCGAACCACACCACGGTCGTTCCCGAGACCCCGTCCGTCCGCGGCATGCTCACGACGGTCCAGGGCTACGTCACATGGGGCGAGGCCGAGC
Organism: uncultured Thermoplasmata archaeon; assembly: GCA_963735185.1. Lineage (GTDB taxonomy): Archaea > Thermoplasmatota > Thermoplasmata > Lutacidiplasmatales > UBA184 > Lutacidiplasma. Next base: position 296,006 of record CAVTJV010000007.1, read on the forward strand.
CCGATACCGTTTCGCTGCTCCTCCAGGAACGCGGGGAGACCGTGGCCGGCGAGCGGGTGACCGCAGCGACCATCACCGACATCGCTCCCGGAAAGGACCTTCCGGCGATCACGCGCGCCGTCGTCGCGAACGGTCTCACCGACGTGCGGGGGCTGAAACCGCTCTTTCGCCTCCGGGCTCCCAAGGGAGGCTGGCGGTCGACCAAGAAGCCGTTCACGCTCGGCGGCGCGCTCGGGTACCGGGGTCGCGCGGTCAACGAGCTCGTTCGCCGGATGATGTAAGGGGAGGGTCATGCCGAGTCGCACACGGAAGTTCCGCGGGCTGAGGACGCACGGACGGGGGATCAAGGCCGGCCGCGGCGCGGGGAAGCAGGGAGGCCGGGGCAACGCGGGGCTCCACAAGTACAAGTTCAAGTCGATGCTGATCTACGCTCCCGACCACTTCGGCCGTCACGGATTCAAGCGGCCGGTCCAGATCGTCGAGACGCCGACCAGCTTGAACGTCGGCGAGCTCGAGGCGTTCGTGCCCCAGCTCCAGGCGGCCGAAGCGCTGACCCAGGAGGGGGACGCATTCGTCGCGGACCTCACGAAAGCCGGGGTCGACCGGTTGCTGGGCGGAGGGAGCGCGGCGCGGACCTGGAAGGTGGTCGTGCGCCACGCCTCGAAGCGCGCCCGAGAGAAGGTGACCGTCCTCGGGGCCCCACCGGACGGTCCGAAGAAGGCGAGCGCGAAATCCAGCCCGTAGACTATATAACTCGCGTACCGGCTCGGAGACGACCGCATGGCGGAAGAGGAGATCCCGCGTGACCGTCGGTGGGCGATTCCGCTCGCTCTCATCGCGGTCGGCATCCTCGCGCTGTTCTGGTTTTGGGGTCAGCCGACCATCATCGCGTTCGCTCTGCTCGCGCTGGCGCTCGCCGCCATCTTCACCCTCTTCTACCTCGGCCTCTCCTACAACGGCTCGCGCTCGAAGCTGTACGGCCTGAAGCCGCTCACGACGCGCATGCCGGCCATCCAGCAGCCGAAAGGCCACGTGCACTTCCGGACGAAGCTGTTCTGGACGCTCGGGATTCTGCTCCTCTACTTCCTGCTCACGAACATCTACCTCTTCGGCGTCAACCAGTCGACCGTCATCGACCTGTTCCACAGCTACCGCGCGATCCTCGCCGGGGCGCAGGGCACCCTCATGCACCTCGGGATCGGCCCGATCGTCACCGGGTCGATCATCATGCAGCTGTTCACCGGCGCGAAGATCATCAACCTCGACCTGACCGACGACGAGGACAAGGGGGTGTACCAGGGGACCCAGAAGGTCGTCGTCATCTCGATGATCTTCATCGAGGCGATCCCCCAGGTCTACGGGTACCTCTCCCCGTCCGGCTCGCTCGTCTCGAGCCTCGGGGCCATCTCGCCCGGGAACGGCCTCCTCCTCGCGAACGCCATCATCATCGCCCAGCTCGTCTTCGGCAGCTACCTCGTCTTCCTGATGGACGAGGTCGTCTCGAAGTGGGGGATCGGGAGCGGGATCTCGCTGTTCATCGCTGCCGGCGTCTCCCAGCAGATCGTCCAAGGGACGCTCAACTGGGTGCCGCAGAACCCCTCGCTCCCGATCTCCGCGACGAATCCACCGAGCGGGACGATCCCGAAGTCCCTCTGGTTCTTCACGCACTACACCGCGAGCCAGATGGCCGGGGGTGGGTGGGAGCAGGTCCTGTTACGGTCGCCGAACCCGGTGGTCGCGCTCGTCGGCACGGCGACGATCTTCTTCCTCGTGGCGTGGACCGAGTCGACCCGCATCGAGCTCCCGCTCTCGCACGCCGAGGCGCGGGGCGCCCGGGGTCGCTACCCGCTCCGTCTGATCTATGCCTCCAACATCCCGGTCATTCTGATGTCGGCGCTGCTCGCCAACGTCTCGATGATCTCGATCCTGCTCTGGACGAACCCGACGCTCATCCACTTCCCGCTCATCGGCCACCAATGGTGGGTCGGGTCGTACCCGACCGCGGCCCAAGCGACCACGTTAGGGATCAGTCAAACGACCCCGATGAGCGGCGGCGCGTACTACCTCTCCTCGGTGAACGGGTTAGAGGCCTGGCTGTTACCGATCCTGAACTACCAGGAGTACGGCGCCTTCCTGGTCGGCCACGCCTGGTGGCAGGGCCTCCTCCACGTCGCCGTCTACTTCGGCGCGATGGTCGGAGGGTCGATCCTGTTCGCTAAGTTCTGGATCCAGACGACCAACATGGGCCCCGAGGCGGTCGCGCGCCAGATCGAAGCGTCCGGCATGCAGATCCCCGGGTTCCGTCGGGAGCCCCGCGTGCTGCGCCGGGTCCTCGAGCGGTACATCCCGGTGATCACGGTCATCTCGGGGGCGGCGGTCGGCGCGCTCGCCGCCGGAGCGGACCTCATCGGTACCTTAGGGAATGCCTCCGGAACCGGTGTCCTCCTGATGGTCGGGATCATCATCAACCTCTACCAGGCGATGGGGCGCGAACAACAGATGGAGATGAACCCGCTCCTGCGTCGCTTCCTCGGAGGCGAGTCCTGATGAGCGGTGGCGACAAGCCGCTCCCCTCCTCGGCGGACGTCGCGGAACCCCTGGCGGAGGAAGAGGCGACCGAACCCGAGGAGCCGGAACGCGAAGCCGCGACCGAGGAGGCGGAGCCGAAGCCCGCCGCTCGTCCGCCGAGGCCTCCCCCGGCTCCGTTCAAGATCTCGACCTTCGTCTACGTGTTCCTCGGCCTCCTGGGCCTCTGGATGCTCATCGATTCTCAGGCACGCAGCTCGATCGCCGGCCTCCTCGGAACGAGTCCGGGGAACCCGGGGCCGCTCTACTGGCTGATCGGGTTCGACTCCAACTACCTCCTGCTCACGATGGCGCTCGCCGGCGCGGTCGAGATGCTCATCACGTCGATCGCGTACAACTACACGACGAACTGGATCAAGGCGGCGAAGGTCCAGAAGTGGAGCTCGGCGTTCCGCAAGGTCCAGATGGAGGCGATCCGCTCGGGCAAGAAGGACCGGATCGCGGCCCTCAAGCCCCAGCAGGAGAAGCTCACCCGCCTCTCGGGCGAGGTCTCCATCGCGCAGTTCAAGGGGATGGCGATCACCTACTTCCTCCTCATCCTGATCTACTCCTGGGTCGGCCTCGTCATCGGGGCCGCGAACACGGTCCAGCGGACGGTGAGCTTCGGCACGGGGAGCTCCGTGCTGCTCACGAGCCTCATCGGACCGATCCCGATCTGGTTCGTCATCTTCAGCCTCTACACAGTGCCGTTCTCCCTGGTCTTCCGCCGGGTTCTGAAGCATCTGTGGCTCCAGAAGTACGCGAAGGAGCACCACCTCGCGCCCGTCGCCCCGGCCCTGCAAACGGCCGGGGGGTCGGCGTGATCGGCGCGGTCGTCACCGTCGGCGGGCCCCCCGGGAGCGGCAAATCGACCGCGGGCCGGTTGGCCGCAGCCTCGCTCGGGCTTGAGTTCTTGTCGGCCGGAGAACAGTTCCGGGCCGAGGCCCGGCGCCGCGGGATGGAGCTCGTCGAGTTCGGACGGTACGCCGCCGCCCATCCCGAGGTCGACCGGGCGCTCGACCGCAAGATGCAATCGCTCGCCCGCCCCGGACGTCTCCTGGACGGACGGATCCAGGGAGCGCTCTGCCGACGGGCCGGCAACCCCGTCTACGACCTGGTGGTGACCGCCCGGGAGGAGGTGCGCGTGCGCCGCGTCGCGGACCGGGACGGCCAGTCGGTCGAGGAGGCCCGGACGAGGGTCCGCGAACGGGAGGCGAGCGAACGGGACCGGTACCGGCGCTTCTACGGGATCGACCTCGACCAAGAACACCCGGATCTCGTCATCGATTCGAGCGACCGCCCACCTCTCGAGGTGGCCGGCGCGATCGTGACCTTCGTGCGCGAACGCGAAGCGGCAGCGGTGAAGCGATGAACGGCCCGACCGGGACCGATCCGGTGGACGCGCGCCTTCGCGAGGGCGCGTTCCTCCTCCTCGACAAGCCGAGGGGACCGTCGTCGCATCAGGTCACCGCGTGGGCTCGCGACCTCCTGGGAGTCTCCGTCGCCGGGCACGCCGGCACGCTCGACCCCAACGTCTCGGGCCTCCTCTGGGTCGGGGTCGGACCGGCCCTCAAGCTCCTGCCGCTCGTCCTCGAGTTCCCGAAGCGGTACATCGCCTCGGTCGTCCTCCACGGACCCGTTCCCGTCCGAGAGGTCGAACGGGTCCTCGCGGAGTTCACCGGCCCGGTCTACCAGACCCCGCCCGTCCGCTCGGCGGTGAAGCGCGAGCGACGGGTCCGCACCATCCATCGGCTCGAGATGGTCGAGACCGACGGGCCGCGCCTCCTCCTCGACATCACCGCCGACTCGGGGACGTACGTGCGCACGCTGGCCGTCGACGTCGGCGAGGCGCTGGGCCTGGGGGGGCACATGGAGGAGCTGCGGCGGGTCGCGAACGGTCCGTTCCGGGAGCGGGAGTCGGTCCCGCTCGCGGTGCTCGCGGACGCCGCGGCCGCGCGCGCGGCCGGCGACCCGGCCCCGCTGCTCGCGCTCCTGCACCCGATCGAGGAGGTCTGGCGGGAGTTCCCGGCGATCGTCGTCAAGGAAGGCGCGGCGAGCGCGCTCGCGCATGGGGCCGGGCTCGCGAGCGGGGGGATCCTGGCGCTTCCGAAACCGTTCTCCCGGGGCGCCCGCGTCACGCTCGTCACCCGGTCGGGCGAGCTCATCGCCACCGGGGTCGCTGTCCGAGGCTCGGACGAGGTCGGACACGTGAAGCACGGGTGGGTGGTCGACGAGACCCGCGTCTTCGTCGACCCGGCCCGGTTCCCGGCCCTTTGGCATAAGGCAGAGCGGCCGAAGCCTCCCCGACCTTCGAAACACGAGGGCTAGGATTAAGTTCGAGGGGCATTCCCGCCCCCGATGGAACCCCTCCCCGAGGCCCGAAAGCGCCCCGAGAAGGGACCGTTCGCCTCGCTCGGGCGTTGGATCGTCCGACATCCGTGGTATCCGGTCGTCTTCTGGGTCGTTCTCCTCGTCATCGCGGTCCCGTTCCTGCCCCTCCTCGGCTCGGTGACCACGAACTCGGCCACGAGCACTCCGTCGAACTCCCCGAGCGCGCAGGCGAACGCCCAGCTCGCCCGGCTCTTCCCCGGTAGCGGGGACGCCTCCTCGAGCACGCTGCTGTTCTACGGACCGAACCTGACCGACGCGAACGCGCAGCGGGTCATCCTGAACGTCAGCGCCGCGATTGCGGGGGACACTTCCCTCTCGGAGGTCGCGGGCGTCCGGAGCGTCTACAGCGAGTACGCGATGTTCCTGGCCGGGCAGGCGGAGCTCGCCGAGCGGTTCCTCGCGGAGGGGATCACCAACGGCACGGGCCTCCCGGCGAGCTTCCTTACCCTCGTCGCGACGGCGTTCCCGCACGGGTTCCCGAACGCCAGCGCCCCGTCCGCCTGGGCCAATTCGGTGGTCGAAGCCTCAACGCTGTCGAGCGAGCCGTTGCCGGTGCCGTACGCGATCTACTCGCAATTCGTCGCGGCGGGTGGAACGGCGACGATTGTTGACGTCTACTTCGCGGTCTCCGACGGCTACACCGATAGCTCCGGAGGGCAGCCGGTCTACGCCGACCTACCGAAGATCGATTCCTTGGTCGCGTCGACCGTGCACGCCTCCGACCCGACCCGGTCGATCACCTACGTTCAGACCGGCTCCGCCCCGCTCGACCTCCTGACGCAGACCTCGACCAATGCCTCCCTCCAGCTCGTCCTCCCCATCACGGTCGGCCTGCTGCTCGCGATCTCGATGCTCTACTTCCGCTCCCCCGTGACGCCGCTGCTCACGTTCGCGGGTCTGGGGATCGCGCTCGTCCTCGGCCTCGGCGCCACGGTGCTCGTCGGCACGGTCGTCTGGCACGTCGACTCGTCGGCGCTCGCCCTCGAAGAGGTGTTCGTGCTGGGCATCGGGACCGATTACGCGATCTTCCTCGTGGCGCGCTACCGTGAGGAGCTGGTCGGCGGCAAGCCCTCGGACGATGCGCTGGTCTCGGCCGTCACCTGGGCCGGGAAATCCGTCGCCACGAGCGGCGCGGTGGCGATCCTCGCGATGTTGGCGCTCACGTTCAGCGGGGTCGCCCTGATCGCCCAGTGGGGGTCGGTGCTGTCGCTCGCGGTCCTCATCACCCTCGCGCTCTCCCTCACGCTCGTCCCAGCGTTCCTCAAGATCGTCGGGCCGCGGATCCTCTGGCCGAATACGGGCGAGCGGTTCCGGCGTCAAGCGCAGGAGCGCGGCGAACGGGTGGCCCGCGAACAGACCTACTTCTACCGCTCGGGTCGGGCGACCCAGCGGCGGCCTTGGACGTTCGTCGCGGTGCTCATGGGGATCTCCATCCCCCTCGTCGTGCTCGCCGTGAGCGCCCCGGTCGCCTACGATTTCTACGGGCAGCTTCCGAGCGGCCAGCCCGCGACCGACGGCCTCGCCCAACTCGGCAACCACTTCGGTGACGGATTCGCGGTACCTTCCTTCGCCCTCGTGACGTTCGCCCAGCCGCTCGTGGTCGGCAACGTGACGGACCCGACGGAATGGGTCGACATCGCCACCCTTACGGCCAAGGCCCAAACGACCCCGGGGATCGCAACGGTGGAATCCCCGGTCGGGCCGGACGGCACGACCCTCGCGAACTGGCTGAATCTCTCGTCGTTGCCGCCGGCCACCCGCACGAACCTGGTCGCATCCTTGGCCCAGTTCGTCGGCACCGACGGACGCACGGTCCTCCTGACCCTCCTACCGGCATCGACCGGACTGTCGCTCTCGGCCGTGACCGCGGTCGAGTCGGTGAAATCGACGTTCGGCGACTACGCGACCGCCCACCCGGAGATCGTCACCACCGCGTACGGGGGCGGCGCTCCTACGATCAACGACCTCGCCAACCAGACCTTCAATGCCACGGTGTTCCTGATCCTCGCCGTGACGATCGGGCTCATCGTTGTCCTCCTCGTCGTGCTGCGGTCGTGGGTGATTGCGGGCATGGCAGTCGCGACCATCGCGCTCTCGATCGCGTGGGCCTGGTCGGTGAGCTACCTCGTCTTCCAGCAGCTCCTTGGCTTCCCGCTCTTCTTCTATGTTCGGACGATCCTGTTCATCCTCGTCCTCGGGCTGGGGATCGACTACACGATCTTCCTGATGACTCGGGTCAGCGAGGAACGGGCACGCGGCCGGACGAGCTCCGAAGCCGCGGTCGAGGGGGTCGCACGGACGGGCGGGATCATCACCGCCGCGGCGATTATCCTTGCGAGCGCGTTCGCGGCGCTAACCGCCGGGTCGTTCACCCTGATCCGGGCGATCGGATTCTCGGTCGCGGTGGCGGTGATCTTGGACGCGATGGTCGTACGGACATACATGGTCCCGGCGTTCCTCCAAACCTGGGGCGACCGGGCCTGGACCTGGTTCGGCACACGCCCGAAGAGACCCGTGGGCCCGCCCGGGGTCCCACCCTCGGACGCCCCGGAGACCGCGGTGGGGCCGGTGGGTCCCTCGGGCCCGTAGTCGTTCAGCCGACGAGGAGGCGGGCCCGCGCCTTCGCGACGTGTTCCTCGGCCGAAGAGCTTTCCACGACCTCGAGCACCTTCCCCTGCGGGTCGATGAGGAACGTGACCCGGCGGGCCGAGCCGCGCGGATTGAGCACTCCGTAGGCGCGCGTGACGCTCTTCGCGGTGTCGGCGACCAACGGGAACGGCAGGGCGTACTTGTTGGCGAACGCCTTCTGCGCCGGGCAGTCGTCCACGCTGACGCCGACGATCTTCACGTTCTTCGAGAGGAACTCATCATGGTGGTCCCGGAACCCCTTCGCCTCGACGGTGCAGCCGGGCGTGTCTGCCTTCGGATAGAAGTAGAGGACCACCGGGGACCCCCTCAGCGAGGAAAGTCGGAACGGGGCTCCGTCCTGGTTCGGCGCGACGAAATCGGGGGCGGTGTCGCCGGCAGCGATCATGGCCGTCCCAGAAACGACGGGGTATTTTACCCGACTGTCGGGCTCGGAGCGACGCTAGCCGGTCGCGACCGTGACGAGCGTTTCGGTCGACTTGATCCCGGGGACCTTACGGATTCGGTGGACGACGGTGTCGAGCGCCGCGTTGATGTGCGCCGCCTGGACCTTCACGATCAGGTCGAACGGTCCGGTCACGGCTTCGACCTCGGTGACGCCGGGGACCGCCTTGAGCCGCTTCAGGACCTCGTCGAGCCGGCCGACCTCGGTCTCGACCAACAGGTAGAGGGTCTCCATCCGTGGAATGCACACCCGCTTCCCCGAGCACACTTCCCCCCCTTCAAGCTTCCGAAACGGCGTCCGGGGAACCCGGGCCCAAAGCGTTAAGCGGGACAGAACGCCGATTCGTCCGCCATGCCTCTCCGGTTGGAGGACACCCGCTCCGGGGAACGCCGGACCGTGCGACCCCGGCCCGGTCGTCCGGTGACGCTCTACGTGTGCGGGCCGACGGTCTACGACGCGGCCCACGTTGGTCATGCCCGGACCTACCTGTTCTTCGATGTCGTCCGTCGGTTCCTCGCGAGCGAAGGACAGCCGGTCCACCACGTGATGAACGTGACCGATTTCGAGGACAAGATCGACCACCGGGCCGCCGCGCTGGGCCTGACGTGGCGCGCCCTCGCGCGGCGGGAGGAGGCGGCGTTCGTCCGGGACATGGCCGCCTTCGGGATCCTCCCGCCCGCCGAGCGCCCCCGGGCGAGCGCGTTCGTCCCCGAGATCATTCGCGTGGTCGAGGCCCTGGAAAGGACCGGGCGGGTCCGACGCGAGGGGGATCTCTGGATCTACTCACCCCCGGACCGCCCGCTCGGAGAGAACTTCCCCACGGACACGGAGCTCGCCCGCCACGCGGTGGTTGAGCCCGACCACCCGTTCCCCCGCCGAGAGGGGGCGGTCGGCGAGTTCGTGGTCTGGAAACGGCAGGAGCCCCCGCTGCCGTCCTGGAAGAGCCCGTGGGGCGCGGGTTCCCCCGGCTGGCACCTCGAGTGCTTCGCGATGGCCCGCCGGATCCTCCAGCTCCCGGTCGACCTCCATGGGGGCGGCCTGGACCTGATCTACCCGCACCACCACGCCGAGAACGAGGTCGCTCTCGCTCTCGACAGGAAGCCGTTCTCCCGACTGTTCGTCCACACGGCGTTCGTCCTACAGGACGGCGCGAAGATGTCGAAGTCGACCGGGAACCTCATCTCCCTGCGCTCCGCGCTTCGACAGTCGAGCCCCGGCGGCCTTCGCTGGTACCTCCTATCGACCCCGTACCAGGTCCGGCTCGAGTGGAACGCCTACGCGCTCCGGGCGGCGGACCGGGAGTATCGAGAGCTCCGCCGTCGGCTCGCCCGGTGGCTCTCCCCCGGCGCGGGAGGCACCCTGGGCGCCACGGTTGCTCTGCGTCTCTCGGACGAGACGCGGGGCGACCTTTCGGAAGGGCTGGCGGCGCACCACGTGATCGAACGGCTGCGCGAGTTCTCCGCCCAGCTCGGCCGGGACCCGAGCGAACGCGTCGCTTCGGGGGAAAGGACGGCGGCCCGCACCGCGGTGCAGGCCGTCCAGGACCGGACCGGGATACCGTTGCTCCCCGTCAGAGGCCCGAGCGGTCGACGACCACGCTGAGCCCGTTTCCCCCACCCATGCACGCGGTGGCCAGGCCGAGACGGGTGTTCGAACGGACGAGCTCCTGAATCAGCGTCACCACGATCCGGGCCCCGCTCGCGCCGATCGGATGGCCGAGCGCCACCGCGCCACCGTGGACGTTGAACTGCTCCTCGGTGAACCCGAACGTCCGCTGGACGGCGATGGACGCCGAGGAGAACGCCTCGTTGTGCTCGACCCGGTCGAAGTCCGAAGGTTTGAGACCGGTGCGCTCGAGGTGCTTACGGACGGTGGGGATCGGCGCTTCCATGACGTCCCTCGGGTGAACGCCGCCCTCCGCCGTGGAGTGGACCCAGGCGATCGGCTTCAGCCCTCGCTGCTCGACCTCGTGACGGCTGGCGAACACGAGCGCGACCGCTCCATCGGAGATCTGGGAGGAGTTGCCTGCGGTCAGCACGCCGTTCGGGGCGAACGCCGGCTTCAGCTTCCCGAGGGCCTGAAGTGACGTGTCCGCCCGGGGGCACTCGTCGCGAGCCAGGCCGGGACTCCCCGGCGCCAATCCCGGCGGGGACCGGAACGACCTCGCTCGAGAAGGTACCGTCCTCCATCGCCTTCACGGCTCGCTGGTTGCTCCGGAGCGCGAACGTGTCCACGTCGGCGCGGGTCAGCCCGAAATGTTGGGCGACCCGTTCGCCCGTGAGGCCCATGAGCTCATGCTCGTCGTAGGCGTCCATGAGCCCGTCCCGTTGCATCGCGTCATCCATCATGTGGGGGCCGGGGCGGCTGCCCCAGCGCAGGTGTCCCGGCAACAGGTGGGGCGCGTTCGACATGCTCTCCATGCCGCCGACAAGGACCCGGTCGAACTCGCGGGCCCGTACCGCCGTGAATCCCAGCAGGATCGCCTTCAGACCCGAGCCACAGACCATGTTCACGGTCGCGGCGCCGACGCTGTCGGGTATCCCCGCCCCGCGGAGCACCTGACGCGCGGGGTTCTGGCCGACCCCGGCCTGGATCCCCTCGCCGAACAGGACCTCCTCGATCTCCGCCGCCGGGATGCCGGACCGCTCGATCGCGGCCCGCGCTACGTGGCTTCCGAGGGTCGGCGCCGAGAGGCCCCGCAGGGCACCTCCAAACTTGCCGATGGGAGTGCGTACCGCGGAAAGGATGGCGACGGAGAGCTCCGGGCGATCGGTCATCGGTTGACCAGCGGCGGGGCGATTAAGAGGCTAACGTGCCCGCGCCCGGTGGGCACATCCCCGGTCGTTCCGACCGGTCGGTCGCTCTAGTCCTCTTCGACGCGAGGTGCGAGCAGGTAGCGGCCCTCGCCACGGCCGCCGCTCATCGCGAACTCGATCTTGAGCGGATACTCGTTCCCCACGTGGAGGGTCGTCTCGTCCGCGGCGATCGATTTCACCATCGCGGAGAAGAAGTCGAGCGGGTACATGCTCTTCACCGGTTCCTTGACGTCGAGCCGGGTGAGCGATTCCTTCGGGATCCTGAGGTCGAGCCGGTCCGTGTCGCCCTCGGAATGCATCGTGAAGGCGTCGGGTTCGAGCGAGAGCGTCACGTGGTCGGTGAAGCTCTCGCTTCCCCGGATCCCCTGGCGCATGTCCTCGGTCTTGACCGTGACGCTGGCGGGGGGGCTCACGTTCGGCACCTTCGGGTCGGTGATCCCCGCCGGGTCGACGATCGCCATCTGACGGGTCAGGCGGCCGACCGCCGCGACCAGGCGGTTCTTCCCGTCGAACTGGAGGTCGATGACGTCGCCGGGCTTCGAGAGCCGGAGGACCTCCTTGAGCTTCTCGACGTCCACGCCGATGTCGGTGCTCTCCCCCGTGAACTCCTCGAAGACGCTCTTCTGGAGCTTGAGGACCAGCATCGCGACGTGGGAGGGGTCGACGGCCTTCGCCTCGAGGCCATCCTTCGAGATGGTCAGCTTGACCTCGCTCACAAGGGTCGAGACGACCTCGACGACCTCACGGAGGTTCTCCATCTTGATCCGGAGCTTGAACATCCAAAGCCTCGGCGTGACACATCGGTCCCCTCTAAAAAGGTTGCCGAGAGCGGGGCGCCCCCGCAAGCGGTTTCTCCGCCGGAGATTCTCGTCCTTCCGTGACCGAACTCGCGTTCCTGGCCGACCCCGAGGCCGCCTACGTCCGGTCGTTCCGGGCGCGGGTCACCGCGCTCCCGCCCGGAGCGGTCGTGCTCGACCGGACCTTCTTCTACCCCACCGGGGGCGGGCAGTTGAGCGACCGGGGGACCCTCGGACCTCCGGGTGAGGAGGCGGCGGAGGTGGTCGACGTCACCAAGTCGGGCGCGTCGGTCGTCCACCGCATCCGGGGGTCCCCGAGCGTGCTCCGCCGTTTCTCGGTCGGCCTCGAGGTCGAGGGGACGCTGGACTGGGACCGCCGCTACCGTCACATGCGGCTCCACACCGGCCAGCACCTCCTGAGCGCGCGGATCTTCGCTCGGACGGGCCTGAGGACCCGAAAGGCCCAGATGGCCGGGAGCGCCGCGAACCTCGACCTCGAAGGGACCCTCGCGCCGGAGGTCCTACCGCTCCTCGCCGCGGACCTCACCGAGGCCCTGGCCCGCCCTCGCCCGGTCACGCTGCGACACGTCCCCCGGGCCGAGTGGAACCGCAACCCGTTCGCGGAGCGCTCCGGGCTCGTTCCCCTGCCGGCCCAGGTCGACCCGGTCCGGGTCGTGGAGATCGAGGCCTCGGACGTCTGTCCCTGCGGCGGGACCCATCTGCGCTCGACGCGGGAGATCGGCCGCGTGACGCTCCGTCCCCCCGTGCCCCCGGACGGGGGCGACCGGGTCGGATTCACTCTCGACGAGCCTTCGCTGCCCACTCCGTCCGAGTGACCCCGTAGACGCGGACGTCGTGCCAATGTCCATGGTGGAAGAGCGAGGACCGTAGGGTCCCCTCGTGGCGGAAGCCCAACCGCTCGAGGAGGCGGTACGAGGCCGCGTTATCGACGTCGCAGGTCGCGCCCACCCTCTCTACGGTGCTCGCGGCGAACAAGTGGTCGGTCAGGAGGCGCACCGACTCGCGCCCGAGGCCGCGACCACGAGCCGCGCGGTCGCCGAGGACGTACCAGACATCCGTGTACTCCAGGATCGGGTGGGCACGATAGTGGCCCACCACCCCCACGACCTTTCTCTCGTCCTTTCGCTCGACGGCGAAGCGGGGCGCCAGCGAGGTCGGTTCATCGGCCGCGGAGGCCACCGCGTGGGAGAACTCGTCGAACGTGTCGACCGTGAAGCGGTCGAACGGAGCGACGGTCTCCGGGTCGTTGTACCAGGCGAAGACGGTCGGGTACTCCGCCGGAACGAGCGGACGGAGCCGGACCAGGGTTCCCTCGAGGACCGTCATTCCGCCTCAACCGGCGGAAGTTCCCCGAGGGTACTTGGCGGTCGCCTCGACCTCGGAGGCCGCGATCGTGGCCGGCTCGGGCGGCAGGGTCACCGAACTCGGCTCCCCTCCCTCCTCCATCCGGCGGTACTCGAGCGCCTTCCGGTGGCCGCTCGGCGTGAGGGAAAAAACGTGCTTGGGCTCCGAGTACCCGACGACGTACTGCGTGCGGCGGTAGATCAGCCGACCGATCTCGAGGACGCGGAGGGCCTGCTTGACCTCGTTCAGGTCCTCGTTGGCGAACTTCCTCAGGATGCCGAACTCGGTCGTCCACTGGGAGGCCTCGAACCGGATCTGCTGGCCGCGATGCTCGAGCAGGTGCAGGAGGAGCAGGCGTTGCAGACGGTCAGGTTCCTCCGGGGGCATGAACAGATTCTCACGAGATCGTAGTGATCTCGTAGTTGACGTCAAGTCCTTTCAATCGCTCGTGCATCTCCGTCATGAGTCGGATGACGTCCTCGATCGGGGCCTTGTCCTTCCACTTGTAGACGAAGTCGTGCATCCCCATCGACTCCTCGAAGCCGAGGCCTTTCATCGCCTCGACGACCTTCATGGGGTTCGCGCCTTCGGAGTGAAAGGTCATCCGAACGTAAGTGCGCATAAGCCGCCCCCCCCGGGACAGTGCGTGCAGCGTCTTTAGGCGGCCCTTCGCTTATATATGCTTCCCCACCTCCATTCGACCCCCCCATGCCAGGTCATCCTCTCGAGGGACCGGTCGTGGTCACCGGTGGAGCCGGAGCGATCGGCTCCGTGCTCGTCCGCACCCTGCTCGACCGAGCGGGCGACGTGCGCGTCATCGACAACCTCTCGAGCGGTCGCCGCGAGCACCTAGCTCCCTCTCCGGGAGGCAAGAAAGCCCTCCTGACCGTGGCCGACCTGAAGAACCCCGCCTCCTACGCGGACCTGTTTCGAGGCGCCGCCGCCGTGTGGCACCTCGCGACGAACCCGGACATCCGCAAGGGGATGACCGACCCCCGCCTCGACCTCGAGGAAGGGACCCTAGCGACCTTCCACGTTCTGGAGGCTGCCCGACGCCACGACGTACCCCGCGTCGCGTTCTCTTCCTCGAGCGTCGTCTACGGGCTCGCGACGGTCTTTCCGACACCGGAGGAGTACGGCCCGCTTCAGCCGCAGTCCCTCTACGGAGCCGCGAAGCTCGCCGCCGAGGGTCTTCTCACGGCCTATGCCCACTCCTACGGGCTGACGGTCGATATCTTCCGGTTCGCGAACATTGTCGGGCCGAACATGACGCACGGGATCCTCCCGGATTTCTTCGACAAGCTCCGTCGTGACCCGACCCGCCTCGAGATCCTCGGGGACGGTCGCCAAGCGAAGAGCTACCTCCGAACCGAGGATTGCGTCGACGGCATGCTCTTCGCGAACGAGAGGGCCCACGACCGGGTGAACCTGTTCAACCTGGGAGCGCTCGACCAGATCACCGCACGGGAGATCGGCGAAAAGGTGGTCGCGGCCCACGGTAACCGCGCGCGGATCGAGTACACCGGCGGAGAACGCGGGTGGACCGGAGACGTCCCGGTGCAACTGCTCTCGATCCAACGTATGCAGGCGCTCGGCTGGCAGCCTCGGTGGAACAGCGCCCAGGCGGTCGACCGCGCCATCGAGGAGCTCGTCGAAGCACGACACCTGCGAACGGGCGGCGTGCCCGGCGCCTAGGCCGGCGCCCGCACCGTGCCCAGGGAAACGTAGACGCGAAGGTGCTCCTCGACGACCCGGGGCCAGGCGAACCGGCTCTCGGCGGCCGCTCGCGCCCGTTCTCCCATCTCGCGCCGGACCCGGTCGTCCGTGAGCAGCAGGTTGGCTCGGTCCCGCATCGCAGTGACGAACGCTCCGGGGTCCGCGTCGGGAAGCGACCAGCCGGTCGCTCCCTCCTCCACGACCCCTTCGACCGCGGGTCCTCCGATGACGGGTAGCCCGGCGGCGAGCGCTTCGAGGACCGTAGCCGAGAGCACTTCGACCGAGCTCGGGTGGAGGAGGAAGTCGCTTTCCGCGTAGAGACGGATGAGCTCCTCGGTCGAGACCTCTCCGAGCATCTCGACATCATCCCCGGCCATCCGCACCGCGGCCGCGTACTCGGGGGACGGCATCGGCCCGGCGATCCGGAGATGGACCCCGAGGCCCCGGACGGCTCGGGCCGCCGTCTCCCAACGCTTGAGCGGCAGCACGACACCAACCCCGAGGGCGTTCCGTCCTGACCGACGGTCCCATTCCGGACGGAACCGCTGGCTGTCGACCCCGAACGGGATCACCGTCACCGGGGGCAACGGAGGCCGAACCGTGGAGACCATCGTGCGCGCGAGCCGGGGCGTCAGCGCGACCACGGCCTTCGCCCCCCGTACCGCTCGGCGCTCGAGCCAGTACCCCCACTGGTGGGACCGCTGCGAGCGATAGAACCAGTGGCGGGAGTGGGAGGTGTAGACGTACGGGTACCGGCCGAGCGCGAGCCGGTTCGCGACCACCGGTGTGTTGGCGTGGAGGACGTCGTACTTCCGGCCTCGAAGGAGCCGGGGTAGCTCCCAAGCGAACGGGTACTCGTCCCGCATCCGTCGGTGCCGGACCCGGTTCACGACCTCCGCCTCGTGGCCGGCGGCGATGAGCGCGGCCTGGAAGTCGGCGAGGATGCGCTCGATCGCCCCGTACCCGGTCGGAGGTATCGGCTGGACCCCCCCTCCAATCAGGAGAATCCGCACGCCCTCCCGAGACCCCCTTGGGATTAAGGTCTTGGCGCATTGCGGCTCGAGGCGGGTTCGACCGAACCGGCCTGGTGAGGTCGGGGACCGATGGGGACCGTATGCGTCGAGGTCGCCGTCCGCGACGACCCCCGCCTCCTCGATGCCCTCGCCTCCCTGGACCAACAGGAACGGCGGCCGGACCGGGTCCTCGTCGCGGCGTCGCCCGCCACCCCTCCGGAACTCCTCGACGAGGCCCGTCGGCGGTTCCCCACCCTTCCCGTCGCGTTCCGCCAGTATCCCGGCGGGATCGTCGAGGCCCGCGCCGCGAGCCTCGCCGACCTCACGGACACGGTGACGGCCTTCCTGGACTCGGACGAACGGGCGCCCCCAGAGTGGTTGGGCCGCCTCGTGGCACCGATCGAGAGCGGTGCCGCCGACTTCTCCGGCGGGCCGACGCGACCGCTTCGACCCCCCACGAATTCGATCGAACGGTACTCGGTCCTTCTGGAGGCGTCGATCTACGCCGACCTCGTTCCCCGACGGGTGACGTACCTGCCGCTCCAGAACACTGCCTGGAAGACCGTCCCTTTGCGGGAGCTCGGGTTCGACGCGCGGATCCCGTTCGCCGAGGACCATGACCTCGAGACCCGAGCCGCGCGAGCGGGGCTGACCGGCACGTTCGTCCCCGATGCGTGGGTGTACCACGACCAGAGCGACGAGACGAGCTTCCTGCGATGGGCTCGCAAGCGCTATCGGTACCTGGTCGCGATGGCGATGTCGTTCATGAAGAGCGGCGAGCTCGGGCGTCGGCTCTCCGAGCGCCGGACGCCAGTGGCCCACCCGCTCCGCTACCTCGAGGCGACGTTGAAGCCGGTCGCCTTAGCGCACGCGGCCGTCCGGTGGCACCGCGTGTCGACGCCCGCGGAGCGCGGGTCGCGCCGACCTCCTCCTTCGAACGGCCCGGACGCTCCCTAGGCGGTCCGACGGTCCCTCGGTGGAGCCGCCGTCCACCCTCGAGAAAACCTTATCCCGCCCCCCGGTTCGGCGAGGCGATGTCCCCCGAGACTCACCACGGTTCGGCCCCCCGGGTCACCGAAAAAGGCGACCTCGTCCGACTGGAGTTCGAGCTCTGGACGGAGATCGGCGGGAAGAGCGAGCTGCTCGACACGACCAGCGAGGAGCTCGCGCAGAAGGAGAACGCGAAGACCGAGGGGCGGACCTGGGGTCCCCGGCCGCACGAGATCGGCGGGGACTACTTTCCTGAGGCGATCGAGAAGTCGCTCGTGGGTCTCGCGGTCGGCGAGGAGGTCAACCGGGAGTTCGCTCCGGTGGAGGCCTTCGGCGAGCGGGACCCCACCCTCATCGAGCTGTTCTCGATGCACCAGATCGAGCGTCTTCCCGAGATGCGGCGCGAGGATGCCCATCTCGACATCGGCACCACGCTCACGATCGAGGGTCGGCGGGGACGGGTCGTCTCGCTCACCGCAGCGCGCGTCCGGGTCGACTTCAACCCGCCGTTCGCCGGGCGCAAGGTCCGCGGGAAGTTCAAGGTCATCGAGCGGGTCACCGAGCCCGCCGAGCAGGCGTTGGCCGTCATCGAGCTTCAGTACGGCCGCTCTTCCGAGTTCAAGGTCGAGGTCCACGAGAAGACCCTCACGGTGAAGGTCCCCGACCGCACGAAGTTCGACATCGCCTGGATGGCGGCCAAGCCCCGGGTCATCGACCGGCTCCGCACCCACCTCCACCCCCAGACGATCCGGGTCGTGGAAGAGTACGTGACCCCAGCCCCGGAGAAGAAGGAGAAGGAAGCCGCCGAAAGCGCGAAGACGGCCGAGGGCGAGAAGCCGTCGGAGGCCCCGCCGGCCGAGGAAACGACCGCGCCGACGACCCCCGAGGCGCCGCCCAAGCCGAAGGGGACGAAGTCACACTCCAGCGCAAAGACGACGGCCGCCTCGGACGACGCGTAGACCCTTCTTCCGACCGATCCGATCGAACGGCCGTATTCGAACCGTTCGCCCCGTCCGGGCAAACCCCCACGCGAACGCGTTCGCCGGCCCGACCCGGCGCTACGGCGAGGTTCGAGCGGCAGGCAGGGTCCGGGGGGTACGCTCTCGGCCGCCGCCGGCCACCGGTAGAGATAGACGTCCGTGTCCGTGTCGTGCTTCTCGGCAGTCCAGCCGGGGATCGCGTGGCAATGGCTCACCACACGGGCGCCGTGGGGAAGCTCGGCCTCCAGCTTCGGGCGTAGGCGGGCCATGGCACCCGGCCAGAGGAAGGCGGTGATCACCGTGGCGTCCCGGAAGCTTAGGTCGAAGAGGTTCCCCCAACGCAGGGTGATGCGGTCGGAGAACGGACCGAGCGACCTCCGTAGCTTCAGGATGAGGTAGCGGAGGGGTTCGACCTCGACGCCGACCACGCGCGCGCGGTACGTGCGCGCCGCCCGAAAGACGATCGCTCCCGTCCCGGCTCCCAGGTCGTAGAGCGTGTCCGTCGGACCGACCTCGGCGTACCGCAGCATCGTCTCGACCGACCGTCGCGGTGTCGGCTGATACCCCGCTCCGAACAGGAACGAGGCGAACACGAAGTAGGCGATCGCCACCGCGAGGACCAACAGCCCTGCGGCGAGGGCCAGCTGGGCGGCGTCCGCGCTCATCGAGCCCGCCGTCCTCCGCTCACGAGGCGCTCCGCCGCCGTCCGAGGGTCGATCCGCCGCGCGACGACCTCGTCCAAGAGGTGGCGCAGGGAAGGGTCCCGCTCGAGCCGTCGGGTGAGCTCGCGGCCGACCCGGTCCCGAGCAAGCCCGACGATCTCCGACGAAAGGCGCTTCCGCTCGCCTTGGACCCGCTCCCCGGAGGCGTCGAGGAACTTCTCGTGAGCGACCACGTCGTTCCAGAGCTCCTCGATCCCCGTGGGCTCCACCGTGGAGGTGCCGACGATCCTAGGAGCCCAGCTGCTCGGTCGACCGCCGAGCGTGACCAGCTCGGCGAGGTCCCGCTTCGCGAGCTCGGCACCGGGGAGGTCGACCTTGTTGACACAGAATATGTCCGCGATCTCGAAGAGGCCGGCCTTCAGCGTCTGGACCTCGTCGCCGAGGTGCGGGACCACGACCACGATGCTGGTGCTCGCGATGTCCCGGATCGCCACGTCGACCTGGCCGCTCCCGACGGTCTCCACGAGGACCACGTCGAAACCGGCCGCATCGAGCAGGCGAGAGACCTCTCGGGTCGCGGCGGCCACCCCTCCGGCCGCTCCGCGGCTCGCCATCGACCGGAAGAAGACCCCATCGTCGTCGGCGCGCCGCTCGAGGCGTATCCGGTCCCCCAGGACGGAGCCCCCGGTGAACGGGCTGGATGGGTCGACCCCGACCACCCCGACGCTCAACCCGAGCGACCGAACGTGGCCGACGAGGGCGTTCACGAGGCTCGACTTGCCCACCCCGAGCGGACCCGTGAGGCCCACCACGGGGGCCCGTCCGGACCGACCATAGAGGCTCCTCACCACGGGGTCCGCGGAGGGGTCGCCGTTCTCGACCGCGGTAATGGTGCGCGCGAGGACGCGTCGGTCCCCGTCGACGATCGCCCGAGCGGCCGCGGGAAGGCGGGAGGAGGCCCCCGTCATGCCGAACGACGGGCCAGCGACTGGGCCGTGGTGACGATCTCCTCGAGGGACGTACCGGGACCGAAGATCGCTCGGATGCCGGCCTTCTTGAGACGGCGGGCGTCCTCGTCCGGTATGATCCCGCCCGCGAAGACCGGGATGCGGCGGCCTCCCTGCTCCCGGAGTAGGGCGAGGACCCGCGGGAAGAGCGCCATATGGGCGCCGGAGAGGATGGAGAGCCCGATCAGGTCGACGTCCTCCTCGAGCGCAGCCCGTACGATCTCCTCGGGGGTCTGCCGCAGGCCGGCGTAGATGACCTCCATGCCGGCGTCCCGCAACGCGCGAGCGACGACCTTCGCCCCTCGGTCGTGCCCGTCCAATCCGGGCTTTGCGATGAGCACGCGGATCGGGGTCTTCTTCGCGACGCGCGCCTTCGCCATGGTCGACCGTTCTTTCACGTGGGTCGAAAAGAAAAGCTTTGGCCCGTGGTTTCTAGAGTCGGAATATCAGGTCGAAGAGCAGGTTGCCGGCCGCCAGCGTTGCGATGACGCCGAGCGCCATCAGGACGATGAACGGGATCTGCGGCGTCACCCATACGCGGCGGACCCCTTTCGAGCGAAGGTCGTCCGCGATCGCCACCCGTCGCTGACGGTCGTCCTCGGAGGTCTCGATCGACTTCTCCTCCTCCCGCGCCTCCCCGAACATCGGGTCGCGGACCCAGACGTACTTGCGGGGAAGGTCGTCGACCGGGATCGTGTAGCCGATGAACCCCGAGAGCCCCCGGAACTCCTTTGCGCGCACGTTGCGCACCGCGATGGCGATGGGAATGGCGATGGAGAACAGCGCCGTGTTCATCAGCACATTCACCGCGAACGGCAGGACCTCGGTGACGGGCGCGACCGAGGCGGGCAGCGGGACCCAGGGCGTGGAGAACATCGGGACGAGAAGACCGACGATCATGAGCGCCTTCGCATCGGCGCCCCCGAACAGGATCCCGGCCTCGAACAGGCCCCGGGAGAAGAGCACCGTCACGAGCACGGCGAGCACGGCGACGGGCACCCCGTCCGGGCCGACCCCCACCCGGGCGACGGCCACCGCGACGAGGGCCACCACGACGACGTAGGCCATCAGCTCGAGGATGTCCGCGTACCGTTCGACCCGGTCGCCGAGCCGAACGTCCCAGGCGAACAGGTGCTGGACCACGAGGAGGCCGACCACCGCCCACAGAAGTGTGGGAACGAGTCCTCCCGGGACCACGTTCACGAACCCCAGCAGGAACCCTGCGATCCCGAGGACCTGCCACAGGCCGTCCGGGACCTCGCGGGTCCGGAGGTCCGACACCGCGGCGTAGGCGAAGCCTCCCAGCAGCAGTACGAGGTCGGCGGCGAGCGCGTAGGTCCCTAGGTCCGTCATTCCGGAGCGTCGCCCTGCCGGCCGAGGGAGGAGAGCGGGTTGATAAGGCCGGTTCCCCGGCGGATGCTGACCCGTCGGAAGCGAGCCGGTTGCCGCTCTCCGGCCCACGGGGTCGAATCGAACCACGGCGGACACGGCCGGCCGGGCGCCCGCCGCCGAGGTAACGCTTTTAAATGACCCCCCACTCGCGCGCACTCGCTCCTTGAGGATAGCATGGTGGAGTACAAGCTCGTCATCTCCGAGCGCGAGAAGTCCGTCGCGCGCACGGTAGGTGACCCGCAAGCGGCCGGCTTCCTCGGAAAGCGCATCGGCGAGGCGGTCGGCGGGGAGCTCATCGGAGCTACGGGGTACACGTTCCGCATCACCGGGGGCACCGACAAGAGCGGGTTTCCGCTGCGGCCGGACCTCCCGGGGGCGCGCCAGACTCGACTGTACGTCGGCGACGGCTTCGGTTTCCAAGCGCCCCGGTCCGGGATGCGCCGGCGCCGGACGTTCCGCGGCAACACGATCAGCGAGGACACCGTCCAGATCAACCTGATCGTCGAGCAGAAAGGCCCCAAGCCTCTCGCGGAGCTGTTCGCCGCGGCATGAAGGTCCCGCGCCAGCCCGAAGTGAACATCGGCCTGGTCGGCCATGTCGACCATGGCAAGACCACGCTCACCCAGGCTCTCACGGGGGAGTGGACGGACCGACACTCCGAGGAACTGAAGCGCGGGATCTCCATCAAGCTCGGGTACGCGGACGCGGCGTTCTACAAGTGCCCGAAATGCCCCGAACCTTCGGGATACTCCGTCCAGCCGGTCTGCGCCTCGTGCGGCGGTGAAGCGACGTTCCTACGCGCCGTGTCGTTCGTGGACGCGCCCGGCCACGAGACCCTGATGGCGACGATGCTGTCGGGCGCCGCGATCATGGACGGCGCCCTCCTGCTCATCGCGGCGAACGAGCATTGTCCTCAGCCCCAGACCCGGGAGCACCTCTACGCGCTCGACATCATCGGGGTCCACAAGGTGGTGGTCGTCCAGAACAAGATCGACCTGCTTTCCTCCGAGGAGGCCGAGGCGAACTACCGGGAAATCGCGGAGTTCCTCAAGGGCTCCCCGATCGCCGGCGCCCCGATCATCCCGGTGAGCGCGAACCATCGGGTCAACGTCGACGCGCTCATCGGGGCCATCGAGGCGACGATACCCACGCCTCCGCGGGACCCGAAGAAGCCGCCGCTCATGTACGTCGCCCGTTCGTTCGACATCAATCGACCGGGGACGAGGCCCGCGGCACTACAGGGAGGGGTCCTGGGAGGCTCGCTGCTGCAAGGCCGGCTCACGCTGGGCGAAGAGATCGAGATCCGCCCGGGTCCCACGGGCGCCGGGTCGGAACACACGGAGTCGTTGACCACGAAGATCACCTCGATCGTCTCGGGGGGCCAGGAATGGCAGGAGCTGCACCCCGGAGGGCTGGCCGCGATCGGTACCAGCCTCGACCCATCGCTCGCGAAGGGCGACGGTCTCACGGGACGGCTAGTCGGCACGGCGGGAACCCTTCCGCCGGTCAGCCAGAAGATCCGGCTCCGCGCGACGCTCCTCGACCGGGTCCTGGGCGCCCAGCGGGAGATCAAGGTCGAGAAGATCCGCACCAGCGAGATGCTGGCCGTCACGGTGGGTACGACCATCGCGGCGGGCAAGGTCACGAGCGCCCGCGGCGACGACTTCGAGCTCGCGCTCAACCGCGCGGTGACCGTGTTCCCCGGAAGCCGGGTCGCGATCTCCCGAAAGCTCAATGCGTGGCGGCTAATCGGCTACGGGATCGTCGAAGGGGTGGCCAAGTGAAGCCCGACCTGCTCGAGATCCTGCGCTGTCCGCTCTGCCGGGGGACCCTTACCCTCACGTCCCGGAAGACCGAGGGGTCCGAGGTCATCGAGGGCGTCCTATCGTGCGGGAAGTGCCACATCGACTACCCCATCACGGACGGGATCCCGGACCTGCTCCCGCCGGACGAACGGGACTAGCGCCCGCGCTCCGCTCAGGCCGTCGAGAGATAGTACGCGAAGATCCCGAAGAACATCGCGACCGCGACGACGATGGACGGGATCCGCCAGCGGATCGACCCGCGCGAGCGTGCGTGCACGGAGCTCCCGACCGTCACGACGGGGATCGCGAACGCGAGCCAGTAGCCCGTGAGGATCGTTTCGTAGAGGGCATAGGCCGTCCCGTTTCCGTGCGGGTAGCGGGTCGCGAGCGCCACGACGAGGATCATCCCGAAGACCAGGAAGGCAAGGCTCGCGCCGGCGGCGTCCAGGTACCCCTCGAGCCCGCGCTTTCGGTTCGGGTAGTAGTGCCACAGGAGGAGAAGCATCAGCACGAACAGCCCGAGGGTCGTCGCGAGGAGGTAGAACGCCGGGGTGGCCAGGGAGAGGTCGTGGAGCCCGGGGCCGGGAGGTACGAGCGCCATCCGACCCGACCTACGAGGAGACGACCAACGCCGCCCGGGCGGGGCCACCGTCTCCGGCCTGCAGGCGGAGCGGGAGACATTCGAGCTCGTACTCGCCGGCCGGGGCGGTCGCGAGCAGAAGCCCTTCCAGGATGAGGGTGCCTCGGCGGAGCAGGGCGCGATGGACCGGGAACTCTCCAGAGGGGTCGTTCTCAACCGATAACGCGTCGATCCCGACCAGCTGAACCCCTCGTTCGACGAGCCCGCGGGCCGCCGCCGGGGTCAGTCCCACGCAATCGGGAAAGAACGAGAGGGAGCTCGCCCAGCGCTCCGAGTTGCTCGTGCGGAAGAGCACACGGGTGGTCCCGGCCGGCACCCTCGCTACCTCCTCCGATCCTACCGAGGTCGCCGACGCGTCGACCTGGACGACCCGACAAGGTCCGTTCAGAATGTCGAGGTCAAGCTCGTCGACCGTCGGGCCCCCGGGGATGAAATGGACGGGGGGGTCCACGTGCGTGCCGGCGTGCGACCCGAACGACAGCTCCGAGAGGCGGTAGGGGTCCCCTGCCTCGATAGAACGCAGCGGCGTCGAGCGGAACTCAGGGTCACCGGGAAACGACGGCATCCCCGGAAAGAGAGGCATCGAGATGTCGATCCGTCGCATGACCGCCGCCGACCGCCGTGAGGTGAGGGGTCGTGGACCCCGGTCCGCTTAAGCGTTCGCTCAGGAAAGTAACCCGTTGGCGGCCCCTCCGCGCACGAGCGGTACTTCCGGTCGAAACGAAGGGTTAAGGGGTGTCCGGAAGAGACGGGACCGATGCCCCACCCCGCATCCGTCCGGCGTGACGACGACGATGAGCCGGAGGAGGACGAGGAGGAGGATGACGAGGGGGACGACCTCGATGAGGGAAGAGAACCCCCTCGCCGCCGACGCACTCGGCCTTCCCCCAGGCGCGGCCCTCCCCGCCGACGCCCGGCTCCCGTCCGACGATGGCGCGCGTCGGAGGATGACGAGGAGGAGGACGAGGAAGACGAGCAACCCCCGGCCACCCGCGGCCTCCCCCCTTCGGGCAAGAAACCGACCTACTGGCGTGCTCGCGATTCCCTGTTCTTCGAACCATTAGTCGCCCTGGCGATCATCGTGGTGCTTCTCGTGGCACTCTTCGCGTACACCCAGAACTGGCCTCCAGTGTACGTCGTGGAGTCGAACAGCATGCAACACGGCTCCGCCGACCAGCTCGGTCTCATCAACACGGGCGACCTTGTCCTCGCCCAGAAGGTCCCGCTGTCGGGGATCAGCCCGTACGTCATCGGACTTCAGACAGGTTACTCGACGTACGGAGAGTACGGCGACGTGATCCTCTACATGCCGAACGGGCAAGGGTCAACCCCCATCATCCATCGGGCGATCCTCTACCTCCAATGGAACCCTTTGTCCGGTTCGTACAACGCGACGGACCTTGCCGGTCTCGCGTGCGGGACTCCGAACCCGGTGTGGTCGTACGTCCCGCCGCACGGAGCCGCGAGCTGCGCGACGACCGGACTCACGGGTACGCTCAACCTCTATCGCATCGGCTGGGATTCGGTGAACATTTCCCTTCCCCTGAGCGGGGCGTCCCTCGGACAGCATTCGGGCTTCGTCACGATGGGGGACAACAACCCGTTTCCGGACCAGTCGCCCCAGGCCGCCCTCAGTACGCTCGCAGAGCCGGGCTGGATCATCGGGGTCGCGCGGGGAATGATCCCATGGGTCGGGGCCATCAAACTCCTCCTGCAAGGGCAGGCCGGCTATGTTCCGTCGCAGTCCTGGGAGTTCCTAGGTCTCGCGATCGTGGGCGCGATCCTGGTGGCGTTCGGGATCCACTACGTGTTCCGCACGGAAGGCATCGAAACGCCCCTTCGCCGGGAGGAAGAGCGGGAAGCCCATGACGAGGCTGAGGCCGAGGCCGAGGCCGCCGCCGCGTCGGCGGAATCCGGCCCGCGCGGCTGGCTTACCCACTTACGGCGACGGCGTCCCGAGGAAGAGACGGGAGAGGAACCCGAGGAGACGGCCGCCCGCCGTCGCCGGACGCGGCCTCCGCCATCGCACGCGCCGGTTCGCCGGGGTCGCCCGGTGCCCCATGTTCGGCGCGCCGAGAAGCCGGGGAAGCACGCGAAGCCCACGAAGAAGGACGACTCGGACGACGAGCTGTAGGACCGCCCTCGATTCCTCGGGCGCACGACCGACCGGCGCGCCGACCGAGGACGACCGCGCGAGGCGCGCTCGTCGCGCAATCTTATTCTCCTACCCCGGGTCCTCCGGTCCGAGGGCCGAATGCACGTCATCGGGGGAACGGCATCGACCGCGCTCGCGGAGCGGATCTCGCGCGAGCTCGGTGGCGCTCCGTTCGGGATCCCGTACACGAAACGCTTTCCCGACGATGAGATGTATGTGCGGATCGGCGGGCGTCTCGAGGGAGAGGACGTCGTCATCGTTCAATCGACCCGGACGGACAACGACTTCCTCGAGCTGATCCTCCTCGAGGACGCCGTCCGCGAGGCCGGGGCTCGGCACACGTTCGTGGTCGTCCCGTACTTCGGGTACGCCCGACAGGACCGACGGTTCTTCCCGGGAGAGGCAGTGAGCGCGCGCGCCCTCTGCCACCATGTGGAGCTGGACGCCGACGCCGTGGTGACGGTCGACCTGCACTCGTCCCAGACCCTCACGCAGTTCACGAAGCCGGCCTACGAGGCGAGCGGGATCCCCGCCATCGCTCGCCTGCTCGCGGAGCGGTCCCTCGACCTGCTCGTCTCGCCGGACAAGGGCGGCGTCGACCGGGTGCGACGCATGGCCCAGCTGCTCGACAAGCCGTGGTTCGCCCTCGAGAAGCGCCGGATCGATAGCGAACACGTCGAGCTGTCGTTGCCGCCCACGGTACCGGTCGCCGTCGAGGGCAAGAACGTCGCCCTCATCGACGACGTCATCTCGACGGGCGGGACCATCGTGGAGGCGGCGAAGCTCCTCAAGAAGAACGGCGCCGTGGGGATCAGCGCCGCGTGTACGCACGGGCTGTTCCTCAAGGACGCCTTTGAGCGGATCAAGGCGGTGGTGGGGGACGTCTACTCGACCGACACGCTGGGGAACCCCGCGGAGAAGGCATCCGTGGCCCCGGACATCGCGGAGATCCTCCGACGCCTCGTCGCGGGGTAGGTAGTTCGGGGCAGACCGTGGACGAGCCTCGACCGGCACGGGGAGCGCCCCTGGACGAGCTCCTCGAGATCGTCCAACAGGTCCGCAAGGCCCTCCTCGCGCGGGACGAATCGCCTGTCGGGGACTGGGTCGAGCGTACGGCGGAGGGACTCCGCGCGGGTCGGACCGTCGGGTGGTACTACCCGACCGACCCGGGGGCCGGCGTCTCGTTCTACTCCACTAGTGGAGAGGACGCCTACGGGCACGTGCACGTGGCCGAGGCGGCCGGAGCGGTCGACCGAGGAGAGCGCCTGGTGGACGCGCTTCTCGAGGCGCTCCCGTCCGAGGTCCGGTCGATCAACATCGGGTTCACCGGCCTCTCCCCGGCCCACGAAGGAGAGCTCATGGGGCGGCTCGCCGAGCGGCCGGGCGCCGCCGTTCTCGAGCGCTTGGCGATGGAGCGCTCCCTCGGCATCGAGGACGGTCGGCCTCCGGGTCCGGTGCCGGACCAGCTGGCGCTCGTCCCGATCCGCGCGGTGACGGTCGATGCCCTCGCCGACCTCGACTTTCGTTCCGTCCGTGGGACGCTCGACGAGCTGCTGATCGGTGACCGGGTCGAGGAGTATCGTCGGGTGACCGCGGCGCTCATCGACGGGAGCCTGGGCCGGTTCCTGGACGAGGCCTCGACCGCGCTATACCGTCCGGACCCTCCTAGGCTCGTCGGCGCGATCCTTTCGGCCGAGCGCTCCGCGCGAAAGGGGATCTTCGTGAACTTCATGGTCGACCCTGAGTTCCGTCGGCGAGGGTACGGTCGGTACCTCTTCCGATGGGGGTTGCGGGCCCTTTGGGCCCTGGGATACGAGCGGGTCCACCTCTGGGTGACCGCGGCCAACGAACCCGCGCGTCGACTCTATCAGGAGTTCCACCTCGAACCGACGGTGAGGTCGACGGTCTACCGCGTGACGCGAGCTCCCGGGCCCCCACAACCGCATTCCGAACCGTAGGGGCAGTCCGCCACCATCCAGTCCGGGCAGCTCGGCAAGTGCTCCGGGGTGCGGTCGCGCAGCGCGTCCGCGAGCGCGCGGCTTCGCTCTCGGTAGAAGCGAGAGAACGGGGTGAGCGAGGCGAACCGTAGCTCGAGGACCTGGACCCGGTCGC
This sequence comes from uncultured Thermoplasmata archaeon, assembly GCA_963735185.1. Classification (GTDB taxonomy): domain Archaea; phylum Thermoplasmatota; class Thermoplasmata; order Lutacidiplasmatales; family UBA184; genus Lutacidiplasma. Next base: position 323,503 of record CAVTJV010000007.1, read on the forward strand.
GGTCGACCTCGGCCCGCTCGAAGCCGACCACGACGAACCCGGCGTCCGTCCCCGTGGTGGCGCACCGAAGACCGAGCTCCAGGGCGTACTGGGGGGCCCGCGCCACCAACTCGTCCGCCCGGAACCGCGCCCAGGCTCGTGACGTGCGCAGCAGCACCGGGCGGCCGCGGAACCCGACCACCTCCTCCTCAGGCTCGGCCGCCCGGGCCGGCAGCCGCGCGACCTCCCCCGCGGGCCCGCTCTCGAGGGCCTCGTTCAGCCGCGCGTAGAGGTCCGGCTTTGCGGTGGGGGGCGAGGCCGCGCGCGGGGGAGGGGTTGCCGGGGCCGTGGGCGGGGCGGTCCGTTCGAAGTAGGAGCGTCGGGGGTAGAGCAGCTCCCGAAAGCGGCCGACCGGTGTCGCCCCATCGAGGGGGAAGGGCTCGGCGAGCGCCGAACGGACCCGCTCCCGCACGTCCTCCCTCGCGGAGGTCGAGACGACCTCCTGGTGGATGGTAGGGGCAATCGGTGACTCCTGGCCCGTGCACGCGCAGACCGACGCCTCCTCGGTACTCGCATCCTCGGCCGTACCATGGACATCTCGGAAGCGGGTCGACGCGGGCCTCGGCCCACGCCGAGCGGAGCAGCTCAGCCCGCCGTCGCATCTCGGCGAGGACCTGCGCGGTGGAGCGGAACGTTACGTCGACGGCCTGCACCTCGGGAACAGGGGACGAGCCCGCGACCAGCGTGAGGAGGCGGCCGGTGGGGCGGTCGACCAGCGCACAGTACATGGCCAGCTGCTCGACGTGGTCGGGTCGGTAGGTCGTGAGCTCCGAAGGTTCCACGAACGAGGTCGCCGTCTTCACCTCGATCGGGATCTCGGCCAGGATGTCGATGCGGCCGACGAGACCCTCCCGGCGCACCCGCGCCTCGAGGGTTCCTTCCGGGGCCAGACGGGCACCCAGCGTCCGGTGGAGCGCCCGGCCCTGGTCGAGGCGCGCCTGCCGTGTTGGCGGGATGGGGACGGCCGGGGCAACGGCCCGAAAGAAGGCCCGGCGAAGGTTGATGAGGTCCGTGACCCCGACGGACCGCTGCCCGGTCTCCCGTCCCATACGGGCCGTGAGCTCCCCCTCGAGCGCGGAGTCCTCTCGGACGGAGACGGCCGCCGGCCACGGGTTGGGGGATGGGGGCTCGTCCGGGGGCACGGTTCCCCGATGCAGGAGGGGTATACGACCGTCCCCCTGCCGGGGGAAGCCGCTATACCACGCGCCCGGCTCGCCGAGGCGTGTACGACCACGCCGGTCGTCCGCTCGTCGTCGGGACGGGTATCGCGGGCCTGTACGTCGCGCTTCGCTGTCGGGAGCTCGGCCTCCGCCCGACGTTGATCACGAAGTCCCGGCTCGAGGAGTCCAACACGCGCTACGCGCAGGGAGGGATTGCCGCGGCGGTCGGGCCGGACGATTCCCCGGCCCTCCACCTCGCGGATACGCTGCGCGCGGGGGCCGGGCTGGTCGACCGTGCGGCGGCGAAGGCGCTCACGTACGAGGCCCCGGCCCGGATCGCGGACCTGGTCCGGTACGGGGTCCCCTTCGATACGATCGAGGGGCAGGTCTCTCTGGGGCGAGAGGCCGCGCACTCCCGGAGCCGGATCCTGCATGCCGGCGGAGACGCGACCGGCCAGTCGATCGAAGAGACCCTGAAACGACGGGTCCTGGACGCCGGTATCGAGGTACGGGAGCGGACGGTCCTCCGGGGGCTACGGTCGAACGGTCGCGAGGGAATGGTCGCCCTGATCTCGAACGACCGCGGACGGAACGTCGAGGAAACCGAGGCCGGTCCGGTCGTCCTGGCGACCGGGGGCGCGGCCAGCCTCTACCGGCAGAGCACGAACCCTTCCGTGGCGACGGGGGAGGGGCTCGCGATCGCGTTCCGGGCGGGGGCCCTCCTCACCGACATGGAGTTCATCCAGTTCCATCCCACGGTCTTCTGGCGGGAGGGGGCGCCGCGCTATCTGATCACCGAAGCGTTCCGCGGAGAGGGCGCCGTCCTTCGCAACGAGGCCGGCGAGCGGTTCCTGGTCGGCCACCATCGGGACGCCGAGCTCGCCCCCCGCGACATCGTCTCCCGGGCCGTCAACCGTGAGATCCACCGGTCCGGCCACCCGTGCGTCTACCTGGACGCGACCGCGATCCCACGGGACCGCCTCTTCGCTCGGTTCCCCTCCGTCTGCCGGTTCCTCGCCACCTACGGCCTGGACCCGTCACGCGACTGGATCCCGGTGACGCCCGCCGCCCACTACATGATCGGAGGCGTGACGACCGACCTCGAGGGCCGGACGAGCCTCCGCGGGCTCTACGCGTGCGGCGAGGTCGCGTCGACCGGCGTCCATGGAGCGAACCGCCTGGCCAGCAACTCGCTTCTCGAGGGGCTCGTCTTCGGGGAGCGCGTCGCGCGCCAGCTCGTGAACCCGGTCACGAGCTCCCTCCCAGTCCCCGGTCGCCTGGTCCGGTTCGAATGGTCCCCCGGTGCGGGGCGGGGGGACCTGCCCCGAGCTTTCGACCGGGTACGTGACCTCCTTTGGGACGACGTGGGGATCGTCCGGACGGGGGGCGGCCTCCGGGCCGCGCTGGAGGAACTCGCAGCGCTGGGCCGGTCGGCCGAACCTCCCCGGTCCTCCGAGCTTCCGGGGCCGGTCGCGAACGCCATCCTGACCGCCTCGCTCGTCTCCCGCGCAGCGCTCACCCGCACGGAGAGCCGAGGGGCCCACTACCGCTCGGACTTCCCCGAACGTCGCCCCCAGTGGCGGCTCCATATCGGGATCCTGCGAAAGGCGGCCCACCGCCGCCGCCGTTAGTCCCCCCAACAACCGTATGGCCTCGGGCATTGTCGCCCAGGCATGGACCTCACCCTATCCCGGGAGGACCAGGACCTGCGCGAGGCCACCCGACGGTTCGCGCGAAAGGAGATCGCGCTCGTCACCGACCGGATGGACCGGGAGGATTACTTCCCGAGGGACGTCTTCGCCCGTCTCGGGGCCCACGGCTTCCTCGGGCTCACCCTGCCGGAGAAGTACGGAGGGCTCGGGCTCTCGTACATCGCCCAGGCGGTGGTGCTCGAGGAGATCGCCCGGGTGAGTCCCGCGCTCGCGCTCAGCGTCGGCGCCCATTCGAACCTCTTCGCGGACAACGTGGCCCGGAACGCCGACGACGACCAGCGGGCGGCGTTCCTCCCGGCCGCGGCGGCGGGAGAAGCGGTCGGAGCCCTCGCGCTGACCGAACCGGACGCCGGCTCGGACGCGGTCTCCATCCGGATGCGGGCGGAACGGGACGGCACGCACTACCGCCTCAACGGCACGAAGCAGTTCATCACGAACGGGCCGGTCGCGGACATGATGCTGGTCTACGCCAAGACCGCCCCCGAGAAGGGCGCCCGCGGGATCAGCGCGTTCCTCGTCCGACGGGACACGCCCGGGTTCTCGGTCACGAGGAGCCTCGACAAGATGGGGATGCGAGGCTCGCCGACGGGCGAGCTCGCGTTCCAGGACGTCGAGGTCCCCCGGGACCAGCTGGTCGGCAAGGAGAACGACGGGGTCCGGATCATGATGAGCGGCCTCAACGTCGAGCGGGCGGTCCTGACCGCGATCCCCGTCGGGATCATCGCGGAGTGCCTCGACCGGTCGGTCGTCTACGCCCGCCAGCGCGAGCAGTTCGGGCAGAAGATCGGGCGGTTCCAGCTCGTCCAGGCGAAGCTCGCGGAGATGTACTCGGCGCTCGAGGCGTCCCGGTGGCTCATGTACGCTGCGCTCGAATCGGTGAAGAGCGACCCCCGGAACCTGCGGGCGAGCGCCGCAGCGCTCACCTTCGCCTCCGAGGCGTCCACCCAGGTCGCCCTGGACGCGATCCAGATCTTCGGAGGGTACGGGTACATGCGCGACCTCCCCCTCGAGCGGCTCGCCCGGGACGCGAAACTGCTCGAGATCGGCGCGGGAACCTCGGAGATCCGCCGTCTGATCGTCGCCCGCGAGCTGCTCGGTCGGGAGTTCGTGGAATAACGGTCCGACGTCGGCCAGCGTGGCCCGACTGCGCCCCCCAGAGGGGCGCTCTCCCGTGAGGACCGGGATGACAAGGGGGGCTTGCCCCGGCCAACGTATATAGCACCGCGGAGCCCATGGTCCGACGATGGCGGGGCGCCCTGCGAACACCGCGGGAACCACCTCCTTCCTTCGGGTCGAGGTGCTGAAGGAGCTCCAGACGCTCATCGACGACCGGGAGGTCCGGGACCGGGTGGACCGGGGACCCCTTGCGGAGACGAGGGGCAAGGAGCACTGGGTCCTCCATCTCCTGCTCCGTAGCCAGGAGTTGAGCAACGCGCACTTCGACACGCTCGTCGGCACCGCCTACGGGAACCTGCTCGCCCGCCTCCAGACGGTCGAGGACCGCCTTCAACGGATCGAAACCGGCAGTCAGGAGATGACCCAGGAGGTCAAGACCCGCCTCGAAGGGGTCGAGGCGTCCGTCGCCGAGAGGGTCTCGCGCGAGCTCACCGCCGGGGTCCAGTCCGTGGCCGACAAGCTCACGACGACGATGACCACGAGCCTGGACGAGAAGTGGAAACCCGTCGGCGCCTCGATCGAAACGTTCGCGCAGTCGTCGCACCAGCTCACGAAGGACCTCTCCGACACCTACCGCGTCTCTACCCAGAGCCGCCTCCTGCTCAACGAGAACGCCCGTCGGATCATCGACCTCGGCCGCGACCTGGTCGCTCTTGAGGAGAGCCTGAAGCTCACCCTCACCAAGGCGATCGAGGAGGGGCTCGCCCCGCTCGAGGAGCGCGTCGCGGCCCTCGAGGGCCGTCGGGCTCCCCCCGCCGAGGCGTCGGCCGACCCTCCTGCGGAATCGCACTAGGCGTACGCTCCGATGCGCCTCTCTCCCCGACACCCCCGGTTCGCCAGCTTGCAGGTGCGGGCGGCGCTCGCCGAGGCGCACCGCCGAGGCCTGGTCGTTCCCGAGGGGCTCATCGCCCAGGGACGCGGCGAGGCGTTCGACTACCTCATCGGCGAGCGCACGACCCCGGGGGCCCGACGGGCGGAGCGAGCCGCCGCGGAGTGGCTGCTCGCGGCCCGGCACCCGGTCGTCAGCGTCAACGGGAACGTCGCCGCCCTCGCCTCGAACGAGGTCGCGGCGCTCGCACGGGCTGTCCCGGGGCTCGATGTCGAGGTGAACCTCTTCCATCGCACGGGCTCCCGGGCCCGCCAGGTCGCGGCGGCGTTGCACGCCGCCGGCATCCGACGCGTGCTCGGGGTGCGGCCGACCGCTACGATCCCACGGCTGCCGTCCGACCGGGCGAAGGTCGACCGACGCGGGATCTGGGACGCGGACGTCTGCCTCGTTCCGCTCGAGGACGGGGACCGGACCGAGGCGCTCCGGGCCCTGGGAAAGCGGGTGATCTCGGTCGACCTGAACCCCCTCTCTCGGACGAGCCGGGCCGCCGACCTTCCGATCGTGGACGAGGTACGCCGCGCGCTCTCCGAGGTCACGCGACAGGCCGAGGCGCCGACGGAAGGTCGCCCGCCCGCCCCGGTTCACCCGGTTCGACCGGCGCGCGGCGCTCTCGGACGCGCTCGCGGCGATCGGCCGCGGTATCAGACGGACGGCAGCTCGGCGCCCGACCGCTCCACGGCGGGACCGAGCCTCGCCGCGACGGCCTCGAGGAACGCCCGGTCGGACGCGTCGAACGCCTTGACGGAGTTCCCGTCGATATCGATCTCCCCAACCACGCGGCCCGCCTGACGGACCGGGACGACGACCTCGGCCCGGGTCTCGAGGAAGCAAGCGAGGTAGTTCGGGTCGGACCGGACATCGTCCACGATGACCGACCGGTCCTCGCGGACGGCCTGTCCGCAGATCCCCCGGCTCACGGGGATCCGCGTGTGCTCGGTCGCCCGAGGCCCTTCCCAGGCGTCGAGGACGAGCTCGGTCCCCTCGAGCCGATAGACCCCGACCCAGGGATAGTGAGGGAACGAGTGCCGCAGGAACCGACAGACCTCTTGGAGCGCCTGGCGGCCGGAGAGCCGCGAGAGGATCGCGTCGACCTGCAGGAGCGCCGGGGTCTGGGCTCGGTCCGGGACCGTCATGGCGGGTTTCGAGGCCCCCCGAGAGGGTCCCGGGCCGAGCGGGGAGCGCCGAGGGGGAGAATCTCCGCCGCGACGGGTCGGCCGTCCTCGGCGTTTGAACTCCCGAGGCGTATTCCGCCACGAGCTTTCCAGACTCGCGCCGTACCGGACTGAGCCACCTCGGCACGCCCTCGCCGATGGACCGGAGTCGGGCGATAAGCTTAGCGGAGGCGCGATGGACGACGCTAGTCGCGGAGCGGGTACCACCGGCAGTTCGCGCAGCCGACGCCGCGCTCCTCGCCGGGGATCGTGGCCCCGCAGCTCGGACACGGCACGGCCGGAGGGACGGAGAGCGCGAGGCAATCGAAGCACGCCCCTCCGCGCCGGTCGTCCGGAAGGAGGACGAGCTCCTTCCCGCAGAAGAGGCATCGAGAGAGACGTTCATCGGGCAAGTCGAAGCTCCGACTGTCCGCAAACGAAAGCATCGGCGCTCCACCATTTGGCCGGTACATAAGGACTCGCGCGACGGGCCCGCTTCGACGCGTACCGGAGGCCCGTCCGGGCGTCTTACGGCTCCTTCCAGCGGGCCTTGACCGCGGCGAGGATGAACAGGGCGGCCGTGAACGCGATCAGGACGCCCCAATCCAGCGCCGCGCTCGCGAGCGTGAGCGGAGTCCCGAGGCCGCACGACCCTTGGACCAGCTCGGCGGCGTAGGTGGTCGGCGAGATGAGGGCGGCGGTCTGGGCCCACGCCGGGAGAGCGGAGATCGGATAGTAGACCGGGGGAAGGACCGTGAGCACGAGCGAGATCATCGGGCTGAAAAGGAAGGTCTCCCGCACGTCCTGGAAGTACGTCGCGAGGGTGAACGCGAGCGCGCTGCCGAACGCCCAGACGAGGACGCAGACACCGGTGATCACCGCGAGGCTCACCACGGTCGGGTGCCCCAACGCCACGAAGAGCGCGACGAACACCGCGAGGGCCGGCAGAGAGTAGACGAGCTCGCTCAGCGCCATCCCGGTCACGTAGGTCGGCGCCTCGACGGGCGAAGCGACCACGACGTCCTGGAACTTCAGGTCGTGTCGGTAGTGGGTGAGGTCGCTCTGCAGGCTCGTTCCCACGGTCATCATCGTCAGCACCATGCCGCCGGTGATCCCGTAGTCGAGGTAGGAGCCCCGCGAAACGATGAAGATGAAGAAGAGGAACGAGAGCGGGGAGGCGACCGTGTTCAGGATGTAGAGCGGCGTCGTCCGGATGGGGATGATGCCGTTCAGCTCGACGAGGGTGAGGACCGAGCGCAGGCGGTTGCGCTCGCTCACGCGACCGCCTCCGCCGTCGCGTCGTCCTTCTCCGCGGACTCGGAGTCCTCCTCGATCGACTTCCCCACGACGTCGAGGAAGATGTCCTCGAGGCTCACGGGGCCCATCGAGATGCGGAGACCCCGCTCGAGGGCGCGTCGAGCGACCTCGTGCGCCTCCTGCTCGCGCGTGAAGAGGAGCATCCCTCCCTCGATCTCGGTGACCTTCCCAAAGGAGGCGAGCTCCTCCCGAGGGAACGACCCCTGGATCGTGACGCGGTAGGGGTACCGGACCCGCGCCCGCAGGTCCGCGGGCGTCCCCTCCAGCTTGAGCCGCCCCGATTCGATGAGCGCGAGGCGCGAGGAGAGGGCCTCCGCCTCATCGAGGTAGTGGGTCGTGAGGACGATCGTCCGATTCTCCCGGCTCGCGCGGCGGATCGCCTGCCAGACCTCCCGCCGGGCGATCGGGTCGAGGCCGGTGGTCGGCTCGTCGAGGAACAGGACGTCCGCGTCCGACGCGAGGACCATGGCGCACATCGTGCGTCGGCGGATCCCGCCCGAGAGCCGGGAGACCAGAATGCGGCGGTAGTTGGTGAGCGACAGCTCCTCCAGGACATCCCGCGTCCGTCGGCGGGAATCCTTGGGGTCGAGGCCGCGCAGCTTCAGGTAGAGATAGATGACCTCCTCGACGTTGAGGAAATAGAGGGGACGCGACTCCTGGGGGACGCACGCGATGCGCGTGCGGATCGCCCGCTCCTCGGTCCGGATGTCGTGCCCGAGGACGTAGACCGTGCCTTTCGTTGCGGCCAGCTGGGTCGCCGCGATCCGAACGAAGGTCGTCTTGCCGGCGCCGTTCCGCCCGATGAGACCGTAGACCCGTCCCGTCGGGATCTCGAGCGAGAGGTCCTCGAGCGCGAACTTCCCGGGCCGGGCCTTGGGGTACGTCTTGCCGAGGTGGTCGGAGGAGATCGCCGACGACATCGAATCCCTTCCCGAGGCTCGGACGGACGCTTGAGGGCTCGCTCGCTTCGGTCCGCTCAGCTCAGGATCTCGGTCAGGCGGTGCTCCGACCGCCCACGGGCGATCTCCTGGGCGATGCGCTTTCCGGTCGAGAGTCCGGGCTCGATGAGGTCGGAGTAGGGGCTGCCCGAGATGAACAGGTTAGTGCCCGCCACGATGCGGGTCGAGACCTCGAAGACCTTGAACTCGAGACCCTCGGTCATGATCCCCTCCACGCAGAACGGGCCGACCATCCCGCCGAACAGCTCGATCGACCGTTCGACGATCCGAGCGGCAACGTCGAACGCTCTCGGCAAGAGCGACTCTCGGAGGATCACGGGCACGTTCCCCGTGACGACGAACGTCGGTCGGATCCCGGCTTTGAGGAGCTCCTCCTCGGCCCCGAGCTTGTACAGCTCGTCGATGTTCGCCTCGTCCCGCCGGTCCATCCCGAGGAGCTCGAGGGAGCCGTGACCGACACGGTAGCCCCGGTCGGAGAGCGGGGAGTAGAAGAAGTGCATGTAGTACCGGGTCCCGAGCACGTATTCCTGGATGACGTGCGGACCGGTCGGGCTGAACTCCTCGAGGGCCTTGCGGTTCTTCGCGAGGAAGAACCCCTTGCCGCCCTTCGCGCCGTAGTACTTCACGATCACCGGCCCATCGACCTCGGCCGGGCTTTCGTACCGGCGGGGCATCAGGACGCCGGCCGACTCGAGCCACTGGCGCTCCTTCTCCCGGTCGGTCTCCCAGGCGAGGACGGCGCGGTTCCCGAACACGGGAACGTCGAGCTCGGCGAAGGTGTCGGCCCCGACGTACTCGACGAACGACCCGTGCGGGATCACGATTGCTCCCTCGGCCCGGAGCCGCTCGGCCGCCGACGCGAGTTCCTTCGCGCGGGGGACGGACAGGAAACGGTCCGGCCGCGCGAGCGGGAACGCGTCGTAGAACCGCGGGGGAGGCCCGACGGAGATGCCGAGGGTCGGGAACCCGAGCGCACGCGCGCCGTGGAATATCTGGAGGGACGAGTGAGAACAGAGCGTGGCGATGGTAGGCGTCCGTCCCTCCAAGGACGATAGGCGAGACTCAGGAGCGAGGGGAATCCCCATATGGGGGAGTACCGGGAATGAAACTTAGCCTTTGCGCGGACGAGCGACGCCTAGCTCTCCGACGGACCGCCCTCGAGCTCCCAGTACCACTTGACCTGGCGGGAGGCGGTCTCGGCGACCTTGCGACGGACCTCCGGGTCGACCGTCGGGTCCCGGACCAGCCGACGGACCTCCTCGGGGGTGCCTGAGGAGACCCGGGCCGAGAGCCCGGACCGCTCCAGCAGAGGGCGGACGCTGTCGAGCGAGTACTGCCACGTCTCCTCCCGACGTCGAACGGCCACGGCGTGGCTGCCGGGGACGCGATGGACCCCGAGCTCCTCGGCCGCGCGGTGGAGTTCCTCGGCGGTCCGGCGAAGCTCGGTCTCGAGGCGCCCTTCCTCGGCCCGAAGCGTTTCGAACCGGTCCACGAGGCCGCGAAGCCGTTCCCCCTCGGCCGTCGGCACCGGACGGAACTCCGGGCATCGGTCCTGGAAGTCGCACCGGGCGCACTGACGACCCGGGGCGGGCTCGAACGCCTCCGCACGGATCCCGTCGAGCGCCGTCCCGAGCCGGTCGTGGAGCCCGGCGAGAGCGGCGCGCTCGCGCGGCGGGGCCCGCAGGGGCGTGAGAGACCGAAGGTGGTAGAGCGTCAGGCCCTGGACGGGCTCGGCGTAGTTGCTCTCGACCAGTACCTGGTACAGGCTGAGCTGGTCGGAGTCGCGGGCGTCGTCGTTCGAGAGGTCGCGCGACGTCTTGTAGTCGACGATCTCGAGACCGCCGTCCGGCGTCCGGTCGATCCGGTCGATGTAGCCGTGGACGGGGATCCCGTCCCAGCGGGCCTCGAGGTGCTCTTCGACCGCGACCGGGAAGGGCCGCGCCCGCACCAGGAACTCGTAGTACCGCAGTAGGATCTCGCGGCCGAGAGCCCGGTACCGAGACTCCTCCTCCAGAGAAGTATAACCCTCGCTGGACCACGCCCGCTCGTAGGCCGCGAGCATCTCCTCGGCGCTCATCCATCGCCCCGGTGCGGGAGGGGACGAGCGAGCGTGCCATTCATCGAGCGTTCGCTGTCGGTCGCTCTCGCCGGCCCGTCGGGCCGCGGGTACCACGAGCGGCGCGACGAGCTCCTCGAGGACCGAGTGGACGACGCGTCCGAAGGTGAAGTACCCTCGGGGCGTCTCGGGGAGCTTGTCCACGTAGAGGAACCGCCAGCGCAGCGGGCACTCCTGGTAGGTACGGAACGAGGAGTAGCTCAGCGCCGGGACCGCGGGCACGTTCCGCGACCCGCCCAGGGGTTCATCTGGTTTCCGGGGGCCGTCCCCCGGCCCTTCCCGAGCCTTAGTGGCCGGCCGCGGGAGCGCCCAGGGGGGCGTTCTCGCTCGCGGCTCCCGCCTCGGTCGGAAGGGTGCCGCGCGCCTGCGGGTTGGTCAGGTTCTTCGGGAGGCCCAGAAGCTCGAGGAGCTCTTTGTAGTGGTTGCGGATCGTGACCGGGGTCACGTTCGCGACCGCCGCGATCCGGTCCTGGCTGCGGGGCTCGCCCATCAGGTTGGACGCGATGTAGATGATCGTAGCGAGGATCCCGTTCGGGAGCACGCCGCTGGTCGAGTAGACCTGCTCCACCTGCTCGAGGAGCGAGAGGACCTTCTGCCGGACCTCCTTCGAAAGGTTGAGGTCCTGCGTGAACCGGACGAGGTAGTCGCGCGGCTCGACCGGCTTCAGCCCCAGCTTGAGCTCGCGAGCCAGGAGCGTGTAGGCACGGCCGACCTCGATCTTGGTCGCCTTCGAGTGGGCGATGATCTCCTTCATCGTCCGCGGGACGTGACACTGACGGCACGCCGCGTAGACGCTCGCCGCGACGAGCGCGACGATCTTCTTTCCGCGGGTCGCCTTGTGCTCGAGGGCCCGGCGGTAGATGTACGTCGCCGACTCCTTGACCTCCCGGGAGAGGCCGAGGACGCCGGCGAGCCGGTTCAGCTCGCCGAGAGCGACCACGAGGTTCCTCTGGTGGGTGCGCGCGGCACGGAGCCGGTGATTGAGCTTGCGCAGGTGGTAGAACTTCAGCGAGGTGTTCCGCGACAGCGAGTTCCCCTGGAAGTCGCGCGTCGGGACCCCGATCTCGCTGAAGAGGCCCTTGTCGGGCATGAGCGGAGAGATGACGGGACCCCAGCCGCGCGCCTCCCGGCCGGTGTCCTCCTTCGAGCCGCGCTGGCCGCGGTCGCTGACGAGAGCGCTCTGGTCGACCACGAGTCCGCAGTCCGCGCAAACGATCTCCCCGCGGATCTCGTCCCGGATCAAGTGGGATGAGCCGCAGTTGGGGCAGACCTCGGCTACGGGGGGAGCCTGAGCCGCTACGGCCCGGACCTCCGTGGGGACGGGTCGGCCGAGAGCCTTCACGCTAGTGGCACGGGGGTGGGGTCCAGAGGGCGCGGGAGAGCTGGTCTTCATAGCTTGTAGCACTCCCCAATTAAGGGCTCCTATTTATAGGTTCGTTCGTTTCATGTAACGATTGTATGCTACACATGCTACACCATGCGCCGGTGTAGCATGCCGTTTCAGGCAGGGGTCGCCGTGAAGACGCAGCCGCGGCTCGCGTGCTTGGTCGGGTCCGGCTTCGAGACCTCCCAGTGCTGGCCCAACCGGGTCTCGAGGACGGTGCGCAGGAGAGCGGAGCACATCACGCGCCCGATCTCGGGGGAGTCACTGGTGCACGCGAAGCACCCCGTGACGCGGAGCGTCAGGGGGCGCTCGCGGACGGTCGCAAGGTGGCCCATCGTGTGCGTCTCGTAGTACATCCCGAGCGACCGTGCCACCTCCTCCGGGGTACGTCCCTCGACCTGGCCCGCGATCTCGCGCCCGAGCTGACGTGCGATCGTCTCGATCAGCTCGGGAAGGTGGAGGTGGAACTCTCGGACCCCCGACGCCCGCATGCCGAGCTTGGCGACGTCCTTCAGCCGTTGGAACGGCACGGACTCCTTGCCGGAGACCACGGGAAGGACCGCTTCAGGTGGGGTCTCGAGCTCGACGAACCGGGCCTCCGCCCGGGTGGCCGGTGTCCACATCCGCCGGTGGTAGTCCCGGGCCAGACGGATGAACATCGGCGCGGACGACCAGAGGGCGACCTGCTCTTCGCCGGAGCGCCCGAGCCCGTCCTCGCTCGAGACGTACACGAGGGAGCCGAGCCGGTCGATCACGACCGCCCGGTTGGCGACGGGGTTGCTCGAGTGCCGGAGCTCGGAGAAACCGGAGAAATGCTTCGCCTCGACGAGGTTCTGGGAATCGACCTCCGCGACGACGCGCACCTTCACTCCTCGGGTGCTCGCCTCCCGGAAGGCGCGGTCCAGACCGAGGTCGACGAACCGGGAGAGCGTCCGCTCGCTCGCGCTGACGAGGATCTCTCGGTCGGCGGCCCCGATCCGCTTCAAGAGGAACCGTCGGATCGCCTCCGTACCCTCGAGGACCGCGAACTTGCGCGGGTCCCGTTCATCGAACTCGTCGCGGCCCTCCGCCCACTCGGAAAGAATCCGGTCCCGGTCCTTCTCGAGCTGCTGCAGCCGCTCGGAGGCCCGATGGATGCAACGGTCGACCAGCTCGTCCGGGGAGAGCGCCTCGAACCGTCGGGGCCGACTGCCCGTCGCTCGGAGGAGGCCCTCGGCGCTCAGCTGCTTGATGAACCGGTAGGCCTCCACGCGATTCACCGCCGAAACGCGGGCGAGCTCGCTCGCGGTCATCGCCCCGCCTCGGCACGCGGCGAGGTAGACCCGCGCGCCCTTCTCCGGGACGCCGTGCTGGGAGAGGAGCTCGAGAAGGCCCGACCGTGGCGCCGCCACGGAAGATGGAGGCGGCCGCCCGATAAAAGGACGAAGGTGGCGGAAGTTCGGACTCTCTCGCAGGGGAGAGAGGATCAGAGCGCGGCCTGGAAGTCCTCGATCGTGAGCGGGTACTCGAGCTCGGCGACGCCGGCGCGCGCCTTCAGGACCTCGCGGGCAAGGAGCCAGTAGACCGTCGCCAGGGCGACGCGGCCCTTGTTGTTGGCCGGGATCACGAAATCGACGTCCCGGGTCTCGTTGTTGACATCGCACAGCCCGACCACCGGGATCCCGATCGAGACCGCCTCACTGAGCGCCTGCTGGTCCGTGGCCGGGTCGGTGACGACGAGGACCTTCGGCTCGAAGTACTCCTCGAGGTTGGGGTTGGTAAGGCAGCCGGGGACGAACCGCTCGGCGAAGGAGACCGCCCCGAGCGTCTTCGCGAAGACCCGAACCGGCTTCTGGCCGTACTGCCGTTGGGAGACCACCAGGATCCGGTCGGCGGGGAAGCGCGCCAGGAACTTCGCCCCGAGGCGGATCCGCCGGTCGGTCTCGCGGACATCGAGAACGTGGAGCCCGTCGAATCGGACCTTGAAGACGAACCGGCGCATGGACGCCGACTTCTGCTGCGTCCCGATGTGGACGCCCGACGTGAGGTACGTGTCCTCGGGGATCAGGAGCTCGCCCGGCTGGATGTCCTGGCCATCGCTCGCCGTCATCGGCTCTTGGATCAGGGTCTCGTCGTCGGGCATCTCGTCAGGTTCCGGTGGCGCGGCCGAGCCGCAGGAGTTCATTTAGCTTTGCCACCCGCTCTCCGCCGAGAATTCCGCACTTTAACCCCCGGGCGCCGGTCCCGAGCGCCACGTGGGCGAGCCAACCCTCCGGCACTTCGCCGGACCGGTGGGAGGTCACCGTCGAGATCCCTCGGCTCCTCGCCAGGTCGACGGTCGCGAACGTGTCGGTGAGGGTTCCGACCTGGTTGACCTTGATGAGGATCGAGTTGGTCGAGTTCCGCTCGAGGCCGACCCGGAACCTCTTCTCGTTCGTGACGAAGAGGTCGTCGCCGACGACCAGGGTCCGCCCTCCGACCGCCTTCGTGAAGGCGGCGAACGCGTCGAACGCTTCCTCTTCGAACGGGTCCTCCACGTAGCGCAGTCCGAACCGGTCGACCAGCTTCGAAACGAAGCCGACCTGGCCCTCGGTGTCCAGGGTCTGCTCGCGGTAACGGTACTTTCCGTCCTCGTAGAACTCGCTGGCGGCGAGGTCGAGGCCCGGATGCACCTCGAGGTGGAGCTCATCGCGCGCCTTTGCGCAAGCGTCCGTGAGGATCTCGAGCGCCTCGAGGTTCGAGACCCCGGCGACCCATCCTCCCTCGTCCCCTCGGGCGAGGGCGGCCTTCGGGAGCCGCCGGTGCAGTTCCTCCCCTACGAGGCCGTGCACCCGTACGGCCGCCCGGATGGAGTCCTCGGGCCGAGGGCAGTCGGCGAACGCGAGGAACTCCTGGATGTCGGGACCTCCGATCGCGTGTCGGCCCCCGTTCAAGCAGTTGCCCGCGATCGCGGGGAACGTGCGACCGTCGACGCCCGGGCGGGCCAGGACCTTCCAGAGGGGTCGGCCGGTCTCCTCGGCGAAAGCCATCGCAGCGGCAACGGAGACCGCCGTCGCCGTGTTCCCCCCGATGCGGGAGAAGTCCGGGGTCCCGTCGACCTCGTGCAACGCCGCGTCCACCGCCCGCTGGTCCGAGGCATCCAGTCCTACCAACCGGGGAGCTACGCGCGCCCGGAACGTGGCGAGCGCTTCGGGAACCCCCCCTTTCGGGAACGCCACAACCTCGTGCGCTCCCGTGCTCGCCCCGCTCGGTGCTCCCGCGCGGCCCCGAGCCCCGGAGGAGAGCACGAGGGTCGCCTCCACCGTGAGCCGGCCGCGGCTGTCGTAGATCCCGAAAAGGTCCGCGGAGGCGACCTGGCTCATGGGGACTCCTCTACGAACTCGACCAGAACGCCACCGAACGCCGAGGGGTGCGCGAACCCAACGCGGTGACCACGGGCTCCCGCGCGCGCATGCTGGTCGATCAGACGACCGCCGCGCGCGGCCACATCGGCAAGCGCGACGTCCACGTCCGGCACGGAGAAGGCAATATGGTGGATCCCTCCGCCCCGAGTGGCGAGGAACTTCGATACCGGTGACTTGAGCCCGGTCGGCTCGACGAGCTCGACATCGGTCCCCCCGCCGGAAAGGAACGCGACCCGCACCTGGCTTCCCGGAACCTCCTCGGGGGGCGACGTCGGCGCGCCGAGCACCGGCCGCCAGCGCGCGAGCGCTTCCGAGAGGTTCGCGACGACGAACCCTACGTGGTCGAGCTTCATCGGCCCTCCTAGAACGTGGTCGAGGGGGGCTGTTCTCCGAAACAGGACCTCCACACGCCCGCGACCTCGCCGAGGGTGCACCCGGCCCGGACCGCCTTCAGGACGGACGACATTACGTTAGCGCCGTGGTCGGTCGTGGCCCGGAGCTCGGTCAGCGCGGCATCGACCGCCGCCCGGTCGCGTTCTCGGCGCCAGCGACGGAGCCGCGCTACCTGCGCCCGCTCCTCGGCGGGCGTGATCCGCTGCGTGTGCACGCCGGGACTCCCGCCCTGCTCGAAGAGCGAGAACCGAGGGTTCCCTTCCGTGAACTCGTTGACGCCGACCACGACCTCCTCCTTCCGCTCCCGGGCCCGGGCAACGCGGTACGCCTCCTTCGAGATCTCGCCCGAGATGAACCCCCGCTGGATCGCGACGAGCGCGCCTCCCATCTGCTCGATCCGGTCGAGATACTCCCGGGCGTCGGCCTCGATCCGGTCGGTCAGGTACTCGACCTCGTAGGAGCCTCCGAGGGGGTCCACCGTGTTCGTGACCCCGGATTCCTCGGCCAGGATCTGCTGGGTCCTTAGCGCGAGCCGGGCCGACGCCTCTGTCGGGAGGCCGAGCGCTTCGTCGAGCGCGTTGGTGTGCAAGGACTGCGTGCCGCCTAGGACCGCGGCGAGCGCCTCGAGGGTCGTGCGCACGACGTTCAGTTCGGGCTGCTGGGCCGTGAGGCTCGACCCTGCGGTCTGGGTATGGAAGCGGAGCTGCTTCGAGCGGCTCCCCTTCGCTCCGAACTCGTCGGTCACGATCCGGGCCCAGAGCCGCCGGGCCGCGCGGAACTTCGCGACCTCCTCGAGGAAGTTCCGGTCGGAGGAGAAGAAGAACGAGAGCCGGGGAAGGAACTCGTCCAGGTCGAGGCCGCGCTCGCGCACCGCCTTCACGTACGCGATGGCGTTCGCTAGCGTGAACGCCACTTCCTGGACCGCGGTCGCCCCGGCCTCGCGCATGTGATAGCCCGAGACCGAGATGTAGTTCCACTGGGGCATTTCGCGGGTCGCGAACTCGACCAGGTCGACCGTGAGCCGCAGCGAGGGGCCCGGTGGGTAGATGTACGTCCCGCGGGCGATGTACTCCTTCAGAACGTCATTCTGGACGGTCCCGCCGAGCCGGGCCCGGGGCACTCCGTTCTCCTCGGCGACCGCGACCAGGAGGGCGAGGAGGATCGGCGCCGTGGCGTTGATCGTCATCGAGACGGTGGCCCGGTCGAGCGGGATCCCACCGAAGAGCGTCCGCATGTCGCCGAGCGACGCGACCGGGACGCCGCACCGACCGACCTCGCCGTGGGAGCGGGGATGGTCGGAGTCGTAGCCGTTCTGCGTCGGGAGGTCGAACGCGACCGAAAGCCCCGTCTGGCCGCCCTTGAGGAGGAACTGGAACCGCTCGTTCGTCGCCGCGGCGCTCCCGAACCCCGAGTACCTGCCGGAGCGTCCAGAGCCGACCTCGGTACATCGTGGGCTGGATCCCCCGGGTGAACGGGGGCTCGCCGGGGAAGCCGACCTGCTCGAGGAACGCCCCGTCGGGGTCGGGGGGAGGGTCGACCAGCAGCGGAAGACGACCGCCCTCGGTGCGGGGGCCGATCGCTCGGCGAGCGGCCTTCACCCAGCGGCTGCGCGCCGCCGACGCCTTGGGGTCGCGCCGAGACCGGGCCATCGTCGATGGACCGGGGAGCGATATTAAGCGGTTCCGCGACGCGCGACGAGGGGCCAGAGGGCCGTGAGGTCGACCTCGGCCCACGCCACGGGGACGGGGACGCCCAGCTCTTCGAGCAACGCCGGCGCGACCTCGCCCAGCTCGGCGACCACATCCCCGGCGACCCGAACGCGTGCGGCGCGTCCGCTCGTTATCCCCGGGACCTCCGTGGGTTCTCGTACCCCGGTCACATCGATCGAACGGAGCAGGTACTCGACCAAGGCCGCGGCCTCCGCGAAGCCGGCGGTGTCGGAGGCGACGATGAGCCCCGCATGGTAGTGCGTCTCCCCGCCGGTGTCGGAACCGGGCGCCGCCACCACCACGGGGGCGACCTCCCCGAAACGCTGCGGGTAGCCGCGACGGGTGTTGTGGGCGAGCACCTCGAGATGCGAGAGCAGGAGGCGGTTCCTCAGGAACGCGAACTCGTCCGAGACCGGGTTGCGGAGGTGCAACGGGGCCTCGCCCCCGACCCGGGTGACAGCCGACTGGGAGACCAGGAGCGGAGTGTGCGGAGCGGCCATGCCAAGCCCGAGGAGCGTGGACGCGAACCGACGGCGGAAGAGCGTCTCGTGGCGGAGCCGCCCGCGGGTGCGGCTGGGGGGCAGGAGCCCATCCTCAGGACGGACTCCGTCGGCCAGGAGAACATCCTCCGCGACATCGACCGGGGTAAGGAGGTCGGGTCGCCACGGGGGCGCCTCGACCTTCCAGCCGGCGGGATGAGGATGCCCCCGGAGCCGTGCCTGAGCGAGCCGCCGCTCGACGACCTCCGCGGGCGGCAATTCCCCCCCGAGTGACCGGAGTACCGAAGAGGGTAGGTCGACCGAGTGGGTGTGGATCAACGAGGTTCCGTCCGAGCGGGCGCCACCCTCACGAGCGACCGGGACCGGAGTGACGGACCAGCCCTGCGCGACGAAGACCACCAGGAGCAGCCCGACCGCCTCGGCTGCGCTGCGTTCGCGGGTCCCGGTCCCCTCGATCAGGAGTTCTCGGTCCCCAACGCGAGCCTCTCCGGCGGCTCGACCGTTCAGGATCGGCGGTAGGCTGAGGATCGCCCCTTCGGCATCTCGGAGCGTGAGGCACGAATCGCCCTGACGCCCGAGCGGCCCGTACGTCTGCGCCATGGGGTGGTCCCGGAAGAACTCGGCGGCACCGACCTCTTCCGAGCCGTCGAGCGGTACGAATCGGACGGACGCCATCGGTTCGAGCGAGTAGCGGACCGGGAACTCGAGGCGTTCCACCGGGTAGATCCCTAGGCTCGCCGCCCGTCGGTCCCGTCCGATCGTGGCGTGAAGGAGCTCCTGGAAGCGCACCGCTTCCGCGAGGAGCCCGGCGTCGAGCGACCGACCCTGCGGAGCACGGACCAGCGCTCCGACGATCGCGGGGCGAAGCGGTTCCACCGAGCGGTCGACCTCGAACCCGGATGCGAGGTCGTCGGTCGCCGCGGCTCGGTACGACGGGATCCCGTGGGCCGCTTCGAGAACGCCCTGTAGGTAGAGACCCAGTCCCCCCTCCGAGAGGAGGTCGAGCCGGTCCGGCGTCACCGAGACCGTGAGCGTGGCACCGTCATGGCCTTCCACCTCGGCCTTCGACGCGAAGAGAAGGTCGTCCAGCTCGCTGTCCCGGAGCTGCCGCCCGGCGAGGGAGAGCAGGCGGTCCGTGTCCAGCACCGCGCGCGGCATCGCTACGGGCTCCCTCCCGTGAGCGCGGCCAGGTCGTCTTGGAACAGCTCGCGGATGTCGTTGCAGCCGAGGGCGACCATCGCGAGCCGCGTGACCCCAATCCCCCACGCAAGGACCGGCACTTCGACGCCTAACGGGCGGAGCACCTCCGGCCGCAGGATCCCGCCGGGGAACACCTCCATCCATCCGAGGCGGGGATGACGAACGTACCCCTCGATCGATGGCTCGGTGAACGGGAAATAGCTCGGTCGGATCTTCATCTCGCGAAGCCCGATCGCTTCGGCGAGCGTGGTGAACATCCCGACGAGATGGCGGAGGTCGAGGCCCTCCTCTCCGATGATCCCCTCGCACTGGTGGAACTCGAGGTGATGGCGAGCGTCGACCTCTTCGCGACGGAAGTTGCGGTCGATCGAGAACATCCGGAACGGGGGGGTCGGATTCCGCGCGAGGTACCGGGCCGAGACAGCGGTCGTCTGCGAGCGAAGCACCGAGCGGACGGCAACCCGCGCGTCGTACGACCCGGGCCACCCCGGTCCGAGGGGCGCCGTCATGCCCGGGAGGGGACGCCCCTCGTGCACCGCGGCGACGCGGGCGAGCAGGTCCGGTGGGGGCGGCTGTCCCTCGATTCCCTCGACCGAGAGCGCATCATGGATCGACCTCGCCGGGTGGTCCTGGGGCATGAACAGGGCGTCGTTGTTCCAGAACTCGGTCTCGAGGAGAGGCCCTTCGGCCTGCTCGAACCCGAGGCCGACCAGGACCCCCTCGAACTCTTCGAGCCACGCGATGTACGGGTTGGGCCGTGCCCCGGTCAGGTAGGGCACGGCGGCTCGGACGTCGTAGGGCCGGAACGTCCGGCCCCGCCAACCCCCCGACCGCAAAAGGTCGGAGGTGAGCGAGCCGACGAGTTCCTCCCCCTCGGGGGCGAGCGGGAGCCGCCGACCCTCTTCCGAGGCCGACCAGCGCTTGATCGAACGACGCTCGCGGCGGACCAGGCCGCGCCGCTCGAGCGCGTCGACGATCGCCGGGTCGGTGTCGATCGACCCTTCCGCGACCTGCTTCAGCACGGTCTCTTCCGGAAGGAAATCCTCGGCAAGCGCGGCGTCGGGCCTCAGCCGGAACGGAGGCCCTTCGGCGAGCAGCCTGCGTCGTCGCAGGATCCCAATCGCCGCCGACCTCTCCTCGTCCTCGAGCCCGGCCTCCGTCACCTCGTCCGGGGTTAGGGACCCGCCATGCCGCTGAAGCGCGTCCAAGAACCTCCGCTCCGGTAGACCTCTCGCGAGCGCCCCTTCCCCTTTCGGAGTGAGACGCGAGATCGTCTCGTGCTCCTCCTCGACCAGCGCAAGACGTTTCGACCGGAGACGCTGGAGGCTTCCGCGTACCTGGTCGGGCGGTAATCCAACCTCGCGTCCGAGCGATTCCTCGTCGAGAGCGGCACCCCCCCGCTCGCGCAAGGCGACCAACAGCAAGCGTTCCGGCCCCGAGAGAGCGACCGGGGCCGCCCCGACCGGGGCATCCCCCGATGCCTCGGGCACAGGGAGCCGACAGGGCGGCCGGATTAAGTCCTTTGGGGGGCGCCCGCCGCCGACAGGAACGGGGGGTACTATCGCGCCGAGGAAACCTCGGTCGGCAACGAGGGCGGAGGTCCCGGGGGACCGCGGGGAGCGGAGGGATCGGTCGCCGGCGGAGCGGCCGGGCCGGCGGGTGGAGAGGGCACAGCGGCGGCGGTGGACGGTGGGGTCGTCACCGAGGGCGGCGGCGTCCGGGTCGGAGGTGGGGAGGGGGGTCGCGGGCGGCCCCGACCGATGAGATAGCCGACCGCCGCTGCGGTCCCCATGATCAGCACGAACGCGACCACGTTCTGAGGATACGCCTCGATCCCGACGAGCGCCGGGACGAAGCCGAGGAGGTTGACGGCGAACGTCGTCGAGGCCGTCCCGTAGTACCCGTCGCTCGTCACCGAGACCTGGGTCGTTCCGTGCGACCCGAAGAAGCACGCCGGGACCGTCACGGCGAGGCTGACGGCCCCGGTCCCATTGCTCGCGAGGGTCTCCGACCCCCACACTCCCGCGCACGGTCCGTTCGAGTCGCTGGCCTGCAGACGGACGTCGACGGGGACGCCGACGATCGGGGTCCCACGGGTCCGGTTGGTCAGGTGGACGACCACCGTCACCGTGCCGCCCGGCGCGACGGCCGAGGGAGACGTGGAGACGGTCAGGTTCACGAACGTCGCGGTCAGGTCCTCGTACAGGAGGAGCGCGCGAGGCGAGCCCCAGCCCGTCTCCTCGTCCCAGCCTTTGCTCGCCGTACCGAGACACGTGCTCCCGCTGGTGATGTCGGCGAGGCCCACCGGGTCCTTTCCGCTCTCTTGGGCCGCACCCACCGCGTAGAGCCGGGGCGTGATGAACCCGAGCTTGGTTCCGTACAGGGCGTCCATCTCGGCGATCAGGCCGCCCCAGAGCGGGGTCGCAAAGCTGGTGCCCGCCGCTACTGCGCTCACCCCGTTGTAGTAGAGGTAATTGTAGGTGGAGGCCGCGGAGACGTCGGGGGTCCCCCGATGGCCGTTCGCGGAGATCGGGGCGGCCGCGCTTCCGACCTCCTGCCAGGCGGGCGCGGCGGTGTCACCGGAGAACCCGCCGCCGCTGTCGCTCCAGGCCGATTCGCTCGCAAGCCCGGTGACCTGGCCCAGGAGGTTCCGGGCCAGCGTGGGGTCGGTTCCCCCCACGGCGATCACGTCCGCTACGTCGGAAGGATAGTCGGTGGAGACCGCCCCCATGCACGCGGCCCCGTCGACCCCCCCGAGGTCGCCGGTCGCCGCGAGGAGGGTGATCCCCTCTTGGGTCGCTGCCGCGAGGTCGGTGTCCCACGCGGCCGCGAGCGCTTGGCTCGACCCTTCGGGCGTCCCGAACGACATCGAAATCACGGAGACGCCAGGGATCCCGGTCACGGCCTCGTTCAATGCGTCCGCCATCGAGGCGACCGTCGGGGAGTAGTTCTGGTCCTTCGGGCCGTCGGGGGCGTAGACGGCGTCGAGCGCCGCTCCGGGGGCCATCGACCCGGCCCACTCCATGTCGAGCGTAAGTTCCTGGGGGGCCTTGCTGGGGTCGCTCGGGGCGTTCGCCGCTGGAGCCGGAGCTCCGTCGATGGGGAACGGCGTTATCGTGGGTCGGGGAAAGCTGCTCGGGTACTCGTTCGAGAAGAACGTGGAGAGGTCGCTGGGAGCGTACCCGTCCCCCCAGAGCAGGAGGGCGACCTTCTGGCCGGTGGCGTACCGCGCACCCCCGGAGACGTTGTAGAGCGAGGAGAAGTCATAGATCTCCCTCGCGATCGCGGGAGTGACCAGGTCGTTCGACCCCTGGGCGGGTCCGGCCGAGGCGGGAGCAACGCCCGAGGGGAGCCCCGCGGGCAGCGAGAACGTAACGAAGCCGCTCGAAAGCCCGGTGACGGACGCGACCGACGACTCGAGCCACCCGGGCAGGCTCGGCGAGGAGGCGGGGAACGTCACGGACCGGCCCTGGTAGGTCCCCGACTCGAGCTCGGTGCCGAACGCGCGCCCGACCGCGGTCGGGGTCCCTTCCACGGTGAGCGCGAGGCGGTCACCGCCCGAGTGGACCACGGCGAGCCCCATCGATTCGAAGTACGACTGGGCAGCCGCGTACGCGTCGGGGGAGAGGCCGTACCGTTCGGCGATCTCCGCCACCGAGAGGGTATGGGAACCGGACGGGGGGGCAAAGAACGACGGGTCGCTCGGCCGGAACGTGACGACCACGAGCTGCGAACCCACGGTCGGGACCACGTTCGAGACCGACCCGAGGTCCCCCCCATCGTAGCCGGCCCGCGTCGCGAACGAGCCGCTGTACACGGCGGAATCGAGCGTGGCTGCCGGGGAAGCCGTAGTGGAGGTCACGGCGCCGGAAGCGCCTACGGCTCCGGGAACGGCCGGAACGGCCATGAGCGCGATGACGAGAGCTCCGAGCACGACCCAGCGACCCGGGACGGCCCGTCGCCCGAACGTCATCGCCCGTAGATGGAGCGGGACCTCGGAAAAAGCTTCCCGCTCCCCCTAGGGGAGGTCGGCGGCCTACACTCGGATGGGGGTCGTGTAGCCGGCGGGCCGGTGGAAGCTCTCGGCCCCCCCGAGCGGGTCGGGTCGCGGCGAGGGAGCCTCGCCCCTCTTCCCGGCGAGATAGGCGTCGATCGCGTCCGCGATCTCCATGGCGGTACCCATGGCGTACACGACGGACCGTCCGCCGGCCGCGAAGACCCCGGGGACGGCGGTCTCGAACCCTTTCCCCTTGCCCTCGGGCCATCCTTGGGACGTCAGCTTGAGGTCCAGTTCGGACCCAAAGCCGGTGAGGTCGGCCTTCTGCCCGACCGCGATGATCACGGTGTCGCAGGGGAGCGTTTCCTCGGAGCCCGGGACGGGCACCGGAGTTCGCCGGCCCCGGCGTCGGGCGGGCCGAGCTCCATCGTCTGAACGACCAGCCCCTCGACATGATGGCCCCCGACGATCCGCAGCGGCGCCCGGAGGAACTCGAACCGGATCCCCTCTTGCTCAGCCCCGTGGGCCTCCTCGGGGTCGGCGGGCATCTCCTGTCGACTGCGACGGTAGACCAGCGTCACGTGGCCCCCGTGGGACTCGCGGAGAGCGGTGCGGACGGAGTCCATCGCGACATCCCCACCCCCGATGACGATGACCTCCTTGCCCACCGTGACCGGTATCCCGTGGTTGACGTGCTTCAGGAAATCGAGCGCCGGAAGGACCCCGGGCAGGTTCTCGCCCGGCACGCCGAGGGAGCGGTGGCTCGGCGTCCCGATCGCGATGAAGACGGCCTGGTAGCCGTCCTCCCGGACCAGCTTGTCGATGGGGAACTCCTTGCCGACCTTGGTCCCGTTCACGAACGTGACGTCCAGGTCGCGCAGGCGCTTGCGGTCGGTCTCGACGTCCGCGTCCGTCATCCGGTACGCGGGGATCGTCTGCATGAGGCCCCCGAACCGGTGCTCCTGCTCGAAGACGGTGACCGAGTAGCCCCGGACGCCGAGCTCCCAGGCCATCATGAGGCCCGCCGGCCCAGCACCGATGACCGCGACCCGCTGGCTCTTCGGCTTCGACGGGACGTAGACGAGGTCGCTCTCCCCGTAGTCGAGGGCCGCGCGCTTCAGGTGGCGGATGGCGATCGGGACTCCCTTCTTCTTGACGACGCAGGAGTCCTCGCAGTAGTGGTAACAGACCTTGCACAAGCACGTCGCGAGAGGGTTCTCGCGGAGCGTCACCTTCGCCGCTCCCGCAAAGTCCCCGTCCGCGATGAGGCGGATGTACTCGCGGCAGTCCTGCGTGATGGGGCACGCCTCGACGCACCACGGCCGACGGCACTGGATGCACCGCTTCGCCTCGAGGATGGCGTCCTCCTTGGAGTACGCATGCAGTACCTCGCGGAAATCCGTGGTCCGTTGGTCCACGGGTTCCTCGACGATCGGGACCCGAACCGGGTTCAGCTTCGGAGGCGCGGTCTTCGGGGACGGGGCGGCCGCCTCAGGAGTCATGGTCTCGGCTCTTCCGAGCCGCACACGTTCTTAAGACGATTCCGTGGCGAGCGTAGCACTCGCAGGCGCGGCCGCTCCTCGCGGCCCGCACGCTTCCCCTTATAGCCCGTCCACGTTGGGTCCTTGGGCCCCTTCGGGCGGGCCGGAACCATGGTCCTCGATTCGCTGGGAAAATCGCTCCGAGGCGTTCTCCAGAAGATCGCCCGAGGCTCCGTGGTGGACGAAGCCCTCCTGTCCGAGGTCGTCCGGGACATCCAGCGCGCGCTCCTCCAAGCGGACGTCAACGTACAGCTCACCCTCGCCCTCACGCAGCGAGTTCGCAAGCGGGCGGTCGAGGAGAAGCCGCCCGCCGGGATGAGCCTTCGCGATTTCCTCGTCCGCATCATCTACGAGGAGGTCCGCGGCATCCTCGGCAAGGACCGCCCGTTCGACCTCCGCCCGAAGAAGATCCTCCTCGCCGGCCTCTACGGCCAGGGGAAGACGACCACTGCGGGGAAGCTCGCCCGCTACTTCCAGAAGCGGGGGGTCCGGGTAGGGCTCGTCGCGGCCGACGTCCACCGGCCGGCGGCCGTCGACCAGCTCGAGCAGCTCGCGAAGAAGGTCGGTTGCGAGTTCTATGCCAACCGGTCGGAGAAACGGGCCGAGGTGATCGTCCAGGAAGCCCTCGCGAAGTTCCCCCCGCACCTCGCGGTCCTGGTCGACACGGCAGGCCGGAGCGGCATCGACCCCGACCTGATCGAGGAGCTGAAGCGCGTGAAGGCAGCGCTCGTACCGGACGAGGTCCTCCTCGTGCTCGACGCCGCGATGGGCCAGACGGCGGGCCGGAGCGCGGAGGCGTTCCACAAAGCCGTGGGTCTCACGGGAGTGATCCTCACCAAGCTCGACGGGTCGGCGAAGGGCGGTGGCGCCCTCTCCGCCGTGGCGGTGAGCGGAGCCCCGATCCTATTCATCGGCACCGGCGAGCACCTCGACGAGCTCGAGCGGTTCGAGCCCACTCGGTTCGTCTCCCGGCTCCTCGGGATGGGCGACATCCAGGGTCTCCTCGAGCGGTTCGAGGAGCTGTCCGACAAGGACGCCGCGGAGAAGGCGGCGAAGGCGCTCATGAGCGGGCGGTTCACGCTCCGCGACATGCGCTCGCAGCTCGACTCCCTCGGGGAGATGGGACCGTTCTCGAAGATCCTCTCCGCCTTCCCGGGGTTCGGGTCGATGAAGGTCGACGACAAGGAGCTCGAGCAGACCCAGAAGCGGTTGCGCGGGTTCCGGGTCATCCTCGATTCGATGACCGGTGAAGAGCTGGACGACCCTCAGCTCATCAAGGCCGACCGGGTCCACCGGATCGCGCGCGGGAGCGGCCACCGGCCCCAAGAGGTCCGAGCGCTGTTGAAACATTACGAGACGACCCGCAAGGCCGCGCACGGGCTGGTCTCCAACCGGAGGCTCCGGCGCCAGATGGAGAAGCAGTTCGGCGCGGGAGGGGATGCGCCCCCGTGAGCCGCGCGGCCGACCGATGACGCTGCTGGGCCTCGCCGAAGGGGTCGCTGGGGGGCTTCTACTCTTCTTTCTCCCCGGATACGCGGTCACGAAGGCCCTCTTCCCGGAGTGGCGGGTGCGCGGCCCTGAGGGAGGGCGACGGTTGCTCGAGACCGTGACGCTCTCGTTCGTGACGAGCATCGGGCTCACGGTCGTGGTCGGGTTCGGGATCCTCGACCTCGTCCCCGGCGGGTTCGCCGCCGCCTGGTCCGACCCGGTTCTGGAGGCCACTCTAGCTGCCGTGGCCCTGGTCGGGTTCGTGGCGGCGTTCTTCCGAGGGGCCTTCGCCCGGACTCCGCCCGCGACCCCCGCGACGGTCGGGGCGGCGGGAGAGGAGGGAGCGTGGGAGCTCTCGCGCGAGCTCGAACGGCTCGGAAGGGACGAACGACGGCTCGAGCACGCCCTCCGGGTCTCGGCCCAAAGCCCGGCCGAGGTCACTCGTCTCACCACCGAGCTCCAGTCGGTGCGGGCCGAGCGGGACGCTCTCCGACGGAAGCGGGAGGACGAATATGCCACCTAAGGCGGCCCGTGGGGGCTCCGATTACAAGATGGTCCTCGTCGTTCGGGGCGAGCTCCGTCTCACCGCGGGCAAGGCGGCGGTCCAAGTGGCTCACGCGGCGGTGCTGTTGGCCCAGGAGGCCGCGAAACGCGCCCCGGAAGCGCTCCGCGCCTGGTCGGCGACCGGCCAGAAGAAGATCGCCCTGATGGCACCGACCCTCGACCACCTCGAGGCGCTCGCGCGCCAGGCTCGCGCTCTCGGGCTTTTGTGGGTGCTCGTGGAGGATGCAGGGTTCACGGAAGTGCCGCCCGGCACCAAGACCGTCCTGGGGATCGGCCCGGCGCCCAGCTCTCAGCTCGACCCGATTACCGGGTCGCTCCCTCTCCTGTAGACCCGAATCCTCGGGAGAGCGGAACCAACTCGGCAGAGCAAGTTGGTGACCGTATAAATACAGGCAGGCGCTGGTCTTCTTGTGCCGGCGTGGGGGGTCGGCTAGCCTATGCGGATGTGGATTTACATCGTGCGACGGCTCATCCTTGTAATCCCAATCATCGTCGGCGTGATGACCATCACGTTCGCCCTGGTGAGCGCGTTGCCCATCCAGGACCGGCTGATCTCGTCGTTCGGGGCGCCCCCCAAGAACGCCCCCGGGGGCTACAGCCCTACCGTCCCGTGTTCGGTCCTCCACATCAACCAATCCGGCAACTGCACGAACCCGCTCTACCAGCGGGACACCCACAAGTTGGGCCTCGACCAGCCCGTCTTCTACCAATGGGGGCTCTACATCGCGAATAGTCTGACGTTCCAATGGGGCTACGTCGATAACCATAGCGGTGCCTCGTCCGAGGATTCGCTGATCCAGGGTCAGTCGGTCGCGACCGTCCTGAGCTGGCTTCTCCCCTACACGCTCGAGTTAGCGATCTTTGCGCTGCTCATCATTCTCATCGTTTCGATCCCCGTGGGGAACCTTGCCGCTGTATACCGGAACCGCCCGGTGGACCAGGCCTCACGAGTGATCTCGTTCTCGGGGTACGCCCTGCCCGGATTCCTGCTCGGGACGTTCCTTCTCATGGCGTTCGTCTTAGGGTTGGGTCCGACCTTTGGCGGGAAGGACCCCACGTGCGCCAGCGATTCGTTCTACCAGTTCTTCTACGGTTCTTGGCCTAGCCAGCTCTGCTTCTCCGGGGGGCAGTTCCCAACTTGGCTCAAATCGGGCGTCATCACGTCCCCTACGGGGTTCCCGACGGTGGACGCCGCCCTCCACGGTCAGGGTTGGCTCGCGGTCGACACGATTCTTCGCATGACCCTCCCCGCCCTCGTGGTCGCGTATGGGACGATCGCCGGACTGCTCCGGTTCGTCCGGAACAGCATGCTCGAGGTCATGAACCTCGACTTCGTTCGGACGGCTCGGTCGAAGGGGGTTCCCGAGAGCATCGTCATCTCGAAGCATGCGGGTCGCAACTCGCTCAACGTGACGATCACCGTCCTGGGGCTCACGTTCGCCTTCTTCATCGGCGGGTTCCCCGTCGTGGAGACGATCTTCAACCTGAACGGCGTGGGCCGGATGTTCGTCTACGCTCTGCTCGCCCCGTACGACTTCGGACTGATCTTCGGTTCGACGTTGTTATTCACGTTCCTCGTCGTCTTCGCCAACATCATCGTGGACGTGCTCTACGCCTATCTGGACCCGCGGGTCCGACTGGGGTGAGAAAGGGGGATGGTGGAAGAAGGAACGGCCGAGGCGGCGACGCCCGCGTCCGAGCCAGCGACCCCGGTTGAAGTGACCCGTCGCGGACGACGACCGAGCCCCCGGATCGCTCAGTTCAAGCGAACCTGGTACTTCCTACGTCGCAACACCCTTGCGATGGTCGGAATCGTGATCCTGGTCGTCTTCATCGGGATCGCGATCTACGCCCTGACCCAACCGATCCCCTGGACCCAGCTCCAGCAGCAGTGTGCGTCCAACGGCGTCTACCCGCCCGTCAACGGGTGCCTGTGCACCTATTCGGCCGGTACCGTCTCCCCCGGCGCGAACTGCTACCAGACCCCCGCCGGGTACCCGTCCGACATCGCCCCGACCATCGATTTCTCCCACGGAACGCTCGGTCCGTTACCGCTCGGCTCGATCACGGTAGCTCCGACGAACCCGACGTTCTACGACATCTACGCCGGCCTATTGCGAGGGTCGGATTGGTCGCTGGGCGTCTCGGTCGCGATCGTGGGCACCGGCGCCCTGATCGGGCTCCTGGTCGGAGCGATCTCCGGGTTCTTCGGTGGCTGGGTCGATGAAGCGCTGATGCGGATCGTCGACATCTTCCTCTCGATCCCCCAGATCCTCTTCGTCATCATCGTGATCGCCGTGCTGGTGGTGTTACCGGTCTTCCAGCCCTTTGACATGCGGGTCGCCTTATTGATCGTTGGGTTTGTCATCGTCTGGTGGCCGTTCTACGCCCGTATCGTTCGGGGTCAGGTCCTCGTGGTCCGCGAGCAGAAGTACGTCGAGGCCGCGAAGGCGAGCGGTGCCGGGAGCGGACGGCTCGTCATGCGCCACATCATCCCGAACAGCGTCTACCCGATCTTCGTCCAGATGTCGCTCGACGTCGGCACGATCCCCCTGCTCCTCGGGACGCTTGTTTACCTTGGGTTCCCCGTGTTCCCCACCATCTACTTCCCGGAGTGGGGCTCCATGGCCGCCCTGTCGGTGTACAGTGGTGCCGGCGCGAGCACGTTCACCGACGCGCTCCTCACGTGCCAGTTCGGCACGTGCATCATCCCCTGGTGGCAGTTCCTCTTCCCGGGGCTGATGCTCTTCCTCTACGCGATCAGTGTGAACTTCCTGGCGGACGGGCTGCGGGACGCCCTAGACCCCCGGCTTCGGAGGTAGTCGAACGGAAACCATGGCAGCGGTCGCACAACCGATCCGAGAGACCCCCGTCCTTCCGGGCGGGACGCCCCTTCCGGCGACGTCGACCCCGGCGCCGGAATCCGAGGAGGCCTTGTTCTCGTCCGAGCGAAACCCGGTCGTCCTGGACGTGCGGGACCTGAAGACCTACTTCTTCACCTACGACGGGGTCGTCCTGGCGCTCGACGGGGTCTCGTTCAAGGTCCGGCGCGGAGAGACCGTCGGGCTCGTCGGAGAGACGGGATGCGGGAAGAGCGTCACGGCGTTTTCCATCACCCGGCTGATCCCGGACCCTCCGGGGCGGATCATCAGCGGCAAGGTCCTCTTCCGGGGGACCGACCTCCTATGGGGTCTCGCGGGCGAGGCCCGGATCAAGATCGACCCGAAGACCGGTCGCGCGAAGGTCCGCCGGTCGTTCCGCCGGATCAAGGCCGGCCTCGAGCGGATGTCGGCGGTCCGGGGTCGGGGGATCTCGATGATCTTCCAGGAACCGACTCAGGCGATGAACCCGGTGTTCTCGGTCTCCGACCAGATCTCCGAGGCCCTTCTGCTCCACCAGGGGACGCGGATCGTCGACGACATCATGAACGCGACCCCGGACGCCCCCGAGGTTCGCCCGGCCTTGGAAGCGCTTGTCGAAACCACGCGGGCCGCCAAGGGCCCCGACGCCTCCCGCGCGGCGGCGGCCAAGGTCGGCGAGGCGGCGCACCTGGCCTCGTTCGGGACCCAGGCGTTCTACCTCGTCCGCGACAGCGAGCTCGCCTCGGAGGACATGGTTCGCCGTCTCGAGAAGGGCCTGCGTCGAGTCCGCCTGGGTCGCCTCGAGCGTTCCTACCTCAGGTACCGGCGACGCCGGATGGTCGTCGAGGACGACTTCCACGACCTCTACCTGTCCGAGATGCACGAAGGGCGGGTCGACCGGCATCAGCGGCGCGTTCTCCGCAGCCGACGCGCGGCCCTACGGCTCCGGGGGTTCTATTACGGGATCTGGGGGGTCCGCGGACGGGTCAACCGCCCCCTCCGCGACGAAGCGTTCTGGCGGACCGTGGGCCGTCTCGAAGAGGTATCGATCGCGAACCCCGTCCAGGTCGCTCGGGGGTACCCGCACGAGCTCTCCGGTGGCATGCTCCAGCGGGTCATGATCACGATGGCGCTTGCCGTCGAGCCGACGATCCTCATCGCGGACGAGCCGACGACCGCGCTCGACGTCACGATCCAGGCGCAGATCCTCGAACTGATGCGCGGGCTGAAGACCCGTATCGGGACCGCGATCCTGCTCATCACGCACGACCTGGCGGTGATCGCCGAGGTCGCCGACCGCGTGTGCGTCATGTACGCGGGCCAGATCGTGGAGACCGCTCGCGCCCGCGACCTCTATCAGCACCCGCTGCACCCGTACACCCAGGGACTCCTCGCTTCGATCCCGAACCTCGAGAGGCCCGACAAGAAGCTGAGCTCGATCCCGGGCTCCGTACCCGACCTGATCCACCCTCCGGAGGGCTGCCGGTTCCACCCCCGCTGCCCCTACGCGATGCCCGTCTGCAAGGAGGTCCGCCCGCCGGTCACGGTCGAGGGGGCCGAACACACGGTGGCGTGCCACCTCTACAAAGGCCAGGTGGCGGTGGAGTGATCGCACGGAGGTACCCACACCATGGTTGACGATATGACCCCCGCACTGATCACCTCCTACAACCTGCGCAAGTACTTCCCGATCCGGGGAGGGCTCTTCTCCACGCGTATCGGGGACGTGCGCGCCGTGGACGGCGTGACCCTCGACGTCCGCGAATCGGAGACGCTCGGCCTCGTCGGTGAATCCGGCTGCGGCAAGACGACGGTCGGTCGGCTGATGCTCCGCCTGATCGAGCCGACGTCCGGCCACACGTACTACCACCCTTCGCCCGAGACGCTCACCCGGCTCGAAACGCTCTACTCCACCCTGAAGAAGGGAGTGGGGGACGGGAACGGCGGCAACCCCGAGGCCCAGGCGGCGCTCAAGGAGCTCGACGAGATCGCCGACCAGTACCTCCCTCTACCGGCTGAAGCGCTCCAAGATGAAGGAGCTTCGCGGGAAGCTCCAGATCGTCTTCCAGGACCCGTTCAGCTCGCTCAGCCCCCGGATGCTGGTGCGCGATATCATCGGCGAGCCGCTCACGATCCACCACGCGGGCACCCGCTCGGAACGTGCCCAGCGCGTCGCCGAGCTCGTCCAGGAAGTGGGCCTCAATCCCGAACACCTTTGGCGCTACCCGCACGAGTTCTCGGGCGGGCAGCGGCAGCGGATCGGGATCGCGCGCGCCCTCGCCTTGCGTCCGGAGTTCATCGTGCTGGACGAACCGACGAGCGCCCTCGACGTCTCGGTCCAGGCCCAGATCCTCAACATCCTAAAGAAGCTCCAGGCCGAGCAGCGGCTCGCCTACATGTTCATCTCCCACCACCTCTCCGTCGTCCGGGCAATGAGCCACCACGTCGCGGTGATGTACCTGGGTCAGATCGTCGAGAGGGCGGGCACCGAAGACCTGTTCTCCCGTCCGCTGCATCCGTACACCCAGGCGCTCCTGTCCGCGATCCCGGTCCCCGACCCGACCCTGAAGCGGGAGCGGATCGTGCTGAAGGGAGACGTCCCGAGCCCGGCCGCCCCTCCGCCCGGCTGCCGCTTCCACACCCGCTGTCCCGCGGTGATGCCCGTCTGCTCGCAGGTAGAGCCGCCCCTCATCGAAGTCCGAAAGGAGCACTGGGTCGCGTGCCACCTCTACCCGGCAGCCGTCACCGCACCCTCCGAGGCCCCTTCGCGGGCGGCTCAGTGAGCCTCACGACCCGTTATGCCCTCGCGGGCATCGGGTAATCGGCCGATGGACGCATCGAGGTCGCCGGGGGACGAGCTCGCGGACGAGTCGCTCGAGGACCGGGTCAAACAGGAAAAGGCCCGGGCGCTCGAAGAGCCGGGACCGAGCTGGCGCACCTGGTGGTTCCAACGCGCCTTGCGGGGCTACTACCTCCTCGGCATGCTCATCGTGGACGTTCAGGTCGTCGTCGGCTGGTATGAGGTCGGGAGCGCCGTGGGGCTCGTCGTCTGTCTGGTCATCGCCGTTTATCTCGAGTTCCTGCTGTATCGGTACCTCTGGTACCGTCCCAGGGCCGATGCGGCCCCTCCCCGTGGACGGTTCCGACCCACTTGGGTCCGCCCCTCGGAGTACGGCCGATGGACCCCCGAGGCGGACCTCGTCCGGGCCGGCCACCCGATCTACCGTGCGGAAGAGGGACCGAATCCCAAAGAGTTCCTCTAAGGAACGTTGCGTTAGCAAACCCCGCAGTCCCGGGAATCGGAGGCGCTCGGACCGCAGCTTGGGGACGCTTGACCTTGCCGGTCGGTCGAGCGGTTCGGTCCCGCCGTCGGCCATCCAAGGGATCTCAGGAACGGTATCCTCGGTCTTCGGTTTGAGAAAAGAAGAGGGGGAAAGGGTTCTGCGCCCCGGTCGGTCGACCGGGGCGCCGGGTTGGCTGGGACCCGTTGTCTAACCAATCACCCCGTTCCCGTTGTAGAGGTACCAGGTGTTGTCCCCACCGCCACCGATGGTCGGGTTCGTGTTGACGCTCGCCGGGTTGATCCACGACGCGTAGGTGGTCACCGCGTTCTCTTGGTCATAGTAGACGTAGAGGGCGAGGTGGTTCGCGATGTGCTCGACCAGGTTGTACATCAGCACCCGAGCCGGGCCGACCGCCATTCCCGCCGCGGCGGTCATTCCGTACTCCATCGCGGCGTAGGCGTTCCCCTGGCAGGCCTGGGGGATGCCCGGGTTCAGGTTCGCCCAGAAGAGCAGGGCCGCCGCCGAGTTGGAGTCGGTTGGCATACCCGTGGGGGCCGAGGCGCCGCTGCAGGTCCACAGGCTGAGCCCCTGCTGCACGGCGTCCCCCGACGTGTACGTCGCGTTGGCCTCGTAGAGCGGCACCATGTAGTCCGTCGGGTCGGGGTAGTCAGGTGCCCATCCGAGGTTGAACCACGGCAACGAGGACTGGCCGGGCAGCGCCGAAAGGCTTCCGACCACGAGCTGGCTGAACGTCACGTCGAACGTGTTCG
Source organism: uncultured Thermoplasmata archaeon (assembly GCA_963735185.1). GTDB lineage: Archaea > Thermoplasmatota > Thermoplasmata > Lutacidiplasmatales > UBA184 > Lutacidiplasma. The sequence continues at coordinate 357,096 of CAVTJV010000007.1, forward strand.
GCTCCAGCGTCCCGCCCGAGATCGTGCTGATGTAGGGCATGTAGTCCTGGATCATCTGGTCGACCGTCGTCGCTCCCTTCTGGCCGATGATCGGGAACTGGCACGGCGCGCTCGTCGTGCAGCTCGAGAGCTCCGGGTCATAGTAGGGGGAGCTCGAGGTGGTCGCCTGGGTCCACCACCATCCGGCGCTACCGACCGCGCTCGTGCTCGACACCGGGTCCGTGCTCGGCCAGCTGATGTTGGTCGGGTAGTAGTTCCCCATGTACTGCGGGATCGCTCCACCGTAGTTGAACCCGTACTGGATCCCGTCCGTCGTGAAGATGGTATTCTCCACGGTGGTGTACGGGAACGCGTTGACGAGGAACTCCCGCAGCCCGACGTAGTTGAAGAAGTCCGACGGGATGTTCAGGATGTTCGGGTCGAGTGCCTTCGCCGCCGCCGGGTTGAACTCCATCGCCAGCGGCAGGAAGAAGACGCTCAGCGTCGGGATGGTGAACGCCCCGATCTTGCCCTCCTGGATCAACGAGAGCATCTGCGGCGTCTCACCGGGCAGGATTGAAGCGAAGTCGGTCTGTCCCGCCTTGTACTGCTCGATCCCGACCGTGTCGCTCGACTGGTAGACGACCGTCACCGAGGCCACGTAGTTCGCCTTACCGGCCAGCGGCTCGCAGTTCACCTGGCCCGCGCAGCCCGTCGGGGGCGCGTAGGCAGGGTTCTGGGCCAGCGTGTAGCCGACCGACTGCGAGAACGGCTGGTTGGTCAGGTAGTACGGGCCCGAGCCGACCATGTTCCACCGAACACCGGGCTGGATTCCCGGCGTGTTCAGCGCCAGCTCCTCGAAGGAGTCCCAGTAGGTGGGGGAGACCGACGTGAGCCAGCTCTGGTACGTGCTGTCCGTGGTGCTCGTGGCGCCACCGGGGAGCTTGCAGGGCGCGTCCCCGCTCGCGAGGGCCGGTGTGACAAAGCCCGGTACGGACGCGCCCTGGGCGCTGAACCAACCGCATGGCTCGACCGACGCACCCAATGGGTCGGTGATGAGTTCAAGGAAGAACGGCCAGGCCGCCCCTCCTCCCCACGCGCTGAAGGTGATGCACCCGTTCGAGACCGTCATCACGGCGGTCGGACAGTACGTGCTGTCGTTGATCAGCATCGACCCCATGATGTTTGCCGGAGTGTTGTTGAACGGCGTGTGGATCGCGCTGTCCCACTTGGCGTTCCCGTTGGGCAGGAGCGCCTGGCACTGGATCCAGCCGGGTTGGGCGCCGAATCCCGGAAGGTCTGCGAAGGCGCACGTCCGGGCCAGCGAGAACGCCACGTCCGACGGGTAGACCGGCCAGCTGACCTTGGTCGTCGGGTCGTAGAACCGAGCGGCCGGGTCGATTGGGAAGGTGAAGTACCGCGGGGAGGAACCCGTGCCGTTGTTGACGATCATGGTGTTCCCGCTGAACTTCGCCGCGCAGCCCGGCCCGGGCACGCAGAGAGAGAGCTGAGGCACGAACGACGCCGTGCTGCTCCCGTTGTAGGTCACGAGCGTCTGGTAGACGTTGAGGATCGGCTCGTAGCTGATGGTATCGTAAGCTACCGAGGGGTCCTCGGAGGTGGCGCCTCCCGGGGCGACCTCCTGGTAAATGATCTGTCCCGTGTGTGGGCTCTTCGACTGACCGGTGTTGCCTGAGCAGCTACCGCAGCCCGGAGCGACCCCGGTGGGAGAGACATAGACCGTCCAGGTGTAGTTCTGGTAGATCGTTCCAGTCGGTGCGGTGATCGCCCCGACCATGGTGATGTAGTAGAGACCCGCGGTGCTGAACGCGTAGGACGCCGCCACGCTGGTCGGCGTGGAGACGAGGCCCGACTGGACCCCGCCCGTCGAAGCGAGCGTCGGGGCCTTGTCGGTGTAGCCCGTGGCCGTGGAGTTGCTTGTGTACTTCGCGGAAACGCTCACGGACCCGGAGCCGGAGAGCCAGCCGAACTGGGTGCTCGCCGTGCTTCCGTTGGTGAACGTGGTTTGGATCGAGGGGTAGAAACCGGAGTAGGACGTCTGATAGCTGGGAGTCACGTCGATCGGGTAGAGGGATTTCGGACCTGTGTGCCAGGTCGACCCGACCAGCGCCTGGGCGCTGATGACGTACCATCCCATCGTGGAGTAGATATGGTTCGAGGTCGGGCTAGATCCCGAGTAGTTCGAACCGTCGCCCCAGTAGATCGTGTACGTCGTGACGGCTTCCCCGCCGGATACGGCGACGGTCGCCGGTATGCTCGTTCCCTGTGTGGTGGTCGCCACGGCCTGGCCGAAGCCGGCGCCGTAGGGGACCGACAGCACCACATCCGTCAGTCCGGACGTGGACAGACAGGCGGGGCTGTTCGGCGGGGAACACGTGCTAATCGTTTTGTTCCCACTACCGGAAACCGCGCTCAAAGCCGCGAACCCGGCGCCACCGACAACCACGATCACGACGACCATCACGACAATGGCCATCGTCATCGACATTCCTCTTCGACCCAGTCGGACAGACCCACCGACCGTACTCTCGTTCTCACCCGACATGAACCCACTCGCGTCCCCAAAGGAGACGGCCCCCAGACCTCGAAGCCGCTATATATACTCTTACGAGATGGCGCCGCTCGTGTCGCAGGGCGGCCGGAGGCTCCGCCTTGCGCCGTCGCTCCTCAGTGCAGATTTCGCGGCGCTGGGCGACGCGGTCCGAGCCGCGGAAGCGGGCGGCGCTGACGCGTTCCATCTCGATGTCATGGACGGCCATTTCGTCCCGAACATCTCGTTCGGCCCTGCGCTCGTCGCAGCTGTGCGGGCGCACACGAAGCGGCCGCTCGACGTTCACCTCATGATCGAGGAACCGCTCCGTTACCTGGAGGCGTTTCACAAGGCTGGAGGCGACACCTTGGTCTTCCATGTCGAATCGCGCTCCGACCCTATGGCGGTGGTTCGCGAGGGACACCGCCTCGGCGTGGCGGTCGGCGCCGCGGTCCGCCCCGACACACCGTTCTCTGCGGTCGAACCGCTCCTCGACCGGCTCGACCAGGTCCTCGTGATGAGCGTCCAGCCGGGATTCTCGGGCCAGAAGTTCATCCCGGACGTCCTGCCCAAGGTCCGGGTCGCGCGCGAGCGCCTCGACGCGGCGGGTTCGGCCGCGGACATCTCGATCGATGGAGGAGTGAACGAAAAGACAGCCGCCGACGCAGCGGCCGCCGGCGCGACGTTCTTCGTTTGCGGCAACTCCGCCTTCAATGACCAAGACATCGGCGAGAACCTCCAGCGTCTGCGCGCGAGCGTAGAGAAGGGGGCGGCCCGTGCGGTTCGCTGACCTCTGTGCGGCGTTCGAACGGCTCGAGGCGACGCCGAAGCGCCTCGAGATGCGGTCGATCCTGGCCGACCTGGTCCGGCCGCTGCGTCCTCCGGACCTCGGGAGGGTGCTCTACCTAGCCCAAGGGCTCCTTCGGCCGGAGTACGAGGGGGTCGAGCTCGGGATGGCCGACTCGCTCGCGCGGCGGGCGGTCGCGACCGCGACGCATTCCGAGGAGACCACCGTCGCCCGGCGGACGAAGGAGTCCGGGGACCTCGGCACGACGGCCGGCGAGCTCCTCGCCGGCGTCCGGCGGCTCGAGGAGACGCCGCCGCTCCAGGTGGCGGAGGTCTACGCCGAGCTGACCCGAATCGCCGAGGCGAAGGGCGCGGGTTCGCAGGACGTCAAGGTCGATATCCTGTCGGAGCTCCTCGTTCGAGCCTCGCCGACCGAGGGTAAGTTCCTCGTGCGGTTCGTCCTCGGTACCCTGCGAGTCGGCGTTCGCGAGATGACGATCCTGGACGCCCTGGCGGAGGCGTTCGGCGACGGGTCGAAGACGGTTCGTCAGCAGATCGAGTCGGCGTTCAACCTCTCGAGCGACCTCGAGCTGGTCGCCAACGTCCTCGTCGAGAAGGGCGTGGAGGGCCTTGCGACCGTTTCCCTCGAGGTCGGTCGACCCATGCGAGCGATGCTCGCGGAGCGGGAACCGAACCTCGCGGCCGTGCTCAAACGGATGGACGGACGGGCGGCGTTCGAGTACAAGTACGACGGGCTGCGCGTCCAGGCCCACATCCCGAAGAACGGCCCGGTCCGCCTCTTCTCCCGTCGGCTCGAGGAGATCAGCGCCCAGTTCCCCGAGCTCGTAGAAGAGCTCCCCCGGGCCGTCCGGTCGGTCCCGGCGATCCTCGAGGGCGAGTGCGTGCCCATCGACCCGGACACCGACGAGATCCAGCCGTTCCAGCAGGTATCGCGGCGGCGCGGTCGCAAGCACGACCTCGACCGGGTCCGCGGCGAGGTGCCGGTGTGTCTGTTCACGTTCGACATCTTCCTCCTCTCCGGGACGCCCGTCTACGGGAAGCCGTTCCCCGAGCGGCGCGCGCTGCTCGAGAAGGCGCTGAACCCCACCGAACGGGTGCGGCTCGCGGTTCAGCGGGTCGTGACGACTGAGGAGGAGGCCCAGAGCTTCTTCGACGAGGCGATCGCGGCTGGCGGCGAGGGGATCATGGCCAAGTCCCTCGCGGAAGGGAGCGCGTACCGTGCGGGGGCCCGGGGGTTCTGGTGGATTAAGTACAAGCGCGAGTACACGGCCGGTCTCTCCGACTCCATCGATGGCGTGGTGGTGGGCGGGTTCCAGGGACGCGGTCGTCGGGCCGGTCGGTACGGGGCGTTCCTGCTCGCCGTCTACAACCCGAAGCTCGACCGCTTCGAAACCTTTTGCAAGGTCGGCTCGGGGTTCGACGATGCCCAGCTCGCCGAGATGCCGAAGCGGCTCCACCGCTTCGAGGTCGACGAGCGGCCTCCGGAAGTGGTTACGGGCCTAACCCCCGACCGGTGGATGCGACCGGGCGTCGTCCTCGAGGTTCGGGGCGCGGAGCTCACCCTGAGCCCGGTCCACCGGGCCGGTCTCGGCGCGATCCGGCCGGGGGCGGGGCTCGCGCTCCGGTTCCCCCGATTCACCGGCCACTTTCGCGACGACAGGAGCGCCTCCGAGGCAACCACGACCCAGGAGCTCCTGCGCCTCTATCGCACGCAGGTCCGCCAGGAGACCCCGGAGCCCGCCCCCGACTCGAGCTGAACCGGGACGGCCGAGGGAGACGGGCGAGGCGGGTTCGTCTCGGCCCAAAGGCATAAGAAGGGCCGGCCCCGTCGCTCGCCGACGGTAACAGACCATGCTGGTCGAGATGACGGAACTCCTGGGACGGCAGATCTACACGCCGGACGGCCGACTGCTCGGGGATGTCGACAACGTGGTCGTCGACGTCGAGACGGCCAAGATCGACGGCCTATATGTCGACGAGACCAGCCCGATGTTAGTTGAGGACTCCCGGCCCACCAACATCCCGTACCGATGGGTGGCGGCGGTAAACGACGTGGTCCTCCTGAAGTACTTCCCGCGCCGGGTCTCCGTCAAGAAGACCCCGACGCGCGCGGCGAAGGAAGAGGGACCGGTCGCTCCTCCCGCACGGTAGTGCTGCGGGGATAGCCAAGCCCGGTCAACGGCGCAGGACTTAAAGGGCGGTCGACGCCGAAGAGATCCTGCCGCGCAGGCGTTCGCCGGTTCAAATCCGGCTCCCCGCTTCGCCCTCCACCACGGCTCCCCTCAACGTCTTCTCTCCGGGGGGGCTCCGGGTCCTCGTGAGACGAGAGGAGCTCGTTCGGCGGATCCAGTCGGTGCCCGTTCCGCCCCAACCGTCCGCCCCGCTCGAACAGGTGGCGACCCCCGCCGAGGCCGCCGTCGACCTCCTCGTCACCCTCGACCGGCGGTTCGGCCTCGCGGGCCGGTCCGTGCTCGACCTCGGATGCGGGACAGGCCGCCTTGCCATCGGCGCGGCCCTGCTCGGAGCGGACCCCGTCATCGGGGTCGAGGTCGACCCCACGCTCGTCCCGATCGCTGAGGCCGCGGCCCGCGCCGCGAAGGCGATGGTCGACTTCCGGGTCTCGGATGTCGCAACGTGGGACGACCCGGCCGACGTGGTGGTCATGAACGCCCCGTTCGGGGCCCAGCACCGGCACGCCGACCGGCCGTTCTGGGACCGCGCCTTCACCCTCGCGGGCCGCTCGATCGGCGCGTTCGCTTCCTCGACCTCCCGAACCTTTATAGCGCGACTCGCGCTCGGTCGCGGCGCCCACGTTGTCGAGGTCGAGCCGGTTCGCTGGGACCTGCCCCGGACGTTCCCGCACCATCGCGCCGCGACCGTCCGACTCGCCGTCGACCGCTGGGTAATCGAAACCGGAACGGAGCCATGACACCACCCCCCGATGAAGCGAAGTTCGTCCTCCCCGGCGACTACCTCGGGACCGCGGAAGAGTTCCTTCCCGGTCGGGGCACGTACGAGAACCGGGGGCGGATCTACGCGTCGGTCCTCGGGACCTCCCACGTCGACCCGAGGGACCGGACGGTCCGTGTCGAGGCCCGGAACGCGGTCCCCGAGATCCAGGAGGGGGATATCGTCTACGCGCGCGTGGACGAACTCAAGACCGCGATGGCGATCTGCACGATCCTGACGACCTCCGCGAGCCGGCGTCCGGTCCCCGGCGAGCCGGAGGGAACCGTCCACGTCTCGAAGGCGAAGGAAGGGTACACGGAGTCGCTCGCGAGCGAGTTCGCGGTCGGGGACATCATCCTCGCCAAGGTCCTCCAGTCGCACCCGTCGGTCAAGCTGACGACCGCCCCGTCGTCCCTCGGGGTCGTCTCTGCTCGGTGCCAGGTCTGCCACAACCTTCTCGCCCACCGCCCGAAGGGGCTCGAGTGTCCCCGTTGCGGCCACCGGGAGCAGCGCAAGCTCGCCCACGGTCCCGCGTTCCCGGCGCCCCCGGCGGCGGAAACCCCCGATGCCCGGTGAGGAGGAGCGGCGGCTCGCCGCGCTCGTCCGGGCCCACGACCGCTGGCGCGGCCGAGAAGTGTTCAACCTCCTGCCGAGCGAGAACGCCGTTTCCCCCGTGGCGCGGCGGTACCTCGGCAGCGACCTTGCCGGTCGGTACACCCTTCCGATCACCACCGACTTCCACGGGGAGGTGATCGACAACAGCTACACCGGGACCCGCTACACCGACCGCATCGAAGCCCTTGCCAACGCCGCTGCGGCCCGCCTCTTCCACGGCCGGTTCGCGACGACCCGACCGCTCTCGGGTCACATCGCCGCGCTCTCCGCCCTCGTCCCGCTGCTGCCCCCGAAGTCCCGGATCCTCGCGATCTCTCCCGACGAGGGGGGATACGATGGGTACGCTCCCGGGTACATCCCGGCCGTCTTCGGCTACACGGTCCGGCCCTTGCCGACCGATGGTCCCACGCACCGCGTCAACGCCGAGGTCGCGGTCGACACGATCCGTCGCGAGCGTCCACACGCCGTCGTGCTCGGTCAGAGCTTCTTCCTGTTCCCCTACCCGCTCCGGGAGATCGCCGAGGCCGCCCACGCGACGGATGCCCTCGTCCTCTACGATGCCTCTCATGTCCTTGGCTTGGTGGCGGGCGGCCAATTCCAGGACCCCCTGCGCGAAGGCGCCGACGTCCTCTACGGGAGCACCCACAAGTCGCTCCCCGGGCCCCAGGGCGGGCTCTTGGTGACGGACCGGGAGGACCTCTTCCGTCAGCTCGACCCCGCGCTCGTCTGGCGGGTCTTCGACAACGCGCACTGGAACCGGATCGCCGCGCTCGCCCAGACCCTGCTCGAGCTCGAACGGTGCGGCAGCGACTACGCCAAGACCGTCGTCGCGAACGCCCAAGCGCTCGGTTCGGAGCTCGCCCGGGGACGGTTCCCGCTCATCGGCGAGGAGGACGGATTCACGCGCTCCCATCAGCTCCACATCGACCGTCCCCGCCTCCGGAGCGAGATGAACCTGGGGGGCGGGGAGCTGGCCCGTCGGCTTGAGCGTCAGCGGCTGCTCATCGACCTCGTCGGACGGGTCGGGACCGCCGAGGTGGCCCGGCTCGGCCTGGTCCCTGAGGAGATGCCGAGGCTCGCCGACCTGCTCATCCGAGGCGGACTGCGGGGCGACCGGGTCGCGAACGAGGTCCTCGCCTGGCGCCGGACGTTCCGGAAGCTCCGCTTCGCGTGACGCGACCCGCCCCTCGTGGCGCGCCGCCCGGGACTGCGATGGGTGGGTAGGCTAACCGGTTGTGAAAAAGAGAAGGGGGAAAGGGTTGGTCCGAGGCCGCCTACCTCGCCGACCGTCGATCTACTGCATCCCGTGCTCGCTCTTTCCGTGGGCAGCGAGCTCCTCGGGGGTGCTGAACGACTTGTTGCAGACGCTGCACGTGTTCGGTGCCGCCGCGCCGGCCCCGCCGGGCTTGCTCTCCCAGGGCTGGGGGGGTGCCGTGGCGGGGCGGCCCATGACCGCGCGGGCGAGGACGAGCGCCACGATCATGCCGATGATCAACCCGACGATCAGGAGGATCGTACCTGCGGCCGCTCCCGAGAGCCCGGAGATCGCCGACTGGTTCGAGTAGCTCGTGGAGTTCTGGTAGACCGTTCCGCCCTTGGAGATCACCGAGATCGTCCCGTTGAAGTAGTGGGTCACCGAGTTGTGAACTAGGTACGTGGTGGTCATGACGATCGAGTACGAGTAGACTCCGCCCTGTCCGACGAACCACGTCCCGTTCACCGGGACCCCCGGGATCAGCTCGATCATGCTCTTCGAGAAGACGAGCGACCCCGTCGACGTGTAGATGTTGAGGACAGCGCCGGCGACGTACGAACCGAGGTAGGCCACGGAGACCGTTACGTTCCCGACCGGCACGCTGGCCCCTGACGCCGGCGAGACGAGCGACGCCGACAGGGGGGTCGTGATCAGGAAGAACGAGGCCGAGATCCTGTCGGTCGCAACGGAGCCGTTCACGGGAAGACCGCTGCCATCTACCGTGAGATAGATGTAGACGCCGTAGGAATCCGCCGGAAGGGTCGAGCAGCTCGCGTCGTTGCACGCCAAGGTGGACGCGTCAACCGTGAACGTGTACGCGGTCTGGTTGTCGGCCGGTGTGATGATGGTCTCCGTGATCAGTGCCCCTGTTGGCTGGTGCGAGTTCGCCAGCGAGAGGTCGGTGACGTCCACTACGATCGAGGTCGTGTCCGCGTTGATCGGCGCGTTGCCCACCGCGATCGTGAAGTTCACGACGATCGGGAGCGACATGTAGGCAGAGAAGGTCGACGTGAACGCGGCCGAGGCCGTCGTTGGGTACTGCACGAAGGTGGTGCCCGTGATGACGTCCGTCGGACCCGTGAACTGGCCCGTTCCTCCGTACCCTTGGCCGTTGGCCGAAACGTTGACGATCAGGTCCAACGGGTCATAGGGAACGTTCGCTCCCAAGGACCCCGCCGCAGCCGAGAGGTCCCACGACCAGGTGTAATTCTGGTACGGGACCCCGGCAGCCGTGCCGTTCCACGCCAACATCAGGCTCACACCGTCAGCGAGCGTCGTGTTGACGCTGTTGTTCAAGGTGAACGAGCCGATGTAGCTCGCCGTAGTTTCGTCCCAGATCTGAACGTAGCCCCCGACGCTCGCGTTCCCGACCCCAGCGGCTATGGTGGGGTTGACCCAGCTTACGTTGAGCCATCCTGTCGCGACGTAGGGCAGGGGCTGGTAGGGAAGCGGGCCACCGTTGATACCCGCGTTGATCAGCGTGGAACCGATGACAACGGCGTACGGCTCCGAGGGGATCATTCCCGTAGCGTTAACGAGCCCTCCCGCCGAGGCACCGGATTCGTTGACCCACACGTAGAAGTAGGTTGGCAATCCCTGGTACACGTTCGTCTGGTTCGGCAACGTCGTGTTGCACGAGACGTTCGGGCAACCAAGGGTCGTGTTATTGAGCGTCATCGACCAGGTCGTATAGGAGTACTGAACTCCGGCCACGGTCCCATTGAACCCGGGGACTCCGGTGAAGCCCTGCGCGTTCGTCGCGTTGTAGCTTCCGTTGAAGTAGAAGTAGAGGTCCGTGAACGGAGTAGCGGTGAAGAAGTTGTAGATATCCAGGGTGACGTTCGTGGTGGCGTTCGACGTGTAACCCCAGCTGATGTTGGTGTAGAACTCGACCGCGGTTGGGACGGCGGTCAGGTACGGGTACTCCATCGGGGTGATGAACCCGACCGAGGCGTAGGTCGAGACCAACATCGTGTCGGCCGACGTGCTGGCCGAGGCGGCACCTCCGCCCATGGACGCGCCGTTCTCGGTGACGTAGACCGTGATGGAGAAGTAGTCGTCGGTCGCCGGAATCATGTCCGCGCACGACACCATCGCACAACCGAGGGTGGTCTTGTCGAGTGAGGTGAACCACGTGTAGTTCTCGTACGAAACCCCGTTGTTGATGAATGGGACGACGTTGGCCGCGGTGATCGTGCCGTTCAGGCTGTAATTCACAAACTCCGAACTCGTGCTAAGGTCGTAGACCACCACCCATGCGTGGGTGTTGGTGTTGTCGATCGAACCCCAGGTCACGTTCGCGTAGAACGAGAAGTTGTAGGGGACCGGAGTGTCGCCCGTGAATGCGGGAGCCCCGCCAGTGGTGTTGAACTCGAGGTCGATCGTAGTCGTGTACGTCCGCGCCGCAGGGGCCAACGGAACCGTCCCGGCCGGGCTGACCGGGGATGCTTTGGCGGATTGTCCCGACGCGTGGTACGCCCCCAAAAGGCCCCCTCCAACCATCCCCGCCACGAGGAAGACTGCCACAAGCCCAATCGCTACGGTCCCCAACGTGGCCCTGGTCACACGATGCATGGGCTTCGCGAGTGACTTCCCGTACTTAAACTCAACGTAGAATTCCTGCCCTCACGTCGGGGGTCGTTCCTCGGCGTCCGGAGCGCTGTGAAAGGGGGGGACGGCTCTGGTCCCGAGAGCCGACGGCGGGCGCCAAGGCCGTCGCTCTCGAAGTATCTTACGCCGCGTCGGGGTTGATCGGCGCGCCAACAGCGCCCAATCTTCGAGGCGCTGATGCCGACTTCCCGCAGGGACCGACCCCGTCCGGGGAACCCCCGAGTCCTCACGACCCTCCATCCGACGGCCTGGACCCTGCGGGAACGACCTCTCCCGTCGGTGGGCTCATGTACTCCCTCCCCTCGCCCGGTTCCGTATGGCCTCGGTGGCGCTGACGGGTACGCCCGGCACAGGAAAGAGCATGGTGGCCCGTCGTATCGGCGGTTCCTGGCGGGTCCTGGAAGTCGCCGAGCTGGCCCAGCAGCTCGGGACCGGGCATCCTGAGGGAAGCGGTTGGGTCGTCGACCTTAGCGCAACCGCCCGGGCCTGGAGGGAGGGAGGCGCTCCCCCGACGGACGTGGTCGTGGGTCACCTCGCGCACCTACTTCCCATCCGTGACGTGATCGTCCTGCGCTGCCACCCCCGAGAGCTCGCCCGCCGCCTAGCCCGCTCTCGGCCCGGCTCGGAGCGCGACCGCGGGGCGAACCTCGTCGCGGAGGCCACCGACGTGATCCTCGTCGAGGCCGTCGGCCTCCGCCGCCGCATCTGGGAGGTCGACACGACCGGCCGGACCCCTGCCTCGGTCGCGCGGGAGGTGCTCCAGCGTCTGCGCTCGCGGGGGCCTCCGTCGTATGGCCGGGTCGACTGGCTCTCCGACCCGTGGGTGGGCAAGCACCTTTTGGACTGGTCCGGATAGGGGTGACGGATGGTCCTCGAATCGTACCGCGCCAAGGTCCAGCCCTACGTCGCCCGGCTCGCTCGACCGTTCCTCGGGTGGAGCCCGGGGAACGTCAGTCTGCTCGCCCTCCTCTGCGCGGTCGCCGCGGGAGTGGCCGCGCTCCTGGTCCGCTGGACCACCCCCTACCTCTTCCTGGCGGTCGCCGCCCTCGTGTTCCTCGCGGGCCTCTTCGACGTCCTCGACGGGGAGGTCGCCCGTCGGACCGGGCGCACTTCGATCCGAGGGGACTTCGTAGATCACGTGTACCGACCGGTACGCCGACGTCGCCATCCTCCTCGGGATTGCGGTTTCCACGTACGCGAACCCGTTCCTAGCCCTCCTCGCCCTCGTCAGCCTCCTCCTAACGAGCTACATGGGGACCCAGGCCCAGGCCGTCGGGCAGGGACGACTCTACGGCGGCCTTCTGTCCCGAGCTGACCGGCTGATCGTCCTGGCGGTCGCCGCGTTCCTTGAGTTTGCCTGGTCCCTTCCCTGGCCGTGGCTCACCACTCCATCGTGGTCCCGGTTCCATGTAGGAGGGGTCGTGTTCACCGTGCTCGACGTCGCGCTCGCCTACTTCGTCATCGCCGGCCAGTGGACCGCCGTCTCGCGGGCCATCCGGGTCTATCGGGCCCTCCCCCCGTCGGGGTAGGAGCGACCCTGTCCGACGGATCCCGCTCCGCCACCGCGCCGCCACAGCGTCGGTAGTACCTGGAGCGGGTGGCGGAGCGACGGGTCGAAGCACCGTTCATCGCGCGCCCGGTCGCGAGGCTCGTCTGCCGTCGGGTCGCCGTCCCGCGCGCAGAGCCCGTGGCTGCGCAGGGTCTCACACTCAGGTGGCTCGTAGCCGCGACCGTCGTCGTGGAGCGTGATGTGCTCGACCTGGTAGCGGGTGACCGCCTCGTCGAAGTCGGGGGCCCCGCGGAACCCGTCCACGATCGTCTCGAAGTCGGCTCCTGCACGGTGGAGGAACGCCGCGAGACAGAACCGCCCTGAGTGCGAGAGGTTTTCGCCCTTCTGGAGGGTCCGTTGCATCTTGCGGATGCAGGGCGGGAAGACCTCGGGGCGCAGCGTTCCGCCCCGAAGTCCCGCCCGGGAGACGGGCGTCGGGGTGCGTCGTGCGAGCTCCTCGAGGAGGTCGACCTCCCGCTCCCGAACCTCTCGGACCACGTCGTCCGCGAGCGGGAGCGGTTCGGCGAGGCGGAGGCGCACGGCCTCTTGCAGGAGGCGGGCGGCGCGCGCCGGGCGGACCTCGACCGACCCCCGCCGGAGCGCCTGTCTCGGGAGACGGAACTCCGCTTCCCGGATCGGGACGGAAAGACGCAGGTAGTCCACCAGCGGCACCTCGACCCCGTCCGAGCCCGGCACCAGGCAGAAGCCGAGGCGGCGGCCGACCTCCGCGAGCTCCTCGACCGGGACGGTCAGGAGCCGAGCGTGGTTGCGCTTGGCCTCCGCGACGGCCCAGCGCCGGAGCGCGGCCGGGGGGGCCGCGGCCGACAGCACGAGGCGCGCGAACAGGAACGAAAGGAGGCGCACGCTCGGGTCGGCGCGTCCGAGCTCCTCGAGGTCGCGGGTGCCGCGCGGGTCGTCCGCGGCGGCGAGGATGCGGGCCCGTCCGAGCGCACGAGCGGGAGCGTACGCGCTGTCCGAGAGGAGCGTGCGGACCGACACCGCCAGCTCGCCGAGGAGCGTTTCCGCCCCCGGTAGGAACGGATACTCCGCGAAGAGCGAGCGCTCGTCTAGAGGAGATGAGGCACGATGAACGGACATAGGAGCAGGACCAGTACCGACGAGCGAAGAAACGGTTACGGCACGGCCGGCGAACTGGTCGAGACGAGCCGCGGACCAGGCGCGATGGAAGTGGGCCGCCACGGACGCCGCGAAGTCCCGGAAGAGGAGCCCTCCGTCGAACGGGATCAGCGGTAGGGTGTTCGAGAGACCGAGGAGCAGGTTGATCCAGACGAGCCAGTAGAGCATGTTCGCCAGGATCCAGAAGGTGCTCGAGCCCAGTACGGCGAAGGGGCCCGTGAGGTGATACCACTGCGTCGCGGACCCCGAGGTCGGCTCGAGACCCTCGAACGGGAGGATGAGCCAGACGACGGTTCCCACCAACGGCCCCTGGTCGCTTCCGGGTGGCCAGACGAGCGTCTGCTTGAACTCGGCGGGGGAAGGACCGTACCCGACGCCGAGGTACCCTCGGGTCTTGAAGTTCGGGTTGGCCCCTAGGACGACCGTGGTCGAGAGCGTACGCCCGAGGCTCGGATTGTAGTAGACGAGCGCGATCGTCTCGTTGGGCGTCGTATCCTTGAGAGCCGCCGCGAACTGCGCCTCGGTCGCCGTGGCTGAGCCGTTGACGTAGGTGATCAGGTCCCCCGGCGCGAGGCTCGCGTTCGACGCGGGAGTGTTCGACTGCACGTAGGATACGGAGACCCCGTTCGCGTTCGGGGTGATCGTCGACGCCACGAGGCCGGCAAGAACCACGAAGAACAGGACCGTGAGCGCAAAGTTCGCGAGGACCCCGGCGGCGGCGACACGGTCCCGGCGCCGCCGCGACGCGGCGAGCATCTCCGTGTCGTCCTGCTCGACGAACGCACCGACCGGGATCACGCACCAGAGGATGCCGATGCTCTTCACGCCGATGCCCTGGGAGCGGGCCATGACGCCGTGGCTGAGCTCGTGCAGCACGATCCCGACCACGAGCGCGAGGATCCCGTAGCCGATCGGGATCAGCGGGTTGATCCCCGGGAGGGCGAGCGCTTCGGAGGCGGCGGGGGCTTCGGACGCAGGGATGAAGAACGACTCGAAGGAGGAGAGGACGAGGAGGACGACGATCGTCCCCATCGAGATGATCGCGAGGCCGATCCCGAGGTCGCCAACCCGGGTCCAGAACCGCTTGAACCGACCCCACCGGTCGAGGGCTGCGAGCCCCCGTTGGGTCTTGATCATCAGGGCCGGTCCGAGCAGCGAGAGCGGCCGGTCGGGTCCAATGTGACCGGTCCGGTAGAGGACGTAGACCACGACCCCGTACAGCAGGACGGCGGCCAGCGCGATCTCGTACCCGAGGTAGGGGTCGTTCACGGCCGTTCCGGGCCACCCACGCCTCGGCCGGGTTAAGAGTTCTTGCGGACCGGAGCGTCGGCAAGGAGCTTAGGGCGATGCCGTCTAGGGTCCGGTAGCGAGATGGCGCACGGGGCACTACAGACGCGCGGTCATCCTGGCGGCCGCGGTAGCGGCCGTCCTCGTCGCGTGCGTCACGCCGCTCGGACACCCACTCCCGGGCGGGCCGGTACCTTCCTCGGCCGGCGGAACGGTTGCGTCGCCGATCATGGGGTTCCACGCGCCCTCGGCACAGGCCGCGACCGACGTTGTGGTCGCTCCCGCCTTCTCACCTTCGTCGGGCGTGGTCGCGGTTGGACCCGAACCCCCGAATAGCCCTGTCACGGTGGAGGTGGGGCTCGCGCTTTCCGACCCTGCCGCGCTCGCCGGGCTCGTCTCGGCGGTCTACGCGCCGGGCACGTCCGAGTACCATGCCTTCCTCACGCCCTCCGAGCTCGCGCAACGCTTCGGTCCTTCCGTCTCGTCCGTCTCGGCGGCCCAGACGTATTTCGAACGGTTCGGTCTCTCAGTTCGGTCCAGCCCGGACCGCCTCCTTCTGACCGTGACCGGCCCAAGCGCCCAGGTCGCGGCGACGTTCGGAACGACGTTCGAGGAGTACAGGGGCTCCGACGGCCGGTACTTCGTGAGCCACCCGACGCCGGCGGCTCTGCCGTCAATCGCTCCCTGGTCCGGAGTGTATGGGCTCGGGAACGTCACACCGCTCGTTCCCGCGCTCGGCGTCCCGACCCCCCTAGGGCCTGCAGCCGCTCCATCCGCGACCTGCGTCTCCCTGGGCACGGAGCTCACTCCGTGTCAGGTCTGGGAGGCCTACAACATGACCTCGCTCATCTCGGTCGGGACGAACGGCTCGGGGTTCCGTATGGCCGTTGTCGACGCCTACAGTTCCGGCGAGCCCCAACCGAAGCTCGAGACGGACCTCGCGCTGTTCGCCGCTTCCAGCGGGATCACGTCGGGACCCGTGAACTATCTCTATCCCGACCCGGCCCCGGGGACTCTTAACTCGAGCTCGAACCCCAACTGGAACCTCGAGGACGCCGTCGATTTGGAGTGGGCCCGCGCCGCAGCTCCGGGGGCGACCATCAACATGACGTTCTCCCCCAACGCCGGACCCGGGCTCTACGAGGCCGTCGATTGGCTGGTGGCGCACCAGGCGGCGGATGTGATCTCGATGAGCTGGGGCGAGCCCGATGTCGGGGTCTTCAACGCGTTCACCACCCCCTGCTCCGCCGCCTGCAACGCGTCCACCGACGGGTCCTACGGCATCCTTTCGCCCGTCCTCGAGTTCGCGGCCGCCGAGGGGATCAGCGTCTTTGCTGCCAGCGGCGATTGCGGAGCCGCCGACGGCACGTCCGGCGTCTCGACCAACTACCCCGCTTCGGACCCCGATGTCACCGGGGTGGGTGGCACCACACTCACGGTGACCGGGAACGGGACCTACGTCTCGGAGGTCGGTTGGGATGGCAATGCCACCGGCGCGCAGTCGCCCGGCTGCATGAACCAAGGCGGATCGGGCGGTGGTTACTCGCCGTTCCCTCGCCCGGGGTGGCAAGCCGGTCTACCGGTCGCCACGACGGGTCGCGGTGTGCCGGACGTCGCCCTAGATGCCAATACTCCGGCGCTTCTGGTCTTCGACGGGAACCTTAGCGCCGTCCGCGGGACGAGCCTCGCGACTCCGATATGGGCCGGCATCGCGACGATCGCAGACCAGTACGCAGGCGCCCGTCTCGGTTCTCTCGACCCGTCCCTCTACGCCCTTGCCGCCGGGACGAACCACTCCACCGATTTCCATGATGTCCTCTCGGGAAACAACGGCTACTCGGCCGGGCCGGGATGGGACCCAGTAACGGGTCTAGGCTCCCCCCGCGTCGCGACGCTGGTTCCCGACCTGGCCCGCCCGCCCCACGTCTCCCCAACCGACCTCGGGTCGTTCGTCTACGCCTCACCGCGCTTCGGCCCGGCCCCGCTCGCGGTCTCCTTCCACGTCAACGCGACGGGAGGTACGGGGACGTACCCCCTGGAAGGCGTCTCGTTCGGGGACGGCAACGCGTCGTTCGCTCCCGGCGGCGTCGCGACGCATACGTACGAGTCCCCGGGGGTCTACTCGGTGCAGGCCTACGTCGCCGATTCGGCCGCGAACTACTCGCTCTCACCGCCGGTCGCGGTCGTGGTAGGCGGAGGGCACGCGCTCGCGGTCACGTTGAACGCATCGACCGCAGTTCCCGCCTCCGGACAACCGGTCCTCTTCTCGGTCGCGGTCACCGGCGGGGTCGCTCCCTACGAGTACGATTTCGAGTTCGGGGACGGGACGTCCCTCGACAACTCTTCCCTTCCGGCCACGAGCCACGCCTTCGGCGCGAACGGAAGCTTCTGCGCCGCGGTCGTCGTCTCGGACTCGGCGTCCCCGGTGAACGGGGGGGCGAGCGCCCGGGTGGCGATCGGAGTGGGAGGCGCGCCGCTCCCCGACTGTCGTAACGATACCGTCCCCCTCTCGATGAGCACGACCCCGAATCTCAGCGTCAGGGACGCGCCGGCCGACTTCCCCGGCCTCTTCTCAGTCTCGGGTGGGTCGACCGCCGCCGGCACGCTCGCGCCGTCCCTCCAGCTCGTTTCGAACGACCCGTACGTCTCCGCCTGCGGGTGTGCTATCTTCCGTGAACCCGGTAACTACTCGGTGACTGGGTACGGGAACGATAGCGAGAACCAGCAGACGACGGCGACCACGAACGTCACGGTCGCCCCCCCTCTCGTCGGAGCCTTCACGGCGAACCGGACGGTCGGTATCGCTCCCCTCACGGTTGCCTTCCGCGCCAACGTGACGGGAGGTTACGGGGCCAACGCGACGGCGACCATCTGGACATTCGGCAACGGGGTGGAGGCGGTCGGCGCCTCCGTAACCACCACGTACTCCGCCCCCGGCCTATACCTGGCCGTTGGCCTTCTTTCCGACCTCGGGCACGGGAACGCGAGCGAGGCGTTCCTGGTCGACGTGAGTCCCCCGGGTGGGTGGACCTTGACTCCCCCGCCGCTCGTGACCGCTACGATCACCCCCGCGGTCGACGTGCCGCTCGGGACCACGGTGAACTTCACGGCACGAGCGCTCACCGAGGTCGGGTCCCCGGTCCCCTCGGTGTTCCGCTGGAGCATCGGGCCCGGCTCGGGAGCCTACCGACCGTCGGTCAACTGGACCTACTCCTCTCCGGACGCGCTTGCGGCTAACGGGACCCTCACCGTCGTCGTGGGCGTGACCGACCTTACGACCAACCTCACCGACAACGCCACGATCGAGCTCCCCGGTTTCGCGGCCGTCGAACCGGGCGGTTTCCTGCCCCGGGTCGACGCGCTGATGCTCACCGACCATGGCGGACCGACCTTCGGGGTCGGGGCTGACCTCTGGGCGGGGACCGCGGCCGTCACGGGTCCCGGAACCCGGTCAGTGACCTGGGCGTTCGGAGACGGGAGCATCTTGTGGCCCGGGATTCCCGATGGGGTCAATATCAGCCAGGGCCACCTGTTCTATGCGGGGCTGTACACGGTGGTGGTGACGGCCACGGACGGTTGGGCCGACATTGCCGCCGACGTGTTTCCGGTGGAGGTCATCGGGCCGCCGACGGTCAACGCGTCGCTGTCGGCCGCGTCCGGCGCCGCCCCGCTCACCATCACGTTCCGTTCGAACGCGGCCGGCGGTCTCGGCCCGCCGTACCTTTTCGTTTGGCGGTTCGGGGACGGCGGCGTCGCCGACACCGAGAACACGACGCACACGTACGGCTCCCCCGGGATGTACAACGTCACTCTCAACGTCACCGATTACGCCGGCGACCGTGCCGTTGTGAGCTGGACCGTGGTCGTCGGCGCCTCGCCGCCCGTGGCCGGTTTCCCCTCCGCGGAGCTCCTCGGCGTGGGCGCGGCGGTGGGAGTGGGCGCCGCGCTCGGCGCGGTGGTGACCCGACGACGAGCGTTCGGACGCGGTTCTATCCCTTGACGACCCCGAGGGGGACCAGCCGAGCGACGCGACGGGTGAGCCCCGCGCCCTCGGCGACGCGCACGACCTCTTCGACGTCCTTGTAGGCGCCCGGCGCCTCCTCGGTCACGCCTTCCCGGGAGCTCGAGCGGACGACGATCCCTTGGGCTGCGAGCTTTCGAGTGACCTCCTCGAAGCGGAACGCGCGCACCGCCGCGTGCCGGCTCATCCGGCGGCCGGCGCCGTGGCACGAGGAACCGAACGAACGCTCCATCGCGCTCGGAAGGCCGGAGAGGACGTAGCTCGCCGTACCCATGTCCCCCGGGATGAGGACGGGTTGGCCGTAGGCCCGGTACGGGGCAGGCACCTCTTCCCGGCGCGGGGAACGACCGGGTCGCGCCCTTGCGGTGGACGAGGAGCTTCTTGGGGCCGCGCTCGGTCGCGTGCTCCTCGACCTTCGCCATGTTGTGGGCGATGTCGTAGACCACCGCGAGGTCGAGGTCGGTGTCAGGGCGGCCGAAGACGCCCGAGAAGGCACGGCGGACCGAATGCGTGATCGCCTGCCGGTTCGCCCACGCGAAGTTCGCGGCGGCCGCCATCGCACCGAGGTACCGCTGGCCCGGGTCCGAGGAGACCGGGGCGCAGGAGAGTTGCCGGTCGACGAGCTCGACCTTCTCCTCCCGGAGGCGGCGGTCCATCGTCCCGATCCAGTCGGTGGCGACCTGGTGGCCGAGCCCCCGCGAACCGGTGTGCAGCATGACCATGACGCGGCCGGGCACGAGACCCAGGACGCGCGCGAACTCGGGCTCGAAGACCTCGTCGACCGTCTGGACCTCGAGGAAGTGGTTCCCCGACCCGAGGGTGCCGAGCTGCTTCACCCCCCGCTTGCGGGCCGATTCCGATACCTCGCCCGGCAGCGCCCCGGCCATCCGTCCCTCCTCTTCCTGCACGGGAAGGTCCTCGGGGCGCCCGTACCCCTTGTCGACCGCCCACGCCGCTCCGTTCGCGAGGACCTCGTCGAGCTCCGGCGGCCGAAGCCCGTAGGCCCCGTGGGAACCGACCCCGGACGGGACCTCGCGGTATAGGCGTTCGATGAGGTCCGTGATCCGGGGACGGACCTCCTCGGTCGTGAGGTTGGTCCGGATCAGGCGGACGCCGCAGTTGATGTCATAGCCGATCCCGCCCGGGGAGACGACCCCGTCCTCGAGGTCGAACGCGGCGACCCCTCCGACGGGGAATCCGTATCCGAAGTGGATGTCGGGCATCGCGAGGGAGCTGCGCTCGATCCCCGGCAGGGTCGCGACGTTCGCGAGCTGGATGAGCGACGGGTCGCCTTCGACCCCCGATAGCAGCGCCGCGTCCGAGAAGAGGACGCCGGGAACGCGCATCCCCGGGACCGCGCCGACGGAGATCTCGTAGGTGAACTCGTCCCGCGCAACGAGCCGGGGGACATTCGGCACGGCGCGGCGCGAGCCGAGGGCCCTATTTACGTTGGCCTTCCCGGACGGTGCTGGTTCACCGGCCGGGAGCGCACAAAACGCCAAGTAACCGCCGAACGATGCGCCGGGCGGAGGCGGGCGTGAACCGGCGGGTCTGGATCTCGATCGCGAACCTCGTGGCGATCGCGATCGCGTTCGTCATCCTCTTCGACTACCCCCAGTACGCGAACGACGCGTTCTACCTCCTGGTCCTGTGGATGATCATCGGCTTCGTCCTGCTCTACGCGATGCGTCCCCGTCTTCCCCCGGTACCGGCGAACGCCTCCGCACTGCCGAGCCCTTTCCCTTCCAGCAGCCCCTCGAGCGCCCCCCTGCCGAGCGGCTCGCAGAGCGGGGCCTCGGTCGGCTTCTGCATCTACTGCGCGACCCCCGTCCCCCCGGGCACACGGGCCTGCCCGGCGTGCGGCCACGCTCTGCCCGGTTGGTGAGGAGATGAGCGAAGTACCGCCGAACCAAGGTCGTTCGTTGTCGCTACTGTCGTACTCGGTGGTCATGGGACTCCTCGTGGCCCTCACCCTCGCTTTGGTCGTGCTCGGGCAGTGGTACTGGAAGCTCCGCGTCGACACGCTCTACCTGCTCGCGGTCCCGCTCGCCCTCGCCTTCGCCTATCTGGCCTGGTACCGCACCCTTCCGCTCGTGCAGCCGCAACCGCGACCGTCGGTCCCCGGGTCCGCGCCGGGGGACGATGTCGACGAGCCGTTCGAGGACCCCGTCGAAGAGGCCGACCGGCTGGAGGAAGGGGTCGAGGACGACCAGACGCCCGACGAGCCGCCAGAGGAACCGCCCGAAGAGGCGGACACCCCCCCGACCGCCGAAGACCCCGACGGTCCCTGACGGCGCTTAGGGGCCCTTCGCGTCGGGTCGGATCCACATCATCGGCTCCTTCGCCCGGGCGTTCGTGCCGGCCGCCACCCGGACGTCACGGACGACGCCGTCGGCAGGGCTCGTGACCTCCCCGCGCATCTTCATCGCCTCGAGCACGAGCAGCGTTTGCCCTTTCGTAACGCGGTCTCCCTCCGTGACCTTGAGCTCGATCACGCGGCCGGGCATCGACGGCAGCACCGGGATCCCCTCGCCGGTCGGGCCCGTAGGAGCCGAGGCCGAAACGCCACCGCCCGCCGAAGCGGGCGGGGCGGAAACTGGGGCTGGGCCCGTTGGCGGCGCGGTCTCGGCCGGGCCGGATTCGACACGGACCGCCCAGCGCTCCCCGTTGACGTCGACCGGCCCGAACGGGGCGGCGAAATGCTCGGGCCAGTTCTCGACGACGACCTTCTCCCCGTCGACCTCGAGCTCGACACGGTTCACGCCCCGGGCGACCACGACGACCGGGAAGGTCCGGCCACCGACCGTGACGGAGGAGAGGTCGGCGGCGACGTCGACCTCCTCCTTCCTACCCGCGCGCTCGAGGACGACGCGCATCGATCCACCTCCGTTGCGAATGACTTCTCGCCCGCCCTTCGTAGGCCCAGGGGCTCAACGCCGGGACCGCCTCGCCGACCGCCGGGGCGGGGCGCGCCGGCGCGGACGGCGGGGGCGCCCGGAGCGCGCCCACGACGCCGAGCGCCGCGGTCGTGAGCACGTCCCCGGTCAGGCCGTGGTCGACCGCGCGACGGTACGACTTGTAGACGGCCGGGAAGAGGGCGTAGGAGAGCACTTCGGCGGTGTCCGCGGCCGGGACGAGCATGCGCACTTCGCGGACCATCTTCTCGAACTCCGGAGGGAGGAGGTCCGCCGGCGGCCGACGATCGCCGGCGCCTGCTCCGTGACCTTCTTTCGGAGGTCGGGGTCGATCGGCGCGGGCGGGGTCCCGTAGAGGCCCCGGACGTAGTCGCGGACCTCCCCGGTCACCTGCTGGTAGCGAGAGCCCGTGAGGACGTTGATGACGGCTTGGATCCCGACGATCTGGCTCGTCGGCGTGACGAGGGGAGGGTACCCGAGGTCCGCGCGGACGCGGGGCACCTCCGCGAGGACCTCGGTGAGCCGGCCGAGCGCTTCCTGCTCCGCGAGCTGGGAGAGGAGGTTCGAGAGCATCCCGCCGGGGATCTGGTGCGTGAGGATGCCGGGGTCGGTCTGCAACGAGCGCAGGTTGAGGAGGGGCCGGTAGTGGTCCATCACGGTCTGGAAGTACGCCGCGAGGTCGGCGAGCGCGCCGAGGTCGAGCTTCGGGTCGAGGGCCGTCCCTTTCATCGCGCCCACGAGCGTCTCGGTCGGCGGCTGGCTCGCCCCGCCGGCGAACGGGCTCAGCGCCGTGTCGATGGCGACCGCGCCGGCCTCGGCCACGGCGAGGCAGGTCAGGGTCGACATCCCGCTCGAGGAGTGCGTGTGGACCACGACCGGTAGGCCGACCTCCTTTACGAGCGCTCGGACCAGCGCGGCGCCCTCGGTCGGCGGCATGAACCCGCCCATGTCCTTCACGCAGAGCTCGTCCGCCCCGAGCGCGGCGAGGCGTTTGCCGAGGTCGACGAACGCCTCGAGGGTATGGACCGGGCTCTGCGTGTAGCAGATCGTCGCCTGGGCGCGGGCACCGCTCTGCTTCACCGCGCGCAGCGCGACCCCCATGTTGCGCGGGTCGTTGAGCGCGTCGAACACGCGGAAGATGTCGACCCCCCATCGGGCCGCCTGGGCGACGAACCGCTCGACGACGTCGTCCGCGTAGTGTCGGTACCCAACGAGGTTCTGCCCCCGGAGGAGCATCTGGAGCGGGGTGTTCGGCATCGCGCGCTTCAAGGACTGCAGCCGCTCCCACGGGTCCTCGCGCAGGAAGCGGAGGCAGACGTCGAACGTGGCCCCGCCCCAGACCTCGAGCGACCGGTAGCCGACCGCGTCGAGCCGCTCGGCGGCCGGAAGCATGTCGCGCGTGCGCATCCGGGTCGCGATCAGGGACTGGTGACCGTCGCGCAGGACCGTCTCGGTGATCTCGACCACGCTGACCCCGCCGTTGGTCCCGTTAGAGCGGGATGTTCCCGTGCTTGCGTCCCGGTCGGTCGTCGCGTTTCGAGGAGAGGAGGGAGAGACCCGCGATGAGCCGCGCCCGGGTCTCCGCCGGGTCGATCACGTCGTCGACGTAGCCGCGTTCGGCGGCGAGGTACGGGTTCAGGAACTCCGCCCGGTACTCGGCCGTGAGGCGCGCGCGGAGCTTCTGCTGCTCCTCGGCCGTCCCCGATTCGAGCTCCCGCCGGAAGAGGATGTTCACCGCGCCGTCGGCCCCCATCACCGCGATCTCGGCGGTCGGCCACGCGAGGTTCAGGTCGCCCCCGAGGTGCTTCGAGCACATGACGTCGTACGCCCCGCCGTACGCCTTCCGGAGGATCACCGTCAGCATCGGGACGGTCGCCTCGGCGTACGCGAAGAGGAGCTTCGCGCCGTGGCGAATGATCCCCCCGTGCTCCTGGGCGGTGCCGGGCAGGAACCCCGGGACGTCGACGAACGTGAGCAGGGGCAGGTTGAACGCATCGCAGAACCGGACGAACCGCGCGGCCTTCGACGAGGCGTTGATGTCGAGGGTGCCCGCGAGCGCCGCCGGGTTGTTCGCGACCACGCCCACGGAGCGGCCGTCGAGCCGTGCGAGGGCGATGACGATGTTGGGAGCCCACCCCGACTGGACCTCGAGGAACGAGCCCGGGTCGACGACGCGCTCGAGCACCGCGTGCACGTCGTAGGGTGCGTTCGCGTCCTCGGGGACGATGCGGGCGAGCTCGGCCGCGGCGGAGTGGCCCGGGGCGACCGGCGTGGCGGCGGGCGGGTCCTCGAGGTTGTTCAGCGGAAGGTACCCCAGCAGCCGCCGGGCGAGGGCGATCGCGTCCCGGTCGTTCGCGGCGGTAAAGTGGGAGACCCCGCTCACGGCCGCGTGCGTCTCGGCCCCGCCGAGCGCCTCCATCGTGACCTCCTCACCGGTAACGGCCCGTACGACGTCGGGGCCGGTGATGAACATCTGGCCGGTCCCTTGCGCCATGATCACGAAGTCGGTGATCGCGGGCGAGTAGACCGCGCCTCCCGCGCACGGGCCGAGGATGAGCGACAGCTGCGGGACGACCCCCGACAGGAGGACGTTCCGAAAGAACACGTCGCCGTACCCTCCGAGGCTGATCACGCCCTCCTGGATACGGGCCCCCCCGGAGTCGTCGAGGCCGACGATCGGGACCCCGGCCTTGCGGGCGGTCTCCATGACCTTCACGATCTTCATCGCGTGCGCCTCTCCGAGGGCGCCCCCGAAGACCGTCGCGTCCTGCGCGAACGCGCAGACCGGCCGCCCGTCGACCTCGCCCCAGCCGGTGACGACCCCGTCCCCCGGCACGCGTCGCTCCTCCATCCCGAACTTGTCGACGCGGTGGGTCACGAACGGGTCGACCTCGGTGAACGTCCCGGGGTCGAAGAACAGCTCGAGGCGGTCCCGCGCGGTGAGCTTCCCCGCCGCACGGTGACGCTCGACGCGGTCGGGCCCTCCGCCCTCCCGGGATTTCTTCTTGAGGACCGCCCAGCGGTCGAACGATTCGCTCATCTCGCCTCCTCCACGTGAACATCGCCCGCCCATATCGCCACCCGGTCGGTGGTCGTCGCGAGCAGGAGCTCCCCGTTGTCCCCCAGCGCCTCGAGGATGCCGCCGGGGTGACCGTCAACGGTGACCGACCGGCCGACCCCGTAGAGGAGCTCTCGGCAAAGGTCGCGGGCCCGTCGCGCCCCGTCCGCGCTCGAGAGCCACTCGGCGGCCCCGACCGCCGACTCGACGACGATCGCCTCTACGTCCTCGAGGTCCGGGGGCGGGGAGACGAACTCGTCGAGCGCGGCCACGCTTTCGGTCAGGGGCAACGGAAGGGAACTTCGGTCGAGCCGAACGTTCACCCCGACCCCCGCGACCACCGCGCGTCCGAGCGTCGGCGAATCGACCTCGTCCGTCAGGATTCCCGAGAGCTTTCGGACCGGCGGTCCGGCGCGTGAACGAGCAGGTCGTTCGGCCACTTCAGCACGAGCGGGACCGCGTACTCCTTCCGCAAGGCGGAAGCGAGGCGGGCCCCGACCGTGAGCGGGAGAAGACCAGGATGGTCGCTCGGTCGGGAAAGCAGGATCGAGCAGTAGAGTCCCCCCTCGGGGGATTCCCACGAGCGAGCGAGGCGGCCCCGCCCGTGGGTCTGGCGGCGGGCGATGACGCGCGTACCCTCCGGCGCGCCCGCGCGCGCGAGCGAGAGGGCCCGGTCCTGGGTCGACGGGAGCGTGTCGTAGAGCTCGCGAGGGCCCATTCCCGCGTTCCTCCCCGGCGCGACCGACGTCCCCGGCCCAATAACGGTTGGGGATGGACGAACGAAACTCGACGGCGAGCGACCGTCGCGCCCTCGCCGGACCCGGCGTACCGGTGATTAGATATCCACGCGCGGCTCGGGGGAGCCCATGCCCTCCCTCGTCTCGTTGCTCGAGTCGATCGTGCCGGAGGTCCAGCCGCAGGTCCAGGCCCAGCTCGGCGGCTTCTTCGGGGAGATGGTTCGCGCCTACCTACCGCAGACCTGGGTGTTCCGGACCGAGAAGGAGGTGGCGTCGCTCACCGTGGACGCGAAGGGAGCGGTCTCGGTCGCCCGCGGGGCCGCGGCCCGTCCGGACGTCACGATCGAGGTCCCCTACGCCCTCCTCGAGACCTCGCTCCGCACGCGCTCCCGCGCGCAGGTGCCGGCCGAACAGCTCGTGGTGACCTCGCACACCTCGAAAGGGAAGACGGCGTTCGAGTTCCTGCGCGGGCGGCTTGGCCTCTAAGAGCCGGGACGATTCCTCGTCAGTCGAGGTCCCGGAGCCGGCGGACCATCTTGACGACGGCCCGGACGGCGTTCCCCGCGTTCTCGATGCGGTCCTGCGCCTGAAGGCGGGTCTCGCCCGGTCCCGAGATCCCGAGGCCGAGCGGCTTCCCGTACTCCACCGACAGGTCGGTGAGCTTGCGTGCCGCCTGGTTCATCACAACCTCGTCGTGCTGGGTCTCCCCCTCGATGACCGCGCCGAGCGCCACGAGCGCGTCGACGTCATCCCGGCCCAGGAGCACCTTCGCCGCGAGCGGCATGTCGAAGACGCCCGGGGTCTTCATCACCGGTCCGAGCGTCGCGCCGAGGAAGGAGACCTCCTCCTTCGCCCGTTCGAGCATCAACAGCGTCACATCGTAGTTGAACTCGCTCACCACGATCGCCACCTTCACTCCGTTCCCTTCCTTCGACCTCTTCGGCATGATTGATTCCCTCCTTCCTGATGATGGATGGATCGTGACCTCAGCGGGTCCGGCGGACCGCTCCGACGTCCGGGAAACCTTGTCGGAGCCCGGTCCCGGCGTGCCGGGCGAGCTCGCTCGGACGGAACAGCATCGCGTAGGCGTTGAGGGCGTGCTCCTCCGCCCGCCGGCGGGCGAGCGCGTGAAGCTCCTTCGGGCCCGACGCCTCGCCCTCGAAGACGAAGCACTCGACGACCGGCTTCGCCTCGAGCACCGAGGCGAAGATCAGCCCGAGCGACGCTTCGTGGGCGCACGTCTTGTCGTACTCCGCCTTCCCCGGCATCCCGAGGGCGAGGCAGAGGTCCGCGCCGTCGAGGAAGAGCCGTCGGCACGCGACCGGGAGGTCCTTGATCCCGGGAACGGTGTCCCGGACGACCTTGAAGCCGGTCCCGCGGGACTTCAGGGCCCGGACCGCGTAGTCGGCCATGTCGACACGGGCGAACGTCGTGTCCACGACGCCGATCCGCTTCACGAACGGAGCTCCTTGCCGCGCTCGAGGATCCGCTCCACGAGGCGTCGGGTCGCAAGGTCGTTGTGCGGGGAGGCGCGGATCC
The DNA here is from genome assembly GCA_963735185.1 of uncultured Thermoplasmata archaeon. GTDB lineage: Archaea > Thermoplasmatota > Thermoplasmata > Lutacidiplasmatales > UBA184 > Lutacidiplasma. The sequence continues at coordinate 384,105 of CAVTJV010000007.1, forward strand.
GGACGACCTGGACGGGCACCCCTCGACGCGCGCACTCGCTCTCCACCTCGTGCTCGTTCCAGACCTGGTCGTGGCCGAGCGCGATGATGTTGGGGCGCTCGGAGAGGACGGTCTCGTAGATGTCGGTCGCCGAGCCGAGCACCGCCCGGTCGACCGGCTTCAGCGACTCGACCATCTCGCGGCGGATGTGCTCGGGGACGTACGGCTCGCGCTTCAACCGGCGGGCGGTCTGGTCGCGGGCGACGACGACGACGAGCTCGTCGCCGAGCTTCTTCGCCTCGGTGAGGAAGTAGACGTGCCCGGGGTGCAGGAGGTCGAAGACCCCCGTGGCCATCACGCGGACGACCATCTCCGCCACGCCTCGGTGATCGTGCGGCCTTCGAGGAACTCGAACCCGTGGTCCTCGGCGTACCGACGGGCGGCGTCGGGGGCCCGGGCGCCGCCCGAGTCTCCGAGCATCTCGCAAACGGTCGCGGACTCCGAGAGTCCTCCCATTCGAGCGAGCGAGATGGCGAGCTCCGTATGGCCCTTTCGCTCGCCGAGGAGCCCGGGGGCGGCATAGAGGAGCGAGATGTGGCCGGGGGAGACGAAGGAGGTCCGGAACATCTCGCGGAGCGCGTCGTCCGAGCGGTCGGACGCGGCCCGGGCGATCTCCCCGACGGCACGGATCGTGAGCGCGCGGTCGTTGTCGGGGACCCCGGTGAACGTCGTGCGGTGGTTCACGGTGATGCCGAACGCCGAGCGGCGGTCGTAGCGCGGGCGCTCGACAAGGCCGGCGACGCCGGGGTACTCGTCCTGGGCGATCGCCAGAAGGTCGGAGAAGAACGGCAGGTCGAGCCGCGCCCTCAGCTCGTCCGAGATGGCGGTGCAGATGAGCCCTCCCGCGTCCTTGCGGGCGAGCCGGACGAGTTCGGGCGTCGCGGTCTCGGAGAGGAAGATCAGGTCCGTCTCGCCCTCCCGGTCCGGGCCGTCGAACACGAGGATCGGCTCGCCGGCGGCGAGCGCACGGAGCGCCGGCTGCACCTCGAGAGCGACCTCGCGCTGAGAGGGTAGCAAGAGCATCGAGGGGACGACCCGGACGGGGGTATTAAGGGGAGCGTAACTACTCAAAAAAGGGTTGATGGCCCAGGGGCGAGGAAACGGTGCGGAAACGTCAGACAGCACATCGGACCCGACCTCTTCAGCGAGCTCCTCGAAAGGAGGCGCTGTTAGGAGGTGATCCATCTGCAGGTTCCCCTACAGATACCTTGTTACGACTTAGTCCCCCTTGCTGAACCGAAGTTCGAGCGACCCAAATGAGTCACCCTCACTCCGACCCAACTCGGATGACTTGACGGGCGGTGTGTGCAAAGAGCAGGGGCACATTCACCGCGGGATGTTGACCCGCGATTACTACGGAATCCATTTTCATGAGGGCGAGTTACAGCCCTCAATCCAGACTACGATGGGGTTTCAGGATTGCCTTCCCCTTTCGGGGTCGGATCCCATTGTCCCCACCTTTGTAGCGCGCGTGTTGCCCGGGAGATTCGGGGCATACGGACCTACCGTAGACCTCTCCTTCCTCAGCTTTAGCAGCAGCGATCCCCCCAGTGTGCTCTCACGATCGCTCGTGAGGTCGCGACTGAGGGCGAGGGTCTCGTTCGTTATCTGACTTAACAGAACGCCTTACGGTACGAACTGACGACGGCCATGCACCACCTCTCGGAGAATCGGGCAAGGTCTTCAGCCTGGCTTTCATCCCTCCGTCGCCCCCGGTGAGTTTTCCGGCGTTGAATCCAATTGAACCGCACGCTCCTCCCGTTGCGGTGCTCTCCCGCCAATTCCTTTAAGTTTCAGTCTTGCGACCGTACTCCCCAAGCGGCAGACTTAACATCTTCACTCCGGCACTGGGAGCCCACGCAGGACCCCCAACACCAAGTCTGCAGAGTTTACACCCTAGACTACCGGGGTATCTAATCCCGTTTGCGCCCTAGGGCTTCGTCCCTCACTGTCGGATTCGTTCTAGGTGAACGCCTTCGCCACTGGTGGTCCCCCCGGATTACAGGATTTTACCCCTACCCCGGGAGTACCTTCACCCTCTCCCGATCCCAAGCCGAGCAGTGTCTCCGGCGTTCGGACCGTTGGGCGGCCCGATTTACCCGGAGATTTGCCCGGCCAGCTACGGACGCTTTAGGCTCAATAATAATGAGCACCACTCGGGCCGCGGGTATTACCGCGGCGGCTGGCACCCGTCTTACCCGGCCCTTACTTCTCGAGCTTTTTAGGCTCGAGAACAGACTACACATAGTGTAGACACTTGGAGTTCCCCCATCGTGGTTGCCCACATTGTGGAGGTTTCGCGCCTGCTGCGTCCCGTAGGACCTGGATTCGTGTCTCAGAATCCATCTCCGGGCGACTTCTCCCAAAGCCCGTACCCGTCTATGGCTAGGGGGTCCGTGAAACCCCCTACTACCTGATAGGCCGCAGACCCATCCTCGAGCCCCGCAGGGTTTGGGCCTGAGGGCCTTCCATCATCTCAGACCTATCGGGTATTATCCCCAGTTTCCCGGGGTTATCCCCGTCTCGAGGGCAGATTGTCCGCGTGTTACTGAGCAGTGCGCCGAGGGCTTACCCCTCTCGACTCGCATGGCTTAAGCGAACTCCAATAGCGGTGCCCGCCGGCAGGATCAACCGGATTTTTGAGCACACGATTTCGCGTGTGCGGGAATACTTGTGGTCGGAAACCGATCTTTGCTGACTGGCGGAATTGCTCTTTACGTTAGATGAGCTATTTCGCGTACGTTTCTCGTACTTGTCTCCCCCGTCAGTCCCGAGAGGTCACTCCCCGTCTCCAGGGAGGGGTTCTCAGGGCTCCACGCCCCCATTGGGCCATCTGTGGCGTCGCCTTGGAGGAGCACGGATCACGGGGTCCCCGGCTCGCCGTGGCGGCGTCGCCATGCTCACTTCCGAAGAAGCGAGCGCAGCCGTAGAACGAAGGGGGTCCGGTATTTAACGGGCGCCACCGGCCGCCCCTCCTCCCCTATGGGCCTCGCCGTCTTCGATACGGCGCACGACGAGCGGGACTTCGAGGAGCGACGTGATCTCGGGAGGGTCCAGTCCGAACCCGAACCCCTCCCGGTTGAGCCAGACCCCGTGCATCCCCGCGGCCGCCGCGGCCTTCGCGTCGGTCCGGGCGAGGTTGCCGACGTAGACCGCTTCCGCGGCGGGGACGTTCATCCGCGCCAGGGCCCGGCGGAAGATGTCCGGGTTCGGCTTCTCGACCCCCTCGGTCCCGGAGGAGACGATGCGCGAGAAGTAGTCGAGGATCCCCACGCGCTCGAGGATGCGGCGCACGGCCTCCTCGCTCCTCGAGTTCGAGACCACTCCGAGAGCGCGTCGTTGCGCGCGCAGGATGTCGAGGCACCGGCGCGTGTCGGAGTAGAGCCGCACCGGGAGCTCGGTCTCATGGACGGCCGCTTGGAACTTCAGGGTCGTGGCCTCGTCCACCTCCTTCCCGCTGGCGCGCGACAGCGTGCGCCGCCAGAACTCGGCGAGCGCGGCCTCTCCGCTCCCGCTCGGGGGCCGGACGTCCATCTCCTCTTCGACCTCCAGGAACGCGTGCCGAAGCTCGTCCGCGTCGAAGTCGAGGAAGAACCGCCGGGCGAGGTCGGTCCACCCGTCGAAGTCCTTGTGGTCGATCAGCGTGCCGCCGAGGTCGAACAGCACGGCGCGGACCCGCATCGGTCGTCCCTCCGTGGGCGCCCAACGGGGTCCGTATCTTAGCCTTCACGGCCCCGCCGCGGGGCGGGCACGCCCCCGGCCGGCTACGCGACGCTCACCGACTGGACGTCGGTGTGGCGGAGGAGGATCGCGCGGGCGACCTTGAGGTTCTTTCCGGCCTTGCCGATCGCGCGCGCCTTCCACGCCGGGTCGACCGTGACCGTCACGTGGCGGCCCTTTCCCTTCGGGGAGAACTCCGCCTTCTTCGGAGAGTACCAGTAGAAGATGTTCATCACGAGCTTCTCGGGGTCGTCCGAGAACTCGACGACCTGGATCTCCTTCTTCAGCATCCCCTTCAGCCGGTCGACCAGGACGCCTCCGGGACCGACCGCCTTGTGGACCTCGCCGGGATAGACGAGGTAGACGAGCTTGTCCTCCGCCTCGAAGCAGTCCTTGACGCGCGCGCCGGTCCGCTCCTCGAAGAGCCGAATGTACCCGAGGGTCTCGGTGTCGAACGTGACCTCGGGCATCGCAGCGGGCCGCTCGGCCTACGTCTCGAGGGAGAGGATCGCGCTGGAGCCGGGGTCGAGGATCGCCATCGCGCTGATCGGGAACGGTCGCCCGCACGCCTGACCGAGCTCGACCGCGGTGCCCTCGTAGTGATAGATCGGGACCTTGCCAAGGGCGCGCTCCTTCGTGAGCTTCGCGTCCGGGCAGGTCTTCGCGACGATGAGGAGCCGGGCCTTCTTCGCCTCGGCGGCGGCGAGGGTCTCGGTGAGCCCGATCTGGACCTTGCCGGTCTCGAGGGCGACCTTGAGGGCGTGCGCGAGGTCCATCTAGCTCACGCCTCCCCCTTCGCTTCCTCGACGGGCTTCGCGACCACGGGCACGTCCCCGACCGGCCGGTAGACCAGGTTGACTGCCCCGGTCCCGAGCGTGATCGGTTGACCGACGATGATGTTCTCGGCGACGCCCTTGAGCTCGTCGACTTCGCCGGTGATGGCGGCCTTCAGGAGGTGGGCCGCGGTGATCTCGAACGCCGCCCGGGCGAGCACGCTCGACTTCTTGCCCGAGATCCCGTGCCGGCCGATCGCGCGGATGTCGCCCTCGTTCGTCATCACGTCCGCGACGAGCATCAGGTGCCGGATGTCGACGCCGAGACCCTGCTCGGCGAGCGTACGGTTCGCCTCGTGGATGAGCGCGGCGCGGGCCGCCTCGACCCCGTAGACGCGGTAGATCTCGAAGACCGAGTTGGTGGTCGTCCGGACCCCGTCCACGCCGGGGATCTCGATGACCCCCTCGAGGTTCGACCCCTCGGTGTAGATCACGTACTCGTCCTTCTCCTTGCGGATGAGGGCGCGCTGGATCCCCTCGACGCCCTTGATCTGGATCCGTTTCGCCTCCTCGCTCGCGATGAGGAGCTTCTTGAACGGCATCTCCTCGACCATCTCCTCGCGGCGGGACTTCGTCGCCCCGACGGTCGCCTCCTTCAGGTGGACCTCGAACGAACGGGTCTCTCCGCTCCCCGAGCCCGGCTTCACCTCGAACAGGCGGGGGTCGAGGTTCGCGATGAGCGCCGCCTCGAGCTCCGCGCGCTTCACGCCGCGCGCCTCGAGGAGCGCGGCCTGAGGGGAGACGACGACCTTCAGGTCCTCGACGACGGTCCCGATCGACGCGACGTCCGGGACGGTCGTGACCTCGACCTGGAGGGCGATCTTCTGGACCGCCTCGCGGTCGCCGCGGAGCTTCTTCTCGACGTGCACGGTCATCATCGGCGTCGACGGCACGCGCCGCGCGTCCACGAGCTCGATCAGGCGGGGGAGCCCGAGCGTGACGTTCATCTCGGCGACCCCGGCGTAGTGGAACGTCCGCAGCGTCATCTGCGTCCCCGGCTCGCCGATCGACTGGGCCGCGACGATCCCCACGGACTCGTGGGCGTCGACGCCCGCCTTGCGGAAGCGACGCGCGACCTCGCGGACGACCTTGGAGGCGTCCGCGGGCGCGAGACGGAGGCTCTGGAGCTTCGCGCGGAGGTCCTCGACGAGCGACGGCGGGAGCGGGATCCCGGTCTCGCGACGAGCGGTCTCCTGGATGCGGGTCGAGAGGTCGCGGACCGGGGCCTTCTTCTCTTCGGCCGCCATCGCGCTCTACTCCCCTCCGAACTCGGGGCCCTCTTCGGGCGCTCCGAACTCCTCGGTCTCCTCTTCCTCGGCCTCTTCCTCGAGCTGGGCCTCGGCCTGGAGGTCCATCTCTTCCTCGGACACGGGTGGGGCTCCGGCTGCGCCGTCGGGGTGTCGCTCCTCGCTCGAGCGCACGCGCCGGCCCAGGACCTGGGCGACGACCTCGTCGAGCGACACCGGGGCGCCCTGGTAGGAGCGCGTCGGGTCGATGCCGTCCTCGCCGTACTTGTACTCGATGATCGTCTCGGCGGTGTTGCGGACCGTCCCGTCCTCGTTGACCTTCAGGTCCTCGAGGGCGTTGATCAGCCGCCGCTGCATGTACCCGGACCGGCTCGTCCGGACCGCGGTGTCGACGAGCGACTCCCGGCCGCCCATCGAGTGGAAGAAGTACTCCGTCGGGGAGAGCCCGCGCTTGTAGCTCGAGCTCACGAACCCGCGCGCGTCCGCGCCGAGGTCGCCCCGCTCGAAGTGCGGCAGGGTCCGGTGGACGAACCCGCGCATCAGCCGCTCGCCCCGGACCGATTGCTGTCCGACGGCGCCGGCCATCTGCGTGAGGTTGAGCATCGACCCGCGAGCGCCCGACTTCGCCAGGATCACGGCGGGGTTCTCGAGACCCAGGTACCGGCCTGCGATGTCCCCGGCGGTGTCCCGCGCCTGGCCGAGCTCGCGCCGCACCATCACCTCGAGCGTCTCCTCGAGCGAGCGGCCCGGCATCTGCTCGAGCTCGCCCTTGCGGTACTCCGTGACGAGCTCGTTCACGCGGACGCGCGCGTCCGCGAGCGCGGTGAGGATCTCCTTGAGCGCCCCTTCGGGCACGTCCTCGTCGTCGATCCCGGTCGAGAGGCCCTTCAGGCCGATCGCTGTGATCGCGAGGCGGCTCATCTCGTCCAGGAACTGGCGCGCCCGCGGCATCCCGTTGTTGCGCGCGATCGAGTCGAGGACCGCCCCCTTCTCGTAGGCGATCGCCTTCTTGTCGATCACCCCGGCCTTCAAGATGCCGTTCTCGATCACGACGTTGGCGTCGTGCTTGCAGGCGAGCGGCGGACAGTCGCACCGTGCCCAGATGTTCGCGCGGAACTCGATCGTGAGGTCCTTCGGCAGCGTGAGCGAGAACAGCTGCTTCCCCGTCCAGAACGGCGCGCCGTCCTTGTCCTTGCCCGCGGGCGGCGGGAGCGGGTAGTTGAGCTTCGAGAGGAGGTACGTCACCTCGCTCTTCGTGAACGTCGGGTTCTGGTACGTGAGCAGGAACGCGGCGGTGATGTGGTCGTGCAGCATCCCGATGATCGGGCCGCCGTAGCGGGGGGAGAGGATGTGCTCCTCGACCTTCATGAGCACCTTCGCCTCGGCGCGGGCCTCCTGGCTCTGGAGGACGTGCAGGTTCATCTCGTCGCCATCGAAGTCCGCGTTGTAGGGCGGGCAGTCGCAGAGGTTGAACCGGAACGTCTTGTGGGGGAGGATCCGGACGAAGTGCGCCATCATGCTCATCCGGTGCAGGCTCGGCTGCCGGTTGAACAGCACGATGTCGCCGTCGATCAGCTGGCGCTCCACGATCGAGCCGGGGACGACGAGCTCGGCGCACGCCTCGGCGTTCTTCTCCATCACCCGGATCCGCTGTCCGTCCTCGCGGACGAGGTAGTTGACCCCGCAGCGGACGTGGCCCTCGGCGTCGGGGGCCGGGGACGGGCCGCGCCGGACGAGCTCCTTCGCGACCTCCTGGTTGTGCAGCGTGACCTCGAGGGGGACGGTGAGCCCCCGGGCGACCTCGACCGGGATCCCGACCTCGTTGATCGAGAGGAGCGGGTCCGGGCTGATGACCGTACGGGCCGAGAAGTTGACGCGCTTTCCCGAGAGGTTCGAACGGAACCGCCCGTCCTTCCCCTTGAGGCGCTGCGCGAGGGTCTTGAGCGGTCGGCCCGAACGGTGCCGGGCGGGCGGGATGCCGCTCGTCTGGTTGTCGAAGTAGGTCGTGACGTGGTACTGGAGGAGCTCCCAGAGGTCCTCGACCACGAGCTGGGGGGCGCCCATGTCACGGTTCTCGCGCAGGCGCTGGTTGATCCGCAGCACGTCGACGAGCTTGTGCGTGAGGTCGTCCTCGCTGCGCTCCCCGCTCTCGAGGGTGATCGACGGGCGGACCTGGACCGGCGGGACCGGGAGGACGGTGAGGACCATCCACTCCGGGCGGCCGAACTTTGGGTTGAGCGCGAGCGCGCGGACGTCGTCGTCGGGGATCCGCTCGAGGCGGGCGCGCACCTCCTTCGGGGTGATCTTGTGGCTGTTCTCGCGGAAGGTGGTGGGCTTGTCGAGGACGATCTTCTGCTGGAGCTCGTGGCAGTTCGGGCACGCGCGCTCGTCCTTCGCCTCGCGCGTCCGTGGGGCCCGCGGCGTCGGGGCCGCGTCCTCCGCGTCCGCCGCCGCCTCGGCCCGCTGGGTCGGTGCGTCGGGGAGCATCCGCCCGCACGCCCGGCACGTCGACTGCAGGAGGCGCTTGACCTCCTTCGCGTACCCGACGTGGATCACCGGCATGGCGAGCTCGATGATGCCGAAGTGGCCGGGGCACTCGTTGACGCGGCCGCCGCACGTCCGGCACCGTAGGTTCGGCTCGATGACCCCGAGGTGGAGGTCCATGAGGCCCATCTCGATCGGGTAGCCGTCGTCGTCGTACGTGTCGGCGGTGATGATCTTCGCGGCGCTCATCCGCCGGATCTCGTCCGGCGAGAGGAAGGCGAACTGGAGGCCGCGGATCTTCTTCGAAAGTCCTTGTGCCATCGTCGTCCTCCTACCGCATCTCCTCGAGCTGGAGGCGCATGATCACGCCGAGGCTGATCAGCTCCTCGAGGAGGAGCTTGAACGAGTAGCTCATCTCGACCGGGTAGATCGACGACGTGTTCCCGCAGCTCGGACAGCGCAGCGAGTTCGCTCGCGTGTCGGGGATGGCGATGTGCCCGCACTCCGGGTTGCCGCAGACGTACTGGATCGTGCCGTCCGACTCGTCCAGGAGCCGGTCCTTGATCACCATCGCGACGCCGTGGCCGATGAGACAGTCGCGCTCCATCTCTCCGAACCGCAGACCGCCCTGGCGCGAGCGACCCTCGGTCGGCTGGCGGGTCAGGATCTGCACTGGGCCCCGCGAGCGCATGTGCATCTTGCCCGCGACCATGTGGTGGAGCTTCTGGTAGTAGATCACGCCGATGAAGATCTCCGCCTCGAACCGGCGGCCGGTGAGGCCGTCGTAGAGGGTCTCCCGGCCCGACGGGTGGAACCCGAGGCCCTGGAGCCCTTCGCGCAGGGCCTCCTCGCGCGCCCCGGAGAACGCCGTGCCGTCGATCGTGTGCCCTTCGAGCGCCCCGACCTTCCCGCCTAGCATCTCGAGGACGTGGGCGACGGTCATCCGGGACGGAATGGCGTGCGGGTTGATCAACAGGTCCGGCGTGATCCCGTCGCGGGTGAACGGCAGGTCCTCCGGCGGGACGATGAGGCCGATGACCCCCTTCTGCCCGTGCCGGCTCGCGAACTTGTCACCGAGCTCGGGGACCCGCTGGTTGCGGACCTTGACCTTCACCAGCTTCGAGATGTTCTCACCCTCGGTCAGGACGACGTTGTCGACCCAGCCGGACTCCCCGAACCGGACCGTGACGCTCGTCTCGCGGCGCTTCTGCGGCGTGAGCAGGTCGGTCTTCTCCTCGAGGAAGCGGGGAGGGCTCGTCTTGCCGACGAGCACGTCCCCCTCGGTGACCTCGAGCTCGGGGAAGATGAGGCCGTCCTCGCCGAGGTTCCGGTACGCCGTGTCGACGCGGGCCCCCGCGACGTCCGGCCGCGGGATCTCGAACCGGTCCTCCTGACCGCCGGGGTACTTGCGCTCCTCGCCGCGGTACGTCCGGAAGAACGACGAGCGGCCGAGGCCCCGGTCGATGGCGCCCTTCGAGAAGACGAGGGCGTCCTGCATGTTGTACCCCTCGTAGGAGAGGACCGCGACCACGAAGTTCTGACCGGCCGGCCGCTCGGTGAAGTGGACGTAGCGCATGGTCTGCGTCCTCAGGAGCGGGGCCTGCGGGTAGTGGAGGAGGTGGCCGCGGGTGTCCGGCCGTCGCCGGTAGTTGACCGACTCGACGCCGAGCGCCTGCTTCGCCATCCCCGAGCCCATCGTGTTCCTCGGAGCGCTGTTGTGCTCCGGGTACGGGATGAGCCCCGTGCAGACCCCGAGGATCAGGTTCGGGTCGATCTCGAGGTGCGTGTGCCGCTCGGTGAGGAGGTTCGCGGTCGGGAACGTGCCGTGGCAGAACCCGCACTCCACCGTCGCCTGCTCGCCCTTGTCGCCCATCGACGCCCAGCGGATGTCGGAGCGGCTGAGCGCCTTCTGGCACTTCGGGCAGCGGTCGGGGGAGACGTACGCGTCGACGGCGATGAGCGCGTCCTCTTCCTCTTCCGCGTCCGCCCACTCGATCTTCCCTTGCCGGACGAGGTCGGTGAACGAGAGCGTGCCTCGGGCGAGCTCGTCGAGGTCCGAACGGGAGACCCGGGGGACGCCATTCTTGACGACAACGAGCGGGCGGCGGAGACGGCCCCCGTCGCAATGCACGATCACCTCGTTCATCTCGTCATCGTAACGGACGTTCAGCTCGTACGTCTTGTCGCCGAGCGTCGGGGAGAGCGTGCCGGTACGCCGGCGCTCGCGAATCTCGCGGACGAGCTCGAGCGGCTGGGAGTGGAGACCGACCAGGTTCCCGTTGACGTAGACGCGCGCGGCGCGCTTCCCGCGGGGGGCGGCGGACTCCTGGAAGACCTCGGGCCCGATCTCGCGGGTGTTGAGGTCCCGGAGGATGAGGGTGACCTCCTCCTCGTCGGCGCCTTCGCTGACGTCGACGCAGAGGGCGTAATTCTTGACGAGACCGCAGTTCTGCCCTTCGGGCGTCTCGTTGGGGCAAAGACGGCCCCATTGCGTCGGGTGCAGGTCGCGCGCCTCGAAGTGCGGCTGGCTCCGCGTGAGCGGGCTCGTGACGCGACGCAGGTGGCTGATCGTCGACATGTGGCTCGTCCGGTCGAGCACCTGGCTCACCCCGGCGCGCCCACCGACCCAGTTCCCCGTCGCGAGGGCATGCACCAGCCGCTGCGTCAGAAGGTCCGGCCGGATCGCGCTCGCGATCCTAAGGTCCTTCTTGCGCGCGAACGACCGTTCGAGCTGGTACTTGAGGTCCTTCAGGAGGAGAGAGAACGCGACGCGGAACAGGTCCTCCATGAGGTCCCCGGCGAGCTTCAGGCGCTTGTTCGCGTAGTGGTCCTTGTCGTCCTCGCCCCGGACCTTGAGGTGGAGCTCGAGGACCGTCCTCGCCATGCGCGCGAGGTAGAGGGCCTTCTTGAGACGGTCCGGCTTCGTGTCGCCGAGGTGCGGGAGCAGCGAGCGGTCGAGGATCCCGTCGACCTTGCGCTGACGGTACTCCTTCGCCTGTCCCGTCGCGAACTTCTTCTCGAGGAAGATGAGCGCGTCGTCCGTCGAGAGGACCCCCTCCGGCGGGTAGAGCTTCTTCGAAACGCACTCTTCGAGGTTGACGTTCAGTAGGTGCTTCATCGTCTGGACGAACGGTTCGTCCAGCGGGAGGAGCTCGCCGAGGACCGCCTGGAAGATCTCCTCGTCGTTCTTCATCCCGAGCGCCTTCATCAGGATCACGAGCGGGATCTGTCCGCTCGCCGTCGGGACCGAGACCTGGAGGACCCCGTCCTTCTTCTTCTCCACGACCGTGAGGGAGCGGTACCCGCCGCGCTGGCTGAACACCTTCGCGCTCTCGATCGGGGTGCCGTAGCGCTCGTTGAACTCCGCGAAGATCCGGTTGGGCGCGAGGTCCTCGAGGCTGATGATGACCCGTTCGGTCCCGCCGATGATGGCGTACCCTCCGGGGTCGAGCGGGTCCTCGCCGTACTCGACCAGCTTCGCCCGGTACTCGTCGTCCGAGAGCCAGATCTGGTCGTCCTCGGAGATCTTGTAGCGGTTCAGGTTGCACGGGCGGCTCTTGACCATGATGGGAAGGTCGCCGATGTGCACGTCCTCGGGGGCGCGCTCGACGCCGTTCTCGACGACCGTGACCTTGAGGAAGATGGGGGCCTGGTAGGTGAGGTTCCGAAGCCTCGCCTCCATGGGTGTGAGGGTCGGCTTCGACCCGACCGGCTCCTTTACGAACGGAGCGCCGATGAAGATCGTCGGCTCGGCGGAGGGGTTGACGTTCCCCCGGGCGTCCCGGCGGCGGCCGACGCGGACGTAGATCGAGCTCTTCGTCTTCTGCACGTCGAGCCGGATGACCCCGCGTTCGGTCGAATCCTCGCTGACGCGCGCGTCGTCGACGATGCGCTGCATCCGCGAGTTCGGGTTGTCCTTGGTCGGCAGGAAGTCGTTGAAGCTCGCCAAGTGGTGATTGACGATCGAGCGCTCCCGGAAGAAGGCGTCCACGATTTCTCGCATGGATTGGTACTAGTCCCCTCCGACGGACGGGACGATGAGCCGGTAGGCGATCGCCATGCCGGCGGTGGCGCTCGGTCGGCGGACCCGAACGAGCCGGCCGACGAGGGTCTCCCCGCGTTCGCGCAGGCCCTCGTACTTGGGGTCGGTCTTCAGTCCGGGGTCGGAGACGAGGATCTTCGGGAGGCGCTCGGGCGAGGCGCCGAGCTGCTCGAGGACCTTCCGCGACTCCTCCTCGCTCAGGATCTCGTGGGGGGGAGCGAGGTGGTGCGCGACGAACGGCCGGGCTGGAGCGGCCGGCTTGGCGGCGGACGGGCGCGCGCGCGATCGACGAGCGGTGCTGGGCGTCATGCGGTCCTCCGAGGAACGTGACGGGCCCGGGGGGACGTCCGGAGCGACCTCGCGGTCGGCGCGAGGAGGCTCGTTCGAACCCCCGACCACCTGGTTAAAAGCCAGATGCTCTTTGTAGGGCCGCCCGGCGAGCCGGACGACCAACCTAACTGAGCTACGGGCCCGTTTCCGCTCCGAGAGTCCGGGACCCGGGAGCCGTATTTGACAGTATGCATGACGGGATTCACTGAAGGCTCTCCAAGCTCGAAATGATCGACCAGATGGCGGTGCGTCCGTGGGTCGGCAGGTTCGGGTCGTTCGCGAGGTCGTCGAGGACGTAGACGGCGGCCGCGATCCGCATGTCCAGGGCCGCCCTCGGCTTCGAGAGCTCGTCCTTCGCGGACTGGGCGCCGCGGCGGATGTTCCTCGGGACCAGGGCGTCGTCGGCGAGCTCGGTGAGCGACGCGACGATCCGCTCGAGGCCGGGGAGCTCCCGCTCCGCCCGAGGCCCCGGCACAGAGGCGGTGCCGACGGCGGGCGTTGAGGGACCGGGGGTCGGGGCCGTCATGGTCGGGCGGTCTCGCCTCCTTCCTTGTAGGCGGTGACGACCAGCAGCGTCTTCGTCTCGCGGATCCCGCGGACCGCCGGGAGCCGGCGAAGGACGAACTCCTTCAGCTCCTCGTAGTGCGGGAAGCGGGCCTTGAGGAAGATGTCGGTGTCCCCGGTGACGAGGAAGTCATCCTCGACCTCGGCGAACTTCGCGACCTCGCTCGCAACGTTGTCCGCCTCCGCGGTCTCGACCTTGAGGGCGATGAGCGCGACCACGTGCTCGTTCCCCCAGACCTTCGAGAAGGTGCTCTCCACGGCTCCACTGACCGGCGACTTGGTCGCGGTGGGTCTCTCCATGGTGATTCTCCGAAAAGCGTCGTCTCCTTCGTGAAAAGCGAATGCCTAGCCCCCGAACCGCGCTACGCCACCGGGGCGGACTCGAACTCCTCTTGGAGGTCGTTGATGACCTGGTCGATCACGGCACCGGCCGTGCCTCCGCGGTACTCGCGGATGCCCCCCGCCTCGCTCGAGACGCGGGCGATGACGTCGGCCGCGCCGCGCAGGAACTCAACACTGCAGATGAACTCCTCCATTGACGGCCGGCCCCCCACCGAGCCGGGCGCCCGAAAAAGCTCCACTATATAGGCTTTTGCAAAGCCCTGAAACCACGGACCGGCCGCGGGGGGGTCGGGCGGCCCGAGCGGCAACCTGCCGCGGGCGTATCGTTATCTCTCCGGTCCGGTACGAGCGCTAGGGAGGTCGGGAGAACGAACGTGCCGGTCCGCATCGAGGTACGCGTGGAGCTCAAGCCGGGCGTCATGGACGCCGAGGCCGAGAGCATCGAGAAATCGCTCGCGCTCCTCGGGATCCCGTCCGTCCGCCACGTGACGACCGCCCGGGTCTACGACCTCGAGTTCGCGGACGTCTCCGAGGCGGAAGCCCGCCGGCTCGCGGACCGTGCGGTCGAACGGCTCCTCGCGAACCCCGTCATCCACCGAGTGTCGGTGCGCCCGCTCTCGGCCTGAACGCATGTCCGACTGGGCGGACGAGGTCACCTCCTTCCCGATCCGCCGCGCGTCGCCCGCCGGCCTCGACCGGCTCTCGGAAGCACGGGGTCTCGGGCTCGACCGACGCGAGCTCCTTCGGCTCCAGGCGTACTACCGGTCCGAAGGTCGCGAGCCGACGGACGTCGAGCTCGCCGGCATCGCGCAGAGCTGGAGCGAGCACTGCAGCTACAAGAGCTCCCGACCGTTCCTGAAGCGCGCGTTCGGCCAGCTGCATCCCAAGCCCCGGGTCCTGGGAACCGGGGACGCGGGCGTCCTCCCGTTCGAAGATGGGTTCGCCTACGCCATCCGCATCGAGTCCCACAACCACCCGTCGGCCGTGGAGCCGTACGGGGGCGCGGCGACCGGGATTGGAGGGATCCTTCGGGACGTTCTGGCGGTCGGCGGCAAGCCGATCGCCCTCAGCGATCCGCTCTTCTTCGGACCGCTCGACCGCGGGCCCGACACCCTTCCCCCGGGAGTGAAGAGCCCCCGGTACATCGCCGAGGGGGTCATCGCCGGGATCCGGGATTACGGCAACCGGGTCGGCGTCCCGACCGTCTCGGGATGCGTCTACTTCGACGCGGCGTACGTGGTGAACCCGCTCGTGAACGTCGGTTGTGTCGGGTTCCTGCCGAAGAGCCGGCTGACCCCGAACCACGCGCATGCCGTCGGCGACCATCTCGTCCTCGCCGGGGGGCTCACGGCCCGCGACGGGATCGGGGGAGTCGCGTTCGCCTCGAAAGAGCTCACCGACCGAAGCGAGTCCGAGTCCCGCGGCGCGGTCCAGCTGGGCAACCCGATCATGAAGGAGCCGCTCATCCACGCCTGCCTCGAATCGTACGACCGGGGCCTCGTGCGTGGTCAGAAGGACCTCGGGGGCGGCGGCCTCGCGACCGCGTCGGGCGAGCTCGTCAACTCCGGCGGCTTCGGCTCGCGCATCCACCTCGACCGGGTACCGCTCCGAGAGGAGGGGCTCCGCCCGTGGGAGGTCTGGGTCTCTGAGTCGCAGGAGCGGATGATCCTGGATGTCGCGCCGCGGGACCTTCCCGCGCTCCTCGCGATCTTCCGGCGCCACGATGTGCCGGCGACCGACATCGGGGAAGTCGTCCCCGGTCCCTACGAGACCCTGCTCTGGAACGGGGCTCTGGCGGCTCACCTGAAGGTCGGCTTCCGCGTCGACCCGCCCACCGTCCGTCGACCGACCCGCGCGCGACGCCGTCGGTCCGCCCGGTCCCCCGACCTCGCGGACGAGGACCCGGTCGGCGTTCTCTTCGACCTGGTCCTCGCCCCGGACTCGACCTCGCGAGAGGGGGTCCTACGAGTCTACGACCACGAGGTCCAGGGCCGGACGGTCGTGAAGCCGCTCCACGGGTGCGTCACTTCGCCGTCCCACGGCGATGCGGCGGTGCTGCAGCCCCGTCCCTCGAGCCTTCGCGGGCTCGGCGTCACGACGGCCACGCACCCCTGGGCCTGCTCCGAGGACCCGGAGAACGGCGCGGTCATGGTCGTCGAAGAGGCTGCGCGGAACCTCTACTCGGTGGGTGCGCGGCCCGACTCGTTCACGAACTGCCTCAACTTCGGGAACCCGGAGGACCCACGGGTCCTCGGGGACTTCGCGGCCGTGACCCGGGGGCTCGCGCGCGGTGCCCGTGCCCTGGGGTTCACCGTGCCGAGCGGGAACGTCAGCTTCTACAACGGTGGTCTCGGCGCCGAGATCCCTCCGACCCCGGTGCTGCTCGCCACCGGGATCGTGAACGACATTTCGTACGTCGCGACGAGCGACCTGAAGGAGGAGGGAAACTCCCTCTACCTGCTCGGACGCTCCGCGGGAGAGCTCGGCGGGTCGCTCTGGGCCCGGCGGCACGGCCGGACCGGGCTCGCCCTCCCGCGGACCGACCCCGCCGGACTGCGCCGGCTCGGCGAGCGACTGCTCTCCGCCGAGCGGAGGGGCTTGGTGCGGGCCGTCCACGACGTCTCGGACGGAGGGCTCGCGGTGGCGCTCTGCGAGATGGCGTTCGGAGGTGGACTCGGGTTCGCGGTCGACCTCGACGCTACGGGCCTTCGTTCCCCCGCGCTCGCGCTCGCGGCCGAAGGCGGGAGCCGGTTCGTGGTCGAAGTTCCTGCCGGGGCGCACCGCCGGTTCGAAAGGGCGTTCGCCTCGTTCGACTGCGCGAGGCTCGGTACCGTAGCGGCTGCCGGAGCGACGTTGCGCTGGCCGGGCCACGCCCCCGTCACCGTCCCGCTCCTCCCGCTCTACGAGCAGTGGCGGAGCGGTCTCGGGCTCCCCTAGGGCCCGGTGGCACGGCCATGACGGTGACGGCGCTGGTCTCCGGTGGGAAGGATTCGGTCTACGCGGCTTATCTCGCGGACACCCAGGGGTGGCCGGTCGACGAGCTCGTGACGATCGTTCCCGAGGACCCGGACGCGATGATGTTCCACACGCCGAACCTGGACTTGGTCGCGCTCCAAGCCCAGGCCTGGAAGAAGTCCCATCGCCGGGTCCCCGTGCACGGGACGGGCGAGGAGCGCGAGCTCACGGCGCTGCGGGAGGCGATCGATGGCGACCGCGGCCCCGTGGTGGCGGGCGCGATCCAATCGTCGTACCAGTGGGCCCGTCTGCTGCGCGTCGCGGCCGCGACGGGGCGACGCGTCTACACCCCTCTGTGGAGGAAGGAGCCCGCCCGGGTCGTCCGCGAGGAGATCGCGGCGGGTCTCGACATCCGTCTCGTGCACCTCGCGGCCGAGCCGCTCACCCCCGACCTGCTCGGCCGCCGGCTCGACCTCGAGCTCGTCGCGGAGCTCGAGCGTCGTAACCGGGAGGTCCGAACGGTCAACGTCGCCGGAGAGGGAGGCGAGTTCGAGACGCTGGTCGTCGACGCACCGTTCTTCACGGGGCGCATCGAGCCCGAGGCGGTCGAGCGTTTGGTCACCGCATCGACGGCGGCGCTCCGAATCACGAAGGCCCATCTGGTGCCCAAGGACGCCCACCCCGGGTCGCGCGCGCCCCCGTGACCCGCGCCGCGTCCTTCGGCGTTCTTTCGAGGCCCCCGGTGTTATAGTTCCCGTCGGTCTCCCCGACTCCGATGTCGGCGAGCCGCCCGATTCGACCAACCGCCCCGTCGGCGGGGGACGAGGACCGCCACGACGCGGTCCGCGAGCGCACCCGCCGTTGGGAAGAGGAGACGCTCGCCCCCGCTCTTGCGAAGGGCCCGGAGCGGAAGGAACGGTTCACGACCCTGGGCGGGATACCGGTCGACCGGGTCTACACGCCGCGCTCGTCCACCGGGTCGTTCGACCGCATCGGCTACCCGGGCCAGCCCCCGCTCACCCGCGGGATCCATCCGACGATGTATCGGGGCCGGCTCTGGTCGATGCGGATGTTCTCCGGCTTCGGAACGCCCGAGGACACGAACCGCCGGTTCCGCTACCTCCTGAAGCACGGGGAGTCCGGGCTGTCGATCGCGTTCGACGACCCCACCCTCTATGGGATCGACGCCGACGACCCCGAGTCGCTTGGCGAGGTCGGGAAGTGCGGTGTCAACGTGAGCTCGCTCGACGACATGCGTCGGCTGCTCGCCGGGATCCCCCTCGCCGAGGTGACGACCAGCATGACCATCAACGCCCCCGCGAACATCCTCTGGGGGATGTACCTGCTCGCCGGCACGGCGAACCGGGTCCCGTTCGCCCGCCTGGGTGGCACGACCCAGAACGACATCCTGAAGGAGTACATCGCCCAGAAGGAGTTCCTCTACCCGCCGCGCCACGCCTTGCGCCTCGTCACCGACACGATCGAGTTCGCGACCCGGTCGACCCCCAAGTGGAACCCGGTCTCGATCTCGGGCTATCACATCCGGGAGGCCGGCTCCACCGCGGTCCAGGAGCTCGCGTTCACCCTCGCGGACGGGCGCACGTACGTGGCGGAGGCGAAGAAGCGCGGTCTCGACGTGGATGAGTTCGCTCCGCGGCTCTCGTTCTTCTTCAACTCGCACAACGACTTCTTCGAGGAGGTCGCGAAGTTCCGCGCCGCCCGCCGGATCTGGGCCCAGGTGATGCGCGACGAGTTCGGCGCGAAGCAGGAACGGTCGACGTGGCTCCGGTTCCACACGCAGACCGCGGGATGCTCGTGCACCGCGCAGCAGCCCGAGCTCAACATCGTCCGGACCACCGTCCAGGCGCTCGCGGGTGTCCTCGGGGGCACGCAGTCGCTGCACACGAACTCCTACGACGAGGCGATCCAGCTCCCGAGCGAGGACGCCGTCCGCATCGCCCTGCGCACCCAGCAGATCCTCGCGCACGAATCGGGGGTGGCGGAGTCGGTCGACCCGTTCGCCGGCAGCTACTACGTCGAGTGGCTCACCGACACGATGGAGGAGGAGGCGCGCCGCTACTTCGACCGGATCGATGCCCTGGGAGGGGTGGTCGCCGGGATCGAGCGCGGGTTCTTCCAGCGCGAGATCCAGGAGGCGTCGTTCCGCTACCAACGGGCCGTCGAGTCCTCGGAGGAGAAGGTCGTCGGGGTGAACGCGTACACGGTCGATACTCCCGTGAAGGTGCCACGGCTCAAGATCACCGAAGAGGCCCGGCGCGCCCAGAGCCGTCGGCTTCGCGCGGTGCGCTCCCGCCGAGACCGTTCGCGACACGCCGCGGCCCTCGAGCGGTTGCGCAAGGTCGCCGCGACCGAGGAGAAGAACACGATGCCCGCGGTCCTCGAAGCCCTGCAAGCGGACGCGACGCTCGGAGAGATCGTCCGTGCGTTCCAAGAGGTGTTCGGGTCGTACCGCGAGCGGTCGATGTACTAGCGCCGAGGAAAGCGGCCGTGACACGAGAGGAGTACTCCGCGGCGCTCGAGGAGCTGTTCCGGCGCCGCCGGTTCGGGCTGCGACCCGGGCTCGAGACGGTCCAGGCCCTGCTCGCCAGGCTCGGCCACCCCGAGCAGAAGTTCCCCGCCGTCCACGTCACGGGCAGCAAGGGGAAGGGCTCCACCGCCGTGATGGCACAGTCGATCCTCACCGCGAACGGGTTGCGAACGGGCCTCTTCACGTCGCCTCACCTCACGACCTACCGGGAGCGCGCACGCGTGGACGGTCGGCTCATCCCGCGGTCGGCGGTCGTCTCGGGCCTGCGGCGCGTCGAAGCGGCCGCTCGCGAGGCGGAGGCGGCCGGGAGCATCGACCATTCGCCGACGTTCTTCGAGGTGACGACCGCGCTCGCGTTCGACTGGTTCGCCCGTGAGAAGGTCGACGCCGCCGTCGTCGAGGTCGGGATCGGCGGACGGCTCGACGCGACCAACGTGCTCGACTCTCGTATCGGCGTGATCACGACGATCGAGCTCGAGCACACCGACCTATTGGGGCCGGACCTCGCCTCGATCGCTCGCGAGAAGGCCGGGATTCTCCACGCGGGAATGACCGGTGTGGTCGGGGAGCTTCCGGCGGAGGCCCGCGCCGTCGTCGAGGCAAGGGCCACGCAGGTCGGCGTCCCGCTCTGGCACCTCGGAAAGGAGGTCCGTGTCGAGGACCGGGCCCTTTCGGCAGATGGGCAGACGCTCTCGGTTCGCGTCCCGGGCCGGTCGTTCCCCGACCTGTTCCTCCCCCTGCTCGGTCGCTTCCAGCCGGCCAACGCCGCCCTCGCGGTCGCCGCCACGGTACGGTTCGCCGAGGCCACCGGCCTCGAGCTGACCGACGAGAAGGTGGCCGCCGGTCTCGCCCGCGTCCGCTGGCCCGGGCGCCTCGAGCGCGTCGGCAAGCGACCCGAGCTGTTCTACGACGTCGCGCACACCCCCGACAGCGCCCGGGCGCTCGCTCAGAGCCTCGCCGAGATCTCTCCGCTCGCGAGCGCCGAGGAGAGCGCGGTCGTCTTCGGTTGTCTCCGGGAGAAGGACGCGAGCGGGATGCTGGATGCCCTGTCGCCCCTCGCACGAACGCTCATCGTCGTGCCGGTGCGTTCGGACCGGACCGCCCGCCCCTCCGAGCTCCGACTGGCGGCGATTGGGAGGTTCCCGCGGATCGTGGAGGCGCGCTCGGCGGCCGAGGGACTCGCGCTCGCCCGGGCCGGCACCGGCCTCGACGGGTTCACGCTCGTCACCGGTAGTGATTACCTGGTCGGCGAGCTCCTTCGGGAAGCGGAGGACCACGACGAGCCGGATCTTTCGGACCCCGGGGTCTCCCGTTCCGAGGGTGGGGCCACAGGGTCCTCCTCGCACGGGAAGGAGACGCGGTGAAGCGGCAGAAGGTCGCCATTGCGTTCGATTGGGAACGCCTCCTCGACCGGCTGAGCGCGTTCTACGGGACGGGGGATTGGCGACGGCCGTACCTCCGGGACCACGCCGAGAACCCGTTCCAGGTCCTCATCGGAACGATCCTCTCCCAACGGACGCGCGACGCGAACACCGACGTCGCGAGCGCCCGCCTCTTCGCCCGCTTCCCGGATGCCCCATCGTTGGCCCGAGCGAAACGCTCCGAGGTCGAGGCGCTGATCCGCGTGACCGGCTTCTATCGCGTGAAGGCGCGGGTCCTCGGAGCGGTCGCGAAGGAACTGCTCGACCGGTTCGACGGCACCGTCCCCCGGACCTTCGAGGAGCTCACTTCGCTCCCCGGTGTCGGCCCCAAGACCGCAAACTGCGTCCTCGTCTTTGGGTACGGGATCCCCGCGATCCCGGTCGACACCCACGTCCACCGGATCGCGAACCGGCTCGGTGTCGTCCGGACCCGCACGCCCGAGGAGACCGAAGCGGGCCTCCGCGAGAAGGTCGACCCGCGCTACTGGGTCCCGGTCAACCCGCTCCTGGTCCAGCACGGCCAGAACCTCTGCCGCCCGAACCGCCCACGGTGTTCGGAGTGCCCGATCGCCGACCAGTGCGCGACCGGTCGCGCCCTCAGCGAGGGGCGGGACCCTCCGCGACCGGAGGACCGGCCGAAGCGGCCGGCATCGCCGGGAGGAACACGATTGCCACGAGCGTCGAGAGCATCAGGAGCGGGAGGACCTCCCACGCCACGGTATAGGAGTACGCCGCGACGATCACCCCGAAGAGCGCCGAGACGCCCGCCCCGCCGGCGAGCTGGATCGAGTTGAACAGCCCGATCGCGAGCGGGATCTCCGACGCGGGCACCTGCCGCCAGAAGTGCGGGATGACGTACATCACCGCGTAGACGACCCCGTACGAGAACGCGAAAACGGCTCCGACCGCCAGCGCGACCGCAAGGTTGGCCCACGGGAGCAGGGCGAGCGCCCCCCCGCCGGCGAGCATCGCGACCACGAGCTGGGTCCGGTGGTTCCGGTGGCGCTCGGCGACGCGACCACCGACCGGGCCTCCGAGGACGCTCGGGAGGACGAACATCATCCCGACGATGCCGGCGAGCGTGATCGTCCAACCTTGGACCGTCTCCCCCCACGGAACGACGAACTGGCCCGTCGCGAACGTCGCGCCTTCCAAGCCGATGAATGCGATGCCCACGGCCCAGACCCCTCGGAACCGCAAGGCTGCGGGAAGACGCGGGCCCGGGACCCGCGGGCCTTTCGGAGCCGCCCCGACCGTCGGCGGAACGAGCGCGACGCTGACCAGGGCGGCTCCTCCAAGGACCGCCCCTCCGACCACGAGGGTGAGCTGCCAGCCGACGACCGGGATCAGAAGCGCCGATCCGACGATCCCGAGCGCGGACCCGGCGCTGAACGCGGAGCTGAAGATCCCGACCGGGACCCCCCGTCGTCCGGGTGGGTAGAGGCTCGCTACGAGCCCGATCGCCGGCGAGAAGAACAACGCGGCCCCCACGCCGGCGACCAAGCGGAGGGCGACGAGGACGAGGAACGTCGGCGCTGCCGCGCACGCCGCCGCGCTGACGGCGAGGAGGCCGACCCCGGCGAGGGAGACCGAGCGCGCGCCGTACCGGCGGGCGAGCAATCCCGCCGGTACCTGGAGCAGGCCCGCGCCCACGAGGAAGGCAGCGACGAGGATTCCCCAGTCCGCGGGGCCGACCCCGTACGTCGCTCCGATCGGTCGCAGCGCGGGGCTGATGTCGAACCAGTTGTAGGCGTACCCGATCCGTAGTGCGATCAGCGCCGCCGTGGCACGCGCCGCGGCCCGCGGGCTGAGGGGGATGTCGCCGAGGTTCTCCTCCACCGGCTCGACCGCCTATCGTTCCGGGGGCGCTCGCCCACCGAACGCGTTCGCTCACGACCACCAACGAAACGTTTAAACATCGGCGGCCGTCCGCGCGCCGTCATGGATGCGGCCGAGTACGACCTTTCCTTCTTCCACCAGGGCGGATTCCACCGACGGACCTGCGTCGTCTGCGGACACGCCTTCTGGACCCTCGGGGAGTTCGACCGATGTCAGGAGGCACCGTGCCGCGACTACGGGTTCGTCGGCCATCCGATCCTCGGGCGACCGTACGACCTCCGCACGATGCGGGAGACGTTCCTCTCGTTCTTCGAGCGACGGGGCCACACCCGCATCCGTCGGTACCCCACGGTCGCGCGGTGGCGGAACGACGTCTTCTTCACGCAAGCGTCGATCTACGACTTCCAGCCCTGGGTGACGAACGGGACGATCCCGCCCCCCGCGAACCCGCTCGTGATCAGCCAGCCGGTCCTGCGGTTCATCGACCTCGAGGAGGTGGGCCGGAGCGGCCGCCATTTCACGCTGTTCGAGATGATGGCCCACCACGCGTTCAACCGACCGGACCACGAGGTCTACTTCAAGGAACGGTGTGTCGAGCTCTGCCACGAGCTCCTGACGAGCGACCTCGGCGTCGACCCGACGTCGATCACCTACAAGGAAGAGGTCTGGGAAGGCGGGGGAACGTCGGCCCGTCGCTCAGTGTCAGCGTCTCCGGCCTCGAGCTCGCAACGCTCGTCTTCATGATGTACGTCCGCGACGGCGAGCGCTTGAAGCCGATGCCGCTCCAGGTCGTGGACACCGGCTACGGCCTCGAGCGGTTCGTTTGGGCGAGCCAGGGGACGAAGAGCGCCTACGAGGCGGTCTTTGGCCAGGAGTACGACGAGTTCCGCCGGACGTTCCCTCCGCGGGAGACCGCGCTCCTGATCGACCACGCGCGCGCGCTCAACTTCCTCCTCACGGACGGCGTGGTGCCGTCCAACAGCAAGGAGGGGTACTTCGCTCGCCTCCTGCTCCGTCGGTCGCTGCGGATCCTCCAGAAGGCGCCCGAGGCTCCGGATATCCTCTCCGTCCTCGACCGCGTCGGCCGAGAGATTGCGCGCGACTTCCCCGAGGTCGGCGCGCATCGGGACGACCTCCACCAGGTGGTCCAGGCCGAGGTCGAGCGGTACGAGGACGCGATCGGCCGCGCTCGCCAGACGATCCGACGGTACGAGGAACGGGTCCGTTCGACCGGCGGACGGGTCGGCGAGGAGACCCTCATCGAATGGTACGACTCCCTCGGCGTTCCGCCCGACCTTGCCGTGGAGGAGCTCACCCAACCTCCGCCGATCCCGGAGGACTTCTACTCCCGCGTGGCCGAACGCCACGAGAACGAGGGGCCGACGACGGAGTACGCGGACACGACCGAGGGGCTTCCCGAGCTCCCGGCGGGGACACCGCCGACCGAGGTCCTCTACTATCTCGACCCGTACACGGTGAGCTTCGAGGCGCACGTGGTCTGGTCCGAAGGCCCGTTCGTCGCGCTCGACCGGACGTACTTCTACCCTACCGGAGGCGGCCAGGTCACCGACAAGGGCTTCCTCGGAGACCTCGAGGTCGTCGAGGTCGCTCGCCGCGGGCCCTGGGTCCTGCACCGGCTCGAACGCCCCTCGCCGTTCCAGGTCGGCGAGCGGGTCCGCGCGAAGGTCGACCAGGCACGTCGTACCCAGCTGATGCAGCACCATACGGCGACGCACCTACTGAACGGCGCGTTGCGGGAGGTCCTCGGCCCCCACGTCTGGCAGGCGGGAGCGTACAAGGGGACCGAAGCCGCTCGGATTGACATCACCCACTACCGGGCCCTCTCCAAGGAGGAGCTCCACAAGGTCGAGCGGCGGGTCAACGCGGTCGTCCGCGAGGACCGACCGGTGAAGAGCTACTTCGAGACCCGCGGCGAGGCGGAACGTCGCTTCGGCTTCACGCTCTATCAGGGTGGCGCCGTCCCCGGCCGCGACCTGAGGATCGTGGAGGTCGAAGGGTTCGACGTGGAGGCCTGCGGGGGAACCCACTGCACGCACACGAGCGAGGTCGGGGCGATCGCGATCACCGACGTCGAGCGGATCCAGGACGGTATCGTTCGCCTCACCTACGTGAGCGGCGACCGGGCGCTCGACGTCCGGGACGAGCACGAGGCGATCCTGCGCGAGGCGGCCCACCGGCTCGGCGTGCCCGTCACCCAGCTCCCCGACGGGATCGACCGCCTCCTTACCGAGGTCGAGGATTCCCGCAAGACCGTCAAGGAACGGCAGAAGGCGGACCTCGGCGCGACCGCGGCTCGTCTCCTTGCCGACCCCGCCGCGACCGAGGTCGTGGGAGGGACGACGCTCGATCGTCGCCCGCGTCGACCTCGACCGCAACGAGATGATGGAGCTCTCTCGCCTCCTGACGAAGGACGGAGGGCGGGTCGCCCTCCTCGCGAGCGAGCGGGACGGCCGCGGGCTCCTCTTCGTCGGGTCGACCGAGCCGAAGGTCTCGGCGCAGGCGACGGTCGACGCCGCGAAGGGCGCGTTCGCCGGCAAAGGCGGAGGGAATCCCTCGGCGGCGACCGCGCTGGGAGAGCCGGGCGCCCCGCTCACGAACGCGCTCGAAGAGGGCCGAAAAGCCGCGCGTCGGGCGGCGGGCGACGAATAATCGTTCTCCTCTTCTCGGTGCGAAAGCTTTACTTTAGGATGGCCCCCATGATGGCACGGGATACGGAATGGTTCGTGGGACCTCGAGACCCGCGTTCTCTCCGTAGATAGAGAACCTAACATGACCGCGAGCGAGGGGAGTACCGTCGGCGGTGTGCCGGCTGAGGTGATCACCTTCCTGAGCGGGAAGGGAGGGCGGTCGCTCATCATCAAGGGCGGCGCGGGAACGGGGAAGACGACCTTCGGGCTCGAGCTGCTCGAGCGGGTCGGCCAACCGAACCGGTCGTACTACCTTTCCACCCGGATCGGGGACGAGGCGCTTTTCCGACAGTTCCCGTGGCTGAGGACCTCGGAGATGCGGACCCGGGTCCTCGACGCGGCGAAGCTGTTCCTGGATGCGATCCAGGCGGGCAACAAGCCTCGGGACGTCGAGCTCCCCGAGGTGGAGCAGAAGAAGGTGCGCGCGGGCCGCGAGGTGCTCGCGAGCTTCGGCCAGGAGCGCGGGCCCCCGACCCGGGTCGACCGCACTCACCTCACCGCCCTCTTGAAGCGAAGCCCGATGCCCGAGGTGGAGAACGTCTACCAACGGATCGAGCGGGCGCTCCCGGAGAAGTCGCTCCTCGTCATCGACTCGCTCGAGGGTGTGACCCACAAGTACGGACTCGAGATGGAAGAGTTCGTCATGGCCCTCCAGAAGGACCTGGTCGAGGCGTCCAGCACGGACGTCGTCATGATCCTCGAGAAGCCCGAGGCCGGTGGGATCGAGTACCTCGTGGACGGGCTCATCTCCATTCAGCGCGAGGAGCTCGACGAGCGCCGCGTGCGTCACCTACGCCTCGAGAAGCTCCGCGCGACGAACATCGGTCGGGCCCGCTACGCGGTCACGCTCGATGGCGGACGGTTCGAGGCGCTCGGGAACGTCACCCCGCCGGTCGGCACGGTGGCGAACAGCCCGTGGAAGCCCGTCCCCGACGGCGAGAAGTACTACTCCACCGGCGTCCCCGATTTCGACAAGCTGCTCGGCGGCGGGTTCCGCCGGGGGAGCTTCAACGCGTTCGAGGTCGACGTGAACGTCGGGGTCGACGACTACTACATGCTGTTCACGCCCACGTTCCTGAACTTCCTCTCCCAGGGGCGGGGGATCATCGCGGTCCTCGCCGCGGGCGAGTCGCCGGACAAGCTCCGGGAGACCCTGATCCGCCACGTGCCCGCGAACTCGTTCGACACCCGGGTGCGGATCCCCGACTATTCCGCGAACGAGACCGAGGAACCGTACATCCTCCCCATGGGACGGTACGGCCGTGACGAAGCGGTGAAGGCGATGGTGGCCGCGGAGCGCGCGGTCGCCGGGCCGGACCGCAAGACGTTCCTCGAGTACACCGCGTTCGACACCTTCGAGAGCCTGATGGGCGACCAGGTCGCGATCCGGATGTACTTCCAGGGCGTCTCGCGCACGAAGCACGTCGGGAACCTCGGGATCGGCCTCCTGAAGCCGGGACTGCTCGTGTCGAGCGAGATCCTGAACATGATGGACTCGTACTTCCGGATCATCAACATCGATAGCGCGACGTGCATCTACGGGATCCGTCCGCGGACGACCATCTACGCGATCAGCCCCGACCCGGAGAAGGGGTCCCCGCACGCGACGCTGACCCCGATCGTGTAGGGCGCTCCCCGCGTCGCTACGCGGGCAACCCGAGGACGAGGACTCCCACGCCGTAGAGGAAGAGCGCGGGAACGAACGTCATCACCAGGTCGTCGTCCACCCACGGCCATTTCGGTCGCTCCGCCGCGACCGCGAGCGGGGCCGCGCCCAACGCGAGGAAGGCGGAGTCGCCCGGGGGCCACCCTCCGATCGCCGCCATCCCGATGAACGCGAGGAGCCCGTAGGCCACGAGGGGGAGCCCGATGGTGAGGATGAGCGACGTCGATTGTTTCCGGAGCTCGCCCGCGACCGGGTCGACGATCGACGTCCCGAGAACGACCGCCGCGGCGATCGGGAGCGGGAAGAGGAGGACCGCGAGGACGAGCGCGAGCGCGAAGAAGACGAAGCTCGCGATCCGGCGAGCCTCGTACGGCCGGATGGTCGGAAGCTCGAGGGCGGCCGTGTGGCGCAGCACCTCGAGGACGACCATGGCCGCCAGGGCCGCGAGCAGGATGTCGGCCTTGGGGGCGATCACGAAGAAGTCGTTCGGGATGGCATAGTAGACGAGGACGAGCGCGCCGAGAAGGTGCAGGACCCTCCGCCAGGCACGGTCGCCGAGCTCCGCGTCGCCCCCGAGCGCGTGGCCGAGCCAACGCCGGAACCGGCCGTGGCGGTGAAGACGAAGTTCCATGGCGTGCTCGAAGCCTCCGGATCGGTCGGAAGGCGAGAGCCGGCCGGCCGAGAAAGGTTTTCTTGCCGGAGCGCTCGACCGCAGCGTGAAGGTCACCGTCCTCGTCGGGTCAAAGTCGGACCTCGAGATCGCCGAGAAGGTTCGCGCGCGCCTCGCGGAGTTCTCCGTGCCGTGCGAGGTCCATGTCGCCTCCGCCCACCGCACGCCCGAGAAGGTCGACCGGCTGGTCCGCGACCCAGAGACTGACGTGTTCATCGCGATGGCCGGGCTCTCGGCCGCGCTTCCCGGCGCCGTCGCGGCCCGGACCCTGAAACCGGTGATCGGCGTCCCGCTCCATCGCGGCCTCGGCCTCGACAGCCTCCTCTCCGTCGTCCAAATGCCGCCCGGAATCCCGGTGGCCGCCGTCGGGCTCGATGCCGCGGAGAACGCGGCGCTCCTCGCGACCGCGATCCTCGCCCTCAAGTACCCCGAGCTCACCGCGAGGCTCGAGAAGTACCGCGCGAAGTGGCATGAGGAGCCGTCGGCGGCCCCGGGGAGCTCGGTATGAACGACCCAGCGGCGTTCGTCGAGGACGCGGTCCGCCGCCTCCGCGTCGACGTGCCCGAGCGGACGATCGTGGCGGCCTCGGGCGGGATCGATTCGACGGTCGCCGCCCTCCTCGCCCATCGGGCCTTGGGAGAACGGGCGAAGGCGGTCTTCGTCGACACCGGCCTATTGCGCGCGGGTGAGGTGGAGCAGGTCGGGCGGTTCTTCGCTGCCAGCCACCTTCCCTACGAGCTCGTGTCGGCGGCCGACACCTTCTTCGAGGCGCTCGCGGGCGTCGCCGACCCCGAGGAGAAGCGGCGCCGGATCGGAGCGGCGTTCGTCCGCGTCTTCGAGACGGAGGCCGACAAGTTCCACTGCACGCGCCTCATCCAGGGGACGATCGCCCCGGACTGGATCGAGAGCGGCGGCTCGCTCCGGGACACGATCAAGACCCACCACAACGTCGGAGGGATCCCGAAGGACATGCGGCTCACGCTGGTCGAGCCGCTCCGGGACCTCTACAAGGACGAGGTGCGGGCCGTCGCGCGCTATCTTGGGGTCCCGGAGTCGGAACGGCAGCCATTCCCCGGTCCCGGCCTCGCCGTCCGGGTGAACGGCCCGATCACCCGCGAGCGGGTGGAGCGGGTGCGCGTCGCGAACGCGATCGTCGAGGAGGAGATCCAGCGCGCGGTCGAGGCGAAGGAGATCGCCCGGCCGTGGCAGTACTTCGCCGTGCTCCTCCCGGTCCGAACCGTCGGCGTCACCGGTGACAACCGGGTGCACGGCGAGGCCGTGGTCGTCCGCGTCGTGGAATCGGTCGACGCGATGACGGCGACCTCGATGGCCCTTCCGCGGCCGGTGCTCGCTCGGATGAGCGAGCGGATCACGCGGGCGCTGGCGGGCGCGGTCGTCCGGGTCCTCTACGACATGACCGACAAACCGCCCGCGACCATCGAGTGGGAATAGCGGCCGCGTCCCCAAAGGGAATATCTATCGTATCGATGCTCCCGCTCCGCACATGAGCCCCGTGACCGAGAAGTCCCCCACGTCCGCGGCGACGCGGTCGGTCCAGCTACCGGCGGAGCTCGTGGCGTCGCTCGAGGCGCGGTTCCGCGGCACCTCGTTCGAGTCCGTGGACGCGTTCATCGCCTTCGTCCTCGCCCGCCTGCTCGACAAACCCGGGACGACCGGGTTCAGCGAGGAGGAGGAGCGCAGTCTCAAAGAGCGGCTCCGCTCCCTCGGGTACATCGACTGAGCGGTGACGATGGACCCTCCGGCCGCTTCCTCGGGCGCGCTCGCGTGCCCGTTCTGCGGCGCTCCCGAGACCGACCGCTTCACGCTCGAGGGGCACCGGTTCCTGGTGTTCCGGTGCCTCTTCTCGCCCCAGGTCGAGGAGGGGCTGACGGACGACGAGGTCCTCGAGCGGCTCCGGGCGTTCGCCGCGGAAGGGTCGGCCTATTTCCGCGGGACCTGCGACCGCCTCCACGTCTACGTCACGAAGGGCGCGGGCGCGCAGTGGCTGGGCGGGGCCCCGAGCCGCGAACGAGCCGCGAAGGGCCCGTAGCTGCTCCCCCTCTAGGGGAGCTCCGCGTCGACCTCGACCTTCATCGCGGGGTCGATGAGCGCGGAGACCTGGACGAGCGTGTTCGTGGGCCGGATCTCCGCGAACCGCTCCGCGAGCGCGCGGGCGATCGCCTCGAAGTCGCCGATGTCGGTCACAAAGAGCCGCACGCGGACGATGTCCTCCCGCCGGCTCCCGAGGGCGGTCAGCGCGCGCTCGACGTTGTCGAGGGCCTGGACCGTTTGTGCATAGGCGTCGCCGCGGCCCACGACCGACCCGTCCGCCGCGGTCGCGGTCGTGCCCGAGACGTAGATGTGCGGGCCCACCCGGACCGCGCGGCTGTACCCGACCTTGGGCTCCCACGGCGTTCCGCTCGCGTAGCGGGTCCGGTCGTCCCCGGACCCGTCACGCGGGAGCGGACGCGTTGACCTTCGCGAGGGCGGCATCGGTACGAATGAGGTGGCGGGAGAGGCCGAGCTCCTCGGGCGATGCCCCGAACGCGAGCGCGACGACTTGAGGGAGGTGGAAGATGGGCATGTCGAGGTGGGGGGTCTGGACCGCCTTCGACGCCTTGTTCTGGTAGGCATCGAGCGACAGGTGGCAGAGCGGGCAGGGCGTCGCCATCGCATCGGCTCCGTGCGCCTTCGCCTCCAGGATCTGTTTGCCGGCGATCGCGTACGCGGTCGACGGCTTGACGAACTGGATCGGGAAGCCGCAGCACATCACTCGTCCGCGGTACTCGACCGGGGTCGCGCCGATCGTGGCCAGAAGGTCCTCGAAGGAGCGTGGCTCCTCGGCGCTCTCGCTCGCCATCTCGTCGGCGGGGCGCAACAGGTGGCAACCGTAGAACGCCCCGACCTTCATCCCATGGAGCGGCCGACGGACCTTCGCCTTGACGGCGGGAAGCCCGATGTCCTCGGTAAGGACCTTGAGGAGGTGCTTCACCTGAGCCGTGCCCTTGTACTCGATGCCGATCGGCTTGAGCGCGGCATCGACGCGCGCCTTCACCTTCGGGTCCTGCATGCGGACCTTGGCGAGCGTGAGCATCCCCTGGCACGTCGAGCAGATCGTGAGCACGTCCAGGCCGGCCTTCTCGGCGATTGCGAGGTTCCGCGCGTTGATGGCGATGTTCAGGACCTCGTTCGCTTCGTCAATGAATCCCGACCCGCAACAGGAGAAGTTCGGGAACTCGACCAGCTCGATGCCGAGCGACCGACAGACCCAGCGGGTCGCCATGTCGAGCTCTTTCGATGACGACTGCGCGAGGCAGCCGGGGTAGTACGCGATCTTCATGGCTCCTCCTTCTGGGGCTTGTCGAGCGCGGCGTAGATCTTGTCGAGCTCGTCCATCCCCTCGATCTTGCGGGGCTTCTTCATGATCTCGGGCTTCTTCCGATAGATCCGGATCCCCTGTCCGAGCTGGCCCACCATCCCCATCAGTCCGTCGGTCGCCCGGACGAGCTTCATCTCGTTGAGCTGGCCGGCTCCTTTGAGGTTCTCCTTGAACCCGACGGCATGGCGGGACCCCAGTTCATTGGCGCCCTGGACCGAGATCGCCATCTCCTTCAGGTCCCGGATCCGCTCGGACGGTCGGACGTCCTTCGGGCACGCCTCGGTGCAGAGGTGGCAGCGTAGGCAGAGCCAGAGCCCGTTCGGCTGGACCTTGCGGAGCCGCTCCTCGTGGGCCGTGTCGCGCGGGTCGACGGCGAACCGGTACAGCTTCGCGAGCGCCATCGGACCGGGGAACCCGGGGTCTGCCTCGGCCGCCGGGCAGGCGGAGAAGCAGGCCGCGCACGCGATGCATCGCGGGACCTCTTTGAACCGGTCGACCTGGGCCGGCGTCATCGAGGTCGGCTTGCCCTCGGGCATCGGGCGGCGAGGGTCGAGCTTCAGGTGGGGCTCGATCTTGTTGTACTCGGCCCAGAACCGGCTCTGGTCGACGATCAGGTCCCGGATCACGGGCTGGTTGCGCATCGGCTCCACCACGATCCGTCCGTGGCGGGCGACCTCGGGTCCGACCTGCGTCTCGCACGCGAGCCGGCTCTTCGAGTTGATCTGCATCGCACACGACCCGCAGATCGCGCTCCGGCACGAGTAGCGGAGCCCGAGGCTCGGGTCGACCTCAGATCGGATCTGGAGAAGGGCGGTCAGGATCGGGGTGTGGGGAACGAGGTCGAGCGTGTACTTCTGGTAGCGAGCGGTCGCGTCCTTGCCGGGCTGATACCGGTAGACCTCGAACGGGACGGAGATCTTCTCTTCGGGCATCAGTACACCCTCTCCTTCGGTTCCCACCGAGTGAACGCGACCGGCGAGTACGAGAGGACGGGCCCGCTCGGGGAGCGGAGCGCGAGCGTGTGCTTCATCCAGTTCGCGTCGTCCCGTTTCGGGTAATCCTTGCGGAAGTGGGCCCCTCGGCTCTCGGTACGGGCGATCGCGCCCACGACGATGACCTCCGCGAGGTCGATCATGTGCTCGGTCTCGATCGCGTCCGAGAGGTTGATGTTGAACACCTTCGACTGGTCGACCACGCGCACCCGGGAGAACCGTTCCTTGACGGCCCGGACCCGTCGGAGCCCCTCGGTGAGGTCCGCTTCGGTCCGGAAGAGGTTGGCGTACCGGTCCATCGTCTGCTGGAGCTCGGTCCGGATCGCGCTCGGGTCCTCCCCGTCCGTTCGAGCGAACCAGGTCCGGTACGTGGCCGTGACCTCGTCGAGGTCGTTCGGCCGGAGCGTGGTCTCGGCAGCCTTCGCCGCGTACGCGGCGGCCGCCGCACCGGCGGACTTCCCGAAGACGAGGGTCTCCATGAGCGAGTTGCCGCCGAGGCGGTTCGCCCCGTGGATCGAGACGCACGCCGCCTCGCCGGCGGCGTACAGGCCGGGCACGTTGGTCTCCCCCGGGATGTTCGTGCCGACCCCGCCCATCATGTAGTGCTGGGCCGGGGAGATCGGGATCGGGTCGGTCACCGGGTCCATCCCGGCGAACGACCGACAGAGGTCGCAGATCTCCTGGAGCCGGCTCTCGATCTTCTCCTTCCCAAGATGCATCAGCTCCAGGTGGACGTACGGACCGTACGGCCCGGTGAACCCCCGTCCTTCGAGGATCTCGGTCGTGATCGCCCGTGCGACCACGTCCCGGGACGCGAGCTCGAGGACCTTGGGGGCGTACTTCGTCATGAACCGCTCCCCCTTCGCGTTCTTCAGGATCCCCCCCTCGCCGCGAGCCCCCTCGGTGACGAGGATGCCGCCCTCGAGGAGAGCGGTGGGGTGGAACTGGACGAACTCCATGTCCTTCAGGAACGCCCCCGCCCGGTACGCGGCGGCAGCCCCGTCCCCGGTGCAGCTGTGCGCGTTCGTCGACCGACCGTAGATCCGACCGGCCCCGCCGGTGGCGACGATGACGGCCTTCGCCGCCACCTGCTGGAACTCCCCGGTCTTCTTGTCGAGCGCAACGACCCCCTGGACCCGGCCGTCGCGCACGACGATGCGGGCCAGTTCCCACTCCTGGTACAGCGTGAACCGCTGGCTCCCGAGCTGCTCCCACAGCCCCTGCAGGAGCGCGAGCCCGGTTCGGTCGGCGGCGTAGACCGTGCGCGGGAACCCCGCGCCCCCGAACGGACGCTGGGCGAGCGAGCCGTCGTCGGTCCGGCTGAAGATGGTGCCGAAATGCTCCATCTCGATGACCGTCGGGCCGGCCTCTTTGCAGAAGAACTCGATCGCGTCCTGGTCGCCGAGGTAGTCGGACCCCTTGACCGTGTCGAAGATGTGGGCGTCGATCGAGTCGTTCACGCCGATCGCCGCGTTGATGCCGCCCTGCGCCGCCCCCGAGTGCGACCGCAGCGGGTGCAACTTCGTGACGATGGCGACGTCCCTCCCCGCCTGGACCGCTGCGAGGGCTGCGCGCTGACCGGCGAGACCCGCGCCCACCACTACGACTTCGTGACGCAACATAGGAAGCCGCGGGACTATCGGAGCCGAGGTTTTAATGAGTGCCGTCTTCCGGGCTGCACTCACCCGGGAACGACCCCCCGCACGGTACCCGCGGGGTGCCTCGGTGATGCCGGCGTAATCGGCGCGTGAGCTCTTATATAGCGACCCTGGGTCCGCCGTCGCACATTCCGGGTGACCGGAGGTACGACGATGCAAACCGTGATCAGCTCGGCCGACGAGGAGCGCCTACTGAAAGGCACCACGACGATCGGGATCGTCTGCAAGGACGGGGTCGTCCTCGCCACCGAGCGGCGGGCGACCGCCGGGAGCTTCATCTCCAACAAGCAGACCCAGAAGTTGTTCAAGATTGACGAGAACATCGGGATCACGATCGCCGGGCTCGTCGGCGACGCCCAGGTCCTCGCCCGGTACCTGAAGGCGGAGGTCTCCCTCTATCGGCTCCGCCGCAGCGCCCCGCTCACCGCCGAGGGCGCGGCGACGCTGCTCGCGAACATCCTGAGCGGGAACCGGTACTACCCCTACTACGCTTGGCTCATCCTCGGCGGCGTCGACGGCAAAGGCTCCCACGTCTTCTCGGTCGACCCCGCGGGCGGCTGCATCGAGGACCGGTACGTCTCGGTCGGCTCCGGCTCCACGATCGCCTACGGCCTTCTCGAGGAGGGGTACTCCCGGGAGATGTCGACCGCCGACGCGGTCGACCTCGCGCTCCGCGGCCTCACCGCCGCGATGAAGCGGGACAGCGCGAGCGGGGACGGATACCTCGTCCACGTCATCACGCCCAAGGAATACCGAGAACTCTCCGAGGACGAAATTAATAAACGTCTGAAGGCACTCAAGATACCGCTGCCTCCTGTTCTTCCGTAAGGATCGACGGGCCCGGGCGGCCTTCGGAACCCTTTCCGCGCCAACCGTTTCCGTTCATCGAAGGATGAGTTTCGAATCGCTCATAGAGCAAACCCGGGAAGCGCTGCGCGAAGTGCTGCCGGAAACGATCGAGGTCAGTGACATCGAGCTGGAAGGCCCGCACGTCGTGGTCTACACGAAGCAGCTCGACGCGTTCCTCTCCGGAGGCGACTACCTTCGCCAGGTCGCGCAACGCCTCCACCGTCGGGTGGTGGTCCGCTCCGACCCCGCGACGCTCATCGACCCTAAGGAGGCCGAGAAGGCGATCCGCCAGCTTATCCCGGTGGAGGCGGAGATCAGCCAGCTCTTCTTCGAGCCCGAAACGGGCGAGGTGACGATCGAGGCGGCAAGCCCGGGAGCGGCGATCGGACGCGGGGGCTCGGTCCTGAACGACCTCAAGAAGCAGATCGGCTGGGTGCCGACGGTCGTCCGCACGCCTCCTATCCCCTCGAAGACGGTCGAAGAGGTCCGCATCCACCTCCGGAACTCGTTCGACGACCGCCGTACGTTCTTGAAGAAGGTCGGGATCCGGATCGCTCGGGACCCGCTCCCCGAGAAGCTTTGGGCCCGGAGCACGGCGCTCGGCGGCTACCGCGAGGTGGGGCGGAGCGCCCATCTGCTCACCACCCAGAACTCGAAGGTCCTCATCGACTGCGGGATCGACCCGGGGTCGGACCGGACCCCGTTCTTCAACGCCCCCGAGCTCTTGCCCCTCGACTCGCTCGATGCGGTGGTCGTCACCCACGCCCACCTCGACCACTGCGGCCTCGTTCCCGTGCTGCTGAAGTACAGGTACAAGGGGCCGATCTACTGCACCGCTCCGACGCGCGACCTGATGACGCTCATGCTCCTCGACGCGATCAAGGTCGTCAACCAGGAGGCCCGGAAGGCCCTCTACGACTCCGGCAACGTCCGGGACCTGGTGACGAGGACGATCCCGCTCCGGTGGGGCGAGACGACCGACATCGCGCCCGACATCCGCCTCACCATGCACAACGCGGGCCACATCCTCGGCTCGTCGATCTGCCACTTCCACCTCGGGGAAGGGGACCACAACCTCGCCTACTCCGGGGACATCAAGTTCGAGCGGAGCTGGCTGTTCAACCCCGCGACGAACCGCTTCCCCCGCCTCGAGACCCTCGTCCTCGAATCGACGTACGGAGGGTATCGGAACGTGCAGCCGAGCCGACAGCAGGCGACCGACGAGTTCAGCTCGCTCACGAACAAGGTCCTCGCCCGGGGCGGCAAGCTCATCGTCCCGGTCTTTGCGGTCGGGCGTTCCCAGGAGGTGATGCTCGTCCTCGAGGAGAAGATGCGCGAGGGGAAGATCCCGCGGGTGCCGGTCTACCTCGACGGGATGATCTTCGAGGCGACGGCGATCCACACCGCGTACCCGGAGTACCTGAACAGCCAGCTCCGGACCCAGATCTTCCAGCAGGGCGACAACCCGTTCCTCTCGGACGTCTTCCACCGCATCGACTCGCAACAGATGCGGTCGACCGTCCTCGATTCGAAGGAGCCGTCGATCATCCTCGCCACCTCCGGCATGATGAGCGGAGGGCCGGTGATGGAGTACTTCCGGGCGTGGGCGCCCGACGAGAAGAACGGGCTCCTCTTCGTCGGCTACCAGGCCGAAGGGACGTTCGGGAACCGGCTCCAGCGGGGCGTGAGCGAAGCGACGTTCCTCGACGGGTCGCGTCAGGCGTCCGTCCCCGTGAAGCTCGAGGTCGCGACGATCGAGGGGTTCTCGGGCCACTCCGACCGGGTCCAGCTCATGAACTTCGTCGCCTCCCTCGACCCCCGGCCCCAGCGGATCATCCTGAACCACGGCGAGGAGTCCCGCATCCTCGACCTCGCGTCGAGCCTCCACAAACGGTTCAACGTCGAGTCCCGGGCCCCGTACAACCTCGAAGCGATACGGCTCATCTGAACGGCTGGGGGCCCCCGCCTCTCGAAAACAGATGGTTCTCGGGACGAAACCCTTTATAGACGCTCCGAGGTCAATGGGGACGGCCCCCCCCTGGAGGGTTTCGAATGGGACAATCGTACCGTAGGTTCTTGGTTCTAGGTCTCGACGGAGGGACCTTCGACCTGCTCGACCCCCTCATGGCCGCGGGGGAGCTCCCGTTCCTGAGGTCGCTCGTCCACCAGGGCGTCCGCGCCCCTCTGCGCTCGGTCTACCCGGCGAAGACGATCCCCGCATGGTACTGGTTCGCCACCGGCAAGGACCCGGGGGAGCTCGGGATCTTCGGGTTCACGGAGCCCGATGGAGGGCCCGGCCACTCGAAGCTCGTCCAGACGTTCCGCCCCGCCGAGGCGTTCTGGGACACGCTCTCCCGGGTCGGCGTGAAGGTCGGTGTTCTCAACTTTCCGTTCCGCACGGCGTACCCCATCCACGGGTTCGTGGTCCCCGGGATGTTCACCGGCACCCACGCCACCTATCCGGTCTCCCTCCAGAGCGAGATCCAGGAGACGATCGGAACGGAGTACCCCGCGAGCTGCCGGCCTACAAGGAGGCCGATCGGGCCGAGTGGGTCGCCGAGGCGACCCGGGCGGTGGAGCAGCGGGGCAAGGTGGCGGCGACCCTAGCCGAGCGTCACAAGCCCGGCTTCCTGTTCGCGCTGTTCCGAGAGACCGACCGGCTCGAGCATCAACACTGGTCCGAGATGAGCCGGGCAATTTCCGAGGTGCCCGTCGACCTCCTCCAGTTCTGGCGCACCGTCGACCGGTCGTGCGAGCAGGTCGACCGGGCGTTCCGTTCCGGGGGAGGCCCGGCGGTGACGCTCGTCATCTCCGACCACGGCCACGGGCCGATCCAGTCGGACTTCCTGACCAACCGGTGGCTCGCCGAGGAGAAGTTCCTCTTCTTTCGCGGGCGCGGGGACTTTGGTCGCCGCAAGCTCGTGGGCAAGCTCATGCTCCACGCTCAGAAGAATCGACTCACGCGGAAGGTGCTACGCCCGCTCGTGGAGTTCGTGAAGGACGGGCGGCGGGCCCAGCTCGCGGAGTTCCTGGGCGGAGGGACGTCGTTCGAGCAGTTCTCGAATCGGATCGACTGGGAGCGCACCGTGGCGTTCTCCTACCCGGTCCCCGAGGGGATCTACTTGAACCCGAACAATCCCCGCCTCACCCCCGAGCGCCGCGAGGCGATCCGCACCCAGATCCGGCAGCGTCTCGAGGCGTACCCCGACGCGCACATCGAGGTCCTCGACCCGCGGGCGATCTACCGCGGCCGCAACCTCACCCTCGCGCCCACCCTTCTCATCCGCGTGGACGGGATGAACACCGAGCCCCGGATGGACTTCGGATACCCGGACCCCCTGATCCGGCAGCGCCCGGACTACTTCTGCGGGACGGGCACCCACCGCATGAACGGAATCATGATCGCCGCGGGGGACGACATCCGACCCGGCACGACGGTCAGTACCCTCGACCTCGTGGACGTCGCGCCGACGATCCTCGACGGGATGGGGTACAAAGTGCCGGTGGGAATGGCCGGGAGCTCGTTCGGTCGACGCCTGGGCCTCTCCGGGTAAGCAGTACCGTTCGCCGGAACCCTTTTCGCTATGGGCTGGCTCCGACCCCGGATGCCGGGGCGCACGGTGGACGTAGTGGCCGTCGGTCCCCCTCCGCTCGACCCGTACGAACCCGCGGCGAGCGCCTGGGCCCTCGCGGCCGCGCTCGCGGCCCGCGGGGACGACGTGCGGGTCCTTCACCTGCCCGGTTCGGCCGCGGACCGGGTGCCGCTGGGGGTCACGGCCGTCCCCGTGGAGATCACCCTGCGCCGACCCGGAGCCCCCGCCGAACCGGCGGAGTTCGCCGCGGCGGCGGGTCGCCGTCTCCGCAAGCCCGTTGACCTCGTGCTCCGGGACCCGGTCGGCCTAGGTTCGCTCGGTGCGCGACGCGGTCGCCGAGGCCCCCCCTTGGTCGCAGGGTTCGCGCGGGCGCTCGAGTTGAGGTCGTTCGAGGGAGAGCGGCAGGGCCTCCCCTCGACCGGGATCGTCGACCGGCTCGACACCTGGCGTGACCGACGTTCGGTCCGTCGCCTCGAGCGCGTGGCTCTCGACGAGGCCGACCGGCTCTTCTACGACGCTCCCGAGGTGGCCAAATCGTTGACCGAGGAGTACGGGGTCCCGGCGCGCAAGCTCTTGGGGCTCCCCCCGGCCGTCCCCCTCCTTTCGCCGTTCCCCACGCGTCCGGCATCCCGGAACGACCTCCGAATCCCTCCCGACGTGCCGGTCGTGGTAGCGCCGACGGCGTTCGAGGCCCCGGCGTCGAGCGGGGTCGACCGGGTCCTGGAGGCGTTCCGCCGGGTCCGACCGTTCTTCCCCGGCGTTCGTCTTGTCCTGTGCGGGGCGCCCGCCCCGTCCGACCCGGGCGTGATCGTGCTTCCGGGCCGCCGCGCGGAGACGCTGGCGGACGCGATCGCGAGCGCGGACGTGGCCATCTTCGCCCGACGCGTTCCCGGTTTCGACCCGGGGGTCGTGCTCGCGGCCCGCGCGGCAGTCCCCCCCATCGTCCTACCGGACGCGCGCCTTTCGGTCGACCCGGCGGGCGGCGTGCGCATCGCGGCGAGCGACGACCCGGGCGACCTCGCCTCAGCGCTCGCGGAGCTGCTCGCCGACCCCGCGGCAGGGAAAGAGGTCGGTCAGGCCGCGACGCGCTACGCGCAAGCGTTCCTCCCGGAACGGGTCGCGGCCGCGCTCAGCGACGCGGTCTCCCCAAAAGCGGCGTAATAGTCAACGACGAGCGGGTCGACGCTCAACCGTCGCGCTCGACCGCCTCGTCGAGGCGCCACTCCGCGAACCCGCGACCACCGGAAGCCCGTCGGACCGCCCGTACCACGCCCGCCCACCGCACGTCGGGGGGTAATTCGCCGGAATCGATCCGGTCTAGGACCCTCCGGAAGCGGACGCGGAGGTCGGCGAACGGGTCCTCCTCGCCAGGCCGGACCCAGGAGCCGGCAGCGCGGACCACGTGCACCGTGCCTTCGTGGGCGGCCCAGACCCCGACGCGAGAGGCGCGCGTCCCATCCGTGCGGGCCGCGAGCCCGGCGGCCGCCTTCTCGGACGGCACGACGACCGCGACCCAGTCACCCCAGGCGCGCCGCTTGAGCGCCTGAACGAGCACCGCGCGGCTCCCGGAGACCTTGGCCTCGACCAGGCCGACCTCATCCCCCCGCCGCGCCACGAGGTCGAAGTAGTCGGTGGAATCGGGGTTCGGGTAGACCCGGTACCCTTGCTGCTCGAGGAACGCCGCGGCGCTCCGGACGACCTCCTGTTCGCTGACCCGGCTCGAGCGCGGTGCCGCGACGCGGCTCACGGACCGCTCCTCAGGAACCAGCGGTCGAGACGCGACCGGGGGATCCCGAGCACGATCGGACGCCCGTGAGGACAGGAGTAGGCCGCTTCCGGCAGGGCGTGCAGCGCCGCGAGCACCCGGGAGAACTCCTCCGCCGTGACGACGTCCCCGGCCCGCAGGGCGGCGTGGCACGCGACGGTGGCGGAGCGACGCTCTTCGAGCCCGTCCGGCAGCGTGGGGCGCCCCCCCGTAGCGAGCTCGTCCAGGAGCTCCGCGACCGCTTCCGGCCGCGCCGACCGTCCCCGGTACGCAGGGACCGACCGGACCAGGAACGACTCGGGGCCGAACGGCTCGACGTCAAACCCCGCGGCCCGGACCGTCTCGCCGTGGGCTTCGAGCGTGCTCCGCTCGGCGCCCGTGAGGCGGACGGTGACGGGGGCGACCAACGTCTGGCGTTGGAGGGTCCCGGCGTGGAGCAGCTCCTCGTAGAGGACGCGTTCGCTCGCCGCGTGCTGGTCGATCAGGACGAGGCCCTCGTCGCTCTCGGCTACCCAGTAGAGAGCGTGGAGGCAACCGAGCAGGGTGAGCCGCGGATGCCCGGCCGCCGCCGGAAGGGGGGCGGGGGACGGTGTCGCCGCGACCGGACCTTCCAGGGTTCGTTGGATGCCGGGGTGACCCACGGCCCCCGCGGAGACGCCTCGCGGCAGGGAGACGGGTCCGCCGGCCGCCGGTCGAGCCGGGGGCCGAACTGTCGGAAGGTCGGCGACCTGCGGAGCGGAGACCAGCGCCTCACGGACCCGAAGCCGGATGGCGTCGAGGATGTCCCGCTCGCGGGCGAACCGCACCTCGCGCTTCGTCGGGTGGACGTTCACGTCCAGCCGGTCGGGGTCGACCTCGAGATGGAGGACGCCGACCGGGAATCGGGTGCGAGGGAGGTAGTCGCCGTAAGCGAGGCGGACGTTCTGGGCGATCGCGCGGGAGGCGATGGAGCGGCCGTTGACGGCGACGAACAGTCCCCGCGACGAGGCGGCCGCCACACCGGGCCGGCCCAACGACCCGAAGAGACGGCCCCCCGGGATCTCCGCGGACAGCTCGAACGACGACGTGAGGAACCCGGGGCCGAGGACCCGCGCCGCGGCGTCCTTCAGGTCGTGGGCGGGGGGATACGTCCCGGCCTCGCGACCCTCCGATTCCACGCGGAGGCCCACCTGGGGTCGGGCGAGGTAGAGGCGCTCGACCGTCTGCAGCACCTCGACCTGCTCCGCAGGAGCGCCCTTGAGGAACTTCCGGCGGGCCGGCGTGTTGAAGAAGAGGTCCTCGACCTCGACGGTCGTCCCCGGTGCCCTCGGAGCGGAGTACCGTCCGGAGACCGCGCCTCCGACCACCGAGATCCCCTCGGCGACCTCCCGGTCGGGGGCCGGGAGAGAAGATGAAAGCGGGACACCGAGGCGATCGCGGCGAGCGCCTCCCCCCGGAAGCCGAGGGTGCCGATCCGTTCGACGGGCCCTTCCGGCGGGAGCTTGCTCGTCGCGTGGCGCTCGACCGCGAGCTCGAGATCGTCCGGTGGGATCCCCCAGCCATCGTCGGCGACCTCCACCCGCTCGAGCCCTCCGCCCGTGAGA
Organism: uncultured Thermoplasmata archaeon; assembly: GCA_963735185.1. Lineage (GTDB taxonomy): Archaea > Thermoplasmatota > Thermoplasmata > Lutacidiplasmatales > UBA184 > Lutacidiplasma. The sequence goes on from CAVTJV010000007.1 coordinate 425,332, forward strand.
CGGATCGTCACGTTGGAGGCGCCCGCGTCCACGGCGTTCTCGACGAGCTCCTTCACGATGGACGCAGGGCGTTCCACGACCTCGCCCGCAGCGATCCGCTCGACCGTTTCGCTCGAGAGCTTGCGGATCGGCGGACGTGAGCTCGGGGGCGACGACGTCACGGTGGCTCCTCGTTGGGGGACGACCCGGAACCCGCCCGGCGCTTGAGCTCGCGCAACCGCTGTGTGGCCTCCTCGGGAGCGAGACGTTCGACGTCCATCTGCCGGAGCTCGTCGATCACCGGGTGCTCGGAAGCCCCCTCCGAGAGCAGGACGGCCTGGGTGTACCGCGGACCCCGACGACGCGAGCCCTTCGTCGCCGTCGGCACGACGCTCTCGGTCTCGAGACGGTGGAGGAGACGTTCGGCCTCCTCGAGGACCCCCTCCGGGACTCCCGCGAGGCGCGCTACGTGCACGCCGTAGCTCCGGTCGGTCGCGCCCGGGACGAGACGGTGGAGGAAAACGATCCCGTCCGGGCCCTCGCGAACGGCGAAGTGTGCGTTCTCCGCCGCGGAGAGCCCCCGGACCAGGTCCGTGAGCTGGTGGTAATGGGTCGCGAGGAGGCAGCGGGCTCGGGTCGTGTCGTGCAGGTGGCGCAGCGTCGCCCAAGCGATCGCGAGCCCGTCGAACGTGCTCGTCCCGCGGCCGACCTCGTCGAGCAGGACGAGCGAGCGGGCGTCGGCCGCCCGCAGGATCTCGGCGACCTCGCTCATCTCGACCATGAAGCTCGACTTACCGCGCCCGATCTCGTCCGTGAAGCCCATCCGGGTGAACAGCTGAGTGACGAGGCCGACCCGGGCGAACTTGGCCGGCACGAACGAGCCGGCCTGCGCCAGAACGACCAGGAGGCCGACCTGTCGCATGTACGTCGACTTCCCCGACATGTTCGGGCCGGTCAGGACGAGCATCCGTCGCGTCTCCGGGTCGAGGTCGAGGTCGTTCGGGACGAACGATTCCCCGAGGACCCGGTCGAGCACGGGGTGCCGACCGTCGCGGATGACGAGGACCGAGGAGTCGTCGACCGTGGGACGGACGTAGCCGCGGGTCTGGGCGAGATGCGCGAACGTCGCCAGCGCGTCCAGCTCTCCCACGGCGCGGCTGACGCGGTGGACCGCCGGCACGTGGCGCTCGACCGAGTCGAGGAGCTCCTCCCAGCGGGCCGCCTCGGCGGTGTTGATCCCGTCCCGCGCTTCCAGGATCCGTTCCTCGATCTCCTCGAGTCGGTCGGACGTGAACCGCTCGGCCTGGGCGACCGTCTGGCGCCGCCGGAAGTGCGGGGGGACGCGGGCCAGGTGGGGCTTGGTGACCTCGAAGTAGTACCCGAAGACCTGATTGTAGCCGACCTTGAGCGTCCGGATCCCGGACGCTTCCTGCTCCGCCCGCTCAAGGGCGGTCATCTCGCGGAGCGCCGAGCGCTCCGCCTCGCGCCATCGGTCCACGTCGGGGGCGTGGCCGGGGCGGAACAGCTCGCCCTCTTCCTGTGCGGCCGCAGGGCTCTCGGGCAGCGCTCCGGCGAGGAGCTCGACCAGGCCCGACGGTGGCGCGAGCTCCCCGGCGAGCATCGTGAGCCGGACCGAGGGGCCGCTCTCGGCCAGGCTGCGACCGAGCGACTCCGCGACCTCGAGGCCGGCCCGCAGCGCCACGAGCTCCGCCGGTCGGACCCGACGTCCGGCGACCCGGGCCGCGATCCGCGAAAGGTCCGGGACCGACTTCAGGCGGGCTCGCCGCTCCTCTAGGGCGGCGCCGAGGTCGACGAGCGTCTGCACGGCGTCCTGACGGACGGCGACCGCAGAGCTGTCAGCGAGCGGGTTCGTCAACCAGAACGCGAGCGTGCGCCGGCCCGGGGCCGTGACCGTCTCGTCCCACGTCCCGAGGAGGGTCACGCCCTTCGCGTCGTCCGGGTTCATCGGGCGGTTGATCTCGAGGTGGCGGAGCGTCTTCGCGTCCAGGACGAGTCGCCGGCCACCGGCCCCCCGCTCGACAAGGTCGAGGTGGGGTAGGAGGCGAGGCTGGGTCGCGCGCAGGAAGGCGGCGAGACGACGGTCGGCCTCGAGGACCTCCTCGGCCAGCTCCGCTTCCCCGCGGAGGGCGCTCGGGAGCTCTCCCACGGCGGCGGGAGCCGGGGCGGCCTCGAGCCGGGCGGACGGGAACTCCCGTCGCAGGGCGGCGACCAGGGGAGGGGCTGCCGACTCTTCGCCGACGGCCCACAGAATCTCTCGGGGTTGGAAGGCGGCGAGGGCGGAGACGAGCCCCTCGGGACCGCTGCCGTCCGCGGACCCGTGGTACCATTCCCCGGTGGTGATGTCGACCGCCGCGTAGGCTCCAAGCTTCCGGGCCGGGGCGACTACGCTCACGAGGAAGCTGTGGTCGGAGCCACCGAGGATGCGGTCCTCGACCGCCGTGCCCGGCGTGACGACCCGAGTCACCTCGCGCCGGACGAGGCCCTTCGCGAGGCGCGGGTCCTCGACCTGGTCGCAGATCGCTACCTTGTAGCCCTTCCGCACCAGCCGACCGAGGTACGTCTCCACCGAGTGGTGGGGCACGCCTGCCATCGGGGTCCGAACGCCCTGGGCGTCCGCGGCCCGTGCGGTCAACACCACGTCGACCTCGCGCGACAGGAGCCGCGCGTCGTCCCCGTACGTCTCGTAGAAGTCGCCCACGCGAAACAGCACGAGGTGGCCGGGGTAGCGCGCCTTGACGCCCTCGTACTGTTCTAGCAGGGGAGTGAGGGGCAACGGTTCGGGCATCGGGTGCGCCGTGGAGCGGGGGACCCCATATAATCCAGCCGGCGCGAGGCGGGACGCTGAGGGGGAGATTTGAACTCCCGTGGCGGAACCGCCACCAGCTTTCAAGGCTGGCGCCTTGCCGGGCTAGGCTACCTCAGCGCATCGAGGAGAGCGGGGCCGGGAGGAATAAACCCTCCCTTTCGGAGGGGGTCCGGGGCGGAGGAGTGCAGGTGCCGGGAGATCCGCGCGGGACCCGATGGGTCCTGCGTTTCGAACCCGGGTAGTCAGCTTGGAGGGCTGACATCCTACCACTAGATTACACCTGCATGGCCGCGGCCGGACCGAGGGCGCGACCGTCCTGCGCGGTTAATGCTTTTGCTTTTCCTTGGGAGTGTGCGCCGCCGGAGCCGAAAGGTCGAGGAGCGCGACCCGTTCGAGAACGAGACCCTCCCATCCTGACGACGGGACGGCGCTCCGCTCCGCGGCTTCGATCCCGAGTCGTTCGAGGACCGACTCGTCCACCGACCTCGGGTACGCGCCGGGGTCGAGCGTGAGACCGAACCGCTCGAGAAGCGCAGTCGGGTCTTGCGGGCGCTCGGCGACCAGGACGAACTGCTCGGTCTCGTCGGAAACCCCGACCTTCGCGAGCGCGCGGGGAAGCTGGTCGTCGCCGGCGACGTACAGGGCGAACTCGGCCCCTCGGTCGCGGAGGCGGACCTCGCCGCGAGCTCGGGCACGGCCGAGATGGGCCCAGGCCGAGAGAAGATGCCGCTCTCCCGCCACCGCGCGCGCGTCGAAGAGGGCGACGAGCGCCGGCGATTCCTTCGCCAATTCCCGGAGCGTTCGGATGATGGCGTCCGTGGCCGGGCTACCGGGACGGGAACGTCGGGCACCGACCGCTCGGACCGGTCGTTCCTCGGGAGGCGGAAGCGGTACCATGGAACCGTCGTCACTCCCGCATGAACTTGAGGAACTCGTCGAGCGTCCGGGGCTGGAGCGTGTAGTTCTCCTCCCGTTCCCGGCCGATCGTGGACGTCGGCGTCGTGCCGTAGTCGTGGCCGGGGAGCACGACCAGCGCGTCGTCCAGCATGAGGAGCCGGTGGTGGAGGCTGTCGTAGAGCTGCGCCGGGTCGCCTCCCGGAAGGTCGGTCCGTCCGCACTCGCCGACGAAGAGCGTGTCCCCGGTGGCGACGTTGCCCTCGAAGACGTAGAGGACGCTGTCCTTCGTGTGGCCGGGCGTGTGGACTACGTGGAATCGCAGTTGACCAGCGGCGATCGCGTCCCCATCGTCGACCGAAACGTCCTGGTGGATCGGCGCGACGCGGTGTGCGACGACCTTCGCCCCCGTACGCTCCTTCACGTCCTGGCAACCCGCGATGTGGTCGGGGTGGCTGTGCGTCGTGAGGATGTAGCGGACCTTCACGTTCCGCGCGTCGATCGCCTCGAGCACCGGGTCGATCCCGAACGAGGGGTCGATGACGACGCCCTCGCCTCCGGGCTCCTCCGCCACCAGGTACGTGAAGTTCAGGTACGGGCCGATTCGGAACTGGTCGAGGAGCACGCCCCGGCGAAAAGGGGGGCGTATTTGAGAGTGGGGGCACGAACTAAGGGCTGCCCGGTTCGGGCGCGGTGGTCCGGCGCCCGGTGACGGCGTCGAGGACCACCCGGCCTTGGGACCCCTCCGCGTACCAATGCGGCACGTAGAGAAGCACGAACGGCCCGAGGCGGATATCGTCGGCGGCGGGAGGGACTCGGCGGGTCTCGATGACGAGCGCTCCCTGGTGTTGTTCGGTGTGGTCGACGTGGACCGTGTGGTGCCGGCGGATCGCATCGAGCGCGAGCGGCACGACCTGGGATTCGTCGAGTTGCGGGGAGAGCCGTTGGTGCGGCTCGCTCAGGTCGGCGATCAGCTCGCGGTCGCCGTCCGCCCAGATCTCGGCGCGGCGCGTGACGGAGTTGACCGCGACCAGGTTGCGTAGTACGGCGCCATGGCCCCCGTCCGGAGAGGCGGGGCGGACACGGTAGGCCGCGACGAAGAACGGGACCAGCCGCAGGGTGGAGCGCGGGCCGTCCACTCCGGCGAGGGTCTCCGCTTCCGACCGGTCGATGCGAGGTCGCACCGTTCGCTCGCCGTGGGGGGCGATCGCGAACGGTGGCTCGAGCGGCCCCGCGGGGTCGGCATCGACCGGCGAGAGCTCCGCTCCGGCCGGCGGGAGCAACAGGATCTCGCCGAGGCCCGGACCGAGCGTCGATGGGTCCAGGACCTCGATCCCCCGGTCGGCGGCGAGCGCGCGCGCGACCTCACCGGGTTCGTCATCGTAGACGATCGTGCGGTGGATGCTTTCCGAGGGGAAGAACGCCTCGACGTCGGCCGGGGACCGCGCCGCCGTGAGGACGACCACCGCGCGCCGGTCCCGCGCGCGGACGGCGACGAGCGTGTCCTGACGGACCTCGATGCGGTACCCCGCCGCCTCGAGAAGCTTCCCGAGGACCGAACCGGGCAGCCCGCTACGGGTCATCAGGCTGCGGACGCGCGCCGTGGAATAAGTGGGTTCCGCTCGTCGGGAGACGGGAAGCCCGCGCTTCGGCGTCTCGGTCGGAGAACCGTGTCGTCGGCCGAAGAGAGCTAATGTCCCCGACATCCCCTGGGGGGATGTGGGTCGGTACTGGGTCGGTTGCTCCGGTTGGGCGTATGACGATTGGGTCGGTCCGTTCTATCCTCCGGGGACCGCCCCGGGCGACTTCCTCAGCTGCTACGCTCGCGTGTTCCGGGTCGTCGAGGTGGATTCGAGCTTCTATCGGGCTCCCGCCCCGTTCCTGGTCCGCCGGTGGGCGGAACGGACGCCCGACGGCTTCCGCTTCGCCCTGAAGGTCCCGCGGGACGTGACCCACGAGGCCACGACGCCGGCGCTCCACGATGTCCTTGACCCGTTCCTTTCGAGCCTCGAACCGCTTCGCTCGCGGGGCAAGCTCGGTCCGGTCGTCCTTCAGTTCCCGCCGTCGTTCCGGGCGACCACGGGGAAGGATCGCCTCAAGCTCCTGCTCGATGCCATTCCTCACGAGTACGCGCTCGCGGTCGAGCTCCGCCACGGGTCCTGGTGGACGGACGCCACGCGCTCCCTGCTCGAGGCCCGGAAGGCGACGCTGGTATGGTCGGTCGTTCCCGAGACCCGCCCTCCCCCCTGGGTGACGGGCGACTTCCTCTACGCTCGGTTCATCGGCGACCGAGCGCTCACGCAGTTCGACCGGATCCAGCGGGACGCTCGGCCGGAGATCGTCACGATGAAGGGCCTCTTCGAGAACGAGGGGCGCTCGGTGACGACGGTCTACGCGTTCGCGAACAACCACTTCATGGGGTTCGGACCGGGGACGGCCGCGGCGGTCTCCGAGGTGCTCGGGGGGCCCCGCCCCGACCTCGCCGCGGCGGGCCGGGTCGCGGGTCAAACCCGCCTCGGACCGGGCCCGGACGGTTAGACGACTTCGCCGACACCGGAGGGCGTTCGGCCGGGCCGGCCCACTTTAGGACAATGCTTATGGCTCGCACAGGGGTCCAAACCGATCGTAAATGGCCGAGGCCATCACCCTGCGGGTCGCCGAAGCGTTCCAGCAGGACATCGGCTTGGGGACCGCACGTCTCGACGTGCAGACCCGGCAGCGGCTGAAGGTAGGCCTCCAGGACATCATCGAGGTCCGGGGCCGCAAGCCCACCCCCGCCGTGGTGGCCCGGGCACAACAGGAGGACGAAGGCAAAGGGCTCATCCGGATCGAGGCGGTGGTCCGCCGCAACGCGGGGGTCAGCATCGGGGACCGCGTATCGGTCCAGCGGGTGGACTGCCCGAACGCCGATGCCGTCACGATCGCCCCGATCTACGCGGGCTCCGCGCGCATGGACCTCGGTCCCGGGCTCGAGAGCTTCGTCGCAAAGGCGCTCGCCCGTCGACCGTTCATCCGTGGGGACGTCTTCGTGATCCCGGGCGTCTTCCTCATGGGGGGCTCGCTGCCGTTCATGGTGGTCTCCACCCAGCCGAAGGGGATCGTCCAGGTCGCTCCGTCCTCGCTCATCACGATCAAGGAGGAGACGGTCAGCGAGACCGAGGTCAGCGCGCCCCGGATCTCCTACGAGGACATCGGCGGCCTCACCGAGAAGCTCGGCCGCGTCCGAGAGATGATCGAGCTCCCGCTGAAGCACCCCGAGCTGTTCGACCGCCTCGCCATCACCCCCCCGAAGGGCGTTCTGCTCTACGGGCCCCCCGGGACGGGAAAGACGCTCATCGCCAAGGCCGTCGCCAACGAGGCCGGCGCCCACTTCATCGGGATCCAGGGTCCCGAGATCATCTCGAAGTACTACGGGGAGAGCGAGAAAGAGCTCCGCGAGAAGTTCGAGGAGGCGGAGAAGAACGCCCCGAGCGTGATCTTCATCGACGAGCTCGACTCGATCGCTCCCCGCCGAGACGAGGTGACCGGCGAGGTCGAGCGCCGGGTCGTCGCCACCCTGCTGACACTCATGGACGGCCTCTCCGGCCGCGGGAACGTCATCGTGATCGCCGCGACCAACCGGGAGGAAGCGATCGACCCCGCCCTGCGCCGGCCCGGTCGGTTCGACCGAGAGATCGAGATCGGGGTACCGACCATGGAGGGCCGGCTCGAGATCCTCCAGATCCACACCCGGGGGATGCCGATCGACGGCACCGACCGGGACCGGGAACGAATCCTGAAGGTCCTCGCGGCCCAGAGCCACGGGTTCGTGGGCGCGGACCTATCGTCGCTCGCCCGCGAGGCCGCGATGCGCGCCCTGCGCCGCTACCTCCCCGAGATCGACTTCGACCAGCCGATCCCGCTCTCGCTGCTCGAGCGGATGAAGGTCACCGAGCACGACTTCCGCGAGGCGTTGAAGCAGATCGAGCCCTCCAGCCTGAGGGACGTCGCCGTCGAGGTCCCGACCGTCCACTGGGAGCAGGTAGGCGGCGTCGAGCGGGTCCGGAGGATCCTCGAGGAATCGGTCGAGCTTCCGTTCAAGAACCCACAGGTCTACCGCCACATGGGCATCGAGCCGCCCCGCGGCATCCTTCTCTACGGCCCGCCCGGCGTCGGAAAGACCCTCCTCGCGAAGGCCGCGGCGACCGAGAGCCAGGCGAACTTCATCTCGGTGAAGGGCCCCGAGGTGATGAGCAAATGGGTCGGGGAGAGCGAGAAAGCGATCCGGATGATCTTCAAGAAGGCGCGACAGGCCTCCCCGTCGATCGTCTTCATCGACGAGATCGACGCCATCGCCCCGCGCCGGGGGCTCCAGAACTCGAGCGGCGTCACGGAACGGATCGTCAACCAACTCCTCACCTCGGTCGACGGCCTCGAATCCCTCGAGCGGGTGCTCGTGATCGCCGCGACGAACCGACCGGACATCGTCGATGAAGCGCTCCTGCGGACCGGGCGGTTCGACCGGCTGCTCTACGTCGAGCCCCCCAACCTCGCCGGGCGCCTTGAGATCCTCAAGGTGCACACGAAGTCGATGCCGCTCGCGGAGGACGTCGAGCTGAACGCGCTCGCCGCGAAGACCGACGGATACGTGGGGAGCGACATCGCCGCGCTCTGTCGGGAAGCCGGGCTCACCGCGATCCGGGAGAACATCAAGGCCGCGAAGGTCACCCGCGCACACTTCGAAGCGGCGTTGAAACAGGTCCGGCCCTCGATCGACGCGGAGGGGCTGAAGTTCTACGCCGAGTTCGAGCGACACCTGCTGCACGAGCGGGTAACGCCGCGCCGCGACGAGCCGGTCGAGGCCATCTACCGCTAGGGTGCGTCGCCGACGCAGGCCGAGGCCTCGTGCCAAAGCAAGCTATATGTAGCAGAGCCAAGTTCGGCGCGCCGCCTCCGATAGGAGGCTACCGAAACGGGAGATGTGAAACACTTGGTTCGACAACAGTACCGCGCCGCACTTTGGGTCCTGGTACTGGTCGCGCTCGTGACGAGCTCACTGGCCGCGATCGCCGGGGCTCAGGCCGCGTCTTCAGCGAACTACACGCTGACAGGCTATGTGGAGCAGGGGAACGGGGCTTCCCCGGTCGCGGCGGGCGTACAGGTCGACCTCGTGTCCCGGGCGACGGGCCAGGTCTTCACGACCACGGTCGCTAACGGTGGGAGCTTTTCCTTCACGACCGCCAGCACCGGCGGGGCCTTGGTGCCCGGCTACTGGGGCGTGTGGGTGCCTCCGCAGGGAAACGCCAGCCTGCCCGGTTGCAACCCGACGAAGCCCTACCAGTGCGCTATCCTCCCCACGAACCAGACCCCGACGTTCCAGTTCGAAAATGCGACGGCGCTCACCACCCAGTACTACCCCATCACCATCACAGGTGTTTCCGAGGTGCCCTACACGGGCTCGGTCACCGGGACGGTCAGCACCGGTCTGCCCGGCGCTCAGGTCTCTCTTCTCGACCCTTACTACAATGGACTCTCTCTCGTGAACAACACGACCATCGCCCTCGGCAAGTTCACCTTCAACGCCCCCATCTCCACGGTGTACGCGCCGGCGGGAGGCTGGGTCCTCAAGACGGTCGTGCCGGGGTCGCCTCCGCAGTACAACTTCACCCAGGTCGCCATCCCGAGTACCACCGCCGTAGTGGTCAACCCGACCATCCAGCCGTACATCGTCTCGGGCTACGTCAACCAGCTCGCACACCCGTCGGCGCATGTTCCCACCGCCGGTAACGTCACGCTGTTCGACCCGGCCAACGGCTACCTTTACTCGAACGCCACACCGCCCGGAGGGTTCTACTCGGCCGGGACGTACGGGGCCCACTTCGGGAGCGGCTCGACCACGTTCGACCTGGTCCTCTCGTCGATCGGCTACGGGACCGTTTGGTACCCGCTGACGGTGAGCACTCCGAGCGCTCAGCAGCACAACTTCCTCGTATCCCCGTTGACCGCGAGCCAGCAGGGGAACTTCCAAACGACCCTCAACTTCTCCGGGATCAACGTCGCGAGCGGGTCCGGCAGCCTTGCGGTCCAGACCGTCGCCACGCTTGGCAACGACACGGTCTTCCCGAACCTCCCGAACGCGACCGTGGGCCAGCTGTGGGCGCAACTCGGTCTCGACTTCAATCACTCGGTCATCTTCCCGAGCGCGATGCTCCCCAACGTGGAGCGCTGGGTCAACTCCACCGGGCCGTTCTTCCCGGCGGTCCAGGCTCAGACCACGGTCAACGGCACCGGGTTCGTCGGACCTGCCGCACCGGAGAATCTGACCAGCTGGGCATCCACCTGCTCGGGGGCCTGCAACCTCACCACGAGCGCGAGCCTGACCTACCAGTGGTCGGAGAGCTACAATCTCAACGGGACGGTGCCCATCAACGGGTCCACCTACTCGATCGCCCTCAGCTTCGCTCACCCGGTCTCCAGCTCGGACGTCTACAACTACACGATCGTGCTGCCGAGCGGGTACGTTCTCGCGGCCGCCACCCAGCCCCCGACGAGCACCCGTCTCACCGCGGCCGGCCCGGGAGGCACCTGGACGAGCTTCACCCTGCAATCGCTTCCCAGCACGTCCCTGGTTGGCAGCGCCAAGTTCTCGATCGTGAAGTACGCCGCGCTGACACCGATCGTGAACGCCACGGTGTCGAACTTCGCGTTCTCGACCCACAACGTCCTCAACAGCACGCAGAAGAACTACACCGTTGAGGTCGGGGTCGGCCAGAACGTGACGTTCAGCGCCCTCAACTCGCTCTACCCCTCGGGGACCAACGGGACGAAGTTCTCGTGGGTGTTCGGGGATGGCGCGACGGCCAACTCGACCACCGCGACGACGAACCACACCTACACGACCGCGAGCGGCTCGAGCGCTTATGCCGGAAAGCTCACGGTCACGAGCTCGGGCGGACTGACCAACTCGACACCGTTCTACGTGTGGGCCGCCCAGGGACCCGTCACTCCGAAGATCTCCGTCAACTCCACCGCGAGCCAGAACAAGACCGCGGGGTCGACCGCCTACGTGTTCGTCAACTGGGGAACGGTCCTCCACTTCAATGCGAGCCAGAGCACCGCCGTAGTCAGTCCCTCGGCGGGCGTGCCGGGCATCCTCTCGGTCGCGTCGTTCTCGCTGGTCTCCTCGGGCGGTTTCAAGCAGACCGCGAACTATTCGGTCGGGCAGGGGGCTCAATTCTGGTCGAACTTCACCGTCCAGTTCCTAGGGGCGGGCTCCTACCTCTCCTCGGGGACCGTCGGCGGCACCCCGGTACCGGTCAAGGGCTGGCAGTACAACCTTACCCTCACGGTCTGGTCGGGGACCGGCCAGACGGCGAAGACCACGCTCGACATCCTCGTGAACGACACGCAGAGTCCCACGGCGGCGTTCCAGGTGCTCACCTCGGGCGGCAAGGCGGTCACGGGTAGCGGGGTCGTCGCCGGAACGAACCTCTCCGCGAACGTCCTGTTCAACGGCGCGAACGCGACGGACCCGCAGAACGGGTCGATCGTGAAGTACTACTGGCTCGTCACGAACTCCCAGAACGCGTCGTTCCACCAGGGTGTCAACGTCACCTCGGTGAAGCCGTACCCCTCGTTCTGGATGCCCGCATCGACCACTCCGTACACGGTCAACCTGACCGTGTGGGACCTGAACCAGAACCATGGGTACACCACCCAGTCGCTCACGGTCTCGCAGAACACGACCACCAGTCCCATCATGTCCGCGACGAACCTCACAGGCCCGTCGAGCATCACGGACGGCTCGTCGGTGACCTACTGGGTGAACGTCACGGTCGGTGGCGGTTCGAAGTCGGTCGGTGACGACGTCTCGGTCGCCTTCTACCTGCTCTCCCCGAGCGGTGGCGGGAGCCGGAACTACATCGGTGGCTCTCCGGGGTCGGTGCAGTTCTTCAACTACACCTCGCCCGGGGTCGTCAACACCGTCTCGTTTGCCACCGGGAGCATCGCGAGCCTGGCCTACAACACGACCGTGCGCGCGGTGGTCACCTGGAACCCCGGGATCACGGGGAACTTCGTCCTCTACGCGAACGTGACGGCGTCCAACGAGTTCTCGGGTGACTACAAGAACGGGCCGAACGTCGTGACGATGTCGATCTCGATCGGACCGAACCCGACGACCCAGCTGCTGGAGTACGTCGCGATTGCGGTCGCGGTCGTCGTGGTCGTCCTACTGCTCATCCTCTACTACCGCCGCCGCACCGGAAAGGGCGGTGCGAAGGGCGGGACCCCGAGGTCGGGGCTCGAGCGTCCGAAGCGTCCGGCGGACAAGGACGAAGACGACGACAAGGACGACGACGAGTAAGTAGGGGTCCGCGAGACGGACCGCTCTCCCCCGGCGACGGGGGTGGCAAACCCCTTCCCTCTCTCGGGAATGAAATCCCAGAGTCGGTGCTGACCGCGCGGACGTCCTGGACCCAGAGAGCGAATCGGGTAGGTTTGCGCCCAGGAATCCGGGAGGGTCCTCCGGGCCGGGCTGAGGGCGAGGGCTGTATAGAACGCCGATTTCTACCCCGGCGTGGACGACCGAGGGCGAGGGTGGCTGTACCTGGGAATTGCCCTCCTCGGGATCGCCGTGTTCTTCGTCGGGCACTGGGCCGTCGCCACCTACTACCCGCTGGACTACGGCGCCAACGCACTCGCCGCGCTCTTCATGCTCGCACTCCTGCTCTTGGGCCTCTACGGTGCCTTTCGCCTCTATCAGCTCCGGCACCCGCGATAGGCCTGTCGGCGACGGCTCAGGTCCGATCGGGTCGACTTGCGCCCTGGGAATGTTGATGGTTCAGCGGGTCCTTGAGCCATGGCGATGTCCCGGCCAAGATGTGCTCTCGTCCTCGGGTTCGCGTGTCTGGTCGTGGTCACCCTTTGTTGCAGCATCCCGTGGGGACCGTTCGCCACCAGTTTCCATGGGCAAGTTCTGGTTCCGGTCGGGACCGTCCTCAGGGTCCCGGGGTTTACCGGTGTCGCGTTCAACGTGCCGTCTGAGGGAGGAGTGCTGGTCGGGGCGGCCGACGTGGACCATGCCGTGGGGATAGTGGTCCGCCCGGCTGGGGGACCGGGCATCTACTGTCCCGCGCCCCCGAGTGACTACTTCGGAAGCCCCAGGACGTACACCGCGGATCAGAATCTTGCGGCCGGAAACTACACTTGGGGCCCGGGCTGCGGGAGCTGGGGAAACATTACCGTTACGCAATCGATTGAGATGCGGTACAACTGACTGTCGTAGGGCCGTCCAAAACGGGCCTGTATCGGCCCGCCCGCGCGGAAGGATGAGGGGGACGGAACGATACGGCAGCTCACGCGCGCCTAACCGTACGGACCGACCTCGTCGAGGAGGTCGACGTGGGTCAGGAGCATCCGTCGGCAACAATACCGGTTCAGCCCGAGCGCGTCCAACACGGCGCCGGCGGGCTCGCCGCGCGCGGTCCGCTCCCGGTACTCGTCCCAGTGCTGTCCGATCACGGCTCCGCAGGTGAAGCAGCGGACCGGTACCATCATCGTCATCGATTGAACACCTCCCTAGCTCAGCGGTACGACTTCTGCCGACGCTTACGGGCCCCGCGGCCGCCGGGTCGCTTCGGCAGCTTGCGGCGCGGGTCGTTCACGAGGAGAGAGCGGTCGTAGCGCTTGAACATCTCCTTGAGCTGGTCGTCCTTCAGCCAGATGATGAGGCCGCGGGCCACGGCCGTCCGGGCCGCCGAGGCCTGGCCGACGTAGCCTCCCCCGGCCGTCTGGACCGAGATGTCGAGGTTCTTCGCGCGGTCCCCGACCATGAGCAGCGGCTCCTGAACCTTCAAGCGGATGATCTCGGGCTCGACGAGCTCGAGCGGTCGGTCGTTGAACCGGACGCGGCCCGCCCCTTTGCGCACGGTGGCCCGGGCGACCGCCGTCTTGCGCTTTCCGGTCGCGAGGACGATGGTCGGGGCCTTCATGTGCGAGCCCCCAGGAGCTTCGTGACCTCGGCGAGGGTGACGGGCGGGCGGAGGGTCGGTCGGGCCTTGGCGCCTTCGATCGTCTCCGTCGGGTGGCCCACCAGCTCGAGGGGTACGCCGATGTGGACTTGGAGGCGGCGGAACGCGACCTTGCCGCGGGTCTGCAGATGCGGAAGCATGCCGCGGACCGTGCGGCGGAAGATGCGGTCGGCGTACCGGGGGAAGTGGGGTCCGCTGCGGACCGAGCCGCGGGCGCGGGCCTCCGTGTAGTGGGCGACCACCTGTGAGCGCCCGCCCGTGACGACGCTCTTCTCCGCATTCACTACGACGATCGTCTCGCCGTTCAGAAGTCGCTTCGCGATCAGGCTCGCGGCGCGTCCGAGGACGAGGCCGCTCGCGTCCACCACGGTGACCGCCGGCTCGGGAGCGTTAGGCAAAGAGGCGTACCCCCGCCCCATCGGGCTTGGTCTTCAGCAGGTCGTGGACGGTGATGGCGACGCCGCCGGCCGCGTGGACCTTGGTCCGGGCGTCCTTCGAGTAGGCGAACGCGGCGACCGTGAGCTGCTTCGAGAGCCGGCCTTCGGCGAGGAGCTTTCCCGGGACGACGACCGTCTCTCCGGCCTTGGTCAGCCGGTCGAGGTGGCCCACGTTCACGGGGACGACCTGGTGGCGGGGACGCTCGAGGCGGTCGGCGACCGAGGCCCAGATCGGGGCCTGGTTCGAACGGGCCGCCCGGCGCAGCTCAACGATGAGCCGTACGAGCTCGGAATTGTCCTTAGGAATGGGATGGGCCATGGCGGGAGGGCCTCGACCCGGGTGGCTCATATAAGCGTTGCCGCCCGCAGAGATGCCGGTACGGCGCGGGCCGGTCGCCGGCGGTCCGGCACACCGCTTCCGCGCTTCCATTACCGGCCAACGGTTAAATACGCCCCCCCGCCATCGGCGGTCGGAGCCTCCCTATGCGCAAGTTCCTCACCGAACTCCGAGGAAAGACCGTGATGACGAACGACGGCCAGATCCTGGGCATGATCGACAACTTCGTCGTCGACACGCTGACGGGCGGGATTGCGCACGTCCTCGTGACCCCGAGCGAGGATGTCGAGCAACGCCTCTTCCAGAGCGACGCCTCCGGCCGGCTCGTGCTCCCCTTCAAGAGCATGCGCGCGGTCAAGGACGTCGTCGTGATGGACATTGGGAAGTAACCCCTCCGACCGCCTGCTCGTTTCGGTCGTCATCACCGTCCGTAACGAAGCGCACCACATCGACCAGCTCCTCGAGAGCCTCCTGGTACAGGAGGCGCCGTTCGAGGTCGTCCTGGTCGATTCGGAGAGCCGGGACGGCACGTTAGAGACTGCCCAAGCGTTCGCCGCCCGTCATCCCGACATCCTGCGCGTCTTCGAGCGGTCGGGGTCGCGGGGAGTAGGCCGGAACGTGGGCGTGAAGGAGGCTCGCGGGGAGTTCGTCGCGTTCATCGACGGCGACTGCTTCGCGGATTCCCAGTGGCTGAAGCGCCTCCGGGAACGTCTCGCCGGGTCTGCGGTGGTGGCCGGCCGCACGGTCGTCGTGGGGAAGCATCGGTACGGCCAGCTCGAGCGGGTCGAGCTGCTGCAGAAAGGGTTCGACGTCACCTTTCCCTCGTGCAACCTCGCATACCGGCGCGAGCTGTTCGTCCGCCTCGGAGGGTTCGATACGCGGTTCATCACCGCGGAGGACATCGACCTCAACATGCGCGCGGTGCAGACCGGGGCTTCGATCGTGTACCAGCCGGAGGCGATCGTCTACCACCACATGCGCTCTACGTTCGTTCGGTTCCTCATCCAGGCATTTTGGAACGGCTATGGGCGAAAACAGCTCACCGAGAAGCAGGGCAGCCTGTGGGGACGGTATCGCGTCCGCCGGCTGATCTCGGACCAGCGCGGGGTCATGGCCTGGGCCCGCCTCACGGCTGCGCTCGCCGGCTACACTACCCGAGTCATCACCGGCAGAGAACGTCGGCTGGACCCAGCGACGCCGACCCCAGAACTCGGCCAGTACCCGGCGTAACTGTGGTCGGGGGGAGCGCCCCCGCGGAACCTATCGGTCGATGTAATCTAGTTCGCCTTCAGGAGGTCGGCGACCTTGACGACCTCGGCGAGGACCTTCGTCAGGTCCGCGGTCTGGTCGACGACGGCGACGAGGAGCGCCTTCTTGCCGCTCCCGACGATGATCGTCTTCGAATCGTTCCCCTCGATCACGATCCGCTCAGGCGGGGACCGGTTCAGCTCCGTGTTCGCGGTGGCGGCCGCCCCGAGGATGGTGGCGCACATGATAGCGAACGTCTCGGTGTAGACGCCCGTGGGCACGTCCGCGTAGAGGACGAGGCCGTCGCGCGAGACGAGGGCCGTCGCGATCCCACCGATGCGGGTCTTCAGGTCCTTTACGACTGCGCCCACATTTCCCGTCGCCATCATTAACTCATTCCCCTCCTCACAGCTCCTCGATCCGGAAGCGGCACTCGGGGGACCCGGTGCTAGAGCACATCTCCTCAGTGCATTTAACGCGCCCCCCCTTAAAACGTTCGTAGAACTCGCGAAGCATGCCCCGGAGACGGTGGCAGGTCGGGATGTCGCTCGGGGCGACCTCGATCGAACCTTTCACGACGACCTCGGGCTCGGCGAACCGGATCTCCTCGACCCATCCGCGCTCCTTGAGCTGGTGGGCAACGCGGTCGAAATAGTGCGCCCGGTCCTTGAGCGCCTCCTCGGCCATCGCCGAACCGATGACCGAGCCTTCCTTGAAGAACAATCCGTGGCAGGCGTGCGACATCACGCTCTCGTAGAGCTCCATGATCTGTCGGAGCTCGGCCTGGTCGATCTTGACGGATCGCATGGACAGTGGTCGCACCAACGTGGTCTGTATATATGTTATCAGTCGAGCGGCGGTGGGTCGGCCCTCGGCTCCCCTTCGGCCCCCACGGTCCCTTCGGTATCGGTCGGGGAGCCCCCGGCCGCGAGCGTCGTCTCGAACACGTCCAACGTCATCAACCGGCCGGTGGTCACTTTCGGCCACGCGTCCCGGCGGTCGAGCAGCACCGACGGCAGGCCGGCGCGCGCCGCGGCGCGAACGTCGCTCCAGAAGAGGTCGCCGACGTACGCGACCCTCTCGGGGGGCGAGCCGAGCACGTCGGCCGCGGCGCGGAACGCGGAGCGGTCCGGGACGCACGGTCCGGGGCCGTCGCCCGAGCCGAGCAGGAGGGTATCGGGGAGGCCGCACCGGTGGAGGAGCCAACGAGCGGAATCGGCGGGAAGGGGGGTCACCGTGCCGACCTTGACGCCGCGCGAGCGAAGGCGGTCGAGGGCCCGCGGAACATCGCCATACCGTTCGACCTCACCGGCGGGTCGCAGGAACCGACGCACGACCGCCTCGGTTTCCGTGGGAGGTAGCGGGTGGCCCGCGACGGTCGCGAGAGTGTCCGCGAGGTGGGCCCGGAGGGCCTCCACGTTGGCCGGTGGGGCCTTTCCGGTGAGGCCCTGCCAGCGACGGCGGTCCCAGCTCTTCAGGGCCCGTCGCACCGCCGCCTTCACCCGACGTTCCCCCAGCACCGGGCCTTGGGGTCGCCACGCCCATTGCCAGGCGTTCGGTGTCTGGAACGGGACTAGCACGTCGTCCAGGTCGAAGAGGACGGCGTCGACCTCGTGCGGTCCGTAGGAGAGCGTCACGGTCGTGTCGGACTAGGCGCGCCCGCTCTTCTGGAGCTCGAGCAGGTCCTCGGTCGATACCTTCTCGCCCTTCTTCAGACGGGCGAGGAAATCCTCCTCCTTCGGCGGTTCGGCCTCCCCCCACGTCTGGGGGGCCCGGCCGCCGCGGGCGGCGTAGAGCATCTTCTCGAAATCGCGGACCTCCTCGATCGCCGCGATATGGGCCCGGTGCGCCTCGTCGGCCTGGGCCTTCACCTCGAGGAGGTGCGCCTGGACCTCGTCCGCCTGGCGCCGGAGCGCGTCCACGGACTCGTACAGCGCGACCATCGCCTCGTGCTCGCGCTGGGCGTCCTCGGCGAGCTTCCCCACGGCCGCGTGGTGGGCCTCGGCCTCGGTGCGCGCCTCGGCGAACTCCTTGAGCGTCTGCTCGACCTCGGGGTCCTGACGGAGCTGGTCGTCCTGCTCCCGGATCGAGGCCTCGAGGCGTTTCATCTCCTCGATCAGCCGCTTCTCCTGCTCGCCCGTGAGCGCGGTGGTCATGTGGCGGAACTCGAGCTCCTTCAGCTCCTTGCGGAGCCGCCAGACGGGCACCGCACCCGGCCGCGGCTGGCGGGTGCGCTTGAGCTCCTGGACCTTGTCCCCGAGCTCCTGGAACTTGCGGTTCCACTCTTCCCGCAGGCGCTTCTCCTCGCGGACCTGCGCGTTGAAGGTGTCCCGAAGCCGGCGGTGTTCCTGGGCTTCGGCGCTCTTGTCGTGAAGTTCGTCGAGGATACCGGACCGGGTCTCCGCCGTCGTTCGGGCGTCCGCGTTCAGCCGGTCGCGCCTGGCGCGCGACTCGTCGGCCTTCGCGTTGGACTCTGCCCGCTTCCGTTCAAGTTCTTCGATTGCGTCGTCGCTCAAGGCCACCGTTCCGCCGTTGGAGCACGTCCCGGGTCGGGGAGAGTTTCGACATAAGTGCGCGATATAAAGGCTTCCGAGGAGCGGCGACCGTGGTTTCTCCTGCCGCGTCAGTCTAATAACCGCGGCCCTCGATGATTCGGCCCGTGGACGAGGTTGGCCGCATCTACGGGGACGTAGGGCTGGGTCAATTCCACATCAGCCTCTCCCAGCCCGTCGAGCGGGGCGACTACCTCGCGGTCGAGGACGAGCTCCACGGGAAGGTCCTCTGCCAGCTGGACGACCTGAAGCGGAAGAGTGACCTCGGCCTCGAGGCGGCCGGCGCGCTCAAGCCGACGGAAGAGACCCCGATCCACGAGAACCTGCTCGGGCTGGTCCGCATCATCGGCTACCGGGACGCCCGGGGAATCGTGAAGATCCCGACCATCCCGTTCCGGCCCGGGGCGCACGTCTTCCGAGCCGACGAACCGCTCATCGCGGAAGTGCTCGGCCTGAAGCACCGGCCGAACTCGGGCGCCTACGTGGGGTTGCTGCGGAACCACGCGATCCATGTCGAGCTCGACATCAACCAGCTCGTCCAACGTCACGTGAGCGTGCTCGCCAAGACGGGCGGCGGGAAGAGCTACCTGCTCGGCGTCCTCATCGAGGAGCTGCTCCGCCACAAGGTGACGTGCGTCATCATCGACCCGCACGGGGAGTACGGCTCGCTGCGCTTCTCCGCGGAGCCGAACGGCGGCAATGCGCGCTTCGGGGTCGCCGCCCAGGGGTTCGCGAAGCAGGTCCGGGAGTTCTCGCCCGATGCCACCCTGAACCCGGGGGCGAAGCCGCTCACCTTCTCGCTCCGCCACCTCGACCCGCGCGAACTCTTGGTGTTCATGGGCCTCACGAACGTGAAGACGTACCTGCCGCCCCTAAAGCAGATCATCGAGCGCGTGAGCGTGGCCACCCCGGATTTCACCGTGCACGACCTCGTCCGCGCGGCCGAGGTGGGAGAAGGAGCCGTCGCCGATACGCTCCACGAACGGCTCGAGTACGTCGAGCAGACGAAGCTCCTCGGCCCCCAGGGAACGAGCCTGAACGAGCTCGTGAAAGAGGGCGATGCGACCCTCATCAACCTGCGCGGCGTCGCGGTCGACATCCAGGAGCTCGTGGTCGCCCGAATCGCCGCGACGCTCTTCGACAACCGCAAGCGGGGGAGGATCCCGCCGCTCTTCCTCGTCATCGAGGAGGCGCACAACTTCGCCCCCCAGCAGGGTCAGGTGACGAGCTCGCGGGTCCTGAAGAACATCGCGAGCGAGGGGAGGAAGTTCGGCCTCGGGCTCTGCGTCGTCACCCAGCGGGCGGCCCGGATCGACAAGAACGTCCTGTCGCAATGCAACACCCAGCTGATCCTGCAGGTCACGAACCCGCTCGACCTGAAGGCGATCACCCAGTCGATCGAGGGGCTCACGAACGGGATGACCGAGATGATCCAGTCGCTCCCCGTCGGGACCGCGCTGATCACCGGTGGCGGCTACCACACCCCGCTCTTCTGCGAGGTCCGACCGCGTTCCACCCGGCACGGTGGGGAGAGCGTCCAGGTCGTCGCGGCGTAACGGACCTGTGCGGACCTGGCTCGGAGTGCCGGGGTCAGGGATCCGTTCGGAGGCTTCGCAGGACCGCCACGCAGCTCACGGCCCAGAGTACGCACACGAAGATCGCCCCGTTGGCTATCTGGAAGACCCATCCCGTGACCTTTGCCGTGACGTACACCCATACCGTGATTCCAGCGGCGAGCGAGACCGCCGCCGCGAGGCACGCGGACCAAAGGAGCGGTCTCCAATCCCGGCGCGCCGCGCTCGGGGAGAAATCGACGTTGCTTCCGCCCATCGCTCCCTTCCCCGTCGGGGAGGACTGCGTCCCAACGGGACGGATTAGCCCCGCGGGGGAGCGGTCTCCAGGTACCGCGTGACGAGACGCACCGCGAACGCGGTCGCCCCGATGTTCTGGTATGCCGGCTGGTACTTGCGCGTCTTGCCCGAGGTGTACGCGGGTCCGGCGATGTCGAGGTGCGCCCACGGGGTCGTGCCCACGAACGTTTCGAGGAACGCGGCGGCGGTCAGCATCCCCGCCACCGAGAGCTCGGTCGAGTTGCGGACGTCCGCGATATCGCTCTTCACGAGCTCGCGGTGGTAGTCGGTGAGCGGCATCTGCCAGACCGGCTCGCCCGTCGCGGCCGAGGCGAGGAGAAGCCCCTGGGCGAGCTTCTCGTCGTTCGAGACGAGGCCCGCGGTGTCGTCCCCGAGCGCCACGACCTCAGCCCCCGTGAGGGTCGCGAGGTCGATCACTTCGTCCGGGCGGTACTGCTTGACGACGTACCCGAGCCCGTCCGATAGCACGACCCGGCCCTCGGCGTCCGTGTTGACGACCTCGATCGTCTTCCCGTTGAACGAGCGCACCACGTCGCCCGGCCGATAGGAGGTCCCGCTCGGGACGTTCTCCGCGCAGCACATGACCCCGATCACCCGGGGCGGTACCTTGAGGGTCGCCGCGGCCCGCAGGATGCCGAGGACGGCGACCGCCCCCGACTTGTCGAACTTCATCTCCTGCATGCTCATCGCCGGCTTGATCGAGATCCCGCCCGAGTCGAACGTGATCCCCTTGCCGACCACGGCGACCGTCCGCCCGCGGCGGGCGCCGCCCGGATACTCGAGGACGACCATGCGCGGCGGGTGACCGGACGAGCCGCTGCCGACGGCGAGGATCCCCCCGCACCCCATCTCAGCGAGCTTCTTCTCGTCGAAGACGGTGACCTTGAGCCCGAACTCCTTGCCGAGCGCGACCGCCTCGTCGGCGAGCCGCTGCGGGGAGGCCGTGTCGGCCGGGAGGTTCGCGATCTCCCGGGCCCAGACGACCACGTCGTCGACCGCCGCCTGGTCGTTCACGACCTTCTTGAGGGCCGCCTCGTCCCGCGAGAACTCTTCGCCGAGGTGGATGCTCGCGTCCTCGACGCCGCCCTCGCTCGTCGACTTGTACTTCTGGAACTCATAGTTGCCCAGGATGGCGCCGTCCGTGAGCGCGGCGACCGCCGCCTCGACGCGAACGCTGTCGCCCACGAACGAGCTCAGACGGAACGCCACCGTCCGGGCCCCCTTCCCCTTGAAGCCGCGGACGACCTCGGCCGCCGCGCGCCGAACGACGTCGGCGCTGAACTTCGGATGGGGACCGAGGCCGATGAGCGCGATGCGCCCCTTGCCGTCGGGCCGGTGGAAGACCGTGAGCTCCTTCCGCTTCCCCTTGACCTCTTTGCGAGCCCACGCGGCCTTGATGAGGCCGTGGGTGGCGTCGTCCTCCTTCTGGAGCGTCCGGGGGAACGTTTCGTCCTTCTCGGGGCGCTCGAAGACGCCGCTCGCCGTCACATCCGCCGCGGCCGTGAGGCCGTCGCGGCGGTCGACCTGGACCTTCATGGTCCCTCGGCCGAACCGGGCCTAGAACGAGGGGCGGATCTTCTGTCGGTCGATGCGGATTCCGGCGGGCGTGATGGCGAGCAGGTTCTTTGCGATCCCAGCGACATCGCCACCCGTATCCTTCGCGATGTTCTTGAGGTCGATGCTCATCCGCTTCACAGCCATCTGGTCGTTCGAGATGGACGTGTAGTCGAGCAGAACGATGTCGCCCTGGTAGGCGAGCTTCGAGACCCCGTGCAGGTCCTCGAAGCGGATGATCTCCGCCAACCGAACGGTCCCCTTCTGACCGGCGAGCGCGCCGGCCTCGTCCTCGAAGCTCATCGCGCCGAGGTCAAGGAACGTTCCTTCTTCCAGTGTATCGGACCCGTGGTGTCGCCGGAGAATGCCGCTTTTGCTCATGGAGGAGTGCCCCCGCTACCGAGAGCCTCGACGGAGAGGTTGCTTCTTAAGGCTATTGTTCCACACCGGCGCCGTCGTCCTTCGCGGTGCCGCTGGCTGGGCGGCCGGAGTCTCGGCGCGGGAACCGTAGACAGAACGTGACCCGGTAGAGGTCTTGGCCGTTCTTGCGGCCGACCAGGCTCGAGGACTCCTTGAGCGACGCGCCGAACCGCTGCTTCGCGAGCTTGGCGACGGCCCGGGCCGCGAGCGTGTCGGTGAAGAAACAGTTCCATCCCTCGGGGAGCTCCTCCCGCCAGGAGACCGCCGCGCGCCAGTCGGGGCGCATCTCGTGGACCAGCCGGACCCACTCCTCGTTGAGCCGGGCCCGGAGCGGGATCGGCTTCTCCGGCCGACCCTCCGCGGGCCCCCGCAGCTGGAGGATCGCGGTGTAGTACCGACCGCTCTTCCGGCTGCATTCCGGGCACGTCATGTGGACGGTCCGCACCGAGAGCGGGACGTCGACGTCCCGCTCGATCCCGCGGAAGCGCACGCGCGCGTGGCCGACGAGCTCGCGCACGGTCGCCGTGGCCGACGTCTCCTCCCACTGGATCCGGCGGACCCCGACCTCATCGGGGATCTCGAGGAACGGGGAAAGGTCCTCCGCGGTGAGGACCGGGCTCGACCCCGCGCGCTCCCAGTGCGCGCCCCGCTTCCGCGCGCCGCAGGTCGGGCAAACGGTCACCTCGACGCGCTTCGGGGCGGAGAGGAGCGTCGTCCGGTCGGCGGCGCACTCGGCGCACACGCCGTCCACGAGGGGGCGACCGGTCGCGCCGCAGACGACACAGAATTCCCCTTCGCTCATGGTCGCGTTCCGTGGAGAGAAAGAAGGGTCACGTGCCCACGTAAGGTTCGCGGTGAGGTCCGAGCCGCCGTCCTACCCGCTCATCGCGATGATCTCGGCGTGCGGGACCCCGCCGAGCGTCCCGACCCCGTCGGCGGAGACGAAGCCGCCCTCCGCGGCGAGCTTCATCACCCGCTCTCCGAGAAGGTTCGCGATCGTGGCGCGCTGAAGGGCCCAGATCAGCTCCTCGCGGGAGACCCGGCGCTCCCCGTAGAACTGGCTCGAGACCTTGACGGTACGGCCTTTGTCGCCGACCGGGAGGTCCCGGCCGAGGAGGTCCGCGTCGCACGCGGCGACCACGAACTCGCTGCGGACCCGATGGACCCGCATCACCACCCCGTCGTCCACGACCCGGCCTCCGACGCTCGCACCCTTTAGGACCGGGGGAGATAAAGAGGGGACCGGCTCGCGTCCGTCAGAAGCGGACCAGCTGGAACTGGTTCGGCCGGGGCTCGATGATCTCGCCCTGGTTGCGCATCGTCTGGAGGATCGAATCCGCGTGGGCGAGGGAGATCCGGGCCTTCTCGGCCGCCTCGTGGTACTGCTCGATCGTGAAGGTGCCGTTCGCCTGCTCCTGCAGATCGCGCATGATCCGCATCGCGATGTCCATCCGCTCGCGCTGGCTGTGGCTCACGCCGGTCTGGGTGAGGTCGATGTCGAGCTTCCCCTCCTCCGTCATCGAGACGCGCTTCAGGAAGCTCTGCATGACGTGGATCGCCCGTTCGGCGTCCTCGATGACCACCTCGCCCGAGAGGCGGGCCCGCGCCGCGGCCTCGCTCATCCGGACGAGCGCCTCGAGCTGGCGCGCGGTGATCGGGACGGGTGCGTTCGGTTCCTCGCCCTGACGACGGACCTGGACGTAGTAGTCCTCGATCGCGTCGAGCGCGGCTTGGCTGAGCGTCGGGCGGACCGTGCGGCGGGCGTACGCGATGTATTTCTTGAGGAGTTCCGGGGGGAACGGGGAGCCTCCGGGTCCCCCGAACTCGGCGAACTCGCCCGGGTGCTCGACCTCGCGATGCGAGGCGAGGATCTTGTGCGAGAGGGTCCGGTCCCGCTCCTGGTTGGGGATGTCCCGGATCGAGAAGATCACGTCGAACCGGGAGAGGAGCGTCGGCGGGAGGTCGATCTGCTCGGAGATCGTCCGGTCGTTCGTGAACCGCCCCCACTTCGGGTTCGCCGCGGCAAGGACGGGGCACCGAGCGTTGAGCGTCGAGGTGATCCCGGCCTTGGCGATGGAGACGGTCCCCGACTCGAGGGTCTCATGCATCGCCGACCGGTCCTCGGGGCTCATCTTGTCGAGCTCGTCGATCATCGCCATCCCGCCGTCGGCGAGGACCAGCATGCCCGCTTCGAGCACCCAGCGGCCGCCTGCGAAATCGTCCTTCACGGCGGCGGCCGTCAGCCCCGCCGCGGTCGCTCCCTTTCCGGAGGTGTAAACCCCCCGGGGCGCCACGTCCGCGATGTAGCGGAGCAGCTGGCTCTTCGCGGTGCCCGGGTCGCCCACGAGGAGGACGTGGATGTCCCCCCGCACCCGTACCCCGTCCGCGTGCCGCTTCTCGACGCCGCCGAAGAGCTGGAGCGCGATCGCCTCCTTCTCCTCCTCCATCCCTTTGATCGTGGGGGCGAGTGAGAGCACGATCTTGTCGACGACCGTCGGGTCGCCACGGAACTGCTCGATGAGCCGAATGTCGTCCGGCGTCATGTCGATCTCCTCGTACTCGCGGTTCTTGGACTCGAAGGAGTTCCCGAGGACCATCAGGTCGAACGTCGTGTTGCGCACGACCCCGCTCCGAGAGGCGGTCGCCCGCTGGAAGCTCTTGAGGACCCCGTTCAGGACGATCCGGTTGCCCGGCAGTACCTTTCCCGCGAGGTCCTCCGTGAGCAGCACCGAGAGTCCCTGTGGGTGGGCCCCGTGCCGGAGGGTCTCGGGATGCTCCTGGATCTCGATGCGCTGGGCGTCGATGTAGGTCGACTCCTCGGCGATCAGTCGGAACCGGGTCCGGCCCTGGGTCTTCCCGCAGCCACCCTGCGCCTCGGGGCACTCGAGCGGTTCGCGGAAGACGAGCGAGGTTTCGTCCTGCGGTTCGTGGAACTTGGTCCGGCACGCCACGCACTCGAAGACCGCGTCCCGAATCTGGGGACGTACCTCGGAGACCCGCCGCACGATCCCGTCGAGCGCGACGAACCGGTTGAGGTCGGATTCCCGGATCGCGCGGATGGTCCGGTGCGCGGTGGGGGGAAGGCCGATGATGCGCAGTCGAAGCTCCCCCGCCTCGGGCCCGGCGACCGGCAGGAGCTCCTTCATCGCGCGGATGCCCGCGCCGATGACCTCCTCGGGTCGCTCGAGCAGGAGGTCGGCGAGCGGGGTGTCGGCGCCGTCGAGCGTCCCGAACGGGACCTCGAGCGACCGCTCTTCGGGGAAGCGGTCGTGGAGATGGAGGATCTGGGGCCGGAACCCGGCCTCCTCGAGCACGGCGCCCCAGCGGCTCTGGAGCTCGGGCGGCGCGGGGAGGGTCCTCTTGGCAGCGACCATCGATCGAACACTCCTCCGCTACGGTTCGAGGCGGTAGCGGTCGCGAGGGAAGAGGCGGGCTTCCCGTATATTGGGGAGCCCTGCGAGGACCTGCACCACCCGGTCGACCCCGAGCCCCCATCCCCCGTGGGGGGGCATCCCGAACCGGAACGCCTCGAGGTATCCCGAGAACTTCTCGGGGTCGAACCCGGCGCTCACGATGTTCGCCGTCAGGCGGTCGAGCCGGTGCTCGCGGGCGCCTCCGCTCGCGACCTCGAGC
This sequence comes from uncultured Thermoplasmata archaeon, assembly GCA_963735185.1. GTDB lineage: Archaea > Thermoplasmatota > Thermoplasmata > Lutacidiplasmatales > UBA184 > Lutacidiplasma. The sequence goes on from CAVTJV010000007.1 coordinate 451,094, forward strand.
CCCCGGAAGTCGAGGTCGAAGTAGTACGTGAGCCGCGGGTTCGCGTCCTGCCGCTGGGCGTAGAACGTCCCGGCCTTGATCGCGGTCGGATAGTCGATGATGAAGTAGAGGGGGACGCCGAGCTCGCGGTCGACGTGCTCGCCGATCGCCTTCTCGTCCTCGGTGCTGAGGTCCTCCTCGGAGCCCGGCCGGCCGAGCCACTCCATGCACTTCGCGAACGGGATCCGCGGGAACGGGGTCGTCGGTTCGGGGATCCGCACGGCGAGCGAGTTCCCCCGCCGCTCGAGGTCCCTCTTGGTCGTGATGAACGCGTCCGTCACGATCCCCTCGAGAGCGGCGCGCACGTCCTCGACCGAGTCGATGAACCCCATCTCCCCGTCGAGGCTCGCGAACTCGGTGATGTGGCGGACGGTGTCGGACGGCTCGGCCCGGAACGCGGGAGCGATCTCGAAGACCCGCTCGAGGCCGGCGCCGATGAGCATCTGCTTGTACAGTTGGGGGCTCTGGGCGAGGTAGGCCCGCCCGTCGAAGTAGTCGACCGCAAACAGGGTCGCTCCACCCTCCGCGCCCTGGCGCAAGAGCTTCGGGGTCTCGACCTCGAGGAACCCCCGACGGATGAACGCCTCGCGGAACCCCGCGAGGAGGCTGGAGCGCAGCTCGAACACCGCTCGGACCGCGGGCTTCCTCAGGTCCAGCACCCGGTGGTTGAGGCGAGTGTCGAGCTCGGCGCCGACCTTGTCGACGACCCCGAGGGGGAGCGGCACTTCGGCGCGGACGATGACCTCGGCCGAGGTCGGGAGCAGCTCGACCCCTCGGTTCGCCCGCTCGGAGAGGTGGACCGTCCCCTCGACCGAGACGACCGACTCGCGCGGAAGCTCCGAAAAGAGCGCAAAGAGCGCGGGGTCGGTCACGCCCTTCTTCAGGGTAACTTGGGTGGTTCCGGAACCGTCCCGGACCAGGGCGAAGGCGACGCCGCCGAGGGCTCGGTAGTCCTCGAGGTGTCCGGCGACCCGGACGACGGCGCCGTCCAGCTCCTTGAGCTCACGCGAGAGCCGGCGTGGCGGCGACAGGGGACGCGACCTCCTTGCGAGCCATGGCGGCCCGGATCAGTTGCAGGTACAGCGGATGGGGCGCCTCGGGACGGGACAGGAACTCGGGGTGGTACTGGACCCCGATGAAGAACGGATGGCTCGGCATCTCGAGGACCTCGACCCGCCCGTCGACGCTCAACCCGCCGACGATGAGGCCGTGGGCCGCGAGGGGCTCGATGTACTTCGGGTTGATCTCGTAGCGGTGCCGGTGCCGCTCCCAGATCTCGCCCTTGCCGTAGAGCGCGGCGACCTTGGACTCGGGGCTCAGGATGATGCGTTGGGCGCCGAGGCGCATCGTCCCGCCGAGCTCGTGGAGCCCCTTCTGCTCCTCGAGGATGCAGACGACCGGGTCCGGGGTCGCCGCATCGACCTCGGTGGTGTTCGCCTTCGGGAGCCCGAGGACGTTGCGCGCGGTCTCGATCGCCGCGAGCTGGAAGCCGTAGCAGACCCCGAGGTACGGGATGCCCCCGGTCCGGGCCACCTCGATCGCCCGGATCTTTCCCTCGGTGCCCCGCGAGCCGAAGCCCCCGGGAACGATGATCGCGTCCGAGCGCTGGAGGCGGGCTAGGAGGGACGGGTTCTTCGGGATGTCCTCGGAGTCGTACCACTGGAGCCGGACCTCGACCCCAAGCGCGCCCTGACAGTGATGGAACGCCTCGGAGTGGGAGAGGTACGCATCGCGGAGCTCCGTGTACTTCCCGACGACCGCGACCTCGACCGAGCCCTCGCACCGACGGTACGTCGCGAGGAACTCCTTCCACGTGGCGTAGTCCGGCGGTCGCTCGGGCAGGCCGAGGAGGCGGGTCAAGAACGCTCCGACACCCTGCGCCTCGAGAACGAGCGGGACCTCGTAGATCGACGGCTGGTCGGGCACCGCGATCACCGCCTCGGGCGGCACGTCGCAGAAGAGCGAGATCTTGGCCTTGATATCGGGCGTGATGGGCAGGGGACCCCGACAGATGATGACGTTCGGTCGGATCCCGATCGCCCGCAGCTCCCGGACGGAGTGCTGCGTCGGCTTCGTCTTCGCTTCGCCGACGGGGCCGACGACCGGAACGAGCGTCGTGTGGACGAACGCCATGTGGCCCTCGCCGAGCTCGTAGGAGAGCTCGCGGAGCGCCTCGAGGAACGGCATCGACTCGATGTCACCGACGGTCCCGCCGACCTCGACCAGGACGACCTCGGCGCCGGCGGCCTGCGCCACCTCCCGGATCATCCGCTTGATCTCGCCGGTGACGTGCGGGATGATCTGGACCGTGTTGCCGAGATAGTCGCCCCGCCGCTCCTTCTCGATCACCGAGCGGTAGATCTTCCCGGTGGTGAGGTTGTGGGTCCCCGCCATGTTCTGGCCGAGGAACCGCTCGTAGTTGCCGAGGTCGAGGTCGGCCTCGGTGCCGTCGTCGAGCACGAAGACCTCCCCGTGCTGGTACGGGTTCATCGTGCCCGCGTCCACATTGAGGTAGGGGTCGATCTTGACGATCGTGACGGAGATCCCGCGGGCCTTGAGAAGGCGGCCGAGCGAGGAGGTCGTGATCCCCTTCCCGAGTCCGGAAATCACTCCGCCGCTCACGACGATTACCTTCACAGAACCCCCGACCCGCCCGTGTAGCGGACGTTTCGCATAAAGACTGTGGGCTCCCTTGAAACGCCGGGGGCGACGAACCCTCCCCACGGGCGTCCGCCGGGGTCACAGCGGTACGCGACGCCCCGAGGAGTCCCGGTGGAACGCGGCGAAATCGCTCAGGTGCTCGACGCGCGCAGCCGGGAACACGGGTCCGTCCACGCAGACGTGGTACGGGCCGATCGCGCAGGCGTCGCACATCCCGAGGGCGCACTTCATGTGCCGTTCCATCGAGCAGAAGACGGGCACCGACCGGGCCTTCGCGGCGGTGATCACCTTCTTCATCATCACCTCGGGGCCGCACGTCCACACGGCATCGAACGGTTCGGAGGAGAGGAGACGCTCGGCGACCACGGTGACGAAACCTTTCGTGCCCGCTGACCCGTCGTCGGTCGCCACCTCCACGCGCGCCCCCATCGCCCGGAACCGTTCCTGGAACAGAAGCTCGGCCGCTTGGGTGGCCCCGAGGGCCACGGTCACCGCGCTTCCGGCGGCGATGGCCCTTCCCGCCGCGGGCGCGAGGGCCGCCGCCCCGGAGCCGCCGCTCACGACCAGGACTCGCTTGGGGGAGGTGTCGAAGTGGTTCCCGTACGGTCCTCGGACCCCGACCCGGTCACCGGGGCGGATCGATTGGGCGCGGCGGGTCGTCGCTCCCATCGCCTTGATCGTGACCCCTTTCGGGGTCTCGTCCGTGTACGACACGGACATCGGGAGCTCGTCGTCTCCCGGGAGCCAGAGCATGACGAACTGGCCGGGGTCGACCGTTGCGGGGTAGGGGAACCGAAGGGTCACCGTCGAGGGGGTCTCGACGACCCGCTCCGTCACCGCCACGACCGAGCGCACGACGTCCGCCTAGCGAGCCGGCGATATAGCGGCTCGGTCAGCGGGGGGAACGGCGGCTCTCGTCCGGCGGAACCGACACCGCACGGTGCGCGACCCCCACCGCGTCCTCGACCCGGGAGAACCCGAGCTCGTCGAGTAGCCGGGAAAGGTCCTGGGCAAGCCGGCCGAACACCTGGACCCCGTCGAAGGTCACCTGGGTCCCGACCTCGAGGGCACGGGCCCCGGCCATCACGTACTCGAGGGCGTCTTGCGCGGAGGCGATGCCGCCGACCCCGATCACCGGGATCGTGACCTTCTCGAAGATCTGCCAGACGCACGCGAGCCCGACCGGCTTGACCGCCGGGCCGCTGAGCCCGCCGAGGCCGTGCGAGAGGACGGGGCGGCGAAGGTGAACGTCGATCGCGATCGCACGCAGGGTGTTGATCGCGCTGACCGCCGAGGCGCCTCCCCGCTCGGCCGCGAGGGCGAGAGCGGCCGGGTCGCCCGTGTTCGGGGTGATCTTCGCGATGACGGGGATCGAGACGACCTTTGTGACCGCGCGGACGACCTTCTCGACGTCGGCGGGGGTCCCTCCCACCTCGGTCCCGAACCCCTCCGCGTGGGGGCAGCTCAGGTTGAGCTCGAGAGCGACCACGCCCGTGGCCGCCATCCGAACGGCCAGTCGGGCGAACTCCTCCGGGTCGCCGGCGAAGATCGAGCCGATGACGGTCGCGCCGGCGTTACGGGCGACCTCGACCTCCCGAGGGTACTCGTCGATCCCCGGGTTCGGGAGCCCCATCGCGTTGAGGAGGCCCCACCGCTCGTACGTCTCGATGGTGGGGTTAGGGTACCCCGGTCGCGCCACGGAGCCGATCGACTTCGTGATGACGCCGCCGGCCCCCGCGTTCCACGCCCCGGCGAGCGACTCCCCGCTCTCGCCCCAGACCCCCGAGGCGAGGAGGAACGGGTTGCGGAGGGTCACCCCGGCACAGCGGACCGCGAGCTCGGCCACGGGACGCGGGACGGGTGGTGGCCTTAAATCGCCTCGCACGGATGCACGAAAGCCCATGCGTCTCGAACGGCTCACGGACGCCGCCCGGGAGGCGCTGGAGAAGGCGTTCCAGCGGGCCGCGGAGCTTCGCCACCCCGCGGTCGAGCCCGAGCACCTGCTCTCCGCGCTTCTCGACTCCCCCGACGGCACGGCCGCGGCGATCCTGACGGGGCTCAAGGTCCCGGTCGACCGACTTACCGCACGCCTCTCGGAGCGCCTCAAGGGGCTCCCGACGGCGGACCGGGTCGCGCCTTCCGACCAGTACCTCTCCCGCGACCTCTCGAAGGTGATCGACGCCGCCGAAGTCGAGGCCGAGAAGCGGAAGGACCGCTACACGACCGCCGACGAGCTCCTCCTGGGCCTGCTCTCGGTCGCGTCCCCCGCGCGCGAGCTCCTAGAGGAGTTCGGGGTCCGTCGGGCGGCGGTCGAGGCCGCCCTGCAGGAGGTCCGCGGGTCGGACCACCCGGTGGAGAGCCGTGCGGAGGAGGCCCAGTACCGGGCGCTCGAGAAGTACGGCAAGGACCTCACGGCGCTCGCCCGCGAGCGGAAGCTCGACCCGGTGATCGGCCGCGACGACGAGATCCGCCGCGTGATCCAGATCCTCTCCCGCCGGACGAAGAACAACCCCGTCCTCATCGGGGAGCCCGGCGTCGGGAAGACCGCGGTCGTCGAGGGCCTCGCCCAACGGATCGTGACGAAGGACGTCCCGGAATCCCTCAAGGAACGGCGGATCGTCACCCTCGACCTCGGCAACCTGCTCGCCGGTGCGAAGTTCCGGGGCGAGTTCGAGGAGCGGATCAAAGCGGTGCTCAAGGAGGTCGAACGGTCCGAGGGGCAGGTGATCCTGTTCATCGACGAGCTCCACACCCTGGTCCACGCGGGCGCCACCGAGGGAGGGGCCATGGACGCCTCGAACCTGCTCAAGCCGGCGCTCGCGCGCGGCACGCTCCACTGCATCGGGGCTACGACGACCCAGGAGTACCCGACGCTACATCGAGAAGGACGCTGCTCTCGAGCGACGGTTCCAGCCCGTCCCGGTCTCGGAGCCGAGCGTCGAGGACACGATCTCGATCCTGCGCGGCCTCCGGGAGCGATACGAGCTCCACCACGGGGTGCGGATCCACGACTCCGCGCTGGTCGCGGCCGCCACCCTTTCCGCCCGCTACATCCCGGACCGCCACCTGCCGGACAAGGCGATCGATGCCATCGACGAGGCCGCGTCGATGGTCCGGCTCACGCTCGACTCGCGGCCGACCGAGCTCGACCAGCTCTCTCGCCGCATCCGTCAGCTCGAGATCGAACGGACCGCGCTCGCCCGCGAGAAAGACGCCGCCAGCCGGGACCGCTTGAAAGCCCTCGACAAGGAGCTCGCGAACCTCAAGGAGAAGGAGAAGGGCCTTCTCGCGCGCTGGAAGCGAGAGAAGGAGCACGTGGAGAAGCTGCGGGCCCTCCGGGCGAAGCTCGACGACGCGAAGGCAGAAGAAGGGCAGGCCGAGCGCTCGGGCGATCTCGAAGCCGCCGCGCGCCTCCGCTACGGGACGGTCCCAGAGCTGCAGAAACAGATCGACGCCCTCACGAAGGAGACCGAAGGCGCCGCCGCGGGCACCCTGCTCCGGGAGGAGGTGACCGAGGACGACGTCGCGCTCGTGGTATCGAAATGGAGCGGCGTGCCGGTGACGCGCCTCCTCCAGGGCGAGATGGACCGCCTTCTGACGATGGAGGAGGCCCTCCGCAAGCGCGTGGTCGGTCAGGACGAGGCGGTCGCGGCCGTCTCGAAGGCGGTCCGACGGTCCCGCTCGGGCCTCGGCGACCCGAACCGTCCGATGGGTACCTTCCTGTTCATCGGCCCGACGGGCGTCGGGAAGACCGAGCTCGCGAAGGCGCTCGCCGACTTCCTCTTCCACACCGAGAAGGCGCTCGTGCGGGTCGACATGAGCGAGTACATGGAGAAGCACACCGTCGCCCGGCTGATCGGCGCGCCCCCCGGCTACGTCGGGTACGAGGAGGGCGGGCAGCTCACGGAAGCGGTACGGTCGCGCCCGTACACGGTGGTCCTGTTCGACGAGGTCGAGAAGGCCCACGCCGACGTCGTGAACGTCCTCCTGCAGCTGATGGACGACGGCCGCCTCACGGACGGGCAGGGTCGGACGGTCGACTTCCGCAACACGCTCGTCATCCTGACCAGCAACCTCGGCTCGGACCTCATCGCGCAGGCGCAGACCGACGAGGAGCGGCGCAAGCTGCTCGAACCGGCCCTTCGGGTCCAGTTCCGACCGGAGTTCCTGAACCGCCTCGATGAGGTGGTGATCTTCCACGCCCTCACCGAGCCCGAGATCGAGGAGATCGTCGACCTCCAGCTCGCCCAGGTCACCGCCCGGCTCGAGGACCGAAGGATCCACCTCGCCGCCACTCCCGCAGCCCGCTCCCTGCTCGCCCGCTCCGGCTTCGACCCCGCGTTCGGCGCCCGACCGCTCAAGCGGACGATCCAGCGGATGGTCGTCGACCCACTCACCGCGAAGCTCCTCGCCGGTCAGGTCCGGGACGGCAGCGAGGTTACGGTCGACGCGAAGGCCGGGGAGATCGTCCTATCCGTCTCGGCCCCGAAGGTGGGGGGGAAGGCGTCGTGACGACCGGGGTCACCATCGCGGTCGTCGGCGCACCCAACGTCGCGAAGGAGCTCGGCAAGAAGGGGACCGAGTCGGACATCGCCCTTTTCAACTCCGTCACGGAGGGGCACGCCACGACCCTGGTCGAGCCGACCCAGTTCCCCGAGAAGTTCTCCCCGCTCCTGACCAGTCTGGCCATGGCCGACCAGTGCCTTCTCATCGTGAGCGAGCTCGCCCGGTCGGTCGCGGAGACGATCGCCACCGTCGAGCTCGCGGAGACCCCCACGACGGTAGTCCTCGGCCCCGCTGTGGGAGAGGCGGAGCTCGCCCGAGCGCTCAAGGGCGGCCGGCTCGAGACGGCTCCCCGGGTCCCGTTCGACCTCCCGAAGCTGCGGGACCTTATCGACGGCTGGAAGGCCCCCCTCCTGGAGGGACCGGTGATGGTCCCGATCGACCACGCGTTCCCGGTCAAGGGGGTCGGTGCGGTCGCGCTCGGGGTCGTGCGGCGGGGGACCCTGCATGCTCACGACCGGCTTCGGCTCTGGCCCACCGAGAAGGTCCTCGACATCCGCTCGATCCAGGTCCACGACATCGACCGGCACGAAGTCGAGTGCGGCGAGCGGGTCGGGGTCGCCCTCAAGGGGGTGGACGCCGACGAGCTCTCCCGAGGACAGGTCCTCGCACCCGACGGCTCGCTCTCCGTGGTCTCCGAGCTGCATGCGAACTCCCTCCAGAAGTGCCGGTACTACCGCGGCGACGCCGGGGCCGGGGCGGCCGTCCATCTCTCCCACGGGCTCCAGGTGGTCCCCGCGGAGGTCGGCGAGCTCGGCTCCGGGGGAGTTCGCGTGACACCGGACCGGCCCATCGCCCGCATGGTGGGGGCCCCGGCTTACCTGATCGACCTCTCCGTCCCCACCGGGCCCCGGCTGATCGGCCGGTTCACCGTCGAGGGATGAGGGGCCTCGCCCGGAGTGGTAGAGGCCGTCCGGGCGCGGTTCGGGGACGCCCGTTCACGCGAACATCGTGACGGACTCTTTGCGGAGCTCTTCCTCGCCGACGACCTTCTCGATCGCGCGGTCGAAGTCCGCCGTCGTCACGCTGTCCCGCTCCTCGCGGATCGCCCACATGCCGGCCTCGGTGCAGATCGCCTTGATGTCCGCGCCGGTCGCGCCCTCGCACCGGTTGGCGAGCGCCTCGAAGTCGATGGTCTCGTGGAGCGCCATCCCGCGGGTGTGGATCTTGAAGATCTCGGCGCGCCCTCCGTAGGTCGGAACCGGGATCTCGATGATCCGGTCGAACTGGCCGGGCCGTAGGAGCGCGTCGTCCAGGATGTCCGGACGGTTGGTCGCCGCGATGATCTTGACGTTCGCGAGCGGCTCGAAGCCGTCCATCTCGGCGAGGAGCTGCATCAGCGTCCGCTGGACCTCGCGGTCGCCACTGGTCGCGACCTCGAGCCGCTTCGCGCCGATCGAGTCGACCTCGTCGATGAAGATGATGGTGGGCGCCTTCTGGCGGGCGAGCTCGAACAGCTCGCGGACCAGGCGAGCCCCCTCGCCGATGTACTTCTGGACGAGCTCGCTCCCCACGAGGCGGACGAACGTCGCGTTCGTGTGGTGCGCGACCGCCTTGGCGATCATCGTCTTCCCGGTTCCCGGAGAGCCGATCAGCAGCACCCCCTTGGGAGGGTCGACGCCGACCTTCTTGTACAGCTCGGAGCGCAGGAGCGGGAACTCGACCGCCTCGCGGATCTCGCGGATCTGGTCGGTGAGACCCCCGATGTCCTCGTACGTCACGGGCGGCTTGTCGACGATCTCGCTCGCGGTCACGAGCGGGTCGAGCGACGCGGGGAGGATCCCCATCACCGCGAGGGTCTGCTTGTTGAGTGCGACCCGGCTCCCTACCGTGATCTTCCCGTGCTCCACCGTCTCGGCGGAGTTCACGACGAAATCGGGGCCGGTGGACGACTTCACGACCACGCGTCCGTCCGTCAGCACGTCCCGCACGCTCCCGACGATGAGCGGTGGGTAGCGGAGGCGGTCGAGCTCCGTCTTGAGCCGCTTGACCTCGCGCTGAAGACGGAGGATCTCCGCCTCCATGTAGTGACGCTCGCTCTCGACGCGCTTGATCGCCTCGGCGAGCTGCGTGTTCCTAAGCTCGAGGAAGCTGAGCCGGTCGAGGGCGTCGTGCGAGGACGGGGGCGCTTCAGGTTCGCTCATGGTTGTCGGCACTGACCTGCCACGGCGGCGTGTCAATCAATAGAAGCGGGTCCGCTTATAACTACGCGTGATTAAAAGCCCGGGGCGAGGACGATGACGGTCTCGCGAACCCGTTCGGCCCGCGCGTTCGCTCCGGGCCATGTCACGGGCATCTTTCGACCCGATACGGAGAGCCGGGACCCGCGCGCTCGCGGGTCAGTCGGGGCCGGCCTTGTCCTCGAGCTGGGGGCCTGGGCGGAGGCACGGTTCTCACCGGGTCCGCGTTCCCGTGTCCGCGTGGTGGGTAGGGGCCGAGCATCGTGGCCCATCTCGGAGGACGTGGCCCGTCGGATGGCTCCCCAGGAACCGGGAACGCTGACCGTCCGCCTCACCCACGAGCTCCCCGTCGGGCAAGGGTTCGGGATGAGCGCTGCCGGGGCGCTCGCGACCGGTCTCGCGGTCGGTGCCCTCTCCGGCCGCCCGCGAGCCCACGCGGTCCAGGTGGCCCATCTCGCGGACCTCTTCGGAGGGGGCGGGCTCGGAGGCGTGGCGGCGATCCTGGGCGGTGGGCTCGAGGTTCGCACCCGGGCGGGCGTCCCACCGTTCGGTCACGTTGTGCACCGTCCGTTCCGGCCGGCCCTGCTGGTCGGGGTCGTAGGTCGACCAATCCCGTCTCCCTCCGTGCTCCGTGACCCCGCCGCAGTCCAGCGTGTCACCCGGGCGGCCCGCGGCTGGGAAGAGCTCGGCCGTCACCCTTCCCCCGAACGGCTCTTCCGGCTCAGCGAGCGGTTCACCGACCTCGCCGGTCTCGCCTCGCCGGCCGTTACCCGGACTGTGACGGCGCTCCGCCACCGGGGCGCTTCGGCGTGCCAGGCGATGTTCGGGCAGAGCTTCTTCGCCCTGCCTCGGTCGGCCGCGGCACGAGCGGCCTGCATCGAGTGGCTGAGTCAGGAACGGGCCCGCGCGGTCGAGGTGCGTGCGTCGGTGACCGGCGCCCGGATCGCGCGACCGGGCCCCGGGTAGACCCCTCTCACGAGAGGGCCCCAACTCGGTTAGCGCTGAGAGCTAATCGTGGCGGGGCGTGTTGCCGGATTCCGGGAACTCCGCATCCCGCAACCGCCGGGCGATGCGCGGCGCATCCTTCGTCGCGAACAGCCAGAGCTGGGCGACGTTGACGCGCTCCGCGCCGAGGTGGTACGGGTGGGCCACGTCGTGGCGGAGCAGGCGGAGCCGTTCCCAAGGGATTGCGGGGTTGGCGTTCTTGAACGCCTGGTTGGTCTTCTCCGCGGCCTCCGCGAGCAACTCCGTGGCGTGCTCCGCGGCGTACCGGCTCGGGGCGTTCGACAGGAGGGAGTCCTTCCCGTCCCGGACGATGGTGGCGAGGACCTCCCCATGGCGAAGCATCTCGTCCACGAGGAACCGGTCGCGCTGCTCGCTCTCCTTCACAAGGGCACCGCCTCGGCCTCGACCTGCGGTTGGATCGACCAGTGGAATCCCCCTTCGTTAACGAGGTCCACGGACCGGCCGAGGGTCTTCTCGATGTCCGCACGGAGTCCGGCGCGGTCGAGCAACGAGACCGGCCTCTTCCACCGGACCATCAGGTCGACGTCGCTCCTCTCGGTCGCCTCTCGGCGACGAACCGACCCGAAGGCCCAGATCCGGTCCGCGCCGTGCTTCCGCGCGAGCCGCCGGATCTCGCTTCGGTGGGGTAGGAGGATCTCCTCGATGCCGAGGCCGTTCCCGAGCTTCACGGGCCGGAGCTTGGGAACATCCCACAGCTTCGACTTGCAGCGGGGGCACATGCGAACCGGGGACCGGACCGGGTCCAGGTGTACACGCAGCGGTAGCAGTGGAGTCTCGGGATCGGTACGTTCTTCACGGTCGCCTCCGGCCGGAACCACGAAGAGGCCACCTATAAAACTTACGCCGGCGTAAGTTCGAAGGCACAGTCTCATGGACCGGTGTCGACCACCCCGGCCGCAGGTCCGGCCGCCGAACGGTGACGGGACCCGCGCTCCGCAAGCCTTTTAGTGGGAGGCCTGTCTCGGCGGCTCCCATGACGCGAAAACCTGCCCGTATGTACCGTAAGGTCGAGGGGCAGGTCTACACCCGCCAAGAGTACATGGGCGGGATCCCGACCTGCCGGATCACCCAGTTCGACACCGGCAACCTCCGGACCCAGTTCCCGTTCAGCCTGACGCTCGGGACCGAGGAAGCCGCCCAGGTCCGGGACATCGCCCTCGAGGCCGCGCGCATCAGCGCGGTACGGGTCCTCGAGAAGAACGCTCCGAACGAGTTCCACCTCAAGGTACGCTGCTTCCCGCACCAGATCCTGCGCGAGCACAAGATGGCGATGGGGGCGGGCGCCGACCGTATCTCGGACGGGATGCGGGGCGCGTTCGGGAAGCCCGTGGGTCACGCGGTTCGCGCGCCGATCGGCGCCGAGCTGCTCACGGTCTACACGACCGCGGCGCACCTCGACACGGCCAAGGAAGCGCTCCGAAAGGCGTCGCACAAGCTGCCGTGCCCGACGCGCCTGATCATCAGCCAGCGGGCTTCGTAACCGGCCGGGTGCGCACGACGAGCACCGGGCACGGTGCGTGGGTCACGAGCGCGGACGAGATGCTGCCGATCAGCAGACGCTTGGTCGCGGACAATCCGCGCGACCCGACCACGACCAGGTCCGTGGGGTTCGTGTCCAGGTAGGATAGGATCTCGTCGACCACAACGCCCTCGTGGCAGAGCCCCGTGACCGCCGTGACCCCCGATTCCTGGGCCTGCTTGACCGCGACGTCGACCAGCTCGCGGTACCGAGGCACTTGGCTTTCGGCCATCGCCGTCGTCACGTACGGGCCGGTCGACGGGAGGTACACCGGGACGAGCGGGGCGACGGTCAGAATGGTCAGCTCGCTCCCGTACCGGTCCGCCAGGTCGATCGCCGTCGCAAGCGCCTCTTGGGACTCCGGCGAGCCATCGATGGCGACCATGATGCGGGCAAACCGCGGCGACGGCATACGAGCGGCGGACGGGCGGAAAGGTACTTGGAACTTCCGAGACACGAGTCCCTATTGTCCGGTTCGGCGTCCGGACGGCCTACGCAACCGTTTTTACGGGTGGCCCACCTGAAGACGAACGTAGGGTGGCTCCATTGGCTCCCGTTTGCAGTAACTGTGGTGGCACGGACTTCGTCTGGGCGAACGACCTCAAGACCGGTGGCCTAGGGGGAGGGTCCCTCTCCCTGCGCTCCCGGGGCGAGCTGTCGCTCGGGACCCGGATATGTCGGGCCTGTGGTCACGCCGACCTCTTCCTGAAGGACCCGTCGATCCTGCGGATGCCCCATACCTGGAAGCCGGGGGAGTTCACGCCGATCACGCCCCGTCCGTCTTCCCCTCCGGCGCATCACGCGGCTCACCCGGCGCAGTCCGCCCCGCCCGCGACGGCACCTCCCGCCGCACCGGTGGTCGCACCCGCTCCGACGCCCGTGCAGGCTTCGGCGGCTCCATCCCCCCCGCCTCCACCGCCGCCTCCTCCTCAGGCCGCTCCCGCGGCCCCACCGCCGCCTCCCCCCGAACCCGAAGTAGCCCCGCATCCATCTTGGACACCTCCGTCGGGGGCATTCCCTCGCGTGCCGCCCCCGTCTCCTCCCGCGGAATCGCCTCCGCTCCCCGCGGAGATGACCGCCCCCGCGCCACCGCCTCCTCCCCCGGAGGAAGCCCCGTCGGCCCCACCCGTTGAAAAGAAGCCCAAACGCCGTCGCGCGCCTAAGGGAAAGACCGGGGACTCCGCGAGCCCGTAGGCATACCGGGACGAGGGCCGTCCCAGGCCGGACGGCCAACCCAACGTGGGTCCGATGGCCCGTGTTGGGCCCATCGGAGTGAAAGCGCCGGGTCGAAGGGCTATAACGCCGGCATCAGTTCGGAGCCCATCGCAGCCCCGGACAGTGAGGGACCGAGAGTAGGCTGAGGCAAGGAAACGAACATGGCGCTGATACAGAAGAAGCTCGAGGGCACGATCGGGACGATCGCGTTGGACCACTACGAGAAGCGCAACGCGCTGGGAAGCGAGTTGATCGGGGAAGTGGTCGGAGCGCTGGCAGAGTTCCGGTCCGAGGGCGCCCGGGTGGTGGTCCTTCGGACGGCGAGGAACGAGAAGGTCTGGTCCGCGGGCGTCGACGTGTCGGAGCTGCCGAAGGCGGACGTGGACCCGCTCCCGTACACGGACCCGTTCGAGCACATGCTGCGCGCCGTGAAGCAGTTCCCGGCGCCGGTGATCGCGATGATCCACGGGACGGTGTTCGGCGGCGCGAGCGACCTCGTGATGAACTGCGACCTCGTGTTCGGGGACGAGACCTGTGCGTTCGCCCTCACACCGGCCAAGCTCGGATTGCCGTACAACGCCGGCGGGTTCCTGACGTTCATGAACCGGTTACCGATCGGGATCGTGAAGGAGATGGTCTTCACCGCGGAACCGATCTCGGCCGCCCGGGCGGAACGGGCCGGCCTCGTGAACGCGGTCGTCCCGGCGGCGGAACTGGAGCGCGTGGTCTACGGCACCGCAAACACGATCGTGACCCGGTCGGCGGCGTCGATCGCGGCCTCCAAGGAAGCAATCCGGGTGCTGAGCGAGGCCGTGGCGATCAACCCGGCAACGTACCAGTACCTCCAGAGCTTGCGACGGGACGTCTACTTCGGGAAGGATTACCGCGAGGGGATCCAGGCGTTCCTGGAGAAACGGCCGCCGAAGTTCTAGACCGAGGGCCCCCGAAGTCCGGGTTCATGCCTGGACCACCCCCCCTCGGCCGGCCCGTCCGGGGTCTCACCCTTTCCGACTCCGTTATGCGAGGGCGCAGGAGAGGGGAGAACGTCGATAGACCCCGATGAGCCTCGCCTCTCTCCTCGATGGCCCAGCTCCTTCCGCTGGTCGGAGGCCGCGCCGGAAATGGATCGGCGTGGGCATCTTGGTGGTCGTTGTCACTGTGGCGGGGGTCGTGGCCGCCCTACCCCCACGCGCCACGTCGTCGGGCGGCACGCAGGGGCCGTACGCGTTGAGCGCCCTTGGAGGCCCCGGGAACGCGCCGTCGATGCAGCTCTCGTTCCCTCTCTGTTCCAACGTGACCGTTCGATGGAACATCAGCGTGGACGCGCAATGGGTGGGGGGAGGCGAGGGCAACGTCACGTTCACGGTCTGGACCCCCGCACCGCCCCAGAACTCGACCTGCGCGGGACCGGCGACTGCGGAGAACCTCACCTGCCCCCGGCAGGGATGCCCGGCGTAGATCGGCCAACCCGGGTGCATCGTGACGGGCGCGGAGGGGGTGTGCGCGTTCCAGTCCACTCAGACGAACTACACCTTCTTGCTGTACTCACCCCGCGACCAGGGCATCTTCGGCAGCCTCTCCTTCACTGCCCGCTATTCCCCGCCGGGAGCCACCACCGCGCGGGCGTCGACCTCTCGATAGTCCGCGAGCCGGCTACGTGGCGGCCATCACGCCGCGGAACTGAGGTCGCTCGGTGACCCCGAGGCACTTCCGGCACGCCACGTCACGAACGTCAAGGGCCCCCACTGCGTAGAACAGCACCTCACGGTGGGTGAGGGGGGCGCCACAGCGCCCGCACACGACTCGTTGGAGGTTCGCGGTGGAGATCCTATCGGAGGCGGCACCGAACGGCAGCGGTGTACCGACACGCCTCGCCTCCGCCCACGACTTCGGAGCGGGGGCGGTCGTCTTCAGGGTCCGCACGAAGCCGGGCTCGGTGAAGAGGCCCAAGAGGGCCGCTCGGAACATCACGAAGTATCCGGGTACGAGCAGGATGTAGTACCCCATCCAGCCGGTGAGACCGAGACGGGCTGACGCCCCCGTCAGCACCGGTAGCGTGAAGAGACAGATCGGGAGGAGGGTGATGAGCACGGAGAGCCAGAGCGGGATCAGGTGGAGGCTAAGCAGCGCCCACGGCAGGAAGACGAGCGTGGGCGTGACCACTAGGGAGTTGGTCCAGGTCAACAGGAACAGCCCGGAGTCGAACTTCTCGACCCACGAGACGGAGCGGGAGCGAAGGAACGACCCCCAGTGGCGGCGGTACTCCCGGACGGTGGTGGAGGTCCATCGGGTGTTCTGGATGAAGAAGACCCGATACCGCTCCGGAGCGATGCCTCGCCCCACGATCCGGGGGTCGTAGATGATCTTCCAGCCGGCCTTGCGGAGCCGGAACGTCGTGTCGAGGTCCTCGTTGGCCGTGACGTAGGGCGCGATCCCCCCGATCGACCGGATCGCCTCGACCCGGTACGCTTCGACGGTGCCCTGGACCCCGACGAACCCGCCCAGTCGCTGGCGGCCGGCCAGCAACGAATTGGCCACCACGTGGTATGACTCCGAGAACCGGGTCAGGTACCGGGGAGGGTCGTTGCGGCCCATCGCCTGGAACCCCTGGACCGCGCCGACGCCCGGGGCGTAGTGCTCGGTGAATCGCACCAGGACGTCGGGGTCCACGAGGAAGTCGGCGTCGAAGATGACCATCCATTCGGACCGCGGGTCGAGCTGCTCGAAGACGTTGCGCAGCGCCCCGCCCTTGAACCCCTCTCGATTCGTCCGACGGATCACCCGGACCGTGGGGTCGTCCAGGACGATTGGCTCGGTCGAGTCGTCCGCGAGGATGATCTCGAACGCGGGATACCGGACGGCCTTCCAAGACGCGATGCTCGCCCGAACGATCGCTTCTGGCTCGTTGTAGACGGGGAGCACGACGCTCACCATCGGAAAGGTCGGATGGCTCCGGTACCGGCGCTCGGGCGGCGGGAGGACGATCGACGCGAGAAGGTTCGAGATCAGGTAGGCGCTGAGGATGAGCGTGACCGCGACGGCGGCGAGCTCCCAGGCCATCACGATCTGGAGGAACAGCGAGTTCACAGGAGGTCGCGCTCCGGGGAGAAGGGTGGGTGTGGAGCGAGCCGGATCACCGGGGGTCCGCCCGACATGGGGCCTCTACGAGGGGGTGCCGTTGGTGTTCGCGGGGCTTTGCATCGAGTCGGGGATCATACTGGCGCCCTCCTCGGGAGAGGGTGGATTCACGCGGGTCATGGCCCGGGCTCGCGCCATGACCCGGTCGAACAGCGCTTCGACGCTCTCGTCCCAGGGTGCCGAGAGAGGGGTGCGCTTGCGAGCCCGCTCGAAGGCAACGAGAATGCGACGAACGTCGCGGAGCGAGGCGACCGCATCGGCGAGTCGCCCGCTGGACAGTTGTTGTCGCGCCTCTTCCTCGAGACCTCGGGCGACCGGCAGGTCCGGATGGGTCTCGGGGACCCGGTCGAGGGTATGGTCAAACCGGTCGAGCTCCTCCAGCAGGAAGGAACGGACCACTTCGGTCAGGAATTCTGGGTTCCCCGCACTCCCGTCGGCAGCTCCAGGATCCGGGTACTGGACGTTCTTCGACGAGCCGAGTGCATGTGACCGGTCGCCTCCCGGAGCGCCCTCCGACTGCTCCCGGGCGATGCAGGCCCGGCAGAGGGGGAACTCCCCCCCGCCCTCGAGGAAATAGAACATCCGCTCGCCCACGCTCAGGGGCTGCGAGCAGACGGCGCACTGCGTCGGCGCATCCTCCGGGGAGACGCTCCGGGCGAAGGCTTTCGAGGGGGGTTTCCGTGGGTTGGTCGTAGGAAACCTCGCCGGGATCGTGCTCGGGGCAGGCGGGTTCATGGGTTGCGGTGGTGAAAGAGGCGACTTAAACCTGATGTTGCGTAAGAAGCGGGTTCTGGGCGGATGCCGGTCCGGCGCTACCCGTGACAGGTCATCGACCCTAACGACCAACGTCCCGGTGTAAGTCCAGGGCCGGATAGCGGGGCATGGATTTGAACCATGGATCTACGGGTTATGAGCCCGTCGGGATTTCAGGACGGTCGGCGGGACGCCGGCCGCTTTCCTGACTACCCTACCCCGCTGCGGCGAGGTCGAGGAAGGGGGTCTATTTAGGCCCTCGTGGAGGCGCGGGCGTCCCGCTGGGGGCTTCCGTCGGCGGGGGGGTCGGTGTGGGGGCGGCCAGCGACTCGCGCTCGAACGCGAGGAGGCGCTCCCAACTGTCCTGGACCTGCGCGCCCACCGCGGCGATGTTCGTCGGGGTCAAGTGTCGGAACCGGCCCTGCGCGTGGAGGTACTCCTCGACCGGCTTCAGGGTCCCGGTCTTTCGGGTGATGTGGTAGCGGCCGTTCTCCACCTCGTAGAGCGGGAAGACGCCGGTGTCGGTCGCGATACGGCCGATGGCGATAGTCTTCTGGGCGTCGAACCGCCACCCCGTGGAGCAGGGGGCGAAGATGTGGAAGAACCTCGGGCCCGTCATCGCCTTCGCCTTCTCGACTTTCCGCTCGAAGTCCTCCGGGAAGCTCGGGTTGAGCGTCGCGGCGTAGATCGGGTGGTGCGCGAGCACGATCGCCATCATGTCCTTCTTTGCTTCGATCTTCCCGTGTTCGTGGCCCTCGACCGGGGTGGTGGTCGTCCACGCGCCGAGGGGGGTCTCCCCGCTCCGCTGGACACCGGTGTTCATGTACGCCTCGTTGTCGTACATCACGTAGATCGCGTTGGTCCGGCGCTCGAGCATGCCGCTCAGCGCCTGGATCCCGATGTCGGCGGTCCCGCCGTCCCCCGCGAAGCCGACGACCGTGACGTCCTTCTGGCCCATGGCATCGAGCGCCGCACGGATCCCGGAGATGGATGCACCGGTCGCCTCGATCGGGTTGTCCATCATGGCGACCCCCAGCGCGGTGGTCGGGTACGGGGTGGCAATGACCGTCCAGCAGCACGCCGGAACCGAGACGACGGTCCGAGGACCGAGGCCCTTCAGCAGGAGGCGCATCGCGAGCGCCGCACCGCAGCCGGGGCACGCCGAGTGTCCGGAGAACATCAGCTCCTGGGCCGGTATGGTAAGTTTAGCCATCGACCGACACCTCCTCTTCGATATCCTCCCAATGGACCTCGGGCACGGCCCCTGAGAGAAGCGTGTCGTACATCCGTTTGACCACGTGGGGCGTAACATCACGCCCTCCGATCCCGGCATAGAAGCCGGTCACAGACGGGCGGTGCGAGGACGGGTAGAGAGCGGCGGAGACCTCGGTGGCGGCCGCACCCATCGGACCGAACGTGTAGGAACGGTCGGCGACTCCGAGCCGGTCGACCATGGCCCCGAGGGCCCGGATCTCCTCGTTGGGGAACGGTCGGAACAGACGGAGCTTCGCGAGCCCGACCTTCTTGCCTTCCGCCCGCAGGTCGTCGACGACGGTCCGGGCCGTCGTGGTGGAAGTGCCCATCGTGATCAGGACCGCGTCCGCGTCATCGACCTTGTAGGTGGGGACCGGGCCGCCGTGGTGGCGGTCGGTGGCCTTCTGGTACTCCTCCTCGACGAGGCGCAGGGTCGCCGGCACCCGCTCCATCGCTTTCGCCACTTCGAAGCGGAAGTCCACGTACCGGTCCGGCCCCGTGAACGACCCGAGCCGGGCTGAGGTGCCCGGGTGGAGGATGGCATGAGACTCTCGAGGGGGAAGGAACGCGTCGACGACCTCCTGGTCCGGAACGTCCACCGGCTCGAGAGTATGCGATAGATAGAACGCGTCCTCGGTCACCATCACCGGCAGCCGGACATCCGGGTGCTCGGCGAGCCGGAACGCTTGAAGGACCGTGTCAAGGACCTCCTGGTTGCTCTCCGCGTAGAACTGGACCCAACCGGTGTCCCGCTGGCTCATCGTGTCGGTGTGGTCGGAGCCGATGTTCCACGGTGGGCCGACCGCGCGGTTGACGACGCCCATGACGATCGGGTCCCGGGCGCCCGAGGCCCAGTGCACGAGCTCGTGCATGAGGAGGAGCCCGTGGCTCGAGGTGGCCGTGTAGGTCCGTGCGCCCATCCCCGAGGCGCTGACGACGACCTGGAGGGCACTGTGCTCAGACTCGACCTGGACGAACTCGGCCTTGAGCGTCCCGGTTGCGACCATGTCGGCGATCTTCTCGACGATCGAGGTTTGAGGGGTGATCGGGTAGGCCGAGACGACCTGGACACGCGCGAGGCGGGCGGCGTGAGCCTGGGCCCCGTTTCCCGAAAGGACCATCTTCGGCATGTGAACCTCCCTTCAGTCCTCCGAGATCATCTCGATCGTCTTCGGCGGGCATTCCTCCGCGCAGATCCCGCATCCCTTGCAGTAGTCGAGCTTGATCACCGGGAACCCCTGCTCGTCGAACCCGATGGCATCGTCGGGACAGAATTTCCAGCAGAAGTTGCACTTCGTGCAGTGTTCGAGGTGGATCACCGGGGTCAACGTGCGCCAGGACGAGGTGTGGATGATGGTGGTCGGCGTGGTCGCGATCGGACCCTCGGGAAGGGGCGGGAGGGGGTGGGCCACCCTCGGGGGCGGAGGGATCGAGGCCGAGGTGGCGTCGATCACCCGGACCGAGCCGTACCCCTCGATAGCAGCATCCCGGTTCTGGGCCGGTTTCGCGGGAGCGTACTTTTCGATCGCGGCGGAAAGTGCCTCGAGCGACACGACGCCGCTCGCCCGGGCGAGGGCGCCGAGCATGACGGTGTTCACGACCGGCATCGTCTTCGCACCCAAGCCGTGCGCGAGCGCGATCCGGGAAGCGTCGACGGTCGCCCGTCGGGCGCCCGGAGGTGCCGGGATCTCTGCCGGGGGCCGGCGGGAGTTCACGAGGATCAGCCCACCCGGTCGGAGACCGTCGGCGACCGGGACCACCTTGAGAAGGCCCGCGTCGAGGACGACCACGATATCGGGCTTCGTGATGGAGGTGCGGATCTGCATCAGGTGGTCGTCGACCCGGAAGTACGCCGTGACCGGGGCGCCCCGGCGCTCCACCCCGAAGAACGGAAAGCTCTGGGGAACCTTGCCGTCGATGAAGGCGGCCTGAGAGAGCATTTCCGAGGCGAGGACGGCGCCTTGGCCACCCCGACCGTGGAAGCGAATTTCGATCATGAGCAATCGCGATTTCATCTAGCTGGAGCATACTTAATGAGGAACGGGTGAGCCCGGGTTGACGCTCAGTTAATTCGGGGTCTGCGCGTCCGATTTTCCATGGTCGGGATTCGCCCCCTGAAGAAGATCTGGCTCGACGGCCGGCTAGTGGACTGGGACGCTGCTCAGGTCCATGTTCTCACTCACGGACTCCACTACGGGTACTCCATCTTC
Organism: uncultured Thermoplasmata archaeon; assembly: GCA_963735185.1. GTDB lineage: Archaea > Thermoplasmatota > Thermoplasmata > Lutacidiplasmatales > UBA184 > Lutacidiplasma. Next base: position 471,652 of record CAVTJV010000007.1, read on the forward strand.
GAGGGGATCCGGTGCCACGACACCCCGAAGGGACCCGCGATCTTCCGTCTACCAGAACACATGGACCGGTTCTACAACAGCGCGAAGATCTACCGGATGAAGCTCCCCTACAGCCGCGCGGAGCTCGACCAGGCCTGCATCGACGTCGTGCGGGCGAATGGGGTTCCCGAAACGTACCTCCGCCCGATCGCGTTCTCGGGATACGGTGAGATGGGACTCGACCCGACGAAGAGCCCCGTCCAGGTCGCGGTCGCGAACTGGGTGTGGGGCGCCTACCTTGGCGATGCCAGCGATACCGGGATCCGCGCGACCGTCTCCAGCTGGATGCGGATGGACTCGCGCTCTCTCCCTCCGCAGGCGAAGTGCGCGGCCAACTACGCGAACTCCGCCCTCGCGAAGATGCAGGCAGTCTCGAGCGGGTACGACGAGGCGATCCTGCTCAACGCCGCCGGGATGGTCGCCGAGGGACCCGGCGAGAACATCTTCCGCGTGATGAAGGACGTGGTCAGCACACCGCCCGCGAGCTCGGGGATCCTGCGCGGGATCACGCGCGACAGCGTCATCCGCTTCCTCAAGGATGAGCACCTCACCTTCCAGCGAACGGATTTCACCCGGGAGGAGCTGTTCACGTCCGACGAGCTGTTCTACACGGGGACGGCCGCCGGCGTGATGCCGATCCGCGAGGTCGACGGACGCCCTATCGGGACGGGAACCTACCCCATCTCGAAGCGGCTGCGGCTTCGCTACGAGGCCGCGATCCACGGGAAGGCTCCCGAGTACGAGCCCTGGCTCACCTACACTCGGTAAGCTCGTCCGCCGCCGCGGCCCGAGGGTCGTCCGCCGACCCACCGCGATGAACCCCGCGCTAGCAGATCCGTGGTAGTTGTTCCCCGCTCGGGAGGTCCAGGATGCGGCTCGTGCCGAGCGACGTTCGGACCCGGACGAGAGGCGGCTGGCTCCCGGGCGGGTCGACCTTGCCGATGACGGCGGCGGCTGGACCGAGCAGCCCCCGAGCCCTCTCCGCTTCGACGGCGGGAACGAAGGCAATGAACCGACCCTCGTTCGCGACCGAGAACGGTTCGAGTCCGAGGATCTCGCACGCTCCCCGGACGCCGTCCTGAACGCTCACCGCCTCTTCCTCGATCCGCATCGGAAGGCCTGCCGACTCGCTGATCTCGATGAGCGCGCTCGCGAGGCCGCCGCGGGTCAGGTCGCGCAAGCAGTGGACCTCGACGCCGCCCTCGAGCAGCGCCCGGACCGGCTCGAACAGCGGGGCGCAGTCGCTCGAGATGTCGGACTCGAACTCGAGCCCTTCCCGCTCGGCCATCACGGCGATCCCGTGGCGTCCGATGTCGCCGTTCAGGAGGATGAGGTCGCCGGGCCGTACGCTCATCGGCCCGATGGTCAGGGGCGTCTCGATGACGCCGACCCCGGCGGTGTTGATGAAGATCCCGTCTCCGTGGCCCTTGTCGACGACCTTGGTGTCGCCGGTCACGACCCGGACCTTGGCGGCGGCGGCGGAGTCCGCCATCGAACGGACGATCCGCCAGAGGTCCTTGATCGGGAGCCCCTCTTCGAGAATGAACCCGGCGCTGAGATAGAGCGGACGGGCGCCGCACATCGCGAGGTCGTTCACCGTCCCGTTCACGGCGAGGGTGCCCAGGTCCCCTCCCCGGAAGAAGAGCGGCCGTACCACGAACGAATCGGTCGTGAAGGCGAGCCTCCCACCGACCGGCGGCAGGATCGCTCCGTCGTGCAAGGGAGCGAGCAGGTCGTTCGAGAACGCGGGAAGGAAGATCTTCTCCACGAGGTCGCGGGTCATCCGGCCCCCGCCCCCGTGGCCCATCTGGACAGTGGGATTGTCGTCGAGCGGGATCGGGCACTGCATGACGAACTCCTCGATCATGGCGCGGCGCCTCCGACTGCGACCGATGGGGAAGGCTCGCTTGGCTCGTGACGTCGGTACTTGTAGTAGGCGGCGCAGGCTCCCTCCGAGGAGACCATCGTCGCCCCGAGGGGATGCATCGGTGTGCACTTCGTCCCGAACGCGGGGCACTCCTGCGGCTTCTTGATCCCTTGGAGAACGAGCCCCGAGATGCACTCCGGGTTCTCCTCCGCGCGCTGAGAATCGACCTGGAACCGCTTCGCCGCGTCGAACGCTGCGTACGGAGGAGCCAATCCAAGCCCGCTCGCGGGGATCTCCCCGATCCCCCGCCACTTCCGCGGCACGACCGTGAACACCTCCCGGATCAGCTCCTGGGCCGGTTGGTTCCCCTCCCGCACTACGGAGCGGGAATACTGGTTCTCGACCTCCGCCCGTCCCTCCTCGAGCTGGCGGACGCACAGGTAGACGCCCTGCAGGATGTCGAGCGGCTCGAAGCCGGTCACGACGATCGGGACGTGGTAGCGACGGGCGAGCGGTTCGTACTCCGTGTAGCCCATCACGGTGCAGACGTGGCCTGCGGCGAGGAATCCTTGCACTCGGTTGTGCCGGGAGCTCAGGATCGCCTCCATCGCGGGCGGGACGAGGACGTGCGAGACGAGGACCGAGAAGTTCGATATCCCCTCCTCCTTGGCGCGGTGGACCGCCATGGCGTTGGCAGGAGCCGTCGTCTCGAACCCCACGGCGAGGAAGACGACCTCCTTCTGGGGGTTCTCCCGAGCGATCTGGACGGCGTCGACCGGAGAGTAGACGATCCGGACGTCGCCCCCGTTCGACTTCACCTGGAAGAGGTCGCTCGTGGAACCGGGGACGCGCAACATGTCCCCGAAGGAGCAGAAGATGACGTTGGGCCGCGCGGCGATCGAAACGGCCTGGTCGAGAACCTCGAGAGGGGTGACGCAGACCGGGCAGCCGGGCCCGTGCAGGAGGGAGATCTGGGGCGGGAGGAGCGTATCGATCCCGAACCGGACGATCGCATGGGTCTGTCCTCCGCAGACCTCCATGATCGTCCACGGGCGGGTGGTCACCCGGGCGATCGCGTCGGCGTATGTCCGCGCCGTCGCCGCGTCGCGGTACTCGTCCAGGTATTTCATCGGACGGGAGCGCTCCCGCCAGGCGAACCGTCCTTGAGCTGCTCGAGCTCCCCGATCTGCCGGGCGTACTCGAAGACCCGCTCCGCCTCCTCCTCGTTGAGGCGGCTGATGGCGAACCCGACGTGGACGATGACGTAGTCCCCGACCACGGCCTCGGGCGTGTACGCGAGGCTGACCTGCTTGACGATCCCTCCGAACCGGACCCGGGCCATCTTCAGGGTCGGGTCGGCGGGGTCGATGCTCTCAACGCGTCCGGGGATTGCTAAGCACATCGTTCCCTCCGGTCTACTTCGGCACCGAAGACGGTGTACCAAAGTGGGCGGGGGTCTTAACTCGCGCGGCCGCCCAGACTTGACCCACGGAGATTCCCCCGTCGTTCGGAGGGATGCGGGAGTGCCAGACCGATTCCAACCCGGCTTCTGACAGCCGGTCCAAGGTTAGTTCGGTCAAGAGACGGTTCTGGAAGCACCCTCCCGTCAGTACGACTCGCGGCTCTCCGACTCTCCGGGCGATGTCGGCGATACCAACCGCGAGCGTCGCGTGGAAACGCGCGGCCGCCCGCCGAACGTTCGTTCGCTCGGCGAAGAGCGCTTCGACCATAGGGCCCCAGTCTAGGACGAACGCACCGTTGCCCCGGGTCACCCCGTACGGGTAGGGAGCCGCTTCGGGGGAGTCGGGTAGGACTTCTCCGGCGGCGAACTCGAGCGCCATCGCCGCTTCCCCCTCGAAGTCGCTCCGCTGGACCAGGCCCAGGAGCGAAGCGACAGCGTCGAAGAGACGTCCTGCGCTGCTGGTGCGAACGACCTGGAGCGACCGCTGGAGCATTGCCCGGACGACCGGCCCCTCGATTCGGTCGAACGGGGCCAGGGCGAGCCCGCCCTCTTCGAGCGCGCGTTCTCCTCCCAGTTCGAAGAGAACACCTGCCGCGGAGCGGCGGGGTTCCCGGACGGCAGTGTCCCCTCCGGCCAAAGGAAAGGTCCTGAGGTGGCCCACGCGCTGGAAGTCGTTCGCGTCGACCCGGAGGAATTCGCCGCCCCAGATGGTGCCATCGGTCCCGTAACCGGTCCCGTCCCAGGCGACACCGAGGACCGGCGGCTCGACCTCGGCATCCACGAGGCAGGAGAGAACATGCGCGTAATGGTGCTGGACCGCTACGGTGGGCAGGCCGAGCTCGAGGGCATAGCGGGTCGAGAGGTACTCCGGATGCATGTCGTGCGCGACAAGCTCAGGGGACCAATCGTAGAAGCGTCGAAGGTCGTCGACCGCCCTTCGGAAGGCGGCGTACGTCTCGGCGTTGTCGAGGTCGCCGAGGTGCTGGCTGACGATGACCCGGTCTCCGAGCGAGACCGCGATCGTGCTCTTGAGCTGGGGACCGACCCCGAGCGTCGCGGGCATATGGCGGCCGGCGGAGATGGCCAGGGGAGCGTATCCGCGTGCGCGACGGAGGATCTGTAACCGTCCTCGAAGGATCTGGGTCACCGAATCATCGACCGGCCGTACGATTGGACGGTTGTGAACGACGAACCCATCGGCCAGGCTCTTTAGCCGTTCGCGGGCCTCGTCGTTGTCGAAGCAGATCGGTTCGTCCGACAGGTTGCCGCTGGTCGCCACGAGCGGCAAAGCCACCTCGTGGAGCAGGAGATGGTGGAGGGGAGAGTACGGTAGCATCACGCCCACCCTCGGGTTCTGGGGGGCCACCGAAAGGGCCAGCGTCGTCGACTCTGGGCGTCCGTTCAGGAGCACGATCGGGCTCGCCGGCGACTCGAGAACGCTCTTCGCGAGGGGGTCCACTTCCACGACCGATTCTGCCGCCGCGCGGGTCGGGAACATGACGGCGAACGGCTTCCGTCCACGTTGCTTGCGGGCCCGAAGCCGGTGGACGGCCTCTTCGTTCGTGGCGTCGGCGAGAAGCTGGAACCCCCCGATCCCCTTCAGGGCGAGGATCCTTCCTTCTTTCAGCCACCGCGTCGCTTCCTCGATCACTCGCCCTTTGGTGGTGAGAGCGACTCCGTCCGACGCTTCGAAGGTAAGGCTCGGACCGCACGTCGGGCAGGCCGTCGGCTGCGCGTGGAAGCGTCGGTTGCCCGGGTCGCGATACTCCGCGTCACACGCCGGACACATCTCGAACTGCTTCATCGAGGTCCGGGGACGGTCGTACGGAAGGCCTTCGATGATCGAGTACCGGGGGCCGCAGTTCGTGCAGTTCAGGAACGGGTAGCGGTACCGCCGGTCGGTCGGATCCCACATCTCCTGGAGGCAATCGGCGCAGGTCCCCACGTCGGGGGGCACGACCGTCTGGCGCGAGCCGGCAGGGGGGCTGGCCAGCACCCGGAAGCTTTCTTCATTGGAGCAGGGGACGGGCTTCGACTCGACCGCTTCCACCGAGGAGAGCGGCGGCGCCTCGGCGGTCAGGCGACGAAGGAACAGTTCAAGCACCTCCCGACCCCCCTCGGCTTGGATCAGGACGCCTTCCGTATCGTTCAGCACCCAACCGGCAAGTCCGAGTTCTCTGGCGAGGCGGTAGACGAACGGCCGGAAGCCGACGCCTTGGACTGTGCCATGGACACGGACCTCAATCCGCTCCCGCTTCGCCTCAACCACCCCCCAGGATTTCCGAGCCTACGCCACCCATCCGGAGCCGGTCGGCGTTTGCGGATCGGCAGCGCCGGAATCCGGAAGACGTGGTCCCGCCCGCGTGAGGTAAGGGGGCCCTTAATAGAGGTCCGTAGAACCGATTGGAGGTCAACCTGCCTATCGAGATTCGGCACCACCCCGAAAGCCCAGGAGAGAAGGATTTATACGAAGCCGTCCCGACGGATAGCTCGTCACGCTGCCGAGGGGAGTCAAGCGCTCCGCCTCGTCGGCATAACGGGTCGTTGTCTGTCGGTATGCGGAGATTTCCGAAAGGCTGGCACGTAGTCATCCTCCGGATCCGCTCCTGCCCTGCACTTCAGGATCGGGCTCGAGCGGCGGGGCCGTGACCGCGGGTGCTGCGGCCGGGCCGAGCCGGTTCGGCCAGGACCCCACGCTTTTCCTTGGTTCCGGGACTTCGCTCATTCGGTCATCCGACGGATCGGCGACTGGCGTTGGGAGGCGCGGGTTCTGGCTGCGGTGTGGGTTGTCTACGTGGTGTTTACAATCTTTGTCTCCGACCAACGGTACCTGACCTACCAGACCAACGCGTGGGACCTAGGCATCAACATGCAGGCGCTCTGGACGACCGCCTTTCAGGGGAGGTTCCTCTACTACACCGCGGAGCTCTCCTGGAACGCCAATGGCAGCCTCATGGGTGTCCACTTCGTCCCGTTCCTGTTCGCTCTGGTACCCATCTACAGGATCCTCCCAGGCGCGTTGACCCTGTTCACCATCCAAAGCCTGGCGGTATGCGCGTCTTCGCTTCCGCTCTACCTGCTCGCCGCGCGCCGCGCCTCCCCTCGGGCGGCCCTGGCTATCGCAGTGGCTTATCTGTTCTCAGCTCCCCTCCTCGGTGGTCTGTTCTACGACTTCCACGCGGAGGCGTTCGTCCCCCTCTTCGGGCTCACCGTATGGTACGCATGGGAGACCCGAAAGCCGAGGTTGTTGGCGATCTCCGCCGCGGCGTTCCTCAGCGTGATCGAGGTCACACCAATCATCCTGGGCGCGGTCGCGTTGATGTTCCTGCTCGAGGGCCTGTGGTCCTGGAAGGTCAAACATTCGCCGGTCGACCGAACCTACCTCCGGTGGATGGTGTTCCTCCCGCTCTTGGTGCTGGGAATCTGCGCCGTCTTGACCCCGATCTGGTTCACAATCCCGAAAATCATCTCCCCCGGAACTCCCCCGCTGTCCCAAGGCGGGGTCCTGGGAAACAGCCTGTCGCAAATCTTCCTGAACCTGTTCAATCCCAGCCTGCTCGGCCAAGCATTGACCACCCACGGTCACTCAAAGATTGTCTACCTCGAGGTGATGCTTCTGGCGGGCTTGGTTCTCTGGGTCCTCCGGCCGCGCCAGATTCTCCCCGCGCTCCCCTGGATTGGGATCGCGCTCCTTTCGTCGATCTCCGGCTACGATGTGCCGGCGGGAAACCAGTACACGTTCCTCAGTTTTCCGTTCCTCCTGCCGGCGACCGCTTCGGGCTACACGCTCGTCAACCGATACCTCGGTCGGCTTCGCGAATCTAGGACATCGGCGCCACCCGCGCAGCCGGCGGACCAAGGGCGATCCAAACGTGGGTGGAGATCGGCCTTCCGGGGCGGACGGCGGTCTGCACTCCAGGTCACCCTGGTGTGCGGTCTCGCACTGGTATTCGCGTTCAGTCAGGTCTCCTGGAGTCCCCTTTCTCCGGCAAGCGGTAACTGGGAGAAGGTTACTCGCACTCCGGACGCGCATACCCATCTATTGGACCAGGTCGCTCAACTGGTCCCATCAACGACTTCGATCTCGGCCGAACCGGACCTATTCCCCCAGTTCGCGGACCGAGCCGATGCCTACCCCTACATCGTCCCCGGTGTCTCGTACATCTTCTTCGACACCACGAGCTTCTGGTTCATGACCTACCTCCCGCCGCCCGCGACGAACCCACCTTGGAGCCAGGAAATCGAGAACGTGTCGGGAGCATACGGCGTCCTCGCTTCATCGAACGGGGTCATCCTCCTCCAGGCCGGTTACACCGGAACCCCCGTTGTGTTCACTCCCATCGACCAGAACCTGGCACCAAGTTCGTTCTCCCTCACTCATGCCACCCTGGTCCCCAGTGGCCAGACTCCCTTCGGCGCCTACGTTGCTCCCGACAAGGCGACGAATGCCAGCTTGTGGTCGGGGCCCGAAGTAGGCGTCCAGCCAGGAGTCTACGAGTTCGGCATGTGGCTCCGAGCCGCCGGTTCTGGGGGGAACTCCGTCGAACTACGTGTGACGCTCGACCCTGGCCCAATGGTCTTAGGGGCGGGGTGGTTCTCTCCGAGACAACTGGGGACGAACTGGACTCTGGTCGAATGGAATCTCACGGTCCGTTACCCCGGTTTCCTAGAGGTGTCCGGTCTAAGCGGGTCCGTGTTCGCCGGTGTCGATTTCGGAGGAGTTCAGCTTTCGGAGTCGCTACAGCCCGTTCAGGTGACCTGAACCCAGTCCTCCGAAGGTCGACCCAGGTCGTCCCCTCGTTCGTGAGACTGGGCACGGGGCTGAGCCGGAACGAACCGTCGCCTGTCTCCCGTCAGTTCGAGGGTGCGTCCGACAAGGATGGATAGAGCTTCTGGTCGAGAAGCTCGGCCGACCTCCGCCACGACCGATCCTTCGCGAGCTTTCGCAGGTTATCCCCGAGCCGAGTGGCCAAGGCGGAATCGCTCAGGATCCGGTGGAGTGCGGCTGCGATCTCCTCCGGTCTTCCAGGAGTTACCAGTAGTCCGGTTTCGCCGTCTACGATCTCATCTGCAAAACGGGAGATCCGGGAAACGACTAGTGGCTTCCCGAGTCCCGCCACTCGGCTGAGCGAAGCGCTGCCGCCGTGGCTCGCGAGCATCGTGTACGGAAGCACGAACACATTCGCCGCAGACAAGATCTGTTCGAGACGTCCCTCGTCAATGTACCCGGTAAACGTCACCGCGTCCGTAAGACCGAGACCGACGACCTGTTGCTCCAGAGACCGGAGAAAATCTTCCCCAGCCCTATCGAGGTGCGGAGAGACCGCGCCCGCAAAGACCAGGTGGGTGTCCGGGAACTCACGATGGACTCGTGCGAATCCCTCCAGAAGATCCCGCAACCCCTTGGTCGGGTCCAGGAATCCAAAGAACATGACGACCCGTTGGCTCCCAACCCCTAGCGCAGCTCTCGGTTCGACTTCGTTCGCAGGGAGCCTCAGCTCCTCCCAGCCATGAGGCACGATCCAGATTCGATCCGACTTCAGCCCATACGTCTCCACCAAGAGGGTGGCCATGGAAGGAGTCCAAACCAGGATTCGATCTCCTAGCCGGGCTATGGTCCGGTAGAAGAGTCCCAGGCCTCGGTTCAGGAACCATGAGGGAAACCCCCCAGTGGCTTGCCGATCCAGTCCTCCAAGCTCACGAGGGTCGATCACGCTGTGGAACTGGACTACAACTCGGTACCCACGAAGCCGGAGCAGCAAGATCATGATCGGGAAGAGGACAACGCTGATCGCTCCACCATACAGGTTGAAGTGGTGCTGTACGTGGACGATCGTGTCCGGCCCATCCGAGGCATGGTCGACTCCGTTCAGGACGTTGACCGGATATAGCAATTCCTTCTTGCGCCACACTCTGGTGACGGTGACTTCAACGGCGGCCGCGGTCGAGGGGATGTTTCCGATTACCGAGACATCCCGGAGGCTGCCCAGAGCCTGCACTAGCTCATGCGTAACGTGGCCGATTCCACAAGGTTCGGGAGGGTAAGTTGAGACGAAGATCACTCGCGGCTTACCGTGTCCCATCGGCAGAACTCATGCATCGAGGGACATTAACCAAAGGTGCGGGGCAGGGCACGCGCTCGGGCCTCTTCCGAAGCGACTCCGCATCCACATCTCTTGGATTAATGCGGTTGACCGAGACCCGTTAACCCGAGCGTGCGGTGCCTTTGTTGCCGATTTCCGGGAACGGGCGCGACGAACTCCAACAATGACTGGAGTCCGATTCGGTTCGGGCTCGGGTGCTCTACCATCAATCGAACTTCAGCACGTACACTTCTTCTCCGCCGGCCACGAGGGGGGGGTGCGTTTCAAACGACACAATATTAAATACTACTACCCGTGAAATGGGACGGCGAATGGGTAGCTCTGCCAATGAAGCGACTTCTTCTCGTGGCAGACCCAATCGGCGGCGCCACCTCAGTGCAGTTCGACATTCTCGAGTCGCTCGCGGCGGGTCTTGGGTCGCGGTACGAACTCGCGGTCTACACGCCCTTCTGTGACCCGAAACGTGCCCAGGCTCTGACTGAGTTGAAGTGTCGGTTGATCCTGCCGGGCGCCGGCGGATTCTCCGTCAATCGAGTGCTTCAAGGCCGAGGAATCGGCAACGAGTCGATGCTCTGGGCAGAGAGCTGGACCCGGGAGGCGTTGATGCAGAGGAACACTCGCGAGGCCGCGGCGTGCCTGACTCCGCACGAGTTCGATTACACCGTGAACCTCTCCATGACAGTTCCGGCACCCAGCGACCTTTGGTGGATACTCGGGACACCTCTGGACCAGACGATTCGGGGGATGGCCGGCGTCAATTTCTACGCCCGAATGGCAGACCGCTTCGCAGGACGAGCCCTGGTGTCCCTCGACAGCAAAGTCCTCCATCGGATACAATCGGGAACCTTGCGTATCGTGGCCAACTCCCCGTTCCTGCGAGACCTGTACTGCCTTCGTGGTGTGCCCGTCGAGGGTGTCGTTTACACTCTGAAAGACATGTCAGAATTCCGACCTGCGACTCAGTCTCCCCGCCGTGATTACGTTCTTCTCTATGTGGGCAAGGAGACCGGGCAGTTGGATCTGGGCGCGCTCGTGGACGCCGGCGTTCGGGTCGTGGGGTTCGGTGGCAAGATCCCGACAGGAACCCGCTTGAAACGGTTCACTACGTCGATCGAGTGGCTGGGCTCGGTCAGCAAGCGCAGGCTGGTCGACCTCTACGCCAACGCTCTGTTCACACTCTTTCCATTCACCTGTGAGCCGATGGGACTCGTCCCCATCGAGTCGATGGCATGTGGCACCCCCGTCCTCACCTATGGACGGCAAGGCCCGGCGACCACCGTGGTTAACGACTCGACGGGCTGGCTCGTGAACACTCCCGACGAGATGGTGGCGAAGGCGACGAACATCTGGCAGCGGGGCGATACCGGCCTCTCCCCGGATGCCTGCGTTCTTCGCGCCCGGAGTTTCTCGGGAAGGCGGATGGTGGACGAACTCGCGAGCTGGATCGAGGGAGCCTGTCCGGTGGACGCCAAGGCGGCTTTCGCATCGCAGGGGATTGTTGGATAAGCGGCGGGTCGCACCCGCCACATCGGGTTACGTCCAAGCCGCCGCAGACCCGTTGGAGAGGCGGTCGAGATCGGCCTCGACCATTCGACGGACCAGCTCCTTGAACCGCACCGTAGGTTCCCAGCCCAGGAGCCGCTTCGCCTTCGTTGCGTCGCCGCGCAGGGCGTAGACCTCGGCGGGTCGATTGAACTTCGTGTCGATCTTGACGCGGTCCTCCCAGCTCTCGACCCCTGCGACATGGAACGCCTCTTGGAGGAACTCTCGAACCGTATGGGCTTCCCCGGTGGCCCCGACGAAGTCCCCGGGTTCGCTCTGTTGCAACGTTCGCCACATCAGGTCGACGTAGTCCGGGGCGAAGCCCCAGTCGCGCCGCGCCTCCAGGTTCCCGAGCGTGATTGATTCGGTCTTCCCGAGAGAGATCCGAGCCACCCCGTCCGATATTTTGCGTGTCACAAACTCCAAGCCACGCCGAGGCGACTCATGGTTGAACAATATCCCGTTGAACACCGGTAGACCGTACGCTTCGCGGTAGTTCACCCCGGCCCAGTAGGCGTAGACCTTCGCGACCCCGTACGGACTCCTCGGATGGAAGGGAGTCTTCTCGTTCTGAGGTTCCTGGTCGATATGGCCAAACATCTCGCTGGAGGAGGCTTGATAGAACTTCACGGAAAGACGGTGGGACCGAATCGCTTCGAGCAGACGCAGAGCGCCTAATCCCGTGACTTCGCCGGTCAGGACCGGCTGGGTGAATGAAGTCGCCACAAAGGATTGGGCCGCGAGATTGTAGACCTCGTCGGGGTCCGCCAACTTGACTGCATTACTGAGAGAAGATTGGTCCGTCAAGTCTCCATCTAGGATGTGGAGCTGAGCTCGAACGCCCTCCAGGTTCGACATGTTCGGACTGCTCAACCGCCGAACCAATCCGTAGACTTCGTAGCCTTTCTTGAGGAGCAGCTCCGCCAGGTATGAACCATCCTGTCCGGTAACGCCGGTAATCAACGCTCTGCGTCCGGCCATTGGCGTCTCCGCTAATAGCCGCCCCCGATAACCCTTTTTCCGGAAGAGGTCAGTGGGCGACCTGTCGAGTGCACCTCGCGGGACGACTCGTGGCCCTTGGGCTCCGTAACGGAGCCGTTGTCTCGAGGGGAGACTCGAACGAAGTAAGGCCCGGGAGAAGGTCCGCGAGAGGAATCCTCCAATCGAACGCCGGAATCGCGACTATGGGCCGAAACAGGAAGGCAGGGTTTTCCACATGGGGATGAGAGCAAAGTGAGGATGGCCGTAGCGACCCGGCCGTTGGCGGCGAAAGACAAGCGACGCTAAGTCCCCTGCCGACAAGCCACCGGAGCCATGACCAGACGCCAGTTGCAGAGGTTGACACGAGCGACCGTTCTGTCAACCGGTTCCTGACCGGACCGAGGACGCGTGCTCGGCCTCAGGTAACCGCCTTCCCGTAAGTGACTGGGGAAAAGGGGCAGCTTCTGTACCCGTGACTTTAATTAATGCATCGGCTGAGTATCTCAACGCAACCACGGGTGGGCGGACCGCGGGACCCCATAGGGGTCGGTTTCCCATGATGGTGCGCAAAGCAAAGAGACGATGATCGTGACGCGGGGCTCGAGATGCGGGGTATATCGCTGGTAATCCCAGCCTACAATGAGGAGGATCGACTCGATCCCACTCTGGAAGGCTACATCGGGGTCCTGGAAACCACTGGACTTCCCTACGAAGTGATCGTGATCTCCGATGGTCACGACTTGACACCCGCTGTGGCGGACAGGTTCGCATCACGGGGAGTGACCGCCTATACCTACCCGAACAAGCTCGGACGAGGTGGAGCGATATTCGAAGGCTTCCGAAAGACGAAGTACGGGGTAGTGGGATTCGCGGACGCGGATGGCAGCGTCCCCCCAAGCGATTTCCGGAGGCTGCTTGACGCGGTCCTGAACGGATCCGTTGCCGTCATCGCGTCGCGGCGGCTGGACCCCAATGTAGTAATCATTCCCGAGTCCATTTCGCGTCGGGCAGTGGGTTGGGTCTGGCACGCGCTAGTCAAGGCCCTCCTGTCACTTCCGGTCAAAGATGCTCAGTGCGGACTGAAGTTGTTCTCGGCTGATGTCGTCAGAATGATACTTCGGCGCGTAACCGTGACGAATCGTACTTTCGAGGTGGACATGTTGTACCATGTGCACTCGTCGGGCCTGCTCATCACTGAGCTGCCGGTGAAATATACTCACGATTTTCGATCTCGAATGCCCATTTCCAAGGCCGTCCCCGTAATGTTCGCCAGTCTTCTGGGAATCTTCTTGATGAATCGAACTCCGGTCAAACGGGTGTTCGGGACGGAGATATTCGAGAGGATCAACCGCCGATTTGCGACGGTATAGACTGGCGATCGTTACCCGCGTGGCACGACAATCCCTGGGGCCTCTCTCGCATCGACGGCGGATGCGGTCCTCGTGCCAGGCCGTATGCCCTTCGTGGATCGGATGGGATGAGAGCGTAGCAACGGCCAATCCGATTCGAAGCTCGCCGTGGTTAGGTTGGGTAGTGCAGTCGAAGGTAATTCGCAAACCCTCGTCGGACCTAGGTGGTGCGAGGCGATTCGGAGTTTTCAAGCGTGACAGGATGCCGTCTCCTCTTGCGAGGGTCTTCTTGTGGGGATACAAGTTGGCCTGATCCTTGCACCCCTCCTATGGATTATCAACCCGCGCCGAGTTCAATGACAGGTGAGGGGCGATATCGATGTACGGGAGCTGTGCCTCAATATTGGGACAATCTGAGATTTGCTCGGGAATGAGGTGAGCCGACCGTCGGTGCGTCAGGACCTCAGGAGATCGAGATCATCGTAGAAAGCCAGTAGCTCCCTCAGGCCCCTCTCGGGGCGATAGTAGTCGCGAAACCCGCCATAGAGAGCCTGACAACGGGACGGCGATTGTGCCGTCTCCCATGCCGTCCGCGTCGCCGTCACCCAGCCACTCACATCGTCCGGGCCCTCCAGGAACGGGTAGGACTCTCCCAGGATCTCTCGGAACACGTCAATGTTAGACGCGACCACAGGCGTCATTGAGTTCAGAGCGTCAATGACTGGGACGCCGAACCCCTCTGCTCGGGTCGGCATCAAAAGCACATCGGCGGCGTTGAAGTACAGGGGATATGTGGCCGAGTCGACCCACTTGGACCAACGGAATCGATTCGTCTTGAATCGAGATTCAATGCGATGGCTGTCCCCAATCCGAACGAGAAGAAATGAGTCGTCGAGCGCGTTGACAATCTTCGGAAGGAGGTCGATGTTCTTCCTCTCTACGTCAATGCTGACATTCAGGAGAATCTTCTTCTCCAGCGGAAGCCCCAACTGTCGGCGCGCCTCACTTCTGTCACGGGGCTTAAACGCGTAGCTCGTCCAGTGGTGGATTACCCTCGAATTAACGCGAGGGAACATGGCTCGAAGCTGCCGGTCCGTCGAGTGTGAGACGCTTACAACTCCTTTCAAGCGCTCCGCGAACTTCATCACCCTCGGGAAAAAGAAACGCGCTCCAACTGGGGTATCCCGAAGATTGTAGGTAGACCTGTCGAGGAGAATCAGGTCATGGACAGTTCCCGTTGCGTTCGGGTTGTACTTGACGAGGTGGAAAAAGTGGGGAGAAAAGAAGTGGACCAATTCGTAATTCTTCACGTACCGGCTCCATTGGCTTGGAAAGTAGAGCGAAAGGAACGCCGCAGGAGTGCCGAGGCGAAGCACATCTTTGACGACGGAGGTGTAACCCGACTCGGAGTCGTGACGCCTTATCTTGAAGAACGCGATCCTCTGAAAGAGCCCTAGTTCCCACCATTTCACCACATCGCCTCCGTGACCCGATGCGCGTGGAAAAGCAGATACCAGGCAAGAACGGGGTATGGGCAGTCGGGACACAGGTCGCGCTATCCCCGTCATAGATGTCAGAGGGACCGTGTCACTTGGTAATGGCTGAATGCTGGACAGATTTCAAACTCCCCATTTCGCCAGAACCTCTGCGAGCCTGTGACGGAATGCCTCTCCGCCGAAATGTGAGCCCCGTTCGAGGGAACGCATCGCCCATTCCTCGTACTTGGCGGGCGTCTGAAGAGCGTTGAGGGTTCGAGCCCAGAGGTCAGGGTCGTAGCCGGAAACAGAAACACCAGCGCCGCCCAGAACCTCCAAGACCGCGTCCGCTCGGCTTGCGACGATAGGCATGCCGAAGCTCATCGCCTCGGCCAAGGGAAGACCGAAACCTTCGAACTCGGATGGGAAGATCAGGATGTCAGACTGGTCGTACACCGATGAAATGTCCTCCACTTCCGGAAGTACCGTGAGGCACCGGGGAGAGCTGTGGTCCAGGTATCGTAGGGTGGTTCGGCGCAGGTTGGAGACAAGGAGAATTCGGACGTCTACGTCTATCGACGCCGAATCGATACGGCGAGCCAGGTCGATCACGAACTTCACCTGCTTATACGGGCGGTCAACCGCGACATAGAGAAGCTGCTGGGTTTTCTTCTCGGTCAGGCGAGCCAGCGATCTTCGTATGTGTTCGGAGCCGGTCCCCGCTACCGGCGCTGGGGAATACACGACTTCGGTCGGAGGCAAGTCGCTTACCCGACTCGCCAGGTCTTTGAAGGTCGTCTCCGTGATCGGGAGAACCCCTTTGGCCTGGTGAATCTTTCCCAGGAGATAGAACAGAAGAATTGGCGAAGCCAGGTTGGTTCGTGTCCGGTAGTGAAGCTCCCTGAGGTCGTGCACGACCACCAGGGATCTGGGATTGGCGTCGGTCATGCCCAGTAGGAGAGGATCGGTCAGCAGGACAATGTCCTCGGGTAGCGTTCCAAGATTCTCCGGGAAGAAGTGAACGAAGTTCAATCCTTGATCCAAGGCCCGAAAGCCTGTGGAAATGCCACGAACCATCCGACATACCGAGACATCGCTTGGTAGGCTGACGGAGTCACCGCACTGGTACCAATGCGTTTCATAACCAAGTTGGTGGAGAGCCGCGAAGTAAGCCCGCGCTACGAGGGTCGACCCTTTGAACTGTTCGAAGCCGTTTACGACGGCGACTGATTTCATCGGACCCACGAGCATGTCCCGCGGTCGCGAATCTCGGAAGTTGAGCCCGACCCCGGATATGTTAACGATTCAGCCCCCCTTGTTTTACCAAACCTGCGAAGGCATTCGTTGACTGGCGTCCGATGTACCAATCTGCGGGTTGCGAGAAGAGAACCGAAGCTCTCTGTCATGAGACGACGATACTGGCGTGAGCTGGTTCGAGCCGACGGAAGAAGGACGCTACTCGACTCAAGCGAATCGGATCCCCTATCCGCCGGAATTTGACTCTACGGCTAATATACGTTCTCATCGATGACACCGCATAGCCCGCCGGGGCGGGAGGGCAATCCGGGCCGGATCGGATACAGTCTATGGACCTCTCGAGGGAGCGGCGCGTTGGGGGTGAGTTAGGCAAAGGACATGGCCGAACTCGCCTCGATGAACGACCTGCCCGCCCGTAGGACTCTGAGGAACATTCCGAACACATTGTGGGTATCACACACGGTTGGAGGGGACGACTCTGCCCTCTATCGTCTTGTCGCCGGGTACGAGGAGGGAAAGGAGCGACTTGCCGCGGCGGAGTTCCGCATTGGTAGGGGGAGCTCCCCGCAGAGCCGCTCGCCCGCTTTGTTGAGCCCGCCAGCTTGTCGTGGTCCGCCGAGGATCGCGCGGCGCTCCTCCTGCGATAGGGGATTTCACCATCGCGACCGTCGTGTAGCGGGTGCTAGAGCCGTCGGATGCACACGTAGCCCTCGCATTGGAAGGGTGCACGAGGGCAGGGCTACACGGCCGACCGGACTCGGCCGTTGATAGGCGACCAGGAGGCTGATTGGCTACGGTCGCCTCATGCTTATCCTATCTCCGGCATGCACGTGCTCGTGAGGAAACCACCCGGCAAACCAATCGGTCTGGTTTGGCCCCGGATTCGGTTCTCTCTGAAGTCCTTGCTCACGGTCGTTCGTTTTCCGTCCGTCATTCCCGCCCTCCGGCATGGCTCAGCCGCGGCCGTTGCAGCCATGGAAACTCGGGTTGGTCAAGAGTTTCAATCGCGACCCCGGACACGAGCCACGGTGGGTCGAGCATCGATCTATCTCAATCCTCGGAACACCCTTGCCCAGAACGCCTCGATGTCTGTGATCGGCTGGTACGAGCCCCCCGTGTCCGAGCTAGTGCGCGCGACCTGTCGTAGAGGGGCCTGCTTCGTCGACGTTGGGGCCAATGTTGGATGGTACACATTCCTCGCCGCACGACAAGTCGGTACCACCGGATGCGTGGTGAGTATCGAGCCGGACCCCGAGAACTACGCCCTCCTTGCGAAGTCGCTGTCGGAGAATCCCTCTCCTCAGGTCAAACCCTTGAACCTGGCGCTCTCAGATCATGATGGATTCGAGAGTCTCTTTCTATCCTCCGAAGCCGCATCCTTCCACTCAATTGTGCGCAAAGTCGGAGTCAAATCAATACCGGTCCGAGCCATTACGTTCGACAGCCTCGCAAAGGACCTTAGCATAGCTCGAATCGAACTCATGAAGATAGACGTGGAGGGAGGGGAGCCAAAGGTTCTGTCCGGATGCATCGAGTCATTGCGCTCAGGCAGGATTCGAGCGCTCACGATCGAGTGGAGTGCTGAAGCATGGAAAGAAAGCGAGTCGCTGTGGGCAGAACTAGCCCGACTCTTCGACGTCTATAGCATCGTCTACTCCCTAAAGCTAACTCGGCTGATCCCTGATCCATCCTTGGACGCCGTATGCAACGAAGTTTTCGCGGCAGGTCGGCATGGGGGAGAGTTGTTTCTCGCGTGGAAAGGAGACCGGTAGCAGTTCACCGAGCTCAGAGGCCGAACTCGCAGGCGCAACAGCGAAGTGAAAGGAAGCGAAAGGGTCCGTCGGCACTGGCGATGCGGCAACGCGGAAACTACGAAATAATATGCTAGACCTCCTAGCCGCGCCAGTGTCGCCCCAACGGGATTCGATCACGGGGACCAATAGGCCGGCTGGGTCGCAGGCCGCCAAGTCTCGTCTCGAGAAAAGACATGAGTTCGCAGGAATCCTGCGACTCGCAGGGGCGCGCGGCATTACCGTAGGGGGGCGGAACGCCGTTCGGACCGGACGGGCCGAGCAAGGACTATCAATTCGGAACTTCGCTAACAGAACGGCCGTTGCAGATTCTCCATGGGAGGATTCTCGCTTGATGGCCAAGCCCGCCAGAATGGATCCTCGACGCCCTTGTTATGATATCACCTTGAACTACACGACCCATTCCGTTCCGGCGGTTGTACCCGAGGTGCAGGTTGGCCCAAGGTGAGGACGTCCTCGAAACTTCAGTGAGACCCCCGTCCCGACCAGCTGCTCGGGTTTGGGGGGCTCTTCGTTCCTTCGCCTCCGGGCTGACATGCGTTCTGAGGGACCCGTTCCTCCTCGCGGTGCTTGCAGGAATTGGAGTCTACTCGTGGTACTGGTCCCAGCTCACCATCAGTAGATTCTATTCCATGCACGCGTCGGTCTATGACTTGGGCTTGTTCATGGAACAAATTTGGCGTTTCACCCAACCTCAACTCCTCTCGCCAGCCGCATACTTGGGCATGGCCATCGATCAGCCTTTCCAAGTAATCCTCTCTCCCTTGGCGTTGATTAACAGCTATCCCTTGATCCTCTCCCTCCAATCGGTGGCGCTTGGTGTCGGCGCGATTCCGCTGTATTTCGTCGCTCGTCACGTGCTCTCGTCTCGTCCCGTCTCGCTTCTGATTTCGTTGTCCTATCTCCTGTACTTCCCAATGGCTGGAGTGAATTGGTTCGATGCGCACTTCATCGCTTTCTTCATTCCGCTCTTCCTAGCTGGGTACGCTCTTTACTTGCACAAACACCTGAAGATCGCCATAATCGTACTATTCATTGCAGCTACGACTGAATATCCTGCGGTCCTGTTAGTAGCGCTTTTTTCCATCACCCTTGTGGCACAAGGAATCCTCGAATCTCGACTGCTTCATCGACCGTGGGATCAAGCTGACCGCCGGTTCGCCGTACTATTGCTGGGTGCCACTTTCGCGTTCTTCATCTACCAATTTCTGTACGTGGGAGGGTTCAACATCGCCTCGGCATGGCACTTCTTCAATGCCACGGCTCATACACCGCAACAATCAGGGCCTGGGACCAGTTTGGACAACCGAATCTTCCTAGCGATGCTGCTTCTGTTACCCCTCCTGCTCCTACCGCTCTTTTCGCCACGGTGGCTAATTATGATCGGGCCTTTTCTTGCGCTCGTCTTCTTGAGTCAATACTTCGGATACACGTACCCGACCGTTCTTCAGGACCAATACACGGCGGTCTTCATTCCTTTCGCCTTCCTGGGCGTCATCTACTCCCTTTCCTTCCTCACTCGCGGCCATGGTTCAAGTCCACCTAGCCCCCCGGCGGATCAGCCGACTGACCTGGGGTCTCACTCCTTTAGCCGAAGGAGAGATCCCCGGCCGTTCGTAATAGCCACCTCGGTCTTCGTCGTCTCCCTGCTCTTCTGTACGGCCTATCAGCCGTACGGCCCATTCAACTCGAGGTCGGGGGACAGTTTTGAAGTTCCGGTTAACACCCTGGCAAACGAGACCTACTTCGACGCGGTCCAAACGGCAATTTCCCTTGTGCCGAGAGACACGCCTTACCTGTTGTTTCAGAATGACATGCCCACCGCTTTACCTCGCCCTCTTAGCTATCTTCAAACACCGCTGATCAGTGGGATAGGTAGCTGGCAGAACGTATCGGTTTACGATGCGGAACGGAACGCTTTTCCATTGCAACTCTCCACTGGCGAAGTGATTTCTGCCCAAATCGACTACTTGGTCGACGCACCCTATAGCTGGGCTTTCACGGAGCAGGGTACGGTCCCGAACAATACAATGTATCACTTTGCCCAAACACTCTATGAGTCGGGAAGGTACGGGGTTCTTGGGGAAATCGCAGGAAACCTGGTGCTCGAACGCGACTACGACCAACCGCCCATGGGCTACCAACCCTACAAGGACACTATTCCGGCATCTTCGATGTACACAGAAGTGCCTTTCAAACCGTCCGGCGACAACGTTCTTTCAGTTTCGAATTTGAGCTTCCATGCCGCGTGGGACGGTCCGTTCGTCTTCCTTTCCCCGGGTTGGTACACGGCTAATTTCTCTCTTATGACAACCAACGACTCGGCGTCCAATTACATCGTCCTGGTCGCCATGGCCAACTGGGGAAACACGATCTTTACGGCGTCTGCGGTCAGAGGTTCCAGTTTTTCCCAACCCAATCATTGGGAGAACTTTCAGCTAGAGTTCTACGTGAATGACACCTATCAATTCGTCGCGTTTCCCGGTCTTTCGGTGGATTGGAACGGCACCTTGTCGCTCCGTTGGATCCAGCTGACACAGATCGCACCGCCGTCGCCCACGTTTACCGGAATTCCGGTCCCGATGCTTCCTGCTGGCCGTGATTTAGTGAGCGAGGGTGCCACGAAATGAGGTGCTCTCTAAAGGACTTGAACGGAGGTTTAGTGTGACTGGAGAACGAGTGCTTGTCACTGGCGGCGCTGGCTTCATTGGATCACACCTCGTCGACGCGCTGGTGCGCAGGGGCGACGAGGTCACTGTTCTGGACTCACTGGTGCCCCAAGTGCATCCGACGCACCCTGACTACTTGAACTCCGGCGCAGCGTACCACTTTGAGGATTTGGGTCGGACGGGGATCGTTGCCGGCCTGCTGCAGCATGTGGATGTAGTGGTCCATCTCGCATCGATGGTCGGCGTGGGCCAAAGCATGTACCAAGTCTCCCGCTATGTCGATTCAAACGTGAGTGGAACGGCAAATCTTCTCCAAGCCCTCGTCACGCATCCATCCAAGATCCGCAAGCTCATTCTGGCTTCATCCAACACGATTTACGGTGAAGGGTCGTACGAGTGTGCCGCATGTGGCATCGTGAACCCGCCTTTGCGTCCTGAGAAACAACTGACTCAAGGCGATTGGGAAACCCACTGCTCGACTTGTGGCGGAATTACGACACCGGTCCCAACCCCAGAAACCAAGCCCCTCGCGCCGAACTCGGTTTACGCCATCACCAAACGAGACCAAGAGGAACTTGGCCTCACGATTGGCCGGGCGTACCGCGTGCCTGCGGTGGCATTACGTTTCTTCTGCGTGTATGGCCCTCGGCAGAGCCTCAGCAACCCGTATACCGGGGTGACAGCGATCTTCCAATCACGAATCAAGAACGAGCAGCCGCCAGTAATCTTCGAAGATGGGCTTCAGACTCGCGACTTAGTATCCGTCCACGACGTTGTCCGTGCGTGCACTCTTGCAATCGACAGGGAAGGCGCAGACTTTCAGGCCGTGAACATCGGAACCGGTTACCCAACCCCCATTCGCGATTTGGCGACAACGCTCCTCGACCTCTACAAGTCCCCGCTTAGGCCCCTGATAAGTAACCGATTCCGGACCGGGGATGTCCGTCACTGCGTCGCTGACATCTCTAAGGCGAGTCGATTGCTGGGGTACGAACCACAGGTTAACCTCAAAGAGGGAATGCGGGAGTTGGTCGAGTGGGGCAGAGAGCACGCCTCTCGAGACGGTTTCGATAGCGCTTACAACGAGTTGCAAGCGAGCGGGCTACTCGGGTGATGATTCAGGTCAGGGCGTCCTCCAAGGCTGCCATAGGTCAATACCCGAAAGCTTCTCGCTGCGGGGTGAAATGAGTCCTCTCCATCTCGGCCCCCATCCGGCCTGGGATCCGAAATCATCGAGCCCGATGCCTTTCACGTCGGTCATCGTCATCGCTCACAATCGCCCTGATTTTCTCGAGGACGCTCTGCTCAGTGTATCCAAACAGACGGCACAGCCCAGTTCGTTCGAGACCATTCTTGTAAAGAATTTTCACGACCCCTCGGTCGATTCCCTGTGCTCGAAATTGGATGTGCAGAATGTCTATTGTGAAGTGAAGGCGGAGGGAGGCAAGGTAATTGAGGGAATCCGAAGGAGCCGAGGAGAGGTGCTGACCTTCCTGGATTATGACGACACCTACTCCACGGACCGTTTGAGAGTCATCCAAGAGGAGTTTGCGGCGGACCCGTCCCTCGGCTTCTATCACAACGCTCAGGAGGTCGTGGACGCGCGTGGGAAACCGGTTTCCACGGGACTCCCGGTGACATTCCGAATGTTGAACGCCCGGCGGCGCATCCGAGTGGATGAGGCCGAGAAGGGCGAGATTCAGCCACGCCTGGGTTTTTCGCGACCGGACTTTAACAGCGGGTCCATCGCGGTTCGCCGCCCGGCCATTGACTCTGCGCTCCCCTACCTCGAACGACTTCAGATAGCCTTGGACTCGTTCTTGTTTTACGCGGCATGGTCGTCGCGCTACTCGTTGCTGATCGATCCCCGGAGACTTACCCAATACCGTGTTCATTCCTGGAACATGAGCACTACTGTCGGCCAGCAGAACAGTGCGTCGCCGCTGTCACCACCCGAGTTCTGGGGTGTTCGGATGGCGGATTATGCCGTGCTGTTGGAGATGGTAACGGCATTTGGAAGGAAGGAACTGCAACGTGATCTGCGGTCCCGAGTGTTCCGAGACCAGGTGGCCCGGAATCTCCGTGAGCCGACGGCCGACCGACGCGCGGCTTGGGCCCTCGCACGAGAGGCGAAAGAATTGATAAATCTCAGGAGCGCCTCGCTGCTCATGATCCAGACGATGGGGCTGATCCTAGCAGGGTTGGCTTCGCCGAGCTTCGCCCGGGTGCTGGCCCGAACCACCGGGTAACCAGCGGATTCGGTGTGCCCCCGTCGTCGTAGGGATAGGGCCGCCAACTGCCGGCGCAGTCTCGAAAGAAACCAATGAGTCAGCCGTGCGTGAGCCAACGGTAGTAAACATGGCGAGCGACTTTCGGGCTGACCGCGAACGCCAAACAGAAGAGAAGCAGAAGCTGGTTGCTTTGGACCGTGTAGGTGGGCCAGAGGGAGAGAGCCTGAATCCATACCCTCATCGCGCCCGTGCGTCCACCCGCTTTCCCTTGGATGATGGCGTACATTTCGTTGAGAAGGATGGTGCCTTCGACGCTCTTGATCAGGCACTCGGGCCCTCCTTGCCTGGCCATCTCGAGAATGATCTCGTACCCAGGCGCGAATCTGTTCCGGGCGGCCAGCTGCTGCTCGAAGAACTCTTTGGACGGGAGTCCCGGGACGAAGGATAGGTTCCCAGTGTGCACGCGGTAGCTCGTGAGCACTCTGCTATCGACCAGCAGAGACCCGGGTGCCAAGACCGCGGAGGCAAAGAAGAACACGTCGGCAGAAGGTATCTCCCGCTCGAGGAACGGGAGGTTGGGGAGCAATGCGCTCCTCAGAATCGATATCGAGCTATTGTTGAAGTCAGGGTACGTGTATTTCAGCCGCGTCAGGGTGGTCCTCTTTTCTCCTTCGGAGATGCGCAGACTATCTTTGCTCACGATCGTTCGCCGCGAGTGGTAGCGGACGGCGGGCCGGGGAAGATCCACGCCTCTTCCGTCAATCAGCCGGTAGTCGTTGTGGTAGTACACCAGATCGGGATCTTCCTCGAAGGCCTTCGCTACGGCGGCGAGCTTGTCGTGCGCGAAGAGGTCATCATCGTCAAGGAAGCAAAGGACATCGCCGCGCGCTTGACGGATACCGATGGCAAACTTTGCGCACGCTCCAGGGTCCGGGGTTAGAAATCGCAGTACCTTCTCGTCATCCAGGTAGGCATCGATGTGTTCGTCCTCGAAGTCTTTCACAACAAGGACCTCGTACCGATCACGCGCGAGCGATTGGTCCAGGGCAGACCTCACCGCGGCAAGGACGAATTCTCGTCGCTCGTGGTCAATGATGATGACCGATAGAAACGGACGTCGCACCGGTGCTTGCAGTCCGGTCATGGTGTTGAAGTTGGCCGCCTCAAGGTAAGTCGGACGAAGTCCAACGCAGAGACCCGGCTAATGCAACTTCCATGAACCCGCTTAAGAGTGTTTGGATGGGACATCCCCCTTCGGGTCATGGCGCCAATTCGGATGGGCGGGAGTTTCCTCGCGCCCTCGATTCGCTCCCGAAGGGGGAGCAGAGAGCAGGCTTGGGCGCGGTGGCCTTCGGAAGAATCCCCAGTCGCACTTCCGTCAATTGAATCAGGGAGGACGCGGGGTCTGGTCAGGCCTGAGTTGGGTATCGCAAGAGAGGTGTACCAAGCCTCGTCGCGCTGCTCTCTCTGCTGTCGAGGAACTCGCAGCGGACTGCCTGCTATCTCGGCTGGACGTCAGGCTCCCGAACGGATTTAGGCTGCGGAACCAGCGGTACCGATCATCGGTCTCACTCCGAGCGTCTACCCCAAGTAGACACTGACCTTGGTCCGGGGGAGGGCCTCGCGCTCGACCTCTTTCCGGGGGAAACCGTATTGGGGGCCCTCAGCCCATGGCTCGTGGATACCTTGGTCGAAACCGTAGTGACTGGGGCCGCCGGATTCCTAGGGTCCCATCTTGTGGACTCCTTGATCAACGGCCGTTGGCAGGTCTGGGGTATCGATAACTTTAGCACTGGTCGGCAAGCCAACCTCAAGGTCGCTCGCACCAGCCCCCGGTTCAGGTTCCGGGACTCTGACCTAACACGGATTGGCCGACTTCCACGAGCAGATCGATACTACCATCTTGCTTCCCCGGCATCTCCACCTGCGTACCAGCATGATCCGATCGGCACCCTCATGGCGAACTCGGCCGGGACGCATCGTGTGCTAGAGGCGGCTCGCCGTTCGGACGCTCGAGTATTGCTGGCATCAACGAGTGAGGTTTACGGGGACCCGGAGGTCCATCCGCAGACGGAGTCCTATTGGGGTCACGTCAATCCGGTAGGCCCGCGCAGCTGCTACGATGAAGGCAAGAGGTACGCCGAAGCCCTCGCGATGGCCTATCGGAAAAAGTACGGCTTGGACGTCCGGATCGCACGGATATTCAACACGTACGGTCCCCGAATGGACCCGGCCGACGGGCGGGTCATCTCGAACTTCATAGTACAGGGCCTCCGGGGGGAGCCCCTTACCATCTACGGTAGGGGAGGGCAAACTCGTTCGTTCTGTTACGTCTCCGACATGATTCGAGGGCTTCGGTCGCTCATGGAGGCCGCTCCCGGTGTCCCGACCCCGATGAACCTAGGCAACCCCCGCGAATTCACTGTCCAAAGGACCGCTGAACTCGTGGCCCGCACGCTCGGTGTTCCCTTGCGGGTCGAGTTCCGCCCCCTGCCGGAGGACGATCCAAAGCAGCGGTCTCCCAACATCCGGCGGGCGGGGCGATACCTTCGATGGTCTCCTCGCGTCACTTTCGAGAAGGGGCTCGCGAAAACCGTGGCGTACTTCCGTTCCTTGGACCCCTTGCAGTTGAGGCCCCTCCGATGACCCGCAAGAGGCCCCGGAGCTCGAAGGTCGGCATCGCGGGCCTCGGTTACATGGGGCTCGCTACCGGCCTCGCTTTCGCCGCGCACGGACTCTCGGTAACCGGCTACGACGTAAAGCCCGAAATCCGGGAATCGACCGCTCGAGGCGTAACCCCCTACCAGGAGCAGGGATTAGGGGAACTCTTGCGTCGTCAGGTCCGGTCGGGGCGGTTCTCGGTCGTCGACAGTCCTGATGCACTCGTACGGGCTACCGAAGGCATCTTCATCTGCCTCCCGACACCGAGTCTTGCGAGCGGCCGCATCGACCTCCGTCCGCTCAGGAAGGGGACGACCGAACTCGGTCACGCGCTGCGTTCCGCGAAGGGCTACCGTCTCATCGTCGTCAAGAGCACCGTCGTTCCAGGGACTACCGAAGCCGTCGTCGAACCGATTCTTCGTCGACTATCCCGAAGGTCGCCCCGTGAACTTGGAGTGGCCGTCAACCCGGAATTCCTGGCAGAGGGAACGATGGTTCGCGACGCCCTACACCCAGATAGGGTCGTGGCGGGGACGCGAGACCCGCGCTCCCGAGCGTGGCTGAAGAGCGTGTACCGTCCCTTCGGGGCGCCGAGCTTCTTCCTCACACCGACCGGCGCGGAGCTCGTGAAGTATTCTTCGAATGCGTTCCTGGCGCTGAAAGTGTCGTTCGCGAACGAGATTTCTCGGATGGCTGAGAAGCTGGGTCCCAACGTCGACCAGGTGATGGAAGCAGTGGGCGCAGACCCCCGTATCGGGCGACGGTTTCTCAAGGCGGGACCCGGTTTCGGGGGGAGCTGCTTCCAGAAAGATCTCCAGGCCTTGGTCGTTCGGGCACACGAGCTCGGGGTCCAATTCCGTAGCGGGGAGGTGGCCCTGACGATCAACGACGAGCAGACGAAGCATGTTCTGACCCTCGTCCGATCCGCGACTGGGCCCTTGGAGGGCAAGACCGTCACGGTGCTCGGCGTGGCATTCAAGGCGGGAACGGACGATGTGCGGGAGTCACGCGCCTTTCCCCTCGTCTCGGGATTGATCCGCGAAGGGGCGCGGGTCCGGGTCCACGACCCAGTCGCCTTGTCCAACTTCCGACGGGAGTGGGAACGCCGTCCCTCGCACGGCCCTGGAAGGGTTGAGTTCTGCCGCTCAGCGTCGGAGTCGCTAGGCAGGGGCCGACGTTGCGGTCCTGCAGGCAGACTGGTCGGTTTACCGCCGATGGCGGCCGGAGTGGACACGGCGAATGAAGGAACCCATCTTGGTCGACCTCCGTCGATCCGTGAACGTTCGAGCTCCCGGTGTCGCCGGACTTCGAGTACTTGCATTGGGCGTGGGATCTTGTCCCCGCGAATCGCCGTCAATGCCCGCTGCTCCCGCCACTAGCACAGGAGGATACCGTCGTTGAAAGTCGTCATCCCGGCGGCCGGCCTCGGAATTCGCTTCCTGCCAGCCACGAAGAGCCAACCCAAAGAGATGTTACCCGTAGTTGACCGACCGATAATCCAGTATGTGGTAGAAGAGGCAGCCGCCTCCGGAGCCGACGATATTCTGATCATCACGGGCCGAGGCAAGCGGTCGCTCGAGGATCACTTTGACAACAACCCCGAATTCGACCGTGTAAACGAGCGGTCCGGGATGAGGGAACTCGCGGAACTCACACAGAAGGTACGAATTCACTTCGTCCGGCAGCCGGAGCCGAAGGGCCTGGCCGATGCGATCGGCCTCGCTCGGCACCACACCGGTCGGGAACCGTTTGGGGTCCTTCTTGGGGACACCATCAACGTCTGCGAGCCTCCTCTCTTGCGCCAGCTTTGGGACCACTATGAGCGGCTGAGAGCACCCGTGATGGCGGTCGAACCGGTTCCGGACCACAAGGTGGACGACTATGGCATCGTGGAAGGGACCGAGGTTCAACCCGGCCTATATCGGTGCGATCGGCTTATTGAGAAACCGAAACCGTTGGCGACCAAGAGCCGTCTCGGAATCACGGGGGCCTACGTGCTCACTCCAGAGATCTACGCGGCGATCGATCAAACCAAGCCCGGATACCACGGGGAAATCCAACTCACCGATGCCCTACAGTTGCTGGCCCAGAAAATGCCGGTCTATGCCGCTCGGTTTCAAGGCACACGATACGACATCGGAGATCGTTATCTTTGGCTAAAGACCAACCTAGAGTTCGCCTACCGAGACCCGGAACTCCGTGGGAGACTCGGGCCATTTCTCCGCGATTTGATTCAAGAAGCGCACAAGGCATAGTACGCCCCATGGCGTGACGCAGGAAGGCGGAAAGGGCTGAGGCCCGGCCCATGAATCGCAGAAACATGCCCACCTCGATGACGAAACGTTCCTACCGAGCCACCTCAGCGAGGTCTTGATCCGCGAGATGGAAACATGGGTGATTCGCCCAGCACACCGCAAGGGACTGGATGTAACGGAGAGCTACGTCTCCACTCACCCCGCGTCGTGAGAATCGATTCGGATAAGGTGGAACTCTCGAAAGAGAGCCGCGGGAGGGATTTGAACCCTCGGCCTGCTCCTTACCAAGGAGCCGCTCTACCAACCTGAGCCACCGCGGCGTCAGTCCCGTCTCGACCTCTCGTCCTTATTCCGCTTTCCCATCGACCGGCGGTTCGCGTCCCGAGCCCATGGGAAGCCCTCGGAAGCAGCCTCCCAGTCCCGCCGCGACATCGGCGGAGGCGGAGGACGCTTCTCGAGGAAGGCCCGCATCCCCTCCTTCTGCCCCACCGTGCCGAACAGGTGGGCCCATAGGTCGAGCTCGTAGGTGAGGCCGGAATCAATGTGAGGGTCGAGCGCCTCGAGGATCGCGTACTTGGTTGCCGCCAGAGTGATAGGGGGCTTGGTCGCAAGTTCCTCGGCGAGGGCGGAGGCCGTTGAGAGGACGTCCGAGCGGGGGACCACCTTGCTCACAAGACCTTGAGTGAGCGCTTCGGAGGCGGGAACGGCCCGACCGGTCATGATCCAGTGTCGGGCACGCGTCGCGCCAATCCGACGCGGGAGCCGACGAGTTCCGCCCCATCCGGGCATGATCCCGAGGTTGATTTCGGGCTGCCCGAACTGGGCATCCTCCCCCGCGATGATGAAGTCGCACGCGAGGCAGAGCTCGCAACCCCCTCCCAGGGCGACCCCGCGCACCGCGGCGATCACCGGCAACGGGAGGTGCTCGATCTGACGGGTGAGCGCCTGGCCTCGCGCACCGTTGACCCGTACACTCTCGCGGTCCAGGGAGGCCATTTCGCGAACGTCCGCGCCGGCGGCGAACGCCTTCTCGAACGCGCTTGCTATCACAACGACGCGGGCCTCGGGGTCCGCCTCGGCCTCGGAGAGTCGGGCCGAAAGAGCCTCGACCACCGGCATCGAAAGCACGTTGACGGGAGGGGAGTCGAGGGTCAGGAGCACTGTTCCGCCCTTCCGCTCGAAGTGCACGAGGTCTCGGGAGGGGGTCTCCGCCATTGGCGGTGGCATCCCGCGCCGACCTATTTATCTGGCGCGGCTTGCGGCGACTCGTGAAGAGCGTCGTCACGACCTGGTTCGGGACGTTCCTCCTTGATGGGGAGGAGGTGGTGCAGGCCGTTCCGGCGCCAACCGAGGCTGCCCCGCTCGCGGAGCGCGCCCGGCTCCGTCGTGAGGGACACCTCACCCCCGAAGAGGAGCACCTGCTCCAGGGAGGGAAGAGTTCCGAGTGGAGGACCCGGGACCGGCGGCTCGCGGAGCATGGTCTCCGGTACGACCCGAGCGCCCCTCTCGCGCTGCCGGCCACAGTCACCTTGCCCGACCGGGCACTTCTTGGGGCGGCTCTCTTTCAGGAGGCGGAACGTGCTCTCGAGGCGTCCTGGGATCCTTCGATCCATGTCCAGGAAGCGGTTCGAGCCGGCGCCGACCTGGACCGTGTCCGGAATCTGATCGGGGAGCGCCTCGGTAGTTGGGTTTCCCGCGACTTCCCCGAGCTCGACCCGGGCGATCACGCCCGCGCGGCACGAGCCGCGACCGAAGGCACGTCTCGGTCGGGCCTCGGCCCCTCCGACCCCGGGCTCATCGAGGCGAGGCGTCGCCTCGGCGAACTCTATCGGTCGGTGGCCGACGCTCGCCGGGCTCTCCAGGACGCGGTGAGTGCGTCCTCGCCCGTGCGGACCCCGAACCTTACCGCCCTCCTGGGACCCGAGCTCGCGGCCCGGATGGTGGCCCAGGCAGGGGGCCTAGACCGACTCGCTCGACTACCGTCCAGTACCGTCCAAGTGCTCGGCGCGGAACGTGCCTTCTTCGAGCACCTGCGGGGCCACGCCCCGCCTCCCCGACACGGGCTCCTATTCCTCCACCCCGCCATCCAATCTGCGCCGCGTGCGGAGCGGGGAAAGCTCGCCCGCGCCCTCGCAGGAAAGGTCTCTATCGGTGCGAAGCTCGATCACGCGGGGACGGCGGTTGACCCGACGCTGGCCGCCGCATTCGAGAAGCGCCGGGTCCAGGTGCGCGCCCGAAGAAGCGGCCCGGGTCGGCCGCCGAGGACGAGAACCGGGTCAGACCTTCCACTTGACCGTGCAGCCGGCGACCGGTAGCGCGCTCGGCATGACGGGTTGTCCCGCGAGCGCCTGGTCGAGCGCCCGCCCGAGGTACTTCTCGTTCGCGCGCTCGGGGTGCTGGTGGTCGTTGTCGATGCGGCCCTGGAAGAGCAGCTTGCGGTCCGGCCCGAAGAGCATCGGGTGGGGGGTCACGAGGGCGCCGTAGGCACGCGCGACATCCTGCGACTCGTCCTGGAGGTACGGGAAGGGGTATCTCTTCTCGGCCGCGCGCTGGACCATCGATTCGAGTCGGTCCTCCGGGTAAGCTCGCGCGTCGTTCGAATTGATCAGCACGATCCCGACCCCTTGCGGTTGGTAGCGCCGGCCGATCTCGATCATGCGGCCTTCCCACGCCTGAACGTAGGGGCAGTGGTTGCACCAGAACACCACGAGCATCAGCTTGCGGTTGGCGAAGTCTCCAAGACGGTACGTCTTCCCATCGACCCCGGGCAGCTCGAAGTCGGGAGCGGGGTCCCCGGCGTGCAGACGGAAGTCCGTCAGTTCTGCCATGGCCGTGGCAGGAGACCTGTCTTCTAAGCCTTTTGATACCCGGCCGGAATTGGTTGGGGGACCATGTCCGGCCCCGGACCCACGACGAAGGCTGCTCCAACCGGCCCGGGTCTCACCACGTGGGTCGATGTCCGGGTCACGTGCTCAGAGAACGTCCGCACCGACGAAGTGATCCTGCGACGAGGGGTGCCGGCCGTTCGCACCGCCGTCCTGACCGACCGCGCGGTCTCCTACGGCGTCGGGGTCCGCGCCGAGGCGGCCTACCTCGTCCGAGCGGCCAAGGCCGGGGTCCCGACGGTCCGTCGCGCCACGGGCGGGACCGGTCTGCTTCACGCCCCCGGCGACCTTGCCTGGTCGATCGTTCTTCCCCGGGCTGACCCCCGCGTGGGCAACGACTACGTCCGCGCCTACTCCCGCTTAGGGGAGGGAGTCGTTCGATTCCTTTTCCAGCGAGGTGTCACTGCGAAGTGGGTGGACCCCCCGGGGGCTGACCCGGATTATTGCCTGCTCAGCGCCCGCGGCTCCGTGTTGAGCCACCAGGAGAAGGTTCTGGGGGGTGCCGCCCAGCACCTCGCGGGTGGCGCACTGCTCCACAGCGGCATCGTCCCCCTCGAGCTGGACCGGGAGCTGCTCCGAACGCTGTTCGAGCTCTCTCCCAAAGCTCTGGCGCGGTTGACGTCCCTCCGCGAGCTCGGGGTCGAGGGCGCCCCCGAGGAACTCGCTTGGAAGCTCGCCGCGGGTCTTGCGGACGCTCTTTCGGGGCATTAGGTTCGGTTAGGGGGCCGGGACAGCGTAGCGGTCCGAATCACTTCGGTCGTGCCGACCAGAGCGCCTCGGCGGCCGCCTCGCCGTCCCGCCGGATCGAGCCCCAGTCTGCCCTCGTAAGGCTTCGGTGGCGGACTACGGGTACACCGCCGACATAGACCGAGTCGATCGCTTCATCGGACGCCGAGTAGGCGAGGTGCGAGACGATCGCTTCAGGCCGCGCGGGAAACAGGGTGGGGTGGTCGAGTCGGAAGAGGGAGAGGTCCGCTTGCTTGCCGACCTCTAGCGAGCCCAGGTCGGTCGCCCGCCCCAGGATACGGGCGCCGTCGATGGTCGCGAGGTCGAGGAGCTCCTGCGCCGAAAGACAGGTCGCATCCCAGCGCTGGTTCTTCTGGACGAGGCCCGCCATGTGCATCTCGCGCAGCATCGAGAGGGAGTTGTTGCTCGCGACCGAGTCCGTTCCGAGCCCGACCGTGGCGCCGGCCGCGCGGAGCTCGACGATGGGGGCCACTCCGCCGGAGGCGAGCTTCAGGTTCGAGCTCGGGCAGTGGGCGATTCCGACCTCTTTCTTCGCGAGTAGTCCGATCTCCTCTCCCGTGAGCCAGACGGCGTGGGCGGCGACCTGACCAGGGCCGAGGAACCCGATCTCCTCCAGCCAAACGACCGGGCGACGGCCGGTCTTCGTCTGATGTTCGTGAACCTCCCGACGCGTCTCGGCGAGATGGTAGTGGACGAGCGTCCCGGCGCTCTGCGCCACCTCTCGCGCGCGCAGCCAGGTCTCCTTACCGCAGACGTAGACCCCCTGAGGGGCAACGAGGGGGGAGACGAGGGAGTGGTCTTTCCAACGCTCGACGAACGCCCGGGCGTTGGCGACCGGGACCCCCTTCTGCGTGGTGAGCTCCGGGTCGAGGACCGCCCAGCCGAGGAACCCACGGATCCCGAGGGACTCTACGGCTCGGGCGACCGCGTCCTCGAAGTAGTAGAGGTCGAGGAACGAGGTCGTTCCCGAAAGGAGCATCTCCGCGATGCCCGCGCGCGCGCCTGCCTCCACGTCCGCTTCGGTCCGATGCGCGTCGACGGCGAAGAGAGTCTCGAGGAAGGCTGCGAGCTCCCGGTCGTCGGCGATCCCCCGAAGGAGGCTCATCGCGACGTGGGTGTGGGCGTTGACGAACCCCGGAACGATGGCGAATCCTGAGGCATCGACCTCCTCGTCGGCCGGAGCCTTGCCGACATCCCCGACCGATGCGATCCGGCCGCCTTCGACCCGAAGGTCTCCCCGGACAACGCGTCGCGTGGGGTCCTGGGTGACGAGGAGTCCCCCTCGGAACACGGTCGACCGCGGCGGGCTCGGCGGGCTCATGTCGGCCGGGACCAAGTCCCGCGTTAAAGCCGTTCTCTCCGCGATGGTCCCAGGCCCCGCGCGCCGACCAAGGCGCGGGCCGACGTCTCGACGAACTCAGATGTCGAGGTTCGTGACCTCGACCGCGTGGTCTTGGATGTACTGGCGGCGCGGCTCGACCTCTTCGCCCATCAGGATCTGGAAGAGCTCGTTGGCGCGACCCGCGTCCTCGACCGTGACCTTGAGCAGCGTCCGCAATCCGGGCTTCATGGTCGTGTCGGAGAGCTGCTCCGCGGTCATCTCGCCGAGCCCCTTGTACCGGTTCATCGTCACGCCCTTCATCCCGCCGAGCTCGGCGAGCATCCTCTGCTGCTCGTCGTCCGAGTAGGCGTACTGGATGCGCGACCCCTTCTGGATCCGGTAGAGGGGCGCCTGGGCGATGAAGACGTGGCCCTCGGTGATGAGACTCGGCATCTTCCGGTAGAACAGCGTGAGCAGGAGCGTCCGGATGTGCGAGCCGTCGACGTCGGCATCCGTCATCAGGATGATCTTGTGGTAGCGCAGGCGCGTCAGGTCCTGCTCGTCGCCGATCCCGATCCCGATCGCCGTGATCAGCGCCCGGATCGCGTCGTTCGCGAGCATCTTGTCGAGCCGGGCCTTCTCGACGTTCAGGATCTTTCCGCGGAGCGGGAGGACCGCCTGGAACTCCCGGTCCCGGCCCTGCTTCGCGGTCCCGCCGGCGCTGTCCCCCTCCACGAGGAACAGCTCGCACTCGGCAGGGTCGTGGGAGTGGCAGTCGGCGAGCTTCCCCGGTAGTCCGCCTCCCTCGAGCAGCCCCTTACGGCGGGTGAGCTCCCGGGCCTTGCGGGCGGCCTCCCGGGCCTGCGACGCCTGGACCGCCTTCGAGATCAGCGACTGGCCGACCGCGGGGTGCTCCTCGAGGAACTCGGCGAGCTTCTCGTTGACCGCGGTCTCGACCTGGCCCTTCACCTCGGAGTTCCCGAGGCGTGCCTTCGTCTGGCCCTCGAACTGGGGCTCGAGCACCTTGACCGAAAGGACCGAGGTGAGCCCTTCCCGGACGTCCTCGCCCGTGAGCCCCTCTTTGTCGCCCTTGATGAACCCGCGCTTGCGCGCGTAGTCGTTCAGGGTGCGGGTGAGGGCCGACCGAAGGCCCATCACGTGGGTGCCGCCGTCGACCGTGTTGATGTTGTTAACGAACGCGAGCCCCGTCTCGTTGTACCCGTCGTTGTACTGGAGCGCCACCTCGATGTCGGTGGTGTCCCGCTTCGCGTGGAGGGAGATCGGGGGCTGGAAGAGCACGTTCGACCCCTTGTTCAGGTCCTCGACGAACTCGACGATCCCGCCGGCGTGGTGGTACTTCTCGGCGGACCCGTCCCGCTCGTCCTTGAAGTGGATCGTGACCCCGGGGTTGAGGAACGAGAGCTCCTTCAAGCGGCGCGCGACCGTCTCCTTGTCGAACGTCGTGGTCTCGAGCACCGTGCTGTCGGGCTTGAACCGGACATCGGTCCCGGTGGAATCCGACTTGCCCACGACCTTGAGTGGCGCGATAGGAGCCCCGTGCTCGTACCGCTGGAAGTACTCCTTCCCGTTGCGGGAGACCCTCACCTCGAGCCACTCGGAGAGGGCGTTCACCACGTGGACGCCGACCCCGTGGAGCCCGCCCGACACCTTGTAGGTGTTCCGGTCGAACTTCGAGCCCGCGTGGAGGACCGTCATCACGATCTCGAGCGCGGGCCGGTTGTACTTGGGGTGGATCTCGACGGGGATCCCCCGCCCGTTGTCCCGGACGGAGCACGAGCCGTCCGCCTGGAGCGTCACCTGGATCTCGTCGCAGGCTCCGGCCAGGACCTCGTCGATCGCGTTGTCGACGACCTCGGTGATCAGGTGGTGGAGACCCCGCGAATCGGTCGACCCGATGTACATTCCGGGGCGCCGTCGGACCGCGGAAAGCCCCTCGAGTACCTGGATGGAACTCGCGTCGTACACTGGGGCGTCGACCGACTGTTGCGCCATCGTAAATCTGGGCGGAAACCGACCCGAAATTAGCGAGCCGGGCATGCGTTATAACGCTTGGGTTTCGGAGGAAAAATGCCCCCCCATCTACTCCCCGGAAAAGGCGGGTTTAGGGGTCCCGGAAATGGCCCCGGGACGGGTCGGACCGGTCCGAGAACGACCCCGGGCGAACCGACCCGGGACCTCGTCCCCGCGACAACGCCTAATATGCCGTCCCTACCTTCGAGCGACTCGGATGCCCGACGAATCTGCCGAGACTCCACCTACACCGCACGCCAGCGGCGAGGCAACGAAACCACCGGTCGAGGCGCCCGCCGAATCCTCCGGGGAGTGGGCTACCCGCTACAAGTACCTCCTCGCCGACTTCGACAACTTCCGCCGCCGGGTGGAGCGCGACCGCGAATCGATCTCCCGGCAGGCCCGCGCGAGCCTGGTCCGGGAGCTGCTCCCGATCATCGAGGCGTTCCGGGCGGCGCGGGACTCCTTCGCGCACCTGCCGCCCTCGGACCCGACCCGGAAGGGTCTCGACCTTCTCGACCATGAGTGGACGACCTTCCTGAAGCATGAGGGGGTCGAGCCCGTGGCGACGGTGGGCCAGCCGTTCCGGGCCGAAGAAGCCGAGGCGGTTGGGGAGGCTCCGGCGGACAAGGCCCATCCCGACGGGTCGGTCGCACAGGTCGTCCAGCAGGGGTACCGTTTCTTTGGCGGGCTGCTGCGACCCGCAAAGGTCATTGTAGCGCGGGCGAAAGCGGAAGAGTCTCCGACGAGCGACGCGGGCGCGGAGCCGTCGGTCCAGGAGTGAACCATGGAGGAGAGGTCATCGGAAGCCCCGGCATTCTACCGTCGGACGGTCGCCGAGCGCCGCGCGTTCGTCCAGAAGTGGGCGAAGCTGACGCCCGAGGAAGCGAAGACGTTCGAGTTCCCGCCGGGGGTCGACTCGGGGACCATCGACCGGATGATCGAGAACGTGATCGGGGTGATGCCGCTCCCGCTCGGAGTCGCGACCAACTTCAAGATCAACGGCGTCGACTACCTCATCCCGATGGCGATCGAGGAGCCGAGTGTGGTCGCCGCGGCCTCGAACGCGGCGAAGGTCGTCCGGGCGGCCGGTGGGTTCACCGCCGAAACGACGCCCCCGGTCATGATCGGCCAGATCCAGGTCCTCGACGTCCCCGACCCGGAGGCGGCACGCCACCGGATCCTCCACCAGCGAGACCGGCTCCTCGAAGCGGCCAACGCGAAGGACCCGGTGCTCGTCAAGTTCGGCGGTGGGGCGAAGGACCTCGAGGTCCGGATCATCACCTCGCCGCGCGGGACCATGGTCGTGGTCCACCTGCTCGTCGACGCGCGGGACGCGGGTGGCATGAACGCCGTCAACACCATGTGCGAGGCGCTCGCCCCCGAGATTGGACGTCTGGCGGGCGGTCGGCCGGTGCTCCGGATCATCTCGAACCTCGCGGTCCACCGGCTCGCGCGGGCGCACGCCACGTTCCCGGCGAACCTCCTCAAGACCAAGACCAGCTCCGGCCCGCAGGTCGTCGATTCGATCCTGGACGCTTACGCCCTCGCGGTGGTCGACCCGTACCGCTGCGCTACGCACAATAAGGGGATCATGAACGGCGTCGACGCGGTCGTGGTCGCCACGGGGAACGATTTCCGGGCGATCGAGGCGGGCGCCCACTCCTATGCCGCCCTGAAGTCCACGGGCCTCGGCACGGCGATCCTTCCCCTCACCACGTACGAGAAGGACCCGAACGGGAACCTCGTCGGGACGATCGAGATCCCGGTCCCGGTCGGGCTCATCGGGGGCGCTACCGCCGTTCACCCGACCGCCAAGGCGAACGTCAAGATCCTTGGGGTGACGTCCGCAAGCGAGCTCGGGATGGTCCTCGCCTCCGTCGGGCTCGCGCAGAACTTCGCCGCCCTCCGGGCCCTCGCGACGGAGGGGATCCAGCGCGGTCACATGGAGCTCCATGCTCGGAACCTCGCGGTGAGCGCGGGGGCGAGGCCGGAGGAGACGGACCGGGTCGTCGAGCGCCTCGTGAAAGGCCACCAGATCCGATTCGACCGCGCGAAGGCGTTCATCGAGGAGCTTCGAAAGCACAAATGAAGGTAGGTGTCCTCGCCCTCCAGGGCGACGTCCCGGAGACCCTTTCGGCGCTCGCCGCGATCCTCCCGGGGGACGACGTCCTCGCGGTCCGTACGCCCCAGGAGCTGGGCCGGGTCGGCGCCCTCCTCCTTCCCGGCGGCGAGTCGACCACAATCGCCCGCCTCCTCGTACAGGCCGGCCTGTGGAACCATCTCGCCGACCGCCTTCGCACCGGCCTTCCGGTCCTCGCCACGTGCGCCGGGCTGATCCTGCTCGCGCGCGAGCTCGTGCCGGGGTTCTCCGGCCTCGACCCCCCGACCCTAGGGGTCCTCGACGTACAGGTCCGCCGGAACGACTACGGTTCCCAGCGAGAGTCGTTCGAGGCCCCGGTCCGGGTCGAGGGACTCGAGGGGGGCCCGTTCCCCGGGGTGTTCATCCGGTCCCCGCGCGTCCACTCGGTCGGTCCCGAAGCGACACCGTTCGCCTGGCACGGGAGCGAGGTCGTCGGGGTGCGTGCGGGGTCGATCTGGGGGCTCACGTTCCATCCGGAGCTCTCGGGGGACCCTCGGTTGCACCGCATGTTCCTCAAGGCGGCCCACGCCGGTGCCGGGGCTGCTACCGCACGAACAGCAGGGCCAGCCCGAACACGACGAGCGCGACGGTAAGGACCACCGCCCCGGCGAGCGCGAGCCACCACCGGGCGCGCCGAGAGATCCCCTTCCAGGACCCGAAGACGATCGGGACCGGACCCACTAGGACGAACCCTCCGACACCGCCCTGACCCTCCATCGGCGCGGTCGCGCTCGAAGGGAGCGTGGTCGGTTCCTCGCCCCACTCCGCCGCGATGGCGAACGGAAGCGACAGGAACCCGGCGATGAGCAACATCACGCCGACAACGAACGTGATGGAAGAACCCGAAAGGACCGGGATGATGACCACGAGGGCGACGTTCGCGCCGCCCTCGGCGACACTCAGGGCGACCAGCGCGACCCCCGCGACCAGCGCCGCGACCGCCCCGAGGAGGAACCACCGCACAGGCAGAAGGAGCGCCGTCCTGGTTCTTTCGGGTTGCGGCTTCAGTGGTACGTGTCGAACCGGTACGGCTCGAGGGGGAGCTCCCCGAGGGCCATGAGGAACTCCGGAGGCGTCAGGATCGGCTTCGGATAGTTGGCGCCGTCATCGAGGGCGATCCGGGGGCATGCGGTGTTGACATAGGCGTCGAACGCACGGCCCTCGAGGTCCCGGCCGTCCAGGCGGTCGAAGAGCAGTATCTCGGCGTCCCATCCGCGGGCCCGGGCCCGCTCCTGGAGGGCGAGCGCGGTGGGGCTCCGGTTCTGCCCGGCGAACGTCGACACCAGGATCCCCCACCGGCGCGCGTTCCGGACTCCTGCCACCACGAGCTGGCGCTTGCGGATGAGGGCCCCTCGGTCGATCGGCGGGTCGAGCTCGCCCCGGAGCGGGTCGAGAGCGTACACCGGACGGTCCACGGCGAAGGCAAGGCCGATCGGATGGAAGCGGCCGGTTCCCAGGAAGAGGAAGGCGTCCACCTCGTCCGCAACGGCCTCCGCGCCCGTGTAGTTGCAGCCGAGTGCCTGCGCCGGGAACGCGAGGCGGCGGTCCCCGGTCCCGACCCGGACCTCGTATCGCCGGCGACCCAAGGCGGCGCGCAGCGGCTCGACCAGGTCGAGGTGCTGGACCGACGCTACCAGTCCCAAGCGGACCGGCAGCTTCGCGTTGGCGACGACTGCGGCGAGCTTCTCGGGGTCGCCGCTCGTTTCGCGCATTTCAACGAAGAAGGTGGAACGAGGGAGCGGAACGTTCGGGATCGGCGCATGACCCAGGACGACCGCCAGGTCGGCCCGCGGTGCCTCGTCCCGGGACGGGAAGTCGCACGCACCGAAGCAGGGGCGGGTGGCGAGGTCGACCGGGATCCGGGTCGAGTCGCGCAGTCGGGCGGCGAGGTCGTGGGCGTTGCGGACGAGCCCGCCGGGGACCTGGAGGATCACGCGCTTTGGCTTCGCGGCTCGGATCGCCTCCACGAGCTCCGGCCCCACGGTGGCGAACACGCGCGTGACCGGGGCCGGGGTGTCAGGCCCCGCGGAACCAGCTCTCGCCATCGCTCGAAGACCGGGGGGCGTGGCTAAACGTTTGGGGTGGGCGTACCAATCGGGGGTTCTGTCGGGGCGGTTACGGCCGCCGGCTCGCGAGGCGTTCCCGGAGCCGTTCGACCGCCGCCCGGTTGTCCTCGAAGTGGAGGCGACGGACCGCCTCATCGGCCGAGACCCACTCCGCGGCCTCGTGCTCCGAGCTCAAGCGGGGCTGGAACGAGCGGAGCACCTTCACCGCGTACGCGTGGAGCCGCCAGGTCTCCCCGTTGTCGGCCCGGAACGGCACGTGCCAGTCGAGGTCGATGAGTTGGTCCCCTCGGAGGGCGAGACCGGTCTCCTCCTCGACCTCGCGGACGAGGGCCGACGGGAAGTCCCGGTCGGTCGGGTCGACCTTGCCGCTCACAGGGACCCAGATCTGCCCCCGGGCCGGGGCCGGCGGAAGAGGAGGAGCTCGAGCGGGGGTGCGGCGAAGAGGTACCCCTCGACACACTCCTTCGCGACCGGACCGGTGAGGTCGGTCACTACCCCCCTCGCGAGAGGATCTGCAAGATCGCCTCCGCGGGGGCTCCTTTCGCCTGGAAGAGGGCCTCGATCGCCTCTTCGCGCGAGACGTTCGCCTGCTCCATCACGAGCCGGATGTCCTCCTCGGGCGGGCCGCTCGGAGCGGTGGGGGTGGCCGGCATGGCGGTGGCGGCGGCCCCAGCGCTCGTAGAGAGCGGGCCGGCCGAGCGGGCTCGGACCTCGGGGTTGCCCACGACCTGGTAGGTGCGGACCCCCTGGACGGTCAGGATCGTCACCTCGGGCGCGCGGAAGACGTGCTCCTTCGTCTTGGTCCGAACGACCACTTCCTCGACGTCCGGCACGTCCTCGGTCGTCATGCCCATGCGACGCATCATCAACTGCATCTGGCGCGCGTTGCGCGGCCCACCCGGGATCATAGAACCTCCTCGTCTACGCGTCTTCCTCGTCGTCCGACAGGGCGCGGAGCTTCGCCTCGAGGTCAGGGTCCTCGGTCGTCGTCTCGTCCGCCTCGGGGTGGAGGACGGTTCGCCGACCCTTGCCACGGGGCGCCTCGCTCACCCGACGGGTCTGCGCCGTGAGCTCGTCCAAGAGCCCTGCGACGCCGGCCATCAGGTTCCAGCCGGTGTGGGAAGCGTAGAAGATCCGTCCTTGTTCGGTGAACAGCCGGGCCTCGACCGTCAGGTCGTTCGTGCGGTGGGTGCCTTGCGGGGCGAAATGGAGCGTCAATAGCGTCGGGCGGACGTACCGTGCGATGCGGCGAAGGCCCTTAGCGATGCCCCCGTCGATCTCCGCGATGAGGCCGGCGTCGGCCGAGCCGCGGAGGCCCGTGATCTCGACGTAGACGTCCTCGACCCCTTCGGGGTGGACGCCCGGCCGGGCGCGCGAGATGGCGAGGCTCAGGAGGTCGACCTCCCCGACGACGCGGGTCGGTCGATGGTCCTCGACGACGAAGACGCTCGAGACCTTCTCCTGGGCCATCAGCCGCGCCGCCTCGAGCGCGGGGGCCCCGAGCGGGATCGTGACCGCGGGGGCGTGCATGATCGACCCCACCTTGACCTCGAGCGCGGAGCGGTTCGCCCGCGCGTCGCGCTTCCCGCCGACGACCGGCCGCCAGAGGACCTCGCCGAGGTCGGCGACGCCGACCGCTCCCACGATCCGTCCCTTGCGGTCCACGACGGGGAGCGGGTGGTCCTCGAGCAGTCGAAGCTGGTTGATGAGGTTCCGGCACTGGTCGTCCTCGTGGACGACCTCTCCGGCGGCGCGGGCGACCTGCTCGACGGTCGGTCCTTCCGCCGAGCGGAAGACCGAGAGCCCGGGCATCGCGCGAACGAGGTCGGTCCGACTGATGACGCCGAGGAGCTCACCGCGGCGGCCGATCACGGGTGCCGCCCGGAGCCCGGTCGACAGGAGCTGCTCGGCGACCTCCGGGAACGGGGTCGTCGGAAGGATGAGCGGGGGGAGGATGAGAAGGTGCTCCACCTTGGTCGCGAGCGACCAGCGGCCCCGCCGCGCGATCGACTCGATCGTGAGCATCCCGATGAGCCGGGTGTTCCGGAGAACAGGGATCTCGTGGATCCGGTGGGTCCGCATGAGACCCAGTGCCTTCGAGATCGGTGCGTCGTACGGGAGCGTCACCGGACGCACGGTCATGAGGTCGCTCGCGGCGGGCCAACCAGTAGGCATAGGAGTGGGGCACCCAGGGGGGAGGTTTTGAAGCCTACGGCTGGAGGGGACGCGCGTTATCCGCGGAGGTCGCAGGCCATCTGGTAGCCGTTCTCCCCGTCGGAATAGTACGCCCGCAGGAGGTCGACCACGGAGAACTGGTACCGCGAGTAGAACCGGATCGCCGTGGCGTTCGAGACCCGTACCTCGAGCGTCACGCGGTGGAACCGTCGCGCCCGGCACCGCTCGAGGAACGTCGACATGAGAAGGGTCCCGATCCCTTGGGTCCGTTGCCCCCGCTCGACCGCGAACATCAGGACCCGGGCCTCCCCCTCGACCTGGTTCACCCCGAGCAGGAAGCCGACGGGAACGTCCGAGGGGTCGGCGGCAACGAGGAACCCGGTGGGCCACTCCGACGAAAGGGAGCCGTACAGCGACGGGTCGTAGTGCTCGTGGAGAGCCTCCGCGACGATCGCTCCGACGAAGGGAAGGTCGTTCAGACGGAACTCGCGCAGCGTGACCGAAGGGCGGCCATCCGGCACCGGGGCCGTCGGAGGACCCATCGCGGAATCAGCGATACATCTCACCCGGCCCTTCAGGCGCGGCGTTCCGCATGCTCGCGATCGACTCGCGGGTCTGTTGGAGCGTCTTGCGGACCTCGGACTCGATCTGGCGGGCCTTGTCGCGGAGCGGTTTCGTGTCGAGCACGAGGAGCGGCACGAGGGGGTTAATCGTCTCGATCACCTTCGCCGCCGCGCGCGCGTCCGGGTAATCCTTGTGCGCCTGGGCCACCAGGCAGAGGACCGGGGTCGTCCTCGCGATCGCCCCGAGGAGGAGACCGCCCGAGAGGCCGGTCACCACGCCGCTCGCGGCGGCGAACCGGTACTTCTCGAGAAGGGAGGTGGCGGCCCGGTTCGCCATCGCCACCACCCGCGCGTCCCCGCGCGCCTCCCCTTCGATCGGCTGGCCTTCCACCGCGACGATGAGCTGGATCCCCTTCTCTTCGGCCCAGTCGAGGAGGGCCCGTCCGATGGCGTTCAGCATCGACGGCGGGGGCTGGATGTCCGAGAGCACGACCAACAGCTGGTCGCACGAGCGGTCCACGCCGCATACGACCTTGCTCGCGTAGAACCGGACCGGCGCGCTGACGACCCCCTCCTCCATGATGACGGTCGGAGGGAACTCCTCGCTGGTCATGTACGCGACCAGCGCCATGTCGAGCGAATGCACGAGGTACGACGCGGCGACCGAGCCGACGAGGCCGTGGGTCGGAAACCCGACGACCATCATCGCACCGTGGAGCGGCTCGTCCCGCGTGTCCACGATATGGACGTCGGAGGCCGTCATTCGGACCATTCCGGGGGGCTACCTCGGTGAGGGTTCACCTCGAGCGCGTTTATGCTCCTTTGGGCCCCCCCCAGGTCGTCCCGTCCCCTTATTAAACCGGGCCGTTCCCTGATTGGGACGCGAAACCATGAAGGTCGTCGTCGCCGGAATCGATGGGTACTCGGGCTGGCCGCTGGCCCTCCATCTTCTCGCTCGGGGTCACGAGGTGGTCGGTGTCGACAACTTCGTGACGCGGCGTCGCGTCAAGGAGGTCGGCTCTTGGTCGGCCACGCCGATTCCTTCGTTCCCGGCGCGCCAGAAGGCGGTCCACGCAATCCTCGGTAAGGATATTGGCTTCTACCGCGGCACCGTCTGCGATTACGAGTTCGTGCACAGCTTGCTCGACCGCGAGAAGCCGGACGCGATCGTCCACCTCGCGGAGCAGCGGAGCGCGCCGTACTCGATGATCGACGTCCACCACGCGGTCACGACCCAGGTCGAGAACCTGACGGGGACGCTCAACCTCCTCTACGCGATGCGCGAAACCTGCCCCCGGGCCCACCTCGTGAAGATGGGGACCATGGGCGAGTACGGGACCCCCAACACCGACATCCCCGAGGGGTCGTTCGAGGTGGAGTATCACGGCCGGAAGGACGTCCTTCCGTTCCCGCGCCAGGCGGGCTCGTGGTACCACTGGAGCAAGGTCTTCGATTCGGGCGACGTCATGTACGCGTCCAAGATCTTCGGGCTCGCCGCGACCGACGTGATGCAGGGCGTCATCTACGGCATCCGAACGCCAGAGATCACCGACCGAAAGCTCCTCACCCGGTTCGACTTTGACGAGACCTGGGGGACGGCGCTCAACCGGTTCATCGCCCAAGCCGTCCTCGGGCTCCCGATCACCCCCTACGGGAAGGGCGAGCAGCGCCGAGGGTTCATCGCGCTCGAGGACTCGATGCAGTCGCTCCGCCTCGCGATCGAGAACCCCGCAAAGCCCGGGGAGTACCGTGTGTTCAACCAGTACGACGCGGCCTACTCGGTGAACGAGCTCGCCGAGACCACGGCCCGGGTCGCGACGGAGTTCCACCTCTCGCCCACCATCGAGCACCCGCCCGACCCGCGGGTCGAGGCCGAGCAGCACTATTACAACCCGATCCACGAGCACCTTCCGGCGCTCGGCTACCAGCGGACCCGGGAGCTCGAGGAGGTCATCCGGGAGATCTTCCACGACCTCATCCATTATCGGCGGCGACTCGAGGCCCGACGCTACGTCGTGCAACCGACCGTCCAGTGGCGGTCGGTCGATAGCCGCCCGGCGATCGAGGGACGGGTCCCGCACGCGTCCACGCCCGCCCCGGCGGACGCCGGGCGCCGGCCCCGGCGCTCCCTCCTCCTAGGGACCCCAACCATGGAAGCGGTCGTCACCCTCGCAGGCGAGGGGACTCGCATGCTCCCGTGGAGCCGGGGGCTGAGGAAGGAGTTCCTCCCCCTGTACGACCGGGGGAGCGACGGTCAGCCCGTCCTGAAGCCCGTCGCCCACCTCGTGGTCGAAACGCTCGTGGCCGCGGACGCCTTCCACGTCACGATCGTTCACCAGCCTCGGGACACCGAGGCCGTCCGGAACTACTTCACCGTCGACCCGAAGTTCCTCGAACGACACCGACAGCATGGAGAGCGGTTGACCGAGACCCGCCGCTTCTACGACACCCTGAGCCGACTTCGGCTCTCGTTCGTCGTCCAGCCGGAGCCGATGGGATTCGGCGACGCCGTCGCCTGCGCCAAGGATTCCGTCGGGGGTCAGCGGTTCTTCCTTCACGCGGGAGACGGCTACCTCCTCGAGCCCCACCGCGGACGCCTGCTCCGGGCGATGGGAGAGGTACTCGAGCGAGATGGGCTCGATGCGGTCCTTCTCGTCCGGAAGGTCGCCGACCCGAGGCGATACGGGGTGATCGAAGGACGTCCCGGGCCCTCGATCCACGGTCTCCGCCGGCTCGACGTCACCGCGATCGTCGAGAAGCCCGCGCGGCCG
Source organism: uncultured Thermoplasmata archaeon (assembly GCA_963735185.1). GTDB lineage: Archaea > Thermoplasmatota > Thermoplasmata > Lutacidiplasmatales > UBA184 > Lutacidiplasma. The sequence goes on from CAVTJV010000007.1 coordinate 516,057, forward strand.
AAGAGCCACTGGGCGGCGACCGCCGTGTACGCGTTCCATCCCTCGATCTTCGCGGCCCTCGACAAGGTTCTCAAGACCCAGGCCCCCCGGGAGCTCGAGCTCACGGACGGGATCCGGACCCTCCTCGCGGATGGGGGACGGGTCGCGGGCCTCATTCTGACCCCCCGGTTGGGGGAGTGGTGGTCGGTCGGCTCTCCGGAAGGGTTCGGCCGGGCGCTGGCTCGGACCCACACGGTCGCCTCGCGCCCGCCCTCCGAACCGCACCGTTAAGACGCGCCGGCGCCTACCGGAAGAAGCTCGTCACCGGGTCCGCGCACGGACGGTGAGAGGGTGCATTTCCGATGAAGCGGCAGATGGTCGACATGCTCTCGGAGCTCGTCAAGATCCCGAGCGACCCGTTCTCCGACAAGCAGGAGGTGCTCGACTACGTCCAGTCGTTCACCGACCAGATCCACATGCGGAACACCCTCTTCGGGGACCCCCAAGCCCCGGCCTTGCTCGCCGAATCCGGTCAGGGCGGGGTCGTGCTCTCCGGACATCTCGACACCCCGCCGGTCGGCGACTACTGGAGCTTCTCCCAGAGCCAGCTCGCGTCGGGCCGGATGTACGGACGCGGCGCCGCGGACATGAAAGGCACCGTGGTCGCGATGCTCGACGCGGCGCAGGACCTGGTCGCCCGAAAGATCCCCGTGGTACTCGCGTTCACGACCGACGAGGAGACGTCGATGCAAGGGGCGATGGCGCTCGCGAAGACGCTCCCGCTGCGGCGGGCGAAGGCCGTGGTCGTCGGCGAACCGACCGGGCTTCGCGTCGCCTACGCCGAGAAGGGCGTCCTCGACCTCGCGATCGAGACCCGCGGCAAGGCCGCGCACGGCGCGATGCCGCACCTCGGCGAGAACGCCATCGGCAAGATGATGCGCATCCTCCGCGGCCTGGAGTCGTTCAAGGGGCGGATCGCCCACCCGGAGCTCGGCATGGTCACGCTCAACATCGGCACGTTCGTGGGGGGCACTCGGATCAACGTCGTCCCGAACAAGTGCACTTCCGAGGTCGACATCCGGTTCCCGCCGCCGTACACCCCCGACCAGCTCTACCACGAGATCGAGGAGCATCTCCGTCGGATCAAGACCCCGTTCACGCTCCGCCGCATCCTCACGATGCCCGCGGTGCAGATCGACCCGAACTCCGAGCACGTGAAGCTTCTGCGCGACGTCGCTCAGGCCGAGACCGCGGTGCTCGCGCACGCGTCCGAGGCGGTCCACTACACGCAGGTGAACCCGCGGGTCGTCATCTTCGGCGCCGGCGAGGAAGAGCTCTCCCACCAGGCGAACGAGTACGTCAAGATCGAGTCGGTCGCCCGCGCCACGGAGGTCTACAAGAAGTACGCCCAGCGCCTCGCCTCGATGCGCACCCTCTCGTGACGGCGCCGACGTGGCCGCGCCCCTCGCCCGGACCGTCAAGTAAGGGCGGCGCTACGCGGTCGCTGTGAAGGTCGCTCAGCTCGCGACCCGGTACCCGCCCGGACCGGGCGGCGTCGAGCAGCACGTGGCGGAGATCTGTCCCCGCCTCCACGCGCGCGGACACATGGTCGACGTCTACACGAGCGACCTCTATCGCGAGTTCCCAGCGATGGAACGGCTCCCCCCGGACGTCCCGCGCGAGGAACGCACGCCGTGGGGCGCGGTCCACCGTCTTCCGGTCTGGTCGCTCCCCGGCGAGCTCCACTATACGTTCTTCCGCAACCTGAACGAAACGCTCGCGCGAGACCGCCCCGAGGTCGTCCATGCCCACACCTATGGGACGAACCAGGTGGCCGCCGCGCACCGCCACCACCGCCGGTTCGGCACCCCGTTCGTCCTCACGGCCCATTTCCACCCGATCTGGTCGATCGAGGGGGGCTGGCTCCGCCACCGCATCCGCGGGTTCTACGACCGGCGGGTCGCGGGCGGCGTCGTCCGGGACGCGTCCCGGATCATCGTGCAGACCCACGAAGAGGAGCGGTTGCTCCGGTCGCTCGGCCTCCCGCTTCCCCCGCTCGAGACCATTCCCCCGGGTACCGACCCCTGCCGCCGTCCGGCCCGGGGAGCCCATCGTTCGCCGGGCGGTACCGCATCCCGGGGCCGTTCGTGCTCTTCGTGGGACGCCTCGCCTCGAACAAGGGCCTCCTCGACCTCGTGGAGGCGTTCGCCACCCTCGGGAAGACGGACCGCGCGGCCCAGCTCGTCCTCGTCGGAGAGGACGGGGGCCAGCGCGCGACGGTGGAGGCAAGGACCGCGGCGCTCGGCATCTCCGACCGGGTTCATCTCGTGGGGCACGTCGTCGACGACGCGCTCCTCTCCGCCGCGTACCGGGAGGCCCGGCTCACGGTCCTCCCAAGCGAGTACGAGGCGTTCGGTCTCGTGCTCCTCGAATCCTTGGCGGCGGGCACGCCCGTGGTCGCCTCGCGAGTCGGGGGCATCCCGGAGTTCGTAGAGGACGGCAAGGCCGGCCTCCTGGTCCCCCCGAAGTCGCCGGCCGCGCTCGCGGAAGCGCTCGGTCGGGTCTGGTCGGACCGTGAGCTCGCGCGCCGGTTGGGGGAGTACGGACGCGACCAGGTCGTCCCCCGCTACAGCTGGGACGGGGTCGTCGACCGGCTCGATGCCCTTTACCGGGAGGTCGCGGGGCGGTGAAGGTCGCCCACGTCCTGCTACGATTCGACGCGCCCGGTGGCGTCGAGACGAACGTTCGGGAGGTCACCCGGCGGCTCAAGGCCGTCGGGGAGGACGTGGAAGTGTTCGCGAGCGACCTCTACGACGAGGGGCGCTGGGAGCGGCGGTCGGACTACGCTCCGGTCGTGGAGGGGGTACCGGTCCACCGGTTCCCGGTCCGGAAGCGCCTCATCCCCGGCCTCACGATGCCGATGATGGTCGGACTGATCGACGCCCTATCGGAGACCGGGGCGGACGTGATCCATGCCCACTCCCACCGGTACGGCCACGTCCTCGAGGCGGCCGCCGTTGCCGAACGGCTCCGGATACCGCTCGTGGTGTCGACCCACTATCATCCGGCGGGTCCGCGGGAGCCCCCGCTCAAGCGGGGTCTCCTCCGGGTCCAGGACGTCGTCTTCGGCATGACCGCTTACCGGGTGGCGCGGGCGCTCGTGGTCCAGACCGGCCAGGAGGCCGCCCTGGTCCGGGAGTTCGCCCCGGGCAACAAGCTCCGCACGATACCGCCCGGGGTCGACCTGGCAGCGTGGTCGAATCCCGAGGGCGACCGACCGGACGGGCTCGACCTTCCCGAGGAGTACTTTCTCTTCGTGGGTCGGGTAGCTCCGAACAAGGGCCTGCCGTTGTTGCTCGAGGCCCTGGCCCGGCTCGAGCCAACCGCTCGGCGACCGCTCGTGCTGATGGGACGTGACTGGGGTGAGCGGTCGCGGCTCGAAACGCGGGCCCGTGAGCTCGGCGTCGCGGACCAGGTCCGCTTTCTCGGGCACGTGGACAGCCCGTCCGTCTATCGGGGTGTCGTCCGGGGGGCTCGCGCTCTCGTGCTCCCGTCCGAGTGGGAAGCGTACGGCCTCGTCCTCCTCGAGGCGATGGCCGCGGGGACACCGGTCGTCGCGACCGCCGTCGGGGGAGTTCCCGACGTGCTCGACGCCGGCCGCGCCGGCCGCCTCGTCCCGTACGGGGACCCCGTAGCCCTCGCCGGGGCCTTGCGCTCGGTGATCGAGGACGCTCGGGAGACCGCGCGGCTCCGGGCCGCGGCGAGCGAGCGCGTGAGCGGGCTGGACTGGTCGGTGACGGTCGACCGACACCGGGCGCTCTACCGCGAGGTCACCGGTCGCTGAGCCCGCCGCGCTTCCAGGCGAAGGAGCTCGGCCCCGACGTGGTCGAGGTCGTCGCTGGCCTCCGACCGCCGCACGTGGGCGATGGCGCGGAACGCACGACCGACGAGCCCCGCGATCACTTCGCCACTTCGTCCGCGTAGGTCGCGAGGATCTTGAGCCCGTCCCGCAGCGCCTTCCGGGAGGCGGCGAACGAGATCCTTAGGTGCGAGGCGCCGAGCGTCCCGAACGCGTCGCCGGGGGTCGTAATCACGCCCCGGGCGAGGAGCGCGTGGGCGACCTCCGCGCTCGAGCGGTGCCAGTCGAACTGCGGGAAGGCGTAGAACGCTCCCTGCGGGGGCACGAGCGAGAGACCGGGCATCTTTCCGATGAGTCGGGTGACGAGCTCGCGGCGCGCCTTGAACTCCTTCAGCATCGTCGCGAACGTCGAGGAGCCGTTCCCGAGTCCCGCCAGGACCGCGACCTGCACCGGGGTCGAGGGGCAGGCGAGGATGTGGTAGTGGATCTTGTTCAGCGCGGCCGCGTACGACTTCGGGGCGACCAGAAAACCGAGCCGCCACCCGGTCATCGCGAGCGTCTTCGAGAACGAGTTCGCGATCACGACGCGGTCGCTGCGGCCCCAGAACGACGTCGCCGTCGTGCCGTAGACGATGTCCTCGTACACCTCGTCCGAAATGATCGCGAGGTTGTGTCGGTCGGCGAAGGTGACGATCCGGTCCACGACGGAACGCGGGAAGACCGCGCCGGTCGGGTTGGAGGGACTATTGACGACGATCGCGGTCGTTCGCGGGCTCACGAGCCGCTCGAGCTCATCGAAGTCGGGGAAGTACTTCTGAGCGGGATAGAGACTGTACGGGACCGGCACAGCGCCCGCGAGCTTCGCGTGCGGGGCGTACAGGACGAAGCCGGGGTTGGGGACGAGGACCTCCGTGCCCGGGTCGTAGAGCGCGAGCGCCGCGGTCATGAGTCCTTCCGAGCCACCGGCGGTGACGATCACGTTCTCGCGGAGGGTGCCCGGGTCGAGCTCTCGGTAGCGCTCGGCGATCTTGTCGCGGAGCTCCGGGATCCCGGCGGAGGGTCCGTAATGGTTCTTGCCGCTGCGCACGGCCGAGCAGAGCGCGTCGATGACCTCGGGCGCCGGGTCGAAGTCCGGCTCTCCGAGGCCCAGGTTGATCGAGTTCGGCGGGGCCGCCTCGAACATCTTGCGAATGCCCGAGATCTCGACCTCTCGTGTCCGCTGCGCAACCATTTCGGCGCTCCAGCATCGGCGTGGTTCTTAGGCTTATCCCGTGCGCCGATGGCTCATGCGTCCCACCGCGCTTTCGGGGCCGAGAGGCACAAGGTTCTTCCACCCTAGCGCCTCGTGACCCTGGGAGGGGAGGGAAACGACCGTCCGGGTCGTCGTGGGAGCACAGTTCGGGGACGAGGCGAAGGGGAAGATCACCGATTTTCTGGCCTCCGGTGCCCGATACGTCGTGCGGACGGGGGGCGGTCCGAACGCGGGCCACTCGATCCACCTGGCCGAGGGAACGGTCATTCTCCACCAGCTCGCCTGCGGGGTTCTGCGCCACGGCGTCGTGGGCGTGAGCGGCCCCGGGATGGTGCTCTCGCCGACCAAGCTCGAGGCGGAAATGCAGGAGCTCGAGCAGCGGGGACTTCTGCGAGGGCAGGTGGTCCTGTCGGACCGGGCCCACGTACTCCTCCCGGTGCACGAGATAGAAGACGCCTGGGAGGACGACCTACGGGCGAAGAAGAATCCGCGCGCCGGCCTCGGGACGACCCGGCGGGGGATCGGACCGGCGTACGCGGACCGCGCCGGTCGGTTCGGGCTCCGGCTCGGCGACCTCACGCATCCCGCGCGCCTCCGTGAGACCTTGGAGCTCCTCTACGAGACCAAGGCCCACCTTCCGAACCTTCCTCCGATCGACCAGCTCACCACGGAGCTCGCCGAAGCCGGTGGTCGTCTCGCGCCGCTCATCCGGCAGACCGAGCCGATGCTCTGGGACGCGATCGCCCGCGGCGAGACGATTCTGCTCGAGGGGGCCCAGAGCGCGCTCCTCGACGTCGACTTCGGCACGTACCCGTTCGTCACGAGCTCCCACCCGACGAGCGCGGGGGCGCTCGTAGGGAGCGGGATCCCTCCGACCGAGGTCGATGAGGTGATCGGGATCGCGAAGGCGTACACGACTCGCGTCGGCGCCGGTCCGTTCCCGACCGAGGATACAGGAGAGCAGGGCGAGTTCCTGCAACGGGTGGGCGGGGAGCGAGGCGCGACGACGGGACGACCGCGGCGGTGCGGCTGGCTCGACCTGGTCCTCCTTCGCTACGCCGCGCGGTTGAATGGGTTCACCGGTTTCGCGATCAGCAAGGTCGACGTGCTCGGGGGTCTCGAGGAGGTCCCGGTCTGCACGCAGTACCTCATGCCCGACGGGTCCACCATCCGGGACGTCATCCCGTCCCAGGCCGACGACCTGGCCCAGGCCCAGCCGGTCTACGATTCCCTGCCCGGATGGCCCGAGTTTCACCAGCGGTTGAAGGACCGGGTCAAGCGTGAGGGGGCGTCGGCGCTCCCTTCGGCCCTACGCCAGTATCTGAACCGGATCATGGAAGAGACGGGCGTTCCCGTCCAGTACGTCGGATACGGCCCCGGCCGGGAGGAGACCGCCACGCTCCCCCCGCCCACCGGGCCCCGACATCGGGCGTCCATCACGCCGTGGACCGGCTAGGCCGGGATCGTGGCGTTCGACCCGTTCCTCTACGTCGCCTTCGTCCTCGGGTTCCTCGCCGGCCGGCTGGTCCACCGGCGGAGCCGATGGGTCCCCTGGGCCCTGGTCCTGACGGTCATCGTCCTCGTCGGTCTGCTCGGCGCCTCGTTGAACGACGTGGCGGTCGGGTCGCTCGTCGTGATGGTGCCGGTCGCGCTCGGGTTCGCGCTCCTGATCCTCGGACTGACCGCGGTGGCCTCCCTCCTCCTCGCCCGGCTCCGGCCGAACCCCAAACCTCCCGCACCGAGCGACCAGGCGCCCGACCGATTCCCGCTGAGCCTCGTCCTCGTCGGCGCGGTCCTGGCCGGGTACGGCATCGGGCACGTCGTGAACGTGCCGACCGGCAACGCGATCGAGTGGGCGCTCTACGTGCTGCTCGCGCTCGTGGCGTTCGACCTGCCGCTGAGCTGGGCCGGCGTCCGCTCGGTCTGGGTCCCCTTGACCGCGGCCACGACGGGTGCGCTTGTCGCGGGCGCGATCTTCGCCCTCGCCTCGGGCATCGCGCTTCCGGTGGCGATGGGAACGTCCCTTGCGTTCGGGTGGTACACCCTCGCGGGTCCCCTCGTCCTCGCCCGCGCGGGCGCCGTTCTGGGCCTTCTCGCCTTCCTTTCGAACTTCTTGCGCGAGAACCTCACGATGGTGCTCTCCCCCGTGGTCGGTCGCCGCCTCCGGGGCGAGGGTCTCGCCGCGCTCGGGGGCGCGACGGCGATGGACACGACCCTGTACTTCGTCACGCGCTACGGGGACCGGGACGCCGGTAGCCTCGCACTCGCGAGCGGCCTCATCCTCACCGTGGCGGCGAGCCTGGTCGTCCCGCTGGTCCTATCGTTCCCGCTCTAGAATCCCTTAAGGCTGGCCGTCCTTCGGCCTCGACGTTGGGCTCGTGGTCCAGCGGTTACGACGTCGCTCTCACACAGCGAAGACCGCCGGTTCGAATCCGGCCGAGCCCACTCTCCTCCCGGGGTAGTACCAAGGGCGTTCCTGACGATGCCCGTGTTCCCTGGCCGGACCGCGAGCCGCGGTTGCGTCTCGGTCCTCGGAGAAGGATGCCGCTTCGCGACCGAGCGGTCCGAAGCGGGTGGAATCCGACCCCGCAGCTCCCTCCCCGGCCTGCCCTTGATTCGACTTAAGGACCGATTCATGTAGACACCCACCTACCGCGCACTTCGAGGAAGGTAGGCAAGATGACAACGGTAACCAGCACCAAGGTCGCCATGATCCACCCCTATCGAGCGGTCGGGATCATCATGGTCGTCCTGTCGTTCGGTGTCTTGGCGTTCAGTCTCGGAGTGCTCAACCGATGCGGAGGGGGATCCGGGGTGTGTTTCGATTTCTCCTCGCATGCCTCCGGTGATGCCGGGCTCATCCTCTTCGTGTTGCTCTTAATCATCGGTGTCGCGCTCATCGCGTACAGCGGATCGGCCGACGTGGTCACTACGCGAACCGTGACCCCGCCCGCACCGGCGCCCTCGGTCACCGTCGTCAACCCCCCAGCTGCCGCCGCCCCTCAGCCGACCGTCACCAACGTCTACCCTACGACCCCGACGAAGCCGGACACCACCGTTGTGGTGAACGAACGACCCTAGGTCCTGAAACGCTCGCGCTGAGAGGGGCGGACCCCCCTCCGTCCCTCTCAGTCCCCACGCGCGAACAAGAATGGATCCGGCGCTCGTCGCGTTACGGACAGGTACGAAAGGTATCACGAAGGCCACGGCAGGAATGGCGGTAGGCCGGAGGAGGATGACCAGAAGTGGGAGACCTCATGCGTTGCAGCCTCGACGGTGGGGTGGGGTTCGCCAGGAGGACGATCGGTACCGCACCCCCGCTCTCCCCTTGGATCTCGGCCCGGCGGGGCGGAGGGCAGCCTAACTCACCGCCCCGCCGATGACGAGACCGATCAGATACGTCCCGACGGCCGCGCCCATGCCGACCGCGAGCATCTCGAGGCCGCTCCGTACGAACGGGTGCAGCGAGGAGAGCGCGCGGAACAGGCCCGCGAGGAAGAGCGCGACCGCCGTCACCACGACCGAGGCAATGACAGCCGCTTCGATCCCGAGGAACACGTAGGGAACGAGCGGAACGGCCCCGGCGAGCGCGAACGAGACCCCGGTCAATAGCCCTTGACGCCCGGGCCGTTCGTCCTCCTCGCCTCCGGACCCGTACCGTTCGGCAACCAGTGCGTCGAGGAATCGCTGGGGGTCCTCCTGGAGGCGCGTGGCGACCTTCGTCGCCTCCTCCGTGGATAGGCCCTTCGCCTCGTAGGCGTGGATGAGCTGCTCTCGCTTCGTTTCGGGCGCTACGGAGGCCGCTTCCGCCTCCATGCGCGTCTGGGCCACCCGAGCGTCACGCTCGGCCTTCACCGAGACGTACTCGGAGGCGGCCATCGAAAGCGCCCCGGCGACGACGGCCGCGGTACCCGCGATGAGAACCGCCTTGTTCAATCCCGTGGCTCCGGCGACGCCCGCGGAGAGCGCCACGGTGCTCGCGAATCCGTCGATCGCCCCGAGCAAGAGGCTTCGCAACGACCCGCTCGTTTTCGACCCCGCATCCTTGGCGGCGCTCGAGGTCTCGATCTCGTGCGCGACCTCGTCGGGAAGGATCGTTCGGAACACGGTCACCGCATCGGGGTCCTGCCAGCGACGCGCCTGGGACCGGTACTTCTCGATCCCGTCGACCTCGCCCCGGTGGACGATCGGAAGGACCGCCCCGACTCCCAGGAGCCGGGCCATGCCGACCAGGATGCGGTGCTCGAGCATCCGTTTCTCCCGGGGGAGCGGCCGTCCGAGCTTCTTCAGGAGTCCGGCCCACAGCGCCGCGTGGCGCTCCTCGAACCCCGCGAGGTCGCGCAGCAGGGCGGCCCGGGCCGGGATGCGGTCGGCGGCCGCGAGCGATTGGTACATCCATAGGCTCGACCGCTCGTCCAGGTAGTTCGCTTCGATCTCCCGGATGTCGGACTCGGCCCAGCGGAACGGGGCGGCCGCGGTTCCCATGGAAGACATGTCTCGAGCGCTCCGAGGCGGCGAGCCTAGATAGTCCAATCGGTGATCGAGAGAGAGGACGTGGCGGTCGGGGACTTCACTTGCCCCGTTTCACGAAGAGCCGCCAGATCCCTGGCTCGGTGATCATGCCGAGGTACTGGTGGCCAGCCTTGTCGGCCCAGACCGGGATGTCGAGCGAAGTGGCGATGTCGGACGAGATCACTTCGATGACCCCGTCGTTCGGGACGGTAGCAATGGCCTTCTGGGCCTCGAGGAGCGGGCCCGGGCAAGGAATGTCGCGGGCGTCCGCGACACGGTCCACCTTGAGCCTTCTAAGATCTTCCAAGCTCAACTTCCCTCTACCTCGTCGCTCCACCGGTGAGCGATATCGGGACGTCGGTGAGCCGGGCCTTCCTGAGGATGCGCGGCTCGTCGGCCTCGGCCGATCCGCCCGACCGGGACCCAGGCACGGTTTCCGTCATCGCTTCTCATGCGACCAGTGCGCAACATCCCGGGCGAAGTACGTGATGATAAGGTCCGCGCCCGCGCGCCGTATGGCGGTCAGCGTCTCCTCGACCGCTGCCCGCTCTTCCACGACCCCCCGTGCGGCGGCCGCCTTGATCATCGAGTACTCGCCGCTCACCTGGTACGCCGCGAGCGGCAGCAGGAACCGCTTCCGGGCCCGCGCTAGGAGGTCTAAGCTCGTGAGCGCCGGTTTCACCATCAGGAGGTCCGCGCCTTCGGCGACATCGCGTTCCATCTCCTGCATCGCCTCGCGGGCGTTTCGGAAGTCCATCTGGTAGCTCCGCCGGTCCCCGAAGGACGGCGTCGAGCGCTCGGCATCCCGGAACGGGCCGTAGAAGGCGGACGCGTGCTTGGACGAGTACGCCAGTATGGCGGTCTCCTCGTGCCCGGCGCGGTCGAGCGCGGCCCGGACCCACGCGACCTGCCCGTCCATCATCGCGCTGGGGGCGACCACGTCGGCGCCCGCGTGCGCGTGGGCGACCGCGACCCATCCGAGTCGCTCGCACGACGCGTCGTTCACGACCGCGCCGTTCCGGACAACCCCACAGTGGCCGTGGGAGGTGTACGCGCACAGACAGACATCGGTAACGACCACGATCCCCGGCGCGGCGCGCTTGACCGCGCGCACGGCCTCGGGGACGAGCCCGTCGGGGGCCCAGGCGTCGCTCCCGTCAGCGTCCTTCGTTCGAGCGACGCCGAACAGGAGCACCGAGCGGACCCCTTCCTCCTCGAGCTGGTGCGCGAGGGGACCGATGTCGCGGACCGAGTACCGGTTGACCCCCGGCATCGAAGGGATTGGCTCGGGGCCGCCGCGACCCGGCCGGACGAAGAGAGGGTAGACGAGCCGACGGAGCTCGACCTCGGTCTCCGCGACCCAGTTCCGTAGGCTGGCCGTCCGACGCAGTCGCCGAGGTCGGACAGGTAGCGCGACAGTGACGGGAGCGGCGCGGTACGCGGAGCGCCTACGCTCGGGCATGTCGGAGCTCCCGGAGCAACTGAAGGGTAAATCGTTGAGCGCTCGCAGGCGACGCGACCAAGGTGAGCCGGAACCCATGCCCACGTGCAGCCCGCCGGGAACGCTCGCCGAGGACCAGGAGTGGGGTCCTTCGGGCGAGCCGTGAGAACGTCCCGCGGTCCAGTCGGCGCCGTAGCTCCGTTAGGCCCGAAGGACTCGTCACGACGAGGAGGTCCGCCGTAAGGAGTGCCTGACGGGCTCGGGCCGTGAGGGGCGGAGGCGGTTCGAGCCGATAGACCACCAGGTCGAGGACCCGGTGCCCCTGGCTCCGGAGAGCGCGGGGCAGTCGGGGTCCCGCGAGTCCGGACCGGAAGTAGACGACCCGGCGAGGAGGGCTACGACCCAGGGCCTTCGCCACTGCATCGGCGCCGACGGTGGGAGGTGTATGCACCCGATGGATACCGGCCCGGCGGAGGGCCTGGGTGGTTCCGGGTCCGACCGCCCAGAACTCGAGCAACGCCGGGAGGCGGCCTGCCGCCCGGCGCCAGGGAAGGACGCCGGCACTCACGGCGGTCCGGCTCGTCGCCACCACGGTGTTCGGTTCCGGAAACCGGCGGAGGCGTTCCCACCAGATCTTAGGATCGACCGGCCGAGTCTTCAGCGAGGCGAGCCGGACCAGGCGGATTCGCGCACGCCGGAGAAGAGGCTCGATCCCCCCAAGGGTTCCGGGAGCGGAGAGCACCACGACCGTCGGGGGAGAGCGCGAGGTCATGGGCTCCTACGGGCGCGAGGGAGGCATGAGGTCGAGCGCTCCCTCTTCGAGCATCGCTTGACCGAGCCTCGACCCGACCGCTTCGGCATGGGACACCGGCCCGCGTCGATGCCGACGAAGGCGCCTTCGACCATCCGGCGTCAGCACCTCCCCCACGAGCGAGACCGTTCGCTCCCGAACGGTCGCAAGGGCCCCGAGCGGTACCCGGCAATCTCCCCCGAGCGCGGCGGCGAACGTTCGCTCGGCCGTGACACAGACGTGGGTGGCCGAGTGGTCGATTCGGCGTACGACCGAGGTGAGCGGGGAATCCCCCCTTCGAAGCACGACCGCGAGCGCACCTTGCGCCGGCGCCGGCAGGAACCTCGTAGCAGGGAGGATACGGCCGATCTCGGCGGTTCGTCCGAGACGAGCGAGCCCCGCCACGGCGAGCGCGGCGGCGTCGATCGCACCGGACCGGACGAGGCCGATCCGGGTGTCGACGTTCCCCCGGACCTCGACCACGCGGAGGTCGGGCCTCCAGCGATGGAGCTGGGCCCGGCGTCGGAGGCTGCTCGAGCCGACCCGGGCGCCTTGAGGAAGCGGTACGCCGCGATGGTCGGGAGCGAGGACGAGGCAATCGCGAGGGTCGGCGCGACGGGGGCACGCGACGAGGTCCAATCGGCGGTCGAGCTCGACCGGAAGGTCCTTGGCGCTGTGCACCGCGAGGTCGACATCCCCCCGGAGCAGCGCACGGTCGATCGTGTCCGTGAAATCCGGGGAGCCCCCGACCGACCGGTTCCGGTCGCCGCTCGTGTCGACCGGGGCGAGCTCGAACCTCAGCTCCGGCGCGGCCCGGGCGAGTCGGGCGAGGACAGATGCGGTCTGGGCCCGCGCGAGCGGACTTCGCCGCGTTCCGATTCGAAACAGCCCCGTCATGAGCAGTCGATCGGCCGGGCCGCCTCAGCCGGAGAGAACGAGGGGCGAGAGGACGTCATACGTCGCCGGGTGAAGGTGAAGGTAGTGCGCATAGACGTTGTGGATATGGATGCCGTCGCGTCGGTCCGACAGTCCCTGGCCCTGGTCGTACGCCAGCGCGAGCTCGTAGTTCTTCTGCAGAACGACCCGGGAGTAGTGGAACTCGTGGCCCCGCAGGACGGTTCCCGCCCGCGCGATGGGAATGTCGCGGAGGACCCGCGCCGTCGCGTAGCCGTGGGCCGCGGGGCGCTTCGAGTGGACCGTCACGCCCTCGATGACCCCGGTCATCTCGTACTCGCCCTCGGAAGTGACGATGGAGTCGGTGAGGTACATGAGACCCCCGCACTCCGCATAGACCCGCCCGCCCCGTTCGGCGAACTGCCGGACGGCGGACCGAAGCGGTCGGTTCCGCTCCAACGCATCGGCGTAGAGTTCGGGAAAGCCCCCCCCGATGAGGAGCAGGTCGAGCGGGGGGAGCGTACCGTCGGTTTCCGGGTCGACGAACACAACCGTCCCGAGCTGGCTCGCCCGCTCGAGCGTCTCCGGATAGTAGAACGTGAACGGGCGACCTCCGAACACCCCGATCCGAGCCTTCCCGGTGGTCTCGCTCGGAGGCGCTTCCGGCGCCCGGAGAGGGATCGGCTCGGAGCCGTCCTGCGCGATCTGCAGCAGTCGGGCCCCGTCGACCCGGGGACCGAGTTGTTCGTGGACGAGGTCGACGAGCCCCCCGCTACGTCGCTCCTCCATGGGGGTGAGACCCAGGTGCCGATACTCCATCCACTGGGCGAGCTCCTCGTTCCTCGGGAGGATGCCGACCACCGGGAGGCCCTCGGCCTCGACGATGGCGGTCAACCGGTCGAACTGCCGGGGCACCACGTTGGTCAGGATCGCCCCTCGCAAGCGGACGTCGGGGTCGAACTGCGTGAGGCCGCGGACGAGCGCACCGACGGTCCGGTTCAGTCGCTCTCCGTCGAGGACGACGACCACGGGCGCTCCGAGGAGCTTCGCCATCTGGGCCGTGCTGCCGGTCTCGCTCCGTCCGTCGATGCTGTCGTAGAGGCCGTGGTTGCCTTCGACCACCCCGATGTCGTAGCCCGTGGAGTAGCGGTAGAACCGCTGGACTACCGCCGGACCCATCAGCACGTAGTCGAGGTTGCGGCTCGGGGTACCGGTCACCGCGCGATGGTATGAGGGGTCGATGAAGTCCGGTCCGTTTTTGAAGACGCAGACCTTGAGCCCCTGACGGGATAGGGCGGAGAGGATCGCCATCGTGGCGAGCGTCTTTCCGCCTTTCCCCTTCGTGGAGGAGACGACCAGACGGGGGATCGTCAGGACCACGTTCTTCTCGGGCCCCGAGGAGTGTGCGGACGGGTCGGTCATGGCGGAGCGGACCTCAGAGGATCCCAAGCCACCCCCCCTCCATCAACCTCGCCGGGGCTTCGTCATTCCACCGACCAAAGCAGCGGGAGGTGGAGTATCCCTTCGGTTCTTCGCGGCATCACGTCGCAAGCGGGCGGCCGCTCGCAGGAATCGCCGAGACGCGGAGCGTCGGTCCTCCCGAAACCATCGGAGCTGGGGAGCGAGGGCCACCGTACGACCCACTACCATGACGCTCGGGGCCTGCAACCGGGCCCGCAATGAGGAATTCCCGGCCTCCCCGAGGGTAAACAGCGCGGTCCGCTGACGGCGGGTCGTAGCCCAGCGGATGGCAGCCACGGGAGTCTCCGGGTCAAGGCCCGAGTCCAAGAGCTCCTTAGCGACGCTCTGCCAGGATGCGACCCCCATCAGGATGACGAGGGTATCGGCGCTCCGGGCCAGCCGACCCCAATGGACGGAGCGGTTCGGCTTGTCGGCGCTCTCGTGCCCGGTCACCATGGCCACCGAGGAAGAATAGCGTCGGTCGGTGACCGGAATGCCGGCGTACGCCGGCGCCGCTAATGCCGAACTGATTCCCGGGATGACCTCGAATGGGATGCGGTGTTCACGCAGCACCTCGGCCTCCTCCCCGCCTCGGGAGAAGAGCAGGGCATCGCCGCCTTTCAGGCGGACGACCTGTCGTCCCGCCTTCGCCTCCCGGACCAGGAGCTCATTGATGTCGGACTGGGGGTACCCGTTCCGGGAGTGCGGTCCCTTGGCGACCCGTAGCTTCCGCACTCCCCGCGGGATCAACCGGAGCAACCCCTGGCCCACGAGCCCATCATAGAGGACGACGTCTGCAAGCTGCAGCACTTGCCGGCCCCGGATCGTCAATAGTCCGGGATCCCCCGGTCCGGCCCCCACGAGGTACGCCCTGCCTCGAGCCATCGCTACCCATTTCCCGCGGCCGCTCGGTCCGCGCTCGTGGACGAGCGTACGACTGTACGGGCGAGGGCGACCGCCTCCTCGAAGCGGCCGGACCGGAGGAGCTTCGCGACCTCTCGGTGCCGAAGGATGCGGTAGACCATCGTCTTGCGGGCCTCGTGCGTCGGGAAGGATCGCAGGATCGTGGCCCGCAGTCGACCTTGGAGCCGTACCATGGCGACATCTGAGGGACGGATGCCCCGTTCGATCCGACGACGTAGAAGAGCGGCCATCGCGGGGCTCTGCCCGCTGGTAGAGACCGCCACCCGGATCGCTCCGGCGGTCCCGATCGACGGCATCGTGAAGTCGGAGAGCGTCGGCGCGTCGTACACGTGGACCAGGGCGCCGACCGAGCGGGCCGCTCGCAGGACCGCGGGGTCCGGGACCTCGCCCGGGACCGTAAAGAGCACGAGCACGGGTCGAACCCTCCGTACCAGTTTGATCGTCTCCGAGGAACGTCGCGTCCCTCCCTTCTTCCGCTTCGGTTCCCCCTTCCGGGGCCGGGCTCCGAGAGCAGCGTCACGTTGGCCCCTTCTTTGGCCAGCATCTTCCCTCGGGAGCGGGCGGGTTCTCCCCCACCCACGACGACCACGGCCTTGCCTCGCACGATCAGGTCCACGAGCATCTCGTCGTACCGAGGAGGGGGAATGCCATCAGGCTATCTATCGGTACGACCGTTTGCGTAGGATTCTCTCTATTGCGCGCCGTAGTGGCTCAACTGAACGCAACGGAAGCGTTGTATCCTCCCCAAGACAGCTCGGGGACCCTGGGTCGAGGACCCGAATGGGACGAGCGGGAGGGGCGATGGTCGTGAAAGTGCCGGGGGAATACGAGGTCTCCGGAACGAAGGTGCTGCTCGATGAGGACGGGTTCTTGCAGAACCCGGAGAACTGGAACGACGGCGTCGCTCTATGGATGGCCGACAACCTCCTCGGAATGAACGGCCTGGGGGAGGAACACTGGAAGCTGGTGCGGTATCTCCGGCAGGTACCTGGGAGACGTACGGCGTGTGCCCGCCGATCAAGATGGTGACGAAGTCCACCGGAATATCGCTCGAGCACCTGTACGAGTTGTTCGCGGACGGACCCGCGCACGGGGCGTGCAAGGTCGCCGGCGCACCGAAGCCCACGGGCTGCGTCTAGACGGTCTCGCCGGGACCCCCGGGCTCTCTGCGGTTTCGTCCGCGCGCTTTCTCCTTACCCCGCCCCTTCGAGCTTCCACGGGTCGAAATCGGGCCCGGAAGGCTCAGCTCCAGCTGAGATTGATGGCGGCGTCCTCCGCGTAGGCCAAGAAGCTCGCAATCCCCGAAATCTTTGCTCCGGGTATCAGGTCCTCCGTGCGGATGTCGAAGGTCTGAGCCGAGGCCTGGCAAACATCCAGCTGAACCCCGGCGGCCAAACATTGGGTGATCCGGTCGCGGAGCTTCGCGTCGAGCTTCTCGAAGACCTGCCGCTTGGTCACCAGGGCGGAGTCGAGCGCGAGGAAGATCTTCGTCTCGTAGCGCATCGCCCGGGCGACGAGGGCGTAGCCGAACATCGTATCGAGCCTCGGCGTGTCCCCCACCGCCACGGTCGACATGAACGTCACTCTCTTGGCCGGTGGGTCGGATGAGGATGCCATCGTCAGAATCGCACGGACCGTGCTCGAGGGCCAGATGGCAAGCGGGCTTTAAGGGTCGTGGGACGGACCGCTCCCGTTGAGGAAGCCACCTTCGGCTCCAGCACCGCCGAACGACCGGTCTGCGACGTTCTCTCCGCAGGCAGGGACCGCCCCTCCGTTGCCCTCCCGGTCCTTCCTGCAAGGTCAGCCACGGACCTCCTCCTGGCGGCCCGCTATGGCTCGGGAGAGCGGTAATGAACTTCAGCAGAGGTCGGCCGCTCGAGGCCCTGCCGAACAGCCGTCCAATCGAATCCACTAACTTTGTATATCCGAGGGCGAAAATCGCCCGCCCACGACAGAGATTGGACCGATGCCTAGCCCGGGGCGAGACCGGGCTGGGAACGAATCTCGGGGCTCGCTTCGGCGTGACCCGGTCGGTTCATCGGGGTTCGGGGAAGCTCGCATCCCGCGGTCCGAAGGAACTCTCTGCGCGTTGGAGGGGTGACCGGATGCCGACGTACGTGAACCCGAAACTGTGCAAGAACAACGGAAAGTGCATGGAGGTCTGTCCGAGCGATATCATGTTCATCAACAAGGTGACAAACTTCTCGTACAACCTCGAACCGGACATGTGCTGGGAATGCTTCTCCTGCGTCAAGATCTGCCCCGAGCACGCCATCAGCATGCGTCCCTACGCCGACATCTCCCCCCTCCTGTCGGAGATATCGGTCGTCCGGGATGAGAAGACGAATCGGATCAAGTGGGAGGTCAAGTACCGGGACCAGAAGACCACCAAGAGCTTCGAGTTCGTGTTCCGGACGACACCTTGGGACTCCATTCGGATACCGGAAGGGCCGGACCTCTCCGACCCGAGCTTGACCTCGGAACTCCTGAGCGGCGAGGGTGAGGAGGTTCTCGGAACTCGCGCCCCCGCCGGGAAGGCGCACGCCGCCGAGACCCAGGGGGCGAAGCGGTCGGCATGAACGTCAAGAACTTCGACTCGGACGTTCTGGTTATTGGCGGCGGGATGGCCGGTTGCGGCGCCGCCTACGAGGCTCGGTACTGGGGGAAGAACCTCAAGATCATCATCGCGGAGAAGGGGAGCATCGACCGCAGTGGGGCGGTGGCCCAAGGGCTCTCGGCGATCAACACCTACATCGGCACGCGAGAGGGAGAGAACACCGTCGAGGACTTTGTCAAGTACGCCCGGGGCGACATGATGGGACTGGTCCGCGAAGACCTGGACTACGATGTCGCCCGGCACGTGGACCCCTCGGTCCGTCTCATGGAAGAGTGGGGCCTTCCCATCGTGAAGGACAAGAAGACGGGAAGGTACACCCGGGAAGGCCGGTGGCAGGTCCTGATCAACGGCGAGAGCTACAAGCCGATCGTCGCCGAGGCCGCGAAGAAGGCCGCGAGCGAGGTCGTGAATCGCGCGGTCATCACCCATCTCCTCATGGACCGGCACGACCCCAATCGGATCGCCGGGGCGATCGGGTTTGACGGGCGAGACGGGTCCCTGCTCGTCTTCCGAAGCAAGGCGGTGATCGTTTCCGCCGGGGGGGCGACCCACGTCTTCCGGCCCAAGTCGGTAGGAGAAGGATGGGGACGGACGTGGTACTCCCCCTGGAGCTCGGGGTCCGCGTACGGCCTGGTGATCCCGACGGGCGCCAAGATGGTCCAGATGGAGGTCCGCTTGATCCCGACCCGCTTCAAGGACGGGTATGGACCCGTCGGCACGTGGTTCCTGTACCTCAAGTCCTACGCGACCAACCGGCTGGGAGAGCGGTACGAGGACAACCGCGAGAAGCTTCGCGCCCTGGTCGGAGACTACGCCGATGCCAAACCGATGCCGACCTGTCTGCGCAACCACCTGATGATGGAGGAGATCCGGGAAGGAAGGGGGCCGATCCTGATGCATACCGAGAAGGTTCTCGACACCCCCGAGAAGGTGGAGGCGGGCTGGGAAGATTTCCTCGACATGACCGTGAGCCAGGCCATGCTCTGGGCCTCCCAGAACCACGAGCCCTCCACCCACCCGTCCGAGATCACCCCGACGGAGCCCTACATCATGGGGTCGCACGCCGTCAACGCCGGAGCCTGGGTGAGCGGACCGGAAGACATCGCTCCGAAAGCGTATCGTTGGGGATTCAACCGGATGACCACGGTCACGGGCCTCTTTGCGGCCGGCGACGCGGCCGGGGGGGCGGCGCACAAGTTCTCGTCGGGGTCGTTCGCGGAAGGCCGTATCGCGGGAAAGAGCGCCGTGAGGTTCGTTCGGGCAAACCCTGACCATCCGGCGGAGCCCGACCCCGCGGTGATCGAGACGCTGGGCGAGGAGATCTTCCAGCCTCTTCAGAACTACACCCTCGGCCGGCCCTACATCACCCAGGGGACCGTCTCCCCCCTCTACCTCTACCCTTCCCAGGGCCTCAAGCGCCTCGAGAAGGTGATGGACGATTACGCGGGAGGCGCGACGACGTCCTACGCGACGAACGCCACCATGCTCGAACGAGCTCTCCAGTTGCTGACCATGCTGAAGGAGGACTTCGACCTCCTCGGAGCGGAGGACCTGCACCAGCTGACCCGAGCCTGGGAGCTCGTGCACCGGGTTTGGACCGCGGAGGCGGTGCTCCGGCACACGTTGGTCCGTGAGGAGACCCGGTGGCCCGGCTACTACTACCGGTCCGACTTCCCCAAGATCGACGATGCGAAGTGGAAGGTGTTCCTGCTCTCTCGATACGACCCCGTCGCGAAGACCTGGTCGTTCGAGAAGGAGAAGGTCCTCAGTCTCGGGAGCTGAGCCGTAGCGGCGCTACCCAACCTCCCGTGGCGCTCACGCCTTCGCCGGAGGCTCCGCGGACGGCACGAGAGCCTTGTACACGAGGTCCATCAGCCCCGAGTACCCGAGCTGCGTCTTCCCGACCTTGTTCAGCTTGGGAAGCGTGGCGTTCAACTGCGCCTTGCAGATGGCGCAGGGCCGCACGACCTGTTGCCCCCCGACCGAGAGCGCGTCGTCGAACCAGAGCTGGGCGTACGCGAGACGGATCGGCATCATCTCGTCCGTCAGCAGACCCCCGCCGCCCCCGCAGCACCAGGTCGACTCGCGCCGGTGAGGTGACTCCGGGTGGTTTCGGACCACCCGCTCGAGGATGGAGCGGGGCTCGTCGACCAGGTCGCCGGCCCGCGCGTAGTTGCACGGGTCCTGGTAGACGTAGCGGGCGTCCCCGTTCTGCGCGGGCTCGAGGCGGACCGTCCCGCGACGGACCGCGTCGATCACCGCGTGGAACACGTGGACCCCTTCGATCCCTTCCGCGCGGAGCCGCGGGATCACGTACTGCTTGAACGCCCTCCAGCCGTGACCGCACTCCCCGGCGATGACGAGCTTCACGCCGAGCTTCTTCGCGACCTTCACGATGTGGTCGCCGACGACCGCCAGATGTTTTTCCCCGACGAACAGGCCGAAGTTACCGAGCTCGGCGTGCTCGGTCGTGAACGTGTAGTCGATGCCCGCCTCGTGGAAGAACAGCATGTACCCCTTGAGCGTCTCGAGGTTCAGGAAGAAGTCGGCCGAGGGAGGGAGGAGCATCGCGTAGGCGGGCTCGTCGACCTTGAGGGGGACCTCCACCCCCTTCTCTTCCCGGATCTCGTCCCGGCAGAACTCGATGGTGTTCTTGAGGGCCGGGGGCGGCAGGCCGAGGTTGTTGCCCGTGCGCTCGCTCGTCTCGATGACCGTCGCCAGATACCGCGAGGCGACCCCACAGTCCATCAGGACGGACCGGACCGACCGCGTCACGTCCGCTTGGTCCAACCCGAACGGGCAGACCGTGCCGCAGCGCCGGCATTCCAAGCACTGGTAGTAGTAGGTGGCGAGGCGCTGAACGGTGGCTTCGTCCCGAGCCTCGCTCCCGTTCGAGCCCCGGAACAAGCGCCCCCAGAACGAGTCGGCCCGCAGGAGACGGCGGACCAGGTCGGCCCGGCCCACGGGCGAGTTGTGGATGTCGCCGGTGGACAGGTACGTAGGGCAGGCGTTGAGACAGGCGCCGCAATGGACGCAGGCGTCCAGCGTGAGCTTCACGTTGCGGTTGCGGGACGCCTCCCCGCGGACCCCCGTCCTCACGTCGCACGCGAGGTCCCCCGTCCCGGGTGGGGTCGGCACCTTCTCCTTCAGCTTCGCGAGGAGCCCCGGCTTGGCCCAGAACGGCTTGACGGACGAGGTGTCCCCGTACGAGAACTCGGTCGCGTCGGTCATCGAGGTCACTTCCCTCCGGCCGAGCGCGGGACCGGTGTTGACACGAGGTTCTCCGTCGCTACCGGGAAGCTGGGTCCGGTGACCGTCGGGTTGACCAGATAGACGAACATGTGGGCCATCCGCCCCCATGGAAAGTAGGCGATGAACACGAGGGCCAGCGAGATGTGCAGGATGGTGAAGAGCCCCACGTTCGCGATCGGGGCGAGGTTGGGGTGCAGGGTGAGTATCGAGACGAGCCACGGGGAAACGGTGTCGAGGTAGTCGGGTTTCACCACGAGGGTCTGGACGAGACCGAACACGACGATCGCGAGCAGGAGGCTCCCCGCGAAGAAATCCTCGAGAAAACTAACCTGGCGCATTCGGGGGACCGCGACCCGGCGCGCGACCAGCACGACCAGGCCCGCGAGCGCCACGAGGCCCGCCGCGCCCCCGATGTAGAGCCCGAGCAGGTCATGGAGCTGGGCGGTGATCGGGAGCGGGACGATCAGGCCGAGGTGCGAGACGAGAACGACGATGATCCCGTAGTGGAACATCATCGTCCCCACGATCAGGGTCCGGTCCTTCTCCATCTTGGGCAGAGTGGAGAACCCGACGGACCGCAGGGTGAGGTTCTTCACCACGCCTGAGGTACGGAAGGTATTCGGGACCAACGCCACGGACCGTAGCCCGGTCCTCCCTCGCGGAGCCAACCACGAGCGCAGCCGGTAGACCACGCCGACAACAAAGGCGACGATCGCGGCGTACGGCAGGACCAGGAATACCGCGACCTCTACGAAGGGGTCCATCGCCTCACCGCGGGAGGAACTCTCGGACCCCGAATCCCGTGTTGAGCTCGGCCGGACGGTTCCAAAGACCGACCGGCACGTGGAGCAGGTCGAAGACCGTCTTCATGCCGACCCGGTTCACATAGTCGGCGACCCTCTCTCCCGGCTTGGCGCCGGCTCTCCAGACATCGATGATCTTCCGAACCACGGCGACCGGTTCCCGATACGCAGGGGGGTGGACCGGTATCCAAGGGACCAGCACCCGGGCCAGCGTAGGTCCGACGCCGGTGTTGCTGCTCTTTCCCCCGATTAGAACGGAGACACCGACCTTGCTTGGGTCCCACGTGATGTGGTCGCAGACGTCCTTGCACCGACCGCAACCGATACACTTCTTCTCGATGATGTTGATCCCGACCGAACCGTCGGGCCTCGCGAACGATTCGATTGCGTTGACCGGGCAGACCATCTGCACCTCGGGAACGACCTTCCCGAGCACCTTCGCACTGGACGGAAGGCACAACCGGATCTTCTCGGGGTCGTACGAAGGGGCCGCCCCGTAATGTCCCGCCAGCATGATGTCGGCCACGAGCCCTCCACACGCCGTCGGACACCCCGCGACGTTGATCCGTAGCTTCGCCGGGAGGGGGATCTCACCCGTGAAGTACGGGACCATCTGGTTGTAGAGCGCCTGCGTGATACTCGGGGCGTCCACGACGGCGGTCGTGCAGGTAAGATAGGACGTGCACGAATTCACGGCCCAAAGGGTGTGGCCCCAACCTCCCACATGGAACCCGATCTCCTCGACCGCCTTCTGGACGGCCAAGGCCCGTTCCAAGCTACCCGCCAGGATCTCGATGCTGCCCGAGCGCGTGAACCGAAGGGAACCGAGACCCTCGTCGTCGGCGATCTTCGCGAACTTTCGCAAGGTCCCCGTACTGACCCTCGCGTTGGGAGTGGCTCCCGCCTTCACCGTGAACAGATGGTCACCCGTGTCGGAGATGTGCTCGATGATACCCGACCCGTGATACTTTCGGCCGACCCAGTGACCGATGTTCCGGCGCACGATGTCGGGGAGGTTCTGGGTGTACGGCACCGGCACGGCCTTCTTCAGCCGGTACGTCGGAGCGCGCGCGTCCGTCGAGGAAGCCGACGTGGAACTCACTTCTCGTACTCCCGGGCGATGGCATCCGCCCAAGCCGCGAACGTCTCCCGTTCCTGGTCGGTCAGAACACTACTGTTGACGATCCGCGGGGCACCCACCGTCCGGCCCGTGGTTGCGACCGGGAGGTGTTCCTTGAACTTGTCCACCACGCTTTCGAAGCCTTCTTCCAGGAGAAGGTCTCCGAGCCGGTCCTTGTGGGGCGACCGGTCGGACCAGTACTCGATCAGTTGGTTCATGAACTCCCCGGCGCTCTTCCAATCGTCGAGCAGCGCCACGGGCTTCGCCATCTTGGGCCCGGACCGCCCTTTCGAGTGGCCTCCCACCATGAAGGCGATCTTTCGGTTCGGACCGGGCTTGATCGCCGGGAACGCTTGACGGATGCAATTCATCGACTTCTTGCACTTGGTCCCGTCGATCGAGAGCTCTTGCGTGGAGGCATTCCATCGGATGGCCTTCGCCGGACACCGCGCCGCTAGGTCAAGCCCGGAGACCTCCCCGGCCTCGGATTTCGCCCGAAGGGCGGCTGGGTCCACGTCGGGAGCCCCTTCCCAGAGCCCCACGAAAGCGAAATCCGCTCGGTGGGCCGCCCGCGCGCAATCCATGGGGCACGCGCTGAACTTGACCTTGATCTTGAACGGGAACGGTTGGCTCGCGAGCTTGTCGTAGAACGCCGGGTACCGGAAGTAGTAATCCCGAGCGGCCAAGGAATCGAACAGCGCGTACTCGCACAACGCAGGACCGACACACGCCGCCGAGTCCCGGAAGGTATCGCCCGTCCCGCCGATATCCGTTCCCAGGGCCCGTAGCTCGTCCACGGCCTGGTCGGCGAGGTCGGGCTGGATCGGCATGACGAGGTCCCCGGTCTGTCCGACCGTCTCGACCGACCCGAGGCCGAACTTGTCGCAGAAATCGAGGAGCTTGCGGAGTTCGTCGGTGCGGTAGAACTGCCCCGACGGGTGGTAGATTCGGAAGTGGAGCTCGGTCTGCTTGCCGTCCCTCGTCCGCCGCGCGATGAAACCGGTGAACTCGCACCGGATGCGGGCGGACCCACCGAACCAGGGCGAAAGCCCCTGGCCGAGCCCCTGCGCGTACGCCTCGATCGGGTACTTTCCCTTCTTGAGCTCGGTTACGTGGCTCGGCCACGGCCCCTTCTCGAGCTCGTCCAGCATCTGAAGGCCCCTCTGGA
The DNA here is from genome assembly GCA_963735185.1 of uncultured Thermoplasmata archaeon. Lineage (GTDB taxonomy): Archaea > Thermoplasmatota > Thermoplasmata > Lutacidiplasmatales > UBA184 > Lutacidiplasma. Next base: position 540,129 of record CAVTJV010000007.1, read on the forward strand.
GGGAGGGGTCCTTCTCGGGTTTCTCTCGAACAACCTCGCCCATAGAGGCTCGGCCAGGAGAAACGAGCCGGGCGGGCTAGTTCAATAGCTTGTCAACTGGATTAGAGCAGAACTCGGGCTGGCCCGATCCCTCGGTCCCGCGCATCCTGGACCCTGGGAGACTATCGTGCGGGACGGCTCCCGCGTGCGCGAACGAATCGTCGGACCCCGGGCGAACGGTCACTCAGGGCGAGCTCCAGGGCCGCATCGAACCCGATCCGTGGGCCCGGAACCAGGCGGACGATCCGGTCCTCGCGGCAGACCACTGGGTTCCTCATCCCCTCCACGAGGGGGCGTGCGATGTCGGGGTCTACTTCGGTAATGAACCCCACCCAGTGGGCCGAGAGCGATGGGGTCAGGATCGGAAGGGTGACCAAGCGGGGTCGCCGCCCGATCTGGTCCCCCACTCGTTCCATCATGGAACGGTACGTGAGCACCTCGGGTCCTCCGACGTCGAACGTTTCTCCCAGGACCCCGGGCGAGTCCGCGCACCCCACCAAGTACCGAAGCAGTTCCGGGAGCGCGATCGGCTGACAGGGCGTCTCCACCCACCGCGGGCATATCATCACGGGGAGTTTCTCGACAAGCTGGACGAGCATCTCGAACGAGGCACCGCCGGAACCCAGAATGATCGCCGCTCGCAAGGTGGTCACCGGAACGGACCCCCGTCGAAGGATGCGCTCCACCTCCCGACGGCTCGCGAGGTGGGGAGAGAGCGAGGGGTCGTCCTCGCCTAGCCCCCCGAGGTAAACGATGCGCTCTACCCCGGCGCGTCCCATCTCGTCTGTGAAGCGGGTCGCGGCGGCCCGGTCGGCCTCGGCGAAATCAGGTCGGCCGCCCAACGAGTGGACCAGGTAGTATGCGATGCGGACCCGCCGGGCGACACCTTCCGTTCCCTGGCCCGTGACCCAGTCAGCCAGGACGACCTCGATACGATTACCCAGCAGTCGCTTTGCCGACTCAACCTGCCGAGTCGTGGCGCGAACTCGGTACCCCTTGAGGCTAAGCGCTCGGACCAGCTCTCGCCCCACGAAGCCCGTCGCTCCCGCGACCAGGATCAGCGGAGGCTCCGGTGGCCTGGGGGCCGTTTCCGGTGGCGCTCGATTCTCCGACATCTGGCCCTAGCCTCGAATCGCGGCTCCCGCCATGGCGACAGCGCTTCATGCCTACATCAGTCCCTCCTCGGCTTTGCACGGCGTTGGGCCGCGTCGTTCCGCGATGGAGGCGCCTCGCGGGGAAAGCTAGTGCCCAAAACTCGAACATGATGCCAAACACTTTATGTGACGTAGGCACGATGCTTCGTCCGTGTCGGGCAGACCCGTAACGCTGGGGAGAGCGCCCCGGGCGATCCTCGCGCATCCTTGGCTGACGGTGCTCGGCTGGGTCCTGTTCTTCATCGTGCTAACTCCGACGGCCCTGTCGTACACGCACGTGGTCAACTACTCGGGCGGGTCGTCGAACCTGAGCGGTACCGAATCGGACCGGGTCCAGGCCCTGCTGGCCACGGTCAACCCATCGCATTCGGAGTTGATCGTGGCGGTCAACGTCTCCTCCTTCTCCTCGTCCCAGGCGGAGAACCGCACGCTGGCGTTCCAGCAGGCGATCGCCGCGCAGGACATTGTCTACGTCAACAGCACCGACTCGGTCTACAGCGCCTACGCTAGCTATCTCGACGGTGAGTTCGGGTCCGAGGTCCCGAGCGCCCGCTCGCTGGCCGTGACCGTCGGCAACCTCACGGACGCGGTCTACTCGTTCCCCTCACGGTTCCTTTCGGCCTGGACCTCCGCGGGCGCGACGCGCGGGACCATCAACGCAACGTTTGCGACGGTCGGAGGCTCCTCCACCGGCTACGAGCCAGCGTTCCGCGATGCGCTCTGGTCGAACTTCACCTCGGGCTCGAGCGCCACGTCGCAGGTCCAAGGGGCAGTTGAGGCGGCGGTATCGGGGAACTTTCCGGTCGGACCGACCCTCAATGCCGTCCTGCGGTCGACCAACGTGACCGCCTACACATCGGCGCTCCCGGCGCTCGTAGCCCAGCTCCTCACTCCCTCAGGAGGGAGCGCCGTTCCCATCTCGTGGGTCGTCGCCGCCCTCCTTCCGGGCGACTTCGGCACGAACTACGTCGCAGAGAGCGGTCTCACCGGACTTCCTTCGTTCCTGAAGGCCCAGTACCTGAGCCCCGATGGGTCGCTCGAGCTCATCCTCGTCGTCTTCAGCGTCAGCGATTCCTTCCGGACGAGCGACGGGACCTATCCCGCCCAGGCCGCCACCCCGACCACCCGGTCCGTCGCTCAGACGGAGTTCGGAGGCGCGGCGCTGGTCACGGGTTCCGGCGCCGCCGCCTACGACTCGCAGCAGCTCGAGAGCGGGGCCGGCTTCCTCTTCGCTCTCACCTTCCTGTTCCTCGCCGCGGCGGTGGCCCTCACGCTCCGGTCGTGGATCGCCCCTCTCCTCGCCCTCTTGCTCGTCTCACTTTCCACGGTCATCGGTTATCTCGCGATCCTCGCGACGGGTTTGATCGTCGCGAAGGTCGACTTCACCGTGACCTACACGGTGACCGCCGTCACCCTCGGTGTCGCTACGGACTACGCACTGTTCTTCCTCTACCGGTACCGGGAGGAGCTGACCCGGGGAAGGGACCCCGAGACGGCCCTTCGGACGGCCACGCGCACCTCCGGGTGGGCGATCATCGTGAGTGCCGCGACCGTCGCCGTCGGCCTCGGCACGCTGTCGTTCCTGACCGGATTGCAGACCTGGGGTCCGGTCCTCTTCGTCACGGTTTTCGGGATCGGGCTGATGGAGGTCACGCTGCTGCCGGCCTTGGTCCGACTGATCGGCCCCCGTCTGTTCATCCGCCGGTGGCTTCGCCCCGCCGGGCCGGTTTCGCAGTCGGCGTTCTACCGCGCCGCTCGGGGGTCGTCGTCTCGCCCGCTCTTGGTCCTCGCCCTCGCGGCGGTCATCGCGGTTCCCGCCGTCGCAGGGTTCCTCCTCGTACCGACATCGTACGACATCACGGGCGGTCTCCCGTCCAACACGCAGAGCGCCCAGGGCCAGCAGCTCATCGAGCAGAAGTTCGGGGCCAACCTGCTCTATCCAACCTACGTCATCGTGACCGCGCAGACGACGTTCGTGGAACCGAACGGGACCGTCTCCCCGGAAGGCTTGCGGGTCCTGCCCTCCGTCGCGAGCGACCTCCTACATCACTCCGGGGTCCAGTCCGTCAACGGCCCGTTCGTCGCCGGAACCAACCTTACGACCGTCGCGAACGGAACCTCGGGCGTCGCCGACTACGTTCTCGAAGGAGGAACGGCCGTCTACTACACCGTGTACTCCTCCTACGGACCCTACTCCTCCTCGGCCCTCGCCCTCGACAAGTCGCTGCGGGGCAACTCCAGCTACCTCGTCGGGGGGCTCACCTCGTCGGTCGTCGACCAGCAGGCCCAGGACAACGTCCAGTACCCGGCTTTGGAGCTCGTCATCACCCTCTTCATCGGCATCATCCTCGCCGTCGCGTTCCGAAGCCTCTGGGTCCCGCTCATCTCGCTATCGGGTGTCTTCCTCAGTATCTCGGTGACGACCGGTGCGCTCTACCTGATCAGCACCTACCTGCTCCACACCACGCTCCTCTGGCTGATCCCGCTCATCCTGTTCGTGATCCTGATGTCCCTCGGCAACGATTACACCGTGTTCCTCCTCAGCCGAGTGCGCGAGGAGCAGGCCAACCACGGCCCGTTCGAGGGGATCCGCCGCGGGATCGCGGGAAGCGGCGTGGTCGTCAGTGCTTTGGGCCTCATCCTCGCGGCCTCGCTCGGGTCGCTCGCCCTGCAACCGCTCTCCTTCCTGCAGGAGCTCGGCATCGCGTTCGTGATCTCGCTCCTCTTGGACACGTTCGTCGTGCGGCCGTTCTACTTCCCCGCCCTGCTTACCCTGGTCGAGAAGCGACGGCAGGCGCGTCTTCCCACCGACCCGATTCCCAACGAGCCTCCCGCGACGGTGACGGAGGGGTAGGCCGTGGCGTTCCTGCGAGTCAAGCGGGCCGGGGGCCGGGTCTACGCCTACCTCGTCGAGAGTCGCTGGGACCCCGCCGCGGGACATCCCCGGCAGCGGGTCATCGCGTACCTCGGTCGGCTCGACCGCGCGCGAGCCGCGTCTGTCCCCACGAAGTACCGGACGTCGGCCGTCCTGAGCGCGCTGGACGCACGGGTCTCCGCCGAGCGAGCCCGCCTGAGAAGCGGGGCGGCCGACCAGTGCGCTCGGTTCGTCGAGCGGCTGCTGGCCGGGGACCGGGCGGCGGCCCGGAGCCTCGCCCGTCGGACGATCCACGACATGGGGGCCGAGACGTTCTACTCTGAGGTCCTGGTCCCCGCTCTGCACGAGATCGGTCGGCGCTACGCCGCCCGCGAGATTTCGATCAGCACCGAGCACCTCGCCACGGGGATCGCGTCGGCCGTGCTGGCCGAGGTCAACGCCGCGATGAAGGAGGCACCTCCGGGTTCCCCCGAAGTCGTCCTATGCGTCCCCGAAGGGGAGGACCACGCTCTCGCCCTGCAGGTCGCGGAGGGCCTCCTCCGTCGGAAGGGGTACCGAACGCTCAACGTCGCCGGCTCGGCCCCGGCGCAATCGGTCGTCGAGTTCGTGCGCGCGCGCCGTCCTGCGGCGGTCCTGATCTCCGTCACCATGTCGAATCGCCTCGAGCCGGGCCGCAGGCTCGCGCGTCGCCTCCTTCAGGAAACGCCCGGTCTTCGGGTAGCGATCGGCGGGCAAGGGACGTCCTCGCTATCGGCGGGAGCCCATCCCGAGGGGGTCGACCTGGTCCGTGGAACGGTCGAGGATTACCTCGATGACTGGCCGGGCGTGGACGAGCGGACGGGCACGGGCCCCGCCGACGAGCCTACGCCTCGACGATAGATCGACCGCACGTCTCTGACGAGGGGGCTAAGGTGCTGCACCCTCGCCTGCCGGTCGTGCGCTGGTTCTATACCCTCGAAAAATCCGTTAATTCATGCCAGGGACTTCGCCGGCCGGGAGCCTCCGTCGAAGCACCTGGAGGGACTTCAGGGAGAGGAAGAAGATGGTTGGATACCGGTTCGGACGACGGAACGTGGTTTGGGTGGGAGCATGCTTTGTGGTCGGGGTCCTGCTTCTCGGCGGACTCGCGTTTCCCGCCGCACGAACTACGTCCCTCGCGACGGCATCCACGTCGCCCCTCTCGGTTTCGGTATCGATCAACCCCTCGACCGTCGCTGAGAATTCGATGTTCACGGTCACCGCGATAGTTTCGGACGGAACGCCGCCATTCACCTACAACTGGAACAACGTCCCCCACCAATGTCCCATGCCGGGAAATGTCTCCACCTGGACCTGCAGCCTAGGTTCGTCCGGGCATTACATGGTGGGAGTTACCGTCACGAGCCCTACAGGCACCTCCGGCAGCGGGAGCCAGTCCTTCACCGTTACCAGCAGCGGCGGAAACGGGAACGGAAATGGGAATGGGAACGGAGGTAGTTCCTCCAACAACAATGGGTCCGGCTTCAATCTCTCTTCGTTCGGACCGATCTTGGTCTACGGGCTCATCGCAGGGATCATCGTGTTCGCGCTGCTGGTAGCGTTGACCGTCGGCGTCATCATGATCGCGGTCACTCTCTCCCGCCGGTTGCCCCGCATCCCCCGGCATGGGGTCGTGTGCGCTTCTTGCCACGCGACCGCCCCCGCCGGCTCGAAGTTCTGCCCTGCATGCGCGGCGCCGCTCCCGCCGCCGCAGTGAGGGGACTCCGGGGCAAGGGATAACCGCGCTCGCGGGACCGAGCCGCGGACCCGCTCGACGGTCGTTAAGGGGCTTCGTGCTCCGTGGGTCCGGTAGCGGATGAAGACCGGATCCCGCCTCACCTCGCTCGAGTGCCGCGCCTGCTGCACGCAGGTCGAGGCAGGGCATGTGGTCGGTACGTGCCCCACCTGCGGCCACACGCTCTTCGCCGTCTACGACATTTCTCACCTGGACGGAAAGGCGTGGTGGGGAAGTCTTTTCCGCCGCCCGACCACGCTCTGGCGGTACCGGGAGCTTCTACCCGTACAGGAGAGCGAGAACATCACGACGCTCGGGGAAGGGTGCACCCCCATCCTGGACCTCGGCGAGGTACCGAGCGCCCCCGGGGTTTGGGTGACGGCGAAGGACGACGGAGTGATGCCGACGGGCTCGTTCAAGGCCCGAGGGATGGCGGTCGCGGTCTCCCGCGCCCGGGAGCTCGGGCTCCGGGACCTCTTCGTTCCCAGCGCCGGGAATGCGGGGACGGCGCTTTCCGCCTACTCGGCCCGCGCCGGCCTCACCGCCCGGGTCTATCTTCCCGAACAGACCCCCGAGCCGATGAAGCGGGCGATCCGGTCGTACGGCGCGGAAGTGGTCGAGGTCCCTGGAACGATCCGAGAGGCGGGCGAGGCGGCGCGCGCTCGGGAGAAGACGAGGGGGTCGTTCGATATGTCGACGCTGCGCGAGCCCTACCGGGTCGAGGGCAAGAAGACGATGGGGTTGGAGGTCGTCGAGCAGACGGGTCCGGAGGGACTCCCCGACGCCATCCTCTACCCTACGGGGGGCGGAACGGGCCTCGTCGGCATGGCGAAGGCGTTCCGGGAGCTCCGGGCTCTCGGCCTGCTCGACCGGATTCCTCGCTTGTATGCCGTGCAACCGGAAGGGTGCGCTCCCGTGGTACGGGCGCTTGCGGACGGGGCCCCGAAGGTTACCCCGTGGCTCGATCCGGTGACGATCGCGCCCGGCCTCCTGGTGCCGTCTCCGTTCTCCTCGGAGCGGATCCTCGAGGCGGTCCGCGAGACCCGAGGCGGAGGTGTCACGGTCCGCGACCGAGAGATCGTGACGGCCATGCGAGCCCTCGCGACCCGTCACGGCATCTCGGCGTCGCCCGAGGCCGCGGCGCCGTACGCGGCGCTCCCCAAGCTCGTTCAGGACGGTACGCTCCGCCCGGGCGAGCGGGTCCTCCTCTATCTGACCGGCACCGGGCTGACGTTCTCCGCCGAGGAGCTCGAGCGGTCTCTCCCCGCGTAGACGGGACGCGGTGGCCGTCTCTCGGGTTACTTGCGCAGCAGCCGGAAGGCGATGTTGAAGTCGTTGAGGACCATCGCCGACTTGACCCAGAGAATGCAGAGCGATTCGAGCTCTCGAGACCCTTCGATCCCTCCGATGTCGATGACCGACGGCCAACCGAAATCGTGAAGGATCTTCTCGACCGTCTTCTTCGCGGCCGCGTCGTTCCCGCAGATGAACATGTCTGGCGGGCCTCCCGGGAACTTTGGCCTAAAGAAGTTCGAGTTGCCGGTGATGTTGAACGCCTTGACGACGCGGGCCCGGGGCAGGGTCTTCTGGTGCTCCTCGCCCGCCGAGCCGGAGGGGCCGTAAGCGAGCGCCGGGGGACCCTGGCCGGTGAATGAAAGCGGGTTGGTCGCGTCGATGACGACCTTCCCGTCGAAGTGAGCGGCCCCCGCGAGGAGGAGCACGTCCACGGTCGCTACGCCCAGCGTGGCGAGGACAATGACCTCCCCGAACGCCGCCGCATCGGCGAACGTACCGGTCGACCCTTTCCCGTTCGTTCCGTTCGCCCACTCGAGCGTCTTCGGGTTATCGGCGGTCCGGCTCCCGAGCCGGACCTCGTGCCCGAGCGTGACGAAGCCGGTGCCCAGCGCTTTCGCCACGTCGCCGCTTCCCAGAATGCCGACCTTCATGATGGTCCCTCGCGCGCTGACGTTAGTTACTTCGGGCTATGAAGGCTCGCTTCGGGGGACGGCGAGATTCGGTCCAGGGTGCGGCGGCCCCGTAGGAAGCTGAGCGTCTTCACGCGGTGGCAGTCCCGGCACACCGTCTGGAGGTTCGAGTACTCGAGGGCCGCGCCCCCGGCGGCGATCTCGACGATGTGATCCACGTCCAGCTGGCGGGCCCGTCGGCGCCCGTGGCAGACCTGGCACGTGTACCGGTCCCGGAGCATCACGTACGACCGGGCCGAGTCCCAGAAGTAGTGCCCGTGGAACTTCCACTGGCACTTGCGGGAGCAGTACGGGGTTCGGTGAGAGGGGAGCGGAGTGCCGCACTCCACGCAGCGGCCCGCCCGGCGAGCTTCGGTTCGGCGGCGGGCGCCGTCGGAGAACCAGGCGGCGGAGAGGGAGATGATCCGGCCGTTGGGGCCGACCACGACCGACTCGGAGGGGTTGGGAGGCGCCATCCGTTTCGGAGGCGACCTCGCGGATTCAAGAGGGTTCCCGTGGACAGGAAACCGGTCGCATCGCGACCCTCCTCCACCCTCACCCGGCCGTACGGGCCCAGCGGATGTACGGTTTATCCCGGTCTCTCTAACGGGGGCGGATATGTCGTTCCCGCTCGCCGAGTGGATCGATGGGCACGCCCACTGCCGGCACAACCTCGCGACGAGCGGGATGGTCCGGACGATCCCGTTCCCCGTGCCGTCGCCCGCGGAGGTCCGCCGCGCCGACGCGGGCGAGCTACGAAAGCAGCTCGCCAACGACCTTTCGGTGGACGACCATCGGCTCTTCCTGACCACCGGCGCGAGTCAGGCGAACGCCCTCGTACTACAGTTCCTCGCGCGCTCTCGAAGGGGCGAAGGTGCCGGAGTATGTCGGTTCTGTCCTCCCGAGTATCCCCCCATGTTCGACGCCGCTCGCTGGGTGGGCTTCCGGCTGATGGAAGGAGCCGATCCGGCAGAGGTCGCGGTCATCTCCCAGCCCCGGAACCCTGAGGGGGACCTCTGGGACCGGGGTCGGTTCCTCGACTGGGCCTCGGGCGCTCGGTCGATCCTGGTGGACGAAACGTTCCGCGAGTTCGCGGGGACGCGCTCACTCCTCGGAACGGACCGCCCCGGCCTCTGGGCGACCGGGTCGTTCACGAAGTTCTTCGCCGGGGACGACCTGCGGGTCGGGTTCCTGGTCGCTCCGGAGGACCGCGCCGCTGAGTTCGCCCGGTTCCACGGCCTCGTGACGAACCCACTGGCGGACTTCTCGGTCGCCGGGGCGACCCGCGCACTTCGGGATCGGGAGAAGACCCGCCGAAAGGTCCTCTCGGTCCTGCGGGCCAACATCGCGGCCGCCCACGCGGCGTTCCCGGGCCTCCGTATGCCCGAGGGGCCGGTGATGTTCGACCGCCCGGAATCCGGGGAAGGAGGGGACGCTCTTGCGCTCCGAGCCCTCCGCGCATCGGTCCTGGTCTGCTCGGGGTCGTTCTTCGGGGACCCATCGGGGGTTCGGCTCTGCCTCACCCGCCGGAGCTTCTCGGAGGACCTAGCGGCCTACCTCGCGGTCCGGGCGCGGGCGCGACGAGGACGGACCCGCTGAACGGAGCGGGCCGACTCACGGGTCGAGCCGCTCGACGGCGCCCTGGGGAAAACGGCCGAGCGAAAGTCTCGCCATCGTGACGTGGTTTACCGGCTCGACCCGCGTCGGAGCGGCCCGACCCGCGCGCTCCTGGAGGAACGTCGTCGCGAACTGCACCGCCCGGGCCGGGTCGGACTCGTGGACGAGCAGGAACCCCCGGGCGAGCTCGGTGAGAACGGCACGCGCCGGGACGACCTCCTCGATCGCGTGCACCTCTTCGCCGAACGATCTGGCTGCCTCCTCGTCCGACGGGGCCATTTGGTGGGAACGACCCGGGGGCGCGGCATAAAAGCAGACGTTCCAAAAGAAGGCGAAAGGTCAACTCCGCGAACCGTGGTTTTTTTACCCTCGCGTCGGTCTCGTTCCCGTCGATACCCATGAGCGAGAGCACTTCATCGCACGTTTCGTCCGCCGCCGCGTCGTCGTCCGGGAAGCCGAAGCGCGGGGTCATCCTGAAGACTCCGATCCCGGGCCCGAAGGCCAAGAAGATCATCGCCCGCGATGCCCGGGTCCTGATGACGAGCACGAAGACATCGCCGATCGTCGCCGAAAGCGGAGAGGGCGTGTGGGTCACCGACGTGGACGGGAACCGCCTCCTCGACTTCGCCTCGGGAGTCGCCGTCCAGGCTGTCGGGTACTCCCATCCCGATGTCGTTCGGGCCGTACGGGAGCAGGTCGGCAAGTTGACCCACTTCGCGGGAACGGACTTCTACTACGAGAACCAGACCGCCCTGGCCGAGAAGCTCATTCAGATCACGCCCGGGTCGTACGAGAAGAAGATCTTCTACACCAACAGCGGCACCGAGAGCGCGGAGGCCGCGCTCAAGATGGTCCGTTGGAACCGACAGAAGCCGATCGTCATCGGCCTCCTCGGCGCGTTCCACGGGCGGACGATGGGGTCGCTCACGATGACCACCTCGAAGCCGGTGCAGCGCGCCCGTTTCGGGGCGTATGTCGGGGGCGGTCACCACATCCCCGCGCCGTACTGCTACCGCTGTCCGTACAAGCTCGAATACCCGGGCTGTGACCTCTACTGCGCGAAGATCCTCAAGGAGCTGTACTTCCAGACGTCGATCCCGCCCGAGGACGTCGCGGCGTTCCTCGCGGAGCCCGTCATGGGCGAGGGAGGGTACATCGTACCGCCGAAGGGCTGGCACGCAGCCCTGAAGTCGATCCTGGACGAGCACAAGATCCTCTTGATCGACGACGAGGTTCAGGCCGGCATGGGCCGGACCGGCAAGTGGTTCGCCATCGAGCACCACGGCGTCACGCCGGACATCACGACGATGGCGAAGGCGCTCGGCGGCGGTCTGCCGCTCGGCGCGATCGCATTCCGTAAGGAGCTCGACTTCACGACCCCTGGCGCCCACTCGAACACCTTTGGGGGGAACGTCGCCGCGGTGACGACCGCGCTCGCCACGATCGAGGTGATCGAGAAGGAACACCTCCTCGACAACGCGCGGGACATGGGGAACTACCTGCTCTCCCGTCTCCGTGAGCTTCAGTCCAAGTTCCCGGAGATTGGCGACGTTCGGGGCCTCGGGCTCATGACGGCCACCGAGTTCGTCAAGGACCGGAAGACGAAGGAGCCCGCGGTGGCGTTCCGCGACCGCGTCCTCGAAGAGGCGTACAAGCACGGCCTCATCCTCCTGCACTGCGGCCGGTCCTCGATCCGCTACATCCCGCCCCTCATCGTTCGCCGCGAGGAGATTGACGAGGCGATGGAGATCCTCGAAGCCGCCATCCGAACAGCTCACTCCGCGGCATGAGGTTCGGCCGGCTCGCGGGTCCTGGGACGGTCGTCGTCGAGGAGCGGCCCGAGCCCACGCCGGGCCGGGGCGAGGTCACCGTCACGCTCGCGGCGTGTGGGGTCTGCGGGACCGACCTCGAGAAGCTCCGCGGGAACTACCGCACCGCCGGCGTCATCGGCCATGAGCCGGTCGGCCGGGTCGCGAAGGTCGGCGAGGGCATTCACGACCTCGCGGTCGGGGACCGGGTCTTCGTCCACCACCACGTCCCGTGCTATTCGTGCGAGGTCTGCGCCCGGGGCGACTACACCTTCTGCCCCACGTACTCGAAGACCAACATCGACCCGGGCGGATTCGCCGATACGTTCCGGGTCCCCCGAGAGAACGTCGAGCGCAAGGCCGTCCTGAAGCTCGACCCCAAGGTCGACTGGGACTCGGGCGCTCTCCTCGAGCCGGCCGGGTGCGCCCTCACGGCGATCCGGAAGGTCGCGATGCCCGAGCAGGCGACCGTGCTCGTCCTGGGCCTGGGTCCCGTGGGGATCCTCTACGCTCGCCTCGTGCGCGCGCTCGGTGCCTCGTGGGTGGGGGGGACCGAGGTCTCCCCGCTCCGACGGGCTGCGGCCGAACGGGGTGGGGTCGACGTGACGCTCGACCCGAGGGACCCGACCGGCGTCCGCGGGGCCGTCGACGCGGCCACGAACGGACGAGGCGTCGACCTTGCGGTCGTGGCGACCGGCCACCCTTCGGTGGCGAAGTCCGCGACCGAGCTCGTCCGCCGCGGCGGCACGGTGAACCTCTTTGGCCTTCCCGAGGCCGGAAGCCGGCTCGACGCGGACCTGCAAGACCTCTACCTGCGCGGGGTGCGCCTCATCCCGTCGTACGCGACCACGGAGCCCGACGTCGCGGAGGTGCACCGGCTCGTGGCGGTCGGGAAGCTCTCGATCGCCGATCTCGTGACGCACCGCATTCCGCTCGCGCAGCTCGCCGAGGCGTTCCAGCTCGCGGGCCGTCCGGACGAGGCCGTGAAGGTGACCGTCACCGGGGCCGCTTCGGCCTGACCGCGGAACGAGCGCTCAGGCCTCGACACCCTCGCCGAGGACCTGGCCGACGAGGCGGTGGCCCGAACGAACCCGGACCTTCGGTCCGAGCACGCTGTCGCGGACGCTGGCGTCCCTCTCGACGTGGACGCCCTCCATCAGGATCGAGTTCTCGACGTGCGCCCCCGCGTCCACCGTCGCTCCCGGTCCGACCGTGACGTACGGGCCAAACGACGCGCCGCTTGCGTGGGCCCCGGCCATCAGGGCGACGGGTCCCTTCCCGAACGCACCGGTCGGGAGAGTCCCCTTTCCTCCTCGTCCATCGTCGAAGAGGAGGCGTTGGGACCGGAGCAGACGTTCCGGGGTCCCGGCATCGTCGAAGTATCCCGTGATCCGGAACCCGTACACGCGTCGGTCCAGCAAACCCGGCAGCACTTCGCGCTCGAAGCTCACGGCCTGCCCGGGCGGGATCGCGTCGAGCACCTCGCGGTTCCAGACCGAGAAACCCGCGTTGATCCACCGAGAAGGGGCGTCCGCGAGCTCGGGTTTCTCCACGAACGTTCGGATCCGTTCGTCCGGGTCGAGCGCGGCGACCCCGTACGGTCGGGGGTCCTCGACCTCGTAAAGGCCCATGGTACCGATCCCTCCATGGGCGCGGTGCCGCCGGGCCATCTCGGCAAGGTCGACCCGTGCGATGACGTCCGAGTTGAGGAGGAAGAACGGGTCGCTCATCGCGTCGCCGGCGTTCTTCATCCCACCCGCCGTGCCGAGCGGCACCGCCTCCGAGACCGTCCGCACGGGCAGACGGGGCGGATGCTCGCGCATGAACGCATCGACCATGTCCGCCTTGTAGCCAGTAGCGAGGACGACCTCCTCGACGTCATTCGGAAGGAGGTCCATCACGTGGAAGAGCATTGGTTTGCCGGCGAGCGGGATGAGCTGCTTCGGGACGCTGTACGTGATCGGACGGAGCCGGGTCCCGAACCCGCCCACGAGCATCAGCGCTTTCATCGGCCGGGGGAGAAAGACGACCTGACTAAGCCCCTTCGGGTTCCCTCGTCCTCGTCGCATCCGCGCTTCGGTGCCCCGAATCTCGAGCGGCGCCCCCGACGAAGCCAGCTTCTCGGTTTCTTCCCCGTCGAAGGCTCCGAAGGGCCGGTCGCCTCGATACGGGACCTCAGAGAACCAATATCAACCCAGTTCGCCTTCGGGTGCACCGATGGTGCTGCGGTCGGTTCTCGTGGCCGACGACATGCTCGACGACTCCCAGGCGGCGCTCGACCAGGCGGTCGACCTAGCGAAGCTCGCGCGGGCGAAGCTGACGATCGTGACCGTTGTCTCCGTGGTATCTCCGTCGTTCGGCGTTCCGGTCCCGATCGGCGACTCGTTCACGGCCCTGCTCGAGTCCGCGACGAAGAGGCTCGAGGCCCTGAAGCAGCGACTCCTCACGGAGGGGGTCACCGAGGTCGAGACCGCCCTTCTCGAGGGGAATCCGGTCGACCAGGTGGTGCAGTTCGTCGAGAAACACCACCCCGACATCATCGTCGTCGGCTCCCGGGGGCTGTCGACGGCCGGACGGTTCCTGCTGGGGAGCGTCTCGGACGGGATCCTTCACCACGTCCACTGCTCGGTGCTCGTCGTGAAGTCCCCCGCAACTCCGAAGCCCCCGGGTTCGGCCTGAGGCGCGCCGCTGCTACCGTCGACGGGCGGGATTGGACACACGTCGTCCGCGGCTAGCGCGTCTTCGAGCGGTGCTTTCGAACTTGCGCCGCGTGCCACGCGACGAGCTTCCGGGCGTTCCCCTCTTCGAGGTCGACCAGTCGGGCGAGCTCGACGATCGGTCGGCGGTGTTGATCGACGCGAAGGTTGAGCCACTGGTCCCCCCATTCCAGTTCGAACCAGGGCCGCCGGTGGACCACGACCATGGCCGCAGATTCCATCCCGCGGCGGTCCCCCCCTTCGGCGGCGCCGGCCCGAAGGGCGGCGAGCATCCGACGGGCCAGCGACCCGCGGGTCGATTCGAACGCGACGGCCATCGCCGGAACTACCTCGTCGGAGGCGAGGAGATTGCCTTGGCAGGAGTACCCCTTACCGAGGAGATGGCGCGCGCTCGCGAGGCATTTCTTGCCCGTCCAAGCGGCCGCTCGACCACGGCGGTCGACCACGCCCAGCTGCCGGTGCTCGCGCTTCGGGTCCGCCCGGGTCAGTCGGTCGACGACCTCGGAGGCCGATAGGCCCTTCCTCAGGAGAGCGAGCCCGTCGGGCCCGTAGTGATAGTTCGACATCGCCTGGGTCGCGACGGCGCCGACCTGCCACTCGGCCCACGGGACGACCGCTCCGACCGCGAGGGGCTTAGTGGAGACCGCCGCCCCCCAATAGACCCGGTCCGGGTCGCATGCCACGATCGAGAACGTACCCCACGAACGTTGACCGTACACGACCGGGCCAGGTCGGGGCCGCTCATGTAGGGAGCGGTCGACCGACTCAGCCTTCGAGGTACTGACGGAGCGGCGTCCAGTAGGACCGCTTCCAGCCGTCGCGGATGTCGGAATAGTCGAAGGTGGGGATGCCGTATTGTTCGAACGTGATCCGCGTCCCTCCTCGGACCTTGTCGAGGACGAACTGGACAATCGAGTAGTGTCCCTTCGGCCATCCCTCGGAGCGCCAGGCGAGGACGAGGCGGTGCCCGCGCTCGGCCGCGACGACGATACCGGTCAGCGAGCGGTCGTAGAGTGAGAACACGCTGCCGACCCGAGACGAGATCTTCGCCGCCCCCCCGCTGAACCGGGCATGCTGGACCGGGTCGACCAGGGCATCGTAGACCGCGTTCGGGGTCGCTTTCATCGTCACCGTCTGTCGGAGGTTCTTTACCGGCATCGTGTCCGCCTTCGCTCGGGTCGCGGTGGGCCCGTCCGATGCCCGACGGGCATCCTCGGAACCGTGCTCGACCCGTAGGCGGGGGGTAGCGGTCCCCCTTCTAAGGTTTCTTGGGAGCGAAACGGGCCATGAAGTGGGGCAGCCGCTCCGGCCGGTAGGTCATCGTGAGCCCCTGGATGCTCGCTCGGCGCTCGTAGACCCGCCCCACCACATCCCCGACGAACGCCAGGTGGCTCGCCGAGTAGACGCGACGGGGGATTGCGAGCCGGACGAGCTCGAGCGGTCGCTGCTGCTTCGACCCCGTAGGGAACATGATCGCGCCCACCTCGACGGTGCGGACCCCGCCTTCTCGGTACAGCTCGACGGCCAGGGCCTGCCCGGGGAGGTCGTCGTCGTGAAGATGCGGAAGGAAGCGGTCGACGTCCAGGTAGATGGCGTGGCCTCCCACCGGGTGGAGGAACGGCACGCCGCGCTGGTCGAGCAGGGCTCCGAGGTAGCGGACCTGGCCGATTCGATGCTCGAGGTACTCGAGGTCCATCCCCTCCTCGAGCCCGACCGTAATCGCCTCGAGGTCCCGCCGGGCGAGGCCGCCGTACGTCGGGAACCCTTCGAAGAGGATGAGCGCCTCCTTGAGCCGCTCGGCGAGCGCGGCGTCGCGGACCGCGACGAACCCTCCGATGTTCACGAGCCCGTCCTTCTTGGCGCTCATCGTCGCACCGTCGGCGAGGTCGAAGAACGCGCGGCCGATCTCGGCGATCGTCCGCGAGCCCATCCCGGGCTCGCGCTCCCGGACGAAGTAGGAGTTCTCTGCCCATCGGCACATGTCGAGGTAGACGGGCACTCCATGGGCGTGCGAGACCCGGGCCACCTCGGTGAAGTTGGCGAGCGACACCGGCTGACCGCCGCCGGTGTTGTTCGTGATCGTCACCATCACGAGAGGGACCCGTTCCTTTCCCTCGACCGTCAGGAGCCGGTCGAGCGCGGCGATGTCGACATTCCCCTTGAAGGGGAAGTCGCTCACCGCGTCGTACGCTTCCGCCACGGCGAGGTTGACCGGCGTCCCGCCGCTGTGCACCACATGCGCCTGGGTCGTGTCGAAGTGCATGTTGTTCGGCACGATCTGGCCGGGGTGGCAGAGGGTGGAGAACAGGAGGTGCTCCGCCGCGCGCCCCTGGTGGGCGGGGACGATGTGAGGGAAGCCCGTGATCTCATGGACCTTCGCCTCGAAGTGGGCGAAGTTGCGGCTTCCTGCGTACGTCTCGTCGCCCACCATCATCGCGGCCCACTGCCGGTCGCTCATGGCGCCGGTTCCCGAATCGGTCAGAAGGTCGATCCGGACCTCGTCGGACCGGAGGTTGAAGAGGTTGAACCCGGCGCGTTCGAGGGCCGCCTCCCGTTGGCGGCGCGTCGGATTGGGCAGCCGCTCGACGACCTTCGTCTTGAACGGCTCGAACGGCAACGTAACGTCCGGAGCTGTCACAAGGGGCTGGACCGGACCCATCTATTTGAGGCCGTCCGGGCCGGTAGACATGGGCCGTCGGCTTCCTCCGGCTTCGGAGGACCCCGGATGGGAGCGGGAAGGGGTGAGCCGTTTTCGTGCGAGACCCTTAAGAGCGGGTGTCGATGGGGGCCCGGAGCTCCATGGGCGCACCAATAGCCTATCAAATGCCCCCACCGATGGCCGTCGAGCCACCCGAAGTGCAGTCGATCAAGTCGATGCTGCACATCGCGAAAATCCTCGCGATCATCCTCGGGATTCTCGCCCTGCTCGGCGGTATCGCCTACGCGGCGTTCCTGGTGTTTGCCTGAACCGTTTGTTCCGGCTACGACGCATACTGTGGGGGCGCCGTCGTCGGAGCCCTCATCGGCGCCGTCTGGATCGTGATCGCGGGTGTCATCGCGATCATCGTCTACATGCAGATGAACTCGATCGAGGCGAAGGTCGACGAACACCAGTACGAGGCGGCGAAGTCCCAGACCCTGATTTGGATGATCCTCGGGTTCATCTTCGGTATCATCCTCGGCATCGTCCTGCTGGTCGCGTGGCTCAAGTTCGACCCGCTGATCACCTGGCAGCGCAACCAGGGCGGCGCTCCGCCCCCCGGCTACACGCAGTATGCCGCCCCCATCTATGCACCGCCGGCCCAGGCAGCCCCTGCGCCCGCTCCGGTGGCGCCTCCTCCTCCCCCCGCTCCCCCGGTCGCCGCACCGGTCCCACCGCCGGCGCCGTTCTGCGTTAAGTGCGGAAAGCCGACCACGTACATCGCCCAGTACGGTCGATACTACTGCTACGCGGACAACCTGTACGTGTAGGCGGGTCCCCGATGAGGGACGGGGCAGCGTCGCGTTGGCCTAGCTAGGGATGCCGCGGTAACGACGCGCTCGCCCCGTCACTCCCGCGTGAGCTCCTTCTGGAGCTCGGCGAAGAACGGCTCTCGGGCGTATCGCTCCCACCAAGGCTCGTGGCCGCACCGCTCGAGGACCACGACCTTGGGGTCCAGACCCGCGCGGCGCAAGGGCTCTACCACACCCTGGAGAGGGTGAGGGTCCGCGGTCCCATGGAGCACAACGACCGGGGCTCGGACGCGTCGCAGGGCCCGCACCAACGCCCCCGACCTCCGCATCTCGTCCGCTTCCGCCCAGACCGTACGCAAGGTGGTCGGGTCGGTCTCGGCTTCCGCGGGGGGATGGGGCAATAGCTCGTACGAATCCGCGACCTCCGATAGCTCCCCCAGCCGGGTCAGCGCGACGGGGGACGCTCGCGACGATCGGTCTGCGAGCCGCTGCTGGAGCTCCTCAAACTCCCGCCACTGGGTGCGGGTGAGACGCTCTCGACGGTGACGCCGGGTCTCGGCCGCGTATCGCGCTTGGAAGGGGCCGGAGCCGACTAGAACGACCTGTCGGACCTTTTCCGGATGCTCGCCCGCGACGAGGAGCACGAGCCAGGCGCCCCACGAATGACCGACGAGGTTGACTGGGGGCGAGGCCCACGCATCGATCTGGTCCGAGAGCTCCTTCACCTGGCCCGCGACCGTGCGTGCGGTCTGCCACGGTTCGAGGACGCCGAGGGTGGCGCCGAGCACGCGTGCCACGGGGGCCATCGTCCCGGGAGCCCCCGGCCCGCCATGGACCACCAGGGTGTGGAACGGAGGTTCCCCGTACCGGCGCGGCGCTCCGCCGCCCGACCTCATGCCGTCGCCACGGGGACGGGCGTACCGTGGAGCGCCGGACCCCAACCGAGCCCACGCAGGCGTTTATCGACCTCTTCGAAGGCATGCAGGTGGTGGCCGCAGAACTCGACTTCGAGGACCGCGGCTCCGTCCCGGTGGTTCCCGCGTTCCATCCCCCGGACGGCGCAACGGAACTCGGCCGGGAGCGTACAGGTCACGTCGATGTCGGAAACCTCGTAGTGCGAGAAGTAGCCGGCGGGGATCGCGTGACGGAAGGCGGCTCGGACATCGCAGAGACCCATGGTGGGCCAGGGTCCCTCGCGAATACAAGGCTCCTGCGCTCGACCTCCACCGCGTTCGGACCCCCCTGAACCGTCCCGGCCCCGTCTCCGGATGGCGGCCGGGACAGGGACGAGGGATCCCGGGGGAAGGGGGACGAGGTGCAGGACAACTATCGGACGGGGCGAAGGAAATGGTTCACCCGCCGCTCCGTTCGGGGCGGCGGGTGGTGGCGCTTTCGCGCCTATGCGGTCGCTGTCGGCTCAGGGGCCGGGTCGGCTTCGTGCTCGGCCTTCCTCGGAGTGCCGAAGGACCGCAGGAGAAGTCCCCAGCGGTGCCGGGAGCGCCCCTTGGTGCGGGACGCGCCCGATACCACTGAGGCTACCCAACGGCAGTCCTCGCGGGGGAATTCGCGCTCGGCGAACTCCCGGACGCTAGCACTCCGGGGAAGGGAGCGCGCAGCGAAGTCGGCTCGTACGATCTGACCTGCCAGCATTCTCTCCCTCCTCGGACATTGCCTCGATGAAACTACCCCGGTACCCTACATAAGCGCACCGTCAAAGGAGAAGCGGGTAGACCCCCGTTGGTAACCTGGAAACCTTCGTTTTACCGTCTATGAGACGGTGTCAGACGTTTGTCCGACGTATAACATCCGGAGGCTCCTTGGTCAACCGGAAAGGGGGGGCCCGGGCCACCCACGGGCGCTCTAATCGGCCTGACCGACCCGTGCCGGTCCCATGCCGTCCCTGTAGCTCCTCGCCACGTTCCGGCCTTCGGAAGGTAGTGAGGGATTGGCGGGATCGGCACGAGGTGCGGATAGGCTAGAAGTGGTAGACCAACCCCTTGGGGGCGTAGTCCACGACCGCGACCTGACAGTTCCGGCACAGGGACGTGGGAACGCGGAGAGCCTGGAACGCCTGCGCGGGCGCCAATACCTCGTGGTGGACGTGGATGGAACTCTTCGTCCCCTCGTCCTGGGGGATCCAGGCGAGCGCCTGGACGGTGATCCAGCCCGGCGCCATCGGCCCGCCACATCGAGGGCAGCCGGCGGGAATTGGAGCGGACAAACCGGTCCGCACACGTCTCACCGCCGATATAACGTTCGAGAGGCGTCGCGGCCTCCACGCGGGTTCAGGGGACCGCGCCGGCGCTCGGTGACCGGCCCCGAAGAACGGCCGATCATCAAAGAATCGGTCCGAGATAGGTCGCGGTGAAGTTCACGACCTGACGGCCTTCGGTGACGGCATTGGAGGCCTGGAATGTGTAGTTGCCGACGACCGAAATGAACCAACACGTCCCGCTCGAACCGGCCCCGCCGCACGGCAGGAGGGTCGGGTAGACCGATTCGGGCTGGTAGATCCGGAGATCCACGGCGCCACCGCTCTCGTCCACCCACTGAACGCTCACGTTCTGCCCGGCCGGAAAGGATTCCAGACCGATCAACGCGTCACAACCGTAATTGCCGCATCCCACCCCGATGGTGGTGACCGTGCCGGAGACGGACACGGGGATCCAATCCCAGAAACCGACCAGGAGGAACACGACCACTCCGATAGGGATCAGAGCGGAAACCCAACGCCAGAATCGACGGCTCGGTCTTCGCCACCAGCCCCTCGGGGCCATCGGCTTGGGAACTCCCGCCGGCGGTAGGTTCGTCGGCACTGGAACGGATGGCTAAGGTCAGGATAAGGAACCGGAGAGAGGGGCCGGTCAGGAGGCTCCGGCCAAGGGACTCGTTCGCCTCACGGAAACGTCCTTAGCGAACGCCGACCTAGAACGGACCGAGGAAGGCGCCCGGATGAAGGAGTACAAGATCCTGCGAGAGGTCGAGAACGCGCGACTCGGACCAAACAATCACCAGCTCCTCGAAGACAAGGTCAACGAGCTCGCCCGGGACGGGTGGGTCGTCCGTTCCTTCGGGGTGACGCATGCGCCCCCGGCCTTCGGTCCGATGGGGTCCTCGAGCGCTTGGTTCTGCGCGCTCTTGGAGCGGGAGACGAGGTCGGTGGGGGGCCGCTAGGGCAGGACGAGCTCTCCCTGGACCACGGGAGCGAAGAACCCTCCCACGCGCACATTGGACACCTTTCCTCCCGAGAGGTCCGCTCGAGCGGAGATCCGGCTCGGGCGACGCGCCTCGATCCCCTGCTCGATCTCGACCGGTGAGCCCGACACGGCGAGCTGGTTTCGTACCAACCATGCGGCCGCCGGGCCGGCGGCCGAACCGGTGGCCGGGTCATCCCCGCCGTAGAAGACCATCCGGGCGTGGAGATGCGCGTCGGGGGCGACGGTCTCCTGGCACACCGCGTAGAAGAACTGCGCGTCCGTCCCTTTGAGGTACCTATCCATCCGGTTCCAGTCGGGGGCCCACTTCTGGAGCGTGGCCAGCCGGGCGAACGGAACGATCGCGAACGGGACCCCGGTGGAGACGGTCTGGATCGGTAACCCCTTCTCGAGCTCGGCGGGAGGGACCCCGATCGCGTCCGCCACCATCTCCCGGTCGTGCACCTTCCCGAAGGTGGGGTCGATCTGGGTCATCTCTCCGAACGTTCGACCTCCTCGGTCCGAGAAGCGAACGGGCACAGGCCCGATCGTGAGCTCGAGGGTCACCTCATCTCCCGCCCCCTGCCCTCGCAGCACGGCCGCGGTGCCGAGCGTGGGATGCCCTGCGAACGGCATCTCCGCCCGGGTCGAGAAGATCCGGGTCCGGAACCCCTGCCGATGTTCGACCGAACGGTCACGTCGGACCACGAAGGTCGTCTCGGACAGGTTGAACTCGCGGGCGATTGCGAGCATCTCGCCATCGGTCAGCCCGGCCGCATCGGGCAGGACCGCGAGCGGGTTCCCTTCGAGAGGCGTGGTCGTGAAGACGTCGATCGTGACGAACGAGAACCGCCGCATCGACCCTGTTGGTCCTTCGCCCCCTATTACGATTCCATTTCGGTGTCTCCTGCAGTGCGCGAGGGGCGAACGGCCGCGCGTTCGGGAGCGTAGCCCCGAGCAGGGCCAGTACGAACTAGGGCGCGAGCCCGGTGCCCAGGTCGACCCAGACCCCCTCCCGGACCTTTCGGAAACCGAGGCGTTCGTAGATACGGATGGCCCCGGCGTTGTCCTGCCGCACGTAGAGGCCGACGAGCCCGGCCGCGTCCAGTGCCTCCTTCATGACCGCCGACGTCACTTGGGCCGCGTACCCTTTCCGACGGTAGTTGGGCAGGGTTCGTACGCCGCCCACGATCCATACCTCGGGGATCCTCACCAACGTTCCAGCGACGGAGACCAGAGCGCCGTCCTCGAAGACCCCGTAGACGACCTCATCGTCCAGGTGCTGACGGTTACGTCCTACGACCTCCTCGGTGATCGGAATGGTCGGTGAGCCGACGAGCTTGGAGTACTCATCGGCGTACTTTCCGGTCAGGCGGACCGGGAGGGTCGAAGCGACGGGCCGAGCTGACCCCTTCTCGACCGCCATGACGCTCTCGGGGTAGATGCCGCTCGTCCCGAACCGGCTCGTGACATGGGGCACGAGGGCGGGCTCCGTGATGACCACAGCCTTACGGTCCGGCAGATGCGCCAGCAGCTCTTCGGCCGCGTCGGGTCGCCCGAACAGATGTACCCATCTCACCCCGACCTCGCGAGCCTCGTGGACGAGCAAGTGCGCTCGGACCTGGCCTGCGACCCGTGCGGTCCACAGTTCCGTCCGGTCGGGGTCCTGGGAGAGGTCGTGAAGCGCGAAAGCGTTCCCGAACGGGTTCTTCAGGAGATACGCCCTCAGCTCATCCGATAGGGATCGGACCGCCTCCACGTGCACGGGACCCGAACCGGGCATCGCCCGCGCGAGCGGTCCACCCGCTAAGAAGCCATTCCTCTCTTCCGGAATGCCGCCTTGTCTTCCTCGGCGCACCGATGACGTGAGGAGAGATCTCCACCGACCCCTCCATGGTCCGCGGTCCCGACCGATGGACCATCGGGTGGTGCACCGCGGGTGCCTCATCCTTAAGAGAAGACCGCGGAATCGGGCGGTCACGAACGAGGACCTGCGAGTCCACGAACCCGACCTGCGGCGAGTGCTCCGACGCCTCGAGAGTCGCACCGTCTTCGCCGAGGCGATGGCCCAGCGCGTGCTCGGGGAGAACATCAACCTCGATTCCAAGTCGCTCAGCACGAACGCTTCCCCTCCGTTGCTGGGGGTCGCGTTCCGAGCGTGGTCCGGGACCCGGTGGGTCGAGACCGCGGTCTCCCGGCTGGACGAACACACGTTGGAGAGCGCGGTGAACGGTCTCGAGTCGCAGCTCGCCACCGGACGGTCGGGTTCCCCTCCGCCGGGACCCTCGTCGACCACCATCGGGTCGTTCGATACCCCTCCGCGGCGTTCGATGCGGGACCTGGGGACCGAGGGAGCCCTGGCTTGGGTCCGCGAGGTGTTCGGGTGGGTCACGGCCGACCCGGTGATCAAGTTCGGACGGGTGGGTCTTTTCTGGAACGAAGAGGAACGACAGTACCTCAACACGGCCGGAGCGAACTGCTACCAACGCCTAGACCGCGTGCATGCCGGCGTCGTCGCGGTCGCGATCGAGAACGGTCGCTCGGAATTCGACGCCCTCATCACGGGTGCCTTGGGAGGCCAAGAGACCCTCGCACCCGTCACCGAGGCGAAGGTCCGGGCGGTTTCCGACCAGGCTCGAGCGCTCCTATCGTCGAAAGCCCCGCCGACCGGGCTGATGAACGTCGTCCTCGACCCCGGAACGACCGGGACATTCGCCCACGAATCGTTCGGGCACGGGGCCGAAGCGGACCAGTTCGTCCGGAAGAGGTCGTACCTCCAGCCGCTCCTCGGCCAGACGATCGCACCCGAATCCCTCAGCCTCGTCGACGACGGCTCAATCCCCGGCGCGTGGGGGTCCATCCACTTCGACGACGAGGGCCACCCGAGCCAACGGACGACGCTCGTCGACCACGGGCGGTTCGTCGGCGCTCTCCACGACCGCGGGACCGCGTTCGCGCTCGGAGCCTCGCCGACGGGCAACACCCGGCGCTGCGACTTCCTCGGCCAGGCGTTCGTGCGCATGACCAACACTCAGGTCGAGCCCGGCGATTGGAGCTTCGAGGAGCTGGTGCGCGAAGCGCGCGACGGGGTCGTCCTCGAGCGTTGGGAGAGCGGGATGGAAGACCCCCTGGGGGGGCAGATGCAACTCAAGGTCCGCCGGGGCCACCGGATCGAGAACGGGAAGCTCACCGACCTCGTGTCCGCGATGGTGCTCTCGGGGAGCGTGCTCCAGTTCCTTCGGGACATCCGGGGGATCGGAAAGCCGGAGACGTTCGAGAACGCGGCGGGGTTCTGCGGCAAAGGGTACGGCGACATGTTGCCCGTGGGGGACGGGGGACCGTACCTGCTCTCGCGGGCGCTGGTGGGACCGTCATGAGCGCTCCCGCGAACCTCGCCGTCCGGGTCGCCGACCGACTGAGGGCACTCCCAGGCCCCTGGGACGTCTTTGCCGAGCGTTCCCGCCGATTCGAGATCCACTTGAGCGCGACCCGGGTCGAGCTCACACGGGGCCCGATGGTGCTGGAGGGCTACGGCGTTCGGCTCCTGCGCGCCCTCGATGGCCAGACCGGGGTCGGCTACCAGGCCTCCACCGACTTCTCGGACGAGGGGGTTCGCGCGGCGGTGAACGACGCCGAGAAGTACTCTCGGTTCAACCAGTTCCCGGCGAAGCACCCCGAGCTTCCGAGCGGACACCCGCCCAATGGGAACGGACCGAGGATCGTCGACCCCGCGCTCTGGTCCGACCCGGCCGGTGCGCTGGACCGCTTCGCGGCCGCCCTCCTCGCCGCGTTCGAGCGGCGGAAGGGAGCCGCTCCGAGCTTCAGTTCGGTGAAGGCGACCCTGACCGAGACGTCGGTCGCGAACTCGGCGGGCTTCGCGTACTCCTACGCGCACACCGCCGTCGAGACGGAAGTCGCAGTGAAGGCGTTCGGCGGGCCCGAAGGACGGCCTCCGGGCGAGTACTGGTTCAACGACCTCGGGCGGCGTCTCGACCCGGAGCCGCTCCCCACCCTCGCGGCGGACTGGTCCCGGTTCGCAGAGGACGCGCGCCACGCGAAGTCACCGCCGAACGGAGACCTCCCGGTCGTCCTCCCGCCGGAAGTGCTCACGGGGATTGTTCCGGCCGTCGCGCGCTTCCAGTTCGGAGCGGCGGCACGGCTGAGAGGCCTCGGGGTCGTCTCGGACTCCCAAGTAGGGGCCGACGGTCTCGACGTCGTGGACGACGGATGGCTGGACTGGGGGATCGGGTCGTCCCCGGTCGACGATGAGGGGACCCCCCAGAGGAAGCGGAAGATCCTCTCGAACGGACGGGTGGGAGAGATCCTGTTTGACGTGCTCCATGCCGAGGCGCTGGGGGCCGCGTCGACGGGAAATGGGTTCCGCGCGGGCGGGATGGACCCGAGCGTCGGCGTCTGGAAGCGGTTCACGAGGCGGCCCGGTCCCGACGCGAGCACCATCGCGATCCCGGCGGGGAACGGCGGGACCGATCCGGAGGTCATCGAGCAGGTCGAGGATGGGATCTGGGTGCAACAGCTCGCCTGGGCCCAGCCGGACGAGCTCGGCGGACGGTTTGGGGGAGAGATCCGGATCGGGTACCGTATCCGCCACGGAAAGCTGGCAGAACCCGTTCGAGGCGGCACCGTCGGCGGGCCCGTCATCACCCGCGACGGGGCTCCCTCCCTGCTTCGGGACCTTCAGGCGATCGGGTCGAAGTCTAAGCTGACGGGAAGCTTGTCGAGCCCGACCCTTCTCGTTCGGTCCCTGACCGTTTCCGGGGACGACCACGCGCCCTCCCCGGTCACGCCCTGACCGGAGTCGGGGGAAGGGATCGGACGGTCGGGTTACGGGAGGGAAGTACCGGTCCACCCGGTGTACCGTCCGACACCATTCGCCTCGAAGTAGAACCCCAGGCCCACCGGATTGGTCGTTCCCATGTCTATGACGATGATGTCGTATTCACGGAGCGGGGTCGAAGAGGCCGTGCCCGACGAGTAGGTCCACGACGGGGAACCCATGGACATGTGTCCGCCCGATACGGCGAACTGGGCCAGGGCCACCCCCGAATCGTTGAGTATCGTGAATCCGAGCCCGCCGATCACCGTGAGCACGCTTCCGGTAGACGTGACCACTTGGAATGCGACATCACCGAACGTCACGACGGAATTCTCGACCGTGACCGTGTATTGGAAGTCACCGGCACTACAGCCGTTCGCTTCGAACGTGCTCCCGGTCGGGCACGTTCCTTCGATCGCGTTCCCGACGGCGAACGTGGACCCGAGGGGGACGTCCGGGGGGAACGTACTAATCCGGGTGGTCTCGACGCTCAGCACCCACACGAACGAAACGACGATGAGGAAGGCGACCACGGCGACTGCTACGATTACCACCGCGAGGCCCGTGTCGGACTTGTTGCCGGACCCAAGAGGGGACGTCGGAATGAACGAGGTTCCGGCGTTCGCCGGGGGCGGAGGGAATCTCTGCGCTGCCCCGCAATTCGGGCAAAAGGCACCCCCCGGGACCAGGGCACGACCGCATCGGGCGCAGAAGACGGACGCCATCGTTCGATGCTGACCTGCCGCGAACGCCTAGCGA
Source organism: uncultured Thermoplasmata archaeon (assembly GCA_963735185.1). GTDB lineage: Archaea > Thermoplasmatota > Thermoplasmata > Lutacidiplasmatales > UBA184 > Lutacidiplasma. Next base: position 566,296 of record CAVTJV010000007.1, read on the forward strand.
TTCCCAGGGGCATGAACCGTTCGGTGGACTGACAAGGGATCCGCGGGGTGCGCGGTGCCGATGAACGAGCGCCGCACGGTTAGAGGGGACGCCCTAGCGCCTAGGGAAGGACGGAAGCCAAGGGAGGGAATCGAACCCCCAGGAAACGGATCTGCAGTCCGTCGCATTAACCATTCTGCCACCTTGGCGCGATAGAGGGGAGGGGGACCCTTCCTTAAAACCGACGAGGGGGGAAGCGGTCTGGGCTCAGATCGGTCGGAACCCCCGACGCATCCGGAGGACGGTCGTTCGCCACTCGTAACGGAGAAGCTCCGGGAACGTGAGCGACTGTCCCCCCGCGGTCTGGGTGTCCTCGCGTATCGAGCGAAGGACGGTGTCCGCGCCAGTCGTCCCCTCCGGGAACTCCGTGTAGGCGCGGCCCAGGTCGAAGAGCGCGTGCACGTCGCTCCCGCCGGTGGCCCCAGGCCCCGGCGCTTCGCCACCTCTGCGGCCCTCCGGTTCGCACCCGGCGAGTTGTGGCCGTTCACGGTCTCGATCGCGTTCACGTGAACGCTCTCTGCGACCGCACGGCCGACCCCGTGCGCGCGTCGGAACGGGTGGGAGAGTACGGAGACCCCACCGTTGTCGCGAACCCATTCGACCGTCTCGGCCACCGGCCGGTGGCGAGGCGGTGCCTCGGAGACGCCGTACGCGAGGAGGTGTCCTTCGAGGGTAGAGACCTCCACCCCCGGGACGAGGACGAGCTTGGGGAACCTCGCCTTCAGCGCCGCGAGCTCGTCGTGACCGGCGACCGTGTTGTGGTCCGTCAGAGCGAACCCGTTCAGTCCGACGGAGGCGAGCCCGGAGGCGATCGCCTCCACCGTGAGCGTGGAGTCCGGGGAACGGTGAGAATGGACATGCATGTCGAGGCGGACGGGGCCCATCAGCGGACCTTGGCGCCCACCGCGACGGGCTCGGACGGGCGCGGACCGTGCCCCGGGCGGAATGCGAGCAGCTCTGTCCGACCGCCCCCGCCGGACGTGCGTCGCACGATGACCCACTCGCCCGCGGCCCAAGTGCCGGGAGCTTCCACTTCGGTCCCGCCGACCTCGACACGGACGTGCCCTTCGGTCGACGGGCCGACCACCCGCCCGACGGTGAGCGAGGTCGCGCTGAACTCCTCGTACGAGATCGTCCGGTCGGACGGGCCTCGGTGCTGGAGGTAGGTCCCCGGAGGGGTCCCGTCGGGAGGAGCGAGGAGGACCGCGCGTTCTCCGGCTTCGGCGGCGAGCACCATCCCCTGCGACGTCATTCGACGGATCGTTCGCGGGGCGAGGTTGGTGAGCAGCACGACGGGGCGGTTCTGGAGCGCCTCGATGGTGTAGGACGTGCGGAGACCCGCGACGAGCGTTCGGGGGGTGGTCGCGCCGACGTCCACTTCGAGCACGTAGAGCTTGTCGGCGCCCGGATGCACCGCGGCGCTCCGGATGACCCCCGCGCAGACCGCGAACGGCGGCCACTCCTCGCCTGCGGCGGGAGGCGCGACAGGCGCTGAGGCGGCCGCGCTCTCGGCCTCCGGTCGCGGGAAGAGTGGACGGACCTCTCCGAGGGCTTGGCCGGCAGGCACGGGCACTAGCGCGACGTCCCATTCCCCCGGTCCGGGCGGACCCCCGTAGCCGAGCATGCGAAAGACCTCGGCGCTCGAGAACGGTAGCACTGGAGAGAGCCAGGTCGCGAGCGCCTTCAGGCGCCAGAGCGTCTCGTAGAGGGCGCGGCTGCGATCTCCCTCCGACGCTTGCCAGGGGTGGGCCTCATGGAAGTTCCGGTTCGCCTCCCGGACCTCCTCGAGCGCGAGGTCGAGCGCCTCCTTGAGGTGGACCTTCTCGTACTCCTCGGTGATCTTCGCATGCGCGCTCTTCAACCGCTCCCCAATCCCGGCGGTGGCGGTCCCGGGGCTCCAGCCGTCCGGTGGGGTGGGAACCTTCCCCGCGTACCGTTCCCGGGTGAGGACGAGCGTCCGCTGAACGAGGTTCCCGTACTGGTTCGCGAGGACCTCCTCGCGCAGCTGTCGGAACTCGTCCCAGTCGAGCTCGGTGTCGTGGTTCTGGGGCGCGAGGAGGGCGGCGTAGAACCGGATCACGTCCGGAGGGTAGTTCGCGAGGAGGGAAGGGATGAAGGCGTCGGTGTCCCCCGTCCGCGTCTTCGAGACCTTCCGGCCTTCGACGAGGAGCCACTCGTTCGCGGGGACGTCGTACGGAAGTTGGAACCCGCCCGCCCCGAGGAGGATGCCGGGCCAGATGATCGTGTGGAAGAACTTGTTGTCCTTGCCGACGAAGTAGTACTGGCGTACCGGCTCGCCGGCGTCCCAGTAGGCCTGCCACGCGTCCGGGCGCCCCGTCCGGATCGCCCACTCCTTCGAGGCGGAGAGGTAGCCGGTCACCGCATCGAACCAGACGTAGAACCGCTTCGTGTCGTACCCGTCGAGCGGGATTGGGACCCCCCAGTCGAGGTCGCGGGTGATCGGCGTCGGGTGGAGCCCGTCCTTGAGGAAGTTCTCCGCGACGCGCAGCGTGCCCGGACGCCAATGCCGCTGGCGGCCGAGATACTCGGTGAGCCCTTCCTGGAGCTTGTCGAGCTCGAGGTAGAAGTGTTCAGAGGGCCGGAACTCGGCGGCCGTCCCGCAGAGGGCGCACTTCGCGCCTATGAGCTGGCCTGGCTCCAGGGGCCGGCCGCAGTTGTCGCACTCGTCGCCGCGGGCCTTGTCGAAACCGCAGTTCGGGCAGGTGCCTACGAGGTACCGGTCCGGCAGGAAGCGACGGTGCTGGGGGCAGTAGGCTCCCTCAGCGGTCCGTCGCGCGATGAACCCGGCTTCAAGGAGCTTGAGGAACAGCTCCTGAACGGTCCTCTCGTGGACGAGGGTGTGCGTGCTCGTGAAGAGGTCGAACGAGAACCCGAGCCGCTCGAACGCCTCCTTGTTGATCGCGTGGTAGCGCTCGGCGAGCGCTGCGGGCGTGATCCCTTCTTTCTCGGCTCGCACGAGGGTCGGCGTCCCGTGCATGTCTGAGCCGGAGACCAGGAGGACCTCGTCTCCCCGCAGTCGATGGAACCGGGCGAAGATATCACCGGGAAGGTAGGCGCCCGCGAGGTGGCCGATGTGGAACGGCCCGTTGGCGTACGGCCACGCGACGCCGATGAAGATCCGTGCCACTGCGGGCCTCCAAGGGTTACCCCGAGCCGGCGTGCGACCTAAGCGTTTCGCGAGAGGTCCCCGACGGAGCGTCCGCGGTGGGACGCGACCCGTGCATCGGCTTTATTCCCCGAGGCCCTGCCGGGCGACGTGAACGAAGAGCCGCCGATGGTCCGTCCCATCGTTCCCGAGGCGGAGCGGGAGATCGGGGTACAGCACCCGGTCCTGACCCACGGCTACGTGGTCCTCGTGGACTACATGGGGAACGACGCGGCGATCGTCCAGGCGGCGCGTGTTTCCTACGGAAAGGGAACGAAGGCCGTCCAGGACGACCGTGGCCTCATTCGATACCTGATGCGCCACCGCCACACGACGCCGTTCGAGATGGTCGAGTTCAAGTTCCTCGTCCGGCTCCCGATCTTCGTAGCTCGTCAGTGGATCCGCCACCGGATGGCCTCGGTGAATGAGTACAGCGCCCGGTATTCCATCGTCCCCGACGAGTTCGAGGTCCCTCCGGCGGAGGAGGTACGACACCAGTCGACCCGGAACCGGCAGGGACGCGGTGAACCGCTTCCCGCGGACGTGGTCGAGCAGTTCCGGTCCGACCTCGACCGGATCTCGAAAGAGGCGTACGGCGCCTACACGCGCTCGCTCGAGGCGGGCGTCGCGCGGGAGACCGCCCGTCTCCTCCTTCCGGTCGCCTACTACACGCAATGGTACTGGAAGACCGACCTTTGGAACCTGTTCCATTTCCTGTCGCTCCGCCTCGACCCCCACGCCCAGGAAGAGATCCGGCTCTACGCCGCCGAGATGGCCAAGATCACGCGCCTCGTCGCGCCGGTCGCCTACGAGGCGTTCGAGGACTTCACGCTCTCCGGCCTCTCCTTGAGCCGACGGGAGCGCGTAGCGGTCCGCGCGCTGCTGGAAGGGAAGAAGCCTGAGGTCGCCTGCGCCGAGGCCGGCCTCCCGCTCACGCGGGACGATGGGAAGCCGATGACGAGCGGCGAGGGCGTCGAGTTCCTCGAGAAGCTCGCGAGGATCCGCTCCTCCGATTGACCGTCGGCCGGACCAGGCCCACGTGGAGGTCCATGACGTTCGTGCCCGTCGGCCCGGTCCGGAGCAGCGAACCGAGCCGTTCCAGCGCAGGGCAGGTTGCGTGCCGGGCGAGCGCGGCGAGAACGTCAACCCCCACGCTCCGTGCGCGGTCGTCCGTCCCACCGTCGACCCAGCCGCCCGCCGCGTCCGTGGGTCCGTCGACGCCGTCCGTACCTGCCGATAGGACCAGCGCGTTCCGACCAGCCAACGCCCGGGCACAAGCGAGCGCGAACTCCTGGCTCCTTCCCCCGCGCCCGGGTCGGGGCCCGAGGGTGATCGTCGTCTCCCCGCCGGCGATCAGCGCTCGAGGGAAGGACGCGCCTCCGTCCAGGAGGCGGCGGACGAACCGAGCGGCGGCATGCTGTGTCTCTCCGACGATCGGGCGGTCGACCGTCTCGACCCTGTACCCGATGGTCCGAGCGGCTCGCGCCGCGGCCCGGACCGCGCGAGCGTTCGACCCGACGAGAACGAATGGAGCGGCGCGGAACCGAGGGTCCCCCGGCTTGAGGGTTTCGGGAATCCGCCCGTGCATCCCCTCCGATAGGTGGTGGGTCACTCGTTGAGGTAGACGGGTTCCCATACGGTACCGACGGACGACCGCGACCGCGTCCCGGAACGTTGACGAGTCCGGGACCGCCGGTCCGGACCCGATATCTTCGGGAACGTCCCCGACGACGTCCGAGAGCGCGAGCGTGGCGAACGGTACGGGAACGGTCGTCGCGATAGCCAGCTGCCCTCCCTTGATCCGGGAGAGATGACGACGGACCGTGTTCATCTCGCCGATCGAAGCGCCGGAAGCGAGGAGGAGTTCCGTGGTTCGTGCGACATCTGCGGGGCGGAGCGCTCCGGCGGGAACCTCGGCGACCGTCGAGCCGCCTCCCGAGACGAGGAACAAGAGAAGGTCGTTCGGACCGGTGGACCCGACGAACCGGAGGAGAGCTCGACCGGCACGGAAGCTCCCAGCTCCCGGTACGGGATGCTCTCCGAACACGACGCGGACCCCTGCCCGGGGACCCGGATAGCCGCGAGCGGGCACCGCGATCGCCTCGTGCGGCCGCCCTACCACCTGGGTTGCCGCGTCGACCATCGCCCCGGCCGCTTTCCCGATCGCCACGATGCGGACGGTCCCACCGGCCCCAACCCTCAGGGCGTGTGTTCCCACGCCGACAATCACGCCTCGGCGACGGAGGTTCGCGCGGACCGCGCGCCCCGGTTCGACCGCCGAGACCCCGGCGCGGAAGATCCGCTGCGCGTCAGAAGCGAGGGTCATCGCCGGCCTCGAGCGTGAATCCCGGTTTGATCGGGAACTCCGCCACGGGACCGCTGAACCGGCCCGGAAGGACCGGTCGGAGCCGCTCCAGCTCACGTTCGGAACCGTCCCCGACCGCAAGGACGGCGGCGAGACGAGCCGCCGCGCCTCCCGCGCGCATCACGCCGAAGCCGTTGAACCCCGTGATGGCATAGAGACCGCTCGCGCCCGGCACCGGCCCGATGAGGGGTCGACGGTCCGGGGTCGCGACGCATACTCCGGCCCAGGCTCGGACGAGCTCGGCGTCCGCCCACCCAGGGAACCGGCTCCCAAAGCTCTCCGCGAGATGGGCCACGAACTGCTCGTCGCCCCCGGTCGAGTAGCGGTCGGGGTCGGCCTCGACGCGCTCGGTGCCGTCACCGGCGAGGATCCGCCCGTTCTCCTCGGGACGGACGTAGACGTCCAGGTCGATGTCGTGGACCGAAGGGAACAGGCGGGTGTCCGGGGAGGACGGACGCAGGACCGCCGCTTGGGTCCGGTAGGGCGCGAGCGGGAGCGGGTGCCCGACCGAGGCGAGCAGGCGCTTCGACCAGGCGCCGGCGGCGACGACCGCACGGCGGCAAAGGGTCGCCTGCCCGGCGACCGTGATCTCCCACCGGTCCCCCTCGCGGGCGAACCGCTCGAGAGGCGTCGCGAGGACGAAATCGACGCCCAGCTCCCGCGCCCGCTCGGCGTAGAGGTCTCCCATGGAGCTCGGCGTCACGACCGCGTCGTTCGGGCTCCAGATGGCGCCCAGGACGTCGTCGAAACGTCCCCACGGGACCTTCTCGGCCAGCGTAGGGATGTCGAGCACCGAGGCCGGGACGGACCAGCTCCGAAGGCGTTCAACGGCCGCCTCGAGGACTGGGAGGGCCTCCCGGTTCTTCGTCCACCGGGCGAACCCGTTCACCGCGAACGCTGCCGGGTCGTAGCGCTGGGCCAGCTGGGCGTACTCCTCCTTCGATTCTCGGGCGACCGCGACGTCCCATGGGTCCCAGAGCTGCTCGGTGACGATCCCCGCAGCGCGGCCGGTCGCTCCGGCGGCGGGGGTCTGCGGGTCGTAGACGACGACGGGCCCGACCCCCCGCCGGGCGAGATGGAAGGCGAGCGCGCATCCCGAGATACCGGCGCCCAGGATGAGGACGTCCGCTCGATCGTCGGCCACGACCGCCCCGAGCCTCCTGGGTGGTTAATACTGCGGTTTCGCCCGCTGGTAGGCGGTCTGGAGCGCCTGGGTGTCGACGTGGGTGTAGATCTGGGTCGTCGCGACCGAGGCGTGGCCGAGCAGTTTCTGAATGTAGCGGATATCGCACCCTCGGGAGAGGAGCGCGGTCGCGAGGGTGTGCCGGAGCATGTGCGGAGTGACCCGCCGCGGGATCCCGGCGCTCTGAGCCGCGCGGCGAACGATCCGCTCGACCGTCACTGGCCCTACAGGGAACAGGCGGGGCGTGGCCTCTCCCGCGAGCGTCCGGTCGGTGAGATACCGGTCGATCGCCGTCCGCGTCCGGTCCTCAAGGACGACCTCCCGGTCCTTGTCCCCTTTCCCGGAGCGGACGTGGAGGACGTTCCGCTCGAACTCGAGGTCCTCGACCAAGAGATGGCTGAGCTCGCTCACCCGAAGGCCGCAGAAGGCGAGGACGTGGACCATCGCGCTGTCGCGCGGAGACCCTTTCACGCTATCGAGGAGACGATGCATCTCCTCCTCGGTCAGGTACCGGGGAAGCCGTTCGGGACGGTGCGGTGCCTCGAGCTGGTCCGCGATCGCGAACCCGTAGCTCCGGAACAGGCACGTCAACCCTCGGACGGTCGTGTAGACGGAGTTCTTCGAGTAATGCCGCTGGAGGACGAGATACTCCCGGAACGCTTCGAGGTCGTGCAAGGTGACCTCGTCGAGCGGCTTCTGAGCGAAACTGAGGAACATCCGCGCGATGTGCCCGTACTGTTTCACCGTGCACGGGCTCCGTTCCTGCGCCTGGAGCATCCGCTGGAACCGACCGACCAGCTCGAAGACATTGAACTCCCCCGGCGGGGGCGGACGAGCCGAGGAAGCTCCGCGTCGGGGCCCCGGAGCCGAGTGCGGTAACGACGCGTAGGATGCCATCGCGCGTGGTTGGCCGGATTTCGCCTATTAATCATATGCGCGCAGTGGAAGGAGATCGGGCGCTTGTCGCTCAAATAGCGCGGACCGTTGCGCTCCTCCGTGCACTGCTCCTCCTGCGATGCTCCGGCGGTCATCGACCAGCCGTACCGGGGCGTCCATCTCTGCGGGTCGCACTTCCGGGAGTCTGTCGAGGAGCGGGTACGCCGCGAAATGCACCGCCAGCTCCCTCGGTTCGGCCGTGGGACCGTGGCGGTGGCCCTGTCGGGCGGCAAGGACAGCGGTGTCGCGCTTGCCCTCGCCCACCGGTACTTCCACCGCCGCCCGACCGTCCGCGTCGTCGCGCTCAGTGTCGATGAAGGGATCGACGGGTACCGGGCCGGGACCCTGGAGGCTGCTCGAGCCCTGACCGTATCCCTGGGGGTCGAGCACCGGGTCGTCTCCGCCCAGGAGGCGATCGGCACCACGATCGACCGGGCCGCTTCGGACCTACCGGGCACCGTTCCCTGCTCGTTCTGCGGGGTATGGCGCCGTCAGCTCCTCAACCGCGCGGCGCGGGACGTCGGGGCCGACGCGCTCGTGCTCGGCTTCAACCTGGACGACCTCTCCCAGACGGTCCTCATGAACCTCGTCCGCGGAGACCTTGACCGCCTCGCTCGAATGGCTCCGCACCGCGTCCGCCAGCCCGGGCTCGTCCCCCGGGTCGCACCCCTCGCCCTCATCCCGGAGCGAGAGGTGTTCCTCTACGCGCGCCTCCAGGGGATCCCGTTCGACCACGGGGAATGCCCGTACGCGGGCCGTGCCGCCCGGAACCTCTTCCGGGAGGTCGTCTGGCAGCTCGAAGAGGCGCAGCCGGGGACCCGCCAGTCGCTCCTACGCACGCACGAGCGCCTCGTGACCCGGTTCCTCGCGGAGGAGGCCTCCCTGGCGGCTCCCGAACGCTGCCGGGCGTGCGGGGAGCCGTCGGCGAACGAGCTTTGTCGGGCCTGCGAGTACCTCGAGATCGCCCGGACCGCCCCCTCCGCGTCGGAGAGCTCATGAACGAGAACGAACCCGAGTCCGTCCCCTTCGAGAGCGACCCCCGCGCGTCGGTCGTCCAGCGTGTCTTCGTCGTGGGCGCCGGGATCATGGGCAGCGGCATCGCCGCCCAGTGCGCGCTCGCGGGCTACCCCGTGACGCTCGAGGACGTCAACGAGGAGTTCGCCCGACGCGGGGTCGCGAACGCGACGCGGGCCCTCGAGCACGCCGCCCAGCGCGGGAAGGTCAGTGTGGCCGACCGCGATGCGGCGCTCGCTCGGATCGACTTCGCCATCGGGCTCCGGAGGGCCGATTCGGCCCAGATCGTCGTCGAGGCGGCCCCCGAGGACCTCGCGGTCAAGCGGAAGCTCTTCGCGGAACTCGAGCCGGCGACCCACCCGGACGCCCTCCTCGCGACGAACACCTCGTCGCTCCCGATCACCGCCATCGGGCAGGACCTGAAGGACCCCGGGCGCCTGGTCGGGGTCCATTTCTTCAACCCGGTCCTCCAGATGGCGCTCGTCGAGCTGATCCCGGGTCACACCACGCGTCCGGAGTTCCTCGAGCGGGCGCGCGGGTTCGCGGTCAGCCTCGGAAAGACGGTCGTCACCTCCCGGGACACCCCCGGTTTCGTCACGACCCGAGCCCTCGCGGTCCTCGTCAACGAGGCCGCATGGATGCTCTACGAGGGTGTGGCAACGAAGGAGGACATCGACACCTCCTACAAGCTCGGCTTTCACCACCCGATGGGCCCGTTCGAGCTCGTCGACCTCGTCGGGATCGACACCACGGTCTCCATCCTGGACGTCCTCTGGGACGGGTTCCGGGATAGCCGCTACCGCGCCTGCCCGCTCCTCCGGACGCTGGTGGCGGCCAAGAAGCTCGGCCGGAAGACCGGGGAAGGGTTCTACGTGTACCCGACCGGCAAGACGGGCGGGACATGAGCGACCTCGGCGCCGGGTGGGACCTCCTCATCCTCGTCGTCGTATCGTTCATCCCGGCGCTGGTCTACCTCGGCTGGATCCGGGGGACCGAGCGGTACGGGAAAGAGGGGTGGGGCCCGCTCCTCCGCGCGTTCGTCTACGGGGCGGTCTTCGCGACCGTGACCGCCGCGGTACTGGAAGCGGTCATCGTCTACGCGGGGACCGCGGTCAGCCAGAACTACCCCGGGCCCGAGTTCGTGTTCCTGAACGGCAACTCCCCCGCCGGAGCGTTCTTCCTCGTCCTGGTCATCGCCCCGTTCGTCGAGGAGGCCCTCAAAGGGTCGGGGGTCGTCGCGTTCCGGACCTCGTTCCGACAGCTCGCGGACGGGCCGGTGTTCGGCGCCTCGGTCGGCCTCGGCTTCGGGTTCTTCGAGACGTTCCTCTACGGGCTCGGCGCCTACCTCGTGGGAGGCCTCGAGGCGGGCCTCGTCCTGATCGTCATCCGCTCGATCTCGAGCGTGCTCCTGCACGGGAGCTCGACCGGAATGTTCGGCTACGGCTACGCCCGGTCGAAGTTCCATCAGCCGGGACCCGGCACCGGCTCGTACTACCTGGTCGCGGTCGGGATGCACGCCAGCTTCAACGCGCTCGCCTCGCTGGCCGCGATCCTGGCGATCGCCGGGGTCGGAGGGTTCGCGAACGACGCCGCCGGCTTCCTCGCGCTGTTCGCGGCGATCTTCTTCGCGTTCTGGGCGATCGAGCACGTTCGCGCGATCATCCAGGCGTCGGACTACCCCGCGCTCCTCGGAGCGCCGATCCGCTACCGCCCTCCGGGCGGAGCGCGGCCTCCGACCCGCCCGTAGCGGGTCCGATTCGGTCTCACGCCCGCGGCGGAGCCTTCGCCTTGGCGTTCCGGTTCCAGTCCGCTTCCCCGATCGACCGGTAGACTGCTTCGGCCTCGTCCGAGGGGGGAGCGTCACCACCCTGCCCGACGTCGCGGATCCGCGCCTTCTTGAGGAGCCAATAGTGGATCCGCCACGTCTTGCCGCGCGACACCGTGGCGTCCTCTTCCTCGCTCGTGAGGAGGCCCTCCTCCTCGAGCAGGTAGAACCGGTCCCGGTCGTCGCTCGAGAGCTTGTTGTCGAGCACCGTGTCGTCGGCCCCGAAGTACCCCAGGACCATGCGCGCGACCGGCCGCGCCTCAGGGGCCGGCATCTTCCCGTGGGCGACGAGGGTCCTCTCGATCGCCCGGGTCAGTTCGGCCTCGGTGATCGAGGGCATGGGTGTCGGCTCGGCCACGGAATGGGTAAAGATAAGGTTCTTCGGGCATCGGAAGCGCTTGCCGGCGAACTTTTGTGGCCTCCGCCGGTCTCGGGGGAGTGACCGAGCCGGTCGTCTTCGAGATCCCCGAGGCGGCGCGTGCGACCGCGCTACGCGCGGTGGACCGGGGCCTCTGCGATGAGTGCTTCGGGCGGCTCTTCGGCCGTCTCGGCCACGGGCTCACGAACCCCGAACGGGCCCGTCGGCTCACCGACGCGCTCGGACACGCCCCGCTCGGCGAGAACCCCGACTGCCCGGTGTGCGGGGGACTCTTCGCCCGCCTTCCCAACTGGGTCGACCGGGCCGTTCGAGCCGCGGAGGGGTTCGAATGGCACCGCTTCACCTGCGGTTCCCGTTGGGACCCCGAGCGGCTCGCGCGGGAGGAGGCGCTCTGGATTGAGTTCGGCACCGAATGGGGCGAGAGCGCCCGGTCCGCCTTCAACCGCGAGCTCGGCAAGAAGATGGAGGCGGCGAGCGGAGCGGCCGGCGTCACGGACCGGCCCGACGTGGTGTTCCTCGCCGACCTTTCCGTCGGGCGGGTCGAGCTCACGGTCCTCCCCGTCTACTTCTACGGCCGATACCGCAAGCTCGACCGGACCCTCCCCCAGACCCGCTGGCCCTGCCGGCGCTGCCGGGGCCGGGGATGCACGAGCTGTAACGGCACCGGGAAGACCTACGTGACCAGCGTCGAGGAGGTCATCGCGGCCCCGTTCCTCGCCGCAACGGGCGCGGAGGGGACCCGCTTCCACGGAATGGGACGGGAGGATATCGATGCGCGGATGCTCGGTCGGGGCCGGCCGTTCGTCCTCGAGCTCCTCCGACCCCGTCGCCGCTCGGTCGACCTAGCCCAGATGGCCGCCGACCTCGCCCGGGACGCGGTCGGGAGGGTGGAGGTCCTCGACCTCCGCCCCTCGGATGCGGCCGAAGTGGTGCGCGTGAAGGAGGCGGGCCCGGAGAAGAGCTACCGTGTCGGCGTGGTTGGGGAAGTCCCGGTGGCAAAGGTTAATGAGGCTCTCGAGCTCGCGCTTCGCCAGGCGATCGCCCAGCGCACGCCGAAGCGTGTCGCGCACCGTCGGTCCGACCGCGTCCGAACGCGGCGGGTCGTCGCGGCGCGCGTCGCGGAGGCGACCGAGGGGCGGTTCACGCTCGACATCAGGACCGAAGCCGGTACGTACGTCAAGGAGTGGGTGGAAGGAGATGACGGACGCACCGTTCCAAGCCTCACCTCGCTCCTCGGAGTGCCGCTGAAGGTCGAGTTCCTCGACGTGCTGGAGATCCACGATACGGAGGTGTGAAGCGATGGTCAAGAGTTCCAAAGGGTTCCGATCCCGCTCCCGCGGGACGTTCACGAAAGAGGTCCGCGAGCGGGGACTGCCGCCGGTGACCCGGTTCCTGCGCGAGTTCGCGGTCGGCGACCGGGTCGTGGTCCGGATCGAGGCGTCCGACCCCCACGGCCAGCCGCACCCGCGCTACCAAGGACGCACGTGCACGGTGGTCGCGAAGAGCGGCCGGGCGTATCGCATCGCGTTCCTGGACGGCGGAAAGCGCAAGGAGCTCATCGCGACCCCGATCCATCTGATGCCCGCCGACGTGGGGAAGGCCGATGCCTGAACCGGTCCCGCTCTCGAAGGTGAAGGACCTCCTCACGGAGGAGGCCGCCCGACGCACCCTCCCCCGGGAGGCCGCCCTCGCCCACCAGCACGCCGAGCAGTTCGCCCGCCTTTCGACGGAGCAGACGGCGAAGCTGCTCGCCGAGCTACGCACGCTCCCGTTCGTGGACGCGACCGTCGCCGTCAAGATCGCCGACGTTCTCCCCCAGTACCCGGAAGAGATCCGCCTCCTCTTCTCGAAGGAGCGGGTCGCGCTCGACGAAGAGCAGGTCAACCGGCTCCTCGAGATCGTGGCACAGCACCGATGAGCGGGGGGATCCGGTGTGGAGAATTACGCGATCATCCTCGATTACCTGCCGAACGGTCGGCAGACCGAACGAGGGTTCCACCGCGAGCCGCTCGCGCTCGCCGTTGGCGAGGACGAGCTGAAACTCTTCGAGCTCGTGCCGCGCCCCGGCGCGGCCCTCCTACCGGGAACGCGGGTCCCGCTCGGACCGATCGGGGGCGTCCCGTCCCCGATCGACCACGTCCGCCGCCGGGTCAGTTACGACGAGCTGACCGTCTCGGCGCGCACCGAGCTTACCCCCGCTCTCGAAGCGGTGGTCCGACAGAACAGCGCGCGCTACCTCCGGTTCTTCAATGAGGCCCCGGCGGTCTCGCGCCGGTTCCACCTGCTCGAGCTCCTCCCTGGGATCGGGAAGAAGACGATGCAGCAGATCGTGGACGAGCGGAAGAGGGCCCCGTTCGCGAGCTTCGAGGAGATCGAGACGCGGGTGCACCTGAAGAGCCCCGAGCGTCTCATCGTCGGCCGGATCGAGCAGGAACTGAGCGGTGTCGAGGACAAGTACCGCCTCTTCGTCGCGCCGTAGCGCGGCGGGCGGCGGGACCGTTCCTGCGGTTCCCGAAACGCCGGACGAGGTGCGCGCCGCGCTCGACCTTCTCGGCGTGCGGCCGTCGAAGGAGTGGGGCCAATCGTTCCTCACCGACCCGTTCGTCGCCGACGCGGAGGCCGCCCTCGTCGAACTGCCCCCCGGTCGGCCCGTCACCGAGGTCGGGGGCGGTCTCGGGGCCCTCACGTCGGCCCTCCTGCGCCGCGGGATCGGTCCACTCACCGTCATCGAGCGCGACCGACGGCTCGCGCGCTTCCTCACGACGACCTTTGGAGACCGGATCCGCGTCGTGACCGGGGACGCCCTCACCGTGGCGCCTCCCCCTGCGGACGCGGTCGTCGGCAACCTCCCGTACTCCGTGGCGACAGCGCTCTTGCTGCGGTTCTTCGCCGCCCGGACCCCGCGGGTCGTCTTCCTCGTCCAACGGGAGGTCGCCGAGCGGCTCGCTGCGGGCCCCGGCTCGAGGAAGTATGGGCGCCTCTCGATCATCACCCAGCTCTACGGCTCGGTCGAGCTGTTCCGGACCGTGAATCCCGCCGCGTTCACGCCACGACCCGAGGTCGAGAGCCGTATCGGGGTCTACGTCGCACGACGCGAACCCCTCCCGGTGCCCTCCGTTCCCGAGTTCGAGGAGATCCTCCGACGTCTCTTCTCGTCGCGCCGAAAGCAGCTTTCGAACCTCCTTCCCCGGCTGACCCCGACCCGGGAAGCCGCGGCCGAGCTCGCCCGAGAGGCCGGGTGGTCGACGGACTGGGCCCATCGTCGGCCCGAGGAGCTGCCGCCAAGCGACTACTTCGCGCTCGCCCGCGTCCTCGCCGGCCGAGTCGGACCGGGCACGAAGAGCTAGAGCGTCTATTCCTCACCGGAGGCCCAAGAGGGTGGTGCACCCACGATCTCGGGAGAGGGCGTTTCAAACCCCCTCCCGTGGTCCTTTTGGGCTCCGGTCGCTGGCCCACCCCTAATGACCCCCACCGTTCGCAAGCCCGATGCGAAGACGTCGACCACGGCCGAGACCGAGCTTGCGGTGTTGGCCTGGCTCCTCGAGCCGAGCCAGCCCTCGGTGCGGTACCGAACCTTGACCGAGCTCCTCGGCCGGAAGGAAAGCGACGAGGACGTGCGGGAAGCCAAGAACGCGATTCTCGAGCGAGGATGGGCGAAAGAGATCCTCTCCCGGCGGCGTCCCGGAGGCGGCTGGAACGACGGAGAGAGCCAGTACCGACCCAAGTATCTCTCCACGAATTGGATGATGCTCGTCCTCAGCGACCTCGGTCTGACGCGTGCGGTTCCCGAGGTCCGCGAGGCCTGTGAGTTCTGGATGGGCGGGTTCGCTGCCAAGGGAGGAGGCCTCGGCGGCAGTTCGAAAGGGACCCCCCACTACTGCGTGGCGGCGAACCAGGCCCGGACGTTGATCCGCTTCGGGTACGCGGACGACCCCCGGGTCCGGAAGACCCTCGATTGGCTCGTCGACGCCGCCGACCCCAAGGGAGGCTGGTCGTGCTTCGGCTCGGGAAGGAACCTCGATTCCTGGGAGGCGATGAGCGTCTTCGCGGCCTATCCCCGGTCGAAATGGAACGCGCGCATGAAGGCGTCGGTCGAGAAGGGAGCCGAGTTCTTCCTGGAGCGGGAACTCCATCGTCAGGGGGACCATTACGAACCGTGGTACCGGTTCCACTATCCACCGCAGTACTACTACGACCTCTTGGTCGGGCTCGACTTCATGACCGCGCTCGGCTACGCGGGGGACCCCCGGATGGAGTATGCGGTCACGTTCCTGCGGTCGCGCCGGCGGCGCGATGGGAGGTGGAACCTCGACGCGGTGCACCCCGACCTCGAGGGCGGTGCGGCGCGATGGTACGCGACGCACCCGAAGCACCGCCCTACTCCCTTCGCTCTCGAGAAGGTCGGTCGGCCCAGCAAGATGATCACGCTCACCGCCCTGCGGGTGCTCGACGCCATCGACCGGGCTTCGTCGTCGACGGGAGGCCGCCGGTGACGACCGACCGATGGACCGCGGTGGACGACTACTTCGAAGAGAAGCTGCTGCTCGCGGACCCGGTCTTCGAAGAGGTGCTTCGGTCGAGCGCGGCGGCCGGCCTTCCGAACATCCAGGTCTCCCCGACCCAGGGGAAGTTGCTCTACCTGCTCGCGAAGGCCCAAGGGGCCCGGCGGGTCCTCGAGATCGGGGCCCTGGGTGGGTACAGCACAATCTGGCTCGCCCGAGCGCTCCCGCCAGATGGGCGGGTCGTAACGCTCGAGCTCGAGGCGAAGCACGCGGAGGTCGCTCGCGCCAACATCGCGCGGGCGGGCCTTCAGGGCCGGGTGGAAATCCGGATCGGCCGAGCGCTCGAGACGCTCCCGAAGCTGCTCGCCGAGA
Source organism: uncultured Thermoplasmata archaeon (assembly GCA_963735185.1). GTDB lineage: Archaea > Thermoplasmatota > Thermoplasmata > Lutacidiplasmatales > UBA184 > Lutacidiplasma. The sequence continues at coordinate 582,077 of CAVTJV010000007.1, forward strand.
AGAGGGGTCCGTTCGACCTCTTCTTCCTCGACGCGGACAAGGCGAATACGCGCGCGTACTTCGAGTGGTCGCTGAAGCTCTCCCGACCGGGTTCCTTGATCATCGTCGATAATGTGGTCCGAAGCGGAGAGCTCGTCGACGACTCGGTCGTCTCTCCGGACGTACGCGGGATGCGCGAATTCCTGGATGCGCTCGTCACCGAGGACCGGGTCAGTGCCACCGGCATCCAGACCGTTGGTCGCAAAGGGTACGACGGATTCGTCTTGGCGCGGGTGACGGAGGGTCGCGGAGCATAGATACCCGGCTCCGCTACGCTCGACATGAAGACGGACCGGAACCGTCCCGGACCCCCCCGCCCCGCTAGAGCTACCGCCTGCGCAGAGTACTCCTTTCGGCAGCGGTTCCGGGTCCCGGCGCCGTGGGCGTTCCGCTGGTGCATCGACTTCCTCCCGTACGACTGGAAGACCGGGGGAGTTCACGGCTCCCGCAGGGTCCTCTGGCTCGCTCCCCGGACCGTCCTCCTCGACGACACGTTCCCCGCCCCCGGCGGTCGCCGCCTTCGGAAGGTCAAGCTAGTCCAGATCTATCCCCGCGCTCGGTACTGGGTGAGCACCCACATCGTGGGGCCGAACCATCACTCCCAGTTCCGATACACCGTCTCCCCCGCGGGGCCCAACGCCTCCGTCCTACTCTTCGAAGGTCGCGAGCTACGGTGGCGCGGGTCCCCGCTCACTCCCGCCGCGGAGCGTCGGTTGGCCGCGCGCCTTCATTCGGAGGACGCCGCCCTCTGGATGCAGTTCGCTGCCGCGATGGAAGGGGAGTATTCTCAGCGGTAGCGCCGCCGGAGCCACTCGGTGGCCATCGGTCCTACTGGATCACGCCGAGCTCGACCGGATCATCGCGGTCGAGGAGGCCACCGCGGTGAACCCGAGCCGCTCGAGCGCGACGCCGACGGCTCCCGTCGGCTCCGGCACGACGGCGAGGCACTTGGCCGGTGCCTGAGGTCGGAGCCACTCGGTGGCCGGGTCGAAAAGGGCCGCGACCTCCTCGGGGGTCGGGGTGGTCGGTCCGGTCAGAGGGTAGTAGACTCCCATAGGGGGCTCGGGGGCGAAGCCGGCCCGAATGACGAGGGGGGCGCCGCTGACGGATCGGCGGACCCATGTCTCTCGGCGCACCCGTCTCCCGCTGACGAGGAGGGTCTCCATATGGGTGAGCCTCTGCGGCGTGGCGGGAAGGGCCGCGCGGTACTCGGCGACCCGACCCTCCTCCAGGCTCGGAGCGACCTCCTGGAGCTGCGCTTTCGTGGCCGGAGGTGTCCGCGGCGGGGCAGGGGCCGTCGAGGGGGGAAGTCCCGAACGGAGGTACCAGGTGAACTTGCCAACCTCTCGATACCCGGCCCGACGGTAGACGCGGATCGCCGTGTCGTTGTCGCTATCGACGTCCAGGACGAGCCAGTCCCGGTGGTGACGTGCGGCGTCGTTCTGCAAGAGGGTGAGGATCCGGGAGGCGATTCCGCGGCCCCGGAACTCCGGGTCGGTCGCCATCGCGGCAACGTAGCCCGCCTTGGGTAGCGAAAGGAGGGTTCCGGTCCCGACGACCCGGCTCCCGCGGACCACGACGTGGACCGTGGCGAAGGGACGGCCGATCAGCTGTAGGAACCTAAGGACCGTCCAGATCGACCTTCGGGAGAGCGAACGGATCATGCTCTCGGCGGCCCGGTCGAGGCCGGTGGCGCGTTCGAGCTTCCCGACCGTCGGCAGCACGAGGTCGATGTAGCTCGGAACGTCCGACCGGCGGAGGAGCCGGTACTCGAGGGGTCCTTCGGTCACCGCCATTCGAGCCTTCTCCCTCCGTGGCCGACGCTGCACCGGTCGTTCCCCCCCATCGAGGAGAGGATGTAAGGGGAGGGGTCCGGCGTCACGGGCGGCTGACCCTCTTCGAAGGCTCGACCCTCGAGTGCACGGTCCCACCGAGCCAGGCGACCGCGACGATGATGAGACCACCCCCCAGATACTGGAGGCTGGATAGCGCGACCCCGAGGATCAAAAGCCCGGCCGTGGCCGCGACGATCGGTTCAAAGGAGCCGGCGACCCCGGCCTCGGTGGCGGTCAGCTTACTCAGACCGTAGACGAAGAGCGTGAAGGCGAGCAGGGTCCCCGCCACGACCACGAAGAGGATCAGTCCGGTGAGGAGCGACGCGCTCGCGAGCGATGCGGGCCAGCGGTATTGCACCAGGGTCCAGGCGCCGACCGGGGCGGTGACGAGACCTCCGAGCAGGAACCCCCACGTCGTCACCCACCACGCGGTCTCCTTCTGGACGAACCGCCGGGTGGCGAGGGTATAGTACGCCCCCGCGACCGCCGATAGAAGACCGAACACGAGACCGAGCGGCGTGATGAGGATGGAGAAGCCGTGGGGAGAGACGGTCCCGACCAAGAGCATCGTCCCGGCCGCCGCGAGCGCGAGCAAGGCCGCCCACCGGGCCGACCAACGGATCGCTCCGGTGGCGAGCTCGTAGCCGGCGACCATCGGCAGGAAGAGGAACTGGAGCAGGGTCGCCGTGGTCACGTTCGAGTAGAAGAGGGCCTCGAGGTACGTGACCTGGGAGCCGACGAGGCCGAGGATCGCCATCGAGGCGAACGACCACGTCCAAGGGCGAGGCCACTTCGGTCGGGCCACGGCAAGGAGAAGGAGGCCCGCACCCAGCATGCGGATGGTCGTGAGCCCCCAGATCGGGAACAGGAACCCTTGTACGACCACTTGGGCGGCCGTTCCCGAGAGGCCCCAGAGCGCGGACCCCGTGACCGCTGCGAGGAGCGCCAACCGCCGCGTATCACGCATAGAGTGACCCACTATCGACCGTCCGGGAGGAGGGGAAGGGGATGGATTTTACCTCAAACCGGTTCTCGAGAAGGAGCACGCCTCCCCGGTTCGACGGCTGGGCCGACGAGGCCCCTGCCCCGGGACTTCCGTACCCATGGGCACCCCCCAACCCGGACCCAGCGGAGCACTCATCCGGTGAGTGCTTTGGGACGCCCCGGGCCGCGCGCTTGCGGCTTAGTTGCATTTATATAGAAGAGCAATTCTGCCAAACGCGGTGGAAGCATGCTTCAGGGAACCCCGATTCTCGTCCTGAAAGAAGGGACCGAGCGCGAGCAAGGAAAGAGCGCGACCGCGAACAACATCGCCGCGGCCCGGGCGGTCGCCGACACGGTTCGAACGACCCTAGGTCCGCGCGGCATGGACAAGATGCTCGTCGATGGGATGGGCGACATCACGATCACGAACGACGGCGTCACGATCCTGAAGGAGGTCGACGTCGAGCACCCCGCCGCCAAGATGCTGGTGGAGGTCGCCAAGACCCAGGACCAGCAATGCGGTGACGGAACGACCACGGCGGTCGTCCTCGCCGGTGAGCTCCTGAAGCGCGCCGAGTACCTCCTCGAGCAGAACGTTCACCCCACGGTCATCACCCGCGGCTTCCAACTCGCGGTCCAGGAGGCCAAACGCCTTCTCGAGACCGAGATCGGAACGACCATCAAGACGAGCGACGAAGCGATCCTGATCGACTGCGCCGCGACCGCGATGGGGTCGAAGGGCGTCTACGGCTCGCGCGCCGAGCTCGCGAAGATCGCGGTCCTCGCGGTCCAGAAGATCGCCGAGGTCCGGGGCGGCAAGACCGTCTGTGACGTCGACCAGATCAAGGTCGAGAAGCGCCACGGGGGCACGATCTCGGACACCGAGCTCATCGAGGGGATCATCCTCGACAAGGAGCGAGGCCACCCACGCATGCCCGCGGAAGTGACGAACGCGAAGATCGTCCTTCTCAACTCCGCCCTCGAGATCAAGAAGACCGAGATCGAGAGCAAAATCAACATCAAGAACCCGAACCAGATCCAGAGCTTCCTCGAAGAGGAAGACCGGACGTTCCACAAGATGGTCGACGCCATCAAGGCGGTCGGCGCGAACGTGGTCGTCTGCCAGAAGGGGATTGACGACGTCGTCCTCCACTACCTCGCGAAGCAGGGCATCTACGCGGTGAAGCAGGTCAAGGAGTCGGACCTCCAGAAGCTCGCGCGCGCCACCGGCGGAAAGATCGTGACCGGGATCAAGGAGCTCACCAGCGCGGACCTCGGCTCGGCTGCCAAGGTCGATGAGCGCAAGGTCGGGGACGACAAGATGACGTTCGTCACCGGTTGCGCCAATCCCCGCTCCGTGTCGATTCTCATCCGAGGCGGCACCGAGCACGTCACGCAGGAGGTCGAGCGCTCGCTCCACGACGCGCTCAAGGTCGTCTCGAGCGTCATCGAGGACGGGGTCGTCTGCCCCGGCGGCGGCGCCACTGAGATCGACCTCGCGGTGAAGCTGCGCAAGTGGGCCGGCACCGTCGGCGGCCGCGAGCAGCTCGCGGTCGAGGCGTTCGCCCAGGCGCTCGAATGCATCCCGTGGGCCCTCGCCGAGAACGGCGGGTACGACTCGATCAACACCCTGATCGACCTTCGGAGCGCGCACGACGGACCCAACGCGAACAAGAACGCCGGGATCAACCTCCAGGATGGCAAGTCGGCCGATATGTGGAAGCTCCACGTCATCGAGCCGCTCCGCGTCAAGGCCCAGGCGCTCAGCTCCGCGACCGAGGTCGCGACCATGATCCTGCGCATCGACGACATCATCGCGTCGAAGAAGGGCGGCGGTGCGCCCGGCGGCGCCGGTGGTATGGGCGGCCACGGCCACTAGGTAGGGTAGGTCGCCAGGGATCCCAGCCCAACTCGTTCCACGGGCCGGACCCCCTTCTCGGGGGCCGGTCCGAAGCCTTCTTAACGCAAGGGCGGTAGGTCGCTCGCCATGCGGACGAAGCCAGTCGAGGGGGTCCTCCGCCTCGACGTGGTGGCTCTCGACCCCCGCCCGGCCGTGTACCTGGCGTACGACGGGCTCGCGGGCGTCAGCCAGCGCCCGATCCTCCGCGACCTCATCGAGGAGCTCGAGCGCAAGGGTCCCGAGGAGCTCGCGAAGTTCGTCGAGGCCCTGCGGCGCCGGCGGTCCGGGATGGTCCACGTCTACTTCTCCGACTACGTGAGCTACGGGATTGGCGGCGGGGACGCCGCGGCGGAGTTCTTCCTCGGCACGTTCCTCCTCCTCCACGAGCCCGCTCGGCCGGCCGGAAAGGACCCGGCAATCCCCGAGCATCTCGCCCTCTTCCGCCCGGGAGGCGTCGAACGCCTCGCGGTCGAACCCACGGCCCGATAGGGCCCGCCTCGACACGAAGCATTTTCTGCCCGTCCACGTCTCGCCGGTCGTCGGATGGCCGAAGAGAACCGTCTCGAACAGGACCGCAGGGCGAAGGTCGCCCGCTGGCGCGCGGAAGGAAAGGAGCCCTACCCTTGGTCGTTCCCCGACCGGTCCCCGACCGAACGCGTGCGCGTGGCGTGCCAAGCCCTGAAGCCCGGGGAGGTGGCCCCTTCCGGCGCGCCGGTCCGCGTCGCGGGCCGACTGATGGCGGTCCGCCAGCACGGTCGGACGGCGTTCGCGGACCTCGAGGACCTATCGGGGTCGCTCCAGCTCCTCCTGCGGGTCGACGAGCTGGGAGAGGGCCCGTACCAGGCCTGGCTCTCGGACCTCGACCCCGGCGACATCATCGGGGTCGAGGGGACTCCCACCGTCTCCCGGCGCGGCGAGCCCTCGCTCCTGGTCCGCTCCCTCACCCTGCTTGCGAAGGCGGTCCGACCGCCCCCCGAGAAGTTCCATGGACTCCAGGACGTGGAAGAGCGGCTGCGCCGGCGCTACGTCGACCTCCTTTCCTCGTCGGAAGCGCGCGCGCGCTTTCGGACCCGAACGCTGCTGGTCCAGGAGATCCGTCGGTACTTCGACGACGCTGGCTTTCTCGAGGTCGAGACACCGATCCTGACTTCGGTCGCGAGCGGGGCCGCGGCCGCGCCGTTCATCACCCGCTCGAACTACCTCGACGCCGAGCTCCGACTCCGGATCTCGATCGAGCTTCCCCTGAAACGCCTCCTGGTCGGTGGGCTCGAACGCGTCTACGAGCTCTCGAAGGCGTTCCGGAACGAGGACCTGGACAGCATCCACTCGCCGGAGTTCACGGAGTTCGAAGCCTACTGGGCGTACGCGGACTACAACGACATGCGCCACCTGATGGAGGGGCTGTTCGAGCAGCTCGCCCACCGGACCCTCGAGCTATGTCCCGGTGACAGCGTGGTCGAGGCCGCCGCGAAGCAGTTCCTGCCCCCGTTCCCGACCGTCGATTTCGTCAACGCCCTCGAGGAGCGGAGCGGCATCCACGACCTGCTCTCCAAGAGCCGGGAGGAGCTACGGGACCTCGCCCGCGCCGCCGGTTCGACCGTCCCCGACAACTCGTCGACCGGGACGTTCCTCGACAAGCTGTTCGAGCACTACGTCGAACCGACGTTTGACCGAGTTACGTTCGTGGTCGACTACCCGGCGGCAACGACCCCGCTCGCGAAGCGGCACCGGTCGAAGCCCGGCCGGGTCGAGCGGTTCGAGGTCTTCCATCCGGGGTTCGAGCTGGCGAACGCGTACACCGAGCTCAACGACCCGGACGAGCAGGAAGCCCGCTTCCGTTCCCAGCTGGGAGAGCGAGGCGACGACCGGTACGCGTTCGACGACGACTACGTCACCGCCCTCGGCTACGGTCTCCCGCCCAACACCGGGGTCGGCTTCGGGGTCGACCGCCTGCTCATGGGGCTCCTCGGCATCCCCTCCATCAAGGAGATCATCCTCTTCCCGCTGATCCGCTCCCGCTAGTTTTCCGGCCCCATCGGTGTTATACCTGCGGTGAGGGGATGTTGAGACGATGGCAACCGCCTCCCCCGAACCCGGCTCGGTCCCGCTCTCCCTCACGGGACTCTCGGTCGCGTATGGGGAGCGAACGGCGGTCCAGCAACTGTCTCTGACGGTCCAGCCGGGCGAGATCTACGGCCTCCTCGGGTCGAACGGCGCCGGGAAGACCAGCACGATCAAGGCGATCGTCGGGCTCGTGCGTCCCGTCGCCGGGGAGATCCGGGTCTTCGGGCTCGATGCGCTCCACGACGGTCTCGCGACGAAGGCCCGGATCGGGTACGTCCCCGAGACCTCGATGCTCTACGAGGCGTTGACTCCGCGGGAGTTCCTCGAGTTCGTCGCGAGCGTGCGCCGGATGGACGCGGCGACCGCGACCCGGAGGATGCGGAGCTACGCCGAGGCGTTCCGCCTCGAGGCCGAGCTCGAGGAGCCGATCGCGACGCTCTCGAACGGGACCCGCCAGAAGGTCCTGATCATCGCGGCGCTCCTGCACGCTCCGCCGCTCCTCGTCCTCGATGAGCCGCTCAACAGCCTCGACCCCCGGTCGGTCCGGATCATGAAGGACGTCTTGCTCCGGTACGTCGCGAGCGGAGGCCATGGGGTCCTGTTCTCGACCCACACGATGGAGGTCGCCGAACAGCTCTGCCAGCGCGTCGGGATCCTCGACCGGGGCGTGCTCCGGGGGGAGGGAACGCTTGCGACGCTCCGGGAACGGGTCGCCGCGGGCGATGCCTCCCTCGAAGAGGTCTTCCTGCGCCTGACGGAGGAGGATGTGGGGGTGCGGGCCGCGGTCGACTCCCTCGGTGACCCCTCGGTATGAGCTGGCGGGAGGCGTTCCGCCTGAGCGACGTCGCCTTCACGGAGCTCTCGCTGCAGGCCGTCTACGCGTTCCGGCAGGGGAACGTGCTGCCGCCGGGCCAATCGAAGAACATGGTGGCCCGCTCCCGACGGCGGGTCCTCCAGAGCAAGTTCGTGATCAGCGTGGTGCTCGGGCTCCTGACCCTGGGAGCTGCCTGGTTCATCCACGAGAGAGCGGCGAACCCCACCCTCCTTGCCGCGGTACCGGTCGGCCTGTTCCAGAGCGCCGTCCTGACGGGGCTCTTCAGCCTGGACATCGCCCTCCTGTGGTGGACGGGGGTCCAGGTGATCCCCACCCTGATCTCCTCGGGCGTCCTCCCGGTGCTCGAACCGCTGCCCATCGACCAGAAGACGTTCCAGCGGGTCGCCGGCATCCTCTACCTGCGTCTCTTCGACTTCCCCGCCCTGACGATTCTCATCCTGACCCCCATCGCGGTCGGCGTCGCCCTCGGGCCGCTCGCAGGGCTCGCCTCGTTCCCCGGAGCGCTCGTCTCGGTCGCGTACGCGCTCGCGCTCTCGCTCCTCACCGGACGGTTCTTCCTGCGGCGCGTGCAAGGCTCTCGCGGCGGCGGCGGTCGCACCGTCGTCCGATGGGCGTACCTCGTGCTCTGGCTCGTCCCCGCGTTCGCGATGTTCGGTTTCCTCACCGCAGCCCCCGCGTTCTTACGCGGCCTGGCCGCGCTCGCCGTCCAGGGTCCCTCGCTCGAAAGCGCGCTGCTCGCGGCCGCGTTCCCGTTCTCCTTCGCGGCCCTTCCCGCGATCGTCTCCGGCGGGACCTCCTCGATGGCGGTCTTCTCCCCCGTAGTCGACCTGGCCCTGGCGCTGGCCGTCGTGATCTATCTGACGCTCGCGCTCTGGTCGGTCGTCTGGCTGGCCCGTTCGGTCCGCACGCTCCTGTTCCTACCGGCCCAGACCCCCGTCGGCCTCCCGGCAGCGTCCTCCACCCTTCGCCCGATGGGTCGCGCTCGGGCGGTCCTCGTGAAGGACCTTCGCATCGCGAGCCGAACGCCCGGCTACGCGTTCCTGATCCTGTTGCCAATCCTGGACGCCGGCGCGCTCGGGCTCCTCACGTACGCGACCCCGGCGCAGAACCCGGTCGCCGCCTCGCTCGCGCTGGGGGCCGTGACCACCGCCGCGCTCCTCGCAACCTTCTTTGGCCCGGCGTTCTTCGCGATCGAGGTGGTCGCGTACTCGGTACGGCCGGAGCCTCCCGCTCTCGAACCGGTCGGTGATCCTCGGCAAGGTGGCGTTGATCTCCCTCATGTACCTCGTCGCGGCCGGCCTCATCGTTGGGTTCACGCTGCTGCGGTTCTTCCAGCCGTTCACCTTCGTCGCGTTCGTCCTCGCAGAGCTCCCGGCCGTACTCGGGGCGGCGTTCCTCGAGCTCGGGCTCCTCTTCCGCTGGGCCCGACGCCGGGGCCTCGCGATCGCAAACCTGTATGCGGGCGCGTGGTTCGCGGTCCTCGTGTCGATCCCCGGGCTCCTCATGGCGGGACTCCCCCCGCTTCTCTTTGACCTAACTCGGTCCTCGGGCGTGGACTTCGGTCTGGGGGTCATGGCGCTCGTGTCGGTGGCGGAACTCGCGCTGGCGGTGCCGGTCGGCCTCGGGAGGGGAGCCTCCTGAGCGCGCCGGCGTTGCCCCCGCGCTTCGAGCCGAAGGAGATCGAAGCGCGCTGGCAGAAGGAGTGGGACGAGCGGGAGGTCGCTCGGGGCCCGGACCGGCCCAAGGGGCCCACCTACTCGATCGTCCTTCCTCCGCCCAACGTCACCGGGGCCCTCACGATCGGTCACATGCTCGGGGACACGGTGATGGATATCCTGGTCCGCCACCACCGGATGCGCGGGGACGCTACGCTCTGGGTCCCGGGCCTCGACCACGCCGGTCTCGCGACGCAGGTCGAAGTGCGCCGTCGCCTCCAGAAGCAGGGGGTTCGGTTCGAGGAGCTCCCTCGTGAGCAGGCGCTCCACGAGGTCGAGCTCTGGAAGGAAGAGCACGAGAACCGCATCCGGGAGCAGACCCGGGCCGGCGGGTTCTCGATCGACTGGAGCCGGTACCGGTACACGATGGACCCGGGGAGCGTCCGCGCTACCCGGGAAGTGTTCGTCCGCCTCCACACGGACGGCCTGATCTACCGCGGCGAGCGGATGGTCAACTGGGACCCGAAGCTCCGCACGGCGGTCAGTGACCTCGAGGTCGTCCGCAGCGAGGAGGAAGGGTCGCTCGACTACCTCCGGTACGCGTGGGCCGACGGAAGCCCGGGCGGGCTCGAGGTCGCCACGGTCCGGGTGGAGACGATCTTCGGGGACGTGGCGGTCGCCGTCCATCCCGACGACGACCGGTATCGTTCGTTCGTCGGCCGCGAGGTCATCGTCCCGCTCACCGACCGGAAAGTACCCGATCATCACCGACCCGGCGATCGACCCCGCGTTCGGCGCCGGCGCGCTCAAGGTGACCCCCCGCCACGACCTCGTCGACTACGAGGTCTTCCTCCGCCACCCGGGTCTCGTCATGCCTCCCGACATCCTCGACGACTCCGGCCGGCTCACGAGCGACTGGGTTCCCCCCGAGTATCGGGGGATGGACCGAGACGATGCGCGCGCAAAGGTGCTCGGCGACCTGGAGCAGGGGGGACTTCTGGTCCGGCACCAGCCGTACCGCCACTCGGTCGCGAGGTCCGAGCGCTCCGAGGCCGTGATCGAGCCGCGTCTCTCCGTTCAATGGTTCGTTCGGATGCGCTCCCTGGCCGCGCCCGTGGTAGATGCGGTCCGGCGCGGCGAGATCCGGATCCACCCGGCCCGCTGGGAACGTTCGTTCTTCCGGTGGATGGAGGAGATCCAGGACTGGTGCATCTCTCGGCAGCTTCTCTGGGGCCATGCCATCCCGGTCTACCACTGCGGGGCGTGCCAGCACGAGATCGTCGCGGTCGACGAGCCGACCGTGTGCTCTCGATGCGGCTCCGCGGACCTGCGAGCGGACCCGGACGTCCTCGACACGTGGTTCACCTCGTGGCTCTGGCCGTTCCTCGCCCTCGGCTGGCCCGAGCGGACCGCCGACCTCGACCACTACTACCCGACGAACGTCCTCGTCACCGGCCGTGACATCATGTTCTTCTGGGTCGCCCGGATGATGATGGCCGGCTACTACTTCCGCAACGCCCGGCCGTTCTCGGACGTCTACTTCACCGGCATGATCCGCGACGAGCAGGGTCGGCGGATGTCGAAACACCTCGGGAACTCGCCCGACCCGCTCGACCTCGTCCGCGAGCGCGGCGCGGATGCGCTCCGCTTCGCGCTCGTCTTCCCGAACCCTACGGACGAGGACGGACCGTTCGGCTCCGCCGCCCTGGACGGGGGCCGGAACTTCCTCACGAAGGTCTGGAACCTCGTCCGGTTCAGCCTGGCGTTCGTCCCTCTCGGTACGCTTCCCCCCACGGGCCCGCCGACCCTCTCCGCCTCGAGCGCGCTCGAGAACCGCTGGGTGCTCTCCCGGTACCGGCACGCGCTCGAGGAGGTCGACCGCGCGCTCGCGGAGTTCCGGCCGACGCAGGCCGCTACGGCGCTCTACGACTTCCTCTGGCACGACCTCGCCGACCGGTACGTCGAGATCGCGAAGGAGGCGCTCCTGGGCCGGCGCGGCGAGCCCGCCCAGCGGGAGGCGAGGGCCACACTCCTGTTCGTCATCGAACGCTCGCTCCGCCTCCTCCACCCGTTCGTTCCCCACGTGACCGAGGAGCTCTGGCACGCCCTTCCACATCCGGACGCCGTTCTCGCGGCGTCCGCCTGGCCCCGGGCGGACGAGGCTCCCTCGGACCCCGTGGCGGAGGTCGAGATGGAGCCCGTCCTCGAGACGGTACGGCTCTTGCGCAACCTCCGGTCCGAGGAGAAAGTCCCGGTCGAGGCGACCCCGAAGGCGTGGGTGCGCCCGAACGGCTCCGAGGCGGTCCGCGTCCTCACCGCGCAGCGGGGCACGGTAGAACGGCTCGCCCGCCTCCGTTCGCTCGAGTTCCTCGGTGAGGGGGATGAGGTCCCCTCCGGGACGGGCCGGCGGGTCGCGGCGTTCGGCGAGTGCTTCCTCGAGCGGCCGGTCGCGTCGGGCGTCACCGCGGAGGCTCTCCAGCGGGAACGCGAGAAGCTGTTCGCCCTACTCGAGAAGACCCGAACCCGCCTCGCGGACCCCGGGTTCCGGGACCGGGCGCCTCCCGAGGTCGTCCGCGAGGCCGAAGCAAAGGCGACGGAGCTTGCGGAGCGGGTTCGTCGCATCGACGAGCATTTGAAGGAGGACGGCGCGTCGTCCGCCACACCCCCATGACGCCATCCCAACGCCCGGCGCGGTCGAAGAAGCCGACACCGAAGAAGCGGGCCGCCCGAACGACAAGGCCCGGGCCGGTCCCACCGATCGCGACGATCGAGCTCTCCGGCGGCGCCCGACCCCATCCCGCGATCGGACTGGGTCTCTGGGGGCTCGGCCGTTGGACGAACGAGGACGAGGCCCGCACGAAGGCGACCATCGGACGGGCGTACGAACGGGGGGTCCGCTGGTTCGACACCGCCGAGGTCTACGGGAACGGCCGCTCCGAGCGCGTGCTCGGAGAGGTCCTGGCACGGGCCCCGAATGCGGCCCCGGACGCGTACGTGGTGACCAAGGTCTCCTGGGAGCACCTGCACGCGAACCAGGTGCGGGCGAGCCTGATCGGGAGCCTCGAGAGGTTGGGCCGCGCCTCGGCGGACCTCTACCTGGTCCATGCTCCCGACCCCCACGTTCCCCTCTCGGAGACGATGGGGGCCCTCGAAGCGCTCTGGAAGGAGGAAAAGGTCGGAGCGATCGGCGTCTCCAACTTCTCGGTCGAGGAGCTCGAGGAGGCGGCCCGCCACCTTTCCGAAGCGAAGATCGCGGTCAACCAGCTGCAGTACAACCTGTTCCTGCGGGACGACGTGGACCCGGTCCGGGAGTACTGCCGAACGCACGGGATCCTCATCGAGGCGTACACCCCGCTCGCCCGGGGCCTGCTGCACGGACGCTACCTGGACGGCAAGAGGGTCCCGCGTGAGGTCCGGCTGTTCGCCCACCGAATGTTCGAACCGGACATCCTTCCCGAGATCCTCGAACGGGGTCGGGCGCTCCGGGACCTCGCGAACGACGCACACGTCCCCCTCGCTTCGATCGCGCTCCACTGGCTCCGCAAGATGGGCGCTGCCCCGGTCTTCGGTGCCAGCCGGCCGGAGCAGGTCGACTCCAACCTGGCCGCGTGGGCGGTCCGTCCTCCCGACCGCGTTCTCGATCGGGCCGACCGCATCGCGCGGGGGGAACGTGCTTAGGCTGGTCGCGCTCGACATGGACGGGACGCTCGTCGATGTGGCGAGCTCCTGGCGGGTCGTCCACGACCATTTCGACGACCACAACGACGAGGGGCTCCGACTCTTTCTCGCGAACCAGATCGACGACGAGCAGTTCATCCGCATGGACATCCGCGTCTGGTGGCGGCACGCCCCGGACCTCAGCGTCGAAGACCTCGAACGGATCCTGGCCCCCGTCCCGCTCATGCCCGGGGCTGCCGAGCTGGTCGATGGGATCCACGCCCTCCGCGCGCGCACCGCGATCGTGAGCGGGGGCCTCGACATCCTCGCCCGACGCGTCGCGCGCGAGCTCGGGATCGAGGTCGCGCTCGCGAACGGGGTCCGGGTGGACGCCGACGGCCGTCTCACGGGCGAGGGGATCGTCCGTGTCCCAATCCATGGCAAGGAGGGCGTCCTGGCCGCCTTGCAGTCCCAGCTCGGGGTGACGCCCGAGGAGACGGCGTCCGTCGGGAACTCCGAGATCGACGTGGGGCTCTTTCGGCGCAGCCGGGTCGGGGTCGCGTTCCAGCCCGAGGACGACAAGGTGAGGAACGCGGCGACCGCGGTCGTCACCGAACGGAACCTGGCCCGCGTCCTGGACGCGCTCCGCGATTTCCCCCGGGCCTCCCCGTGACCGGATAGCCTTTTACCCCGCCTCTCGGTCCCTGGCCCCTCCGATGGAGTCGTACCAGGCCCTGCTCGCGCGGGCGCACGAGAAGCTCCCGCCGATTCGCACCGGCGGCGAGCGCTTCCAGGTCCCCGAACCGGACGTGATGACCGACGGGAAGAACACGGTCATCCGAAACCTACAGGAGATCTGCAGTGTCCTTCGGCGCGAGCCGGCCCACGTCATCGGGTTCCTCGCGAAGGAGTTCGGCTGCCCCGGGGTCCTCGACCTCCCGCGCGGGGTCCTCAAGTCGCGTCTCACGAAGGACCAGATCAGCCAGCGGCTGCGCGACTACACCGTGAAGTATGTGATCTGCTCGGAGTGCAAGCGGCCCGACACGCACCTTCAGAAAGAGGGGCGGTTCACGCTCCTCATCTGCGAGGCGTGCGGGGCGCAGCGCCCGGTCACGGTCCGCAAGGTGGTCACGCCCGAGAAGCCGAAGACCCCGGTCGTGGTCGGCGAGGTCTACCGTCTCACGATCGAGGACGTGGGCCGCCGCGGGGACGGGGTCGCCAAGAAGGAAGGGTTCGTGATCTTCGTCACGGGCGCGAACCAGCGCGGCACGACGGTCAACGCGAAGGTCACGAAGGTCCTCGGCAACAACGCGTACGCCGTCGTCGAACCGTAGCGGACCATGCGAAGCCTCCGCTGGCTGGGCCTCCTCGGCCTCTACGTCGGGGCGCAGCTCGTCGGGCTCGCGCTCTCCGAACCGTTCCGCTCGGAGGGGCTCGCCTCCACGTCCAACGCGCAGAGCCCGACCGCGCCGATCCTGCTCCTCGCGGTCATCATCATCGCGCCGCTGTTCATCCTCTTCTTCGCGCGGAAGAAGGGGGGCGTCGCCGCCCTGCGCCAGTTCATCCTGCTGGCCATCGCCGGCTCGCTCTACATCACGCTCTACGCGACGTTCTCGATCTTCCCGCCGGGGCTCATCCTGCCCCAACCGTACGCGGCCGAGCTCGCATACAACCCCGCGCTCGCCCTCGCCGCCATCGTCAGCTCGGGACTCTACTTCGCGCTCCTCGTCGAGCCCCAGTGGTACATCGTGGACCTCGCCGGCTTCCTCGCCGCCGGCGCGCTCATCGCGATCCTCGGGATCTCCTTCGGGATCCTGCCGGTCTTCATCCTGCTCATCGCCCTGATGGCGTACGACGCGATCGCGGTCTACCGAACGAAGCACATGGTCTCGCTCGCCGACGTGGTGGTCGACATGCACCTTCCGATCCTCATGGTCATGCCCGACTCCCCCGGGTACGACTACCCCAGCGCGCCGAAGCTCGCCGAGCAGCGGGGCCAGCCGACCGAGGAGCGGGCCGCGCTATTCATGGGCCTGGGAGACGTGGTCTTCCCCGGGGCGCTCATCGTCTCTGCGTTCGTCTGGCTCCCCACGTCGCCCACCGTCCTCGGCATCGGTGCGAACCTCTGGACGGCCATGGGGGCCCTGGTCGGCTCCCTCATCGGCTACGCGGTCCTGATGCGCATCGTCCTTCGGGGGAATCCCCAGGCCGGGCTACCGTTCCTGAACGGTGGCGCGCTCCTCGGCTACGCCGTCGTGTACATCCTCCTCTTCCACTCGTTTACGCTGGGTCTGACCGGAGGGCTTTAACCCCTCTCGACTCCCCCCGGACGTGCCGCGCAAGGTAGAGGACGTTCGGATCGACGACGCGCCGTCCCTCGACACGCTCATCCATCGGCTCGAGGCCGGGGGTGGGTTCAGCGCCAAGGAGGTCGCCACAGGGGTCGACATCCTCGCCCGGATCCTCTCCGACCGCGACATGACCGTCTTCCTATCGTTCCCCGCGGACATCGTCTCGACGGGCACCCGGGGGGTCCTCGCGACCCTCGTGCGGGAGGGATACGTCGACGCCATCATCACGACCTGCGGGACGCTCGACCACGACCTGGCCCGGTCGTTCCGCCCGTACTACCACGGGGACTGGGACCTCGACGACGCGGCCCTCCACCGCCGGCACGTCTACCGGCTGGGGAACCTCATCATCCCGGAAGCGAACTACGGCGCGATCGTCGAGCAGAAGATGCGCGGGATCCTCGACCGGCTCTGGAAGGGTGGGACGCGGGCCCTTTCGACGCGGGCGCTCTCTGCCGCGATCGGAGAGGCGATTCCCGCGAAGGAGCATTCGAGCATCCTTCGCGCGGCGTTTGAACGGAAGGTCCCGGTCATCGTCCCCGGGATCACGGACGGGGCGGTCGGCTCGCAGGTCTGGCTGTACTGGCAGGACCACCGTGCTCTCTCCTTCGACCTCCTCAGCGACGAGCAGCTCCTCTCCGACCTCGTCTTCGAGGCGAAGCGGGCCGGCGCGGTGATCCTGGGCGGCGGGATCTCAAAGCACCACACGATCTGGTGGAACCAGTTCCGCGGCGGCCTCGACGCGGCGCTGTACATCACCACCGCGGTCGAATGGGACGGGAGCCTCTCCGGCGCCCGGACCCGGGAGGCCGTCTCTTGGGGCAAGGTGAAAGCGACGGCCCGACACACGAACGTCACGGGCGACGTGACCGTCCTCTTCCCCCTGATGGTCGGGGCGGCGCTCGAGCGGATCCGATAAGGCCGATCGACCCGAACGGTCCCTCCAGCCTACGGGCGGAAGGTCCGAGACGCGCGGCGGTGCCTGCGCAGGGTCCGCTCGACGACCTCGACCCCGATCCCCGGCCCGCGGGGGACCTCGAGGGTGCTGCCGGGTCCGAGGACGAACGGAGGGTCGGTGATGTCCTCGCGATAGTACCGGTCGCTCGCGGAGAGGTCCGAAGAGAGAACGAACGGAAGCGTGGCAGCGAGCGCGACGTTGTGCGCCCGACCGACCCCCGACTCGAGCATCCCTCCGACCCAGGACGGCACTCCGTTCCGAGCCGCCCGTCGGGCGAGGGAGAGCCCGACCCCCAGGCCGCCGACCCGGGCGACCTTCACGTTGAGGCTCGTCACGGCCCGCGCATCGAGGGCGTCCTCGAGCGACGCGGCATCCACGACCGATTCGTCGAGGCACACACGGAAAGGGGCACCGCGCGCTAGCTCGGCGTGCGCGCGAATGGCCCGCTCCGCGAACGGCTGCTCGACCTGCGCGACCCCGTACCTCTCCGCCCAGGCACGGATGCGGCCCGCGGCCCGGGGGGGATACGCTTGGTTCGCATCGACCCACAGCTCCAGGTTCGGATACTCCTTGCGGACCGCGCCGACGGGCCGCGAGTCCCACCCGGGACGGACTTTGAGCTTGACCCGGCCATACCCGGTCTCGAGGTACCGTCCCACGCGGTCGACGAGCTGCGGCACGGTCGGCTGGATCCCGACGCTCACTCCCACGTGGACGCGCTTCCGATGGCCACCGAGGGCCTTTGTCAGGGAACGACCCTGGCCTCGGGCGCGGAGGTCCCACAGGGCGGTCTCTAGGGCCGCCTTCGCCATCCGATGACCTCGGAACCGGGCGGTCGCGCGGGAGAACGCATCGGGCGTCGGGTCGCGGAGCCGAAACAAGAGCGGGACCAGGCGCTCGGCGATCATCCATCGGGCGGTGGCCACGCTCTCCGATGAGTAGAGAGGGTCTGCCGCGGCGGCGCACTCCCCCCAGCCGACCTCGCCGCCCTTCGTCTCGGCGCGAACGAGCAGGAACCGACGCTGATGTTCGACCCCGAAGCTCGTCTCGAAGGGTTCGACGAGCGGCAGCTCGACCTCATCCAGCCGGACGGATGCAAGCCGCATAGTGACCCGGTGTCGACCCCCCGCGCCTACATAAGTCGAGGAGACGAGCCGCCCCCGAGAGAACCCTCGGCCACGAGACTTTATCTCCCGCGCTCTCGTCGGCCGCCCTACCTTTGGGCCCGTAGCTCAGCTCGGTAGAGCAGGCGGCTCTTAACCGCAAGGTCAGGGGTTCGAATCCCCTCGGGCCCGTGGCTCACCCCCCGGTCGGGGCGGACGCTTCCTTTGCAATCCTCGCGCGCGTCGCGGTCGCCGAGACGAGGAGCAGGATCATGGCCACGACGTTCAGCATCGGGAAGGGAAAGAGGACCGCCGCCACCTTGAACGTGGCCGAATTGTAGCGCGTCCCGAGCCGCCAGATCCCTATCAGGAGACCGAGAAACCCGATGACGGCAATGACCCCCAAGATCCCGAAGGTCGCACCAAAGATCGCAGCGGTCCCGAAGCTGACGCAGTTCGGCAGGGCGCCGTACCACCCGAGACAGGGGCCGGCCTGGGAGATCATCCAGAGGAAGGCAAGGAAGGTGACCAACAAGACCGGGACGAGCACCAGGAGAAGCTGGACGTACCGGGCGGGGTTCGAGAAACGAGGGTCGTGGAATGCGAGGGTGGTGAACGCCCGACGGAACGCGACGAGTTCCAGGAGCGCAAGAACGACGGTGACCACGGTCAAGAAGCCGAGCTCACCGAGCGACGCGCTGGGGAGGGGGACGAGCGCGGCGAGCCCGACCAGCACTCCGACTAAGCCAATGATCGCGGCCGTGTTGACGCGGGTGAGCGCGTACTGGTCATCGAGGTCGCCGTCGGAGGTCCCCCCTAGTGGGAGCGGAGGGGGAGGCTGATTCTGGAGGATTGGCGTCACTCGCGGTATCGACCCCCCACGGTCTTCTGCGCGCCCGCTGGGGGACGTGCTCTCCCCCGGGCTGGCCCCACACGAAACGCAGAACGTCCCCTCCGGAACGGTCGGCTGACCGCAGAACGGGCAAAAGCGCGCGGTCACAGTCGGGGTGATACCTTTCCCTCGATGAACTGTTCGTCGACCGATTATCTAGCCGGACCTCCAAGCCGGTGATTTTCAGGGGTTCTTCCCACCTTCCCTCGGACCCCAGGGGCCCGGGGCCGGTCGGAGGACCTCCGTCCCTAGGCACGGATCACGCTACACCGGTGAGCTGCGCGCGGGAGTCTCGGTCCGTGCGACGATCTGCCCGGGGTGTTGCCACCAATAGTACAGGATCACGCCGACCACCGCGGCTCGAAGGTAGATCGAGAGACCCATCATCCAGGAGCTGACGCTCAGACCCCAGCTGCCGGCGTTGAAGTAGGTCACGAACTGGTTCCCGCGGAAGCCGAGCTGGCCGAGGATCCACGGGCCTAGGTTGACATGGAAGCCGAAGAGGAGGTTTCCGACAAAGTAGTACCCGAGATCGTTGAAGAGGGAGACCAGGAGACCGAGGCTCACGGCGAGCGGCCATGACCTCCACCCCTCGAACACGATCACGACCATGAACGGCGACATGTACGTGAGGATCAGCCAGATCCCATAGGCCGGAGCTTCCTTTCCGAAGAGGTCGATCCAGTTGATGAGGATAAGACCGTAGAACGCCGAGAAGAGAATCAGCTTCAGCAGCACGAACTGCCGCGGGTCGGTCGGATGGAGGCCCGCGACCACCGTCTCGATCCCGGTGATGAGCAGGATGATGCCCACGAGGATCGCGAAGCTGGGGAGGGCCAACCCCTCGAAAGTGACCGATAGCACGACGAGGAGGACGGTGAGCGCTCCCGTGCTGAGCAGCGAGCCGCGGAGCCATAGGGGGGCGGAGACCCCGCCGGCCTGGAAGATCCGACCGACCCCCATCAGGACGAGCGCGATGGCGAGAACGAACGTCGCCGCCGTCCCCGCGAGGTTGGGGTCGAGCACGGCGAACGCGGCCAGGGCGAGCGCGACCACGCCGATCGCAACGATCCCCCAGGAACCGAGGGCGCGCCGCCGGAGCCGCGGCGCGTGGAGCTGGAACCAGTTCTCGGATAGCACTCGTCCGCCGGCGAGGATCGTCTGGGCGGAGATCAGGACCACGGATTCCGCGAGGAGGAGGAGAAGGCCCGTGATCGTGAACTCGAGGGTGGCGAGGACGGCCACCGCGAACCCGATCGAGAACAGGCCCAGGAAGACCTGGGTTCCCCGTTCGAAGGTGACTCGTCGCTTCTCCCGTCGTTCCTTCTCTCGAGCGGAGGGAGAGGTGCGGGGGCGCCGCGAGGGCCAGGGGAACCGCTTCGCCGACGGCGGAGAGACCGGGGCTTCCGGCGCCGGTGTTCCGGGGGGCTCGACGGGGGTCGCCGGCACGTCCTACGCTCTCCGTGTCCCCTTGGGGACGTAGTCGAAGAACCGTTCGGTGACGTCCTCACCGGTCCATTCCGCGCGAAGCCGGGTCTTCTTCTCGGCCCGGCGCAGCTCCGAAAGGAGGAGGCGGTTCAGCTCTCGCGCGCTCGCTCCTTCCATCTCGGCCTCCACCCGAAACTCCCCCTCCTGCTCGCCCGCGGTGACCGACCCATGGGGGATCAATCGTGCCAGAACGGGGCGGACCGCACCGGGGTTGTCGGTGCTGACCCAGGCCTGGAGAGAGTACCGCTTCCCCGCCATGGCAATTCCCGGAAGGGGCGCCCATGAAAGGCCTTAGCCCTCCTCGACCCGCCGGGACCGTGGACCTTCCCCACGGAGAACCGGGTCGACAGAGGAACCCCGGGAGCGTCGAGGCGAGTTGACCACCGCACCTTAGGGTCGGCTTGCGTCGTTTCACCGACCATCCATGGACGTTCGAGGAGTGTGGAAGGGGGGATTCGAGACCCGGCTCGAGGACGGGCGGGGTCACACCGTGACCGTCGACCTGCCGATCGACGAGGGGGGCCAGAATGCGGGCACCTCCGCGCTCGAGCTCGGCGTGCTTTCCCTCGCCGGTTGCATCACCACCATCTTTGGGCTCGTCGCGAAGAAGCGAAAGCTTCTGTTCAGCGGGCTTGCCATCTCGTTGACGGCCGAGCGGCCTCGCGGGGCTCCGACGATCGAGAGGGTCCGCGGAACGCTCGAGGTGCGGACCGACGTGGCGAAAGAGGACGTCGAGACCGTCCTGCGCCTCACCCTGAAGACCTGTCCGGTAGGGGTTATCTTCGAACGGGCCCACATCCCGGTCGACGTGACCGTCGTCATCTCCCCTCCACCTCCCTTGAAGTAGGGTCCCGTCCCGGACCACTCGAGCGCCGAGTCTGCCGTAGCCCGGGGAGTCGCGAGATCGCTCCCCTACGACCGGCGTCGGTTATGGGGACCGGGGCGATCGGTCGGGCCGATGAAGGTCGAGGTCTGGTCGGACGTGGTCTGTCCCTGGTGCTACATCGGGCGGAGACGCCTCGAGAAAGCCCTGGCCCAGTTCCCCGGCCGGGATACCGTGGAGGTCGTCCTCCGTAGCTTCGAGCTCGACCCGAACGCGCCCCTCCAATCCGAGATGACCCTCGAAGAACGGCTCATGACGAAGTACGGGCTTTCCTCCGTCGAGGCCCGCGCCGCGAACGAGCGGGTCACGAAGGTCGCGGCGGAGGAAGGGCTCGGGTTCCATCTCGACCGAGCTCGGCCAACCAACACGCTCGCCGCCCATCGCCTGCTCCAGCTCGCTTCCGTGCGGCGGGTCCGACCTGCGGCCGAAGATCGTTTCCAGAAGGCCTACTTCTCGGAGGGCGCCTCCCTCGGCGACCCCGAGACCCTGCTCCGGCTGGCCATCGATTCCGGGCTGGAGGATGGTGACGCCCGTCGCGTGTTGGCGGGTCAGGCATTCACCCTCCAGGTGCGGGCTGACGAGAAGGAGGCGGCGGCCCTAGGTGCCCGGGGGGTCCCGCTCTTTGCCTTCGACCGTCGACAGATGGTCTCGGGAGCCCAGCCGACCGACTACCTCCTCGAGGTTCTCAACTCGGTCGGGGGCACCACTCCCCCTTGATCCCCTGACCCGGGGCGGAATTCCTTCGAAGAGCCCTTTCGGGTCCGTTCGTCCCGCGGCGTGGTGACGGCAACGGCCGCACGCGTAATGACCGACGGGCACCTCCCGGCTCACATGGCGCGGAACCTGGCGGTAAGGGAGTTCGGTCGCACGGGTCTCACGATAACTCCGGTCGGCCTCGGAACCTGGGCGATCGGAGGCGGCGGGTGGGCGTTCGGCTGGGGACCCCAGGACGACGCGCGCTCGGTAGCGGCGATCCGACGGGCGTGCGAGCTGGGTATTGATTGGATCGACACGGCGCCCGTGTACGGGTTGGGTCACTCGGAAGAGGTGGTCCGGAAAGGGGTCGCGGAGCTGGACCGACGACCCAAGATCTTTACGAAGGTCGGGTTCCGATGGGGCACCGACCGGAAGACCGTCAACAAGCTCAAGGCCGACTCGATCCGCGAGGAAGTGAACGCGAGCCGGAAGCGGCTGGGAGTCGACACGCTCGATTTGGTCCAGGTCCACTGGCCGGACCCGGAACCCGACATCGAGGAAGGGTGGCGCACGCTCGCCGAGCTGAAGGACCAGGGGCTGGTGCGGCATATCGGGGTCTCGAACTTCGATGTGGCTCAGATGGAACGGGCCGCCGCGATCGCGCCGGTGGAGACCTTGCAGCCCCCCTACTCGCTGGTCCATCCCGAAGCGGAGACGGAGATCCTGCCCTACGCCCGGGCGCACCGGATCGGGGTGATCGTCTACGGGCCGATGGGCTACGGCCTGTTGACCGCCACCATGACCGCGGAGAGGGTAGCTCGAATGCCACGCGATGATTGGCGACGGCGGGATGACGAATTCAAGGAGCCCCGGTTTTCCCGGCACCTTTCTCTGGCCCGCCTCCTCGCGGACATCGGCAAGCTGCACGGGGGTCGGTCCGCGGCTGAGGTTGCGATCGCCTGGACCCTCGCGAACCCGGCCGTTACCGGAGCCATCTGCGGTGGCCGCTCGCCGGAGCAAGTGGAAGGGTTCGCCGGGGCGATGTCTCTGCGTCTCACTCCAGAGGACCTCGAGCGAATCCAGACATTCCGCACGGAGCACCCGTAATCGGGGCGGTTTCCCCACGAGCCCCGGTTCGAAACCGGGGTGCGCCCGTTCACGGCTTGGACGGCTTCTTCCCGATCGCGGTACTGATCTGGTCGATCTCGGCGATGGTGGATTCCACGTCGGTCCCTGACTCGGGCCTATCGGGCTCGGAGTCGGCATCCGCCGCGACGGCCGTCGGTGTCGGCGAGCCGCGTGGCGGCGCCTGGCCGATGTCCTCGGGCATCTCGAGATACGCCGGCACGGCCCTGATGGGAGCGCCGTCCCCCAACGCGGCCGGTGCGGTCCGTGCGGTCGCTGTGGGCGGCACGGCCGCGTCGGTCAACGGGCGACGGCGCCGGAGCAGGAGGGACACCAAGATGACCACCACGATCACCGCGAGGGCGATCACCACGTAGATCCACCACGACGAAGAGCTCGAGGACGAGGACGTCACCGTAAGGGTCGCGCTCGCCGTCTGACCCCCCACGTCCTTCGCCGTGACTAGCGTACCGGACGTCCCGCTGGGGACCGTCAACGTGCAGCTGAACGACCCGGTCGCGCCCGTCGTCAGGGAGCCGGCCGTACAGTTCGTGATCGTCACACCGCCCAACACGAGCCCCACCGGGCTGGCCGCCGAGAAGCCCGTCCCGGACACCGTCACCGTCGCACCCACGGGGGCCTGAGCGAGGCTCACCGCGATCGTGGGAACGGTCAGCGTGAACGTCTGGGCGCTGGTCGAAGCGGACGTCGCGGTATCATTTCCTACCACGGAGTAGGCACCTGCCGACTCGCTCGGAACGGTGAACGTGCAGACGAAGCCGCCGGTCGTGTCGGTCGTGATCGTCTCCCCGCTGTAGACACAGTACGATCCCCCCGTCGGTGTCTGGGGCGTTCCGCCGAAGGAAACCGTCGCTCCCGACGATACGCTGAACCCGGACCCGGTCACGGTGAAGGTTGCGCCCACGGGGCCCTGGGCCGGGCTGACCGTGATCGTGGGCGTGGTCACCGTGAACACGCCGGTCGCGGTCGTACCGCTCGCGTCCGTTGCCGTCACCGTCGTCCCGGACGTCCCGCCCGGAACGCTGAACAGACAGTCGAACAATCCGGTCGCGCTCGTCGTCAGGGAGCCGCTTGCGCAGCTCGCGATGGTCACTCCGTCGAAGACCAGCTTCTCCGCGCTCATCACCGAGAAGCCCGTCCCGGATACCGTGACCGTCACGCCCACGGGGCCCTGGGTCGGGCCCACCTGGATCGTGGGCGTAGTCACCGTGAACACGCCGGTCGCCGTCGGGCCACTTGCGTCCCGGGCGGTGACCGTCGTTCCGGACGTCCCGCTCGGGACCCGGAACGTACACGTGAACGCCCCCGCTCCGCTCGTGCTCAACGAGCCGCTCGTGCAGCTCGTGATCGCCTTCGCATCGAAGACCAGGGAATCCAACACGGTCGATGCCGAGAAGCCGGTCCCGGTTATCGTCACCGTCGCGCCCACGGGGCCCTGGGCCGGGGTCACCGTGATGCTGGGAACCGTTACCGTGAACGTCGGCGCGCTGGTCGGAGTGCCTGTCGCGACGTCCTCCCCGACCACGGGGTACGAACCCGGGCCTATGCTCGGAACCGTGAATGTGCAGACGAACCCTCCGAGCGGGTCGGTCGTGATCGTGGTTCCCGCGAAGCTGCAGTCCGACCCACCCGTCGGGGTCTCGAACGACGAATCGAAGGTCACCGTCGCTCCCGACTGTACGCTGAACCCGGAGCCAGTCACCGTGTACGCGGTTCCCACCAGGCCCTGGGCCGGGCTCACCGAGATCGTCGGGGTCGTCACCGTGAATGTCTGTGCGGCGGTCGGCGTGTTCGTCGCAGCGTCCTCCGCCGTCACGCCGTACGCGGCCGCGCCATCGTTCGGGACGGGGAACGTGCAGACGAAGCCTCCGGTCGTGTTGGTGGTGATGACGGTCCCGGCGAACGTCCCGTACGAACACCCGACGGGCGTCTGGCGCACCGAGTCGAACAATACCGTGGCCTCTGACACGACGCTGAACCCAGCCCCCGTCACTGTGTACGTCGCCCCCACCGGGCCCTGAGCGGGGCTAACGGCGATCGTCGGACCGGTGACGAGGAACGCACCGGCCGCGGTCTGGCCACCGACGTCCGTTGCCGTGACCTTGGTCCCCGATGCCTCGCTCGGGACCCCGAACGCGCAGCTGAAGGCTCCCGTTCCATCGGTCGTTAAGGAGCCGCTCGTGCAACTCGCGATCGTCACCCCATCCAAGACCAGTCCCACGGGGCTCGTCACCGAGAAGCCCGTCCCCGTCACCGTGACGGTGACGTCTATCGGACCCTGGGCCGGGTTCACGGTGATCGTGGGTATCGTGACCGAAAACGTTCCGGTCGCCGTCTGGCCGCCCGCGTCCGTCGCGGTGACCGTCGTCCCGACCGTCCCGTTCGGTACCACGAACGTGCAACTGAAGGCTCCCGTTCCCCCCGTGGTCAACGAGCCTCCGCCGGGACAGCTAGAGACCGCGAGCGAATCGAATACCAGCGACGCCAGGGACGTGGAGACCGAGAAGCCCGTTCCGGCCACCGTCACCGAGGCGCCGATGGGGCCGAGCCCCGGCGTCACCGTGATGGTCGGGGCGCTCACGGTGAAGTTCGCGGCCGCCGAGTCGAACGCTCCGTCACTCCCGGTCACCACGACGCTGTACGGAACGCTGCTCGCCGGGACCGATGGCACCGCGAACGTACAGGAGAAGGCGCCCGTCCCGGACGTGACCTGACTGGTGCACGTCTGGACCGGCGTGGCTCCGTTGAACGTGAGCGTGACGATGCCGGTGCCGGGCGTGAACCCCGAGCCATCCAACGTCACGCTGATACCGGTCGGCCCCTGGGCTGGGAAGGCGGTCACCGTCGGGGTCGTGATCGTGAAGGATGCGGTCCGTCTGTCCGCACTGCCGTCCGACCCGGTCGCTGTCACCGTATACGGGGTCGCCGACGATGTGCCGGAGATGGTCACGGTGCAGCCGAAGGTCCCGGTCCCGGTCACCAGCGCGCCGCAGGCACCGATCGTGGCACCCGCTCCGATGGTCGTCGTGATCGTTACCCCCGGGGTGAACCCGGTCCCCGACACCCCGACTGACACGCCGCTCGGCCCCTGGGTCAGCGTGAGCGTGATCCCGAGTGTCGTGATCGTGAACGATGCCGTCGCCTTGTCGAAGCTACCATCCGACCCGGTCGCCGTTACCGTGTAGGCCGTCGCGGACGCCGCCCCCGAAATCGTCACGGTGCAGCTGAAGGTTCCGGTCCCGGTCACCAGCGTGCCGCACGTGCCGATGGTCGCGCCGCCTGAGATCGTGGTCGTGACCGTCTTCCCCGGGGTGAACCCGGTCCCCGATACCCCGACCGACACGCCGCTCGGTCCCTGGGTCGGGACGAGCGTGGTCGCCGGGGTCGTGATCGTGAACGATGCCGTCGCCTTGTCGAAGCTACCATCCGACCCGGTCGCCGTCACCGTGTAGGGAGTCGCGGACGCCGTTCCGGAGATCGTTACCGTGCAGCTGAACGTACCGGTTCCCGTTACCGTCGCGCCGCACGCACTGATCGTCGCTCCCGCTCCGATCGTTGTCGTGATGGTCTTGCCCGGAGTGAACCCGGTTCCGGATACCCCAACCGACACCCCGCTCGGTCCCTCCGTTGGAGCGAGCGTGACAGTCGGGGTCGTCACCATGAACATCTGCGCGGCGGTCTGCGTATTCGTCGCATAGTCTTCCCCCGCCACGTCGTAGGTAGCCGCACCCTCCGTAGGTACGGTGAACGTGCAGGCGAAGCCCCCGGTCGTGTCGGTCGTGATGATCGCCCCAACGAACGTCCCGTCCGAACACCCGCCGGGTGACTGGCGAACGGAGTTGAACAAGAACGTCACTTGTGAAGACACGCTGAACCCAGCCCCAGTCACCGCGTACGTCGCTCCCACCGGACCTTGGGCCGGATTCACCACGATCGTCGGCGTGGTGACCAGGAACGCGGCTGTCGCATGGTCGTAACTGCCGTCCGACCCGGTCGCCGTGACCGTATAGGCCGCCGCAGCTCCGCTCACCTTGAAGGTGCAGCCGCTGAACGTACCCGTCCCGGTCGCGGTACACGCGCTCGCTGACCCGATCGTCCCGCCGGAGGTGATCGTGAACGTGATCGTTGCGCTCGGCGTGAATCCGCTGCCGGACGCGGTTACCACCACCCCGCTAGGTCCCTGCGTTGGGACGAGAGTCACCACCGGAAGTGTGATCGTGAATGTCGCCGTCGCCTTGTCGAAGCTACCATCCGACCCGGTCGCCGTCACCGTGTAGGGAGTCGCGGACGCCGTTCCGGAGATCGTTACCGTGCAGCTGAACGTACCGGTTCCCGTTACCGTCGCGCCGCACGCACTGATCGTCGCTCCCGCTCCGATCGTTGTCGTGATGGTCTTGCCCGGAGTGAACCCGGTTCCGGATACCCCAACCGACACCCCGCTCGGTCCCTGCGTGAGGGTGAGTGTGATCCCCGGGGTCGTGACCGTAAACGTCGCCGTCGCCTTGTCCGCGCCTCCGTCCGACCCGGTCGCCGTAACTGTGTAGGCTGCGGCCGCCCCGCTCACGGTGAACGTACAGCCGCTGATCGTACCCGTCCCGGAGGCTGTACACGCGCTCGCCGAGCCGATCGTCCCACCGGCGGTAATCGAGAAGGTGACGGTGACGCCCGGCGTGAACCCGCTGCCCGACGCCGTCACCGTAGTTCCGCTCGGCCCCTGCGTTGGGACGAGGGTGATCGCGGGTACCGTGACCTGGAACGACGCCGTAGCCTTGTCAAAACTCGCGTCCGACCCGGTCGCCGTTACCGTGTACGTCGCCGCGGCCCCGCTTACGGTGAACGTGCAACCGCTGAACGATCCGGCTCCGGTCGCGGTGCACGCGCTGGGCGCTCCGATGGTCCCTCCCGCGGTGATGGTAAACGTGATCGTGACGCCGGGCGTGAACCCGCTGCCCGACGCCGTCACCGTCCCTCCGGTCAGCCCTTGCGTCGGCACGAGGGTAATCGCCGGTACCGTAACCAAGAACGACGCGGTCGCTTTGTCAAAACTGCCATCCGACCCGGTCGCCGTTACCGTGTAGGTCGCTGCCGCCCCGCTCACCGTGAACGTACAGCCGCTGAAGGTTCCCGTTCCGGTCGCCGTGCACGCGCTCGCGGCTCCGATCGTTCCACCCGCAGAGATCGTGAAGGTGATCGTCACGCCAGGCGTGAACCCGCTGCCCGATGCCGTCACCGTTACTCCGCTCAGTCCCTGCGTCGGAACGAGCGTGGTCGTCGGGGTCGTGATCGTGAACGATGCCGTCGCCTGGTCAAAGCTGCCGTCCGACCCGGTCGCCGTCACCGTGTAGGGAGTCGCGGACGCCGTTCCGGAGATCGTTACCGTGCAGCTGAACGTACCGGTTCCCGTCACCGTCGCGCCGCACGCGCCGATCGTCGCGCCCGCTCCGATCGTCGTCGTGACCGTAGCGCCCGGAGTGAATCCCATCCCCGATGCCCCCACGGACACACCACTTGGCCCCTGCGTCAGGGTAAGCGTGACCGCCGGTGTCGTGATCGTGAATGTCGCCGTCGCCTTGTCGAAGCTACCATCCGACCCGGTCGCCGTCACCGTGTAGGGAGTCGCGGACGCCGTCCCCGTGATCGTCACCGTGCAGCTGAACGTCCCCGCTGCGGTCACCGTGGCTCCGCACGCACTGATCGTCGCTCCCGCTCCGATCGTTGTCGTGATGGTCTTGCCCGGAGTGAACCCGGTTCCGGATACCCCAACCGACACCCCGCTCGGTCCCTGCGTGAGGGTGAGTGTGATCCCCGGGGTCGTGACCGTAAACGTCGCCGTCGCCTTGTCCGCGCCTCCGTCCGACCCGGTCGCCGTAACTGTGTAGGCTGCGGCCGCCCCGCTCACGGTGAACGTACAGCCGCTGATCGTACCCGTCCCGGAGGCTGTACACGCGCTCGCCGAGCCGATCGTCCCACCGGCGGTAATCGAGAAGGTGACGGTGACGCCCGGCGTGAACCCGCTGCCCGACGCCGTCACTGTCGCTCCGCTCGGTCCCTGTGTCGGAACCAGTGTGATGGAGGGTGCCGTGACTAGGAACGATGCCGTCGCTTTGTCGAAGCTGCCGTCTGACCCGGTCGCTGTGACCGTGTATGTCGCCGCGGCCCCGCTCACCGTGAACGTGCATCCGCTGAACGTACCCGTCCCAGTGGCCGTACACGCACTCGCCGCTCCAATCGCCCCACCGGCGGTAATCGAGAAGGTGACGGTGACACCCGGCGTGAACCCGCTGCCCGATGCGGTCACGGTCACTCCGCTCAGTCCCTGGGTCGGAACGAGCGTGGTCGTCGGGGTCGTGATCGTGAACGATGCGGCAGCCTGGTCGAAGCTGCCGTCCGACCCGGTCGCCGTCACCGTGTAGGGAGTCGCGGACGCCGTCCCCGTGATCGTCACCGTGCAACTGAACGTCCCGGTTCCGGTCACCGTCGCGCCGCACGCACCGATCGTCGCACCCGCTCCGATTGTCGTCGTGATGGTCTTCCCGGGGGTAAACCCGCTCCCCGATACCCCGACCGACACACCGCTCGGTCCCTGCGACAGCGTGAGCGCGATCCCGGGGGTCGTGATGGTGAATGTGGCCGTCGCCTTGTCGAAGCTGCCGTCCGACCCGGTCGCCGTCACCGTGTAGGGGGTCGCGGACGCCGTCCCCGTGATCGTCACCGTGCAACTGAATGTCCCGGTTCCGGCCACGGTCGCGCT
Organism: uncultured Thermoplasmata archaeon; assembly: GCA_963735185.1. GTDB lineage: Archaea > Thermoplasmatota > Thermoplasmata > Lutacidiplasmatales > UBA184 > Lutacidiplasma. The sequence goes on from CAVTJV010000007.1 coordinate 611,314, forward strand.
GCACGCACCGATCGTCGCACCCGCTCCGATTGTCGTCGTGATGGTCGCGCCCGGGGTGAACCCGGTCCCGGTGACCCCCACCGACACCCCGCTCGGTCCCTGCGTCAAGCTGAGCGTGATCCCCGGCGTCGTGACCGTGAATGTGGTCGTCGCTTTGTCGAACGCTCCGTCCGACCCCGTCGCCGTTACCGTGTAGGCTGCGGCCGCCCCGCTCACGGTGAACGTGCAGCCGCTGAAGGTGCCCGTCCCGGTCGTGGTGCATGCGCTCGCCGCTCCGATCGTTCCGCCCGCGGAGATCGTGAACGCGATCGTCACGCCCGGCGTGAATCCGCTGCCCGATGCCGTCACGGTGGCTCCGCTCGGTCCCTGCGTCGGGACGAATGCAATCGATGGGGTTGTGACCGTGAACGTGGCGGTCGCCTTGTCGAAGCTACCGTCGGACCCGGTCGCCGTTACCGTGTAGGCTGCGGCCGCCCCGGTGACGGTGAACGTGCAACCGCTGAATGATCCGGTCCCGGTCGCGGTGCACGCGCTGGCCGCTCCGATCGTTCCGCCCGCGGAGATCGTGAACGCAATCGTCATTCCCGGCGTGAACCCGGTGCCCGACGCCGTCACCGTTGCTCCGCTCGGTCCGCGTATCGGAACCAGCGTGACCGCGGGGGTTGTGATCGTGAACGTTGCCGACGCTTTGTCGGAGCCCCCGTCCGACCCTGTTGCGGTCACCGTGTAAGGTGTGGCAGAAGCCGTCCCGGTGATCGTCACCGTGCAGCTGAAAGTCCCGGTCGCGGTCACCGTCGCGCCACAGGCAGTAATTGCCGCGCCCGCCCCGATCGTCCCCGTGATCGTCTTTCCCGGGGTAAACCCGGTCCCCGAAACGAGAACCGACACTCCGCTCGGGCCTTCTGTGGGCGCGAGCGTGATCACCGGGAGCGTGATCGTGAATGTGGTCGTCGCCTTGTCGTAGCTGCCGTCCGACCCGGTCGCCGTTACCGTGTAGGCTGCGGCCGCTCCGCTGACCGTGAACGTGCAACCGCTGAACGTGCCCGTCCCGGTTGCCGTGCATGCACTCGCGGCCCCGATCGTACCGCCCGCGGAGATCGTGAAGGCGATCGACGCACCGGGAGTGAACCCACTGCCCGAAGCCGTCACCGTCACCCCGGTCAGCCCCTGTGTCGGCACGAGGGTGACCGTCGGGATGGTCACCGTGAACATCCCGGTCGCGGATTGCCCCCCTGCGTCCGTCGCCGTGACCGTCGTCCCGGTCGTCCCGCTCGGGACCTTCAGAGGTACAGCTGAACGCTCCGGTCGCACCCGTCGTCAGGGAGCCGGCCGTGCAGCTCGAACTCGGTATGGCGACACCATCGAAGTTCAGTCCCACCAAGCTCGTCACCGAGAAGCCCGTCCCCGACACCGTGACGGTCATGCCCGCGGGTCCTTGGGCTGAGCTCAGGGTGATCGCGAGCGTCGTAACGGTGAACGGCAGGACATTGGATGGAGTGTTCGTCGCGTAGTCCTCAGCCACCACATTGTCGGCCGTCGGGCTGCCGGCAGGGACCGCGAAGGTGCACGCGAAGTCGCCGGTCGCGTCCGTCGTGACGAGCGGTCCGACGAACGTCCCAATCGAACACGAGACGGGCGTCTGGCGGGCCGAATTGAACAAGATGTTGGCCACCGACGACACGCTGAAGCCGGTCCCTGTCACTGTGTACGTCGCACCCACTGGTCCCTGCGTCGGGGTCATCGTGATCGTGGGGGTCGTGATCGTGAACGATGCCGTCCCCGTGCCTCCCCCCCCCGACTGGGTCGCCGTCACCGTGTAGGGCGTCGCGGAAGCGGTCCCCGTGATCGTTGTCGCCGGGCAAGTGAACGTCCCGCCCGCCGCCACGGTCGCTCCGCACGTGCCGATCGTCGCGCCCGCGCTGATCGTCGTGGTGATCGTCCTGGTGGCCGTCCACCCGGTCCCGGACACCACGACGGACGCCCCGCTCGGTCCCTGGGTCGGAGTGAGCGTAATCGGGGGGTCACCTGGGGGTTGTGCCGCCACAACCATTCCGGGAGGGTTCGGAACGTTGGGGGAAGGGGTTGGAGAAGAGGAGGGGACGACCACCACGCTGGATCCCCCGAGCGAGACCGTGTAGACGGGACCGGAGGAGCCCCCCACCGAACTCGACAGCGAGTTCGTCACCGTCGAGGATGGACTTGTTTCCCCGGACGGTGACCCCGGAGCGACCACGGCCCCCACCGAGGTGAGCGCGGCGACGCCCAGCATGATGATCGATACGACGATGGCAAACCCTACGGCGTGGTTGCGCCGCGACAGGACGTGTGCTCTCATCCCTTCCCCAGGTGGCTGAAACTACAGAACTCCGAAACATCCCTCTCGATAGAGAAGACGAGACTCGGCCCAGCGGCAGTGGGTTCGAAGAGAATCATGTACGACTCTCCCTGGTTTCCTTTCGAGTACTCGTTCACTCGCCGGAGCGGCCACGGTGGTTCACGTGGCGACGGCCGGTCGATTGGCTTAAAAGCGGTTACCACGGGGATTAAGCTTTCTGGTCGGCGCTGTTTTGTATAACCCCTCGGAGGGTTTTCCGCATTCCGGCCAGGCTGACAGTCAGCCTGCCGAATGAACGGGTCGTTTCAGAGATTCAGGCTTGGCTGAATGAGCACCCCGGAATCGGGCTGGGTGCAAGAAGCAACGCAACCTGTTGCCGATGACGGTACGTATTGTGACCCTACGGAGCTCGGTTTGGCCCCCAACTTATGATCCCACGCGACCCCGAGCCACCACACCCCGCACGGACGTCGGCCCTCGAACCAGCTACGAGCGTTGAACCTCGATGGTCATCCCGATGACGTGTCGCTCTCCTCGGTGAGCCCTCCGCCCTGGCCTCCCTTTCCCTTCTTCGTCGTCTTATTCAGGATATCCACGCTGATCCTGTCGAGCTCGGACATGAGGACATCGATGTCCGGTTCCGCCTCGGCCGCTGGGGGCACGGTGGCCACGGACGCGGTTCCCCCCGGGCTCACCGTGAAGCCCCCGGGCGGTGCGTGGCCGATGTCCTCGGGTGTTTCCAGGTAGGCGGGCGAAACCGGGCTGGGAGGGCCGCCCGACGGAGGAGCTGGCTCCTCTTGCCAAGCCTGCATCGGGGGTGCCGCCCCTGGACGCGACCGGCGTCGGCGCATGCTGACGGCGACGAGCACAAGCACGATGACGACCAGACCGAGGGCGATGCCAACGTAAATGACCCAGCTCGGCAGGGAACTCGAGGACGGGTTCGTGACGCTCACGGCCGCCGTCGCCGACGATGTCTGTGTGGCCGGTGACGCTGCGCTGTCCGTTACCTGCAGCTTGAAGGCGTACGAGTCTCCCGAGGTCAGCGTGTTCGCTGCGATGGAGCACGTTTCGGTGGCGCCGGCCACGGCTCCGCTGCCGCTGTTCACGGCACACTGGGTCGCCGAGCCGTAGGCCCCACCGTTAATCGACACGAGCCACTGCCACGAGTAGGTCGGGGTCCCGGTCGACGGGATTGCCCCCGTCAACGTCAGCGCCTGGTTGTAGTTCAACGACGTTGCGCTTACCACGGGTGCAGACGGTGCCGTTAGGGCCGCGTTCACGGTCACGGACAATGCCCCGGACGATGTCTGGTTCTCGGGGAACGTCGCGCTGTCCGTAACCTCGTAACAGTAGTACGTCGTGGTCGTCGGAGACGCGGAATAGGTCGCGGACATGGCGGCAGGGATCGGCGAGCCCAACGCGATACAGGCGCTCGCCGTGCTTCCCGAGTACCACTGATACGTGTACGCCCCGGACCCACCGGATGGGGTCGACGTGAGCGTGACCGACTGCCCGCTGTCGATGGTCGGGGACGCGGGCGTTGGAGTCCCCGGTGTCAGCGCCGAGCTCACCGTCACTGTCGAAGAGGACGATGACGCAACGGTCTCGGGCGTCGTCGCGTTGTCCGTTACCTTCAGCTCGAGGGTATAGGTGTCCCCGATGACCAGCACATTCGCCGCGACGCTGCAGGTTTCCGTGGCGCCTCCGATCGCATCGGTACCCGATTCATCCGCGCATTGTTTCGCGTTCGCGTACGCTGCGCCGTTGACCGAGATCAGCCACTGCCAGGAGTAGACCGAGGTCCCTGTCGATGGAATCACCGCCGTGCTCTTGAACACCTGATTGACATCCAGAGCGGTCGCGCTCACATGCGGCGCTACCGGTGCCGTCAGCGCCGAGCTCACCGTCACGACCGCGCTTGCGGTCGAGGTGGTGATCTGGGGTGTCGAAGCACTGTCCGTCACCTCGAGCTGGAAGGCGTAGGTCTGCTTCGCGGTGAGCGTGCTCCCCGCGAGAGTGCACGTCTCCGTGGCACCTCCGCTCGCCCCGGTGCCGTTGTTCACGACGCACTGCGTGGCGGCCGCAAAGGGACCACCGCTGACCGAAACCAACCACTGCCAGGCGTAGGTGGACGTCCCCGTCGACGGGATGGTTCCTGTCACTGTCACCAACTGGTCTGCGTCGAGCGCCGTAGCGCCGACCACCGGCGCGGCGGGAGCGGTAAGGCCCGAGCTCACGGTCACCATCGGAGCCGACAGCGACGATTGGATCTCCGGTGACGACGCACTGTCCGTCACCTTCAGCTCGAAAACGTAGGTGTCCCCGGCGGTGAGCGTGCCGCCCGAGATCGTGCACGTCTCTAGCGCGCCCCCGGCTGCTCCGGTGCCGCTGTTCACCGCGCACTGGGTCGCGTACACGTAGGCAGTCCCATTGATCGAGACCAGCCAATGCCAGGAGTAGGTCGGAGTGCCGGTCGACGGGATGGTTGCGGTGAGCGTCAACACCTGGTCCGCGTCCAGCAGCGTTGCGCTCGTCGAAGGCGTCCCGGGCAGCGTCAATGCGGAGCTCACCGTCACCGTCAAAGAGGGCGCCGACGTCTGAACTTCGGCCGACGTCGCACTGTCCGTCACCACCAACTCGAATGCGTAGGAATCGCCGGTCGTCAGCGTGCTCGCCGAGATGCCGCAGGGCTTCGTCGCACCGCCGCTCGCCCCGCTGCCGCCGCTAAAAGCGCACAGGCTCGCGCTCGAATACGGACCACCATTGATCGAGACCCACCATTGCCAGCTGTAGGTCGACGTTCCCGTGGTCGGGATCGTTCCCGTAATCGTCAATGCTTGGTTGACGTCCAGTCTTGCCGCACTCACCGTGGGTACCGCCGGTGCGGTCAGTGCCGAGCTCACCGTCACCTCGGAAGAGGAGGACGACGTCTGATTCTCGGGGGCCGTCGCGTTGTCGATTACCTGGAGCTCGAAGAGGTAGGTGCTCCCTGCCATCAACGTGTTCGCGTCGATGACGCACGTCTCCAGGTCGCCCTGGTCAGCGCCACTGCCACTGTTCGTGCCACACTGGGTCGTGCTGGAGTAGGCTCCGCCATCGACGGAGACAAGCCACTGCCAGGAGTAGTCCAGCGTGCCGCCGGTCGACGGGAGGGTGCCCGTTACGGTCAACACCTGGTCCGCGTCGAGCGCGGTCGCGCTCACAGTGGGCGTGGAGGGTGCCGTCAGAGGCGGGTCTACGGTCACATAAGCCACCGCCGAGCTCGCTGTGTCGAGGTTCGTGTCCGTCACCTCGTAGCAGTAGTACGTCGTGCTCGTCGGGGAAGCCAGGTAGGTCGAGTTCGTAGCTTGAGAAATGGGCGAGCCAAGAGCGAGGCAGAGGACCGCGGTGGTGCCCGAGTACCACTGGAACGAGAAACCGCCCGACCCGCCGGAGGGGTCCGCGGTGAGCAGGATTGACTGTCCGCTGTCGAGGAAGGGAAGCGTCGGGGTGGGGGTCCCGGCCGTCAGCACAGAGCTGGTCATCACCATCTGGGAGGGGAGCGACGTCGCCGTTTCCGGGCTCGCGGCACTGTCCGTCACGTTGAGCTCGAAGTTGTACGAAGTACTGGCTTGGAGCGTGTTCGCGAGGATCGTGCAAGTCACGTGGGTGCCGCCGGTCCCGCCGCTGCCACTTGGCGCCTGGCATTGCGTCGCGGGACCGTAGGACCCGCTGTTCACGGAGATCAGCCACTGCCAGGAGTAACTCGGAGTGCCCGTGGAGGGAAGGGTTCCGGTCACCGTCAAAGGTTGGTCAGCGTCCAGCGTCGTAACGCTCGGGGTCGGGGCCGCAGGCGCGGTCAGCCGAGAATGGACGATGAAGTTCGAGGACGGCTCGGTCACCGAGTGGCCGCCATTCGAATCGATGGCATACACCGCGACGGTGTACGTTCCCGCCACCGTGGGCGTGCAGGTCATCGTGGTGGTCGTCGACGCCACGTTGCAGCCGAAGTTGGCCGACGACTGCGTCCATGTGTAGGAGTATCCGCCACTCCCGCCACTGGCGCTGGTCGTGAAGGTGACCGACTGGCCTACATCGATCAGACCCGAACCGACAGAAGGCGTGGGCGTGGTCGTCGTCGGAAGTGCGTCGACAACAAAGTTGGCCGAGTTCCCCGTGGCAGAGTGGCCGCCGTTCGAGTCGATGGCATACACCGACACGGTGTAGGTCCCTGCCACCGTCGGCGTGCACGCCATGGTGTCGGTGGTCGACGCCACGTTGCAGCCGAAGTTGGACGAGGATTGCGTCCACGTGTAGGTGTACGGGCCGCCGCTTCCGCCACTGCCCGTGGTCGTGAAGGTGACTGCCTGGCCCACGTCAATGCCGCCCGAGGCGATCGAGGGGCTGGGCGTGGTCGTGGCTGGGAGGGCATCTACGACGAAGTTACTGGAGGTCTTCGTGGTTGAGTGGCCACCGTTCGAGTCGATGGCATACACTGAGACGGTGTAGGTCCCCGTCGCTGTCGGCGTGCACGCCATGGTGGCAGTGGTCGACGCCACGTTGCAGCCGAAGTTGGACGACGACTGCGTCCATGTGTAGGAGTATGGGCCGCCGCTTCCACCGCTGCCCGTGGTCGTGAAGGTGACCGACTGGCCCACATCGATGCCGCCCGAGGCGATCGAGGGGCTGGGCGTGGTCGTTGTCGGAAGCGCATCTACGACGAAGCTACTGGAGGTTTTCGTGGCCGAAGCCCCGCCGTTCGAGTCGATGGCATACACCGACACGGTGTAGGTCCCTGCCACCGTCGGCGTGCACGCCATGGTGTCGGTGGTCGACGCCACGTTGCAGCCGAAGTTGGCCGACGACTGTGTCCATGTGTAGGTGTATGGGCCGCCGCTTCCGCCACTGCCGGTGGTCGTGAAGGTGACCGACTGGCCCACATCGATGCCGCCCGAGGCGATCGAGGGGCTGGGCGTGGTCGTGGCTGGGAGGGCATCTACGACGAAGTTACTGGAGGTCTTCGTGGTTGAGTGGCCACCGTTCGAGTCGATGGCATACACTGAGACGGTGTAGGTCCCCGTCGCTGTCGGCGTGCAGACCATGGTGTCAGTGGTCGACGCCACGTTGCAACCAAAGTTGGCCGACGACTGTGTCCATGTGTAGGCGTATGGGCCGCCACTTCCACCACTGCCCGCGGTCGTGAAGGTGACCGACTGGCCCACGTCAATGCCACCCGAGGCGATCGAGGGGCTGGGCGTGGTCGTGGTCGGAAGCGCATCCACGACGAAGCTACTGGAGGTCTTCGTAGCCGAAGCCCCGCCGTTCGAGTCGGTGGTGTTCACCGAGACGGTGTACGTTCCCGCCACCGTGGGCGTGCAGGTCATCGTGGTGGTCGTCGACGCCACGTTGCAGCCGAAGTTGGCCGACGACTGTGTCCATGTGTAGGCGTATGGGCCGCCGCTTCCACCGCTGCCCGTGGTCGTGAAGGTGACCGACTGGCCCACATCGATGCCGCCCGAGGCGATCGAGGGGCTGGGCGTGGTCGTGGCTGGGAGGGCATCTACGACAAAGCTACTGGAGGTCTTCGTGGCCGAAGCCCCGCCGTTCGAGTCGGTGGTGTTCACCGAGACGGTGTACGTTCCCGCCACCGTGGGCGTGCAGGTCATCGTGGTGGTCGTCGACGCCACGTTGCAGCCGAAGTTGGCCGACGACTGCGTCCATGTGTAGGAGTATCCGCCACTCCCGCCACTGGCGCTGGTCGTGAAGGTGACCGACTGGCCTACATCGATCAGACCCGAACCGACAGAAGGCGTGGGCGTGGTCGTCGTCGGAAGTGCGTCGACAACAAAGTTGGCCGAGTTCCCCGTGGCAGAGTGGCCGCCGTTCGAGTCGATGGCATACACCGACACGGTGTAGGTCCCTGCCACCGTCGGCGTGCACGCCATGGTGTCGGTGGTCGACGCCACGTTGCAGCCGAAGTTGGACGAGGATTGCGTCCACGTGTAGGTGTACGGGCCGCCGCTTCCGCCACTGCCCGTGGTCGTGAAGGTGACTGACTGGCCCACGTCAATGCCGCCCGAGGCGATCGAGGGGCTGGGCGTGGTCGTTGTCGGAAGCGCATCTACGACGAAGCTACTGGAGGTCTTCGTGGTTGAGTGGCCACCGTTCGAGTCGATGGCATACACTGAGACGGTGTAGGTCCCCGTCGCTGTCGGCGTGCACGCCATGGTGGCAGTGGTCGACGCCACGTTGCAGCCGAAGTTGGACGACGACTGCGTCCATGTGTAGGTGTATCCGCCACTCCCGCCACTGGCGCTGGTCGTGAAGGTGACCGACTGGCCCACATCGATGCCGCCCGAGGCGACGGAAGGGCTGGGTATCGTGGCGATCGGGAGCGTGTCGATGACGTAGCCGGTTGAGGTCTTCGTAGCCGAAGCCCCGCCGTTCGAGTCGGTGGCATACACTGAGACGGTGTACGTTCCCGCTACCGTGGGCGTGCAGGCCATCGTGGTGGTAGTCGACGCCACGTCGCAGCCGAAGTTGGCCGACGACTGTGTCCATGTGTAGGTGTATGGACCGCCACTTCCGCCACTGCCCGCGGTCGTGAAGGTGACCGACTGGCCCACATCGATACCGCCCGAGGCGATCGAGGGGCTGGGCGTGGTCGTGGTCGGAAGCGCATCTACGACGAAATTGCCGGAGGCCTTCGTGGCTGAGTGGCCACCGTTCGAGTCGATGGCATACACTGAGACGGTGTAGGTCCCCGTCGCTGTCGGCGTGCAGACCATGGTGTCAGTGGTCGACGCCACGTTGCAACCAAAGTTGGCCGACGACTGTGTCCATGTGTAGGCGTATGGGCCGCCACTTCCACCACTGCCCGCGGTCGTGAAGGTGACCGACTGGCCCACGTCAATGCCACCCGAGGCGATCGAGGGGCTGGGCGTGGTCGTGGTCGGAAGCGCATCCACGACGAAGCTACTGGAGGTCTTCGTAGCCGAAGCCCCGCCGTTCGAGTCGGTGGCATACACTGAGACGGTGTAGGTCCCCGTCGCTGTCGGCGTGCAGACCATGGTGTCAGTGGTCGACGCCACGTTGCAACCAAAGTTGGCCGACGACTGTGTCCATGTGTAGGAGTATCCGCCACTCCCGCCACTGGCGCTGGTCGTGAAGGTGACCGACTGGCCTACATCGATGTCGCCCGAAGCGACGGAAGGACTGGGTGTCGTGGCGATCGGGAGCGTGTCGATGACGTAGCCGGTTGAGGTCTTCGTAGCCGAAGCCCCGCCGTTCGAGTCGGTGGCATACACCGACACGGTGTACGTTCCCGCCACCGTGGGCGTGCAGGTCATCGTGGTGGTAGTCGACGCCACGTCGCAGCCGAAGTTGGACGACGACTGTGTCCATGTGTAGGTGTATGGACCGCCACTTCCGCCACTGCCCGCGGTCGTGAAGGTGACCGACTGGCCCACATCGATACCGCCCGAGGCGATCGAGGGGCTGGGCGTGGTCGTGGTCGGAAGCGCATCTACGACGAAGCTACTGGAGGTCTTCGTAGCCGAAGCCCCGCCGTTCGAGTCGGTGGCATACACTGAGACGGTGTACGTTCCCGCCACCGTGGGCGTGCAGGTCATCGTGGTGGTAGTCGACGCCACGTCGCAGCCGAAGTTGGCCGACGACTGTGTCCATGTGTAGGCGTATGGGCCGCCACTTCCGCCACTGCCCGCGGTCGTGAAGGTGACAGACTGGCCCACATCGATACCGCCCGAGGCGATCGAGGGGCTGGGCGTGGTCGTGGTCGGAAGCGCATCCACGACGAAGCTACTGGAGGTCTTCGTAGCCGAAGCCCCGCCGTTCGAGTCGGTGGCATACACTGAGACGGTGTACGTTCCCGCTACCGTGGGCGTGCAGGTCATCGTGGTGGTAGTCGACGCCACGTCGCAGCCGAAGTTGGCCGACGACTGTGTCCATGTGTAGGTGTATGGACCGCCACTTCCGCCACTGCCCGCGGTCGTGAAGGTGACCGAATGACCTACGTCCACCGAGGCAGGGCTGGGGCTCGGGGTGGTGGTAACCGGGAGCGCGTCCACCGTCACCGTAACGGTGTTCGAGGGCACCGTCACCGGCGTCCCGGAACCATCGGTCACCTGGAGCTCGAAGTTCCACACCCCGGTTGTGGTCAGGGTGCCCGTCGGTGCCGTCGGTAGGTCGCCCGGGCTGCAACTGAACGAACTGCCAAGGTCGCCGTAGCTAGAATCGCTCGGCCCCTCGACCAACCACTGACAGGTGTAGGTCGGGGTACCCCCGCCAAAAGTCGTCGTGGTGGAAAGCGTCGCGTTCTGTCCGGAGTCGATCGTCGCCGGAGCCACGGAGATGACGGGCGCGGCAAGCGCTGAGTTCACGGTCACCGACACGGTTGGCGAGGAGGTGGCCGTCGCCGAGGGGGTCGCACCCGTCGTAGTGCCGGTGTCCGTGAACACCACGTAGATCCCGGTGTCCGTTGCGGATGCCCCGTACGTCGCCGTCGTCGCCGTTCCCGATGCGCCGGAAATCGGCCCGACGTAGTCGTACCACTGCCAGCTATAGGAGCCCGTGCCGCCGATTACCGTCGACGACAACGTCGCGGTTTGCCCGCTGTCGATTGTCGCCGAGGAGGGTTCAATGGAAACCGAAGGCGCCGAGCTCACGGTTACCGTGTCCCACGTTGAGGAGTTGGAATTAGAGTCGCTGTCCGTGACCATGTAGCAATAGGAGTAGGTCCCGGCCGACGGTGTTCCCGTCGATTGCGTTCGGCTCGTGCCTAGGGGGGACCCCGTACACGGACCCGAGCCCGACCCCGAGTACCACTGATAGTTGTAGGGCGCCGCTCCGCCGGACGGGTTCGCGGTCAGCAGGATCGATTGGCCGTCGTCCATGGCTGGAGAGACCGGCGTCACGTCTCCCGCGGTCACGGGCGCGTTCACCGCGAACGTTCCCGTGGCCGCGACTGCCCCGTCATCCGGCGTGCTTACCGCAACGGAGTACGGTCCGGGAGCAACGGAGGGCACCGTTACGGCACACGAAAAGGAACCATCGGATCCCACCGTGCCCCCGCTGTCGCATGCGTAGCTGACGCCTCCAAGGATTGGCGTGACGGTGTCACCGGGGGTAAATCCGGAGCCGTCGAGGGTGACGGTGCTCCCAACGTCGCCGTTCGATGGGGTAAACGTCAGGGCTGCATTCCCTTCGATGGCGAGAGCAAGCTCGCCCCAGTTAGAGGAATGGGATAGGGTTGGAGACGGGCTGTAGGATCCTATTGTCGGCGCAGGCGCGGACTCGACATACGTAACCGTGCTGTGGCCGTCATCGACCGTCGTCCCGACCTGGCTATAGGGCGGATCGGCAGTGAAGGTCTCCCCGCTGGTGCTCGAGACGATGCCCAGCACGGTCTCGCCCGAGAATGTAGTCGGGACGGTTGCGTCGGCGGCACTGCTCGTCCCGGTGGTGAAGACGGCCGTGTCGATGCCCGGGGTGTTCTGCAACGCGAACAGGATTGCGCTTGCGCTGGCGACGTAGGCACCACTCCCCCCGCCGCCTGTCGTGTTTACGGTGACTGTGTCCAAGCCTGTGCTTGCGTCGACCGCGTAGAAGACATACTGAAGAGAGTCGGGGCTGGTCCAGACATTCCCAAGGGGATTCACCAGCTTCCAGGTGGAAAGAGCGGTGTCCGTGACGTCAAACGTGTTCAACGGCCCACTGGCCTCCATCGCGTCCGTGACCACCAGCATCAGCAGGTCATCGGTGCTAGATGGGGTCACGCCCAGACTGAACCAGGTACCGGAGGTGTTGCACGCGAGGGTGCAGTCGGCCGTGTTCGGGGCGCCGTCCCTTGAAGGGGCGAGAGAGGTATGCCGCGCAGGCGCCGGGGCGACGGGTGGGGGGATGGACGGCAAAACAACCACGGAACCGGCCGCAGTGTCGGTCGAAACTTCGGCAGTAGGAGGTTGGACCGAGGGAGAAGGATCCGAAATCGGGGACGAGCTGACAACGATACTGGAGCCCCCGACCGTGACCGTGAAGCTCTGGCCGGAGGGGCCTGCGGCCGAGCTTCCGGTCGAGAGCGTCACCGCCGGTGAGTTGCTCGCACCCCCGGAGGATGACGGAGCGACCACCGCCCCCACCGAAGCGAGCGCGGCGGCGCCCAACATCACGATCGATACGGCGATGGCAAACCCTACCGCGCGGCTGCGCCGCGAAAGGACATGTGCGTTCATCCGTTCCCTCTCTGAGTGGGTCCTGAGAAACCTAGAACATTCGCTGCGACAGCGGGCACGAGACGCAGCCCGACGGACCGGTGTGCGAAGAGAATCATGTTAGACTCTCACTTGTTTGTTCTCAGGGACTCGTTCTCTCGTCGACGCAACCACGCAAGTCAGCGTGGCGACGACCCGACAATCCGTCGAAGAAGCGATGGAAGCGGGCATTAAGCTTTCCAAAGCGGTATTGACGTATAACTTCAGATGTAGTTTAAGGTAAATACCAGACTAGCTGTGGAATAAGTAGAATGCGATGCCGAACGTAACCCTCTCCGTTCCCGAGGATCTGCACCGAGAGATGCGAGCGCATCCCGAGGTCCGGTGGGCCGAGGTCGCCCGGAGGGCGTTCCGCGACCACTTGGACAAGCTCGAACTCTACGATCATCTGTTGAGAACTTCTAAGCTAACTCAGGCCGACGCGGCTCGGCTGGGTCGCGGAATTCGTCAGTCGGCCGCTTCGCGGACGAAGTGACTGGAGAGTTCGGTCGTCTTCGGGCCTCCGAAGACGGGTTGGGGACGCCTGCGGTGCACCGTCCGTGGGTACGAGCGAGTATGTGTCCCCGATGGCCGTGAGTTGGCTGATTGATGATCGGACGACAAGGCACTCGCAGGAGCGAGGGGGAACCGACAATCTGTTGTCGTTCCGGGCGTGCTAAACCGGGGCCCCTGCGCGCAAATCGTAACGACCCAAAGTTCGTCGAAGGCTTTTGGAGAGATCCTGCCTTGCACCTCTGACCTACACCATTCCGGGACCGATGTTGATCACGACGACTTGCCTTCTTCCTTGGCTGGCTCCGCGTCCGGGCCGCTCGTTCCCGCCTTGGACGGCTTCTTGACTACCTCGCTACCGATCTTGTCGAGCTCGGCCATGAGCGCCGCCAAATCGGACTCCGCATCGCTCGTGACAGGCACGGGGGCCGCAGCCGCCGCTTCGCCGGAGACCGCCGCGGGGGTAATGGGCGGTGCTTGACCGACGTCCTTGGGCGTTTCGATGTAGGCCGGCATGGCTGTGGGCGGGCCGCCTCCGGTAGTGGGTGCCACGTCCGTGGGTGCTTCGACGTAGGCCGGCACGGCCGCGGGTGGACCCCCCCCCGTAGTTGGTGCCACTCCCATCGAGGACGGCTCTTCCGGAGGTTGGCCTGCGGCGCGCGGTCGGCGTCGACGCAGGAGGAGGAGGGAGGCGAGGACGACCACTACAATCACCGCTAGGGCGATTGCCAGGTAGACCCACCACGACGACGAACTCGATGAGGTCGTCGTCACCGTGAACGCGGCAGCCGCCCCCTGCTGGCCCACGTCCGTCGCCGTGACCGTGGTCCCGGACGTCCCGCTCGGTACGGCGAACGTGCAGCTAAACGAGCCGGTCTCGTCCACCGTTAGGGAACCACTTGTGCAGCTCGTGATCGTTATCGAGTCGAACACCAGCGAAGTCAGAGGCGTCGACACGGAGAACCCGGTCCCGGATACCGTTACGGTCGTACCCACGGAACCCTGGCCCGGGGTAACGGTGATGGTCGGGGTGGTGACCGTAAACGTCCCGGTCGTGGTCTGCCCCCCGACATCCGTCGCCGTGACCGTCGTCATCGAGGTCCCACTTGGGACCGCAAACGTGCAGCTGAACGCACCCGTTCCGTTCGTCGTCAGGGAACCACTCGTACAAGCAGTGATCGTTACCGAGTCGAACACCAACAATGACAGCGTCGTCGAGACCGAGAATCCCGTCCCCGACACCGTCACTGCCGCGCCCACGGGACCCTGGCCCGGCGATACGGTCATAGCCGGCGTGGTGACCGTGACCGTCCCCGTCGCCGTCTGGCCACCCGCGTCCTTAGCCACGACCGACGTACCAGCCGTTCCACTCGGTACCTGGAACGTACACGCGAACACACCGGTCGCGCTCGTGGTCAGGGAGCCGCTGGTGCAGGTCGTGACCGTAACCGAGTCGAACACCAGCGAGGACAGCGCTGTTGACACCGAAAACCCAGTTCCGGATATCGTCACATTAGCGCCTATGGGACCCTGGGACGGGCTCACTGTGATCGCCGGTGTTGTGACCGTGAATGTCCCGGCCGCGACCTGACCCCCGACGTCCGTCGCGGTGATTGTGATCCCCGACGTCCCGCTCGTTATGGAGAACGTACAACTGAACGAGCCCGTTCCGTCCGTCGTTAGGCTACCGCTCGTGCAGCTCGTGATCGTGACCGAATCGAAGACCAGCGACGACAGCGCCGTCGACACGGAGAAGCCCGTGCCCGCCACCGTCACCGTCGCACCTATCGGGCCCTGTCCCGGCGTCACGGTAATTAGGGGTGTGGTGACCGTAAACGTACCGCCCGCGATCTGACCGTCCACGTCCGTCGCCGTGACCGTCGTCCCCGACGTCCCGCTCGGGACCTTGAATGTGCAACTGAACGCCCCGGTCGCGCCCGTCGTCAATGAGCCGCTCGTGCAGCTCGTGATCGTCACTCCGTCGAAGACCAGGCTCGCCGTGCTCGTAATCGAGAAATCGGCGCCTGACACCGTTACCGCCGCGCCTATCGGACCTTGCCCTGGGGTCACCGTAATCGCCGGCGTGGTGACCGTGAACGTGCCGCCCGCGGTCTGACCGCCTATGTCCATCACTGTGACCGTCGTCCCAGACGTCCCGGCGGGAACCTTGAAAGTACAGCTGAACGAGCCCGTTCCGTCGGTCGTTAGGCTGCCGCTCGTGCAGCTCGTGATCGTGACCGAATCGAAGACCAGCGACGACAGCGCCGTCGACACGGAGAAGCCGGTGCCCGCCACCGTCACCGTCGCGCCTATTGGGCCCTGTCCCGGTGACACCGTGATCGCTGGCGTGGTCACCGTGAACACACCGGTCGCGGCCTGACCGCCTACGTCCGTCGCCGTGACCGTCGTCCCCGACGTTCCTCCCGGGACGGCGAACGTACAGCTGAACGCCCCGGTCGCGCCCGTCGATAGAGAACCGCTCGTGCAGTTCGAACCGGTGATTGTCGCTCCATCAAAGCTCAACCCCACCAGGCTCCCCACGGAGAAGTTCGTCCCCGCCACCGTCACCGCTGCGCCTAATGGACCCTGCCCTGGGGTCACGGTGATCCCTGGTGTAGTCACCGTGAACGTCTGCGCGCTGGTCGGAGTGCTCGTCGTTACGTCCTCTCCCACCACGGAGTAGGCACCCGCGCTGACGCTCGGAACCGTGAACGTGCAGACGAAACCTCCGGTCCCGTCCGTCGTGATCGCCGTCCCAACAAAACTACAGTCCGACCCCCCTGTCGGCGTCTCGGGCGTTCCGCCAAAGGAGACCGTCGCTCCTGACAATACACTGAACCCGGACCCCGTTACCGTATACGTCGCACCGATCGGACCCTGGCCCGGCGCCACCGTGATCGTCGGCGTGGTCACCGTGAACACACCGGTCGCGGCCTGACCGCCTACGTCCGTCGCCGTGACCGTCGTCCCCGACGTCCCTCCCGGGACGACAAATGTACAGGTGAACGCCCCAGTAATGTCCGTCGTTAGGGAACCGCTCGTGCAGTTCGAACTGGGGATTGTCGTTCCGTCAAAACTCAACCCCACCAAGCTCGTCACTGAGAAGTTCGTCCCTGACACCGTTACCGTTGCGCCTATCGGGCCTTGCCCCGGCGTCACGGTGATCGCTGGCGTCGTGAGAGTAAACGCTGTCGCCGGCACTTCACCTGAGCCAGCATCGGTCGCCTGGATCGGTTGCGACCCCGGGCTGGCCGTCGGAACCGTGAACGTGCAGACGAACGCCCCCGTGGCCGTCGTCGTGATGGTCTTCTTGTCACCGCTCAGCGTCCCGGGCGAACAGCTGACGAATGTCAGCGAACCCCCCGCGAACGTTACCGTCACGGTGCCCGATGCCGTGAATCCGGTGCCCGTCAGTGTTACCGAACTCCCCACGGGACCTTGGCCCGGTGCCACCGTGATTGCCTGCGGAGTGACCGTGAACGTCTGCGCGCTGGTCGGAGTGCTCGTCGTTACGTCCTCTCCCACCACGGAGTAGGCACCCGCGCTGACGCTCGGAACCGTGAACGTGCAGACGAAACCTCCGGTCCCGTCCGTCGTGATCGCCGTCCCAACAAAACTACAGTCCGACCCCCCTGTCGGCGTCTCGGGCGTTCCGCCAAAGGAGACCGTCGCTCCTGACAATACACTGAACCCGGACCCCGTTACCGTATACGTCGCACCGATCGGACCCTGGCCCGGCGCCACCGTGATCGTCGGCGTGGTCACCGTGAACACACCGGTCGCGGCCTGACCGCCCCCATCCGTCGCCGTGACCGTCGTCCCCGACGTCCCGCTCGGGACCTTGAATGTGCAACTGAACGCACCTGTCGTGCCCGTCGTGAGAGAGCCGCTCGTGCAGCTCGCGGCCGTAATCGTCTTGGTGTCGAAGACCAACGATGTCAGCGCCGTCGACACAGAGAAGCCGGTGCCCGCCACCGTCACCGTCGCGCCTATCGGACCCTGCCCTGGCGTCACCGTGATCGCCGGCGTAGTCACCGTGAACGTGCCAGTCGCGGTCTTGCCGCCCACGTCCGTCGCCGTGACCGTCGTCCCCGACGCTCCCGCCGGAACAGCGAACGTGCAGGTGAACGCCCCGGTCGTGCCCGTCGTGAGAGAGCCGCTCGTGCAACTCGCGGCCGTGATCGTCTTGGTATCGAAGACCAACGATGTCAGCGCCGCCGACACGGAGAAGCCGGTCCCGGAAACGGTCACACTCGCACCTACGGGACCCTGTGTCGGTGTAACGGTGATCGCTGGCGTGGTCACCGTGAACGTACCGGTCGCGGTCTTGCCGCTCACATCCGTCGCCGTGACCGTCGTCCCCGACGTCCCGCTCGGGACCTTGAATGTGCAAGTGAACGCCCCGGTCGTGCCGGTCGTCAGGGAGCCGCTCGTGCAGCTCGTGATCGTGACTGAATCGAAGACCAGCGACGACAGCGCCGTCGACACGGAGAAGCCGGTCCCGGAAACGGTCACACTCGCACCTACGGGACCCTGTGTCGGTGTAACAGTGATCGCTGGCGTGGTCACCGTGAACGTGCCGCCTGCGCTCTGACCGCCTACGTCCGTCGCTGTGACCGTCGTTCCTGAAGTCCCACTCGGCACAGCGAACGTGCAGGTGAACGCCCCGCTCGTGCCCGTCGTGAGAGAGCCGCTCGTGCAGCTCGTGATCGTGACTGAATCGAAGACCAGCGACGACAGCGCCGTCGACACGGAGAAGCCGGTCCCGGAAACGGTCACACTCGCGCCCACCGGACCTTGCGTCGGTGTAACGGTGATCGCCTGTGTGGTCACCGTGAACGTGCCGCCCGCGGTCTGACCACCCACGTCCGTTGCCGTGACCGTCGCTCCTGAAGTCCCGCTCGGCACAGCGAACGTGCAGGTGAACGCCCCGGTCACGCCCGTCGTGAAGGAGCCGCTCGTGCAGCTAGCAATCGTGACCGAATCGAAGACCAGCGACGACAGCGCCGTCGACACGGAGAAGCCCATGCCCGCCACCGTCACCGTCGCGCCTATTGGACCCTGCCCCGGCGTCACCGTGATCGCCGGCGTGGTCACTGTGAAGGTACCGCCCGCGGTCTGACCGCCCCCGTCCGTCGCCGTGACCGTCGTCCCCGACGTCCCGCTCGGGACCTTGAACGTGCAAGTGAACGCCCCGCTCGTGCCCGTCGTGAGGGAACCACTCGTACAGCTCGTGATCGTAATCGAATCGAAGACCAGAGACGACAGTGCCGTCGACACGGAGAAGCCCGTGCCCGCCACGGTCACCGTCGCACCTATCGGACCCCGCCCTGGCGTCACCGTGATCGCCGGCGTGGTCACTGTGAAGGTACCGCCCGCGGTCTGACCGCCCCCGTCCGTCGCCGTGACCGTCGTCCCCGACGTCCCGCTCGGAACCTTGAATGTGCAACTGAACGCCCCGGTCGCGCCCGTCGTCAGCGAGCCGCTCGTGCAGCTCGTGATCGTGACCGAATCGAAGACCAGCGACGACAGCGCCGTCGACACGGAGAAGCCCGTGCCCGCCACCGTCACCGTCGCGCCTATCGGACCCTGCCCTGGCGTCACCGTGATCGCCGGCGTGGTCACCGTGAACGTACCGCCTGCGGTCTGACCGCCCACGTCCGTTGCCGTGACCGTCGTCCCTGACGCCCCGCTCGGGACCTTGAATGTGCAACTGAACGCACCTGTCGTGCCCGTCGTGAGAGAGCCGCTCGTGCAGCTCGCGGCCGTAATCGTCTTGGTGTCGAAGACCAACGATGTCAGCGCCGTCGACACAGAGAAGCCGGTGCCCGCCACCGTCACCGTCGCGCCTATCGGACCCTGCCCTGGCGTCACCGTGATCGCCGGCGTAGTCACCGTGAACGTGCCAGTCGCGGTCTTGCCGCCCACGTCCGTCGCCGTGACCGTCGTCCCCGACGCTCCCGCCGGAACAGCGAACGTGCAGGTGAACGCCCCGGTCGTGCCCGTCGTGAGAGAGCCGCTCGTGCAACTCGCGGCCGTGATCGTCTTGGTATCGAAGACCAACGATGTCAGCGCCGCCGACACGGAGAAGCCCGTCCCGGAAACGGTCACACTCGCACCCACGGGACCCTGTGTCGGTGTAACGGTGATCGCTGGCGTAGTCACCGTGAACGTACCGGTCGCGGTTTTGCCGCTCACATCCGTCGCCGTGACCGTCGTCCCCGACGCGCCAGTCGGCACAGCGAACGTGCAGGTGAACGCTCCAGTGGCGCCCGTCGTCAATGAGCCGCTGGTGCAGCTCGTGATCGTCTTGGTATCGAAGACCAACGATGTCAACGCCGTCGACACCGAGAAGCCGGTGCCCGCCACCGTCACCGTCGCGCCTATTGGGCCCTGTCCCGGTGACACCGTGATCGCTGGTGTGGTCACCGTGAACACACCGGTTGCGGCCTGACCGCCTACGTCCGTCGCCGTGACCGTCGTCCCCGACGTTCCTCCCGGGACGGCGAACGTACAGCTGAACGCCCCGGTCGCACCCGTCGTCAGTGAGCCGCTCGTGCAGCTTGCAATCGTGACTGAATCGAATACCAGCGACGACAACACCATCGACGCCGAGAACCCGGTGCCCGCCACCGTCACCGTCGCGCCTATTGGGCCTTGCCCCGGCGTTACCGTAATCGCCGGCGTCGTCACCATGAACACGTTCGTCGCTGTCTGCCCTGAGCCAGCATCGGTCGCCTGGATCGGTTGCGACCCCGGGCTGGCCGTCGGAACCGTGAACGTGCAGACGAACGCCCCCGTGGCCGTCGTCGTGATGGTCTTCTTGTCACCGCTCAGCGTCCCGGGCGAACAGCTGACGAATGTCAGCGAACCCCCCGCGAACGTTACCGTCACGGTGCCCGATGCCGTGAATCCGGTGCCCGTCAGTGTTACCGAACTCCCCACGGGACCTTGGCCCGGTGCCACCGTGATTGCCTGCGGAGTGACCGTGAACGTCTGCGCGCTGGTCGGAGTGCTCGTCGTTACGTCCTCTCCCACCACGGAGTAGGCACCCGCGCTGACGCTCGGAACCGTGAACGTGCAGACGAAACCTCCGGTCCCGTCCGTCGTGATCGCCGTCCCAACAAAACTACAGTCCGACCCCCCTGTCGGCGTCTCGGGCGTTCCGCCAAAGGAGACCGTCGCTCCTGACAATACACTGAACCCGGACCCCGTTACCGTATACGTCGCACCGATCGGACCCTGGCCCGGCGCCACCGTGATCGTCGGCGTGGTCACCGTGAACACACCGGTCGCGGCCTGACCGCCCCCGTCCGTCGCCGTGACCGTCGTCCCCGACGTCCCGCTCGGGACCTTGAATGTGCAACTGAACGCCCCGGTCGTGCCCGTCGTCAGGGAGCCGCTCGTGCAGCTAGCGATCGTGACCGAATCAAGTATCAGCGACAGCAACGCCGTGGACACGGAGAAGCCCGTGCCTGCCACCGTCACTGTCGCATCTTTCGGGCCCTGCCCTGGCGTTACCGTGATCGTCGGCGTCGTCACCGTGAACGTGCCGATTGCAGTCTGGCCACCCACATCCGTCGCCGTGACCGTCGTCCCAGATGTTCCCCCCGGAACGACAAATGAGCAGGTGAACGCCCCGGTCGTGCCCGTCGTGAGGGAACCACTCGTACAGCTCGTAATCGTAATCGAATCGAAGACCAGCGACGACAGCGCCGCCGACACGGAGAAGCCGGTCCCGGAAACGGTCACACTCCCGCCCACGGGACCCTGCGTCGGTGTAACGGTGATCGCTGGCGTGGTCACCGTGAACGTACCGGTCGCGGTTTTGCCGCTCACATCCGTCGCCGTGACCGTCGTCCCCGACGTCCCGCTCGGGACCTTGAATGTGCAAGTGAACGCCCCGCTCGTGCCCGTCGTGAGAGAGCCGCTCGTGCAGCTCGTGATCGTGACTGAACCGAATACCAGCGACGACAGCGCCGCCGACACGGAGAAGCCCGTCCCGGAAACGGTCACACTCGCACCTACGGGACCCTGTGTCGGTGTAACGGTGATCGCTGGCGTGGTCACCGTGAACGTACCGGTCGCGCTCTGACCGCCTACGTCTGTCGCTGTGACCGTCGTTCCTGAAGTCCCGCTCGGCACAGCGAACGTGCAGGTGAACGCCCCGCTCGTGCCCGTCGTGAGGGAACCGCTCGTGCAGCTCGTGATCGTGACTGAATCGAAGACCAGCGACGACAGCGCCGTCGACACGGAGAAGCCGGTCCCGGAAACGGTCACACTCGCGCCCACCGGACCTTGCGTCGGTGTAACGGTGATCGCCTGTGTGGTCACCGTGAACGTACCGCCTGCGGTCTGGCCACCCACGTCCGTCGCCGTGACCGTCGTTCCTGAAGTCCCGCTCGGGACTTTGAATGTGCAAGTGAACGCCCCAGTCGCGCCCGTCGTCAGGGAGCCGCTCGTGCAACTTGCGACCGTGACCGAATCGAGTACCAGGGACGACAGCGCCGTCGACACGGAGAAGCCCGTGCCCGCCACGGTCACCGTCGCACCTATCGGACCCTGACCCGGTGTCACCGTGATCGCTGCTGTGGTCACTGTGAACGTGCCGGTCGCGGTTTTGCCGCTCACATCCGTCGCCGTGACCGTCGTTCCTGAAGTCCCGCTCGGCACAGCGAACGTGCAGCTGAACGCACCTGTCGTGCCCGTCGTCAACGAGCCGCTCGTGCAGCTCGCGCCCGTGATCGTCTTGGTGTCGAAGACCAACGATGTCAGCGCCGTCGACACGGAGAAGCCCGTCCCGGAAACGGTCACACTCCCGCCCACGGGACCTTGCGTCGGTGTAACGGTGATCGCCGGCGTGGTCACTGTGAACGTACCACTCGCGGTCTGACCGCCGACGTCCGTCGCCTTGACTGACGTCCCTGACGCTCCGGTCGGCACAGCGAACGTGCAGGTGAACGCCCCGGTCGTGCCCGTCGTCAATGAGCCGCTGGTGCAGCTCGTGATCGTCTTGGTATCGAAGACCAACGATGTCAGCGCCGTCGACACCGAGAAGCCCGTGCCCGCCACTGTCACCGTCGCACCTATCGGGCCCTGCCCTGGCGTCACCGTGATCGCCGGCGTGGTCACTGTGAAGGTACCGCCCGCGGTCTGACCGCCTACGTCCGTCGCCGTGACCGTCGTCCCCGACGTCCCGCTCGGGACCTTGAACGTGCAACTGAACGCCCCGGTCGCGCTCGTTGTCAACGATCCGCTCGTGCAGCTCGTGATCGTCTTGGTATCGAAGACCAACGATGTCAGCGCCGTCGACACCGAGAAGCCCGTGCCCGCCACCGTCACCGTCGCACCTATTGGACCCTGCCCTGGCGTCACCGTGATCGCCGGCGGGGTCACCGTGAACGTACCGCCCGCGGTCTGACCGCCTACGTCCGTCGCCGTGACCGTCGTCCCCGACGTTCCTCCCGGGACGACAAATGTACAGGTGAACGCCCCGGTCGCGCTCGTGGTCAATGAGCCGCTCGTGCAGCTCGTGATCGTGACCGAATCGAAGACCAGCGACGACAGCGCCGTCGACACCGAGAAGCCCGTGCCTGCCACCGTCACCGTCGCGCCTATCGGGCCCTGCCCTGGCGTTACCGTGATCGCCGGCGGGGTCACCGTGAACGACTGCGGAGCGGTCTGAGTCTCCGAACCCCTGTCCTCTCCCACGAGGTTGTAGGTTCCCACGATCCCGGCCGGGACCTGGAACGTGCAAACGAAGCTTCCCAAACTGTCCGTTGTTATCGTGGTCCCAACGGCGCTACAATCTGAACCGCCGGTGGGTGTCTGCCACAGCGAGTTGAACGAGAGGGTCGCTTCGGACGACGGAGTGAACCCGGATCCCGTCACCGTGTATGACGCTCCGATCGGGCCCTGGGTAGGGCTAACCGTGATGGTCGGCGTGATGGCGGGCATTAACCCAGAAGAACTAGGAGCGGCCGGGGAAGGAGTTACAGACGGCGAGGAGACGATGACGGCGGTAGGACCGTTGAGAGAGACCGTGTAGCCCTGGCCCCCGTTGCTCGCGGGCGACCTCACGGGGGAAAACGGCCCTGCTGAGAGTGCGTTCGTGCCTCCGGACGGCGATTCCGGAGCCACCATCACCCCCGCAGAGGCGAGCGTGGCAGCGCCCAGCATGATGATCGATACGACGAGGGCAAACCCTACCGCACGGTTGCGCGGCGACAGGACCTGTGCTTTCATTCCTCCTCCCGGTGGCTGGAACTACGGAACCCCGAAACACCCACTCCAAACTTGAACACGAGACCCGAATAGGGGGGCCGTCGTGCGGGGAGAATCAGGTAAGACTCTCACGGGTTTCCTTTCACGTACTCGTTCGCTCGTCGGCGTCACCGCGCTCGTGCGCGCGATGACGGGCCGACAATTCACCTCGAGCACGATTGCGAAAGGCATTAGACTTTGTGGCTTGACGGGCCTGTGTGAACCCTCTCGAACCTTGCGGTGAGAACGGCTGCTTAGGACGGTGATCGGGGGGGGCGAGAGAACCGTCGAACCGTTCGAGGGTCATCGAAACGTCGATGCAGGATCATCACGCATCGACCCGTCAACGAGGGGGATCAACGGAAGACCGGCCGAAGGTGCTCTGGAACAGCTCAACGAGAGCGAGGCGGCCCTGCACAAGAAGGCCGAGCACCAACCTCGCAGTAGGCGCGTCCCAGGGGCTCAGAACCGCCCTCCCCGGTCATTTCTGCGGTCGGCGCGATTATACCCCGTGGCGCGTTCCTGCGTCCGTTGGCGCCATCCCGATGCGGCCAGACGCCCTCGATGAGCGAACCGGCCCGGGTGAGGCGCGGCCCTCTTGAACCCCGGGAGTGGGCTTGACGCTATCCGCGGACCTCTTGGTCGCCGCTGCTTTCGCGTTCGCCTTCAGCATCGGCGCCCACTACACGGGTGCCTGCATGGGTATGCCGTATGCGGCGGGCGCCATCCGCCCTTGGCACGCGCTCCTCCTCATGGCTCCGCTTGCCTTCGTCGGAGCAGCGTTCGCGAGCGGCCACGTCGAAGCGACGGTCGGCCACGGGATCCTGGGCGGAGGGGCGGTTGCTCTCGGGGTCGCGCTCGCGATTGTCGTGTCGGCCCTCGCGCTCACGAGCGTCTACAACCTCGTCACGGTCCCGACCTCGACCATCCAGATCCTGGTGTTCGCGACCGTAGGCGCCGGCCTTGCGGCCGGCCTGCCCGTCCAATGGGGGACGATCGGCGCCTTCGTCACGTTGTGGGCGCTGGCCCCGTTCGCAGCGTTCGCTCTGGGATTCCTGTTCGTCCGGGTCGCAGACCGGTACCGCCCGCCGGCCCCCTCCCGGAACCCGAACGCCCGACAACCGTCGTTGGGGCGCACCGCGGTCCTCGGCCTGGTCGGGGTCGGGGCTGCGGCTTCGTTCGCCATGGGCGCCAACGACGTCTCGAACGCGTCCGGCGCCCTGATCATGACCGGGCTCCTCGGCCTGTTCGCCGCGGGCGTGGTGGGAGGCGCAGGGATCGCCCTGGGGGTCCTGACGTGGGGGCGCCCGCTCCTTCAACGCGTTGCGTTCGACCTCGTGGAGCTCGACCCGCGGATGGCCACCGCCTCCCAGCTGGCCCAATCGACCGTGATCCTCGTCTCGGTGGCGTTCGGTCTCTTCACGTCCATGAACCAGGCGCTCGTCGGGGCGATGATCGGTGCCGGGCTCGCGCGTCGTCGCTCGAGCGTCTTGTGGAAACCCATCCGCGGCATCCTCCTGGGGTGGGCCGCGGGGCCCCTATCGGGGGCCTCGCTCGGCTTCGGGTTGGTCTGGGGATTGACCCAGGTCCATCTCCTGTAGTCGGCGGGTGCCGGGCGTGGCACTCGAGGTTACCCGGCCCTCCGCTCCTCTTTAAGTAACCAAAGGTAATTGAATAGAGCGAGGTAAGGTCAATGCCCGCACCATCCCGCTCGATCGCCCATCGTTTTCCCGGCGTCCCGACTTTAGAGGGGGCCGGCGTCCGGCTCCGCCGCTCGTTTTCGAACAACGAAGTACCGCTCTTCGACCCGTTCCTGTTACTGGACCGGTTCGGCTCTTCGAACCCGGCAGACTACCTGGCCGGCTTCCCCTGGCACCCGCACCGTGGCATCGAGACCGTGACGTACGTTCTCGAGGGCCAGGTGGAGCACGGCGACACCCTCGGGAACGCGGGGGTCATCGGCTCGGGCGACGTCCAGTGGATGAACTCGGGCAGCGGGATCATCCACCAGGAGATGCCGAAGCGCAGCGAGGGGGCGATGTCCGGCTTCCAGCTGTGGGTCAACCTTCCCGCGCGGGAGAAGATGTCCGTGCCGGCGTACCGGGGCCTGACCCGGGCCGACTTTCCCGAGGTGTCCACCGACAACGGAAGCGGCGTGAAGGTCATCGCGGGCTCCTACGCGGGCGTGGAGGGTCCTGTGAAGGGAATCCCGGTAGACCCGACCTATCTCGACGTCACCGTTCCCCCAGGAGGCTCCTTCGATCTAACCACCCACCCGGGCTACACCGCCTTCGCCCACGCCATCACCGGAGACGTTCGGTTCGACGGAACGGACGTTCGGCCCGTGCCCGCCGGCGAGACCGCACTGTTCGGCGAGGGTCGGTCCGTCCGAGCGCATGCCCTGGATGCGGGGGCCCGCTTCCTGCTCGTGTCGGGGCGCCCGCTCCACGAGCCCGTGGCGTGGTACGGACCGATCGTCATGAACACCCGCGACCAGCTCGTCGAGGCGATGCGCGAGCTCAATGGCGGAGAGTTTGTCAAGCACCGTCGGCCGGTCGTCGAAGAGTGAGCGGGCGCGGGTGAACCTCCCGACCGCGTAGCACCTTTTCGAAAAGACGACATAACCGTTAAGTCCCGCACGTTTCTCGGCCATCCGATGGCGTCGGCTGCCACCTCGGGCGACCCGCCGAGCGACCTCCGCCTGCGGCCCGTCGAAGTCCTCCAGATGGGGGTCATCTACGGCGGGCTCGCGGTGGCCACCGTCCTCGCGTTCGCCGGAGCGTTCGAGTACCTCCCCCACCACTTCTCCGGGGAGGTCACTCCAGGAGCCCTGTTGTTCACGGGACTCGCCATCACGGCCTATATCCTGGGACTGCGCCACGGGTTCGACGCGGACCACATCGCGGCGATCGACAACACGACACGGAAGCTGCTCAACGACGGGAAGAGGCCGCTCACGGTCGGCACCTGGTTCTCGCTCGGACATTCCACCATCGTCTGCGGAATGATCGTCGCCCTCGTGGTGGCGACGGAATTCATCACCCGGCAGTACCACGCCTTTGCCTCGACCGGGGCGGTCGTGGGGACCCTGATCTCCGGCGTGTTCCTCTTCGTCATCGGCATCGTGAACGTGGTCATCGTCCTCGAGGTCTACCGGATGTTCCGCGGGGTCCGGGACGGGAAGCTGGACCAGAAGGCGCTCGACGAACAGATGCTGAAACGAGGATTCCTCAACCGGATCTTCGGGCGCTTCTTCAAGGTCGTCCGGGAGCCGTGGCAGATCTACCCGATCGGCGTGCTGTTCGGTCTTGGGTTCGACACGGCCACCGAGGTCCTCATCATCGGCCTCACGGTGGTCGTGGCGGGGTCGGGCATCCCGCTCTGGGCAGTCCTGTTCCTGCCCCTCCTGTTCACCTGCGGCATGGTCCTCTCCGACACGACCGACGGGTTCGCGATGCGCTACGCCTACGGGTGGGCGTTCAATCACCCGATCCGGAAGATCTTCTACAACCTCACGCTGACCGTCATCTCGGTGCTGGTCGCGTTCGCCATCGGAGGCGTCGAGCTCCTCCAAGTGATCTCGGGCGAGTTCGGGTGGGGGGGTCCGTTCTGGAACTGGCTCGATAACCTCAACTTCGAGTCGCTGGGGATCGGGATCGTCGCGCTCTTCATCGGGAGTTGGGGCGTCGCGATGGCGATCTACTACGTCAAAGGCTACGAAAAGGCGGGGTGGGGACCTTCCGAACCCTCCCTCCGAGCCTAAAGGGGTCCAGAGTAACATGACGCACAAAGTGGTCCGAACGGCTGTCTCGCTCGAGCCGGAACTGCTCGCGCTGTTGGACGGGTGGGTCGCGGAGCGCAACAGCCCGAGCCGCTCGGAGGCGATCCGCTCGCTGATCCGCAAGGAGCTCGCGGACCGCACCCTCTCCGACCCGGATTCCGACGCGCTCGGGGTCGTCGCGCTCCTCTACCGGCACGATACGCCGAACATCCTCCGCCGTCTCACCGCCGCCGAGCATCGATGGGGGGAGCACATCCGGTCCACGACGCACGTCCATCTCGAAGGGGACGCGTGCGCGGAGGTCGTCCTCCTGCTCGGCCGACACCGCGAGATCGAGGCGGCGGCCGAGGACCTTCGAGGCGTGAAGGGGGTCATGGACGGCGGCTGGCTCGTGACCGCGCCCGCGGTGGCGGGAGGCCGGACCGGCCACCACCACCCCCACGGCGGTCGGCGTTGACGCGCGCCGTCCGCTCGCGTCCCGAGGATCGACTGGCTCAGGTGGTCCTGGACCAGTGCTTAGGGGTCCGACGGGGCGAGACGGTCACCGTCGAGACCTGGAACCACTCCCTGCCTTGGGCCCGCGCCTTCGTCCTGGAAGCCCGTCGCCGCGGGTGCGAACCCACCTTGGTCGTCGAGGACGAGGACGCGTTCTTCCGCTCGCTCGCGCAGTCCGACTCGGGCTCGGTTCCGGTAGCCCCGGCGGCCCTCGCCGAGGCGAGCGACGCCTACGTCTACTTCCCGGGTCCCGAGCAGTTCCCGCGCCTCCTAGGGCTCTCGACCGAGGAGCTGGAGGCCGTGGTCGGGCGTCACGGCCCGGACTGGTGGAGAGCGGCGCGTCGCGCGGGGCTCCGAGCGGCGCGGATCGCGGTTGGGGCGGCGACCCCGACCGCCGCGGCCCGGTTCCGGGTGGACCGGGACGCCTGGCAGCGAGAGTTGGTGCAGGGGAGCCTGGTCTCCCCCGACCGACTCGCTCGGTCCGCCGGTCGCCTCGTGCGGCGGTTGCATCGAGCCCACCGGGTCCACCTTCACCATCCGAACGGGACCGACCTCACCCTCGAGCTCCTTCGCATACCCCCGGTCGTCGAGGACGGGCGGGTCGACCGGGCCGACCAGCGCGCCGGCCGGCTGTGGACACAGATCCCGACCGGAGTCGTAGCGGTCCCTCTCGCTCCCGGCGTCGCGGAAGGCGTTTGGGAGTCGAACCGCGAGACCTACGACCGCTTCTCGAACCCGCCGGTGGCTCTCGGCGCGCGTTTCAAGTTCCACCGGGGGCGGCTCGCGGAGTACTCCTTCGACCGGGGAGGCACCGCCTTCGCTCGGGCGTACGCCCGTGGAGGGCACGGGCGCGAATCTCCCGGCGCGCTGACCTTTGGCGTCAACCCGGCGATCTCCCAGGCCCCCGAGGTCGGAGAGGTCGCCGCCGGAACCGTCGGCCTCCTGCTCGGGGGGAACCGGTCGCTCGGGGGTCGCAACCCGTCGCGCTTCGCCTACCTCACGACTCTTGCCGGCGCGAGCGTGGACTTGGACGGAGAGCCGTTCCTCGAGGAGGGCGCACTCGTGTCGGGGACCCGCGACTCGGACCGGGTTACGAAGAACCGGGCGTAGAGTCCACCCGTCGGGCGAACTCGCCGAGAAGCTCTCCCGCGACCTCGAGGTGGCGGGCGGAGATCTGCTCGACATTGACCCCGACGGGGACCGAAAGACGCTCCGCGCGCGCCATCCGGGCAACGTCCTCCCAGACCGAGAGCGCGATCTGGACGCTCCGACGGACCGCTTCGCTCTCCTCGCCTTCCAGGATCGCACGCTCCGCCGAATCGGGCAGGTCGGCCCCGAGCCAGCGGACGAACTGCGCGTCCTCGTCGTCCGCGATCGGGGCGACGCTGAGGAGAACAGCGGCCGGAGGGAACGACGCCTGGCGGCAGAGCAGGTCGTACCGAAGGAGGACCTCTCGCGCCGCCTCGGAGTTGAACAGGAGCTGGGTCGTGAAGAACGAGACGCCGGCGCGCGTCTTCGCTAGCATCCGGTGCGCCTCGCCCGCCCGCTGCGGAATCGCGATGTTGCCGATCGACCCGCCAGCGGCGGTGAAGATCGGTCGACAAATCCGGTCGGCCTCGGCGACCGGTGGCCCCGGGTACGGGATGTATCGGCTGCTCCCCCCTACGAGGACGACGTGTCGGATGCCCCGCTCGACCGTCTCGCGGGCCCACTGCTCGACCGCCGGGATGTCAGGCAGGTGTGCGACGACCTTGTTCGGGATCACCTCGCACCGGGTACGGTCGGCGAGCACCTGGGCGTACGCACGAGGGTCCCCCGACCGGTAGTGCGGCCTCCCCTCGTGGTTCTCGTCGACCAGCTCGGGGATCGTGAGGGCATCCACGCGGGGAACGTTCTCGATCAGGCGGACCACCGCGGCCGTGCGTTCCTCGACCCGATGGGTCGGGGTCCTCGCCGGCGAGGGCACGGGCTCGAAGAACAGCGGTGCGGCGCGGAGCGCTTCCAGGAGAGGACGGGTCATCGTTGCGAAGCGGGTAGGTTCCATCGGGGACCGGGACGGGATAAATCGTTTCGTCCTCGGACGAGGTTGCGACAAATGCAACCGAGGGTCGTTGGGAGCAATCGGCCGGCCCGCTCGGGAAGCTCCTCGGACCCCGCGAGGAGACCTCTTAACCTTCGAGCCTAGGACCGCGGCGATGGCGGCGGCAATCGAGGTGGACGGCCTCGTCAAGCGGTACGGGGCCCTCGCGGCTGTCGACGGGATCCGGTTCTCCGTGCCGCCAGGGACCGTCTTCTCGTTCTTGGGTCCGAACGGGGCCGGTAAGACTACCACGACCGAGATCCTCGAAGGGCTTCGGCGTGCGACGGAGGGAACGGTCCGGGTCCTCGGGCTCGACCCGTGGACTGAAGGGGCGGCGCTGCACCGGCGTATCGGGGTGATCCCGCAGGACTTCCGGTTCTTCGAAAAGATCACGCCCAAGGAGGCGATCGAGTACTACCGCGCGCTGTTCCACACCCACGTCGACCCGCGCACGCTCCTCGATCAGGTCGAGCTCGCGGACAAGGCGAACGCGCGGTTCGACACGCTCTCGGGGGGACAGAAGCAGAAGCTCGGGCTCGCGCTCGCGCTCACGAACGACCCGGAGATCTGCTTCCTCGACGAGCCGACCACCGGTCTCGACCCGCACGCCCGACGGGCGATCTGGGCGGTCATCCGCACCCTGAAGCGCGAGGGCCGGACGGTCTTCCTGACGACCCATTACCTCGAGGAGGCCGAACTCCTCGCCGACCACGTGGCGATCATCCACCGCGGCAAGATCATCGCCTCGGGGAGCCCGGCGGAGATCATCCGCGCCCACGGAAAGCCCGCCCGCATGAGCGTGGAGGGGAGCCCCGCGCTCGCGGCCTACCTACAGATGAACCTCGGCGCGGCCGCGGTCATGGAGGACGGAAAGGTCTCGGTGACCCTCGCCGATAAGGGGGACGCCCTCAAGATCCTCACCGCCATCGAGGCAAGCGGGCTTCCCTGGTCGTCGTTCACGACGACCCAGGACACGCTGGACGATGTCTTCGTCCGCCTCGTCGGCCAGATGGACGAGGGCGCGCTCAAATCGGAGGCCCCGATATGAACGGGCGCCATATCGCCGCCGACCTGAAGATCGTCTCTCGCACGTACCTTCGCAACCCGGTGGCGCTGTTCTTCTCGCTGATCTTCCCGATCATCCTGATCTCGATGTTCGGGCTCATCTTCTCCGCGGTCGGGACCGGCTCGGTCACGCTCGTTGTCATCAACGAGGACCACAACGCCCAGGGCGGCCCCACGGCCGAGAGCAGCGCGTTCCTCGCCGCGCTCAACTCCACGAGCGTCGTGAACGTTCAGCTCGCTTCGGTTACGCCCCAGAACTTCTCCACGTACCTCGGTCAGAACGATTACTCCGCCGGTCTCGTGATACCGGCCGGGTTCCAGAACGATTACCTCAACCGTACGCCGATCAACCTGACCCTCTACACGAACCCCGAGGACGCTTCGTCCACCGGAACGGTCGTGGGGGCGGTCCAGGGCGTGGCGAACGGCTTCAATCTGAGGGCCGTCTGTAGCGGGGCGTCGTGTGCCCCGACGATCGGCTTCACGACCCAAAACGTCGGGAGCCAGGTGTACAAGTACATCGACTATCTCATCCCTGGGCTGATCGGTTTCGCGATCCTGACGAGCCCGATGTTCTCGATGGTCGACATCGCCTCCTCCTACCGTAAGGACGGGATCTTCCGGGAGCTCTCCCTGACCCCGATCACGCGCGCAGAGTGGCTAACCTCCCGGATC
Source organism: uncultured Thermoplasmata archaeon (assembly GCA_963735185.1). Classification (GTDB taxonomy): domain Archaea; phylum Thermoplasmatota; class Thermoplasmata; order Lutacidiplasmatales; family UBA184; genus Lutacidiplasma. The sequence goes on from CAVTJV010000007.1 coordinate 642,771, forward strand.
GTGTGGTACGTGGGCCTCACGTTCGTCACCGCGGGGATCATGATCGGCGCGGGGATCTTCCTGTTCAACGCCCACGTTACGCTCACGCTCGGGGTGATCCCCTTCCTCGTGGTCGGTCCCTTCTTCTTCGTCTCGCTCGGGATGCTCGCCGGGTCGGTCGCCAAGACCCCGGAGAGTGCCGCGCTGATCGGCAACATCATCACGTTCCCGATGATGTTCCTCTCAGGGACGTTCTTCCAGGTCTCCAGCATGCCGGCGGGGCTGCAGGCGTTCGCCCACATCCTGCCCCTCTACTACGTGATCGACGGGATGAACCAGGTGATGCTGTTTTCGAACACCTCCCGGGCGCTGTTCGACCTCCTGGTGGTCCTCATCGGCTCGGTGGTCGTCTTCATGCTCGCCATTCGCCTGTTCAAGTGGCGGGACGAATGACGAACGCACCGTCGCAGGACCCGGTCGACCGCACCGCGTTCCGGAACCTGATGGCCCGCTGGCCAACCGGCGTCTCGGTCGTCACGGCCCGGGACGGCGCGCTCGACGCGGGCCTCACCGTGAACGCCTTCCTGTCGGTCTCCCTCGCCCCGCCGTCGGTCCTCGTGAGCCTCACGGAGGACGCCGACACGACCCCGGTCATCGACCGGACCGGCCTTTTCGCCGTCAATTTCCTCGCGGCCGACCAGCGTTCCGTGAGCGAACGGTTCGCCCGTTCGGTCCCTCCGGCCGAGAAGTTCGCGGGCCTGGCCGTTCACCGAGGCCCTATGGGGGTCGCGCTATTGGACGGTACGCTGGGCGCGCTCGAGTGCCGCGTGGTCTCGCGCGCCCCCGCCTACGACCACGTCCTGTTCGTCGGGGAGGTGGTCCGCTCGGAATCCGGGCGGGACGCTCCTCCGCTCCTCTTCTTCCGCTCCGCCTACGCGGAGACCGAGGCAGGCGACCGCCTTCACCTCATGGTCCGAACGAAATCGTAGGGGTCGTGCTTTAACGTCCTTCGGGGGTGCTCGAGCGATGGCCGAAGAACCGCGAGCGGTCCGGGTCGCGATCCTCGGCAGCGGCCCCGCCGGGCTCACCGCCGCCCTGTACGCGGCCCGAGCCGAGCTGAAGCCGCTCGTGATCTCGGGGGTCCCTCCCGGAGGCCAGCTGCTCATCACCACGGAGGTGGAGAACTATCCCGGGTTCCCCGAGGGGATCCAAGGTCCCGAGCTCGTCGACCGGATGCGCCGCCAGGCCGCCCGGTTCGGGGCGGAGTTCGTGGACGACAACGTGACCCGGGTCGACCTCTCGGTCCGTCCGTTCGTCCTCGAAACCGGCTCGAACGGAACGGTCCGGGCGGATGCCGTGATCGTCGCCACCGGCGCGAACGCGCGGTGGCTCGACCTGCCGTCCGAAAACCGCCTGAAGGGCCATGGGGTGTCGGCGTGCGCGACGTGCGATGGGTTCTTCTTCAAAGGGAAGGAGCTCGCCGTCGTCGGCGGCGGGGACACCGCGATGGAGGAGGCGCTCTTCCTCACGAACTTCGCCACCCACGTCACGATCCTCCACCGCCGGGACCAGTTCCGGGCGAGCTCGATCATGCTCGAGCGGGCGCGCTCGCATCCAAAGATCTCGTTCCTCCTCGAGACGGTCGTCGAGGAGGTTCTCGGGCGCGAGACCGTCGAAGGGCTTCGCGTGCGGAACGTTCGGACGGGCGCGGTGACGGAGCTCAAGGTCGGGGGCCTCTTCATCGCGATCGGCCACGTCCCGGCGACCGAGGTGTTCCGCGGCGCGCTCGAGCTCAACGCCGAAGGGTACGTTACGGTCCACCAGGGGACCCGAACGAGTGTCGAGGGGGTCTTCGCGGCCGGGGACGTGCACGACCACCGCTACCGGCAGGCGGTCACTGCCGCCGGTTCCGGTTGCATGGCCGCGATCGACGCGGAGCGCTGGCTCGCGGAGCACGAGCGGCCCCACGCCCCGCCGCCCCCCAGGTCAGCGTAAGGCCCGACCCTCTTCCCTCGCTGGATATCCTTTAATATCGTCGGGCGCGGTGCTCGCGGGGTCGGGCGATGCCGAGCAAGAAGCATCTCCACATCGAGTCGTCGGGCCAGCTCTGCATCTACTGCGGGGCGTGCGTGGGGATCTGCCCGCTCAACTGCATCTACCTCGACGAGACCCGGATCACGTTCGACGAGAAGGTGTGTACGCGCTGTGAGATTTGCGTGAAGGCCTGTCCCGTCGGCGCAATCGAGATTGGATGAACGGAAGGTGGGATCGAGGTCCATGCCCGACCTGAAGACGGACGTCCTGGTCATCGGTGCCGGCCCCGCCGGCAGCATGACGGCGAAGTGGGCGGCGAAGAACGGCGCGAAGGTCGTGATGATCGAGAAGCGCCAGGAGATCGGTAGCCCCGTCCGCTGCGGCGAGGGGATCAGCAAGTCCTGGCTCGAGGGGGTCGGCATCCAGCCCGGCCGCTGGATCAACGTCGAGGTCGAGGGCGCGCGCATCTTCTCCCCGAGCGAGAAGGTCTTCGAGATCAATGAGAAGGACGCCGGGAACGAGGTCGGCTACGTCGTCGAGCGGACCGCGTTCGACAAGCAGCTCGCCATCGACGCCGCGAACGTCGGCGTCGACATCTTCCTCAAGACCGCCGCCGTGACGATGCTGAAAGAGAACGGCCGGATCGTTGGGGCGAAGGTCAAGCGCTCCGGGGAGACGTTCGAGATCCGTGCCCCGGTCACGGTCGGGGCGGACGGCTTCGAGAGCCAGGTCGGCCGCTGGGCCGGGATCCCCACCAACATCTCGACGCGCGACATGGACACCTGCCTCCAGTACCGCATGACGAACGTCGACTGCGACGTCCGCTACTGCGACTTCTACCTCGGCAAGGTCGCGCCGGGCGGCTACGTGTGGGTCTTCCCGAAAGGCGAGGGGCTCGCCAACGTCGGGATCGGCGTGCAGGTGAGCAAGGTGACGGCGATGGCCGATGCCCGCACCTACCTCGACCGCTGGATCGAACACCACCCCGGCTACGCGAAGGGCAAGAAGATCGACATGGTCGGGGGCGGGGTCTCGATCTCGGCGCCGATCAAGCAGACGGTCGCGGATGGGATCATGCTCGTCGGGGACGCGGCCCGGATGATCGACCCGCTGACCGGGGGCGGCATCGCGAACGGATGCATCGCGGGGAAGATATGCGGGACCGTCGCGGCCGAGGCGGTCCACGCCGGTACGCCGACCAAGGAGTTCTTCCAGAAGTACGAGAAGGGCTGGCGCGCGCTCCTCGAGGAAAAGCTCTACCGCAACTGGCTCGCGAAGGAGAAGCTCGTCCAGCTGAGCGACGACGTCTTCGACAAGGTCATCGATGTCCTCCAGGGGTACAAGCTCGAGAAGCTGAGCGTCCACAACATCCTCAAGGCGGTCCACGAAAAGTATCCGGAGGTGACGAAGGAGTTCGAGGAGTTCCTCTGAACCTCCTTCCTCGATCTCATGCCCGGCGCCCCGAACCGTCCCCCGGAGAAGGCCCCCGAGACCCCGACCCCGACGCCGTTCCAGGAGACGCCCGACCAGAAGGCGCTCCGCCGGCTCGTGCCGACCCGCGTCGCACTTCTCCTGGACAGCTGGAAGGGCGCTCCGAGCCCAGAGTTGACCGGTCCGTTCCATAAGGCGGAGGCCGCGTTCGCCGCGGGGGACTTCGCGGCCGCGCTCACATCGCTCGACCTCCTCTCGGTCCGGTTCGCCGAGCCGCGGTGGACCACGCTTCCCGAGCCGTTCCGCCTGCTGCGGGTCTCGATCGTCGCGCCCGTACCCCCGCACTGGGACCCGGACCACAAGCTCCCGGCCGCGGAGAAGGACGCGAAAAAGGCCCGAGCCACCGCCGAGGAGCAGCTCGCCCTGGCTCGGGGGAGTCTCGCCTGGGCCGCCGGGCACGGCATCGAGACCGCCGACCTGGCGCCGAGGCTCGAAGCAGCCGCCGCGCGGCTTTCGGACCCCGCCGGCCTCGTTCCCTTCTACCTGGAGATCGACGCGATCTGGACCGGTCTCCACGGGCGGCTCCCGGCCCCGAAGGGCGGGGCTGGTCCGGCCGCGAGCGCGGCCGTTCCCGAGGAAGCGTAGGGTCGCGTGGCCGAAGAGCCGCCCCAGGGCGGTCGACGGCGCGTCCGCCGTGGGGAAGGGGAGGTCACCCAGTGGCCCCGCGGACTCGTCGATTACACCCCGACCGGAGGGGCCGAGCAGACCCCATCGCCCGAGGAGGACCGGGACCTGAACCGCCTTCGCCTGGCGTCGCGCCTCCTCGGCTTCGCTCGGGCCCAGGGTCACTCCGTCGACGGGGCGGTGATCCGCCTCCACCGGGCGGACCGTGCGTTCCGGGAGGGCGACCGGGAGAGTGGGCGTCGGATCGTCGACGAGGTCATTGCCGAAGTGGAGGCGCGTACCGGAGCCGGCGCGCGCTCGGGGAAGCCCACCCCTTAAGGGTGGGAGCGCTCTCCGCCTTCCCCGATGGCGCTTCCTCGGTTCGGAACGTTCTCGATCGTCGCCTACGACCGCGACACCGCCACGTGGGGGGTCGCGGTCCAGTCGAAGTTCATCTCCGTCGGCGCGGTGGTCCCGGTCGCGGAAGCTGGTGTCGGCGCGATCGCGACCCAGGCGCTCGCGAACGTCGCGTACGGGCCGGAGGGGCTCACGCTCCTACGCCAAGGGCTCGCCGCACCCGAGGTCGTCCGGCGCCTTACCGAGGCCGACCCCGGTCGGGAGGAACGCCAGCTCGGGGTGGTCGACGCGAACGGGGGTTCCGCCTCGTTCACCGGCTCGAAGTGCATGGAGTGGGCCGGCCACGTGGTCGGGAACGGTTTCGCGTGCCAAGGGAACATCCTGTTCGGCCCCGAGGTGGTCCAGGCGATGGCGAGGACGTACGAGTCGACCGGCGGGGACATCCTCGACCGGCTCCTGGCCGCCCTCGCGGCCGGCCAGCGCGAAGGGGGCGACCGACGGGGGATGCAGTCGGCCGCGTTGTACGCGGTGCGCAAGGGGGGAGGCTACGGCGGGGGGAACGACCGCTGGGTCGACATCCGCGTCGACGAGCACCCGTCACCGATCGAGGAGCTCAAGCGGGTCTTCCAGGTTTACGACATGACGATGCTGAACCGGGAGGACCCGACGACGCTCCTCGTGATCGAGGGGGACGTCGCGCGGGGGCTCCAACACGACCTCGGGGTCCTCGGGTACTACTCGGGACGCCTCACCGGAAACTGGGACGCGGTCAGCCAGGCGGCGTTCACTCGCTTCCTGGGCGAGCACAACTTCGAGAACAAAGCACGGGACGACGGGAAGGTCTGGCCGTCGATCGTGAACTACCTTCGAGAGCGCGCCCAGGCCGAGACGGTGCGTCGGACCCACACCGCCCCGATCGTCCCCGGAGCGCTCAGCCGGGGACCCGGTGCCCCGGCCCCAGGAGGGAGACCATCGCAGCCCCCGAATCGGAAGGAACCGGGGTCGAGCTGACGATCCGGCTCCGGGGCTCGTTCCCGGACCCGACGACCGCGCGCCGAGTCGTAGAGGCCGTGCGGGCGGACAACCCCTCGTTCGTCTCGGTGGAAGTGGACGGTAGGGACATCGAGATCCGGCTCACCGCGAGCTCTGCCGCGAGCGCCCGGTCCACCCTCGAAGACCTCCTCGCCTGCCTGCGCGCGGCCGAGCGAACCGCGACCGAGGGCGCCGTCACCCCGAAGGGCGGGTGAGCCGCGGGGACGCACGCGTCCTAGCATCAACGTCCATGGCCGAAGCCCAGTGGGGGACCCCGAGCTCCGACCTGCCCCGCGTGCCCGCACCGCTCGGACGGTACTTCCTCGGGGTCGGGGTCACCGTCTTCGCAATCCTGAGCCAGTATTTCGTCCCCCAACTGCTCCCGGCCACCGAAATCCTCTACGGGAACCTTCCGGGCGATCTCCTGATCGTCTACGGGGTCCCGATCCTCTCGTTCGCCCTGCTCGTCGGCGGAGCCCCGCTGCGAGATTGGAATCGCCGGATGAAGGTTGCCGCGTGGCAGGGCCTACGGTTCTACGGGCTGCTCACGCTTCTCGCCCTTCTCGTGGTATTCGTCCTCACCGTCATCTACGAGGCCGTCGACCCGGCCGCGCTCCAGCTGCTTAACCGACCGAACCCGGCCCTCCAGCAGGCATCCGGGGACCCCTGGTTCTTCGTCGGCTTCTCGTTCGTCATCGGAGCGTTCGAGGAGACGATCTTCCGGGGCTTCATGTTCGGCTACTGGCGCGACCGCTCGGGCCCGTGGATGGTCCCTGCGGTCTGGACGAGCGTGGTCTTCGCCGGGGTCCACCTCTACTACGGGACGACGTACGGAGCCGCCTCGCCGCTCATCTTCCCGAGCCTTTTCCTCATGGGGTTCGCGTTCGCGGCAACGTATCGGTTCTCGGGCGGTAACATTGTTGTCCCGGCGGTGCTCCACGGGGCCCACGACGCCGCGGCGTTCCTCGGCGTCGTCTCATCCGCGTGGGGCATCGTCGGCCTGATCCTCACCTATCTCATCGTGCTGGTCGGCGCGGTGATCGGACTGGTCGAGTACCTGCGCCGCGACCCGCCGACCGTCCCCCCCGGGAGCCCTCAGCCCTTTCCGTAGTCGCCCGCTCCAACGTCCCCCGGCCCCCGTCAGCATCAAAAGCCGACCCCGCGTCCCCCCTCCGATGGCAGCCACCGATGCCGAGCTCCGCGACGCCCTCGCAGGGACCCGGACAATCGCGGTCGTGGGGCTTTCCGACAAGCCCGACCGGGACTCGAACGAGGTCGCGCGCTACCTCCAGTCGCAGGGATACCGGATCGTGCCCGTGAACCCGATGCTCACGGAGGTCCTGGGCGAGAAGGCCTACCCCTCCCTCTCCGAGGTCCCGGCCGACATCCGGGTCGACCTCATAGACGTCTTCCGGCGCAGCGACCAGGTCCCCCCGGTCGCCGACGAGGCGATCGCCCGCGGAGCGAAGGTGCTCTGGATGCAGCTCGGAGTGGAGAACGCGGAAGCCGCCCGGAAAGCGCGAGACGCCGGACTGACCGTCATCGAAAACCTCTGCATCATGGTCCAACACCGCCGACTTCGGGGGTCGCTGCCCTCCCGGACGGGATGAGAGGAAAGGATGTCGATGGCCGCTCCTCCGGTAGCCGCGCCCGCCACCCCAGCGCCGGTCCAGCCCCCTCGCCCACGTCCCGGCGAGGTGCGGGACGTCGGCACGGTCCGCAAGGAGTCGGTCGACACCGACCGATGGACTGCCCGTGGGACCGTCAAGGTGACCGGGGAGATCACCATCGGGCAGGGAATGGTCGATGGGGTCGTCTCCGTCGGCGGGAAGCTCGCGGCCACGGGGCTCGCGTACCACGGGACGCTCGATGTGGGCGGCGCGGTCGACGTGCGCGGTACGTTCTCGGGCTCTGGCGACCTGCGGGTTGGCCTCACCCTCCACGCGATGGACGCCGACCTCAAGGGCACGGTTCGGGTCCTCGGCGCGACCTCGGTCGACCACGTCCTGACCGTGCGCGGGAGCCTTTCCACGCCGTCGCTCGCCGTCGGGGAGCTCACTCTCCACGGGGAGGCTCAGGTCCCCGGGGAGGTCGTGGGGCATTCGGTTTCCGCGCGCTTCACAACGGACTCCGCCCTGGGACCGATACGGGCCACCTCGGTCGACCTGCGCGCCCGGCCCCCGAACTTGGTGGAGAGAGTCTTCTGGCGCCGGATCACCGTCACCGTCCCGCGGGTCGAGGCCGACTCAGTCACCCTCGAAGCGGTCGACGTGAAGTTCGTCCGCTCTCCTCAGATCACGCTCGGCCGTGGCGCGCACATCACGGAGTACGAAGGCACGATCGTCCGCCGCCACCCGTCGAGCCGGGTGGGGTTCGAGTCGAAGAGCCGACCGCCGTACGGCCTTCGACGGTAGTCGAGGCGGGGCCGCTCGCCTTTATCTTTCCCGGCTTCGTCGCGGCCGCCCATGACGGCGGGTGAGGAGAGCCCGGAGGCCCCGTCGCAGCTCGCTGTCCAGGCCCGCGTCCTCGCCTACTGGGAGGCGATGGGAGTACCCGCATCGGTACTCGAGGGCCGGCCCGACGGCCCCATCTTCCGGTTCACCGAAGGACCCCCCACGGCGAACGGCGCGCCGCACTTGGGTCACCTCGTGGCACGGATCCTCAAGGACGTTGAGCTCCGGTATCGTCGGATGCGCGGAATGCACATCGTGAGCCCGATGGCCGGCTGGGACTGCCACGGCCTTCCGGTCGAGCTCGAGATCGAGAAGCGCCACGGGCTCAAGTCGAAGAAGGAGATCGAGGCGTTCGGCGTCGAGCGGTTCTGCGAGGACTGCCGGGCCGGGACGTTCGAGGTCGCTTCGGTCTGGCAGGAGATGAGCCGACGGCTCGGCTACTGGCTCGACTACGAACACGCCTACCGGACGATGGACCCTCCGTACATGGAGAGCGTCTGGTGGTCGCTCAAGACGCTCTTCGACCGCGGGCTCCTCGAGAAGGGCCACTATGTGCTCCCGTACTGCCCTCGCTGCGAGACCCCGCTCTCCTCCCACGAGGTCGCCCAGGGGTACCGCGAGACGACCGACCCCTCGATCACCGTCCGGTTCCCGCTCGATGGCCCTCCCGGCGAGAAGCGGGAGCTCCTCGTCTGGACGACCACCCCGTGGACGCTTCCGTCGAACCTCCTGGTCGCCGCGCGCTCCGACCTCGAGTACTCGGTCGTGCGGGGAAGCGACGGCCGGGAGCTGGTCCTCGCCTCGGCCGCCGTGCCGCGCTACTTCCCCGAAGGGGTCGACGTCGTCGAGCGTTTCCCGGGGACCACCCTCGCCGGCCGCACGTACCAGCCCCCGTTCGATACCCCCGGCCCGGGCCGGGCCGCTACCGTGTGGTCCTCGATGACCTCGTGACGACCGAGGAGGGCACCGGCCTCGTCCACATCGCTCCGAGCTACGGACCCGACGACCAGCGGATCGGGGCCCGCGAGAAGGTCGGCGTCTTCGACCCGCTCGATAGCCGCGGCGTGTTCACGGACGCGGTGCCGCTCGTCCGCGGGAAGTCGTTCAAGGCCGCCGACCCGATCCTCCTCCACGACCTCGAAGCGCGCGGTCGGCTCTACGGTCACTCGACCCTCCGCCACACGTACCCGTTCTGCTGGCGGTGCGATTCGGCCCTCCTCTACCGCGCGATCGACTCCTGGTTCGTGCGCACCTCGCGCGCGACCGACCGGCTGGTCCGCTACAACGCGAGCGTAGAGTGGCGACCCGAGCACCTTCGGGAGGGCCGGTTCGGGAACTTCCTGACCGAGGCGAAGGACTGGGCGCTCTCGCGCAGCCGATACTGGGGGACGCCGCTCCCGATCTGGGTCTGCTCCGCGGGCCACGTGACGTGCGTCGGCAGCTTCGCCGAGCTCGAGAAGCTCGTGGGAAGCCCGCTGCCGACGCCGTTCGACCCGCACCGAGTGACGGTCGACCGCCTCCGGGTCCGGTGCGGGACCTGCGGGGGCGAGACCCGGCGCGAGCCGTACACGATCGACGGTTGGTACGACAGCGGTTCCGCGCCGTTCGCCCAGTTCCACTACCCGTTCGAGCCCGGGCCGTTCGACCCCGCGGCGCCGCTCGACTTCATCGCCGAGGGGCTCGACCAGACGCGGGGCTGGTTCTATTCGCTCCTGGTCATCGCGACGCTCCTGTTCGACCGGCCGGCATACCGTGCGTGCGTCACGAACGGCCTCGTGCTCGACGAGGGCGGCCGAAAGATGTCGAAGTCGAAGGGCAACGCGCTCGAGCCCCTCGCGATGCTCGACCGGTACGGCGCCGACGCGCTCCGGTGGACGTTCCTCTCCTCCGATTACACCGAGCCGATGCGGGCGGACGAGAGCACGATCCGCAAGACGTCCGCACGCACGCTCGGGACCCTCGGGAACGTCATCGCGTTCCATCTCGGGAACGCCCGAGCCGATCGGCTCCCGCCCGTCTCGGAGCGGCCGGCGCCGTCGGGGGCGCTCGACCGATGGCTCTTGTCCCGGCTCGAAACGACCCGCACCGAGGTCGAGCGTGCCCTCGCGAGCTACGACCTCGGTGACGCGGCGCGCGCGGTCGGCACGTTCGTGGACGACCTGTCGACGTGGTACCTGCGCCGGTCCCGGCCCCGGTTCTGGTCGGACGCGAGCTCCCCCGACCGACGAGCGGCCCACGCGACGCTCTCCTACACCCTCCTTGGCCTGGGTCGGACGATCGCTCCCCTCCTCCCCTTCACCGCCGAGTGGCTCCACCAGGAGGTCGGAGAGCACGGCTACCGGGAGCGGGACCTCTCCGTGCACCGGACCGACTGGCCGAGCGTTCTCGCGCCTCGGGATGAGGGACTCGAGCACGCGATGGCCGAGCTGCGGGCCTTCGTGGAGGTCGGCCGTGAGCTCCGTCACCGAGCCGGCGTGAGGTCCCGGATCCCGCTCACCGAGCTCGTCCTGTTCGGCGAATCGTCGGCCGCCCTCGCCAGCCTCGGTCCGGAAGGCGTCGTGCTGCTCGCCGACGAGATCAACGTGAAGCGGGTGCGCCGGGTTCCCGCGAGCGAGCGCGCCCAATTCCCGGAGACCGAGTGGGTCGTGCGCGAGGAGGCCGGTGCGCCGGTCGCGGCGCTGCCGCGGGAGCCCACCCCGGAGCTCGCGGAGGAGGGACTCGCGCGCGAGGTCGCCCGCCGCCTGCAGCAGACGCGAAAAGAGCTGGGCCTGAAGTACACCGAGAAGGTCCGGGTCACGGTCGCTGCGAGTGGACCCATCTACCGTGCGCTGGACGCCCGACGGGCCGCGCTCGCGAGCGACCTCCTCGCCGAGCCGTTCGAGCTCACGGAGACCCCGCTCCCCGCGGACCCCGAGGTCCGCACCTGGGAGATCGACGGGCTCACGTTCTCCGCGCGCGTCCTCCGCCGGCCGTAGCCTCGGCCGGGTCCGCCCGAACGACGTCACCGCCGGGCGTCACCTCGTGGAAGACCTCGGCCTCGAACCGTTTCACCTTCACATGCGGGTCCCGCCACGCGCGGGGTGGGAGCCCGGCCTTCTCGCACGTGCCGTCCAGAAGCTCCTCGGCCGACCAGCCCTGCTCGGGAGCGACCTGGGGCAGGAGGAGACCGCTCGACCCGAACCCTTCGACGATCAGCCCGTCCCGGCCCACGGTGACCGCCCGGACCGCCTCCTCCGGGGTCGTGAACCGGAGCAGGACGGGGACCGTGAGGACCGATACCTCGACGGTGAGGCGGGAGAGCTCGTTCGCGCGCACCGGGTGGAAACGGAAGTCCTCGACCGCCGCGGAGACCGCGGCGCCGACGATCGCCTGACGAAGCGGAAGCACCGGAAGTGGGTAGCCGATGCAGCCCCGGAGCGCGTCGTCGGGGTACCGCTTCAGCGTCACGAACGCCCCTCGGGGCTCGTCGAACACCGGGGAGAGACGCTCACCCTCGGCGACCCCGGTGGGGTGAGGACCCGCGCGCGGTTCGACCGCTCCCTCGATCGCACGGCGGGCGAGCCGGACCGCGGCCACACCGTCCTCGACCTCGAGCACGGACGCGAGAGCGCGGACCGGGCGCAAAGCCTCTTCGGAGCGCGCGCCGCGCACGCTTTATAGCCGAGGTCGCGTGAGCGGCCTCCCCATGCCGTTCCCCGAGGCGGTCGAGCGACTGCTCAACAAGAAGATCTGCATGAACTGCTCGGCCCGGAACCCCCCGAAAGCGGTCCAGTGCCGCCGGTGTGGGTACAAGGGCCTCCGCGTGAAGTCGCGGGAACGCTCCGGGAAGACCGCGTAGAGCGGTCTCCCTACCGCGACGCGCCGCCCTTCGCTCCGTTTCCCGGAACCGCGAAGGCGCCGTCCCGGGTCTCGCGGGCGACCGCGAACCGCTTCTGCGCGAGGAAGAGGAAGTTCCGCGTCCCGTCCCGCCAACTCGAGAGCTTCGGAGGTCCCCAACGCTCCCCGTACGGGATCGGGACCTCGAGGAAGCGGACCCCGTGGAGGATCGCCTCGAGCTTGAGCTCCTCGCTGAACGCCATCCCGTCCTGGGTCAGGTGGAACCTCCCGAGCAGCTCGCGACGGAACACCCAGAAGCCGCTCTGGCTGTCCCGCAGCACCCGACCCGGGACCTCCTTCATGTACCGGTGATAGGCGACGTCCAGGAAGAGATTCAGGAGCCGGTTCCCGATCCAGTGCTCGGTTGTCATCGCTCTCCGGTCGAGATCGGCGAACCGGTTCCCGGTGAGGAAATCGAGCCGCTCGTCGAGCAGCTTCTTCACGAGCGCCGGGACCATCTGCACCGGGTAGGTCGCGTCCCCGTCGGTCGTCGCGAGGACCTCTCCCGAGGCCGCAGCGAACCCGGTCTTGTACGCCCGTCCGTATCCCGGGCGCCGCTCGGTGATCACCCGTGCTCCCTCCGCCTCCGCGATCGCCGCGGTCCCGTCCGCCGACGCCCCGTCGACCACGAGGACATCCCAGTCGAGCGGCTCCCCCGCGAAGATCGTCGCATTCGCTTCGGAGGCGGCGGTCGCGAAGAGGCGCAGGACGTAGGCGATCGACGGCGCTTCGTTGAGGGTAGGAACGACAAGAGTAGCGCGCATCGGAGGGAAGGAGCCGACGGTCCGCTCGCTTAAAAGTTCCTTCGGACCTCGTGGGGACCACGAAGGCAGCGGGGGAGCGCGGGGGCCGGCGGCGCCGGTGGGGGAGCTTCCCGACGACCGCGGACGTCGGCATCTGGGCGACCGGGGGGTCCTCGGCGGCCCTGTTCGAGGCGCTCGGGCTCGGCCTCTACGCCCTCATGACCGACCTTCGGAAGGTCCGCCGCCGGGAGGACCGGGCGGTGAGCGCCTCCGGAGGGGACCCAACGGAGCTCGTGGTCGCCTTCCTGACCGAGCTCGTCATGCTCGAGCAGACGGACGGGTTCATCGGTCGGGAGATCCGGGCGCGACCGGTAGGCGACCCTCCGACCGCGATCGTGGCGAGCGTCTCGGGCGAGCGGTTCGACCCGGACCGTCACACGTCGCGGACCGAGGTCAAGGCGGTGACCCTCCACGGCCTCGTCTTCGACCCGGCGCGCGGCCGGGCCCGGGTCATCGTGGATATCTGAAGACGCCCTCCCGGGCGGGGGGTCCGTCAGGGCATCCGGTCGACGACCTCGCGGAGGGCGGCGCCCGGCTTCGGGAGCTTACCGGCCTTGCTCAGGATCCGCTCGATCGCCGCGAAGGTGACGAGGAGGTCCGGCCAGTCGGCGATCCCCATGTGCCCGATCCGGAAGATCTTGCCGGCGAGCGCGGCCTGCCCTCCCTGGAGGAGGATGTTGTACTGGCGCTCGAGCACTTTACGGAACTCGGAGTCGCCCATCCCGGCGGGGTTCTTCACCGCGGTGACGGTGTCGGAGGCGTGCCGTCGGTCCGGGAACAGCTCGAGGCCGAGCGCGTCGACCGCGGCGCGCGATGCCTCCGCGAGCCGGTGGGTCCTCTCGAGGCGGTGTTCGAGCCCCTCCTCCTTCAGGAGGAGCAGCGCCTCGCGGAGCGCGAGGAAGAGCGGGACCGCCGGCGTCCAGGGGGTATCGTTCTTCTCGATCGACTTGAGGTGGGCGGCGAGGTCGAGATAGAACGTCCCCGGGTGGAGCGCGGCGACCGCTCGGTCGGAGAGGTGGACGAGCGCGAGCCCGGCCGGCGCCGCGAGGCCCTTCTGGCTCCCGGCGACGACCGCGTCGACGCCCCACGCCTCGATCGGGAACGGGAGGCCGGCGATCGCGCTGATCCCGTCGACGAGGAAGAGCGCGCCGGACGCGCGGATCGCGGGCGCGATCGACTGGATGTCGTTCGCGAGCCCGACGCTCGTCTCGTTGTGGACCATGCAGACCGCCTTGACGTCCCCCTTCGCGAGTTCGGCGTTGACCGAATCGATCGAGATCGGCTGGCCCCAGGGCGCCGAGAGCGTGGTCACGTTGGTCGAGTACTTTCGAACGAGCGTGTTCGTTCGGTCCCCGAAGTTTCCGTTCGTGAGGACGAGCGTGCGCCCCTCCTTGGGAACGAGGCAGGAGTAGACCCCCTCGAGGCCGGCCGTCCCGCTGCCCGTGATGATCACCTGGTGACCTTTCGCGCCGAACAGGACGGGCATCAGCTCTCGGATCTCGGTGACGACTCCGTGGAAGTAATCGCCCCGGTGGTTGAGGGACGGCATCGACATCGCCCGAAGGACCCGGGGGTGGATCCGCACGGGTCCGGCGATGAGGAACGTCGCGGTCTCAGGGTCGTACGTCATCGGGCACCTCCCGGCGGAGCGACGAGCGCCGTGAGCGGCTCGCCGCGGAGCGCGCGGAGGACCTCGTCCACGGTGTCGGTTCCCGCCCGCGCCTGCGCGTCGTGCGTCGAAGCGCCGAGGTGCGGGGTCGCGATCACGTTGGGATTCGCCAGAAGCTCCTTGTTCATGGGGGGTTCCACCTCAAAGACGTCGAGCGCGGCCCCGGCGAGTCGACCCGAGCCGAGGGCGGCGAGCAGGGCGGCCTCGTCCACGAGGGCGCCGCGCGCGACATTGACAAGGACGGCACCGGGCTTCATACGTCCGAACGCCCGAGCGTCGAGGAGGTGACGGTTCTCCGCCGTCACCGCGGCATGGACGCTCACGATGTCCGCCCTCTCGAGGAGGACGTCGAATGGCACCATCTCGGTCCCGTCCACCGCCTTCGGGACGAACGGGTCGAAGGCGATCGCCGTGACGCCGAACGGCACCATGCGGGCCGCCGCGGCCCGGGCGATGCGTCCGTACCCGACGAACCCCACGGTCTTGCCCGAGAGCTCGCGCCCGTGCGTCCCGCGCTCCCACTTTCCGGCCTTCGTGGAGACGATGGACGGATAGAGGCCTCGGACGAGCAGCAGGCAGAACGCGACCGTGAGCTCCGCGACGCTCTGGGTCGCGGCGGTCGGCGCGTTGACGACCTTGATCCCGCGGGCGGCGGTCGCCGCCATGTCGATGTTGTCGACCCCCACCCCGGCACGAGCGACGAGCTCGAGGTGAGGGGCCTTGGAGAGAAGGTCGGCGGTCACCTTCGTCCGGCTCCGGACGATCAGCGCCCACGCATCCGCGAGGTGGCCCGGTAGCGTCGAGGGGTCGGCGCTCGCGTCCACCACCCGGCACGGACCGGCCTTCAACCGGCTGAGGGCCTCTCGGTCGATGGGGTCTGCGACGACGACTACGCGCTCACTGGACATCGGGAGACGAACCGGGGCCGTCTTGAAAACGCTTTGCGCTCGAACGAAGCTAGCTCGACCTTAGGGACCGGGGTGTTGTCGAGCGAGTGCCGGACGATGTCGGCGCCCCGCGTGCCGCGGATCCACGGTTCCGGCTTCACGATGATCCGGTGGGCGAGGGCGGGGATCGCGAACGACTTGATGTCATCGGGAACGACGAAGTCGCGACCCTCGAGCAGGGCCCGCGCCCGGGAGAGCTTCTGGAGGGCGAGCGACCCCCGAGGGGACGCGCCGACCTCGGTACGGGCGTCGAGCCGGGTCGCGCGGACGAGCTCCACGATGTACTCGGCGAGGGATCGGTCGAGCGTGATCTCCTCAACCGTCCGCTGGAGGGCCAGGAACGTATTCACGTCCGCGACCGTCGGGACCTCAACGTTCTCGACCTTCCGAGCGCGGCGTCGCTCGAGGATCCCCCGCTCCTCCTCCGGGGTGGGGTAGCCGACCTGCAGGCGCACGAGGAAGCGGTCGACCTGGGCCTCGGGGAGCGGGTAGGTGCCTTCGAGCTCGAGCGGGTTCTCGGTCGCGATCACGAGGAACGGCCGCGGGAGCGGGTACGTCGAACGCTCGCTCGTCACCTGGTATTCCTGCATCGCCTCGAGCAGCGACGACTGCACCTTCGGCGGCGCCCGGTTGATCTCGTCCGCGAGGAGGATGTTCGTGAAGATCGGACCGCGGCGGAACGAGAACCCTCCCTTCTCGGGGTCGAGGACCTCGCCGCCGGTGATGTCGTGCGGAAGCAGGTCCGCCGTGAACTGCACGCGCTGGAACTCGAGGCCGAGCGCGCTCGCGAACGACTTCGCGAGCAGGGTCTTCCCGAGGCCGGGAAGGTCCTCGATGAGGAGGTGACCGTCCGCGACCAGCGAGGTCAGCACCTGCTCGACGGCGAGCTCCCGGCCCACGACCGCGGACCGCACCGCCCCGCGGATCCGGTCCGCCAGTGCCCGGGCCTCGGACGGGTTCATCGACCTTCCTCCGGTCGCGGACGGGCCTTGAGGTATATGTCGAACCCCCCGACCCGGGTACGCGGACGGGGCGGGCCCTCGAGCCGGTGGGATGTTCCCCAGCCGTAACGACCTCCCTCACGGTAGGCGCACGCCCTCTCAGGGGTCTGACCCCGGCCGGGGGTGTCGGACACCGGGGTTGTCCTCACGTCATCCTCGGCGGACGACCCGTCCGCGTTGAGTCGAGAGGGACCCTTCGTCGGTACCCGGGCGCAGCTTTGCCGCGCCGAGAGCGGTACTGCCCCGCCCTCTATGAGCTTCACGCCTCCTCCCGGTCGAACCGCGCCGGGCTTCCCACGAGGAAGGCGACGGCAGCGAGCGTGAGGGCGAGGAGTGCGCCCGCGACCCCGAGCGGGACCGCGCCCGCGGGGAGGAAGAGCGCGCTCGACCAGGCGATCCCGACCGCGAGCGCCGGCACCGCGACCGTCGGGAGGCTCCGGACGGACCCTCCTACGGGGCGGGCCGGGTCGTCGGCGAGCCAGACGAGGAAGGCGAGGCCCGCGAGTCCCGCCACGAGCTCGGTGCCGAGACCGACCGGGGCCGTGACGGCTTCGATAGCGAGCGCGGCTAGGGCCGGTACGGGAGCATACGCGGCGAGCTTTCTCCAGGCGCTTACGCGGAGCCCGGCGGCGACCAGGACGGCGACCACCGACAGGAGGGGCCCGAGCCCGTCGGGGAACCCGGAGAGGAAGCCGAGGTAGGTGGCCAAGATCAGGAGGAGGGCGAAGGAGACCGGTCGGACGGACCGGAGCCGGGAGCGCACGGTCGGTGCGGCCATCAGGCCCTCCGGATCCGCGGCCGTCGAACGAACTCCACGAACTTTCCGAGCGACCAGAAGTCGTCCCAGTCGATCGTCGGGCCCTCCTGCCAGGCCTGTGCGATCCGGTCGCGACGCACGAGGCGGGCGATCCGTCCGGCGAGCTCCTCGTCCGGTCCGGTGAGATGCGAGGCGGCCGCGATGATCGGTAAGGGCGACGGGCTGAGGACCACCGCCGGGAACCCCCGACGGCGCAGGTACGGACTCAGGTCCTCCGACGAGTCGTCCGAGAGGCTGGAGAAGACGACGGTCGTGAGCCCCGGCGGGAAATGGCGCCGGGCGGCGACCGAGCACCGCTCGGCCGGGGCGGCGACCGAGGAGAGATGGGCCCGCTTGAGGGCCATCTCGATCCGGATGCGCTGGGTCCGACCCGTGGAGAGCGGGACGACCTCCAGGAACTCTCCGAACACCCCGACGCCGACCCGCGACTTCACGCGCAGGAACGCGTCACTGAGGCCGAGCGCGGCGGCGCGGGAGACCGAGAAGAGACGTTCATCGACCGACCGTCCGAGCGGCGTCGGTCGGGCATCGAGAAGGATCAGGATGTCGCCGGTCTTGTCGAGGTCGTACTCGTTCGCGAGCGGTCGACCCGCGCGGGCCGTGGCGCGCCAGTTGAGCTGTCGGGGAGGGTCTTCTGGCCGAGCCGGACGGATCCCGTGGAACTCGCCGCTCTCCCCGACCCGTCGGGAGCGGGTCTCGCCGGGAAGGGGCGTGGTGCGCTCGAGGCGGACGGCACCGATCCGGAGGAGCTCGGGAGGGTAGCGAGAGACCACGAGCGGGGTGGCGGAGGAGGCGGTCTCCCGCTCCACGAGCCCCATCGGGTCCCGCCAGAGCACGGTCGGGACGCGGAGCTCGGTGATCGTCGGCTCGGGAGCGGTCCAGTTCGCGCGGAACCCGATCTGCGCCCTCGAGTAGTCGAACCGGGCAGGTTCTCCGACAAGGCTGGCCGGCTGCTCGAGCTCCACGACGAGGTCCCGAGCGTCGACCCCCGGTTCCGGTACGATGACTCCTCGAAGCTGGACGTCCGCCGCCGCACCCTCGAGCAAGAGGTCGATCCGGACCGAGGGCGAGCTCCGGGGACCGACGATGCCGGCCGCGACGGGCGCGAGGAGGAGCGGGAGCGCGAGAAAGAGCGGGGTCGGGTTGCGGGTGACGACCGCGGCGAGCAGCAACGCGGCCCCTGCCGAGAGGAGGAACGGGGTGAGCGGTCGCCATCGAGGCGGGCGCGACCGGGAGTCGTTCACGTCTCCCTCTCAAGGTCGCTCACGCGGCGGTCGAGGTATTCTCGGAACTCCATCGGGCTCAGGGCCTGCAATCGGTCGAGCTCCTCGATTGTGGTGCCCGGCCGATTCGGGTTACTTCCGGCCCGCTCGAGGTTGTCGAGCAACCAGACGAGCGCCGGACGTCCGTGCGCTCCGGCTTGGATCGAGGAGCGGACCCGAGCGGGGTCGGCGGACAGGGTTGGAAGCGGCCGTCCCGGCGGCCAGCGGGTCCGCGCGACGACCCCGAAGAGCAGGAGCGCGGCCGCCGTGACCGCGACAGCGGCGGCGGGGAGGACCGTCCCCTCGTTCGTCCCCGCCGCGATTGCGAGAGCGCTCGCCAGGACCACCACGATGCATAGGAACACGGTCGTGGCGGTGTTCATTCGTCGGGCGTCCTTCGGGCGAGGTCGTCGAGCGTCGCTCGGACCGCTTCCTGGGCCTGCGCGCTCTCGGCGGGCCCCATCGGGTGCTCCGAGTACCCGGGCCTCCTCGAAGAGTCGCGTGAGCGTCCTCGCTGCCTCCGGACGAACCCCGAGGCGGACGAGATGCGTGGCGCGGATCTCCTCGGGCGTGCTCGTCCCGATGTCGTCGACCATCGGTTGCAACTGCAGCAGCATCGACGCGTAGAGAGCGAGGATGACGACCCGCGGGTCCCCCCCGAGGTCGAGGTCCGAGGACGCTCGGGTCAGGGCCTCGCGCATCCCCGCGGAGACGGGACCCAAGGACCGACGTCGCGCGGCGCCGCTCTCGCGCCGGTCGGCGATGTACTGACGCGTCAGGGGAACCCCGACGACGCCGACCAGTAAGACGACGAACCCGAGAACGAGGAACGGGACCCACCCCGGCACGCTCGGAAAGAGGAGGACACCACCTCCGGTGCTGGTAAGATTCCCCTCGAGCACGGTCGTGTTGTTCGAGCCGTAGGTGCTGTTCCCGCTGGCCGACGACGTGGAACCCCCCGTTCCTACCACGCCGCCGACCCCCGCGAAGCGCACCGCGACCAGGAACACGATCCCGAGAAGTACCACGGCGAGGATGGTAACGGCCATCCGGGTCAGCATCGAACTCGGACCGGCGGTGATGCGCCAGAGGACCAGGCTCCCCACGACCAAGGCGACGATCCCCCACGAAACGGCAGCGATCACCCAATCGGGCAGAATGACCAGGGAGGCCGTACCGGAGGACGGGGGAGGCGCGGTCGAAGCGGCAACGAGGATGCTCGCCGCGGCTCCGATCGCGAGTGCGACGAACAGAACGAGGAGGAGGACCCAGGAGACCCGAGGCGCGGGCTTGTTCGTCACGTTCGGTCGACGACCCGACCCGCGAGAAGGCCCGTCGCGACCTTATACGCTTGGGGCGGCGGGAGCCTCGCTTCCGTGGGTCTCCTTCGGAGCGGGCGAGAGGAAGTAGCAGCTGCGCCGCTCGTGGTCCGCCGTGACCACCGCGAAGTCGTCGACACGATACCCCATGTCGAACGCGGCACGGAAAGCGTCCCGGACGGCGTGCCGCCATTGCCGAAGCTTCTCCGGTTCGTGCTCTCGGACGGTCGCCAGGTCGAACGGGATCTCCAGATACGCCGATTCCCCAGTAGGCTCCCCGACCGCGGTCGGTAGGCGCAGCCCCTTTTCGCCGACCTCGGTCTCCACGACCGCGACCGAACGCTTCCACCGGGTGAGGGTCTCCTCGGCCGCCGGGAACGACCCTCCGAGCCTCTCCTCGACATGAGGGGACGCAAGCTCCCAACGTAGCCGTAGACGGTCGGTCTCGAGGTCGCGGTTGAGCGCGTCGGGCATCTGCCCGTAATAATGGATGAAGTAGCGATCCGGGACGCCGCCGAGACGACGGACGTTGAGCCAGGCGTTCCGGCTTTGGAGCGGGTCGAACGTCCAGCGGATCTCCGGAAGTCCGAGCTTGAGCACCTCGTCGCGTTGGAACGCCTTCAGCCGGAACCCGAGCTGGTGGTTTTGGTACTCCGGTCGGACGGCCGTGGCGTGTGAATAGTGGAAGAGGGTCGTTCCGTCCCACCCGAGGAAGGAGACCGCGAACCCGACGAGGTGGATGTCGGCGAACGCTCCGAGGACGAGGCCCCCGTTGTCCTGGAATGCCCGCTGCAGGGGAGCGGGTACCCCCTCGTCCCCCCAGACCGCGCGGTGCACCTCGAGGAGCTGGCGGAACTCCTCGGGCTTCTCGAGCTTGCGGAACCGGAACTCCCGGGCTCCGCCGCTCACGCCGGTCGCCGCCACGGAGCGAGGACCGGCCGTCGGTACTTAACCCGGACTCATCCCGAACTCGGTAGGCGGAACGGCGATGGACCGATTACCGGCGGACCCGCAGCTCTGCGCGCTTCGCCTCGTACCGCGCCTCATCGCGCGGCGTGAGATCCCAGAGGAGGTCCTCGATCTCGGTAATGTTCCGCAGGAACTCCGCCTTGCTCTTCGTGGCCATCAGGTGCTCGAACTTGTGACGGGCGTTGAAGTACGCCCCGACCATGTACGCCCCCACAATCACGATGATCGGGCCAACGATCACGAACACGAGGTTGTAGTTCCAGTCCGGCGTGTTCGTCACGGCGTTGATCACGGGGAACGGGCCGACGGTGGAGAGCGGGGTGAAGAAGCCGAACGCGAGGACCGTGAGGAGGACGCCCACCGTGAGGATGAAGATCGAGATCGACGCGCGGTACGTCCGCATCCCGTGGCGCAAGCGCCGGCCGAGCGGGACCTTTTCTGGGGTCGCCATTCCGCCGGCGGGAGGCGGTTTTCCTTAAGAGGCTATCCAAGACGCTGCCGGCGGGGGGCGCCGCCGACCGGCCTCACCCGCTTCGGCGCGGCGGCTTCCCGGGGGGCAACGGCTCGGAGCGGGCGGTCCGGCCGTACGACAGCGGGCCTTCGGCCACGGGCGGCCCTGGTCCCGCCGAGGGGGCGGGCACGCGGGCGAGGGTTGGCCGAAGCCGGCGATAGACGAAGACGGCACCGAGGAGGGCGACCAGGGCGCCCACGAACCCCGTCGCCTCGCCTCCGAGGTAGCCGAGGCCGAGCAGGAAGAACCCCACGGCGGTGAACAGAGCGCCCGCGACGACGCCGCCTCCCACGCGGTCCGTCGGGGCGGACGGGGGAAGCGACAGGAAGCCCCCCGACACCTGCAAGGCGACGACGGCAACCGACTCGACGAGGACGAGCGCGACCCCGTCCGCGGAGACCGTCGGGTTGCTGAGGTACTGGGAGACGATCGCGAGCGAGATGATCCCCCCGATCGCCGCGCGGTATCCCAGTGCGTAGAACGGCCGAGCCGGCTCTCGGCCCCAGTACTTCGTGCGGAGGAGCGCCCACTGAGCCACCTCGTCCCCTCCGACGAGCAACCCGAGGAACGCGAGCGCGCTGATGAGCGCGCCGCTACCCATCGAGACCTGGAACAGGATGAACGCGATCGCGAGCGGGATCCCGACGAACAGTCCGGCGGTGTAGGCGAACAACTCCTTTCGCTCGTCGAAGAGCGTGACGGGGACCTGCGGTTCGGCGAACCGTCCGACCTCGATGTAGAGAAACGCTCCCGAGAGCACCACCCCCACGACGGCACCGATGGTGAGCGACGCGACGACCATCGTTACTCGACCTTACGCCCGGCCGCAAGGAATCCGGTGTGGCCGAGCATCTCGAAGTCGGGGCGGGTACCTCCCTCCCCGACGTGCAGGCCGCGTTCCAGAAGCTCGACCGCGCGGACCTCGTCGAACCCGAGGTCCCGGAGCGCGCGGACCGTGCGCTCGAGCTGGTTGTAGGTCGGAGTGTAGGTCGCGACGTACCCCCCGGGCACGAGCGCCAAACGGGCCGAGGGGAGCACGGTCCACGGCTCGGGCAGGTCGAGCACGACGCTGGAAAGCTCCGTGGCATCCAACCCGTCTGCGGCGACATCCCTCAGGCGGAACGAGACCCGCGCTTCGAACCCCGCCCGTCGGACGTTCGCCCGGGCCGCTTCGAGGAAGTCCTCGCGTCGGTCGTAGGAGATGACGCGGCCGTGCGGTCCCACGCTGTGCGCGAGGACGACGGTGAGCGCTCCGCTGCCGGCGCCGGCCTCGGCGACCGTGGCGCCCGGGCCGACTCCGGCCAGGAAGAGGAGGTGCGCCGCGTCCTTCGCCGTGACGATCTGCGCGCCTCGACGCAGCGAGCCGAGCAGGTCCGAGAGCGACGGTCGGACCGCCCGATACGCGGTTCCCAGCCAGGTGATCGAGGTGCCCGGAGGCTTCCCCATCAGGTCGGTGAGGTCGAGGACCCCCTCGTTGCCGACCTTCTGAGGCCCGCGGACCAAGCGCACGAGGAGCGCGGGCGCCCCGGCCCGTTTCAAAGCCACCGTGTCGCCCTCGGCCCACGTCTCGGTCATCGGTCCTCCTCCGTCACGGCCCTATCCGCGTAATAACCCGGCGCTTCCGAGAACCATCTTAAGGGGAGAGTTGCTCGAGCTGGCCGTCATGGTCACGTACGAAGACGAGGAGCTCCTCGCGGCGCCACGGCACATCATCTGGAAGCTCCTCAACGACCACCTCGACGACGCGAAGATCCTGACAATCCATCCCCTCATTCAATCCCAGAAGACCGTGAGTGCCACGGACTCCGAGACGGTGGTCGACCGGGTGATCGACGTGAGCCGGAAACCGAGAAAATCGCGCTGGAAGATCACCTACCTGCCTCCCGAACGGGCGCGCTGGGAGCTCCTCGAGAGCGAGGGGCCTTGGACGCCGGGAACGTACCTGGACGTCCGCTACGCGGAGGTCCCCGGGGGGACCCGCCTCCACGCCCGGGGGGAGCTTTCGATCCGTGACCTCCCGCGCTTCCATTCCCAGAAACGGACGGTCGCGCGCGTCCTGAACGACACCAGCATCGAGGACCAATCGTTCCTCAACCGCTACCGCTTTTAGCGGCGTCCGCGAGGGGCGGCTTTAGATAGAACGAGCGCTGGCCCCGAACGCTGCGGGCATAGTGTAGTCTGGTTATCACATAGGCTTGCCAAGCCTATAACTCGGGTTCAAATCCCGGTGCCCGCACTCCGTTCGGCCCCGCTCCCTTGGCGGAGACCCGAGCTTCTCCGCCTCGGGAGGACGAAAGGCTGAAAGCGGACCGCGCTCCGTTCCTCGGGATGCCCGACCCTTCGATCCCCCCACTGCCCCCGCCCCATACCCGTCTCGGGGTCGGCGGGGTCCTCGTCCGGAATGGACGGGTCCTGGTGAACCGGGCGGTCTACCGGACACGGTTCACGATCCCGAGCGGGTACGTGAACCCCGGGGAGACGCTCGAGGCCGCGGTCGTCCGAGAGCTCGAGGAGGAGACCGGGGTGACCGCCCGGGTCGGTCGCCTGCTTCTCACTCGTCACAAGGTCGTCAACGCCACCGAGAGCGACGCCTATTTCGCCTTCGCTCTCGAACATCTCGAGGGAGAACCGACCGCTCGCCCGCCGGAGATCGCCGAGGTACGCGAGGTCCCGGTCGCCGAGGCGGTCCAGGTTGTGTGGATCTCGGAGCTTTCCCGCCTGGCGATCCGCCTCGCCGTTGAGACCTCGGGCGGATGGCCCCGGTCCGCCTGGAAGGGCGGCGAAGCCCCGGGACTCTCCTCGGAAACGTACCACGCCTGAACGGCGACCGAAGACGATGCCGCGACGGCGCCTGCGGCCGGTGCGAGCCGGGAATCGGAGGGCTAGGGGCTCGTGAACAGCGCGTCCAAGAAGCCGATCGGCGGCGCGCCGAACCCGAGCAACGTGTCGTGGAACGCCTTCGTGGAGCCGTGGAACTTCGTCGCGAGGTACTTTGACCGCGCGTCGAGGATGGCGAGCTTGCCGAGTGTGTAGCAAAAGTACTCCGGGTTGTAGGTGCCACGGACCGCCTCCCGCTGCGCGTGGACCTCCTCGAGGTGCGCTTCGGTGGCGAGCAGCCGGGTCGCGTCGGCGACCGACATTCCCTGGGTGTGCATCCCGATCGACACGATCAGTCGGCAATCCCGGAGCAGCGCGTCGTGCAGCTGGGTCACCTCGGCCGAGGTCGACCGCCCGTCGAACCCTGCCTCGAGGGCGGCCTGCTCGACGTAGTGCGCCCAGCCCTCGATGAACGAGTAGGAGAACCAGGTCTGGCGGGCGAGGGTCTGACGGGTCATCCGGAAGTGGAGGGACTGAAGATAGTGACCCGGCCAGACCTCGTGGACGGTCGTGTTCTTCAGCATCGCATGGTTGAGGGTCCGCATCCATTCCTCGGCCTGAGCGGGGGTCCACGCTGGGTCCACCCCCGTCACCCAGTAGATTCCGTCCACGGGCTTCTCGAACGGACCGGGCGGGCTCATCGCGGCGGTCCAGAGGTCCCGGGCCCAGGGCGGCGTCTCGCGTACGTGGACGACCTCGGGCTCGGGGACCGTGGCGATCCCCTGCGTGCGGACGAACTCCCGGATCTCGTCGGTGAGGCGGCGGGCGAGCGGCAGGAGCTCGGCCGGCGACGGGTGGTTCTCGTAGAGGCGGGCGATGAGCTGGTCGACCGTGAGGCGCTCCCGCCGCGCGATCTCCGTCAGGCGGTCCCGGTTGCGCTTCAGGTCAGCGTGGCCCCGCCGCAGCACCTCTTCGACGGGCATCGTGAGCCCTTCCCGGACCCAGAGGAGCCGCTGGAACCGTTCACGGCCGAGCGCGAACTCGTCGATGGCGTGGGGTAACCGCTCGGTCTTGAGCCATTCGGCGAACGAACGAACCGCGGCTTCGGCGCCTTCCCGCGCCTTTCGTACCTCGTCCCGGAGCGCGGCGGAGCCGCTCGCGGCGAACGACTCGCCCTCCTCGAAGTGGGAGGGCAGCCCCCCCGCGATCTGGATCGAGAGCGTGACGAACGGCCGGGGGAGGACCGGTTCGAGGCGACGCTTCGCCGCATCGAGGAGCGACGGGACCGTGGTCAGGACCCGCACGATCGCCGCCACGCGGTCGGCGACGGGCGCGTAATCCCGGGAGATGTAGTTCGTGAGGTCCGGTTGGAAGAGGTAGTTCATCGGGTTCCGGTCGAGCTCGCGCGTCTCTTCGAAGTCGAAGAGGGTCCCCTCGAGGGAGAGCCGAAGGAGGTTCCGGTCGTGCCGACGGGGGGCGGTGAGGTCGGACTCCGGGAGCTCGGCCAGCTGGCGTAGGAGCTCTTTTGCGGTCGCCCTCCACCGGTCGGTGCTATCGACGGAGAGGTCGGGGAGGAGGCCGTCGTACTCATGGAGCCCGAGATACGACGCCAGGGTCGGCCGGGCCACGAACAGATGGGCGACGATCTCCTTCTCAAGGAACGATAGCCGGTCGGTAGACTCCGCGGCCATGGGCAGGGTCCGGTGCATCGACCCCACAGATAGGGCTTGCGGCGATGGGACGCACGGCCGGGCGTCCGGGCCGTCACCCGACCCTCCCGGGGGGTTGTCTCCGAGGGACCTCGCGACGACCTCGGGGAGGCCCGCCTAGGCCGACTCGGGGGCGATCAGCTCCCGGTCGACTTCCCCGAGCGAGCTCCGGCCGGTGAGCACCATCGCCGAGGCGAGGTCGGAAATGAGGAGCGAAAGGTAGTGGGCGACCCCCTCTTCGCCCCCGGCAGCGAGCGCCCAGAGGAGTGGGCGCCCGACCCCTACGGCCCGCGCTCCGAGCGCGAGCGCGATCAGCACGTCGCTCCCCCTGCGAACTCCCCCGTCGAGGTAGACCTCGGCGCGGTCCCCGACCGCGGCAACGACCCCGGGGAGCATCGCCAGGGAGGCTGGGGCACGATGGAGCTGTCGCCCTCCGTGGTTCGAGACGACAACCGCTCGAGCGCCGTGCTCGACCGACGAACGCGCATCGGCCGCCGACAGCACGCCCTTCACTACGATCGGCAGGTCGGTCGCCTCCCGAAGGCGGTCGACGACCTCCCAGGTCTCGCCAGAAGCTCTCCCGACGGTGTAGGTTTCGCCGACCGGTTCGGGTCCTCGGGACGGGGGGAGGACCCCCGGCCCGTTCCCGAGCGGGATGGACGAATCGATCGCGAACCCGGTCCGGAGCTGGCCGTCGCGCACCCCTAGCACGGGGGTGTCGGCGGTGAGCACCACAGCCGTGAACCCCGCCCGCTCGGCCCGCTGGACGAGCCGCTCGGTCCCGTTCCACTCGGGCTGGAGGTAGAGCTGGAACCAGCGCGGTCCGCGCGGTCGGGCGCTCGCGATCTTCTCGAGCGGCCACGAGGAGAGCGTGCTGAACATCGCGAGGAGGCCGGCCTGGCTCGCCGCGCGGGCGATGCCTCCTTCGCCGTCGGGGTGGACCAGGCCCTGGTACGCGGCCGGGGCGACGTAGACCGGCGCGCGGACCGCCTCGCCGAGGAGGCGGGTCCTCAGGTCGACCTCCCGGACCCCGGCGAGGATGCGCGGTCTCAACACCCAGCGGTCGAACGCCTGCTGGTTCGCCCGGTCGGTCCAGCCGGTGGCCGCGGTGGCTTCGATGTACGACCAAAGCTTCGGGGTCACGTTCCGGGCCCCGGCCTCCTCCACTTCGCTCAGCGACGCGAATCCGACCTTCGAGCGCTTTGCCACGGGTCCGAGCCCCCCGGGGCCGACACGCCGGGGGGTTAAAGTTCGGCCTCTTCCGCCCCTCCCTGGCCCTCCGCGGAAGGGTGGCGGGATAGGGGTTCTTCCCGCGGGCCGCGCACCGGACCCGGCAACGAGACGCTTTTGTGAGGGAGGTGGTACGTGTTGGCATGGCTCGCGTGAGGCGCGTGACCGTATCGGGACACCGGTCGTTCGAGTATGTCTCTCAGGGAGAGGGCCCGGCGACCCTCCTCGTCCACCCGGGCGGTCCGGGCTGGACCTACCACTACCTTCGGGGGCTCCTCCGCCTCGCGAACGCGAACCTCCGGGTCATCCTGTTCAACCCGCGCGGCGTCGGGCACAGCTGGGCCCCGAAGCGCCCGGCCGACTACACGATCGCCAACATGGCCGAGGACGTCGAGGCGATACGACGCGCGCTCAAGATCACCGAGCTCCATCTGCTCGGATACTCGACCGGCGGGTTCGTGGCGCTCGAGTACGCCCACCGGTACGAGGCCCCGCTCACGTCGCTCCTCCTCTGCGCGACCGCCGGGAGCGAAGAGGAGATCCACGCCGCGTTCCGGTTGATGCTCGGCTGCGCCAGCCCGAACCAGCGCCACCGCCTGAGGGACCTCGCCAAGGCGAAGGCGTTCGACACCGCCGAGTACAAGCAGCTCGCGGAGGCGGTCTACCAGCCGTTCCAGACCCGCTTCGTGCGGGAGACCTCCAAGGACTGGAAGGCGACCCGGGTGAGCGACAAGGTGTATCGTGCGATGCTGACCCGGACCGGGAACGAGTTCGCGGTCGACGGCACCATCAAGGGCTGGGACGGTCGTAAGTACTACTCCAAGATCGAGGTCCCCACGGTCGTGGTCGCGGGCCGGTACGACTACTTCCTCGGTCCGTCGGTCGAGATGGCGGACCGGATCGAGCCGGCGCACCTGCGCGTGCTCGCGCGGAGCAGCCACATGGCGATCCTCGAACAACCGAAGGAGTTCCTCGGGACGATCCGGGAGTTCCTGAGCGACGTCACGGGCGGATAGGCGAACGAGCGGGGCCGATACAGGTAAACCCGCGCGGGGTCACTGGGTGCCGGCAGGCATCCAATGACCCCCAACCCTTCCTCGCGGAGCGGACCGGTCCCGGAATCACCCCCGGTCCGCCTCAAGGTCTCGCCCGAGGCTCGGGAGGCGCTCGCCGCGGCGCTCGTCGGTCGCCCCTCTGGCTCCGGCATCCGGCTCTGGGTCGAGCGAGGGATGCGGCCGCACGCGCAGATGATGATCGACCACCCGTCGGTCCGGGACGTGCCGGTCACGGTCGAGGGGCTGCCGCTCCTCCTCGACGAGGCCAGCCTGAAGTTCCTCCTGGACGCCGAGATCCGCTACCACTCCGACCCGGCCCGAGCGGGGTTTGAGGTCGTCGGCCCGTTCCTCCCTTCGGCAGCGCCTCCGGCATCGGCTGGGACGCCTCCACCCCCAACGGCTCCTACGACCTCATCCGCCCCCGGGTCGGGGAAGGGAGTGGCCCGGCCCGAGCTCGAGGAGAAGGTCACCGAAGCGCTCCGGAACATCTACGACCCTGAGATCCCGATGAACATCATCGACCTCGGATTGATCTACGGCATGGACTGGGACGCTTCCGGCGGCCTCACGATCCGAATGACGATGACGAGTCCGGGGTGTCCGGCGGTCGAGGCGCTCACCCAGGAGGTCGCCACGACCGCACGGAACGCAGTCGGTGTCGAGAAGGTGCAGGTCGAGGTCGTCTGGGAACCGCCGTGGGGCCCGGACCGGATGACGTCCTTCGCCCGGCGCCAGTTCGGCTACGAGTAAGGGAAGGACGCTCAGCGGCGGGCGAAGAGCACCCGGTTCGAGAGGTCCTGCCAAACGACGGCGACCTCACGGAACCCCGCGCGTCGGAGCGCGTCCTCGTGGACCTCGAGTGGCAGGGTCTCTTGCTTAGGGTGCTCCGTGTTCCGTCGCTGACGCTCCTCGAAGTATGGGCGAAGGGCCGGGACCCTCTCGGCCTTCTCCCACCACCGGGTCCATGCGGTCCACTCCTCGTCGAGCTGACCGCCTCCGAACCGTTGCCGTCGGACCTTCTCCACGAGCTGGGTGAGCCCTTTCGCCCCGGGTCCCCACGGGAGATGGTCCCCGTCCAGGAACACTCCCCCGCGCGTGAGGAGCCGACCGAGGTCTCGGTAGAGCGACCGTAGGTCGGCCTCCGGGAGCCAGTGAAGGGCGGTCGTGCTGAGCGCGGCATCGACGCGTCGGCGAGGTAGCGCATCGGTCCATCCTCGGGCCCCGAGCTTCGCGTCGACCCAGGTCAACCGGCCGTGGAAGCTCCCGAGAGCCCCCCGACCGACCCGGAGCGACACGGGGTCGTAGTCGACGGCGATGACGCGGGCCGCGGGGAACCGGCGGAGAAGCCGGACGCTGAGCGAACCGGGTCCGGACCCCAGGTCGAGGGCCGTGAACCGCTTCGGGACGGACGCACCCAGAACGTCGAACATCGAGGAGAACCGACGTTCCCGGTCCGGGTTGAAGCTCTCCTGCTGGGCGTCCCAGCTCGTCAGCATCGCTCGCCAGTTCGGCTTTCGTGCGGCTCGTCCCATCGGTCTACCGGACACATCGCCGAGCGGCATCGCCCCAAAAAGCCATCGCGTGCCCAGCACCGGGACTCCCGCCGGGAAACCTCCTCGACCGCGCAGTGCGGAACGGTCGTGTCGCGAGCCCTGGAGGTAGTTTTTTATCCCGGACGACCGGCTCTCAATCAATCGATGGTACCGTCCCGGCCCTCGGGAAATCCCCCTCCTCTTCGGGCCGTGGGCCAGGGACGCTGGGGGACCTTCCTCTACGGGAAGTCGAGGCCGGTCGTTCAGTGGCTCGCCCAGGCGATGGCGGTTGCGTGCGAACCGAACCCTGTCTGGGTCGACTTTCGGAATGCCCGGACCAAACCCGATGAGTCGGGGCCGATCGCCCGCGGAGTAGTGCCGAAAGACCGGGTCTACGTGCTGACGAAGTCGGAGTCGAAGCCCGGCCCCGCAGTGACCGACCGCGGCCTCTGGACACTGATCCGGTCGGACGAACCGAGCGACACGATCGCCGAGCTGACGGATTTCCTTCGCCTTCCTCCCGGGGCGCAGGAGATCGTCAGTCGTGCCGGCGGACAGAGCCGGAGGCTGGCGCTCGTGGTCGCGAACTCCGACCGGGTCCGAGAGTTCTACCCGGGCTATGCGAAACTGATTCGGGCGCTGATCGATACGTCCCTTCGGGCCAACATGCTTCCCATCTTCGCGTCCCTTCCCCCCACGGACCCCGGATACCTCGCGTTCGACCTCATCTTCGAGGTACGGGCCAAGGGACTCGCCGAATGGCGAGAGGGGACCCTTCGCTGCGAAAAGGCGCCGGCGGATTCCGAGTTCGTCAGTGGACAGACGAGCTCCTTGGGGTCCCTTCCCGAGCTGGCCTCGCTGCTCGACGGTCGTCGCGCTTGAGCGGGCCCTCGGCCGAACGACCCTCGTGCCAAACCTCGCTATCGGGCAAAGCCCGCACCGGGGCAAATGGTAAATAGGGTGCCTTAGGTGGCCGAGCCCTTGACGGCCGCCGCGCTATCGGTGGCCGGGGGAAGCGACCGCTTGACCGACCATCCGACGCATCGCCCCCTCGGTGCTGCTGAGTACACCCGCTTCGAGCGGGCCCGGATCCTCGGCGCGCGCGCGCTCCAGATCTCCCTCGGCGCCCCGATCCTGACCGATGTGCCCCCGACCCTTGTCGACCCGGTCGAGATCGCGGAGCTCGAGTTCGCGGCCGGCCGGATCCCGATCACCGTTCGGCGTGGCCCCGCGACCTAGGCCGTCGGGATCGACCGACCGTTGGTTGTTGGCCTAGACCCCGGCCTCGTCCAATGCGTGGGCGCATCCACACGTCGGCGACGTCGCGACCCGCGGAAGGAGCGCGGCCAGCACCCGGTGCATCCGGTCGGCGTTCCGGTGCATCGTCTCGATGATCTCCCGGGTCTCTACCGGACGCTCGGCCCACACGTCGTAGTCGGTGACCATCGCGAGGCACGCGTAGCAGAGCGCGCGCTCGCGGGCGAGCGTCACTTCGGGCACCAGGGTCATCCCGATGATGTCGGCGAACGACCGGAAGAACTTCGACTCCGCGCGCGTGCTGAACCGGGGCCCCTCGACGCAGACGTACGTCATCCCTTCCACGAACGGGGTTCCGAGCTCTCGGCCGACCGACGCGGCGGCCTTCGAAAGGTCCGGACAGAACGGGTCCGCAAGGGAGACATGGTAGACCCGACCGCCGTCGTAGAACGTCGTGGGGCGCTGCTTCGTAAGGTCGACGAACTGGTTCGGCAGGACGAACGTCCCCGGAGCGAGCTCCTCCCGGAGCGACCCGACCGAGCTGACGGTGAGGACCGCTTCCGCGCCGAGGGATCGGAGGGCATCGATGTTCGCGCGGTAGTTCACCCGGTGCGGCGGGATTGTGTGGCCCGGTCCGTGCCGGGCGAGGAAGAGGGTCCGGACCCCGCCCACGGTCCCCTCCTCGATCGGCCCCGAAGGGGCGCCCCACGGCGTCGCCACCTTGTGGCTCTTCGTCGTTCCGGTGTCGAAGATCCCCGAGATCCCCGACCCTCCGATGACCGCGACCGTCGTTCGCGGCGCGCTCATCGACCCTCCCGGGGCGCGGCGGCGCTTGGAACGTGCGCTCGGAGGTGGAGGCGGGCCATGACGACCTCGCCCCGCGTGCGCTCGAGCAGCGAGCGGGCGGTGTCCTGCTTCGGCTTTAGCTGCACGATCGCGCGCGTCGTGTCGAATCGCATGAGGTCGCGGGCAAGCGCGTCCATGAGCGCGAGGCGGACCTCGGCGCCGGCAAGGTCGTCGTGCGCGAGGCGGTCGAGGACCAGGCGGCGGACCTCCCCGACCACGTCTCCGAGGCCGAGCAGGTACGGCTCGGGGTCGACCCCGAGGTCCGAGGGGCCCGGCAAGGGCGTGCCTCCGACGATCGCGCCGAGCAGGACCCCCTCGACGCCCTCCTGGAGCGCGTCGAACGCGAGCCCCTCGTCGCCCCGGCCCTCCCGGCGCAGCCACTCCGCGAGCTCCGAAAGCTCCCTTCGGACCTCCGCGACCGCGGGTGGGACGGTGCGCTCGGCATGGATGCGGGACATCGTGGATTGGGCGAGCCGACGGAGACGGCGGGCACGCTGGTAGAGCTCCTCGCGCCGTAGCTCGCGCTGGCGCAGATGAGCCTCGATTCCGGCGAGGGCCGTCTCGCTGACCCCGGCCGGCCCCGCGGACGGGTCGCTATCGGAAGAGGGTGAACCGCTGGTCATCGTTCCCTCCGTCGAGGAGTCCGAGGCGCACGCCGGCGTCGAGCCAGCCGTGGGCGTAGCTCGCGGCGGCCAGGGCCCGGTCCCGGTCGCCCGCGGTCGCGAAATGCTCCGCGTCGGCGAGGTAGGCGCGGGCCATCGCGAGGAAATCGTCCGATGCGCCCCGCAGGAACGAGCGCTCGGGCGGGGCCGGGGTCACCTTCCCGAGGGCCTCGCGGGTGAGGCGGAGGTACTTCTCGAGCAGCGGGGGTTCGGTCGTCACGCGCGACCTTCGGTAGCGACGCGGCCGATAATATACTCCGTCGGTCCCCGCCCGCGGTGCTCACCCTTTCGGGACCTTCTCCCAATCCTTGAGGAACCGGGCAAGCCCGAGGTCCGTGAGGGGGTGCTGGACGAGCTTCTCCATCACGGCGTACGGCATCGTCACGATGTCGGCGCCGATCTTCGCCGCCTCCATCACGTGAATGGGGTGGCGGACGCTCGCCACCAGGACCTTCGTCGGGAACGAGTAGTTCCGGTAGATCTGGACGATGTCGCGGATGAGGTCCATCCCGACATCCCCCTGGTCATCGAGGCGCCCGATGAACGGGCTCACGTACGCCGCTCCGACCTTCGCGGCGAGGAGCGCCTGGTTGGCGCTGAAGACAAGCGTCATGTTGACCCGCGTCCCCTCCTTCGAGAGGACCTTCGTCGCCGTGAGGCCGGGGGCGGTCATCGGCACCTTCACGTAGATCGCCGGATGGAGCTCGCGCAGGTGTCGGCCCTCGCGGAGCATCCCCTCGGTATCGGTCGCGACGACCTCGGCGGAGACCGAGGGCACCCCGAGGGCGCAGACCTCGCGAAGCACCTCCTCGAACTTCCGGCCCTCCTTCGCGACCAGGGTCGGGTTGGTCGTGACCCCGTCCAGGATCCCGATCTCCCACATCGTCCGGATCTCTTTCACGCTCGCGGTATCGAGGAACAGCTGCATCGTCGTACCTCCCAACGCGCTCCGGCTACTGAACCTTGCCCCGGCCTCGCAGGAGCTCCCAGGCCTCGGCCTGGACCCGCTCCTTCGACATCCCAAAGTGGTCCAGGAGCGCCCACGGCTCGCCGGACTCTCCGAACACATCCGGGACGCCGACGCGGCGGACGGGAACCGGGTAGTTCTCCGACGTCGTCGAGGCGACGAGCGCGCCGACCCCCGTGAGCACGCTGTGCTCCTCCAGGACCAGGATCGCCCCGGTCTCCCGCGCCGCGCGCAGGAGCGCCGGTTCGTCGAACGGCTTCACGGAGGCGAAGTCGAGCACGCGCGTCGACACGCCGACCTTCCCGAGCTCGTCGGCGACCTCGATCGCGCGCGCGACGAGGGCGCCGACCGCGACGATCGTGAGGTCGCTCCCGCTCCTCAGCTCGGCGGCCTTCCCGATCCTAAAGGAGCCGTCGGTGACCGTGGGCAGGTTCTCGCGCGTGAGACGGACGTACGCCGGGCCGGCGCGCTCGACGATGGCGAACGTCGCGGCGCGGGTGGTCGGAGCGTCGGCCGGGACGATGACCGTCATGCCGGGGAGCCCTCGCATCAACCCGATGTCCTCGACGATCTGGTGCGTCCCTCCGTCGGCGCCGACCAGGAGACCGCCGTGGGTCGCGACGATCTTCACGTTGGCACGGTTGTAGCAGATCGATTGGCGGACGAAGTTGTACGCCTGACCGGCGGCGAAGACCGCGAAGGTACTCGCAAACACGGTACGCCCCTGCAACGCGAGCCCCGCGGCGATCGACATCATCGTCGGTTCCATCACACCGACGTCGAAGAAGCGGTCCGGGAACTTCTGGCCGAAGAGGATGGTCCGGGTCGACCCGGCGAGGTCGGCGTCCATCACGACCAGGGTCGGGTCCTTCTCCCCGAGCTCGAGGAGGGCCTTCCCGTACGCGTCCCGCAGGCTCTCGGCCTTGCCGAGGCCCGCGGTCATGGTCGCGCCTCGCTCGGGCGCGCGAGCTCCGCGAGCGCCCGTTCGGCCTCGGCCTGGTTGGGGGGCTTCCCGTGGTACTGGTGCTTTCCCTCCATGAAGGAGACCCCCTTCCCCTTCACCGTCCGGGCGACGATCGCGGTGGGCCCGTCGGTCGTCCGACGCGCTTCCGCGAACGCTCCCAGGATCTGGGGGAAGTCGTGGCCGTCGATCTCGACCGTGTGATAGCGGAAGGCGCGGAACTTCTCGGCGATCGGCTCGATCCCCATGATCGACTCGGTCGACCCGTCGGTCTCGAGCCCGTTGCGGTCGAGGATCACGACGAGGTTGGAGAGCCGGTAGTGCCCACCGGCCATCAGCGCCTCCCACGTCGGGCCCGCCTGGCATTCTCCATCCCCGATGATGGCGTACGTCCGGTAGCTGGACTTTCGGAGCCGGGCGTCCAGTGCCATCCCGACCGCCATCCCGATCCCTTGGCCGAGGCAACCGGTCGACGCCTCGATGCACGGGAGCTTCACGCGGTCGACGTGCCCCTGGAGACGGCTTCCGAACTGGCGGAACGAGGCGAGCTCCTCGCGCGGCAAGAACCCCCGCAACGCGAGCGCGGCGTAGAGCGCGGGGGACGCATGTCCCTTCGACAGCACGAGGCGGTCGCGGTCCGGCCAGTCGACCCGGGCGGGGTCGATCTTGAGCTCATGGAAGACGAGCGCCGTGACGAGGTCGGTGACGGAAAGGCTTCCGCCGGGGTGGCCGCTCTGGGCCGCGTAGGTCATCCGGATGACCTCTTGGCGGATCTCCCGGGCCGTCGACTCGAGCGAGCGAACGAGCTCCGCCGAAGTTCCTTCCGGCATCTTCGCGTTCGGAGGTAGGGCGCGCTATTTGACGCTTGACCCGCGCGCCGCTCCACGCCGGCCGGGCGAGGCGTCGAGCCCGCGGTCGGTGGTTCGAGAAGCGAACGCAGCGTTCGCAGGTCCTCCGCGTAGAGGGTATACCCCCGCTCGTCGAGCGGCGTCTCGAGGTACCCCGGGGTCTCCGCCCAGCGCGGGTCCGAGACGAGATGGCGGAACCCCTCCGTTCCGATCTCTCCCTTGCCGATGTTCTCATGCCGGTCGAGGTGCGAGCCGAGCGCCTCCTTCGCGTCGTTCAAGTGGAACGCGCGGACCGTCTCGCGCCCGAGGATGCGCTCGACCTGGTCCATCAGCGCGCCGTACCCGGTCTCGTCCCGGAAGTCGAACCCCGCCGCGAAGAGATGGCAGGTGTCGAGCGTCACGCCGAGCCGGTCCGGGCGGCCGACCTGGGCGAGGACCGAGGCGAGCTCCTCGAACGTTGACCCCAGGGTCGTCCCCTGCCCAGCGGCGTTCTCGAGCAGGAGGCGGACCCGGCTCTCGGGCACCTCCTTAAGGATGGACCGCAGGCTCTCGGCGATCGTCCGGAGACCGGCTTCGACCCCACTCCCGAGGTGCGCCCCGGGGTGGAAGATCAGCGCGTCCACGCCGAGCAGGTCCGCGCGGTGTACTTCGTCCACGAACGCGGCGCAGGAGCGCTTCCGTCCGAACGCCTTCGGGCTTCCGAGGTTGGCGAGGTAGCCATGGTGGACCGCCGTCGCTCGGAGGCCCTCCTCCCGCACGGCGGCGCGGAACGCCTCGGCGGCGTCCGGGGCGATCGGGGGGCCGCTCCACATCTGGGGACTCTTCGAGAAGATCTGCAGCGACTCGCAGCCGATCCTTCGCGCCTCGTGAACAGCCTCCGCGAGGCCTCCCGAGATCCCGAGGTGCGCTCCGAGCCGCATCCTCCCGGAGACGGGCGACCGGGGATTAAGCTATCCCGGGCACTAGTCGGATGGAAGGAGGCTGACAGCTTTCCGCGTTTCCCGTAGGCTCGCGCACTTCAGTACCGCGCGGAACGCCAGTGGGCTTAACTTCCGGGTTCGGAATGGGACCGGGTGTTTCCCCACCGCTTTGGCCGTCAGCCGAGCGGTCGGACCGGCGCCTCGTATTTAACGTTGAGCAGAACGCGGGGACGCGACCCGGCTACGGCGGCCCGCCGAGGAGCGCGGCACCGGTTCGTCGCTCGGTTCCCGGGCCCAGATGTACCACGTCCCGCGCGCCTGGCTCAAGCGGTGACCGTCTCCGTCACACAGGTTCCCCTCGACGAACGCTAGGTGGCGGCCGCGGCGGAGCACCTCGCCCCGGGCGGTGAGCGTGTCGCCCAGGCGGGCCGCGCGCAGGAACTCGACGTACAGTGAGGTGGTCGCGGCGGTCTCGCCCGGCCGGAGCAGTGAGACCACGGCGCCTCCCATCGCGGTGTCGAGGATCGTCGCGTAGACCCCTCCGTGCACGACCGAGTTGATGTTCAGGTGGCGCGGCTCGACCCGGCCCGTCACCGTGCAGGTGCCGCGGCCACTGCGCGAGAGGTCGACCTTGAACCCCACCTCGTGGTGAAAGCCATGGCGCACGGCACGGGCGAGGTCCGGTAGCGGCGGTGTCGGGCGCGGCTCGGGATGGTTCCGTACGCGGGGCACGCCCGGCCCGAGCGGTCGTCGCGGATAAGTACTCCGCGGAGTCGTGCCGCCCCGGTCGCATGGCGCGGGGACCCCGACTCGAAGCCACCTACGAGGCCCCCCCCAACATCGCGCTCGTGAAGTACTGGGGAGACCGCGACCGCGAGCGGGCGCTCCCGTACAACTCCTCGATTTCGGTGACGCTCGACCGGCTCCGGTCGCGGACCACCGCCCGGTTCGACCCGGAGCTTTCGGACGACCGGATCGAGCTCAATGGGGAGGTCGCGACCGGCGGCCCCCGCGACGCCGCGGTCCGGTTCCTCGACCGAGTGCGGGACATGGTCCACGTCACGGACCGCGCCGAGGTCCGTTCCCGCAACAACTTCCCCACGGCGAGCGGGCTCGCGTCGAGCGCGAGCGGCTT
Organism: uncultured Thermoplasmata archaeon; assembly: GCA_963735185.1. Lineage (GTDB taxonomy): Archaea > Thermoplasmatota > Thermoplasmata > Lutacidiplasmatales > UBA184 > Lutacidiplasma. The sequence goes on from CAVTJV010000007.1 coordinate 679,833, forward strand.
CGCCGCTCTGGCGGGGGCCTCGACCGCTGCCCTCGGCCTCCGTCTCTCGGGCCGGGAGCTCTCCCAACTAGCCCGGTTCGGCTCTGGCAGCGCCTCCCGCTCGGTGTTCGGTGGGTTCGTGGAGTGGCGGGCCGGAACTCGGGCGGACGGGAGCGACTGCGACGCCCGGACCCTCTACGGTCCGGACCACTGGCCGTCCCTGGTGGACCTCGTCGTGATCGTGAAGGCGGCGCCCGTCAAGGCGGTCCGCTCCGCCGACGCGATGCAGGCGACGGTCGCGACGAGCCCCATGTACGCGCGCCGGCTCGCGGAGCTCCCGGGCCGGATCCGCAAGATTCGTGCCGCGATCGGGGCGCGGAACGCCGGCTGCCTCTTCCCGCTCATCATGGAGGAGTGCGACAGCTTCCGCGAAGTCTGCGAGACGACCCGTCCATCGCTCGACTACCTCACGACGACCTCGCGGGCTCTCCTCGCCGAGGTCCGGGCGGTCAACCGGGAGGCGGGCCGCCCGGTCGCGGCGTACACCCACGACGCGGGGGCGCACCTCCATGTCTTCACGCTGGCCCGTGACGCCGCGAGCGTGCGACGTCGACTCTCCCGCGTACCCGGAGTCGAGCGGACGATGCTGCTCCATCCGGGTCCCGGTGGCCGGCTCGTCCGATAGACGGGGTCGACCGATCGGGCCCTTGGGGGTCGGTTAGGCACGCCGTGGGACGCTCGGTCGCCGTTCCTCGACGCGACCGTCCGGGTACCCTACGATGACCAGGCTCGCGAGCCCCGCGAAGATGCCGGTCTCGACCACTCCGGTGTGGCGGCGGATCGCTTCGGCCGCCGCGGCCGGCTCGCGGATCGGTTCGCGCGGGGAGAGGTCGAGGACCTCGTTGCCGTTGTCCGTGATGAACGGACGGCCGTCGGCGCCCACCCGGAGGCGCACCCGGTAGCCCTCGGCGGCGAGTTCGCGTTCGAGGGTGGGGCGGCCGAACGGCACCACCTCGACCGGGATCGACGCCCGCTCCCCGAGCGCCCCGACGAGCTTCGAAGGGTCCACCATGATCACGACCGAGCTAGAGAGGTGCGCGAGAAGCTTCTCGCGGAAGAGCGCCCCTCCGCCTCCTTTCGTCATGTCGAGGGCCGGGGAGACCTCGTCCGCGCCGTCCAACATGAGGTCGAACCGGTCGTCGCCGCGGAGGGGACGCACCGGGATCCGTAGCTCTCGCGCGAGCTGTTCCGTGGTGCGGGAGCTCGCGACGCAGTCGAACTTCCCGTTGGGGAACCGTTCCGCGATCGCCCGGACCGCCTGCGCGGCCGTGGAGCCCGTCCCCAACGCGAGGCGCTGGCCCGGGCGCACCTGATGCTCGACCGCGTAGCGAGCGGCGACCCCCTTGGCCCGTTCGAGCTCCTCGGGCATGGTTCCCCGAACCCGCCCCCCTATTCAACCCGGCGGCATCGCAGGCCCATTAGTGATAAGCCCGAGGGGCCCTGCCGGGCCCGGATGGTCCCCGCTCCCCCGGCCGATCGAGCCCCCGTCGTCGTGTCGATCGGAGGTTCCGTCCTCCTCACCGGAGACCACGACCCGGAGTACTTCGGGCGTCTCGCCGACCTTCTCCGTCGCATCGGGGCCGAGCGGCCGCTCGTCGTCACGACCGGCGGAGGCCGAACGGCCCGAGAGTACATCCGTCTAGGGCAAGCGCTCGGGCTCACCGAGGTCGAGCTGGACGAGGTGGGGATCGAGGTCACCCGCCTCCATGCTCGGCTCCTGGCGGCCCGCGTCGGCCCGCCGACACCCGCTCACCCTCCGAGTACGGTCGCCGCCGTCGTCGAGCATCTTCGGACCGGCTCCCCCATCATCCTCGGGGGGACCGAGCCCGGGCACACGACCGACGGAGTGGCGGCGCTCGTGGCGGTGCGGGTCCGCGCCGCCCGGGTGGTGAACGCGACCGATGTGGACGGGGTGTACGACCGGAACCCGCGGACGAACCCCGACGCCCGTCGCATCGACCGGCTGACCTGGCCGGAGTTCCGGGCGATGGTCCATGCGGAGACCTCGGGCAGACCGGGACAGAACTTCCTGTTCGACCGTCTGGGTGCGGACGCGCTCGCCCGGGCCGGCATCCCCCTCCTCATCGTCCCCGGCCGCGACCTCGCGAACCTCGAGGAGGCGGTCGCCGGGCGGCCGTGCGAGGGAAGCCGGATCGGGGAGACGGGTCCCGAGAAAACCCCTTAGTAGGCGGGGCGGGTCGGTCGGGCATGATGCACCGCGTCGTCTTCTTGGGACCGCCCGGCGCCGGCAAAGGAACCCAGGCCGCTCAGGTCGCCCGCGACCTCGGCGTCCCTCACCTTTCGACCGGGGACCTGCTGCGGGCCGCGGTCGCCGCTCGGACCCCCCTCGGCCTCGAGGCCGAGGGCCACATGCGCTCGGGAGGCCTCGTACCGGACGACCTCGTCCTCCGGATCCTCCACCAACGTCTCGAGCAGCCCGACGCGCGGGGCGGCTACCTCCTCGACGGGTTTCCTCGCAACCTTGCCCAGGCCGAGGCGCTGCAGAAGTTCGCCGACGTCGACGGAGTGATCTCGTTCGACATCCCTTCCGAGCAGCTCGTGCGCCGGCTATCGGAGCGGAGGGTCTGCCCGAAGTGCCAGGCGGTCTACAATCTCTCCTCCCAGCCTCCGAAGACCGCGGGAAAGTGCGACCGAGACGGGACCGCGCTCGTCCAGCGGCCGGACGACCGGCCCGAGGCCGTCGCGACCCGTCTCAAGGTGTACGCCGAACAGACCGCGCCCCTGCTCGAGTACCTACCGGAAACGCAACCTGCTCCGACCGGTCGACGCGAGCGGCGCTCCCGACGAGGTCGCGGCACGAGTGCGACGGGTCCTCGCGTAGGCGCCCGGGCGACGCTCACTTCGGGATCCGGAGCACCTCTCCCCGGACCCACCCGCCCCGGTTGAAGAAGAGACGGACCCCTTCGAGGTGTCCTGCCGGAGGGCCGAAGGAGAGGGCGTCCTCGGGACATGACGCGGCGGCCCCGAACTCGATGACCCCCCCGTGGGAGACCATGAGGAGGCGACCTCCCTCGGGGAGCCGCTCGAGCTCCTCGCGCATCCGCAGGGCCTGGCAAGTGGCGTACTCGGCCATCGCCTCACTGCGCTCGACCCCGCGGACGTAGTCCGCGAACGAGCGCGGGTTCAGCTCGTCGATCGGGAGACCGACATCGTCGGGCATCACGCCCAGGTCGGGGACGACCGCGTCCACCGAGAACCCGAGTGCTTGTGCGGTCTCGACGGCGCGCGGCTTGGGAGACGTTACCACCCGGTCGAACCGCACGAGCGTCCGGGCGACGCGGCGCGCGAGCGCGACCCCCTCTCGGCTGAGGTGGACGTCGGTGGGGTCCCGACGACTGTGACGACGATGCTCGACGACGCGCATGAGGTGACGGCGGGCAGCAAAGCTAACGGAGAGTTTATAGGTCGTCCGCCGCTCCTCGGGTCATCCCGGCTTAGCTCAGAGGTAGAGCGGGGGACTGTAGGCGAGACTGCCGGGAATCCGGCAGCCCCCGTAGAGATCCTCAGGTCGCCTGTTCGAGTCAGGCAGCCGGGACCTGAGGACTGTTTCCTCGGCGAGAGACGGCCGTTTGGGACAGGCTCATGTAGCCGGTCCGACCCTACGGACGCGCCCAGAGGTACTTCGATGCCGGGCACGTTCTCGGATTCCTGGAAGCTCACGAAGACCTCCTTCCGTCTCATCCGCGAGGACCGCGCGCTCTTGGTCTTCCCGGTGACGGCGGGACTCTCGATCCTCGGTGTGCTGGCGCTCCTGATCGTCGGCTGGGTATGGGTGGCCTGGCCGCTCGCGGGGGACCAAGGAGGGGTCACGGGCTCCGTGCTCGCGGTCGCCGTCGCGATGTTCCTCGCCGCGTACTTCGCGATGGTCTTCCTTTCCGTCTATTGCACGGCCGCCCTCGTGGGCGCGGCGACCCTGAAGCTCTCGGGCCAGCAGCCGACGGCCTCCGACGGCTGGCGCGTCGCACGGGCCCGGCTCGGCCGACTGTTCCGGTGGGCGGTGATCACGGCCACCGTCGGGCTCATCATCCGGCTCGCGGCGAGCCGCGTCCGGGGGCTGGGCGGGATGATCATCGGGCTGGTAGGAGGGGCCACCTGGGCGGTGGTGACCTACTTCATGATCCCGGTCCTCGTCTACGAGAACCAGGGAGCGTGGAGCTCTCTCAAGCGCTCCGCGCACCTGTTTACCTCGACCTTCGGTCGGTCGCTGGTCTCCAACCTCGTGGTGGGGCTCCTGGTCGGCGCCGGCATCGTCGTTGCGGTGGTCCTCGGCGTGGTCGGGCTCTTCGTGGTCGTCGGTGGTTCGGTCCTCCTCGGGATCCTCCTGATCGTGGCCGGGATCGCCGTGGGTGTGATCGTCGCTCTCATCGGGGCGGCCGCCGAGGGGATCCTCCGCGCGGCGCTCTATCGGTATGCGACGACCGGCAAGATCGACCCCGACCTCGTTCCGTCGGCGTACGCGGTCCCTCGCTTCTAGGCCGGGACCTCCGACCTCGGAGCCGAGCGTCGCGGACCATCGCCGAGGGGATCCCGCTCGCTCCGGAGAGGTCTCTCCGGGGGAGGGGGAGCGATGCGGTTGTCGGGATTTGAACCCGAGTAGGTAGCTTGGGAAGCTACCGTCCTAACCGCTAGACCACAACCGCGCGGCCTTTCCCGGAGGGTCAAGCCCTATTACGGTTTGTGCGAGGGGGGTCGGAGCCGGAGACCGGCCGCCGTGGAGGAGGTCGGGGACTCCGCCCTCCGGAACGGCTCGTCCCGCGCGCGCTCCGCGGAGCCGAGAGCCAGCCCCACCGATGGGAACGGGGACCGGAGGCGTGGGCACTACGGGGTTATCTTCCCGGCGTGCGCCGCGCATCTATTTATACACGAATCGGGCCTAATTCACGCTGCTCGGAGTTTGTGCTCCGGGCCGCGGTCCATCGGATGGGGGGAACGGCAGCGACTCGGTCGAGGCGACGCTATCGCCGGGCGCGACGCCTCCGCTCCGACCAGCGAGGAGTCGTCGCGGTCATCGGCACCCTGCTCGCCCTGCTGGTCTTCTTCGCGCTCTTCGGGATCTTCCTCACCCAGTACGTTCCCCTCTGGATGACCGACAACGAGGCCCAGTTCACGAACTCGGCCGGGACGTCCTTCGCCCAGTTCAAGGGGGGGGTCGATACCCAGTACGCTCTCGGGCTCCCGCCGATCCTCGGCACGTCGTTCACGATCAGCTCGGGCGGGGTCCCGTTGATCGCGCAGCCGACCGAGGCGGACCTCGGGTTCCTTCCCCAACAGTGCCCGGGAGGGTTCAACTCCGCGACCGTCCTCGGGTCGGGGGTCGCGGGCCAACCCAAGAATCCCAACTTCTGTGCCTTCGAGAACCAAACGCTCTCGACCGGCGTCATCACGACCCCTCGGTTCTTCCTGGGCGCGGTCTCGGGAGCGCTCGAGATGCAGCTTCCGAACCGATACTACTCGAGCGAGACGTTCTATTACGAGGATGACGGAGTGGTCCAGAGCCAGTCCCAGGGCTTCCAGGTCATGGCGTTCAACCCCCCGTTCAATGTGACCCACGTCGCCGGCAACACGACCGTCACCTCGAGCTTCCTGCACCTCTACGGCAACACGACGACCGTGGTCGCCCAGGGCTCCGAGGAGGTCTACAGTCACCTGCTCTACCGCCAGCAAATCACGTCGAACCTGTTGCCGCCGGTTTCGGGGACCGTCCGACCGTTCAACTACACGTTCGAGGTCGGGACGCAGTTCCCGTGCGCCTGGTCAAGGTTCCTCTCCTCGCAAATGAACGCGAGTGGCATGCCGTACACGCTGACCCCGGTGCAAGGCACCACGAGCTACAACTGGACGTGGGACAACGTGTCCACGGGCCATAACGTCTGGCAGTCGACCGTACCCCAGACCTTCGGGTCCAACGGCTACGCGTGCTACAACCCGAACGGCCGCACGTGGCTCCTGGAGCTCAACCTGTACGAGGTCACCTATGCGAACCTGTTCTACGCCGGCGCGCAAGTGAACATCGGTGTCGGAGGTGTCTGATTCCATGGCCGCAGGAACGTTCCGAGTCAAGATCCCGCGAACCGCCCCGACGGGGGCCGAGAGCTCGCCCCTCGCCCCGCCGCCGATGGCGGCGGCCCCCACGGCGCTCCCCGGGACCTTCATCACCGCGATGCCGCCCCTGATCGAGCCGACGATGAAGGAGCTCGAAGTGAGCGCGGTGAACCCGCCCTACTCTTACTCGCGGGTCACGTACAACGACCGGAACAAGGAGTACCTCTACGAGGTCATCGAGCCCCAGCTCTCCGCGCACGAGAAGCAGCTGGTCGAGCACCTCAAGGCGACGCTGACCCGGATCCTGGGGAGCGACGTCGGTGCCCTCAGCCTCGCCGACAAGCGGTCGTACCTGCGAGAGGAGGCCCGGGAGTACTTCCGCAGCCGCAAGATCACGCTGAGCCCCATCTCGATGGAGCGGATCATCTACTACACGCTCCGGGACTTCGTGGGGTACGGACCCGTGGACGCCCTCATCCTCGACCCCGAGGTCGAGGACATCTCGTGCGACGGCGTCGACGTCCCGCTGTTCATCTTCCATGGAAAGTATGAGTCGGTGAAGACGAACGTTACCTTCTCGGACGAGGAGGCGCTCGACTCGTTCATCGTGATGCTCGGACAGCGCTGCCTGAAGGCCGTCAGCGTCTCCGCCCCCATTCTGGACGGGACCACCCCCGAGGGCCACCGGATCCAGGCGACCTACGGCCGGGAGGTCACGACCCGCGGGGCGAGCTTCACCATCCGTCGGTTCAAGGAACGCCCGTTCACTCCGGTCGACCTGGTCGCCATGGGGACCGCGAGCGAGGAGATGGTCGCCTACTTCTGGCTCGCCGCGGAACAGGGAGAGTCGGTCATCGTCTGCGGTGGCCCCGCCGCCGGCAAGACGAGCACCCTCAACGCCATCGCGCTCTTCATCCCCCCGACGGCGAAGATCGTCTCGATCGAGGACACGCGAGAAGTGAACTTGCCCCACGAGAACTGGATTCCCGGAGCGACCCGGAGCGGGACCGGGGACCGCGGTTCCGACGGAAAGGCGGCGGGAGAGGTCGACATGTTCGACCTCGTGCGCGCGGCCCTCCGGCAGCGGCCGAACTACATCATCGTGGGCGAGGTCCGCGGCAAGGAGACGTACACGATGTTCCAGGCGATGGCGACGGGCCACACGACCTACTCGACCATGCACGCCGACAGCGTGAAGTCGATGGTGAACCGGCTCGAGAACCCGCCGATCAACACGCCCCGGATCCTGCTCTCGGCGCTCAACAACGTCATCATCCAGATCCAGACCCGGATCGACAAGGGGGTCGTCCGGCGGCTGAAGCAGGTGCTCGAGATCGTGGGGTTCGAGCCCGAGACGAACGAGCTCATCACGAACACCGTCTACGAATGGGACCCCGCGACGGACTCGTTCATCTTCAAGGGCCACTCCTTCCTGTTTGACAAGATCATGGAACTCAAGAACTTCACGACGGACGAGATGGACGCGGAGTTCCAGCGCCGGACGGCGGTCATCCGGTGGCTCGTGCAGAGCAAGACGACCGACTACCGCCAACTCTGGCGCACCATCGCGCAGTACTACAAGGACCCGACCGAGGTCATGGGACGCGTTGAGGCCGCTCAGGCCGCCCACGTCGCGGAAGCGGCCGCGGCGCCCGGGAAGGTGTGAATACCGTGGCGACCCCGTCCGCGACCCGGGCCGGCGTCACCGGCCCGCCGACGAGCACTCCGACCCGAGCCGTGCGCCTCAAGCGAGGCGCGCAGCCGACGCACTCCAGCATGTCCGCGTTCCAGCGGTGGGCGTGGAGCACCTTCCGCTCGCGCGTCCTCGCTCGCCCCCCCGACCCGGTCCTGGACGAGAACCTCGTCAAGGCCCACATCCGGATGCGCTCCGACGAGTACCTGGCCGTGGTCTACGCGACCACGCTGGTGGTCGGTATCGCAACCGCGGTCGTCGGGGCCGTCGTCGGCTTCCTGTTCGTCTCCGCCGGGGTCGCCTTCCTCGGCATCCTCATCGGGGTCCTGCTCCCGGTCTTCGGGACGATCGGAACCTACTTCGTGCTCAAGGGCACACCGGCCTCGAAGGCCAAGGACCGGGGCCGCAAGATCGACCGGAAGATCTCCGCCTCGATGAGCTTCATCTCGGCGATGAGCTCGGCCGACGTGAACATCGACGCGATCTTCCGGGAGCTCGGGCGCCAGAAGATCTACGGGGAGGTCGCCGAGGAAGCGGCGTGGATCACCCGGGATACCGAGCTCCTCGGGGTCGACATCCTGACCGCCATCCGGAACGGCGCGTCCCGGACCCCCTCCAAGCGGTTCCAGGACTTCCTGCAGGGCGTCGTGACCACCGCCACGAGCGGCGGTCAGCTGAAGCCGTACTTCCTGCTCAAGGCCGAGCAGTTCGAGCGCGAGAACAAGCTCGAGCAGCTCCAGCGCGTGGAGACGATGGGGCTCCTCGCCGAGACGTTCGTCACGGTCGTCGTCGCCTTCCCGCTGTTCCTCATCATCATCATCGCCATCTTCGCGGTGATCGGCGGCGGCGGGGCGTTCATGATCGACATGCTCTGGGGGATCGTCGGGGCGATGATCCCGCTCGCCCAGTTCGGGTTCATCTTCTTCATGTGGTCGATCGCGCAGGAGATGACCTAGCATGGCGAACGCGCTTCCGTCGGCATCGGCCGCCCGCTCCGCGAAGACGAGCACGGTCGCCCCGACCGCGACGCAGACGACCGGAGTGATGACCCGCGAGCTGTGGCTCCTGGTCGTGGGCGGAGTCGCCGCGGCCGTGCTCTGGGCCGTCGCAATCATGAACTACGTCGGCACGGTGACGATCACGCTCGCTCCGGGCGAAGCCACGGGGACCAACCCTGCGATCGACTTCTTCGTCCTTGGCCTGCTCTGCCTGATCGCGCCGTACGGTTTCGCGATGACCGCGAAGCTCCGGAGGATCGGGAAGGTCGAGGAACGCCTCCCGGACTTCCTGCGTGACGTCTCCGAGGCGGGCCGGTTCGGGATGACGCTCCCGGACGCGATCGTGGTCGCGAGCACCGGGCGCTACGGCCTCCTCACCGACGAGATCAAGAAGATGGCGAGCCAGATCGAGTGGGGCGTTCCCGTCGACCAGGCGCTCGAGCTCTTCGAGAAGCGGGTCCCGACCCCGCTCGTCCAGCGGGTCGTGTCGATCGTATCCAAGGCAAACGATGCGGGCGGGAACGTCGCGGACGTGCTCTCGATGGTGGCCCACGACACCCGGGAAGCCCAGCTCTCGCAGCAGGCGCGCCAGATCTCGATGATGACGTACGTGACGGTGATCTACATCGCGTTCTTCGTGTTCCTGGTCACGATCTACATCATGTGCGCGACGTTCCTGCCGCAGATGATCACCGCGGGCCAGGGCGTCTCGTCGTCCGGGCTCGCGTCGTCGGGTGGCGTCAATCTCGCGTTCGGTTTCGTCCCGGTCCTCTTCCTCGCGTTCCTCGTGGCCGTGATCGCCCACGCGGTCGGGGACGGCATCATGGCGGGCGTCCTGGTCAACGGACGCATCTCGGAAGGCCTCCAGCACGCGACGATCATGCTCGCGACCGGGTGGCTCATCATGCGGTTCGTCGTCCCACCGCTCAACGCGGGGTAGTGAACGGAGGAAGGTAGGTATCTCATGGCCGGCGAATCGATCGAAGCACCCGTTGCCCCCGACGAAGGGACCGCGATCCCGACCGCCCAGCAGCGGAAGAAGCGCTCCTCCTCGCTCCTGCGCCTAGGGGCCTCGCTCCGCAAGGGCTCCTCCGAGCCTCGGCCGGTGAAGCTCGCGCGCCTCGGGATCTCCGGCCAGGGTGCCGAGGCCGAGGTCACGGTGGTCCCGCCGCTCTCCGACCCCGCGCTCAAGGAGCTCGACCTCGCGCCGATCCGGCCGGGCCTTTCCTACATCCGCATCACGTACCACAACGTGCGCAACGAGTACAACTACGAGGTCATCGAGCCGCCCCTCTCCCGGATCGAGCGGGACCTTCTCGACCGCCTCAAGGTCGTCCTCGTGGACCAGTTCGAGCCGCTCGCCGAGCACGACCCGGAGTCGAAGCGGCGCGAGCTCCGCCTCATGGTCGACCGCCAGCTGCAGGAGTGGGAGCTCGCCCCGAGCCCGGTCACGAAGGGCCGGATCCTCTACTACCTCGAACGGGACTTCATCGGCTACGGGGTCATCGAGGTCCCGATGACCGACGTCGATGTCGAGGACATCTCGTGCGACGGCCAGGGGATCCCGATCTACATCTACCACCGCAAGTACGGCTCGATCCGCTCGAACATGAAGTTCCAGACCGCGGAGGAGCTCGACGATTTCGTCGTCTGGATCGCCCAGCGGTCGGGGAAGCACATCTCGGTCGCCAGCCCGGTCCTGGACGCGACCACCCCGGACGGTTCCCGGCTCCAGGCGACCCTTGGGAAGCACGTCACGAAGCACGGCAGCACGTTCACCGTCCGTCGGTTCCGCGACAACCCGTTCACGCCGGTCGACCTGCTCAAGTTCCGGACGATGAGCCCGGAGATGATGGCGTACCTCTGGATCGCCATCGAGAACGGACAGTCGATGATGGTCTGCGGCGGCACGGCGAGCGGGAAGACGACCACCCTCAACGCCACGCTCCTGTTCATCCCGCCCCAGATGAAGATCGTCTCGATCGAGGACACCCGGGAGCTGAACCTCCCGCACGAGAACTGGGTCCCGTCGCTCACCAAGGCCGGCTTCGGGGCGAAGAACCTCGTGAGCGGCAAGGCCGCAGGCGAGATCGACATGTTCGACCTCCTCGCCGCGGCGCTCCGTCAGCGCCCGCAGTACCTGATGGTCGGGGAGGTGCGCGGCGCCGAGGCGTTCATCGTCTTCCAGGCGATGGCGACCGGGAAGACCTGCTACACGACGTTCCACGCGGAGAGCGTGAGCGCCATGGTGCACCGGATGGAGAACCCCCCGATCACGCTCCCCCGCTCGCTCGTCTCCGCGCTCAACCTCGTCCTCCTCCAGCGGCAGGTGAAGGTCGGCACGAAGATGACGCGCCGCGTCCAGTCGCTCACCGAGATCGTCGGTCTCGACCCCGAAACGAACGAGCTGATCACGAACTCGGTCTACTCCTGGAACCCGGCGGACGACACGTTCCTCTACTCGGGCCACTCGTACATCTACGAGCGGGTCGCGCTGATGAAGAACCTCACGATGAAGGAGATGGAGCGCGAGGTGCGCAACCGCGTCGAGATCCTCGACTTCATGATGGCGAAGGACGCCCAGGCGACGCGGCAGAAGCCGTACACCCACCGCGACGTCGGCCAGCTCGTCGCCTTCTACTACAAGGAGCCGCAGAAGGCGCTCGCCGAAGCCCGCGCGGAACTCCAGCGCGTGAAGGCCGCCGCGGCGGCGACCCCGCGTTCCTGAGCGAACTCGCGGAGCTCGCGTCGAAGGTCAGCCCTTTTCCGTCCCGGCGGCTCGCGTCGACCGGAGGGACGGAGCTGCCGCTCTACGACAAGGTTCCTCTCGGCCGGGGTCGTTCGGTCCGCCTCTACTGCGAGGACGCTGTCCCTGGGCTCCGCGCCCGTCTCGGGCGCACCCGGGCCGACGTGGTCGTCACGAGCCCGCCGTACAACCTCGGGGTCCCCTACTCGACGTACCGGGACGACCGGCCCCGGGAGGAGTACCTCCGCTGGACCGGCCGCGTCCGGGACGCCGTTCGAGAGGTACTATCGGACCGGGGCTCCTTCTTCCTCAACATCGGAGGCCCCCCGTCCGACCCTTGGCTCCCGTGGGACGTCGCCCGGGAGGTCGCTCAGGCGTTCGTCCTTCAGAACGTCCTTCACTGGGTGAAGTCGATCGCCATCGATCGTGCATCCGCGGGCCGAGCGGCCGGGCTCGAACGTGACCTCGCGCTCGGCCACTATAAGCCGGTACGCTCGGCGCGGTACGTCCACGGCGCTCAGGAGTACATCTTCCACTTCACGCGGCACGGGGACGTTCCGCTCGACCGGCTCGCGGTGGGGGTCCCGTACGGCGACAAGTCGAACGTGACGAGGTGGCGGGCCGCCGCCACGGCGGACCGGCGGTGCCGTGGGAACACCTGGTTCTTGCCGTACCCGACGATCCGCTTCCGCTCGCGCGACCGCCCCCACCCGGCGACGTTCCCGCCCGAGCTTCCCGAGTGGTGCGTCCGGCTCCACGGCCTCACCCGCACCCGACTCGTGGTCGACCCGTTCGTCGGCATCGGGTCGAGCGCGGTCGCGGCGGCCCGGCTCGGGGTGTCGTTCGTCGGCTTCGACCTGGACACGGAGTACCTCCGCGTTGCCGCGCAGCGGGTCCGACGCGAGGTCGAGGACCGAACACCGAGGCGCGGGACGGCGGCTCGGAGCGTCCGACGGCCGGTTACGTCTGGTCGGGCGGCGGGGACTCCCCCGTAGTGGGGGGGGACCACTCGTGCATCGGGGTCCGCTTGACCCCAGCCGCGACAGCGAGGGCGTTCTTCGTGCCCGTCTTGGCGGCCTTGCCGGCGGCGACGACCGCGTCCCGGGCCGCGCCCGCGGCCCGGACGGTCCCCGAGCCGATGGCGGCGCCCGCGTCCGAAAAGCGCTGCGGGATGCGTCGCATCTCGGCGTCCATCGTCTTGCCGAGGTGCGCCAGGTCGTCCTGGATCTCGAGCCCGAGGTACTTCGCTTCCTTCGCGGTCGCGTTCCCGAACCGCTCGATCTTCCGGTCGAGGTCGGAGAACTCGCGCGCAAAATCGCTGCCCAAGCCGCCGGCCGCACGCCGCATTTCGGCGAGGTGCTCCCGGAACTGGGCCTGTTGGCGGGGGTCGGACATGGTCGTTCGGTCGGTCAGCGTCGGTTCGGGAGATAAAGGTTGACGGGCATCCGCAGGGCCGGTCAGCCGCCCATCCGACGGTCGGACTTGCGGCGGCGGCCTCGGGCGGCGGCCTTCGCCGGCGCGGGCGGGGCCACCGGACCGGTCGTGATGAGATGGCGCTCGGTCTCTTCGCCGTGCGCCCAGCGCACGAGGAGCTCGACCCCGAGGTGCGCGGGGTCGGTCACGACCATCTCCCCGCGGAGCGTGCGGGCAATCGCGCGGGCGGCCGGCTCGTACTCGGGATGCTCGGACTTGAGGAGCAGGACCGTACTCTTGAGGGACGTGACGGTCGAGAGCTCGCGGGCGCGTTCGAGGGCATGCTCCATGGCGACGTCGAGCTGGCCGCTGCGGACGCGGCCGTCGTCATCCGTGTACGCCTCCGGAAGTCCGTCCGTGATGAGGTAGAGCTCCCGCCGGGTCGCCCGGGAGGCCCGCAGGAGCAGGTGCGCGGCCCGGAGCGCCTCCGCCGTGTTCGTGAAGGCGCCGGCTCGACACTCCCACAGCTCGACCAGGTCGAGGACCTGGACGTCGTTGTCGAACGCGAGCACGTCGATCGTGGCGTCGGGATACCGTCGCCGGATCGCGACGTAGAGCGCGAGCAGGGCCTTCTTCGCCGCGTCGAGCTTCCCCTCCTCCGACATGCTGCCGGACCGGTCGAAGGCCAAGACGACGTGGACCCGCTCGCTCGTGATCTCTCGGAACACGTAGCTCGTCGATTCGTCGATGTGCTTCGAGCCAGTGAGACGGGCGGCCAGGAGGGACCCCGGCACGTCCAAGTGGGCGATCTCCTCGGGCCGCTGGAGCCGCGCCTTCTCGTAGACGCCCGTCGACCCCCCTCCCCGGAGCGACATCCGCATGTCCCCGGGGAGACGCAGGCTCTCCTCCTCGAGCAGGAGACGGGCGAACCGCTCGACCAGGCCGTAGGTGACAGTCAGCTCTCCCCGATGCTCGGCGACAAACCCACGTTCCTTGAGCTCCCGCTCGAGGCGGCGTTCCTCGGCCTGTCGGACCTGGGACTCGGCCTGCGCCTCGGCCCGTCGTTGCGCCTCGGCGCGCTCTTCCTCGAGGCGCCGCCGTTGGGCTTCCGCCTGTCGGCGCTTCTCCTCGGCCTCCTTCTCGATCCCGCGCTCGCGAGATTTCAGGGCGCCGGTGACACTGCTAGCGAGCTCTTGACGCTCCGGCCCGGAGAGCTGTGCGAGGGCGTTCCCAAGCTCGGACGGGCCGATGGACCGTCCGTCCATCGTGGCGGTGGCGAACGCCATCCGGCGACCCTTCGAGGGGGTGGGATGGGGGGCGCGTCGGCGGGAGAAGAGCCCCCGTAGCCATGCGAAGAAGCGAGCGATGGCCGCTCGCAGTCGCGCGAAGATCCCGGGAGGGGGAGGAGGGCGGTTCCACGACGCGCTCGGGAGCAGGAGGGCGCTGCGGACATCATCGAGAAGGTCGGCGGACGGCAAGCGGGACCAGTCGGTCGCGCGCGCCGCCCGGAGCCGTTCCTCGAGCTCGGCGATCTGCTGGGCTACCTCGGCATCGGTGCGGTGACGGACCTGCTCGAAGGCGACGACCTGTTGGTCGTACTCCTCAACGACCCGTTCGACCCGGCGGCGGCCCTGACGGCGGAGATGGTCGCGCAGCCGCTCGAGCCGGTCCCGGAGCGCTTGGTCCTCGCTCGCCCGCTCGCGGATGAGGCGGCGGGCTCCCTCGACCCCCTCCTCCGCAAGCGCACGGACGAGCGCCGCGGAATCGACCGCGTCGAGCAGGTCGTCCGAGACGACGTCGTCCGCGTACTCGGTGCAGTCGGGAAGGCGGAACGCGTCGCTGAGGGGGGCGTCGTCGCCTTCGTCCTCCTTGCAGGAGAAGAGCGAGAACTCCTCGAGGAGACGGAAGACGCTCGCCGCGGCATCGGCGGAAGAGACCGTCGGCCCGGGGCGCTCGCGCTCCTCCACGTACCGGACGAACGTGCGGAACTTGGGGAAGATCTCCGGGTTCGTCGCGAGCTGGGCGCGGAGGCCCGCATCGTCTTTGAGCCTTCGGCCCTCGCCGACTAGCGCTTCGGCCTCACCGGCGTTCTCCTTGAGCACTCCCCGGTAGAAACGGCACCAGTAGACGCCCGCGCTCCGCTTCAGGGAGGCCGTCAAGTACTGCTCGACGAACTCCGCGACCCGCCGCTCGTTCTGGCGGAACGAATCGCCGCTGCGGGCCCGGATGCGGCCGCGCATCGCATGGAGAAGCCCGGCCTTTAGGTCGGCGCTCGACGGTGGAACGCGGCCGGCGAGGGTCGCGATGGCGGCCGTGCGGGCGGCGACGTCGATCAGCGTCCGGTTCGAGCCGACCTCCCCGATATCGGGGTTATCCTCGCTCGTCTTCAGGCGCCACGCCTCAACCACGCGCACGCCGGCATCGATGAGCACCTCCGGGACGTACACGGTCGGAAGGTCGGCCCGGGCGAGGTTCACGATCTGCCGGTTGTCGGCGTGGCGGGCGTTGTAGCCGACGTGCAGGCTCGTGAGACGGTCGGAGAGCGGGTCGTTGATGTTGTCGAGGTCGGAAAGGTTCGACGTGCTGACCGCGACGAACGAACCGGGGAAGCTCTCTCGGGACTTCGACGGAGTGACGGTCCCCTCTTGCAGCGCCTGCAGCAGGACGTTCTGCGTGCCGAGCGGCAGCTTTCCGATCTCGTCCACCAGCAGGAAGCCGCGATTCGCCTGGAGGAGCTTCCCGGGTTCGAGAACGAGAGGGCTCATCGGGTCCCCGATCTCCTCGAGCTTCCGCAGGTTGATGTTGCCCGTCAGGTGGTCGGGGAACACCTCGGAACTCCCCTGTAGTCGGGCGAACCCGAACCCTTCGCGCAGGAGGATGAACTCAGCGGGGACCTTCGCTGGGTCGACCGAGCCCGTGTCGAACCGGGCCGGGTCACCGCCCGCGGCGAACCGACGGGTGCAGATCGGGCAGGGGGGAACCGGGCGGCGGCCGCACGGTCGACGAGCGAGAGCGGGTGGTCGAGGACGGGGCATCCCTCCACGACCCAAACCCCTTTCGGGAAGAGGTTCCAGAGCTCCTTCGCGAGGCTGGTCTTCCCCGCGCCGGACGGGCCGAAGAAGAGGAGGTGCGCGCCCGAGACGATCGAGGTGACCACGTCCTCGTAGGTGGTCTCGGTGAGCACGGTGCGCGGGAAGAGCGCAGCCAGCGCATCGGAGCGGTTGAGCCCCTTCTGGCGGAGCCCGTCGATCGTACGCAGGACCTCGTCGCGGAACCGTTCGGCCGGGCTCTCGACCGGCGCCCCGGCGGCCTTCAGGTCCGCAGCGGTCGCTCGGGTTCCCGGTGGCACCGAAGTTCGGGGCGTGGCCGCCATGGCGCGCGGAGTCGGGGTCGGGTTAATTAGTTTGCCGAAACGGATGCTCTCCCCGCGCGGGCTGCGTCCACCGGTGGTCGCGGCCCGCAGAACGGGCGCGGGTGCCGCAGGGCGGCACTTTTAAGTAGCGTTCCCCGGTCCGCGCCCCCGCGAGCGATGGCCGAGAAGGAGTCCGGAGCGAAGAAGCCCGCCTTGGCCCGTACGGTCAAGGACAAGTGGCGCTCGAAACGCTGGTACAAAGTCCGCGCCCCCGGACTGTTCCAGCACGTCGAGCTCGGCGAGACGGTCGCGAACGAGCCCGAGCAGCTCGTCGGTCGGACGCTCGAAGCCACGTTGCCCGAGCTCTCGGGGTCGGGAGACTCTGGCAAGGCCCACGTAAAGCTGCGCTTCCGCATCGAGCGGGTCTCGGGCGAGGGGGTTGCCGAGGCGCGGTTCGTCGGGCACGACCTCACGAGCGATTACGTCCGGAGGCTCGCCCGACGCAAGCGCTCGAAGATCGACCTCGCCCTCACGGTCACGACGAAGGACGGCGTCCAGATCATCCTGAAGCCGGTCGCGGTCGGGGAACAGCGCCTCCAGACCCGGCTGCGCGCCGAGCTCCGCCACAAGATGGTCCAGATCCTCCTCGAAGAGGCCCAGCTCCGGACCTCTCCCGAGTTTGTCCGGGAGATGATCCAGGGGGACCTTTCGAAGGTCCTGGCCCACGGGGTGAAGACCCTCTACCCGCTCAAGAAGATCGAGATCCGGCGCTCGGAGGTCCTCGGCATGATCTCCGAAGAGATCCCGGCACCGGAGCCGTCGACGGCTCCCGAGCCGTCGACGCCCCCCGAAGAGGTCGTAGCCTCCGTGGCCGATGCGGGCGCGGGGCCGGCGGCGTAGCCCCGAAGGGCGCGAGATGACGCGTCCAATCCCTGTCGGAGTGGCTCAGCCCGGTAGAGCACGGGACTCATAGCGGGACGCGAAACGCGTCCCGGGAGATATCCTGGGGCCGGGGGTTCAAATCCCCCCTCCGACATTATCCATTCGATCCCCCCGTCTTTTCGAATTCCTACGCCAAAACTTCTGACCGAACGGGATCCGCGTATCGGTGAGGGCCCGCGCCGAAGGGCCACGGTCCTTCAGGGCTCTGACTCAATTTTCTTGATCTTGCGGTCCGCCGCGTCGAGGCTGCGGTCGTCCTCGGCCGCCTGGATCCTATCGGAGACACGACCGGTCTCGCCCGCCTTGTTATCGGAATCTTCCCATCGTACCGCGGCCTCCGCTCTCGCCTGGTTCGCCGCCTCGAGCCGCTTGGCTTTCTCGATCACAGCTCGACCTTGATTCGATGATGCGTGTTAAGCTCGTCCACCCAATCTGAAGAGACGTTGCCCTCACCCATCGACGCCGCTGTGAAGTTCGCAGTAGGGGTTCCACAGCCACCCCTCCCGCCGCGAAGCGGTCGTTCCCTCGAAGTTCTTCGCGCGCTTGGGAACTCTCTACGCGATGGCACAATAGTGAGGTTGGGACGTGTTCCCGTTGATCCGGTGGAGGTCAACCACGTGGTCGAGGACCGGATGAGCGAGGACGTACCCGCGCTCGTCGCTGCCCTGCGGGTCAAACGGAAGGATCTGGGAAGCTGGAGGTCCTCACGAAGAATCTGCGCGGACCGGGAGGAGGTCGACGCGCTGTCGCGTTCCAACGGGAACCCACCCCTTACAGAATCACGCGAGCGAGCGCCCACCTGCCGCCGGGTTCGCCCTCCGAAGGTCGTGGTAGCAGACCCGACAGTGCTTGGGGTTTGGGTCTAGATCCTCGGGGTTGCAGGCGCACTCACAAGGATGCAGTGCCACCGATTCGTGGGTACTGCCCGTCGTGGTACACAGATCGCACACGGGTCCGGAGGACGCCCAACGGACGATAACCCCATCGCTGAACAACCGTACTTTTGGGAAACGTGACCCCCTTCCGAAGTCGTTTGGACTCGATCCCCGGACGACGGGGCTTGCACGGGCCCGCTGAAATATCTTGAAGGCATGTTCCGCGGGCAGGTCGGCACATGAAGGTGCAGTTCTCTGGCTCAGTGGACGCTGACGGAGCCGCGGACGAGTTCATTCTTGCCTTCCTCGCCCGCCACAAGGGGGGTTCCGTGACCGCAGACCAAGTTTGGAAGAGTTTGCGTTCTCGAGGCCTCACTCCGGGGGATGGACGACCCACCGCTCAGAATGACCCGGATGACGGGGCTGCCATCGCGGAGATCAGCCGTCGATTGGAGAAATGGTTGGATGAGGGACTGATAGGCGGAGAAGCGGAGCCGGAGTCCATCACGGGGGTACGTCACTTTTGGGTGCTTGGCAACCCGTTGACCAAGGGTTAGTTCGCGTCGCTCCGATTCCGACGGCCAAACCCGGGTGCAACGTCCGGATGTTGCGATAATGGACGCGGATCCCCCCGCCCCCGCTTCGACGAGACGACCGCTCGCCCCAGCCACATTACCCCAAGCAAAGTAATTTCATCGCGGTCGACGACCGATGGACCGACCCCCAAGCGTGAGCCGATCCTACGAGCTTTCACCCTCCTCCTGCACTTCCGGCACGTCACAGGATTCAAGAGTCCACGTCTAGGGCAGCGACCCCCAGTACCCGCCGGAGGCGCGAGACCTGCGGCGTGCCTTTATCCCAAATCCGGGCCATCCCCTTGGGATGTCCTCGAACCCGGCTATCGAAGCTCGGTTGGAACTCTACGTCGATGGGGCCTTCCCGGACTTGCTCGCGAACAGAATCAGCGCCGTGCTCTCCCAGCGGTGGCCCGAAGTGTGGGACGTCAAAGTCCCGCCCCGACCGACCCTCGAACACCCCGCGGAGTGGCGGGCGGTGGTGCCTCTTCTCGAGGGAACGACAGCCGAAATCCTCCATCGACAGATGGCGGCGGCTGTCCTCGCCCTGGACGCCTCCCATTCGTTCCACCTTCGGACCCGGTGGTCCTTTCAGCAGTCCCCGAACCACCAAGAAGTCTACGAAGAACGGTGGACCCCCGAAGGGACTTGAGCCCGCCTCGCTCGCCAGGATCCGCAGACCCGGGCGGTCTTCTCGGCGAGTGGAGGATTCCCACGAAGCTCGCCCGCTCCTCCCGTGACCCCTCGGCGATCAGGGCCCGCTCGTACGGCGATTCTTCGTCCCTCGCCGTCCTCGGTCGCATAGGTAATGCAGGCTCGTATCAGGGAGGCGGACTCGGTCTCGATGGGTGCCCCTAGGAGGACGCGTCCGGTGTCAACGACCGGGACCCCCCCGGTCGATGCCATTCCTCCGCGCTTGGGGGCCGAGCAGCTTACGGATGGGAGCCGCCGGTTCGCAGCTGGTGTCGTTCAGGTGTACTGAAACTTGGTCATAGTGGAGCGGACCACCGGCAACCGTTTCGAGAGCGAACCCACCAGATCCTGCACGGTCGCTTTCGTCCAGTAGCCCCACAGGTCGAGCATCACGGCATGACGTCGCTCCCGGTGGACCCGACGAACCGTCACATCGACCCGTGCGCCCGAGAGGTCGGAAAGGCGGGCCGAGAACGAGCGGGCCGAACCGACCGACGCCCAGGCACCGCTCTCGAGGGTGGCCAGTAGGTCCCCGACCGGTTCCGAGGCGTCCGGATCCTTCCCGGGTGGGGGCGGAGGGAGCCAACCTCCGGGCGACACCTCCCAGTGGTCGACCCGACGGAAACGTCGGGCCGCCAAGGCGTGGAGCGTGGCCGCGGCCATTAGGATCAAGGTTCCCCGTTCCACGATCTTCTTCTCTCTTAGGAAGCCGGCCAGCTGCTCTAGGGGCGGGACGCCGGCCGGGTCCGGAGGTTCGGGGGCAAGGTCCAGCTCCAGGTGGACGTGATTGTACGAGCGATCCCGATGCCGTCGGTTCGAGCGAGGTCCCGAGATGAATTGCTTCGGGGGAGAGAGCAATTCCCCGATTCCGGGAGCGGCGAGCGCCGGATCGGATTCCTTCGGAGGGACCATGGAGCTCGAGACGCTCGTTCCGACAAGAGCGTTTTCCCTGGCGGAGTCGGGCCGGAACTCACGGAGTTCCCGCACAATGCCGCCCAGTCCAGGGGAGCCTGCCGTTGGGGAGGGCGGCAAGGAGAGGGTCTATAGCGAGCGATTCGACCCCGCCCGAAGGGTCCAGGCGCTCTCCGTGGGGTGGAGGGCGAACCGTACGACGGGCGTGGGAGCCTCGTTCGTCAGTCGAAATGCCTCGCAACCGCGATGAGATAGATCAGGAGCAGCACGACGATGATGAGGCCGAGCCAAGCACTGGCGATGAATTCCACCACGCCATAGAAAAGGAGTACGAGAATCGCGAGGACCAGCGCCCACAACTCTTGGTTCCAAAGGCCGACCGCCACGGCTAGGATGATGATCCCGATGATGAGAACGATGAGGCCCCCTATCGTTCCGGACAGCCCGAACGCGCTGGTCACCCCCAAACCTGCGAGAGCCGCAGCGGTCCCGAACAGGATGAGCACGCCGAGGAGGAGGACGAAGAATCCGAAGATTCCAATCAAGATCGCCAGGATGGCAACACCCAGAGGAAGTCCGCCTATGCCACTGCTAGCCATGGTGACGGACCCGAACTCGAGCTCTAAGAGGGTTACCTTAATGTATTTTAAGGAGGGACGGCCCCCGAAGTGGCTCCGCTGGGGATGTCACTTCCATGCGAATCGTAGTCCCGGGAATCTTGGTACAGCCACCCCAGGCGAACATGAACTACCTCGGCCGGCTGGGAATACGGGGTCCTAGTCCCGATGGTCGGCATGTTTCGCGTCGACGCCGACCGGCGGAAGCAGGCTCTTCATGCAATCGGCCGGCTCCGTTCACATTACAGGGCGGGTGTCCAGAGAACCGCCCCGACGGAGACTATCGGCACTTCCTCCACCCGGAAGCTCCTCGATGACTCGGGGTTCTCTTAATCCCACTCAAGGGAGCGACTATCCCCGCTAGGGTCTCCCAAGTCCTCAGGTGGCAACATGGTTCAGCGGAGCTTGGTCACGCTGCTCGCGGCGCTCGGCGGTGTCCTGATCATTATCGGAGGGATTCTGGGATTCTTTCTCAGCTTCGCTCCCTATGGGGTCGGTGTCTGTGGGTACGGCCCGCATTACTGCGGCTCGGCGTATGCCCTCGTGATAGCGGTCCTCGCGGTCATCTTCGGTCTCGTGATCCTGGTCTATTCCGGCTTCACACACTATCGGGGCGCCGAGCGCAACTTGACCGGCGGAGTGGTCATGGTGGTTCTTGGGATCATCCCCTGGATCATCGCGGGCGGGTGGCTCCTGGTGGCCGTGGGCTCGTTCTTGGTGGTCGTGGCCGGCCTTATCCTCTTGGCGCAGATCCTGCTGGGCGACACGCACATCGTGACGACACAGCCGCCACCGTGAGGTCGCTCGGCACCTCCGTGGGAGCAACCGGGTGAGCCGCCAGGAACGCTCTTCCGGCTCCCTCGTGCGGAGCGGCCTACACGGTTCGACCGAGCGGCCGGGGTTCCTGGTCGCTCCTCCGCGCAGCCTTCAAATTCGCTCGGGGGTCTCGGAGGAAAGCGGGAGGAACCTCGCGGGCGGGCCTCATGTCCACTAACCTCCGGATCAGCCTTACGATTCTATCGATCGGGTTCGCCATCGAGGGGGGTGGCGAGGCCTACTCGCTCCTCACGGCCGGCTCCTTCCTGCCCGGGACGAGCTTGCTCTTCCTCCTTCCGGCCGTCGTGACCCTACTGGGTCTCCTCTTCATTCTCATCGGACGGCACGAGTGGGACGAGCTTCACCGGGCACGGGTCCGCCGAGCGAACCTGATCTTTGCCCTGAGCCTTTTGGCGGGGTTCGTCGCGGGAATCGAGGTCACGCTGCTCGCGGCATACCCGGGCGTCGGCGCTCCGCTCTGGGCCGAAGTGGTGTTCGGGGCGGCGGTCGGTTCGTTCCTCCTGGGCACGTTCGTCACCTACGCTCAACTCGTGTTCCACCTCGTCACTCGCCCGAGCAAGGTGGCGCTCGTCGCCTCGATCGCCTGGGCGCTGATCGTGTCGGCACTCATCGCCCAGACGCTCGCCGCGGACCTCCCCTCCATCCTCGGATTGATCGGTGCCCACTCGTTTTCGTTCGAGTACCTGATCTCGCCGGTGGACTATCTCGCGTCGTTCCTGTTCGTCTCGTACTTTCTCCTTCTCGGGGCGTACGTGGACGCCCACGTCACGGTGGCCCGGCGGCGTGCGGCGTGGCTGGGCAAGGCGACCGGATCCGTTCCGGCCGTCAGAACTCTTGGGGCCTCCTCTCGCATTGAGACGACCGTGGCCCCGGCGCCCGCCCCCGTGAAGCCAGCGGTCGAGCCGAACGGAACGGCAGCGCCGGTTTCCTCCCCGGATCCCTCGGTCCCCTCGGGCGGGAACGGCTCCGGTTAGCCCCGCATCACCGCGAGCTCGAAACGGCTTGGAGCGATTCCTAACGATACCGCCCCCGACCCACAGTGAGATTGGAACGCCACGGGGTTCCATGGCCCAGCCCTGTGAGGTAATGACCCGTCACCGGGCCCACCACTCGGCAAGTATGGGGTTGATCATCCGTCGCCGTAATTGAGCGATGTCAGGGCTTGGGGAAGCGCGGAGAGACTCGTCCTCGGGGCCCGGGTCTCTCCGGTTCGGGGCTGACACTCAATTGGAGACAACCACGGTACGGGCGCCGGGTCCGAACGCATACCAAAAGAGGACCGCCGCTATAATCAGGAAGAGTAACCCCCAGATTCCAAAGAAGACCAAGAGTACGATTGCCAAGAGTACCATCAGCAGGGCCGCTCCGAGGCTAATTGTGTGCGCCATGATCGGTACACCGAGCTGGGGGGGATGGTTCCTCGCTTGAACCGAATCAAGCGACCGCAGAGCCGTCGATGTCGAAGCGTGGGGGTTCATCGTAGCGAAGCACGGACAGAGGATCTCCTTCTCGGAAGGTAGGAGTTGCCGTGACGAGCCCGAGCAAGGTTCGGTGCGCCGGAATCCAACGGAGTCAAGCGCGTTCATTCTTGGAACGGAAGAAGGCGCCGCAGAGGACCAGGGTGACCTTCCTGCCAAAGAAGAGCGCGAGACACCCGGTGACGAAGCACCGAACCAAGGGCATAGGCCCCCCTTGCGGGGGACGTTTCGATTGGGACTCCCTGGGACGCAGGAATAGTCCACGAGGCCATGGAATCCGAGCCCCGCGGGTCCGGATCCTCACAACAATGGGAGGGGTCACGCCTCAACCATAAGGAAAAGGTTGGCGGACGAGCGTCCTGGTCGTCCGCCCCGTCGGCGAGATACCGGGGCACTCCCCGGCTTCCTGGTCTGACCGTTAGAGGGTCAGGTACCCGAAGAAGACGAGTGCGACGACCACGACTACGATGAGGACAATCCATCCGATCATGGTTCTACCTTCAGGCCACCGGCTTTAGGATGACGGGTGCGTCGGCGATCGGTTCTACCGCGATGGGCGCGATAGGGGCGGTCGTTGCCACAACGGGCGCGACAACGACGGGCGTCACCGCTGCGGGCGCGAGGGGCGGGACGGTAGACGTCGTGACCGGTTCAGGCGTATGGGGGAGGAAGCCAGACCTGGCGTCCTCGCTCACGTGCTCTCCCGCCGTCACGATGTCGCTGGCCGTGGCCTTCGCGGCGTCCACGACGACCGTAGCTCCTTCGACCAGAACGCGCGCAACCTCGTGCCCGACGTTCTCGGCTCCGTCCACGACCGCCTTGCCTGCCTCGACCGGCGCCTTCGCGACTTCCTGAACGACAGTCTTTTGCTTCTCCGCTTTTGTGTTCTCCATATAGATGCTCCCTTTCTCACCGAGCTGCGGAGCCACGGTTGGGGGTTAAGCGTCCCCTTAGCGCGAATCAAGGGCTGGAGAGAGTGGTCGGGATTTGCGTTGACCGGCACTTCGCGGCAGAGTGACCGGTGAATTCTGGGCGGCGAACCGAGCAAGGGCTCGGTCCATTGGTGGTCCATCTTTCGAGGTTCGTCGCCGAGACCCTCGCTCGGAATCGAGGGTGTCGCCGCGGAGAAGAACGAATCCCCTTGGAACCGTCGGGAATCCGTCGAGGACCGGCAGCGGTTCACTGCGTCGCCATCGACGGGGAGCCTACGAGCAATGCCTCGACCTGTGCGAAGGTCGTCTCCGCAAGGTCTCGATTGCCGGAGGTTCTCGGAGTAACCGGTGGGAGGTCCCCGAAATCAATATTGGTCCCATCGCCATCCCTCTTCGCCCGGTCATCGGGCGGCGGGCGGGGGTTCCGAGGAGGGGAGAGATGCGCGTGCTCGTAGTTGACGACGATTGGGAGTTCCGAGACGAACTGGCCGCGTTGCTCACCGATAAGGGCCACACGACGACGGGCGTCCCGTCGGCCGCGATGGCCATCAACGCTCTGGAACGTGAGGAGTTCGACATCATGTTCACCGACCTCAAGATGGGTCGGCGGAGCGGTATGGACCTCTTGGCCACCGCCCGGAAGCAATGGCCCCGTCTTATCGTAGTCATGCTGACCGGCACCGCGACCGTGGAGACCGCCGTCCAGGCCATGCAGCTCGGCGCGTTCGATTACCTCCGAAAGCCGATCCACCCCGATCGGGTCTATCGCGTTCTCGACCTTATTAGCCAACAGCTCGCATTGACCCGGGCGGGAGCGAAGCCGCTCGACCCCGCCCAGTATGCCAGCGCCCTCGCCGCGGAGGGCGGTTACGAGGTGCTGCTCATCTCGCCCCCTCCCGTCCACCTCACCACCGAGAAGGTCAGCCATGTCCCTCTCGACCCCGAGAATCCGGTCCACATCCGCGAGGCGGTCGAGGATTTCGTCCTGCCGCGGGAGAAGGCAGCCGTGGTCCTCGCGGCTGTGGAGCAGCTTCTCGCCCTCCACCGGGAGGAGGATATCGCCGCGCTCCTCGATAGAATCCGAGCGGTCCTGCAAGGAAAAGGCCCGCTCGCGGTGGGATACGACCCAAAGAAGATCACTGCCACGGGAGCCCTCGCGGTCCGAGCATCAATCGTGTCGGCCGAGGCGGGCGTGACGCTCGACTCGCTGGCGAACCCGATCCGTCGACTCGTCCTGCGCCGAATCGCCGAGGGTCCGTGCAGCTTCACACAGGCCATGGAGGCGGCTCATATCGATGACACGTCGTTAATCGCGTTCCACCTCCGGACGCTGTCCGAGGGCGGGCTCATCACGCACGAGCCGCGGGAACGCTATCGGCTCACCCCGAGGGGGAACGGCGCCATCAAGATCCTGACCTCGATCGACGAGCTCGATTCGGGGGAGGGAAGCGGAAATCGGATCTTTCCCTCGAAGTCGCCGAAGCAAGGCGCCTCCCAGCCCGAGGGTCGTAGCCGGGACCCAGCGGTTCACCAATAGGTTCGAGGGGATTCCTCGGCCCCCCCGTGGCCCCCCGCTCCGCGGCGATCGATTGCAGGGGGTCCCCTGCCGAGAAGCGCCGATACCCGTGCGACCTCTCCTTGATTCGATTTCAGGGACTTGTTACACCCTCCCGGGTGGACACCACGTCGCCCGAGAGCTGGCTCCGACCGAGCGCCCGAGGGAGAGGGCTGAGTGAGCATGCTCGTGTTGGTACGGAATCATCCCAACGATTGGCAAACGGCCTCTGCTACGCCCGATGCGTCGCCCGTGGAAAGAGAGGATGGTCGAGCCCGGACGCGACCACCCTCCGCGCTCCAAGCCACCGTAGGGCGAGGCACCGGGGGATCTAGGTCACAACGCCTCCGGCCGGCAGGGACTTGATGGACATGGGAACCGTCCCACCGTTCCTTCCTGAGAATGCCGATTCCCATGTTGTGACGAAGGTCACCTACCTGGGCCACGCGAGTCTCCTTTTCGAATCCGGAGACGAAACCATCCTCACCGACCCGGTGTTCTCCGAACGCATCGGGCGGTACTTCACCAAGAGAACGTCTCCGTCCGTCTTCCGCCCGGAGGATCTCCGCGGGGCGGTGGTGACCCTGGTATCCCACGCGCATCACGACCACCTCGATTACCCGACGCTGGAGCGCGTCGGTCGAACCCGCCCCGTGGTCGTTCCGCGGGGCCTCGCCACCCCCATGCGATGGCGGGGATTCACGGATGTGCGGGTCCTCCGACCCTGGGAAGAGCTCGCGTTCGGAGGGTGGAAGGTGACGGCGGTCCCTTCGCGGCACTTCGGGGGCCGCCTCCCGCTCGTGTACACCTCGGGGCATCAGGGCTACGTGCTGTCCGGTCCGAGCTGCATCTACTTCGCGGGGGACACCGGACTCAACGAGTCGATGTTCCGCGAAATCGGCCGACGGTTCCCCTTAGACGTCGCCATCCTCCCGATCGCCGGGGCTGTCTTTCCATGGTTCCGCCGGAACCACATGAACGCCGAAGATGCCCTTCTCGCATTTCAGGACCTGGGCGCGAAGAGAATGCTCCCGATGCACTTCGAGACGTTCCCCGCCTCCTTTGAACCGGCCGGGGCTCCCCGCCGTCGCCTCCTCGAGGAGGCGACCCGACTGAGGCTCAGCGAGCGCGTGACCGTTCTGTCCGAAGGGGCGAGCCTGTACCTGAGGTGAGCCGAGATGTCGACCGACCGATGCCGGCCCATCCGACCCGGATCATGCGTGCCTGCCTCACGGTGGTACCCGCTCGAGTGAGGTGAAGGATACGGCGAGCGACCTACTGCTGCTGATCATCGGACTGATCCTGGCGTTCGACGTGGTCGCCGTCATCACCCTGGTCTTCTTCGAACGGCGAGACCCGGAGAGCATTCTGTCTTGGCTGTTCGCGGTCATCACGCTCCCCATCGTCGGTTTTGTCCTGTACCTTCTGTTCGGGTTCAAGTACTTCAAAACCCGCGCGTTCGGGCTTAAATCCACCGGGGACCAAACGGTCCTAGGACGGGTACGAAAAGGGCTCGAACAGAGCGTCCGTGACGAGACGGAACAGAACCTGGGCGAGCTCGCCGCGTTCCCGGACCTCGCCCGTCTGCTCTGGGCCGACAGTGCGGCGTTCCTCACCGCCGGGAACCGGGTGGATGTCTACACCGATGGGAACGAAAAGTTCGAGGCGTTGTTCGACGCGATCCGGGACGCGAAGAACCACATTCACCTCGAATACTACATCCTTCGGAACGACGCTCTTGGTGAACGGTTGCTCGCGGCGCTCGAGGTGAAGGCCCGAGAGGGCGTGCAAGTCCGCCTCTTGTATGACGATCTCGGCAACAAGATCCCTCGGGAGCGCTACCGGAGGCTCACGGCCCAAGGAGCTCGGGTCTCCGGGTTCTACCGGGCCCTCTTCCCGTCGGTCGGCCTGCGGCTCAACTATCGCAACCACCGGAAGATCGCCGTCATCGACGGGACGGTAGGCTTCCTAGGGGGGTTCAACGTCGGCGAGGAGTACCTCGGGCTCGGCCCCATGGGTCCGTGGAGGGACACGGCGGTTCGGATCCAGGGTGCGGCGGTCCGCACCCTCCAGTTGCGATTCGTCCTCGACTGGAACTACGCGACCAAGGAGGGCCTGACGTTAGGAGGCTCCTACTTCTCGACGTCGCCGAAGGTCGGGTCGGCGTCGATCCAGATTGTCAACGGAGGACCGGACACCACCTGGAACCCCCCCCGAGAGGAATACGTGAAGATCGTCAACTCGGCGCGGCGGACGTGCTATCTCCAGACTCCTTACTTCATTCCGGACGTCAGCGTGATGACGGCCCTTCGGATTGCCGCGCTCTCCGGGGTCGATGTCCGGATCATGATCCCGACCAAGGCGGACCAGCCGTTCGTCCACTGGGCCTCGTTGTCGAACGTGGGCGAGCTGCTCGAGGCCGGCGTTCGAGCGTTCAGCTACAACGAGGGGTTCCTGCACGCGAAGACCGTGACCGTCGACGACTACGTCACCTCGGTAGGAACCGCGAACTGGGACCTTCGTAGCTTCAAGTGGAACTTCGAGACGAACGCGGTCATCTACGACCAAGAACTCGGGGAGAAGTACCGTCGGATCTTCGAGGACGACATGACGCGGTGTACGGAGATCACCAAGTCGGTGTACGCGGCTCGCTCCCGTGCGACCCGGTTCAAGGAGTCGACCTGCCGGTTGTTCTCCGGGGCCCTCTAGACGGCTTGTGGTCGGACGACGGGGATGGTTCTGAAAGCGGAGCGAGGAGACGGACCTCACTGCGGGGTCCGTGCGCTCCCGCGATCCCGCGGAACTACTCGCGATGGAGCCCTCCCGGAGAAGGTCCCTAGTGCAACGTGGCCGCTATTGCTTGATTTCCGCTAAGCGGGGGGTTATCCGCTCCCATCCGAAACGGAGAGACGAGGAAGACTATGCCGATGTATGCGTTTGTAGCACCGATACAGCCGAACAAGACCGACGAATTCCGCCAGTTCATCGCAGACCTGAACGGTCCGCGAAAGGCGGAGTACGAGGCGTCGCGGAAGAAGGCAGGGTTCGAGCAGGAAGCGATGTTCCTCCAGAAGACCCCGATGGGAGAGATGGTCGTCGTGATGCAGGTAGCCGACAGCCAGGCGGCGGCGCTGGAGGCGTTGAGAAGCATGAAGGACCCCTTCAACGTCTGGTACTTCCAGAAGCTCAAGGACATCCACGGAGTCGACATCGCGGGCGCCGATGTACCCCGGAACGAGTTGCTGCTCGACTTCCGAGCGGACAATATGTCCAGGGTTTAGACCGAAACGGTCGTCCTACCGAAACCGAGGCACGAACGTGCCGGATGAGGCGTACGGAAAGGGCCTCGGCAATAGGGTCGCGAAGCGTTCCGAAACGGTCGGTCGCGACGTGAAGGCCGGGGTAATCCGCGCCGGCACGAAGTTCAATGCGGGCGCCCGCACCCTCGGGCGCGACGTCCGCAAGGCGGGGAAGACCGCGGAAGCGGCCACCAAGCGTGGCTGGGCCCGCGCCCGCCCGAAGCTCGAGAAGGGTGCCCACACGATCGGACGAGACGCCCGGCGTGTGGGGAAGAAGACCCGCGAGGTCACGGAGCGCGGCTGGACCCGCGCTCGTGTCCGGCTGAAACGGAAGTCCCCCGCCTAGGCCCCGCTCCGTTGGGCCGAGTCCCGGCAGATGATCGGTTGGGTCATCCTGCCGGGACGTACCAAGGAATCACAGGGCAGGACGCTGCTCGGAAGGACTTGAACGGCCGGGCGGCGCAAGTCCATCTCTGCCGCCTCTCCCGACTACTGCCTCCAAGAACTTTCGGTCGGAGGCAGAGGAGTCAACTGCTCTCATCGGTTCGGAACCAAGTACAATTCATATTCCGCTGGAAGCACACCTCATGATGTTCGAATCCCCGGGGGCTCGCATGCCCCCTCCGGAGAAGGGGGGTTTCCCGCGGGCAGGGTCGGCCTTATCATTCTACTTCAAGGCGACCCGGCCCACGCAGTCTGTAGTCGAGGGACATCCTTCGTGGATTGACTGGACTCGCCCTACGGGTCATCGCACCCGGCTAGCGATCGGGGTCCTTCGGTGATGGCGGACGTCCCCGCTCCCTGGCCGGATGCTCGCGCTTTCCTTGCCTACCGGTGGGTTTCACCGGCGTTAGCAATCTCGAACGGTGGCCTTAGGTTTTCATGATGTGACGGCCGGCCGCCCGGTTCTTGACCCTTCCCTTTCCGCCCTTTCCCTTCGCGGCGCGTCTTACGGCCGCAGCCATCCTTGTTCCCCGCGTCCTCTTCGCCATATGGTTGCGTGTGCGCACAGGGGTACTTCGAACCGCCCTTAATCCAAATCAAGCAGGGGGAGGTGATTCTGCCACCGTACCGGTGTCGGATTCGCTTGCAAGTGATGGGAGGCCAGCCCTCTAGGACATGCGGTCAACCGTATGCTGACCCTAATTACGGTCGGTGGCCATCGCCCCGGCCTTGAGCGCACCGCCAGCAAAGTCCCGCCGGAGACGGCAGGTCGAAAAGAACGCCCGGATCATCCAGGAGGAGCTCATCCCTTTCGAGCGGTCGCCCGGAAAGGTGAGGCTGGAGTTCAAGGACCCCAGCTCGCTATTCGACCAGGAGACCGTTCCCACCTATCCGCATGCCGAACCGATGCTCAACGGATCCGTGGCGAGGTTCTTGCTGGATACCGTGCGCCTCGATCGGCGCAAGCCGAGTGTCGAGCTGACCATGGCGTTCCGGTCCGCACCCCTGAGACCGGAGGAAGAAGAGAGCATCCGAGCTCGGATGAAGCGCTACTTCGCCGTGGAGGCCGAATCGGCAGTCCTGGCAAAGGATGTGAACCGGACCGAGGGGATGGGCTCACTCCGGTTCGCCATCCCGGTGGTGCTCATCGCGGGGCTGGTCGCGGGATACCTCTCCATCAACACCTCACTGCTGGGTCCCGCGTACCTCACAGAGCTCGCGTACCTCATCGTGATCACCGTCGTCTGGGTGATGCTCTGGGACCCGATCGAGAAGCTCCTCTATGATTCGTATCTCATCCGTCTTCGGGTCAAAGCATTCCGGAAGCTTGCGACGGCCGAGATTGCCTTCGTGTATGGCCCGGCGCCGAAGCGTTTGTGAGCCGAAACGCCCGGAACTTACCGTAGCTTGAACCCCCGGAGGGTTCGAATCCCCCCTCCAATCTTCGGGGCTTCTTTTCCGACTTGGGAACCCGCGTTCCGACGGCTCGCGATCGGGCCCGCATCACTTGGGCAGCCGTTGGTACACCCTTCCTCGGGATCCGAACCGGACAAACCGGACCTCATGGCCGTCCCATCGGGGGATGCCCCGGAAGCCGCCGATTCTCAACGTCCAAAGGTTCGGAGAACCCTCGAGTTGGTGAACGGGATAGGGACCGGGCAGGCGAAGGCGTACGGAGGATCCGAATCCGAGCAGAATCTCGTCGAAGCGGCTCCAAATCTCAGGGGGGAGCCGCCGGAACGAAGCAATCGCCTCGGGAGAGAATGTGACCAGCGCCATCTAGGCTCGGTCGAGTCCCAATCGCCGGCGGACCTCGGGATAGGGCACGGCAGGTCGTCCGAGCTCCTTCACGGCCCGCTCGAGGAACGACTGCGGTGGAACAGCGTCCATGAGGTCGGCCAGGACCTCCGCATAGGTTCGACCTCCCGTTTTGTAAAGTCGGAGCCGTCGGGCGACCGATGTTGGCACGGTAATCGTCGTGGGGGGATCCGCGAGCACGCTGGACCATTGTTTCAATTGGAATCAAGACTTCTCCTGCTCGGGCTTTGGTGAAGCTTGTCGGACCATCGACCGGGCTTGGCTGCCTATGACCTTCCCCCGGTCGACCGGATGAGCCTATAGGCGGATCTATCCGGAGCGTCTTCCACGACATTCGAACCCTCGGGGGGTCCGAATCTGCCTCCCGGAAAGGGGTGGAGTTACCGCCGGGGAGGGATCGGCCTCATCGGTCTACTTCAAGACGACCCGGCCCGCGGTCTCTGCGGTCGACCGATTTCGGCCGCCACGTGAGCCCAACGATGAGGGCTCCGAGGGGAACGGAGACCAGGTAGACCCAAAGGTCCGCGAACGACCCGGAAAGCACGGCGGGCGCGATTGTGCGCGCGGGATTGAGGGAACTCCCCGTCAGCGGTCCGATAACGTACGTGGAGACTCCAACGACCAAGGGTGGCAAGGCGAGGCGCCACCGGAAGTGTCCCTCTCCTCGGTCGGCGAGGACGAAGACCGCCGCCACCAACGCCGCGGTGAACGCGGCTTCTCCCCCGAACACCGTCACGGCATTCGTCGACGGTAGTGTACTACCGAGATGGGCCCCGGTTCCGAACGTGACGGCGACGAGTGCCGAACCCACGAAGGCGCCGACGAACTGGCCGAGGACATACTCCGGCACCTCTGCCCACCCGATCCGTCCGCTGGCGGCGAGTCCCAGGGTCACCGCCGGGTTGAGGTGGGCGCCCGAGACCCCGACAAACAGGACGATGGGAACGAGGACCGCGAAGAACCACGCAACCGCAAGCTCCCACTGCGGCACGCCTCCGGATCGGGCTGCGAGAACGATCGCCCCGGTGCCGATCCCGACCAGGAGGGCAGTTCCTATGCTTTCGGCGAGGAACCGCTTCCCGAGCGATGGATTCACCGAGGGTGGCTCCCGGGAAGTGCGGCCGCACGACGATCCGTGATGACGAGCTCGGTCCGGAGGCCCTTCACGAGCCCGACGATCCGGTCGCGGACCCGACGGAAGCCGTCTTCGTCCAGGTGCGCAGGGTCGGGGAGGGCCCAGTCTCGTAATTCGAGAGTCTTGAGGCGTGCCGGGCAGCTCGCGTCATCGAGGCACCCCATCGTTACCCGGACACGGGCTTGAGTCATCATCTCCGGGGTCAACAGCTGCGGTGGATGTAGAGGGAGGTCCAATCCGATCTCCCGAAGCATCGGTCCCGTCCGTGGGTTCGCGGACGATGCTGGACTCGTTCCAGCTGAGATCGCGGTCCACCCTTCCGGGGGGTTGGCGTTGAACATTGCCTCGGCCATCAGCGAACGGCCGGAGTTCCCGACACAGATGAACAGAACGACCTTGGCTTCCGTCAAGGGTGGGGACCTCCCGGTTTCGTGGCACGAACCTCGCCCGGCACGACCCCGATCTCATCCTGGGCGCGCAGAGACCCCCCCGACGGATCCCCTGCGAGAACCGAGACCTCGATGGCCTCGAACCCCGCCGAGCGCAAACGGTCCGTGACCTCTTGCACGGTCAACGCTCCTGAAGAGCAAGAGGCCCACCGGTCCGGGTCGTTCCGCATTCCTTCGGAAATGGGACGTGTCGCGAGAACGTCCGCGACCGCGAGCCGCCCGCCGGGCCGCAGGACTCGAAACGCCTCGCGATAGACCTGCCCCTTGTCGGGAACGAGGTTGATTACACAGTTCGAAAGGACGACATCGACCGAAGCATCCTCCACGGGGAGGTGCTCGATTTCGCCGAGACGGAACTCGACGTTGGTCCGTCCGCTCGAGCGGGCGAGACCGCGGGCGCGGGAGACCATCTCGGGCGTCATGTCTACGCCGATCACCCGACCCGAAGGGCCTACCTTCTTCGCGGCGAGGAAGCAATCGACGCCGGCACCACTGCCGAGGTCGAGCACCACCTCACCGGGACGGAGGGGGACGAGCTGGGTCGGATTCCCGCATCCCAGACCGAGATTCGACCCTTCGGGTAAACTCGCCAGTTCAGAATCCGTGTAACCCCCGGCACAACACCCCGTTGCGGCTCTTGGTGAGGTCAATTCACGAGAGGAACCTCCGCACGAAGACTCGCCATCGCCGCAACAACTACTCCCTCCTTCGCGGGCGAGGCCACCGTACCGCTCTCGGACGGACTGACGGATGACCTCCTCCCCTTCCTCGGGTCCGCTCATACAGCCTCCGGGATCGCTCCGGGGATCAGTCGATAGTACATCCACTTCCCTCGGCGGACGGCGTTCACTAAGCCGGCCGAGGTGAGTATCGACATGTGGTGACTGACCGTCGCGTGCGTGATCCCCAGGGCCGCCTGGATCTCGCACCCGCAGAGCTCTCCCTCACGACGAAGGATTGCTACGACAGTAAGCCGCTGTTCATCGGCCAGTGCTCGGGCGCGCGCGAGGGTCGCCGCGAACTGCCTTGTCTTTACGATATCGCTCCCCATCTTCTGGTAGCGCGGCAGGCAGGAGTCCCCATCCGAGTCGGTCAATCTTCCGAGCCGACCGACGAGGCCGGTCTCGGGCTTGGACGACGCCATCATGTCGATGAAGGTCAACACACTATATGTAGATATCCATCGACACCAACACCCGGGCGCGCCTCGATCAATGGGCTCTCTGCGTAAGTTCGGGTCCTTCTCCTCGTTCGCCCACGTTTTCCGATGACTGGGTTGTCCAAGGGGTGGGTTCCCCTCCCGGAGCGGAGGAGGGCTCAAAGACCCTCTCCGACATAATCCATCCGATCCCCCCGTCTCTTCGAATCCCTGCCTCAAGACTTCCGACCGAGCGGAATCCGCGTATCGGTGAGGGCCGTGTCGAAAGGCCGCGGTCCTGCAGGGGGACGCGACCCACGATTACGGAACCGACCCGGATTGTCGCGCGAGGAGAGATTACAGGGTCCTGCCGAGGACCGTCGCTACCGGAGGTACATCGCAGAGACGGAGTTCCGCGCCGGTCCGGAGAGGACCGGTGGGCCATCCCTTCTCCACCGTAAGGAGGGCTTCCCTCCATTTCGACGGTTCATAGCCCCTGACGTGGAGAATGCGCTCGAACTCGAGCCGACCCTCCGGCGGGGCTTCGGCCCACGTCATGAGCATGGACCCCCCGAACTGGACGATTGATCGGACCGTCGGGCCCACCGCCTCCAACGAGTAGAGAGCCGCGAGGCGTTGACCCCCCGACAGGACCAAGACCGGTGACGGGCCCTCCCGGGGCAGACGGGAGATCAGGTCCTGGGTCTGTGCGGGTAGGCGCAAGAAGTCGGCAAATCGGTGGACGAGCTCCCGTTCCGCCTCGGACCGCATGAGGCCCCCGAGCGCCACATTGCCGGCGAGCTCGTCGCGCGCGAGCTCACCGGGTGAGACCATGATGAGCCGCTCCGGGGGGAGGAGCTGGGTCTTCAAGATATCCGAATCCTCGAAAACCTCGCCCTGCATCCGAACGTGACCCCAGAGGAAACCAGCGGGATGGTCTGCCACGAAGGCGTAGGCGACCCAGCGCAGGAGGGAGCGGCTACTCCCGCACAGTATCACCGACGTGCGAGGGTCGAACAGATCCGGCGGTTCGAATCCCTTCAATTCTGTCGCCCTTCCGGGCTATCGGTGATGGGACGGCGTCAATCCATATCTGTCTGCCGCATCTCACGCTCGTGGCGATGCGGCACCGCCGCGTCGAGGAACAGCCCCCGCCCAGAGAGCTCAGTTCGACCGGCTGGCTCGGAAGCTCGAAGCAGAGCTCTCAGACGGGGGACGCCATCCGCGGGTTGGCACGCAGAGGCGGGTTCTCCGTTAGGGGGCGCATCACATAGGACCGCACCCCGACCATCAGCACCAGATACGCGGCCGTCACCCCAGCGATCAGGAGCAGCATCACCGGTGGGAGGGGAGCGAACCCGAGCACCGTTCCCAGCGCTGTGTACGGCAATACCCAGCCGAACGCGACCACGCCGAGCACCGCAGCGGTCAGCGGCCGGCTCGGCAGGTTCCGGAGCGGATTCCCCGTCGTACGGATGATGAAGACGACCAGGGTCTGCGTTCCCAGTGACTCGATGAACCAGCCGGTGTGGAACCCGACCTGACTTCCCGGGAGGAGGGTCAGGAGGAGATAGAAGGTCAGGAAGTCGAAGATCGAGCTGACGGGTCCGGCGAGGACCATGAAGTTCCGGATGAGGCCGATATCCCAACGACGCGGTTTCCGGGTGAGCGTCGGGTCGACGTTGTCCGTCGGAATCGTGGTTTGGGTCATGTCGTAGAGGAAGTTGTTCAGCAGGATCTGTTGCGGGAGCATCGGGAGGAACGGAAGGAACAGGAACGCGCCCGCCATGCTGAACATGTTGCCGAAATTCGAGCTCGTGCCCATCAGGATGTACTTGATCACATTCCCGAAGGCCTGCCGGCCCTCGACAATCCCGTCGTGCAGCACGCGGAGGTCCCGCTTCAGCAGGATCACGTCGGCCGCTTCGCGGGCGACATCGACGGCCGCCATCACGGAGATGCCCACGTCCGCGGCGTGCATCGAGGGGGCGTCGTTCACCCCATCCCCGATGTACCCCACCACGCGGCCCACGCTCCGGAGCGCCAGGATGACCCGAGTCTTCTGGGCCGGGGAGACCCGCGCGAACACGTGGACTCCGGCCACCCGAGCCCGCAAGGCGGAATCGGAGAGCTGGTCGAGCTCGCTCCCCAACAGAAGGGGCTCGGATTCCATCCCGACCTGGCGGCACACATGTCGGGCGACGGCTTCGTTGTCGCCCGTGAGGATCTTTACCTCGATCCCGTCCTGCCGGAGGGCCTCCAGCGTCGCCCCGACCTCTTCGAGCGGAGGGTCCGCGAACAGCAGGAACCCGGCCAGGACCAGCCCTCGCTCGTCAGTGGCATCGTAGCGGGGCTGGGACGGCACGTTGCGATAGGCTACCGCGAGACACCGTTGTCCCGACTCGCTCGCCCGTTGATACGTCGCCTCGGCCTGCGTGAGCGCAGCGGGATCGAGGGGCCGAACGCCCCCCGAGTCTTCGACCGAGATGCAGCACGGGAGCACGGATTCCGGGGCTCCCTTGGTGATCAGGGTTCGCTGCCCGGCCGCCTCGACCACGACCGAGAGCCGACGGCGGTCAAAATCGAAGGGGACCTCGTCAACTTTGACTTCCCCGGACGCGCCCGACCCGGGGGCATCGAGAAGGGCCTGGTCGAGGGGATTGGCGAGCCCGGTCTGAAACCGACTATTGGTCTTGCCGAGCGCGAGAGGTCGAGGCGATGCGGACCCGCTCCAATCCTGCGACGCCTCCAGGGTCATCACGCCCCGGGTGAGCGTCCCGGTCTTGTCCGAGCAGAGGACGTCGATGCTGCCGAAGTTCTGGATCGATTCGAGGTTCTTTACGATGACATTCTTCCGGGCCATCCGGACCGCGCCGCGAGAGAGGGTAATCGTCAGGATGACCGGAAGGAACTCCGGGGTGAGACCGACGGCGAGCGCGAGGGCGAACAGCAGCGTCTCGAGCGGGTCCGTCCCCCGGATGATGCCGGCCAGAACGATGAACAGGACCAGCAGCACGATCGTCTCGGAGATCAGCCGGCTGAACCGGCCGATGCCTTGCTCGAACTCCGTCTCGGGGCGCCGACCGGCGAGCTGGGAGGCCACCTTTCCGAAGGCGGTTCGGTCCCCGGTGCTGACCACCAGTGCCGTGGCGGTCCCGCCCAGGACCGACGTCCCCTGGAACACCGCCCCGGGGTCTCCCAGGACCATCGGCTGCCCCGCCAACCTCGTCAGGTCCACGGTCGCCGGGACGGACTTCTCCGCCGGGACCGATTCGCCGGTCAGCGCCGCCTCCTGGACGTGGAGGTCGCGCTCCTCGAGGAGCCAGGCGTCCGCCGGGACCAAGTCGCCGGCCGAGAGATGGACGACGTCCCCCGGAACAACGTCGCGTCGGGGGACCTCCTTCCACGACCCGCGGTAGACCGTGGCCGTGAGCGTTACCCGGGCGCGGAGCTCCTCGACGGCCCGGTGGGATTGGCGTGTCTGGTAGTAGCTGAGGGCCAGGCTGAGGACCACGATCGCGACGATGATGGTCGCGTCGGCCTGGCTCCCGAGCAGGAACGAGACGAGGGCTGCGACGAGCAGGATGATGGTCAAGGGATTGACGAAATGGACCAACGTCTGCCACAGTGGGCCCCCCCGCTTGGTGGGGACGGGCTCGTTCGGTCCCCACTTCAGCAATCGGGAACTTGCCTCGCTATCGGAGAGCCCCGGCAGGAGGGGCGGGGGCATCGTCGGAGGGCCGGACCGAGGAAGAGGACCCGCGGTCACGTTGTTTCCCGCTCCGCCTCAGCCCCTTCCTACGCGGGCCACGCTACGGGGAAGATCTTTGGCGCGCATCGAGACTGGGAGGTCCCACCGCCCCTTTCGGATGAAGAACCGGGCACAAACTCTCTTCGGTGAGGAGGGTCGCGCGCCTCGCCGTCCTATCACGCCGATCGACCCCTCACGTGCCGGAGTGGAGAGTCGACGATTGGGTCGGATACCCAGTCCCGGCACGTTAGCATGTCCCGACAACCGCGCCGAAGCCCTCTCAAGAGGGGGAGCGACTCACCTTTTCGGAGAGGGGGGAAGTGCCGCGGTGGCGGCTTCTCCGACCGGTGGGGGTGCAGGCGGTATGCTCGCGGCGTGGCTGACCGTACGGAACGCTTCCTCGAGCTCGTCGAAGTTCGGAATATGGTGGGCGGCCACTGCATTGATGCCGCTCTGCATGCTATCCCCGCCGAGCAGGCAACACACGACCATTTTGGCCGTTCTCTTCGAGAAGCGAACGATCTCCTGAGCGAGCTCGCGCGGGTCGAGCGAGGTCGTCGGGACCGCGATGATGAACGCGGTGTCCCAGAACTCCTCCCGACGGCTCAGGAGGTCGAAGACCCGCGCGTACCGGTCCGCGTGGGCGTCCCCCACTACGTCCATCGGGTTCTCGTGGCTCCACTCGGCGGTGAGCATGCCGTCCAGCTCCTCGAGGACGTCCTTCGGGAGCTCCGCTAGCTCGAGGCCGTACTTCTCCGCGTAATCGGAAGCGAGCACGCAGAACCCCCCGGCGTTGCTGAGGACGACGGTCCGCTTCCCCGCGGGGTAA
This sequence comes from uncultured Thermoplasmata archaeon, assembly GCA_963735185.1. GTDB lineage: Archaea > Thermoplasmatota > Thermoplasmata > Lutacidiplasmatales > UBA184 > Lutacidiplasma. The sequence continues at coordinate 718,416 of CAVTJV010000007.1, forward strand.
TCCTCGGAGGCGAGGAGCTGCCCCGTCTGGAAGGCTTCCTTGAGCGAGTCGACGGCGATGATCCCCGATTGACGGAAGGCGGCTCGGTACACCTGGTGGCTGCCGGCGAGTGAGCCCGTGTGGGAAGAGGCGGCCGCGTGACCCTTCGCCGAGCTGCCCGACTTGAGGGCGACGATGTGCTTTCGGTCGCGGATGCTGCGGGCGACCTGGAGGAACGTACGTCCGTCCCGGATCTCCTCGATATAGAGGATGATCGTCTTCGTGTCCGGGTCCGCCTCGGCGAAGCGCAGGTAATCGGAGAACGTGAGGTCCGCCTGATTCCCGACACTGATGACCGCCGAGAGCCCCAGCGACTCTCGTAGGCTCCAGTCGACCATGGTCGAGATGATGGCCCCGCTTTGCGAGATGAACGCGAGGGGACCGGGGCGGGGCGAGGCCGGGTCGAAGGTTGCGTTGATCTTCCGGTGCGGCAGGATCATCCCCAGGCAGTTGGGACCCATGATCCGAACGTTCGCTCGGGTCGCGCTCTCGACCAGTCGACGTTCCAGGTCGGCTCCGTCGCCCCCGATCTCCCGGAACCCCGCGGTGATGACCACCGCGAGACGGGCGCCCACGCGTCCGGCCTCCTCGACAATGTCGGGGACCAGATGGGCCGGGACGGCGACCAAGACGAGGTCGACTCCGCCGGGGATCGCGGAAAGCGAGGGGTACACTTCGTGGTCGAGGATGGGCTGGGCCAGCGGGTTGACACCGTAGAGCTTCCCGGGGAAATCGTGGAGGTTCCGCATGAGGGCGTACCCCACCTTTTCCGGGTTGGGCGAGGCTCCGACGACGGCGATCGATTTGGGATAGAAGAAGTCGGCCGAGAGGGGTCTCTCTTCCTCCGCCGTCGTCGGGGTCGCGCCGGCGGCCCCTTCGACCCCGGCCATCGCAGGGACCACGTAGAACCGCGCGTCGACCGCGCAGACCCCCTTCGTGAAGAGAAGGACGGGGTTGATGTCGAACTCGACGATGTCGTTGCGTTCCTCGAACATGCGACAGATCGTTCGCAGGAGGCCCACGAGCGCCTCCTCGTCCCGAGGGTCCTGCCCGCGATATCCCTTGATGAGCGGGTAGCCGCGGATCTCGTGGACGAGCGAGAGGACCTCGTCGTCCGTGAGGGGAAGGACCCGTATCGCCACGTCCCGCAGGAGCTCCACGAGCGTACCGCCGATGCCGAACGTGATGACCTTGCCGAACGAAGCGTCCGTCCGACCGCCGACGATCAACTCGAGGCCGTTCTCGAGCTGTTGCTCGACCGCGATCCCGTCGACCCGCGCTCCGGGAACCCGTTGCGGGACGGTGCGACTGATGTCGGAGAACGCCGTTCGCACTTCCTGTTCGTTGGCGACCCTCGCCACGACACCCCCGGCATCGCTCTTGTGGATGACGTCGGAGGAGACCACCTTCATCACCACCGGGAAGCCCATGCCCTGGGCCGCCGTGACCGCCTCGTCCGGAGTATGGGTCAGGCGGTACTCGGGCGTCGGGATCCGATACTGGCGGAGGAGGTCGTATCCCTCCAGCTCGGTGAGCATTCTCTTCGCCGGTGGTTCCATCGCTCGGTTTCGCGGGAGTGTCGATACGGTATTAGGTCTCCCAAAACCGCTCGCTTAGAGTGGTTCGAATGACCCGGATGGTCATGCCTTCCTGATTGCGGGATGCGTGCCCGTCGGGGCGGGGAATCGAGGTTGATGGACGTACGCCGTCAATGGGGGACCTGGTAACCCCGGCCACCCCGACGGGTGGCGGTGATGCCCGCCTACAGGGTAGGCAGAGGCGCGTAGTTGACGATGTAGAACAGTATGCCCGCCAGCACCGCGAACACGACGAAGCATACGGCCCAGACGGCGCCGCTCCAACGGAACACCTTGCGCCCGTCGAGCGGGCCGATCGGGATCATGTTGAACGCGGCGAACCAGGCGCTGATGTACGCCAGGAAGAGGAGGATGAACGAAAGGAATCCCCCGTCGGGAACGGCGGTGGCGAGGAACGCTCCGGTGAGGAAGACCACCGCAAAGACGAAGTTCGTGGCGGGTCCGGCAAGGCTGATGTGACCCATGTCGTCGGTGTCCGCGTCTCCCCCGATCATCGTGGCGCCAGGAGCGGCGAACAGGAATCCGAACGCGGCGGTGATCACCGAGACGATGAGCCCGACGACCGAGAGTCGGAACTCGGCCCAGTACCCGCGCCGCTGGGCCGATACCTTGTGCGCCATTTCGTGAGCCACGAATCCCGTAAGCGCGGCGGTCGCCGCGACCGCGATGAGGACGAGCTCGGTGTCGATGTCGTAGACCGCGAGCCCCCCGTACAGAAGGACGAAGTCGAATGTGAGGACGAGGAAGGCGATGATCACATGGGCCACCTCCGTAGGCGAAGTGCCCCCCTCGCGCGAGGAACGGAGCGGCGGACCAGAGGTGTAGCTATTCCAGTAGCCAGAGAACGGACCGTTCACGGCTTTCACCTTACGAGAATCATGTACTTGACCGCTCGCATCTTCCTCCCACCGCACGGCTCCGGCAGGGGTGGATTTCCGCTTGGGACGCGACGGCGCGTTGCGTCGGCGGTCCCGCACGCCCCTCCCGATCGGGCATGGATCGCGTTGCCGCCCATCAACGACCCACGACGATGCGGAGACGGAGGCGAACTCGAGCTTATCGTCCCTTCTTCTGCTCGATTCCCTTCTTGTGCTCGATCCAGCTGCGCACGGCCGCAAGACTCGTCCGCGGGTCGCGGCCGTGAGATTCCTCATCCTTCCGGAACCGTTCGATCAGCGTCTTGCGAGACTCGTCCGCCATCTGGAGGAGCTCCTTCGGATGCGTGTTCGAGTGACGGGAGAATTGGTGGAGCCCGTCCAGGTACTCCTTGGCGGGGACACCGGTGGTTTCTAGAAGTGCTCGGTACCACTGATCTACGCTAGGCTCCAGGCGGAGTTCTTGTGCGTCTTCAAGGGCGTACGCCATGGTCCGAGCGAGGGTTTGCCCACAGAAATCCCTTTGCTCATCTACCCTCGATAGCGATCGACCTGCGGGCAGGAGGGCCGAATCCACGGCACGGACCGGGCAAGGCTTCCGCAAGGCTGGGCTTTGCAGCTGGGACTGCCGCGTTCCGCGGTCCTATCCCGGGGCACCGACGAAACCGTGCTGGTCCGCAGGCTGCGGAACGGTCGAACGCCCCTCGACGGCAGTGGACGGGCGGTTCGGTATCAGGGCTTCGGAGGCGCACCCTGGCCCGGAGCCGACCCCGTTGACTTGCTGGCGTCCGACGCGCCGACCATACCCGCCGTCACCATCATCGGTCCGAACGGGTGACCCGTTATCCCCGCGACCAGCCGGTCCATGCCAATCATCAGCAGCGCGAAGGCGAGGATGTAGATGAGGAGCCAGACGGCGAGCACTGGAAAGACCAACACGATCAGGGCGAGCACGATCGACATGACGCCGACGACGATGGCGAGGACGCGGTACCACGTTGGCAGTTTCAATTCATGTACGGCCATGGTTTCCTCGAACGCGGACCGACTTCCGGAAGATAAAATTGTGGTCGGCCTACCCTGCGGCACGGGACCGCGCCGATGCGTTCGGGTCCCACGGAATCCGGAGATTGCCCGGACGACGGGGCACCCTGTGGGGAAAGGGGGACCAGGGGACGGACGAGGGGGCGCCTCCCCCGGTTGCGCTCATCCGGGAGGTCATTTGGTCTGGGAGACCGTTAGGTCGGTCGGCGGGCGGGGGGCCCGACGCGGTGGCCAACCGGGCCCGAAGACGCCGACGATCTGGAGGAGTAGGTAGACGGCCACGAAGAGCACGGTGGCGACCAGAAGGATGTCCATGTAGCGGAAGGACGAGGAGACGGCCATCCAGTTGGACTGAAGCACCATCCCCGCGTACACCAGCGCGACGGTGAAGGGAATCGCGCCGAGCAGGGTGTACACTCCGAAACGGACCGGCGGCATCTTGGCCGTTCCGGCAGGATAGGAGATGTAGGCCCGCACCACGGGTACGAGCCGCGCGAGGGCGACCGTAAGCTCCCCTCTGCGGGCAAAGAACCGGTCCATCCGCTCGAGGTGTCGGGGTTCCAGCCGCAGACGCCCGAAACCGAATCCCGTGATGCGTTTGCGCCACAAGCGACCGACCGCGTAGGCGGCGAAGGAGCCCACCAGACCCCCGGCCAGAGCGGCCACGAGCGAGCCTCCGAGCGAGAACGTCCCCTCCGCCACCAGGAAGCCGGTAAACGGAAGGATGATCTCGGAGGGTACGGGAGGCAACCCGAAGCTTTCGACGACCATTAGCGCGAAAAGACCGGGGAGGCCGACCGTTGTCAGGACGGTGGTGATGAACTCGGCAACGCTGCCGATCAACGAGAACGTCACAGCGGGGCTCCTCGGTCGCGATGACCCTCCTAGCGCCGGTTGGCTTAAGGTCTCGATTCCGCGGCTTTGAGTGGGAGGTCGCGGTCGTCCCGGTCGGGCATGGGAAGGGGTGAAGATCTTCCGCCGTTCCCGCTCGGACCTCTTCCGCCGACTTGTCGCGGAAGAACGACGGTCTCGAGCCACGCAGGCGCGAGGGTCTTGGACGGTCCGGTGGTTTCCCCTCCGAGAGCTCGAATACTCCCCCTACCTCCCCGGGACGGTGCACGAGGTGTCGACTCCGACCGCCGGCCCGCAGGGTACGATGAAGGCCTGGGTCCTGGAACGCTACGGGTCCCCGGATGTCCTCGAACTCCGGGAGGTACCGTTCCCGGTGTTCCGGGACGAGAACGAAGTGCTGGTGAGGGTGCGCGCGGCCTCCGTTAACCCGAGCGACCGCCACTCGCTGAAGCCACCATTCATCTTCCGTAGAGGGCAGGGATTCTTCCGACCGAAGGTGGGGCGACTCGGCGGCGACCTGGCCGGTCGGGTCGAGGCGGTCGGCAAGAACGTCACGGACTTACACGTGGGGGACGAGGTATTCGGTGTAGGCCGGGGCGCCTATGCGGAGTACGCCGTGGCCGACCAGACCCAGGTCGTGCGGAAGCCGGCGGCGCTGACGTTCGAACAGGCCGCGGCTGTACCCGTAGCGGCGGTCACCGCCCTTCAGGGCCTCCGCGATAAAGCGCAGGTCCGGTCGGGCCAGCGGGTCTTGATCAATGGTGCGTCGGGGGCGTCGGCACCTTCGCGGTGCAGATCGGCAAATCGCTCGGCGCAGAGGTGGCGTGCGTCTGTAGCACCCAGAACGTGGAGTTGGTCAAGTCACTCGGCGCCGACCGAGTCTTCGATTACTCGCGAGAGGATTTCTCCCGAAGCGGCCAGCGCTACGATGTCATTCTCGACACCCAACTCAATCACTCCCTGGCAGACTACCGGCGCGCTCTCAATCCCCAGGGAATCCTGCTGGCGGTCGGTGCCGGGTCCGGATCGATAGGCTCTGTGCTCCGCCGGTTGCTCAGGGTCCTGCTGGGGGCGCGCATCGTCGGGCCGAGAACGAAGTTCTTCGTAGCGTCAATCAAGAAGGGCGACCTGCTGGCCCTTCAGGAGCTCCTCGAGGGCGGGAAGGTGACACCGGTGATCGACCGGCGCTACCCTTTGAACCAAGTCCCGGACGCTATCCGGTATCTGGCGGAAGGGCACGCGCGAGGAAAGATCGTCGTTACGGTGTAACGCACGCGTCGTCTCGAAAGGCGCGTCGCGCGCGACGACCCGGCGGCAGGGGACACGGCACCCGGTGTTAGCCGAGCGGGTTCCCGCAGAACGCGCAGAACTGGACCCCCGGGCCCGCCGCCCGTCCGCACTTCGGACAAACCCGTTGAGGCTGCACATACACGACGGTCGGGGCGGGAGGAGTGGGTTTGTGCGTAATCCCAAGGATCCCCCCGATCAGAGCCAGGATGAACCCGAGGAGGAGTCCCCCCAATCCGATCAGGCTGACGATCGAGAGGACCACAACGAGCACCCCGAACATGGTGTGCTGCTCCGGGTTCACGTAGAGGAGGATCCCGGCGATCATGATGATCAGCCCGCAGACGATCTCGACCCCCCCGATGACGAGAACGCCGCCGCCGAAGACGAAGCTCGATATGGCGACCCCGATTGCGAAGAGAACGAGTCCCCAGAGGAGGATGAGGATCCCTCCGATCAGCGAGAGGATGAACGCCGCGGTAGGCTTGATCAACGGGGCGGGGGGAGCGACCATCGATGAGGCCATGGGCGGGGCGCCGAACTGGGACCCGTACGGAGGGACTGCCATGTCCCGTCGTACAATCACTCCAGTATGACTTTCTTGCGTCGGACGCCCCTACGTCCCCCTCGAGCCCCGTGGGAGTCGGGTCGCAGCTCCGAAGGGGGGCGGCCCCACCGATGAGGTGGAACCGGCCTGACTGAGAGTATTAACCCCTCCGTTGCATGATTGCATCATCCTGCAAGTGAGCAATTACAGGAGAATGGAACCAACCTAGGAGTTAAGAAATGTCGGGAGCAACCGCAGCTACAACCCAATCGACCATGCCCAAGGACCTCGGGCTTCCCACGGAACGCCCGGCCGCGTCCGAGTCGGCCCCGAGCGGTCTGTCCATGGTGGTCTTCTCTGGCGACCTCGACAAGGTCCTCGCCGCGATGATCATCGCGAACGGCGCCGCGGCGATGGACCTGCCCGTGAACATCTTCTTCACGTTCTGGGGGCTCAACGTCCTCCGTGTCGGAGGGCCGGTCCACGTCGAGGGGAAGAAGACCATGACCGAAGGAATGTTCGGTCGCATGATGCCCCGCGGACCGGACCACTTGCAGCTCTCGAAGATGAAGATGGGTGGGCTCGGGACCCGGATGATCAAGAAGGAGATGGGGAAGAAGCACGTCATGAGCCTGCCGAACCTCATCCAGTCGGCTCAGCAACAAGGCGTGCGCTTCATCGCGTGCACGATGTCGATGGACCTCATGGGGATCCACAAGGAAGAGCTGATCCCGGGAATCGAGTACGCCAACGTCGGCACGTTCATCGACGCGGCCGACCGAAGCCGGATGACTCTGTTCATCTGAACGCTCCGATGTCGATGACCGTTCGCCGTCGGGCCCCGATCACGGGGGTCGACATCGAAGGCTTCGAGCTCGAGGCCGACACCATCCGCGTGCTCGCCAATCCGAAGCGACTCATGATCGTGGACCTGCTCGGGCGGGGTCCGAACACGGTCACCGAGATCGCCGATGGTTTGAACCTCTCCCTGCAGAACGCCTCGCAGCACTTGCGCGTGATGCGGGACCGAGGTATCGTCCGGGCACAACGGGACGGCCGAGAGGTCCGCTATGCCCTTCGCAGTCCCGTTCTCTCGGAGAGCTGCGAGCTCGTCCGACGAGCCCTCCTCGCGGAGGCACGGTTCCGCCCAGGCCACCCCGCTCTTGGCGCGGGGCCTACAACCCCTTCGAAGACACGTCGGGCTCGTGAATCCCGGCGGGTCCGCCTCCCCGTGCCCGTCACCGGTTGAATAACCAGGAAGAAGAGAATGAACGTGGACGAGTTGAAGAGCCTAAAGGTCGACAAGGTCGTAGACGCTCGCGGGACCGCTTGCCCGGGCCCGCTCCTCGACGCCAAGCGAGCGATGGGAAGCGTCCCGTTGGCCGGGGTCATGGAAGTGATCTCGTCCGACATCGGAACCACACAGGACATACCGCTCTGGGCCACCAAGGTCGGGCATCAGTACCTCGGCATGCTCACCGAACCCGGGATCTGGCGGCTGTACGTAAAGCGCGGCAAGTGAGGGCCTCGGTGCCCGTCTCTCCCGACCGCCGGCCACCGCCGAGGATCCTAGTGTTCTCGACGAACGCGATCTCGGACATGGCCATCGACCTGGCCGGCAGTTCCCACCTCGATTACCCACCGACCGTGCAGGTGATCGCTCTGCCGTGCTCGAGCGGCATCAATCCGACGTGGATCACGCATGCCATCGAGGTCGGGTTCGATGGGGTGTTCGTCGCGGCAGACGGGGGCGAATGTGCCTACATACCGGATTGCACGGCCCGCACGGGACGTCTGGTCGAGCAGGCCCAGAGCCTGCTCACCCAGAACGGGTCCGATGCGCGCCGCGTCAAGATGGGTGCCCTCTGTTCGGTCTGCTCCGACGCGTTCGTGAACCACATGAAACAGTTCGGTCGGGAGCTCGAGGAGCTTCGAGCCCCCGCCATGGCGGCGTAGATGGCCGACCCGAAGCCTTCTGCCGACTACGACGTGTTGGTGGTCGGCGCCGGGGTCGGGGGCATGGAGTCCGCCCTCTCCCTCGGCGACATGGGGTTCCGGGTACTACTCGTCGAGCAGGAGGCGAGCGTCGGAGGACGGATGATCCTCCTCAGCAAGGTCTTCCCGACGCTCGACTGCGCCAGCTGTATCTCCACGCCCAAGATGGCGGGGGTCAACAACCATCCCAACATCCGGACCCTGGTCTACTCTGAGGTCGACGACATTGTTCCGAAGGAGGGCGGGGGGTTCCAGGTCCACCTGACCCGGAAACCCACGTTCATCGACGCGACGAAGTGCACGGGCTGCGCCCTCTGCGAGGTCGCCTGTACGGTCGCGGTCCCCGACGAGTTCAACTACGACCTCGCCGCCCGCCGCGCCGCCCACATCGCGTTCCCACAGGCGGTGCCCAAGAAGGCGGTGATCACGCGTCGCGGTACCTCCCCCTGCACGTTCGCCTGCCCCGCCGGGGTAAAACCGCATGGCTACGTCTCGCTCGTCCGCGCCGGAAAGCACGACGCGGCGTTCCGTCAGCACCTCGAGGACGCCCCGCTCGTGGGGGTCCTGAGCCGTGCGTGTTACGCTCCGTGTGAAGAGCAGTGCTCCCGTGCCGGGCTCGAGGGAACGGTCTCGATCCGCGGGGTCAAGCGGTTCCTGGCCGACCGGTACTATGGCCTACACGCTGACCCGGAATACGGACCCCCCTCGAAACGTACCGGGAAGAAGGTCGCGGTCGTCGGCTCCGGTCCGACGGGGCTCTCCGCCGCGTTCTTCCTCGCCCGCGCCGGCCACGACGTCACCGTCTTTGAGGGCGACCGCGAGCCGGGAGGGATCATGCGGTGGGGAATCCCGTCCTACCGGCTCCCGAAGGACGTCCTCGCTCGGGACCTGAAGAACATCACCGCGCTCGGGGTCCGTATCGAGACGAACCACCGTGTCTCGTCGCTCGCCTCCCTCAGGGAGGGAGGGTTCGACGCCGTCTTCCTGGCCACGGGAGACAAAGGCGGACGCAAGCTCTCGGTCCCCGGAGAGGAGCTCGCCGGCGTGCTCGACTCGATGGAGTTCCTGCACGCGACTAACGCCGGCCAACCCCCGGACCTTCACGGAAAGTCCGTGGTCGTCATCGGGGGCGGCAACGTGGCAATCGACTCGGCACGGAGCGCCCTACGGCTCGGGGCCCGTTCGGTCAAGCTGTTCTGCCTCGAATCCGCCCGCGAGATACCGGCCCACCCCTGGGAGGTCCAGGAGGCGGAGGACGAGGGGGTGGTCGTGACCACCTCCTGGGGCGTTCATGAGATTCATGGGGAGGAAGGGAAGGTCCGCGGCATCGAGCTCGTTCGATGCACGGCGGTCTTCGACTCGGAGCACCGCTTCCGACCGACGTTCGACGAGACGATGAAACAGACCGTCCCTACTGACGTGGTGATCACGGCGATCGGGTTGATGGCAGACACCGCTCCCTTCGCGTCGCAGCTCGAGCTCAACCGCAACGGGACGGTTCGGGTCAACTCCGAGACCCTCCAGACCTCCTCGCCCTACGTCTTCGCCGGGGGCGATGCGGTGACCGGGCCCTCGATGATCGTCGCGGCGGTCGGACAGGGGAAGCGGGCGGCGTACTACATCGACCGCCAGCTCACCGGACAGAGCCTCGACGGGGTGCGGTTCGACGAGCGGCTACCGGTCGCCGACCGAGCGAAGGTCATCGCCCAGGCCCGCGACCACGTCACCCACCGAGAACCCGTGAAGCCGAAGCGCCGCACGGTCGCCGAGCGGGTCGCCTCGTTCGCGGAGTACGAGGAGGGCCCGACCGAGGCCGAAGCTCGCCTCGGCGCCAACCGATGCCTCGACTGCGGCGTCTGTTGCGAGTGCCGGGAATGCGTGGCCGCCTGCCCGGCGTTCGCGATCGACCTCGACCAGCGGGCGCGCCACGAGACGGTCACCGTCGGCTCGGTGGCGCTGGCTACGGGGTTCCATCCGTTCGACGCGCGTCAGAAACCCGCCTACGGGTTCGGCCGCTTCCCGAACGTCATCACCGGCACCCAAATGGACCGGATCCTCGCGCCGACCCGGCCGTTCAACGCCGTGGTCCGTCCCTCGGACGGGAAAGCCCCGTCCAACGTGGCGTTCGTGCTCTGCACGGGGTCGCGGGACGAGCAGGCCGGGAACCGGCTCTGCTCGCGCGTCTGTTGCATGTACTCGATGAAGCAGGCCCAGCTGACTCTCGGGTCTCTTCCGCTCGCGGACGTGACGATCTACTACATCGATATCCGGGCGTTCGGCAAGGGGTACGAGGAGTTCTTCCAGCAGACCCGGTCGATGAGCGCCAACTTCGTCAAGGGCAAGGTTTCCCGCATCGAAGGGACCGACGACGACGACCTGATCGTGCACTACGAGGACATCGAAGGCGGAGGAGGCGGGAAGACCGCGCGGCACGACATGGTCGTGCTCGCCGTCGGCCTCCAGCCGAACCAGGGAGCGTTCCGCCTGTTCCCAGGGGGCAACCTGGCCCGGGACGAGTACTCCTACGTGAAGGAGATGGACGAAGAGCTCGAGCCGGGCCGGACCAACATTCCGGGCGTCTTCGTGATCGGCTCCGCTGCCGCGGTCCGCGACATCCCGGATACGATCCTGCACGCCGAGGCCGCCTCGGCCCAGGTCGCCGCCTATCTGAAGCGGCCGGGGGCGAAGACGTGACCGAGGAGGTCCCGCGCCGCATCGGCGTGATGGTCTGCCAGTGCGGCGGCAACATCAGCGACTACGTGGACACGGAGAAGGTCCGCGCGGAGGTGGCGAAGCAGGGAGAGGTCGTCGCGACCCGCGTCGAGATGTTCGCCTGCTCGGATTCTGCCCAGGAATCGATGGTGCAGATGATCCGGGAGAAGAAGCTTGACGGGATCGTCGTCTGCTCCTGCTCCCCGAAGCTGCACCTCTCGACGTTCCGGGCAATGGCCCAGCGGGGCGGCCTTAACCCGTACCAGTACACCCAGGTGAACATCCGGGAGCAGTGCTCCTGGGCGCACACGCACGACAAGGCGGCCGCCACCGAGAAGGCGCTCCGTCTCGTGCGCGCCGGGGTCGCCAAGACCGCCCTGTCCGCCCCGCTCGAGCGGATGCGGGTCGAGACGATTCCCCAGGTCCTCGTGATCGGCGCGGGGATCGCCGGACTGCGGGCGGCGCTCGCGCTCTCCGACCTCGGGATCTCCGTGCACCTCATCGAGAAGTCCTCCGAACCGGGCGGCCATGTCGCCCGTTGGGGCAAGGTCTTCCCGAACGACAAGGACGGTCGGGAGCTCATCGAGACCCTCCTCCGTGAGGTCCGGGTCCGGGAGAACATCGTTCTGTACATCGGGACCGAGCTCACCGAGATGAACGGACGCATCGGCTCCTTTACGGTCAAGGTCCGGACCCCGACCGCAGAAACGGTCTCCCTGAACGTCGGGAGCATCGTGGTCGCGACCGGGTTCGAGAGCTACGCTCCGAAGCCCGGAGAGCTTGGCTTTGGACTGGAGGGAGTGGTCACGCTACCGGAGCTGAAGGAGCTCCTCGCAAAGAACCCGGCGCGGCTCGAGTACCACGGCAAGACGGTCCGCTCAATCGCCTACGTGTACTGCGTCGGCTCGCGGGAGGAGGGGTCCGACACGAACCCCCGCACCTACTGCTCACGGTACTGCTGCAGCGCTACCTCGCACATCGCGACCGTCGTCGCCGGGATCGACCCGACGATCCGCCAGTTCCACCTCTTCCGGGACATTCGGACGTACGGCAAGTACGAGGCGATCTACGAGCGGGCCCTTCGGGACGGGTCGGTCTTTCTCCGCTTTGGGGAGGAGGCGCCGCCCACGGTTACCTCCGAGAGCGGCCAGCTGGTCGTGAAGGTGAAGGACCGGTTGATGGGAGGCGAGGAAGTAGAGCTCCGCACCGACCTCGTCGTCCTCGTCACCGGTATGGTCCCCCGGGAGGACGGGGATGTCGCCCGCGTCCTCAAGATCCCCATCGGCAAAGACGGGTTCTTCCACGAAATCCACGTCAAGTTGCGCCCCGTGGAGACGGTCGTCGACGGGGTCTTCATCGCCGGTGCCGCTCAGGGACCGAAGAACCTCGCGGAGAGTGTCACAAGCTCGATGGCCGCGGTCTCGAAGGCCGCCGCCCTCCTGCTGAAGGGATATGTGGACCTCGACCCGATGGTGGCGGAGGTCAACCCCGACCTCTGCGTCTGGTGCGACGCGTGCACCCTTGCGTGCCCCTACGGGGCCGTGGAGAAGGCCGATCACGGGGGCACGGCGGTCGCGCGGATCAACGGCATCCTCTGCAAAGGGGAGGGCGCCTGCGTTCCGGTCTGCCCCAAGCAGGCGGTCTCGGTCAAGGGATACACGAACGACCAGGTGCGCTCGATGATCGACGCGCTGGTCCAGGAGGTCACGTGACGGGAAAGGCCGACCTCCGGGACCTCGGGGAGGTCTTGCGGGACGAGCTCGTCGAGCAGGACCGGATCGCCGAGGTGCTTCGCGCCGGACCGAAGACGCTGCCCGAGATCGCCAAAGCGCTCGGCCGCCCGCCGTACGAGGTCACGAAGTGGGTGATGGCGATGCGCCGGTACGGACGGGTCCGCGACCTGCCCAAGCCCCGGACGGACGACTACTACCCGTACGAGCTCGTGGAGGACTCCCGATGAGGGTGGACCCGGAGTTCCTGGCCCGCGTCCGCCGCGGCGGCGAGTTCGACGCGAGCGTCTGCATGAATTGCGGTGTCTGCACCGCCCTCTGCCCGCTGGGGATCGAACTGCTTCCCCGACGCCTCTTCCGCTACGTCCTCCTTGGGAATCCCGCCGCCGTCCGGGAGCAGACGGAGACGATCTTCTCCTGCCTCCTCTGCCGGATGTGCGAGTCGAACTGCCCGGCGGGGGTCCACATCACGGAGAACGTGCGCACGCTGCGCACCCATCTCAACCGCGAACAGTTCCACCTGGCGGAGGCCTGACCTCGGAGGGAGCATGTCATCGGTACCTATCGGAAGCACTCTCGGGATCCTCGGCGACAACCTCCGCAAGCGTCGGAGCGCGCTCCCGCTCTCGCGGCGCGCCGCCACGGCCTGGGCGAAGGGGCTCGACCTGCCCCGGGGGGCGAGACCGTGCTGTACACGGGCCAGATGTGGCAGATGGTCCCGTCGATCAACGCGATGAGCCGCCAGCTCGGCAAGTACGAGGGGCGGGGCACGCGGCTGTTCGGCTTCGCCCGCTCGATGAACAAGGTCGTCAACCTCACCCCGTTCCTCGCCCGGACCCGGGCGAGCGAGCGGACCGCATACAACGAACGGCTGCGGAACATCGTCCGTCTCCTCCGGGCCGCCGGCGTCCCTTTCGGGTACCTTTACGAGAAGGACCTGTACCCGGGAACCCTGGCGTACGACGAAGGCCTCGACCACGGGTTCACCGCCCACGCCCGGTATGTCGCGAAGACCCTTCGCGAGAGCGGGGCGAAACGGTTGATCACCGTCGACCCGCACACGACCAACATCCTCCGCAGCGTCTACCCGAAGGTCGTGGACGGCTTCGACCTGACCGTCCAGAGCTACCTCGAGGTCCTCACGGAACGGCAACTCACGGCGACCGGCCCCCTCCACGAGTCGGTCACGATGCACGATTCGTGCGTCTACGCGAGGTACGAGGGGGTCGTCGAGCAGCCCCGCCTCCTCTTGGCCCGCGGCGGGGTCGACGTGGTCGAGCCCGAGCTGTCGGGCCGGATGACGTTCTGCTGCGGGGGCCCCCTCGAGACGCTCTTCCCGGGAAAGTCGTCGGAGATCGCGCGGCGCAGGGTCGAGCAGCTCTCCGCGTTGAGCCCGAAGCTGGTCACCGCGTGTCCGCTGTGCCTTGCGAACCTGCAACGGGTCGTCCCGGCGGGCGTGGAGGTCCGGGACATCTCGGACTACCTGGTGCGGGCGTATTGCCCACCGGTGGCCCCCGCCTGACGGTGCCCTCCCGCGAGAGGGGGCTTAGGAGACCGTCCCGATTCCGTTCTGCTCGGCGAGCGAGGCCTTGAGCTGATTGAACTCTCCCAGCAGGTCCAGCCGCAGGGTGGCCAGGTTCTGGCCCTCGAGCTCGGTGACGTACCCCTGGGCGGTCGCGCGGTCTCCCCGGAGCTGCGCCAGCTGGGCGAGCCGAAGGACGACGTCGATCTCCTCGAGGGTGTGCTTCAGCCCCTGGAGCAGTCGGTGCGCTTCGGTGAGGTCGGTCTCCGCGCGGTCGTAGGCGCCCTGGTCCATCGCGATCTGGGCCCGAGCCTTGAGCGAAACGCTCAGGCCCACCCGGTCCCCGACCCGCTCGAGGAGCTCGCACGCCTGCTGGACCGACTGGAGCGCTTCCTCGCGCCGACCCGCCTCGCGGAGCAGCTCCGTGGTCTTGTAGAGCGCGTAGCCGACCCGGCGGGGGTCGGCCGCCTTCTGCGCGAACCGGACCGCCTCCGCGTACTCGGCGATCGCCTCCTGGCGCTGGGACACGGTGCATCGAGCGTCGGCCAGGATGTCCCCGAGGTAGAGGTGCGCTTGGGCGGATTCCCGGACGGACCCCAACCGGTCCCGCGCGGCCGTCACCTCGCGTGCCTCGGCGATCGCCTCCTCCATCTGGCCCATCATCGCGAGGTTCGCCGCCCGCCAGAACTGGGCGCGTAGGATGACCAGTTCGTTCCCGACTTCCCGCGCGAGCCGAAGCTCCTCCGTGTGATGGGCGAGTGCCTCCGCGTAGCGTCCCTCGTAGTAGAACCCGAGGCCGAGCTGGTGGTGGGCGCCGACGCGGACGAGCAGCTGGTCGTCCAGTCCGGGGAGGTCGAGCACCTGCTGGGCGATCTGGGACGCGGCCGGTGAGTCGCCCCGGCCATGCAGGACCCGGGCGAGGAACAGCTCGGCGGTCGCGCGACGGCCCGGGGATAGGTGCGGGTCGCTCCTCGCCGCACCGAGAAACTCGCGCAAAATCGTTTCCGCATCGTGGAGAAGCCCCAATTCCTCCGTGATGCGCGCCAGCTCGACGACCAACTCCGCCTCTCCGTCGAGGTCCTCCGGATTCCATTCGCGCAGACTTTCGAGGGCTCGGGAGTAGTGGTCCCAGGCGGTGTCCAGTGCCAGGGCCCGTTCGGCGACCTCGGCGGCGATGCGGTTGTAATTCACCGATTTCGGTCCGTCGTGACCGAGATAGAAATGCCGCGCGAGCGAGTAGATCGCGGCGACGTCGACGTCTCCCACCGACTCCAGGGCATCCCCAGCGCGCCGGTGGAGGAACCGGCGTCGCTTCTCGGGGAGGGCGTTGTAAGTTTCCTCCCGAAGGCGGTCCTTCGGGAACTCGAGAACCTCTCCCGGTCGCTCGAAGAGCAGGCCCTGGCCGACCAGAGCGTCGACGACCTCGGTGAGCCGCTCCTCGTCCTCCTCGCCGGTCACCCGGAGGAGCTGCCTGAAGGTGAAGGCCGGGCCGAGCACCGCGGCGATATCGAGCGTGGCCTGGGCTCCCGCGTCGATGGAGGAACGGCCGGCTCGAGGGAAGTCGGTCCCGTCGCGGGACAAAGAGACATGGTGGTCGAGCTGGTCGAGGAGGAGGGGGTTCCCGCCGGTCTCCGAGTAGAGTCGCGCGACCTCCGATGGAGAGAACTCCCGAGAGGGTTCGTTCATCCGGAGGTAGTCGACGACCTCCTCGGAGTTCAACGGGCGAAGGATCATCTGCCGGGCGCGGGCAGCACCTTCGAACCGCTCGAGTCGCGACCGCGCCGACTCGGAGAGGGAAGTGTACGGACGGCTGGTCCCCAGGACCCACAGGGGCCGGTTCTGGAGATGGTTCACCAGGTACTCGACCGTGGCCAGGGACGAGTCGTCCGCCCGGTGGAGGTCCTCCAGGATGAGGACCGTGGGGCCACGACGCGTGAACTCGAGGAATTGGTCGGCGACGCGTTCCAGGACCCGTTCCCGGGACATACCGCTCCGCTCCGCGGTCCCGTCGAGGGCCTCGAGGAGCCGGGTCTCGATGCTGACGGGAGCCGGGAAGGCCCCTTCGCCCATACGAGGGGCGAAACCGATGATCACTTGGTCTCCCCCGAAGGGGGGAGGGTCCGCCGTCGCCAGGGCCGGGTCGTCGCGCGCGCTCTCGATCGCGGAACGGATCAGCGAGAACGGGGGCGGGTCATCGAGCGCGAGGGCCCGGCCGATGAGTAGGAGGGTCCGCAACCCACGGATGTCACGAACGAGCTGGGCGACCAGGGCCGACTTCCCAACCCCCGTGTCCCCCACGAGGAGAGTGACGCCGCCGGTTCCCGCCCGCGCGTCCTCGAACCGACGGTGAAGCGCCTCGACTGTCTCCACTCGACCGACGAACGCGGGACCGGACCCGGCTTCGGCCGCCATCGCTTCGCCGGGTTAGGTGGGTCGTCCGGCTATTTACGTGCGTGGCCGCGGCCCCCCAAATGGCCGGCATCCAGACCGGCCCGAGAGACGGCCCAACCCGCCCTGCTGGCGGTTGCGGCCCTGTTCCGCCCCCCCGCACCTTCACGAGAACCCGGCCAAGCCCGGTCCGCTCACCGAAGGACTACGCCTGTTCGATGTGGACCAGCGGGTGGTTCTGGTGATTCGCCATCTCAGCTTCGTCCGTCGAGGCGATTTCCGTTCCGCACGTCGTACACCGCACCTGGGTGGTCGACTGGCCTGCCATGCGGCCGGCACGGCAGTTCGGTATGAACAAACTTCGAGACATCTTCGCCGGTCGGGTTCGTCTCGACTCCGGATGGGCCAGCACAAAGGTGGTCTCGATCTCGATCGGGACATCCTTTGGACCGGTCCCATGATCCGGCGGGACGAGTGAGGCGGCTGTATGCCGGTGAACCAGCCCGTTCGCATTCTTCATCGCGGTGCAGGGTGGTGGTAGGGTTTCTCGAGGGGACGGCTCCGAACGCCCGAGGAGGTTGACCATAAGGTCCGGGTCTCATGGGAGGGGATGTGGAGAAGCGGAATCCTCTACCGTTGCGATCGAAGCGCACCTTTCTTGGACCTACCGGCGGCCGTCTTCGGAGAGCTCGTCGGGAGGGTCGCGGGATCCATCCCCGCAATCGCGTTGCGACGACTGCTGACGAGGCACCCGGGATCTCGAGCACCCGTACATCCCCGGAATCTCAGGTCCTCGACGGAAATCGCTTGCGAGTGGTTTATCCGAAGATCGGCGTAGTACGCTTGCCCGGTACCCGGGCGGGAAACGAAAATGGCTCACCGAGAGAACGTGACCACCGACCACGTCGAGTACGCGTCCAAGAACCCTGAGGCTACCCGCAAGTTCCTCGAGAAGGTGCTGGGATTCCACTTTGACGTCGTGGAGGCGATGGGAGGCTACGGGATGCGAAGCGACAAGGTCGCTCGAGGGTCCGGCACGGGGGTTCGCGCTCTCGCAAAGGGGGAATCCCCGGCGACCATCGCCTATCTCACCGTCGCAGACCTCGAAGAGTCGCTCCGGGCCGCGCAGGAGGAGGGAGCTCGGGTCATCGTACCGAAGACCGAGATCCCCGAAATGGGTTGGAGCGCGGTCGTGCATGCCCCTGGCGATGTACCCATAGGACTGTTCCAATCGAAGCCGGGCGCGCCCGGGATGTGATACCAAGACCGGAGAGGATACCGATGGCACGAATCAACGACCAGGAAGGGAGCAAATTCGACGCGCCACTCGATGTCGTTTGGAAGTACCTACAGAGCCCAGAGGCCCACGGCGTGGCCCACAAGGGTTCCCGGAACCGGACGATGAAGCCCCTGACCGATACCTCCTTCGTGGTGTCGTGGGAACAGAACATGAACGGCAACTGGGTAAGAGTGGCGAACCGGATCACCGTGTTCCCGCCTCTCGGGATGGTGGCCGAGGCGATCGAGGGCCCCATGACGGGTTCGAAGATGTTCACGGTCTACACCCCCCAGGGGGCCAAGACCGAGGTCTCGGTCTACGCTGAGATGCAAGCGTCGGCGGTGCCGGCGGCCCAGCTCGAGCCGATGGTCCGCGGCGCCTGGGAGATGGCGTTCAACGAGGACTCGGCCGGAATCCGCGAGTTCGCGAAGAACCCGAAGTAGCGGGTAGTCTCTCGAAGCCAACGGCCTGGCCTCGTCGACCGGCCCCGACGTCTCGGCGGTCCGTGCGGGCTTTGGGCGCCCAACCATGGAGGTCCATTCGGACCCGGCCCCCTCGGAACGTGACGCCTTCCATGCTCAGCCGCAAGCGCTGCTCCCGACCGTCCTCGCCCGTCAGTGCGATCCGGCCGCCCGCTGCCACCACGCGATGCCAAGGTAGCCCGGACCCTCCGTACAGCGCTCGGACGGTCAGGCGCGCAGCGCCCGGGAATCCCGCGACGGCCGCCACCTGGCCGTATGTGATCACTTTCCCTCGCGGGATGCTCGCGATCACCGTTCGCAGCCGGACCAGGGTGGACACGCGTCAGCCCCCCGTGTCCCTTTTCCGGGCCGCAATCATATCTCCCACTCGCAGCTCCAAACGGACCTTCTGCCAGCCGCAGGACTCGCGCTTCCGCCTAAGCCCGGTTCAACTTATCTGGGATTCTCCCCCGGCGTGGCGGAGAAGCAGGATCGCTGGGACGGCGGGAATGAGGAGGATGACCCAGATCAGCAGAGGGTTCGTGACGAAGGCGAGCACTACCCCACCCGCGAGGGTCGCCGTGAGAAACCCGATCGCCCCAAAGGCGTTGAAGGCGCCGTTGTAGGACCCTACTTCGTCCTTCGGGGCGAGGTTCGACGGCAAGGTCGAGGAGGGAATGGCGACCAGATTTTCTCCGAGGGTGAGGACGACCACCGATACGAAGAAGACCGTTACCGGCATGGTGTTCCAAAGCCCGGCCGCGCCGAGACCGAGGAACGCGACCCCGTACAACAGGAGACCGAGAAGGCCGATCGAGGTGTGCCTCCAGCCGATCACGCTCTCGGTCGTCGCACTCTGTCCGAAGACCACGACCAGACCATTGAGCGCGAGACCTACGCCGAGAAGGGAGTAGGAAACCCCGAGGATGTTGTGGACGTAGAGCGGGAAGATGATCGCCCATTGAGCCATCACGAAGGATGCGAGCGCGAGCGCCAAGGCCACTTCGAGCGCGACGCGGTCCTTCGCGAGAATCCTCAGGCTATCAACGAGACTCCGCCGCGGAGTCGCGGCTAGAGGAGCGGCCACCGGACCCGCGAGGGTGGCCGTCGGACCACCTTCCCGATCCCGGACCGAAGGCTCGAGGAAGACGTAGAGGATCCCCGCGGCCACCGCGATGATGCCCGCCGCGATCGCAACTCCACCGGCGAACCCGATCAGCGTGATGAAGAGCCCCCCCAGGGCGACACCGGCGGCGTACCCGGCGTTGAACCCGATGCGATACATCGTGAATCCTCGGGTCCGTTCGGACCCCTCGACAAAGTCCGCGATGTACGCAGAGAACGCAGGTCCGGCCATGGACGAAATGGACCCTCCGACCGTGGCCGCTGCGATGGCGAGGACCAACGATTCGGCCGAGAAGGCGTAGGCCAGTAGGGCCGTGAACCCTGCTTCGGAGGCCAGTCCGATGACCATCAGGGTCTTTCGGGGCATCCGGTCCGCAATCAGACCGCCCAAGACCCCGAATGGGATCTGGACGGCTCCGATGAACACGATGACGAGGCCGAGCTCGACGTACCCGATGGACAGCACATTGTGCAGGTAGAGCGCGATGAACGGACCGTAGAGCGCGTTGCCGAGCATCCGCACCCCGACGCCGAAGGTGAGGAGCCGGACGTTTCGATTCAAGGCCGTACTCCGGCGTGGATTCTTCCCCTCAGGGGTCGCCGCATTCGGGCGTTCGGGGTCCGTTGACCTCGGCTAGGGCTCCGGTCTCGTTCACCGCTCGGAGCCGAAACCGGGCGCGGCGCCGAGGTTCGCTCGTGGTCGAATCCGAGCTCGAACGGCTCTCGCTCGCCACCTTCCACCACCCCTCGATCGCTCGGAGCGATAAGAACCGAGCTCACGCTCGGTGTGCCCCCAACGTTCCTTCCCTAGGACCGCCACTTCGGATGTGCCGCGCGAGCACCTGCTCCGCTTAGATCCCGGGTTCATGCCGGGCCAGCAGGTTCAGGTACGGCCCATCGCAGCGCCGCACCCGGAACACTTCACGCTCAGCTGATCGTTGAGCGTCCCACAATAACGGCAGGGAATCCTGACGACCTCTCGAATGACCTCTCTCTCCTTGTAGATGACCTGCGGGGAATCGGCTGGGGCCGCGGCCACCACGACACCTGCCGGGGTCCCCGCGCCGCCCACTTCCGATCGTACTCCCGGACGAGCCGCCCCACCCCTCGTCGCCCCGGCGACCTGCATCGTAGACGCGCGTTGGATAGCTCGGGCGGCTCGTGCCGGCGTGAACCTACCCTCGAGCGTGAACGTTCGGGGTGCACCGGTAGGAGCCTTCAGGACCAGCTGAGCCATCCCGGCACCGGTCATCGCGGGTTCGACCGCGACGAGTTCGCGCAGGCCGAGGGATTCGCGGGTCGAGAACTGACTGCCTCCCGGGACCTCCCGACGGTCGAGCAATACCAGTCGCTGATTCGACAGGAGGAGCCCCCCCGGGGCCCCGTCCCAGTTCCCGTTCCAGTACCATCGGAGTATTTCGCCCGGCTGGCGAAGAACCGAGTCCTTCACGGCAGTTGGGGGGCGAAGCCCGCCGGCCGGGATCGCCGCACCCGCGACAAGAGCAATGGCGCCGATGATGAGGAAGAAGAGGCCTACGGCACCCCCGACGAGAGGCCCGTTGTACGCAATGTTCACGGAAATGATGCTGCTCGCGTACACCTCGTAGCCGTCACCGGCAACGCCGTTGAACGTGAGGGTCCCGACCGCAGAGTCTCCCTGGGCCACCAACTGCGAAGGAACCGCGTATGCCGTTCCGGCCGCGCACGAAGTGTCGGTCCCACAGGAATAGACGGAAACGTTGACCGGGACGGAATACGCCCAGCTCACGGAGAATGTGATGGCCGCGGGGGTGATCGAGGGCTCGTAGAACGTCGCAGGAACGTTGCTCCCCGCCACGTACGAACCCGTGCTCTGGTCTGAGAACGAGGTGATCCCTTGACCGGGAATGGGAACGAAGAACAGCGCCGCCCCCAACACCAGCAGAATCGCTCCCGCGATGACCGCTCGGAGAATCATTCGTCGACCAAGCAATCGCTAGGGCGGAACCCACTACTTACGTCCTCTCTCCGTGGCGCAACCACGACGCGAATCCACGGGAACCTCGAGCGTACAATGTCCGCCCAACGGTGTGTGTCGCACAGGCCCACCGCCACTCGCGAGTGACATTCCCCGTGGCCCCACGGGATGCGACCCCGTCTTGAACGGCAGCGTGCACGACGCAGCTCCCGTCAGCGAGTCTCTCGCTCGTCTGATTTCGGTCGGGGTGGTCCGCATGTTTCAAGTCCCCCAGGGGTTGCGGGCCCCATGCTCCGCCTCGTCCCCATGGACCCCGGCGACTTCGACGCTTACTTCGAGAGATGCGCACGGGAGTATGCCGCCGACCACGTCAAGACGGGTCACTGGACAGAACAGGACGGGCTCGCCAACGCCAAAGAAGAGATCCGAAAGCTCCTGCCGGCCGGCACTCAGACTCCCAACCAATTCCTGTTCACTCTCGTGAACGTCCCGTCCGAGAACAAGGTCGGGGTGGTCTGGCTGGCGATCGAACCCCGGGGCGGTTTCATTTACGACCTTCTTGTCTTCGAACCCTACCGACGCCGGGGGTTCGCCGAGCAGGCCATGCGACTTATCGAGTCGGTGGCCCGGGAAGAGGGGGTCGGGAAGATCTCACTCCACGTGTTTGGCGACAACCTCGGGGCGAGGAAGCTCTACACCAAACTCGGGTACTCGGAAACCAACGTGCTGATGTCGAAGTCGCTAGCTCCCTAGTTCGGTCCGAGAATCACCCGTACGGGAGCTAGCTATCCTACGGTGAGGTCGAGCTAAGTCGCGCGAACCTTTCTCCGTCGCGCTCGGGCGTGGGCGGGGGGGCGCGACGGAGCGGCTGCCCCCAGACCGGAGGCCCGCTATCGCTCAGGTCTTGGCCGGGGCTGACAGGACTCGCGACCAGTCCTGCATGCGTGACCATTCTGGGAAGGACCGCCAGTGGACTTGCGGGTAGTCGTGCTTCAACTTCGGGATGTCGACGCTATAGCCGACCCGATTGAACCAGTCATACATCTGGGCGAAGTCCGCGCTCTGCTTCCGTACCTCGTCCAGAGGAACCGCGTGGTACGTCAGTCTTCTGCCGGAGACCTCCGAAAGCTGTCGAGCGATCTCGGTGGGGGTGGGTTCGTCAGATGCGATGTTGATCCTCTTCCCCCGGAACGAACGTGGTTGCTCGACGGCGAGCGCCGTGAACTCGGCGATCTCGGGCAGCGAGATGACCTGCAACTTTCGGTCCGGAAAGACCCCCGTGGCGAGGACTCCCTGCGAGAACCCCGCGGAAACCCACGGCGCAAACAGGTTCTCCATGAAGAAGACCGGGGCGACAATGGAATACTCGAGGCCGAGGCCCCTGAGGTGCTCCTCCACCACCGCTTTGCTGTCGAAATGCGGGATTCCGGTCTTTCGGTCCGCGTCGCTCACCGAAGAGTAGACCACGTAGGGAACTCCGGCCGCGTGAATTCCATCGAGGCCGTTCTTCCCGAATCGAGTCTCCGCTTCCGGGCCTTGCTCGTACGGTGTGGCCACGAGATACGCGACGTCCACGCCTCTTGCCGCTCGTTCGACCGATGCGCTGTCCCCGAGGTCCCCGGCGACGACCTCGGCGCCCATCTTCTTCAGCTCGTTCGAAGCAGGGCTGTCGGGCTTCCGAGACATCGCCCGCACGTGGTGTCCCCGCTGGAGGAGTAACCGGGCCAGGCCACCTCCCTGTTGCCCTGTCGCTCCCGTAACCAATACGCGCTTGGGTTCTGAAGACCGGCCTGCGAGCTCCTTCGAATGCGGCATGATGGGACCTACCCGCATCCGCCACGCCTTCGGATAACCTGGGGCTGGCGAGAGCGTAACCTCCTCCCGGGAGTGTCACCTTGGATCCGGGAGCAAGACACACCGCATCGACCCAGGGATGGTCTCATCAGTGGCCGGTGGGGACCCCGTCCCTCGGCGGACCGGATGAGGACGACCCGCTCGAGGACCGTGGGCCTAGGACGCCGAGGTAGCTCACGGCATACAGAGAGAGCAGCGGAAGAATGAGGACGAGGTCGACCGGGTTCCGAATCAGGTAGATCGAGACGAGGATCGTCGCGCCCAGCACGACGGCGCGTCCCACCCCGAGATAGAACTCCCGGTCCGCCCAGACCCGCACCCGGTCGAGGTCACCGCTCCGGTCGATCAGGTCCATGAAGTCGACCGTCACCATGTTGTTGAGCGGGGTCGAGAGCAGGGTGTAGATGCCGACGAACGCGAACGCGTCGAGCGGCGGGTCCCACCGCACCAGGAGCAGCGCGGAGGAGGCGATGATGGCGACCACGGCAAAGGGCGTGAACCGGCTCTCGCGGCGGAACCCGTTACGCCACCCGAGGTTCGCGGCGATCGAGACGAGGATCGTGTAACTGGCAAAGAACCCGGTCACCACGTAGCTGCCCGTGACCTCGAAGACGTAGATCGGCAGGATGATCCCCACCGGGATCGCGAAGACCTGCCAGGCCACGAAGTAGCGGCGGAACCTCGCGAACTCGCTCCCCGGGCGTCGGCGAGCCGTGTCGCCC
The DNA here is from genome assembly GCA_963735185.1 of uncultured Thermoplasmata archaeon. GTDB lineage: Archaea > Thermoplasmatota > Thermoplasmata > Lutacidiplasmatales > UBA184 > Lutacidiplasma. Next base: position 742,403 of record CAVTJV010000007.1, read on the forward strand.
GGGTCTCGCATCCGCCGGTCGGTCTCGCCCCCGGTCCGAAGGATCACGACGGCGGAGACCAGCAGGACCACCGCCGTGAGGGCGAAATCCCAAAGGTATCGGAGCACCCCCGAGAAGTCGGAGAACTGGATCAGGGCGCCGGCCAGGGCCGGTGCGATGAGGGTGACGACCCCGGTCAGGAAGGCGTTGGTCGCCACGAAAGGGGTACGGTCGGCATTCCGGGTGATGTCGTGCATCATCGGGTTGTTCCCGGCGAAGAACACCCCCATCGCCGCTCCCCACAGGGCGCCGAAGAGGAACGCGTTCGATACCACTCGGCTCGCCGCCAACAGGTCGATCAAGACGAACGCCGATAGCGCCAGACCGAGCACGTAGAGGTGTTTCGACCGCCAGTTCGGGAGGAGGTAGCTCGAAAGGAGGTAGGCAGCCAGCTCGACCGCGTAGGTGGCGATCTGAAAGTAGAGGACAGCGAGGAAGCTGTAGTTCGAGAGGAAGAACAGGTTCAGGAAGACCCCTACGAGGCCGGTCGCGAACGCGTAGAGATTGTAGGAGAGGAAATAGGACCCGACGGTCCCCATTCGGCGCGCGACCATGCTACGCGTCCATTCGTTCCAGTCGGCCCAAAAGGATGGTGGTCAGTTCCCGTGTGACGTGAAAAGACACGTCAGCCGGGGGTCCTCCCGCAGTTCTCGCAATGGACCGCCTTTCCGTACCGGGGTCCACGCCAGCTGGATCGGGTCCGCCCGTAGGGGGTCTACGGGCGCGCGACGCTTCGACCGCGAACGAACCCTCGAACGATGATGATCCACCCCAGCGCGACCAGGAGGAATCCCAGCCCCATGAGAAAGTCCAGGGGCACGTAGTACCCCGGCGGCTCGGGCACCACCATGCAGACGAGAGGGCCCGCGCACGATGTCGGTGGGGGAAAGTACATCGAAAGAAGGATGATCAATAACCCCACGCCGACACCGACGGAAACGGCGCCGAGCCCGGGGTCGATACGGTCCCCCGTCCGCACCATGCGCTGTCATCGAACTTGGGCGATATCAGAGTTAGGTCGGATGCGTCGGGAACCGGGTTCGGGAGCTCGACGGTTTCGTTAGCTGCGAGTCAGCCCGGCCCGGTCGATCTCGGCTTTGATCCGCGACGCGGCCTCGTCCGGGGTCACGGTGACCGTCTCGCGACGGCGTCCAGCCTTCTTGACCTCCCGCAACCCGGCCACCGCGGTGGGGGAGCCGTTGAGCCCCAGGTACTTCGGGTCGCCGGCGAGCTCCTTCTCGTTCCACACCTGCACCTTCGCGCTTTGGGCGAACGCCCACCGGTCGTAGTCGAGGAACCGGGGCTCGTTCGAGCCGACGACCACGGAGATGACCGCGGGGACCGAGAGCTCGACGGTCTCCTTACCGTCCTCGAGCACCCGCGTCGCGTGGACGGTCCCGTGCTTTCCCGCGACGAGGCGCTCCACGTACGTCGCCTGGGAGGCGTTGAGCCACTCGGCGATGCTGGGCGGGACCTGGCTTGTCCCGCCATCCGACGACTCCTCTCCGCAGAGGACCAGGTCGACCTTGCCGATCTTCCGGACCCCGGCCGCCAGCGTGTACGAGGTAGCGAGCGTGTCCGCCCCACCGAACGCCCGGTCGCTCAGCAGGACCGCCTCGTCCGCCCCGACCGCGAGGGCGACGCGGAGGTACGGCTCGAACGAGGGAGGGCCCATCGAAAGGACGGTCACCTTGCCGCCGTGCGCGTCCCGGAAGGCGAGCGCCGTCTCGAGGGCGTTCATGTCCGAGGAGTTGATCACCGACCGGGCTCCGGCCCGGTCGAGCATCTTCGTCGCGAGGTCGACCTTGACCTCCTCGGGGCGGGGCACGACCTTCATGCAGACGACGATGTGCATCGTCAGGCCTCCCCGAGCGACCGGAGCAGGGATTCCACGACGGGACCGAGCTCCCCGACGATCCCGAGGTCGGCGTGCTCGAAGATCGGGGCCTGGGGGTCCCGGTTCACCGCGACCACCGTCCCCGCGCCCTCGATGCCGACCGTGAACTGGACCGCGCCACTGACGCCGAGCACCAGGACGAGCTTCGGCCGGGTGATGACCCCCGTCTGGCCGATCATCCGGTCCCGGTCGACCCAGCCGGCATCCGTGGCCACGCGCGTCGCGCCGACCTCGCCCCCGAGGAGGCGGGCCAGCTCCTCGATCCGGGAGAAGTTCCCGTCCGTTCCCCGTCCGCCGACGACGATGACCTCGGCCCGGGTGAGGTCGATGGAACTGCCTTTCGGTTCGAAGGAGACTCGACGTGAGCCCAGGTCCTCCTCCGAGAGGTCGACCTTCACCGTCTCGGCATCCCCGGTGGGAGCGCCTTCGGGAGGCGCCGCGAAGACCCCGGGCCGGACGGTGACCATCTGGGGGCGCTTCTCGGGGCAGGTGATCCCGGCCTCGATCCCTCCGCCGAAGCCGGGCACCCATCCGACGAGCTGACCGCTCGAATCGAGCTCGAGCGACGTGACGTGGGCGGTGAGACCCGTGCGCAGCCGCACGGCCAGCCTCCCCGCGAGGTCCTGACCGTTCCTCGTCGCGCCGAGGAGGAGCGTCGAGGGATGGGCCTTGTGGATCGACGTGGCGATCGCCTTGGCGTACGCCTTCCCGTCGTGACGGGCCAGCAGCGGATGGACGAGCTCGAGAACGTGGTCCGGACCGTATCGGCGGAGCTCGGCCGCCGCTCCCCCGTCGTTCCCGACGGTCACGGCCGTCAGCTCGACCGAGAGCTGGCGGGCGAGCTCCTTCGCCTTGCCGAGGATCTCGAGGCTCACCGGAGTGAACGACGACCCCCGCCGCTCGGCGTAGACCCAGAGGCCGTCCTGGTCCTTGGCCACCATGGGTTCAGGCCTTCGCCCGTCGGGCGATCAGTTCGGCCACGTCCGTGACGGGGATCGCCTCGGAGCCCCGTTCGGACTCGAAGACGCTGATGCAGTACGGGCACGCCGTAGCGAGCATCTCCGCGCCGGTCCCCGCGGCCTCGTGGACACGTCGGGACCCCGGCCGCTCGACCGGGGCGGTTTCCATCCACATCCGTCCGCCGCCACCCCCGCAGCAGAGCGCCTGGGCGCGGCTGTTCCCCATCTCGACCACCTTAAGCCCCGAGAGCTCGAGCAGCCGGCGGGGGGACTCGTAGACCCCGTTGTGTCGGCCGAGGTAGCACGGGTCGTGGTACGTGACCGTGCCCTTCGCCGAACCTTTCCCGAGCTTCCCGGAGTCGAGGAGCTCCTCAATCGCCTGCGTGTAGTGGACCACCTGTGGCCCACCGTTCGCCGCCTGTCCGACCTTCAAGGCGTCAAAGGAGTGCGGGGAGATCGCGATCACGCGCTCGACTCCCCTCTTCCGGAACGACTCGGTGTTCCGTTGCTGGAGGTCCTGGAACAGCGCGTCGTGCCCGACCGACCGGGCCGCCTCGCCGCAGCAGACCTCCTCGTTGCCCATCACCTGGTATTCGACCCCGGCGAGGTTGAGGAGGGATGCGACCGAGCGGGCGATCCGCTGCGCCCGCGGGTCGTAGGAGGCCGCGCAGCCGACGTAGAGGAGCGTGGAGCCCTTCCCGGGAACCTTCACATCCTGCAACCAAGAGGCGCGGTCCTTCGGGGGTAGACGGAAGGTGTTCCCGTCGGAGTACATCCCCCAGAGGAGCGTCGGGAGCCCCTTGGGCACGTTCCGGGTGCGCCACTGGCGCCCTCGGAGTCCTCGAATCAGGCTGACGATGTCGACGCCTCGCGGGCAGGAGGCGTTGCACTCCGCACACGTCATGCATTTCCACACGAACGCGTCGGTCTCCCCGAACTGGGCCTCTCGGACCAGCTGTCGGACCCGCATCGGGGTGTTGTCGGCGAGCGGGCACGCGGCGGTGCACGTGCCGCACTGGAAGCAGAGGTTCGCGTTGGTCGTGGCCGCGAGGGCCTCCCAAGCGTCGTCGTCGAAGCGGACCGGGGGAAGGGCCTCGGAGGATTGGGCCATCGTTCCCTTCCTCCCTCAGCTCGCCCCCGCCACCGGGGCGGGCGGCGGCGACGTGACGTTCTCCCGGGACGCGTTGTACCGGTCGAGGACCTTCGCCATCTCGCGAACCTTGCGCGCGAACTCCTTTCCCTCCGCGGCGGAGATCCACTCGAGCTGGAATCGTTCAGGCGTGATCCCTTTGCGCTCCAGCATCCGGCTCCAGGTCTTGAATCGCTTCTCCGTCCACGAGTTGGCGTTGATGTAGTGGCAGTCCCCGGGGTGGCAGCCCGTCAGGAGGACGGCGCCCGCGCCCTTCTCGAACGCGTGCTTGACGAAATCCTCCGAGACTCGGCCGGAGCACATGGTGCGTACCGGTACGCGCGACGGCCGGGTACTGGATCTTCTCGATCCCGGCCTGGTCCGCCCCGGCGTAGCTGCACCAGTTGCACGCGAAGACCACCACCTTGTGCTGGGGGTCGTCCTCGAGGGCGGCATCGATCTGCGCCAGAATCTGGTCGTCGGTGAACCCGGGGTTTGTGATGGCGTCGCGGTAACAGTCCGCGCCGCAGGTCCCGCACCCCATACAGGCGGCGCCGACTACCCGTACCTTCTTCTTGCCGTCCACGACGATCGGCTCGATTGCCCCGTACGGGCAGACCGGCACGCACCGGCCGCAGCCGTTGCACCGCTCGGAATCGACGAGCGCGATGAGCGGTTCCTTCTCGATGATTTCGTGTGAGAGGAGCCCGCTCGCCTTCGCCGCCGTCGCCATGCCCTGCGAAATCGCCTCGGTGACGTCCTTGGGACCCTGCGCGCTGCCGCACAGGAAGATCCCGGCGCTGGCCGCCTCGACCGGCCCGAGCTTCGGGTGGCGTTCGAGGAGGAAGCCGGCGGAGTCCCGCGAGACCTTGAGCATCTGGGAGAGCTCCGGCTCGGTCGGCTCGATTGCGCTCATCAGGACCAGGAGGTCGGTTGGCAGCTCCACCTCCCGTCCCAGGGCCTCGTCCCGGAAGACCACGCAACCGTCCCGCAGCTGGAGCGCCTTCTCGGGCACCGTATCGGGATACTGGAAGAACGCGACCCCCGCCGCGGCGGCCTCCCGGTAGAGGTCCTCGGCGCCGCGCGCGTAGGCGCGCATGTCCCGGTAGAGGACCCGAACCTTCTTTCCCATTCGCCGGAGTCGCAGGGCCTGGCCGACCATCGCGGCACAGCAGTACCGGGAACACTCGAGCTTCCCGTTCCTCGAACCGACGCAGCCCACGAACGTGACGCGGTCTCCGGGCACGTGGCCCTCGCGGATCATCTCGTGCAGCCGCTCGTTGGTGACGCTGAGCGGCGCCCTGGCGCTCGCGAGCGGGCCTTCGGCGGCCGCCTGCGTCGAGGTCTTGCCGCCCGTGGCGAGGATCACGGTCCCGACGTCGATGACCTCCCCGGTGGACAGGTGGGCCCGGAACTCGCCGACATGGCCGTCGATCTGGGCGACCACGGAGGAGAGGTGCACACGGGCCCCGGACGACTCCACCTCGCGGACCATCGCTTCGAGCAACGGGCCGGCCTCCACCCCGGACGGGTCGATGTGCGACATGAAGCGCAGCGCTCCGCCGAGCCGGTCGCTCTTCTCGACGAGATGGACCTCGTAGCCCATCCGGGCCAAGCTCGACGCCGCAGACATGCCCGCTGGCCCGCCGCCGATCACGAGGGCCGCACGTACGACCGTCTGTTCCAGAGGGATCAACGGCTTGAGGCGAACGGCCTTTTCGACGCCCATTCGGAGGAGGTCCTCGGCCTTGGACGTGGCCTGCTCCTTCTCGTTCTTGTGAACCCAGGAGTCCATGTTCCGGACGTTGGCCATCTCGAGGAGGTACGGATTGAGACCCGCGCGCAGGCAGACGCGCTTGAACGTTCCCTCATGGGTCTTGGGAGAGCAGGCGGCCACCACGAGGCGGTTGAGCTTGAGGTCGACGATCTTCTTCGCCATGTCCGCCTGGGTGTTCGCGGCGCAGGCGAATCGGACCTCCTCTGCGTGCACGACGTGCGGCAGCGACGCGGCGTACAGCGCCGTCCTCGGTACGTTCACGGTACCGGCGATGTTGCTCCCGCAGTCGCAGAGGAAGACCCCCACGCGGGCCTCGCCGTCGGTCGGGAGCGGCGCACCGATCTCCGGCTTCGCCCAGGCGCGCTCGTTCGCCCGCTCCATCGACCGAGCCGCCGCCGCCCCTCCTTCGACGACACTGTCCGGGATGTCCTTCGGCCCGGCCGCGCTGCCGGCCACGAAGATACCGGGCGGCGCTCCCTCCCCGGTCATGAAGCCGTCCGTCCCGGTCTTCAGGCCGAGGACCTGGGCCAGCTCCTTGAGGCCTTGGGGGGGCTTCGCACCCGTGGCGAGCACGACGAGGTCGGCGCCGACCTCATGAAAATCACCGGTGGCGGTGTCCGCGATGCGGACCTTGAGCTCCTCACCATCGAAGTGGACACGGGAGGGTCGACCGTGGACGAACCGGACCCCCAGGTCCTTGGCGCGCTGGTAGAAGCCGTCGAACCCCTTGCCGTAGCTGCGGATGTCCATGTAGAGGATCGACACGTCCTCGACGCCGTGATCCCGCGCCTGGACGGCTTCCTTGATGGAGTACATGCAGCAGAACCGGGAGCACTGCGGGATGTTCCGGACGTCCCGGGACCCCGCGCACAGGACGAAGACCACGCGCTTCGCGTGCCGTCCGTCGGAGGGGCAGATGATCTCCCCGCCGCTCGGACCCGCGGAGGAGAGCAGCCGCTCGAGCTCCATCGAGGTGAGGATGTCCGGGTGCGTTCCGTATCCGTACTCGGGTAGGAGATGGGGGTCGAGCAGCTCGAAACCGGCCGACACGATGATCGACGAGACCTCGCGCTTCAGCTGGGCCGTGAGCGGGCGGTCGTAGGCGATCGCCTTCGGCCCGCAGGCGTCGTAACACCGGGTGCACGGGAGGAGGATGGGGTAATCGTTGACGCACTTCTCGACGTCCAGGAAGTACGGCCCGGGAACCGCCTGGGGGAAGGGGGTGTAGATCGCCTTCCGGGAGGCCAGCCCCTGGTCGAAGGCGTTTGGGAGCACGACCGGGCAGGCCTGCACGCACAGGTCGCACCGGGTGCAGCCGTTGCTGACGAGGTTCCCCTTCTGCCGGATCGTGACCTCGTACCCGTCGCCCTTCTTCTCGAGTCCGACGACGTCCGCGTCGGTGATGATCTCGACGTTCCCGTTCTCCGCGACCTCGCTCAGCTTCGGGGCCTCGATGCAGATGCTGCAGTCGAGCGTCGGGAAGTTCTTGTCGAGCCCCGCCATGACGCCGCCGAGGGAGTGCGTCTTCTCGACGAGTACCACCCGACAGCCGGCCTCGGCCAAGTCGAGCGACGCCTGGACGCCCGCGATCCCCCCGCCGATGACCATGACCGGAGCCGAGCTCACAGCCGCGCCCCCGCGTCAAAGGCCTTCATGTTCAGTTCCCGAGTGGACGCCTTGACTGTCTCCTTCAGAGCGGCCTCCATCGCCTCTCGGGGCACGATCTGGGAGGCCTTCGTGAACGCGCCGAGCATCACCACGTTCGCGACGATGCGCCGTCCCAGGCCATCCGCGGTCCGGGTGAACGGGAGCTGGTGGGCCTTCTGGGCCACATCGTCGTCCAGGTGGACCAGGTCCACGTCGCTGAGGACGAGCGACGCCGCCCTCGCTTGTTCCATGTGCTTGGTCGCCGCCTCTTGCGAGAGCAGCACCAGGACGTCCGGGTGAGTGACCATCGGGGTGTCGATCTCGGCGTCGCCCACGACCACGTCGGCCTCGCAGGAACCGCCGCGCGACTCAGGCCCGTAGCTCTGGGTCATCGTCGCGTGCATCGGAGTGTGGACCGACACCGCCCGTCCCAGGATGAACGCGGAGAGGATGACGCCCTGGCCGCCGAAGCCGGCGAACCGAACCTCTTTCCTCACGACTTCGACCCCCTCGCCTTGGCGATCACCCGCGCGTACCGGTCGCGGAACGTCTCCCGCTCCCGGTCGACGAACGTGCCGACGACGATCGGCTTCCCGAGCTCGATGTCGGTCTTCGTGATCTCCGTGCTCTCGACGCGGGACTTCAGGACCTCTAGGGCCTGATAGTACTCCATCTCCTCGACGCCGCTGCCGATCTTGTTGGTCTTCCCGAAGCTCACCGGACAGGGAGTCATCACCTCAACGAACCGGAACCCGTGACGGGTGACGACGTCCGCGAAGGTGTTCCGGAGCCGCCTCACGTCCAGCGTGGTCCAGCGGGCGACGTAGGTCGCCCCGGTCGCCCACGCCAGGTTCGGCAGGTTGAACGGGGACTCCGCGTTGCCGTACGGGGTCGTGGTCGAGAGAGCCCCCGCCGGTGTCGTCGGCCCACCCTGGCCGCCGGTCATGCCGTAGTTGAAGTTGTTGATGCAGACGACGAGAATGTCCATGTTCCGCCTCGCCGCGTGAATGAAATGGTTGCCCCCGATGGCGAAGAGGTCCCCGTCGCCGGCGAACGCGACCACGTTCAAGCTGGGGTTCGAGAGCTTCAATCCGGTCGCGAACGGTATCGTTCGGCCGTGGGTCGTGTGGTAGGCGTCGGTCTTGGCGTAGAAGACGATCCGGGAGGAACAGCCGATCCCGCCCACGATCACGCGCTTCTCTTTCGGGATCCCCGCTTGCTCGAAGCCGTAGATGAGCGCCCCCACCGCCGTGCCGATCCCGCAGCCCGGGCACCAGATCGTAGGCAGGTCCGCGCTCCGGAGCAGATGGTCGTACGGGTGAATCTCGAGCGGCGTTGCGACCTCGGCGTTCGCCGTCATGGATTCGCCCTCCGCGGGGACATGCATGCCTCGAGGATCGTCTCCGGCGAGAGGACCTGGCCGCCCGGATTGCCGACGTGGACCACCTCGGCGTACGGGCCGGCGATCCGTCGCACTTCCAGCACGACCTGGCCCAGGTTGATCTCCGCTACGACGATCTTGGTGACGTTCTTGAACGAACGGAGCTTCTCCGCCGGGAACGGCCAGACCGAGATCGGCCGGAACAGTCCGAGGGCGAGGCCCTTCTCCCGGCCGAGGTCCACGGCTCGGCGGGCCGAGCGAGCGGAGATCCCGTAGGCGACCACGAGGGTCGTCGCGTCCTCCGTCTTGTAGAGGTCGAAGCGTTCGTAAACGTCCCGGTTCTTCAGGATCTTGTCCCGTAGCCGGGGCACGAGCACCTTCTGGGCCGCGTACGTGGTGACGGGGCGTCCGTCCTCGTCATGCGTGAGCCCGGTGAACAGGACCGAGTACCCTTCCCCGGCGAGCGCCATCGGCGGGACGAGGTCCGGCCCGGGCCGGTAGGTATGATACTCCTCCGGGGGAACAGTAGCTCTGGGTCGGGAGACCAGCGGGATCTCTCCGGGAGAAGGGATGACGACGCGCTCGTGCATGTGGCCGACGACCTCGTCCATCATCAGGAGGACGGGGGTTCTCAGTCGCTCCGCCACGTTGAACGCGTGAACGGTGAGGTTGAACGCCTCCTGGGGAGACTGGGGACAGAGCGAGATCGACGTGAAGTCGCCGTGCGGGCCGAAGCGGGCCTGCATCATGTCCTGCTGACCGACCGTCGTGGGGAGCCCGGTGCTCGGTCCGCCCCGTTGGACGTCCACGACCACCGTGGGCACTTCCATCATGTAGGCCAGACCAAGGTTCTCCATCATCAGGGAGAATCCCGGGCCGGAGGTCGCGGTCATGCTCTTGGCACCCGTCACGCTCGCGCCTAGGATCGCGATCATGGAGGCGATCTCGTCCTCCATCTGGATGTACTGGCCCCCGACCTCCGGGAGCCGTTCCGCGAGCCGTTCCGCGATCTCGGTGGCGGGAGTGATCGGGTAGCCCGCGAAGAATCGGCAGCCGGCATAGAGCGCACCCTCGGCGCAGGCGTGGTCCCCCGAGAGGAAATGCGTGCCGGTCCGGGGACGGTCCCACACGGGGTTCAGGATGAGGTTCGGCGTTTCGGCCGAGGCCGGGGCAGCGGTCATGGCGTGTCCTCCACCACGTAGATCGCGTAGTCGGGGCAGACGTGCTCGCAGAACCGGCAGGCGATGCAGTCGCCCTCCTTCCCTGCCTTCACGCGCGCGGGCCGGTACCCCCGGGCGGTGTAATGGTCGGCGATCTCCAGGACTTCCTCCGGACAGAACGTCACGCAGAAGTTGCACTCCTTGCACCGACCCTCGATGACGTGGACCAGCCCGTGGTGACGGACCGGCTTATCGATCGGAGCGCGTGACCCTGGCGTTAGTAGGCTATTCGCGATAGCCATGTTCACAACTCAGCTCGGGTACGGTCGGTCCAACGGCAGGCCGTGGCTGCCCCAGGCATCGTTGCCACAAGAAGGACAGGTTGGTACGGAACGCATGAGCGCGTAGTCAAGCTGTATTGACGCACGGGAACCGCTTAATCCTTCGGAATTAGGACCCGGGAGCGGTCGACGGGGTCGGGAGCGAGCAGGGCACGGGAACGGTCGGGAGACAAGGTCAGAATGATGGACGAGGGTAGAAGTTCCACGTCGGGCGACACACCTCTCCCCCGTTCGACCGCGCCGGTGGTCGCCAAGACCGCGGAGACCTTCGACCGGCGCTACGCCAACCGGGTCATGCTGCTGTTGTCCGGGATCGTCCTCGTGGTCCTCTACATCGAGGGGATGCTCACGCCGTCCCTCCCTACGATCCAGTCGGATTTTCACGTCGACGCGGCCCAGATCACGCTGATCATCTCGGCCTACGCCGCCACGGGCGTGGCGCTCAGCCCCGTCGTTGGCAAGCTGGGCGACATCTACGGGAAGCGGAAGGTGATGATCGTCGTCATGTTCACCTACGCGGCGTCCGTCTCCGTCACCGGCTTCTCCCCCAACTTCGCCTTCATGGTCGGGGCGCGGGCAATCCAGGGCGTCGGTCTGACCATCATACCGCTCGGGATGTCGCTCATGCGGGAGGAGTTCCCTCGAGAGATGGTCCCCCGGGCCCAAGGGCTCCTGAGCGCGATGTTCGGTATCGGTTTCGCGATCAGCCTCCCCCTCGGGTCGTGGGTCTCCCAGGATTACGGGTGGCGCACGACCTACCACTCCGCGGTGCCGTTCGTGATCCTCATGGCGGTCCTGGTCCTCTTCCTGGTCAAGGAATCCCCGTACCGGCGGCCCGACACGCGGGTGGACTATCTCGGGGCACTGTTCCTGGGCCTCGCCCTAGCGGGCATCGTGACCGCCCTCTCCCAGGGAGAGTCGTGGGGCTGGACCTCGCCGATGACCTTGGGGTTCGTCGTGCTCGGGCTGCTGATGGCCGTCCCGTTCGTGCTCGTCGAGCGGAGGCTGACCGTCCAGAAACGCGAACCGATCGTCGACCAGCGTCTGCTACGGGAGAGGAACGTGACGGTGACGAATGTCGTTCTGACCGTCGCCGGCCTCGGGATGTACCTGGCGCTGTTCAGCCTGATTTACCAGTTCGAGTACCCGCTGGCGTCGGGAGGGTACAACGCCTCTTGCGTCTCGCTCCTGAATTGCAACTTTGAGATTCTCACGGCCGGGATCGATATCCTCCCCTTGGCCGTCGGGATGACCTGTTCCGCCCTGCTCACGAGCATGGTGGTCTCACGGGTGGGCGTCAAGCCGCTCGCCATCGCTGGTGGTTTCATCACGGCCGCGGCTTTCATGATGGAGGCGTATGCCTCCACGTTGGGGGACGCGTTGGGCATCGAGGTGCTTGTTGGGGTCGGGATGGGCCTTCTCAACGCCTCGATCATCAACCTCCTGATCCTCACGGTGGACCCCAAGGACATGGGCCAGGCCACGGCGATGAACAACGTGTTCCGAAACATAGGAGGCAGCGTCGGCGCCCCTATCGCCGGTTCGATCCTCTCGACGTACCTCCTGACCAGTGGGCCACTCGCCGGGTATTTCCCGGCCCACTTGGCGTTCCAGTACGTGTACTTCATCGCCGCCGGGATTACCGTGGCCGGGACCCTGACCGTGCTCTTCGCTCAGGAGGTCCTTGGGGTCCGTCGGCACGCGAAGTTCGCCCATCACCCGATGCCGACCCGGTCGACCCGGAGAGGCCGAACCGCGCCGGTGCCGACGGACCCGACCCCGGGGACCCCGCTCAGTCGTGGGCCTTGAGGAATTCGACGAGCGTCCCGATGAAGGCCGCTCGTTCTTCCCAGAACGGCACGTGGGAACTTTCCTCGAAGACCATCTGACGGGCCCCAGGAATGTGGTCGCGGATCTGGCGCGCGACGTTGGGCGTGACCTCGTCGTACCGTCCCCCGGTGACCAGCGTGGGCACGCGGATCGTGGAGAGGCGGGGCGTGAGGTTGATGTCCTTGATCGTTCCCGTGATGGTGAACTCGTTCGGCCCGTTCATCCGCTCGTAAACGTCGGGGTTCGTCTCCGCGAGCGCGCGCGTGAGCTCCGGAGGGAACTCCGGCATTCGGCAGAGGTGCCGATGATAGAACTCGTCCACGGCCTTGAGATAGGTTGGGTTATGAAACTCTCCGAGACGACCGTACTTCTCGATCACGGCGCGGGTCTCCTCGGGGAGCTCCCCGACCAACCGCCACATCTCGGCGGTCGTGAACGGGACGTCGGCGAGGCCGCCGACCGTTACGAGGGTCTTGAGATGCTCTTGATGTTGGATCGCGTAGGCGAGGGCGAGGAGCCCTCCATAGCTCGAGCCCACGAGATGGACCTTCCCGAGCCCAAGCGACCGGCGCACGGCCTCAACCTCCTGGACGTTGTGCTCCAATGTGTAGACCGAGGGGTCGGATGACCGCTCGGACTTCCCACAGCCCACCTGGTCCATGAACACCACCCGATAGCCGTGGTCGGTCAGGTCCGCAAGAGGGACGAGGTACTCATGGTGCGCGCCGGGCCCTCCGTGGAGGACCAAAACAGGTACTCGTGTAAGAGGGGGGTTCGAACGTTCGATGATAGACCCGAAACCCCGTGACCGAAACCAAACCGTCGTGCTCCCGGACCGACATGCCCCGGGGAAACACCCTCGAAGAAAAGGTTGTGGTCGGTCGTGGTCGAAGGATCACTGCTCCGAGGGGAGATGGCCCCTGCCGCCGGACAGTCGGCCCCACGAGCCTGCGGGACGCGCGGGTTTCCGTCTCGCGGCCCTCACCCGCGGTCGTGGAGGCACCCTTCCCATGAGGCAAACCTGACTACAATTATTAATATTCTTAATTGTTAATCATGTTAAGTATCTGGAGGCATCATGGTCGCGGGACGACGGACCACCGGGAACAGTACCGAGACAGGACGACATCGCCCGGCTGGTGGGCGTATTCCACGACATATTTCGTTCGTCCCTTCACCAGCTCCGGCCAATCCTTCAAGAGCACGGCGTCACGATGAGCCAGTTTCTGACCCTTCACGTCGTTTTGAATCTCAAGGTGGCCTCCGTCGGAGACGTCGCTCGACGCCTCGGGGTGTCCGCTCCGGCGGTCTCCGTGAGCGTCGACCCACTCGAGGCGGCGGGGCTGGTCTGCCGCCGGAGGTCGACTCAGGATGCGCGCACGGTCGCGCTCGTGGCCACCCCCCGCGGGCGGAAGGTCGAGGCGCGAATCTGGGCCCGGACGGCTCAGGTGATGGCCGGCACCGTCCAGGGGCTGTCCGATGCGGACCTGGCGACGGCCGTGAACGTCTTCGAACAGATCGCGCGCCGCCTTGAGCCGGACCGTGCCGTGCGCATTGCGAGGGTGCTATGAACGCCCCGACCCCCGAGTTGACAGCGGCCGGGACGCCGTACGACCCCGAGGCCGCGCGGGCGGTGATCATCGTTCTCGCCGTGATGGCGCTCATGGTCACCTACGTCGAGACGATGGTCCTGCCGGCGTTCAAGCAGTTCATGACGTTCTTCGGCAACGCGCCGACCACCACGGTCGTTTGGATCGTCTCGGCGTACCTACTTGTCGGGACCGTCGCCACCCCGATCTTCGGGAAGCTGGGGGACAAGTACGGCAAGAAGCGGGTGCTGGTCTTCGTGATGGCGCTCTACGCCGTCGCGGTCGGCCTCGCGGGGTTCACGCCGAACATCGGTTCGGCGCTCGGGCTCAGCCCGTCGAACCAGATCTACCTCCTGATCGGCGGCCGGGCGTTCCAGGGGCTTGGGATGGGGATGTTCCCGCTCGCGTTCGCGATGATGCCGGAAGTCTTTCCGGCGGCGCGGGTCGGCCAGGCTCAGGGGATCATTTCCGGGATGTTCGCAGGGGGTGCCTCGCTCGGGCTCGCCGGCGGCGGCTACGTTGCGTGGCAGTTCGGCTGGCAGCTCACCTTCCACATGATCACCCCGGTCGCGGTCATCCTCGTGATCCTCGCGTACATCTACCTTCGGGAGTCTCCGCACCTCTCGCCGATGGCCATCGACCTCCTCGGCATCGGCAGCCTGGGCTTCGCCCTCGCGATGACGATGTTCGGGCTCACGGAAGGGGTCTATTGGGGCTGGACGAGCTTCTCGGCCGTCACGTTTGCCGGCATTCCGTGGGGGGTCCCCGAGTTCTTCCTCCTCGCGCTCGCCGGGACCGTGTTCTTCCTGTACTGGGAGCCACGCGCGCCCACACCGGTCGTTTCGTTCAAGTCCCTCCGGGAGCGGAACATCTGGATATCCAACGTGAACGGAGTGATCGTCGGCCTCGGCATGTTCCTCATCTTCGTCGCGCTCACGATCCTCGTCGAGGACCCGTTCGCGCCGGGCTTCGGCTACAATGAGTTCCAGCTGGGATTGATGGCGCTACCGTCGACCATCTCCATGATTGCCTTCGCCCCACTGTGGGGGCGCTGGGTCGCCGCAAAGGGACCCAAGCCCCTCATGCTCACCGGGTTCGCGGTCATGGGGCTCGGGGCGCTCGGACTCCTTCTCTTCCACGCCACGATCGTCGAACTGATCGTGTTCACGGTCCCGACGATGGTCGGGAACGTTGCCGTCCTCATCGCGATGTCCAACATCATCGTGCTCTCGGTGACCCAGAAGGAGCTCGGGATTCAGACCGGGATGAACCAGACGTTCCGGAACCTCGGGAGCGCGGTCGGGCCCGTGATCGCAGCGACCATGACCGCGACCTTCACGACCACCGTCGTCGTGGCGATGACCCCCCGCGGACCCATCACCGCGAGCGTCCCGTCCATCACCGGCTTCCTCATCCTCTTCGGGATCACCGCGGGCGTCGCCTTGGTCGGGTTTCTCCTGTCCCTCGGTGTACGAAACTACCGATTCCAAGCCGATGGGAGCCGTACGGGGGTTCCCGCCGGGCCAGACTCGTCCCCGAACAGTTCATCATCGTGGCATTCTCTCGACCCGCGTCCATGAACGCGATCCAGGACTCCTACCCGGACGAGCTCGCCCATTGCCTCGGCTGCGGGCGGCTGAACGAGCACGGGCACCACCTACGGACCTTCTGGGACGGCGAAAGCAGCGAAACTCGGTTCACCCCGCAACCGTTCCACACCGCCCTCCCCGGGTTCGTGAACGGAGGCCTGCTCGCTACCCTGATCGATTGCCACTCGACGGGAACGGCGGCGGCGGCCGCCTACCAGGCCGAAGGACGCGAGGTCGGCACCCTGCCGGCCCATCGGTTCGTCACTGCCTCGCTCCGGGTCGATTACCTCCGCCCGACGCCCCTCGGCCCGGAGCTAGTCCTGCGCGGCCGCGTACGCTCGATCTCCGGGCGAAAGGTGATCGTCGAGGTCACCGTTTCCGCCGGGTCCGAGACCACCGTCCGGGGAGAGGTCGTCGCGGTCGAGATGCCCGACTCGATGCGGCCGCCGTCGACCGGGACCGCCGCCGGAACGGCGCGCGTTCCATGAAGTCCCGTCGGCTGGGTCGCGAAGGGCCCGTTGTCTCCGCCATCGGACTCGGTTGCATGGGCATGTCGCAGTCGTACGGCCGGCCCGACGAGGCCGAGTCGATTGCGACCCTTCACCGAGCCCTCGACCTCGGCGTCACGTTCCTCGACACGGCCGATGTCTACGGTCCGTTCTCGAACGAGGAGCTCGTGGGGCGCGCCCTCCGGGGACGGCGCGACGAGGTGTTCCTGGCGACCAAGTGTGGGCTCACCTCCGACGCGGGGGGCAAGCCGATGGGGGTGGATGGAAGCCCCGACCACATCCGCACGGCATGCGACGCGAGCCTTCGCCGATTGGGCGTCCGGACGATCGACCTCTACTATCTCCACCGGGTCGACCCGCGGACCCCAATCGAGGAGAGCGTCCGGGCGATGGCGAGCTTGGTCGACGAGGGCAAGGTGCGCTACCTTGGACTTTCCGAGGTCTCCCCGCGCACCCTGAGACGTGCCCTGGCCGTCCATCCGATCACCGCGGTCCAGAGCGAGTACCTCCCTCTGGACCCGGGAGCCGGAAACCGGAATCCTCCCTGCCTGCCGCGAGCTCGGCGTTGGCTTCGTGCCGTTCAGCCCGCTCGGGCGCGGGTTCTTCTCCGGTACGGTCCGCACGCTCGACGGGCTGCCCGCCAACGACTTCCGGCGCCGGCTCCCTCGCTTCCAGGAGGCGAACCTCGGTCAGAACCTGAGCCTGGTCGACCAGCTCGGAACCCTTGCTCGGGAGAAAGGGTGCACCCCGGCACAGCTCGCCCTCGCCTGGCTTCTCGCCCAGGGTGACGATATCGTGCCGATCCCCGGCACGAAGCGACGAAAGTACCTCGAGGAGAACGCCGCGGCCGTAGACCTTGCGTTGTCGCCCTCAGACCTCGCGAGCATCGAGGCGACCATCCCGAAGGACGCGGTGGCCGGGGATCGGTACGCGCCGGAGAGCTTCGCGCTGATCGAGCGGTAGCCTCGTAGCGGAGAGCGGACCGTTCCCTTCGCTCGAACCTATCCGCACCGAAAGGAACGAGAGGTGACCCAAGAGAACCTCCAACGACGCTTTCAAGTGGAGGGACGAGCGTCTCACTCCGATGGCCGCGCGTTTCTGCTCTCACTGCGGCAGTCCCGTCGTCGCTAACGCCGTTTTCTGCGCCTCGTGCGGCGCCCCCGTGGGCGGGATCGCGCCGCCACCGGGTCCTCCGGGAACGCCTCCTCCAGTGACCTTCGCGGTCCCGTCACCCTACCCACCCTATGCACCGTATCCATCGGCCTACCCTGGGCCGGAGGGGGTCCCCCTGCGTTCGGAGAGGGGGACCGGGTCGCGCTCTCGAACGTGACCCTCGCGGCAATTCTTGGGTTGGTCGGCGCAGTCCTCTCGTTCTTGGTCCTGATTGTCAGCCCGGTCTCCGCGTACGTGAGCACCTCGACGACGGGGTCCGGGACCTCGGTCTCTCTGGACCTCTCGGGGCTCTACCTGTTGGTTGGCTTGGCCGGCGTAGGACTAGTCTTAACGATACTCGAGCTGTGGTTCTACCGGCAGGCGTTCCGAGCGCTCGCGCCGGGCGACCCAAGATTCGCCACCCCCGCAACGTTGGTACTGCTCGCTCTCGTGGCCTTAGTAATCGTCGTCCTCGGAGCCATTGGGCTGGTCGATGTCGTCTACCAGGCGGTCCTGTGCGCGGGGTCCGGGAATCCCATCACCTCAACGTGCATCAACGTCGGAGATCTCCTGGGGCTGGTCGCGGTAGTGGCGATCGGGGGCATCATTGCCCTGATCGGCTACATCGGTCTCTTGATCGGGATCTGGCGGCTCGGGACCCGCTACGGAGAAGGGATGTTCAAGGTCGGCGCGATCCTCCTCATCTTCCCTGTCCTCAGTTTCGTAGGCCTCATCATGATCCTGGTCGCGGCGCGGTCCGCCCGGGGGAAGTACGCGGGCACATCGATGCCCCTCCCGCTGGGTTGACGGTCCGTTCCTTCCGCGAAGGGCGGGGCGCTCGGTCTAACCGGGACTCGAGCCTTCGGGGGCGACGCTGACGCCGACCCGCTCCCGGAGCTCGAGCCAGCGGTCGAACTCCAGCGTCTCGTGGGCCAACCGCACCCAATCCGGGTACCGGGCGGACTCCCTATCGGCCTTGAGACCGGAGAAGAGCACGACGAGCTCCTCCTCGTTCAAGGAGGGAAGGGTCCAGCGCATCCAGGTCTCGAAGAGAGGGAGCGGGAGGCTGTCGTAGAACTGGGCGCGCATCGCGCGCAGCTCCTCGTCCGTGAACCGCTCCCACATCGCAGGGACCAGCGTCGCCTCTTCGTTGTTCAGGTGCGCGAGGTAGAAGGCGAACAGGTCGTTCACCTCGAGGTCCAAGCGGTCCCCTACCTCGATGCGACGGGCGCGCGAAGTGAGGCCGGTCAACTCGTCGCAGGTCTTGGAGACCTCATGGATCCGTAGTGCCGCCTCCGCATGTTCCTTCATCATCAGGTCGATGACGTCGGGGTCGTGGGCTTGCAACTTGGCGAAGATGTCCCGCTCCTCGTGGGTCGAGTGCGCGCGGAGCAGGCAAAGCATGCAGTTCGACAGCGAGTTCTCGAGGTCGTGTTTCAACCGCGCCGCGAACCGGTTCGACTCGGTCACGTCCGCGAAGTTCGTCGTCTGGAGGCGACCTCCGAGGTCGTAGAGCATCGAGCGGATGCCCTTGTGGATGGGCCGGAACAGATTCTCTCGTTCGCTCACGCCGGCTCCGGTAGCCGTGTTTGTTGGTGGTGATGGTATAAAGACTCGTCGTCCGGAGGAAAAAGCTCCCGAGCAGACGGGAACATCGGGGCCGAAACGCTCTCGCGACCCTATGGGTCCGGTTTGTCCTCCACCGGTGGCCGCGCGCGACGCCATCCCCTCCAGATCCAATCGTTTCCGAGGGCCAGCACCGCCGGCGTGAGGAACGTCTGCACCACGAACGCCTGCAGGAGCACCGCGATCCCGATTCCGAGCCCGACTCCTGCCAGCAACCCGAGCGGGCTCGTGAGGCCGAGGAGCAGGAACGCGCCTCCGAGGATCACCGCCGCCGCCGCGATGACGCTCCCCGCATGCGTCACGGCCTCTCGGATGGCGTCCCGGGAGCCTCGTCCCCGGGTCCGCTCTTCCTGGACCCGGGTCAGAAGGAGGACGTTGTAGTCCATGCCCAGCCCGAGGACGAGGATGAGGATAATGAGCGGAAGCAGGAATATGAGGGCCTCGTTCTCGAGGATCCCGACCACGAAGTAGGTGGCTGCCCAGCTCCACACGATCGAGAGGCCGATCGCGCCGAGGGCGAGGATGGGGACGAACGCCGACCCGAGGATGATCAAGAGGATGAGGAAGAGGCCCACGGCCGCTCCGATGAGCATTCCCTCGGTCGCGTGGTCGACCATCGACTTGATGTCCTGGGTCGTCGGGGCGGCTCCGCCGAACCAGACCTGGCGGACCTCGGGATGGCTCGCCGTGAACGCATTCACCCCGTTTCGGAGGTCGCCGAGGACCGAGATCGCCGTGGCGGAGTACCCGCTCGCGTTCGTGGCCAGGTTGAAGAGGACCGTCGTCCCGTCCGCCCCTACGTACGAGCTCAGGGACTCGTGGAGCGCGACCTGTTGGGCCGGCGGGAGGGTCGTGAAGTTCAGCCAGGCATCGAGTGGCGCACCTCCCGCGCCCACGAGCGTGCTCACGGAGGCGACCCCGGGCGTCGCGCCCATCGTCGCGGAGAGCGTGGCCACGTCCCGGAACTCCGTGGCATTGGCGCCGGTCGCGGACATGAGAGGCGCCGAGAAGTCGACCAGGGCGTAGCTGGGGGAGAAGTAGCTCGCACCGAACTGCTCCGTGAGCTGGTTGAACCCGGCCTCGGCGGGATTGGACGGAGGGAGCCCGATGTTCGTGATGTCGTAGGAGACCGGCACGTTGAACGCCACGACCACGACCGGGACCGAGAGCAGCGCGATGATCACGATCACCGCGACGGGCCGGCGGGTCGCGGTCCGACCGGCGCGGGCGATGACGTCCCGGTGCGACTCGATGTTCTGTCGCCGTCGCTCGGCGTACCGCTGGAACCGTGGACCGGAGTTGGGCCAGAACACCCGGGGCCCGACCAGCACGAGGATCGATGGGAGGACCGTGAGGTTGACCAGGAGCGCCACGAGGACCGTGATGAACAGTGCCTCGCCCAGTTGACCGAGGAAACCGATGCCCGAGAGCATGAGAGCGACCGTGACGACCATGACGGTGAGCCCGCTCGTCGTGATGCTCTGGCCGGCCCACCGCACCGTGGTCTCCACGGCCTTCACCGGTGGGGTCCCTCGGACCAGCTCCTCCCGGTAGCGGGCGAGCAAGAAGACCGAGTAGTCGGTTCCGATCGCCATCAGAAAGACCAGCAGGATCGACTCGATCTCGGGGTTGAACGGGCTGATGAGGGTGCCCAGCACGAAGAGCACGGCCAGTCCGACCGCCATCGCCATCCCGATCAGACCGAAGGAGAGCAGAGGGGCGGCGGGGGCGCGGAAGTAGAGGAGCATGATGACGAGGAGCACGACGATCGTTAGGATCAGCAGGAGGCTGATCGCCGACGTCGCGAGGTAGTTCACGGCGCTGTCCAGGGGAGCCGACCCGGTCTCGTAGCTGGTGATGCCCCCGTACGCGGAGGCGGAGCCGAGGACCTGGGAGACGTCATGCTGGATCTCGGCGACGTCATTGTACGTCACGGAGGTTCCGTTCGACATGAACGTGTCCGAGGTGTCGAACGAGACCACCACCAGCGTCGCGGACCCGGCGGGGTTCACGAACGACGCGTAGAGGGAGGCGGGGACCGGTAGCGGAAACCGGTCGATCGGGTTATCTCCCACCTGAGCGGCGACCCACGTCGCCACGGCCGTGGAGGAGGGGGGCGCTCCGGAAGGGAAGGCGTTCCAGATCGTGAGCAGCCATAACGGGGAGAGGCCGACCTCGGCCCCGAGAAGGGCGGTGACGACACCGCGCTGCGGCTCCGTGAGCTTCCAGGTCTCGAGGCTGAGATTGGAGAGCACCAGCTCGGCAACAGCAGGGTTCGCGGGAGGAGGAAAGAGCGTCGCGAGAACGGGTGGAAGGGCGTTCCGCATCGCGGCGTCCGCACACGTGCTGACGTTCTCATGCGTAAGACAGCCCGCGAAGACGCTCGCGTTAAAGCCGGTGACCGACGCGTTGTCACCGGCATAGAACGTCGTCAGCACCTGGGCACCGAGCGACCCTGAGGGGAATCCGGCCTGGGTCTCGTTGAACGCCGGCCAGTCGGCCTGCGACGGCGAGGTGCCCGTGCTCAAATTCGCCACGATCCTCGACCAGTTCTCTAGGTAGGCCGTCGGCGGAGCCCAGAGCGCGGAGGCGGTCTGGTTCACGACCACGGGCAACGAGGACGCTCCATTCAGTGCCGGTCCGAGGAACGACCATCCGAGCTCCACCTCGCCGGCCAGGTAGGCCGAGTAGGCCGAGTAGAGCGAGACGACCGAGCTCACGTTCCTCAGGCTCCGGTCCTGGCTCAGGGACTCGGTGACGGCGATCGTGGCGTTCTTGCCGATGGGTCCGATGATGTTCGGGGCCTCGAGGAGGACGATCGACGAGGAAGGGGCTGACGAGGCGTTGGGGAACTCAGCGTCGTACGCGTTCTGGGCCTGGATGCTTTCGTCCGAGCTGGGGATCGGGTTGTTGAACGTGCTCGTGATGACCGACCCCACGTTCGCCGCGGGGAGAATGCAGACCGCGATGATCACCATCCACAGGATGATGAATCGCCACGGGTGCCGGACGATGCTCCGTCCCAGCCAGCCGAACGGGGAACGATCGCGGGACCTCCCCGCGTCCTGGGAGGGTGCTTGAGGTTCGACCACGGAGTTTTCTCGGGACCTTCCGTGCCTCCCGAGACCCTCCTGGGAATAGGAGGCTCGGCCGCAGGTTTAGAGGGTCACGTCAACCCCTGTTCACCGAGGGGGCCGGGCGTTAATACCGCGCTCGGGTTCCACGGGCGATGAGCGCGGTCCCGCGGACCTCCCGGCATTTTCGGCTCCAGGAGCTCGCGCCCGGAGTCCACGCGGCCGTGGCAGTCGACGGAGGGTTCGCCCTATCGAACTCGGTCATCGTGGACCTCGGCGGAGCGACGCTCGTTTTCGACACCGGACTCACCCCTCGCTCGGGAGCGGACCTTGCGCGCGCCGCCCGGCGGCTCACCGGCCGCCCGGCGGACTACCTCGTGAACAGCCACTGGCACCACGACCACATCCGGGGGAACCAGGTGTTCGCGAACCCACGGATCATCGCGACGACCGAGACATGGGAGCTGATCCGGACCCGGGGGGCGGAGGATGTCGCGACCGACCGAGCGGAGGGGAAGGTCCGCTGGGAGGAGTTCCGGGCCGGGAAGGACCCCGTCCCGCCCCGCGACCGTGCCCTCATGCGGGGCTGGCTAGGCGGGATCGTCGATTCGTTGCCGAAGCTCCGGCTCACCCTCCCGAACCTCACGTTCGATTCGGAGCTCGTCCTTCGGGGCACCCGTCGGACGGCCCGGGTCCTCTCCTACGGAGGTGGCCACTCCCCGAGCGACACCTTCGTCTTCCTGCCGGACGACCGGATCGCGTTTCTCGGTGACCTTCTCTCGAACGGCTACCACCCCTGGCTCGGTGACGGCGACCCCGACACCCTCGTGCGGATCCTGGACCGGATCGACCTCCTCCGGCCCCGGGCCCTGGTGCCGGGCCATGGCGCCCCGGGCGGTCCCCGCGTGCTCGCCGCGATGCGGGAGTACGTCACGACCGCCCAACGCCAGGTTGCCCGGCACCGCCGGGCGCACCGCCCCCGCAAGCAGCTCGCCGACCTCGCGGTCCCCGAGAGGTTCCGGACCTGGAAGTTCGCCGGGTTCTACCCCGAGACCCTCCAGTTCCTGTACGGACGCACGGCTCGCTCGTGACCGTCGACGGGGACGGGGTCCCGGCGTGTGCCGTCAGGCAGGCCGGGCGCCTTCGAGGAGCGAGTCGAGGAGACCGATCGGGGGACAGCCGAGACCGAGCACGGCGTCGTGGAACGAACGCAGGTCCCCGCCGAACGCCGACTCCAAGAACCGGGAGCGGGCGTTCAGGATCGCGAGCTTCCCGAGGGTGTAGCAGAAGTACTCGGGGTTGAACGTCCCGCGGACCGCCTCGCGCTCGGCCGGAAGCCGCTCGAGATGTGCCTCCATCTGGAAGAACTGCGTCGCAGCCTCGAGCGTCATCCCGGCCGTGTGGAGGCCGATGGAGACCAGAAGCCGTGCGTTGCGGAGGAGCGCGTCGTGGAGCTGCGCGACCTCCGATAAGATGCTCTCCCGGCCCAGTCCTTTCTCGACCGCGAGCTGCTCGGCGTAGTGCGCCCATCCTTCGACGAACGATGAGGAGAGGTACACCTTCCGGGTGAGGCTACCGGACGACCGGCGGAAGTGCAGGAACTGTAGGTAGTGCCCCGGATAGACCTCGTGGACCGTGACGTTCCGGAGCATCGACCGGTTGAACGACCGGAGCCACTCCTCCTGCTGCGGCTCCGTCCACTTCGCGTCGACCGGGGTGATGTAGTAGACCCCCTCGCTCGAGGTCGTGTCGAACGGCCCGGGCGGGTTCATGCTCGCCGTGGAGAGCGCACGCCCCCAGACCGGGGTCTCTTCGACCCGGCACCGGGCCTCCTCGGGGACCGTCACGAGGTGATGGTCCTGGACGAAGCGACAGGTCTCTTCGACGTTCGTCCGGGCTAACGGGAGAACTTCAGCCGCGGCCGGGTGGTCTCGGTTGAGGCGGTCGAAGAGCTCGCGGACCGTCACGCCCTCCGTGCGGGCGATCTCCGCGAGGCGATGCTGGTTGCGGGCGAGGTCGGCGACCCCGGCGAGACGGAGGTCTTCGAACGGGGCCTCGATCCCTTCTCGGACGAACAGGAGCTGCTGGTAGCGGGTCGGTCCGAGGGCGAAGTCCGGAACTGCCCGGGGAAGCTGTTCGTCCCGGAGCCAAGAGAGGAACTCGGTCACCGCCGCTTCGGCGGGGATCCGGACGACGCGGACGGCATCGGCCATCTGGACACGGCCGGCGAACTCCTCGGCCTCGGCGAAGTGGGTAGGCAGGCCGCTCCCGATCGAGAGGGAGAGGTCGACGAACGGTTTCGGGAGTGGTCCGCGCAGGCGGTCGCGGCCCTCGTGCAGCAGACGAGGGGCCTGCTCGAGGGTCCGGACGATCGCGCCGATACGCTGCTCGATGGGGGCGTAATCGCGGGAGAGGTACGCCGTGAGCGAGACGGTGCCGAGGTAGTTCATCGGGTTCCGCTCGAGGTCGGAGACCATGCGCAGGTCGAAGAGCGGGCTTTCGAGGAGGAGGCTCAAGAGGAAGCCGTCGGCCTTTCGCTCAGGCGGAAGCGACCCTGGAGGGACCAAGGCGAGACGCGCGAGCAGGTCGTCGGCCCGCCGGATCCATTGGTCCGTCCCGACCCGGGAAAGGTCGGGAAGGCGACCGTCGTACTCGTGAAGTCCCAGCCCCACCGCGTACGACGGATACAGGACGAACAGGTGGTCGACGATCTCTCGTTCGAGCGAGTCGAACTCGGAGAGCGAGGTGGTCGGAGAACTCATGGTCCGGGGAACGGACACGGTTCAAAAGGTCGCGGGCGAATCGGCCGGTGCCGGACCGTCCGTCACTCGACCCACGTCATCCGGCAGGTAGGGCACGTCTTGCCCTCGAGCGGCGTCCCGCAGACGAAGCACTTCGACCGCGCGTCGGGCGGGGCCTGAGGCGGCAAGTTCGGTTCGGGGGCTGGGCGGTCGGGCAGCGGGGGCGGGATGCGTGCCGGCGCAGCGGGTTCTGGGGCCGCGGGTGCCGGAGCGGAGGTCGCGGCCGGGGGAGGAGGAGCTACCGGTGTCGCGGGTTCGGACGGAGCGGAAGGTTCGGTCGCCTCCGGCGGCTCGGCCCCTGCCTCGTCGCCCTTCTCCTTGCGGAACCGTCGGAAGAGGGACATCGACGCGCGGTAGCCGATTTCCCCTCTTTACTCCGGCGTCCACGGGGCCCGCACATGTTTTTCGGCCGAGCGGCTCACCTCCTGCATGACCTCGACACCGTCCGAACGGCTCCGCGAGCTCGGGATCGAGCTTCCCCCGCCTCCGCGACCCGCGGGCACGTACTCCCCGGTCGTGCTCGACGGGGAGCGGGCCTGGGTCTCCGGGCAGATCGTGACCGAGTCGGGAGCGGTCGTGCACCCCGGTCTGGTGGACCGGGACGTGACGGTCGAAGTCGCCCAGGAACTCGCTCGTCGCGCCGCGTTGCAAGCGTTGAGTGCGCTGGGGGCTGCGCTGGGCTCGGTCGACCGCGTTCGACGGGTCCTCCGGGTCACCGTCTACGTCGCGTCATCGCCCGGGTTCGGCCGCCAGCACGTGGTGGCGAACGGGGCGACCGACGTTCTCGTCCAGCTCTTCGGGGAGGCGGGGCGACCCGCGCGCGCGGCGGTCGGGGTCGCCGGCCTTCCGCTGAACGCTCCTGTCGAGGTCGAACTGCTGGCCGGGACGGAAGCGCCCCGGTGAAGCCCGCCCCCTGGGAGAGGGTCTTCCGGGAAGGGCGGGACCTCTACACGGTCAACCGGGTCCCGGGGACGAAGGTCTACGGAGAGACCCTCGCGACCGTCGACGGGGTAGAGTACCGTGCCTGGGACCCCTTCCACTCGAAGCTCGCGGCGTTCCTCCTGAAAGGGGCGCCCCCGGACCTCCTCGGCCGGCCTCGGACGGTCCTCTACCTCGGGGCCGCGCACGGCACGACGGTGAGCCACCTCTCCGACCTCTGGCCCGAAGCGACGATCTTCGCGGTCGAGAAGAGCCCGACCTCGTTCGCCCGACTGCTCGCCCTCGCTCGCCAGCGACCCGGGCTCATCCCGATCCTCGCGGACGCCCAGCTGCCCGAGCGGTACCAGGCCGATGTCGGGGCGGTCGAGTTGCTGTACCAGGACATCGCCCAGCGGAACCAGGCCGGCATCTTTGCGGAGAACGCCCGCGCGTGCCTGGCCCCTCGGGGTCGGGGGGTCCTCATGCTCAAGGTCCGGTCGGTCACCCAGCAACGCCCCACGGCAACCGTCGTCCGCGAGGCCCATGTGGCGCTCTCGGCGGCTCATCTTTCGGTTGCGTACGAGGCGCCCCTTACCCCGTTCTCGCGGGAGCACGTCGCGCTGGCCCTTACGCTCTAACGGCGCATCGTTCACGCACCGCCGGGGGCTGGCGGGAGAAGTAGTCGACCCCCCATCTTCGGCCTCGGGTGGTCGCGTGACGGAGGTCCGAACAGAACGGTTGGCCCGCCTCCTCCCGTTCGCGGTCGATTCAGTCCTGGTCGCAGGGCTGCTCCTGGCGGCGCTTGCACCTTCGGGCGCTCCCGCGTCCCCGACCTTCCGCGCGGACGCGACCCCGAGCTCGACCGTCAACGCTTCGGGGACCGAGCTCACGGTCGACCCTCCGTCGTACGCGATGCGGACCGGCCATAACCTCACGTTACAGGCGGTCTGGTCGGCGGGCTCCCCCCTCTGCGACCTGGCACCGCTCTGGTACCGCTGGTCGGTCGACGGTGGGACCGCGACCGGGTTCCTGAATACTACCACAGGCCCGTCCGTCACCTTCACCGCCGACTCCTTCGGGTCAGGAACGGCGGCCGTTGTGGTCCGGTCGGGCGCCGTGCTCGACTGCGGCGCGAACGAGACCGTCCTCGAGCGAACGAGCGGGGCGAACGTCTCGATCGTGGTCCCTCTCTCGCTCTCGGGGGTCGAGATAGGCCCGAACCCCCTGGCTCCCGGAGGAGCCGCCAACCTCGAGGGCGCGGTCACCGGTGGGGAGGCTCCCTACATATTGGACGTCGCATGGGGCGATGGCGAGCATTCGACCGTCGCCCTTCCCGCACCCGGCCCGTTCTCCGTCGACCACCGGTTCTCCGCGGGGGAGTTCGTCCCATCCGTGGTCGTGAGCGACGCGGACGGCAATCTCGTCGACGGTTCGGTCCCGGAGACGCTCTCCGTCGGGACCGGGCTCGAGGTGGCGATCGCACCGGCCAGCTACGTCGCCGAGCTCGGAGTGCCCGCCGAATTCACAGGGATTGCCGACGGCGAGCCGACGGGAGCGGTCACGCTGTTCGATTGCTCGAACGCCACCGTGGGCCTCGGCGGACCTTCCCCCACGACCCCCAACGGGACCGAATTTCCCTGCACGTTCACCGCCCCAGGGATCGCGGAGGTCCTCTTCGGCGTGTACCCTCCCCAACCCGGAGGGCTGTCGGCGAGCGTGGTCCTCTACGAGGAGGTCGTGGCCGCACCCCGACTCTCCGCCGAGCCCGCCCAACCGGTCGCGGAGGCCGGCGAAACCGAGCTCGTGCGAGTTTGCCTCTCCGGCGGGGCGCTTCCGGTCTCGCTCTCCTGGAACCTCTCGGGAAACCGGTCGAGTGGCACCGAGACCGTCGATTCCGATGGGGGAGGGGTCTTCGCGGTCCCGCTCGGAGCCGCCGGAGAATACACCGTGGGGGTCCGAGCGAGCGACGCCCTCGGAAACATCGATACGAACAGCACCCCGGTGGTACGGGTCGAATCTCCGCTCGTTGCCAACGCGAGCGGCGCCCGCTCGTTCGCCTCCTACGGCGCGGCGGCCGACGTCGCCGGAGAAGTGCTCGCCGGCTGCCCGCCGTTCTTCTGGTGGGTGGTCCCGGACCTCACCTCCGCGAACGCCTCGGCCGCGAACGGCACCCTCCCGAACGTCGGCGTTTTCGCCTGGAGCGGGTGGTACGCCCGAGAAGGGAACCTCTCCGTCGTCGTGGGGGTGACCGATGGGTGTGGCGGGACGTCACAGGTAGCCGTCTACGTTCCGCTCGTTCCTCCCCTTTCGGTCGAGGCCACTGTCGCCCCGGGTCCAACCTCGTCCAACGAAACGCTAGCGGTGAACGTCTCGATCCGGGGCGGACAGCCACCGTTCCAGGTGGGCGTGAACGCGAGCGGCAACGAATCCTGGAACCGGACGGTCCTCTCGGACGGGGCCTACCGTTGGCTGTTACCTACGGGCGGGAACGGGTCCGTGAGGGTCACGGTCTCCGTAACGGACCTGCTGGGCCTATCTACGGCATTCAACCTAACGGTGGATCTGGTCCGGCCCTCGGTCCAAAGCTCGCCGGATCCAACTCCTTCCCCGCCGCCCTCTGCGATATCCGGACCCTACGGCAACTCGTCGACGCAGTCCGCAAGCGACCCGACCTGGCTCTTGGCAGTCTTCATCCCGATCGGGGGGAGCGCGACCTTGGTGCTGCTTTGGCGACGCCACTCTCGAAAGGCGCCCATAGAGGCCCCCGGGCCAGACCCGGAAGCGACGCTCAAGCAAATCATCGAGCCGGCTGAGGGGGCGGAGCGTTTCACGGTCGAGCTCCTCGCGGAAGAGGCGGGAATACCGCTCGCCGTCGTCCGCTCCACAATCGACCGACTGGTCTCCGAAGGTACCGTCCGCTCGGAAAGCGGCGCCGATGGGGAGGAGGTGCTCTCGTGGTCCTCCGACGCTGGTCGATAGACGGTCCGGATAGAACCCTGTCCGGAGGTTGGCGCGCGGCCGCGATCCTACTGTTCGGAGTCGCCGTCCTTCCGATACCGGGAGGTCATCCTGCCCTGCCCCCCACGCCCGGCATCCGGACCCTTGCGACAGCTCCGTCGACCCCTGTGAGCAACTTCTCGGCGTCGATCAATCGGCTGGTCGACTTGGTCGCCCTCGCGGGCAGCGGAATCCTTTCGCTCGTCTGGGCTCGCGTCGCGTTGAGCTGGTTCTCGAACGACATCACGAAGAAGATTCAGGCCAAGGACCGGGCCCGCGACGCCCTCGTGGGGACGTTGTTGTTCATGGCGGCGGTCACCGGTCTTCTGTACGGACTCGCCCATTGGGTTCTGACAGGCAGTTAGGAGGGCGTCGGTGCCGATCCCCTCCGTCGACCTGGGCAACCTCATCCAAACCATCCTGTTCCTCCTCTTCGCCGGCCTCACCGCGATCATCACGGCGATCATCGGCCCCACGTACGACAACATCCTCGTTCCCGAACTCCAACCTGGTTCGCTCTTCCCTCCCCTCCTCAGCTCAGGAAGCGGCGGCGCGAACTACCTCTCGACCGCGGCGCGGTTCTCGGAGTACGTTCTCTCGAACGTCGTCGACCCGATGGTCGCGCTCGTCGCGCTGGGCGTCGCGGTCCTCTATCTCTCCCGGTCGGTCGTCTCACGGTGGGCCGACACGCTGGATGGGCTCCTCCCTCGGCTCGTCATCGGTGTGGTCGGTGCGAACTTCACGGTGCCGATTGCCGGCGCGATCCTGGGCGTGGCGGGAAGCCTCTACCCTACCGTCTCGGGCTGGGATGGCGGGGCTTGGCAGCACTGGGTCAACCTCGCCGGCTGGGGACAGGTCTCGTTCTCGTGGGACAACGGGGCGCTGGCGTTCGTCCTCTCCTTCGTCGAGTTTGCGGCGGTCTTCGCGCTGCTGCTCGCGGTCGGGGTCCGGGACGCCGCCCTGGCCGTCTTGCTCGTCCTGTTACCCATCTTCACGCTATTGTGGCCGCTGCGCCCCCTTTCGCCTCTCGCCCGGAGGGGGTGGTTGCTCTTCGGCGAGCTCGCGTTTCTGCCGTGCGTACTCGTCGTTCCCCTCGAACTCGCCGTCTCGAGTCCGAACCCGGTCATGTTGGTCGCGTACCTCGCCGTGGCCATCGCCTCCCCATACTTTCTCTCGCTAGCCGGCACTTCCCTCGTTTCCATCGGGTTCGCCGGTGCGTCGGGCATCGTCCATTCGAACGCGCAGCGCGGCCTCCAGGTCGCGCCCTCTGCCGCTACCTCCTCGTTCGGGCCGGTGGCGAACGGCGTGCGAACGAGCGGTTCCGCAGGAAGTGCGTTCGCAGGAGCGACCCGAGTCGCCGGGTCGGCGGCGGCCCCGGCCGCGGCCCCCCTAGCGGTCAGTGAGCTCCTCGGTCACGGGGCTTGGCATTTGATGCGGCATGTCGGGTCCTCATCAGGGAAAGACGGTCCCCCGACCCAGCCGCCGTTGCTCCGCGGAGGGTCGAAATGAGATGGGCGAACCCGAAGGGGGTCCTCCCATCATCGGTCTTCCCGAACGGCTGGACCGCCGAATGCGACTCGGACCGTTCCCGTCCGCCCGCGATGCGCTCAAGTTCGTTACCTATGCCGCAGCGGGGGCGTTGCTGTCCCCGTTCGCCAGCCCGTGGGTATGGATACCGGTGGTCCTCGCGGGATTCGCCGTGGCGGTTTGGCGCCCGGATGGCCGAGCCGTCGACGAAAGGGCGTTCGCGTTCGTCTCTTGGAAACTACGTTCCGTGGGGCCGAGAGGGGCCGTGAGGGAAGCGACCTGCAGTCCTCTCGTGCGCCAGGGACTCCTACAGCTGGCGTCCCATCGGTACGTGGCCGTCGTCCGCACCGGCGGAACGCCCACGGCGTATCTGCCCCCGAATGAACTCCTACGACGCTTCGAGCTCTATCGAGAACTCCTTCGTTCTTTGGACCCGAGTTTCACGTACCTCGCTACCACGACACCGATCCGATCCCAGGCCGTTCGGCCCGGGGTCGCCTCGATCGTCGGCGAAGAGGCTCCGGCAGTTTCGGGATACTCCGAATTGGTCTCTCTGCTCTGTCGCCGCCGATTCCTTCGCCGAGTGTACTTCGTCGTCGGAACGCTCGAGGCGGATGCGGGTGCCATCGGGCGTCTGGAGGGTAGGGTCGCGAACCTTGTCGAGGGGCTAGGCGCCCTCGGGCTGCGACCCATCCGGCTCCGGGACCGCGCTTTGGCGGAGGCCGCACGTCGGTTCGGTTGGCCCGCGAAGGTGGCGGCGACATGAACGGGGGAGGGACGGGCGTTCCTCTCTGCGACTTCGAGGCGTTCGGTGCTGCCGTAGGGTTGGCGGTCGTCTGCGGCGCGCTGTCCGTGCTGTTTCCGTTCCTCATCGCTCCGACCGCGACGCTCGCGGCCCTCGCGCTGGCAGGATGGGTCTCGCTGGCCCGACGGCGGGGTTCCCTTACCCGGAAGGGTTTCGGCACCCGTCCGGCCGTCGCGCTCAGCGTTCTCGGGGGCGCCGCGCTGTGCTTCCTGGTTCCGCCCCCGTTCCTCGTCCCCTTTCGCGGCCTCCTGCTGGCCGCGAGCCTCGTCCCGCTCTTCCTGACCGAACGGACCTACTCGGCACTTCGATCCCCGGTGTTCTCCCGCGCATGACCAGCCCGACCGCGTCCGGCACTCCCGTCGAAGCCCCGACCTTCTGGCGCGTCGGCCGAAGCTATCGGGCCCCGCTCCTCGTCCACCAGTTCCCGCCGGAGGTCCCTTTCGGATTTCTGAGCCGAGTTCTTCCGACCAATGAGACGCTGGAGCTTTCGGTAGAGGCCCATCGGATCTCGTCGACGAACGCTCTCGAGCTCCTGCACGGGGCGAGGGCCGTGGCGGAGGCGGAGCTCGCCGCCGGAGGTAATGGAGGGGAGACGGCCGCGCTCGAGGTCGAACGCGCGAGCGCCGAAGAGCTCGGCCGCGCGATCGCCCGGCGGACCCAGGAGCTTTGGAAGGTCGGCATCCGGTTCGTCGCCCTCGCTCCGACGCGGCCGCACGTCGAGGCGAAGCGAATGCGTCTTTCTGAGCGGCTCTCTACCATCGGTTTTCGGTCGCGCGTCCCACGGTACGAGGTCCACGAGTCCCTTGCCCCCCCGGACCTCTCCACTACCGAGCCGAGACCCCGAGGGTACTGGCACACTCTGCCCACGGACGGGGTCGCCTCACTCTTCCCGTTCGGAGACGAGACGCTCCTAGAACCCAATGGGGCCCTCCTCGGCCTCGCGCTTTCGGACGCGAGCCCGGTCTTTATCGACCGCTGGTCCCACGCGAGCTACTCGTGGGGCATCTTCGGTACGACCGGGGCGGGCAAATCGTTCGCCGCGGCGCTCATCCTCCTGAGGACCCGCTGGTTGCGGCCCGGCACGTCGATCGCGATCCTGGACCCTCTCGGGGAATACTCGGCCTTGGTCGAAGCCCTCGGCGGCTCTGTCATCCGTGTTGCGGACGGGGTCGGAGGGAGGCTCAACCCACTCGACCCGGTGACGACCCGCGGCGACCGACGCGAGAAGGCGGCCCGCGTTGGAACGATGCTCCGCGCCTTGTTCCCGAGCCTACGGGACGAGGAAGCGGCCGAGCTCGACGCGGCCGTGACGCAGCTCTACGAACGAGGACCCGAAGTGCCGACATTGCGGGACCTTCGGGACCGCGTGGTCGACCGCGGCGGGACGGGGGCTCGTCTTGCGACGCTGCTCGAGGTGTTCCGGTCGGGTTCGCTCCGGGCGCTCGACGGGCCGACGACCGCTCGCCCCACCGAGATGGTCGTGTCGGTCGACTTTCAGGGAGTACCCGACGATCAACTCCCGTTCCACCTCACGTACGTGCTCGATTGGGCGTACGGGCGGCTGGGGGACCGCTCGGGCGGCAAACTGCTCCTCGTCGATGAAGCGCATCTCCTCGCCCGCCATGCGACCACCGAGGAGTTTCTGGACCGAGTCGTCCGCCATGTCCGGCATTTCGAGGCGGGGTTGTTGGTCCTCTCCCAAAGCCCGGATGATTTCCTCGTCCGACCGGCCGGGCGCTCCCTCCTTCGGAACTTGTACGCGGCCGCGTTCCTCCGCCTCCCCGAGGTCTCGGCGGAGGCACGGACATTCTTCGGACTGACCGGTGCGGAGGCGGAGTGGCTGCCGCGGGCGCGCCTTCCGAAGGAGACCGGCTACTCCGAGTCCCTCTGGAGGATCGGAGAGCTCCACCTGCCACTGGCGATCGTCGCCTCAACCCCCGAGTACGAGTTCCTCGGAGCGACGCTGGGTCGACCGCGAGCGACCCCGGGCGGTGCGGCTGCCCCTCCAAAGGGAGGTTTATAGGGGTCGGCGCGCCGGACGAGGAACGTGGGCGCGGAGGCAACGGTCGAAGGCCCGCCGCGCCGCCGGACGAGCTGGAGCCTGAAGACCATCGTGGAGGACGTTGCCGGTCGGCCGATCGGGGAACTTCAAGACCCCGAGCGACCGGTCCATC
The DNA here is from genome assembly GCA_963735185.1 of uncultured Thermoplasmata archaeon. GTDB lineage: Archaea > Thermoplasmatota > Thermoplasmata > Lutacidiplasmatales > UBA184 > Lutacidiplasma. Next base: position 775,324 of record CAVTJV010000007.1, read on the forward strand.
CGTATCTGAAGGGAAAGCTGGTGGGGGTTCCTCTGGAACCGTCCACCTCCTCGAGGCCCCCGAGCGAATGGTACGACCCGGTCGACCGGCTTTATCCCCCCTTGGTAGGCTTGGCCGGACGCGAGTTCCACGGATCGGAGCACGAGAACCACGCTGAGACACTCGACCGGCACCGACCGCTTCCCGGCCATCTCCCGGGACCCTCGCACCGTCCGGAGCGGCTCTACCTCCACTACCTATTGCTCCACATGGACCGACTGAGCGGCTCAGCGCTTCGGTACCTCAAGCTCGCGGTCGACGAGGAGATCGCGCACCGCGCGCAACCCCCGCCGCTGCCGAGCCAGGGTCCACCGGTCGAGCCGAAGGCGTGAACCCCCGCGCCCGCGCGCTCGCCTCGAGAGCGAGGTAGGCGCCGCGGTCCCATTCCACCCCGATCGCGTCCCGACCCCAGCGGGCCGCGGCCCACAAGGTCGTGCCGGTCCCGGCGAACGGGTCGAGGACCGTGTCTCCCTCGACCGAGAACATCCGCACCAACCGTTCGGCGAGCTCGGGCGGAAAGGCGGCGCTCCTCCCGAGCGGAGAAGCCTGTCGGGCCCCCCGGATGTCGGACCATACCTGGCTGAACCAGCGGTCGCGTTCTTCGCGCGAAAAACGGCTCGCGAGCCGGGCCGCGTCATGGGTCGGGAATCGGCGGAGCTTCCCCTTCCGGAAGAGGAGCACGTACTCGCAGTCGAGGGTCACGTAGGCGTTCGGGGGCAAGAACCCCGAGCCGAGGAACGCGTTCGGGCGGTTGGTGGGCTTCTTCCAGAGGATGTACGGGAGGGGCACGAAACCGAGGCGGGAGGCCGACACGAGCGTCTCGGCCGGGTTCGGCCAGAGGCGGAACTCCCCGTCGGCCGAACGGAGCGCGTCGCCGATGTTGACCGCGAGGATCCCGCCCGGGACGAGAACGCGTTGGCACTCGGCCCACGCGTCGGCGAGCACCCGGAGCATCCCGGGGTAATCGGTCGCCCCAAGGGCGCGGAAGAGCCCGTCCCACTGCGGGATCATGGGGTAGGGAGGCGACGTAAGGACCAGATGGACTGAGTCGTTCGAAATCCCGCCCAGCTTGCGCGCGTCGCCATGGACGAGCCGGACCGACCCCGGGGATGGGCGCCGCACGGCCGCTGGGAGCCCTGGCATGATTATTACCGTCCGCCCTCTCGGCAAGACATGCGACTCGACCGACCGGTCCTCCAGGTCGCGCTCGATTTCGAGAACCTCTCCCGCGCCCTCCTCGCGGCGCGCGAGGCGGTCGAAGGCGGAGCGGACTGGGTGGAGGCGGGTACCCCTCTCATCAAGAGCGAGGGGCTCGACGCGGTCCGGGAGCTCAAGAAGGCGTTTCCCGACCACCTCATCGTGGCCGACCTCAAGGTGATGGACACGGGGGCCTTCGAGGTCGAGATCGCTTCGAAGGCGGGCGCCGATATCGTCACGGTCCTAGGGGCTGCGGACGACGACACCATCGCGGACGCGGTCCGGGGCGGAGAACTGTACGGCGCCGGGGTGATGGTCGACCTACTCGGGGTCGCGGACCCCGTGGCGCGAACGAAGCGGGTCGCCGAACTCGGCGCGGCGGCCGTCTGCTGGCACGTCGGGATCGACATGCAAATGGCGGGAAAGACGCCGTTCGCGGTCCTCGGAGAGATCGCGAAGGCCTCCCCCATCCCGGTCGCGGTCGCCGGCGGCCTCACGAGCGAAACCGTAGCGGAGGCGGTGCGCGCCGGCGCGGGGATCCTCATCGTCGGGGGGGCGATCACGAAGAGCCCCAAGATCGTCGAGGCGACCCAACGGATCGTCGAGGCGATCCGAACGCAGAAGGCGGTCGCGAGCGAACAGTTCCGCCGATACGGCGGTGAGGACCTTCGGACGGCCTTCCTGAAAGTGTCGAGCCCGAACGTGACGGACGCGATGATGCGACAGGGGGCCATGCACGGCCTCCTTCCGCACCTCAAGGGGCCGTCCATTCGCATGGTCGGAACCGCCGTGACCGTCGTGACCCGCGATGGGGACTGGGCAAAGCCGGTCGAAGCGATCGACCGAGCCGGCCCCGGGAACGTCATCGTGGTCGATGCCGGAGGAGGGACGACCGCGGTCTGGGGCGAGCTCGCGAGTTGGTCCGCGCACGGGCGCAAGGTCGAGGGGGTCGTGGTCGACGGTGCCATCCGCGACCTCGACACGATCCTCGAGATCGGATTCCCCGCCTTCAGCCGGTCGGTCAGCTCGAACGCCGGCGAGCCGAAGGGTCACGGAGAGATTGGGGTTGAGGTCACGGTCGGCGGCCAGCGGGTCCGTCCCGGCGACTGGATTGTCGGAGACCTCAGCGGGGTCGTCGTCGTCCCGCGGGAGCGGGCGCAGGAGGTCGCGAATCGGGCGCTGGACGTCTTCGAGCACGAGAACCGCGTACGGGAGGAGATCCAGCGCGGGTCGACGCTGAGCGCCGTTCAGAAGCTCGAACGCTGGGAGCGGGTCGGATAAGCACCTCCGGCCCGACGGGTTATCCCCCTCGGGGGGTCAACGTCGAGAAGGCTTCCAAGAACGCCTGTCGTGCCGATAGGTTCTCGCGGACCGCCTTCTCCCACGCGAGCTGATGGCGGTTCGGTCCGGCCCAGGTGTTCTCCCAAGGGAGGGGGTACTCGACGTCCCACAGCAGGAGGGGTTCGGGCTCGGCAATCGGAAGGGTCAACCGTGCCCGGCCTTGCAAGGCCTCCTCCAGGCGGTCGATGGAGACTCGACCGGCATCGACCTCGCGAAATGTCGCGACGATCTTTCGCACCATCCCCCAGACGAAGGAGGGAGCCCGGATCTCAATTACCGCTCCTCCGAGGTGCGGGCTGACGGTCACGGATTCAACGGTTCGCCAGACCGGAGCGCCGGCCGGCAAGGCCCGGCCGAGCGAACGAACGTCGATCTTGCCGGGGAACAGACACGCCACGTCTCTCCATTTCTGGAAGTCATACGAGCCGGGTGCCTGGAAGTACCGGTAGACCCGACGAACGGCACTCCGGACCCGAAATGACTCCGGTACCGCCGTCGCGGCCGTGAAGAAGATGTCCGGTTCGATCCCATTGAGGGCGCGAAGCAATGCGGTGGGAGGAAATGCGGAGGTGAGGGTGAGCGCGTTCCCGACCGCGCTCACGCCGCGGTCGGTTCGGCTCGCCACTCCGATCTTCGCCGACCCCACGGACGGAGCGATTCCCCGACGCACGACCGCGAGCAGGATCTGCCCTTCCACTGTCCTTATTCCCGGTTGCCGAGCCCAGCCATGAAAGGTCGTCCCGTCGTAACCGAATCGGACCAGCCAACGCGTCGTGGAAGCAGAAAGGGGGAGGGAAGTATAGAGCGTTCCCGGGCCATCCCCGGTGAGTACGGCAGACGTCCGAGGCAGAACCGGGAGGTTGGGATGAAACCCGGGCGGGGCTTTCGGAGTGAAACATCCTCGTCCGGAATCGCCGTACGAAGACCAACAGCTGCGAACTCGCGTCTATGTAGTTTACCGTAGAGAATGTACGACACTATATCCTACCGAGATTATCTATATGACCTCGCCCCGGGTCCCTCGGATGATGCATCACGCCGAGGAACCAGTAGCCGGGTCGCCGACCCTAGGTCGGGTCGACCTCCTCCACGGAGGAGGGGCGGACCTCCCGGAGTTCGCGGTGTGTGCTCCGATGCCTATCGATCGGCCTAACGGAATTCCCCGTACGGGTTCCTCCGAAGTGGGTCGACCGTAATCGTCGGCAATGAGAACAAGGAGAAGAAAGAGAAATGAGCAGTACGAGTGGAACTAGCGCAACCCCTCCGACCGATACGATGGTCCGGAGTAAGGGAAAGAGCCGAACGGGCCTATACGCGGTGATTGCCGTTGTGGTGATCATCGTCATCATCGTCGGTGCCGGCTGGGCGGCGGGTTGGTTCAAGACCAGCAGCTCATCGTCCACCTCGAACGGCTGCACACTTCCGGCCGCCGAGACGCTGAACGGCGCCGGTGGAACGTTGGTCGCACCGCTGATGATCGCCTGGTCCCTCGCGTACACAGCGAGCACCGTGAACTACGCCGCCGTTGGCAGCAGCGCGGGCATCGCTGACATCACATCCAAGACGGTCGACTTTGGTGGCTCGGACGCCCCCCTGAATCCGGCACAGCGAGCGGCCATCCCATCCCCCGGCGTGGTCACGATACCGGAATCCTCCGGGGCCGCCGTCCCCATCTACAACCTACCCGGGCTCAGTGTCACCCTGAAGTTCACCGGCCAGATCCTCGCGGCAATCTACCTCGGGACCATCACGAACTGGAACAACACACCGCTCCAGGCGGCTAACCCGGGCGTCACCCTGCCGAACGCGGCCATCGTGGTCGTTCACCGGTCGGATGGAAGCGGCACGACGTTCGTCTGGTCGAGCTTCCTCTCGGCCGAGAACGCGACATGGGCAGCCACGCTCGGTCACTCCACGACCATCAACTGGCCCGTGGGCGTCGGGTCGAAGGGCAACTCGGGGGTCACCGCGACGGTGAAGAGCACCACCGATTCCATCGGGTACGTCGATATCAACTACGCACTGACGAACGGGGTCGCCTTCGGGGCAGTCCAGAACCCGGCGGGCAACTACATCGAGGCCAACGTCACGAACATCGAGTCGGCGATCACGGACGCGAACCCGACCTTCCCCGCCGCGACCGGCGACTGGTACAATGTTTCCGTACTGAACGCCCCGGGAGCGCACGACTATCCAATCGCGACCTTCACCTACCTGTTCGTGTACAAGGACCTCGGGGTCGCCTACGGGTCGTCCTACACGCAGACCAAAGCCCAGAACCTCGTCGACTTCCTAGCGTGGATCACCGGCGCGACCGGTCAGTCGTACGCCGCGCCGCTCTACTACGTACCGCTGTCCAGCACGGTCCAGACGTCGGACTTGGCGACCATCAACTCGCTGACGTACAACGGGGCAACGCTCTCCGCGTGCGTCCCGACGAGCTAACGGAGAACGGTTCACGACACGGGTCTAGGGCATCGTGAAATGAGCCTGCGCAACCCCTTCCGTTCCCCCGCCTCACCAGGGACCCCGCGGGTCCCGAGGTGGGGGGATCGTATCTTCTTGGTCTTGACCCTACTCGCGACCGCCGTGGTCGCCGCCTTGCTGGTGGCCCTGGTAGTGGTTCTGGTCTATGGGTCAAGGGCCACGATTCAAGCCTACGGGTTCTCGTTCCTCACGAACCGGGTCTGGAACCCCGGATCGAACGTCTACACGATCGTGCCGTTCGCGGTCGGGACTCTGGTTACAAGCGCCATTGCGCTGTTGATCGCTATCCCGCTCGGAATCGGAGCGGCCATCTTCCTGACCCAGCAGGCGCCTGGCTGGCTCCGGGCTCCGGTGGGACAGCTGATCGAGCTTCTGGCCGCCATTCCTTCCATCGTCTACGGGTTCTGGGGGCTCGTCATCATCGTCCCCATCATGCGGATCGACATCGAGCCGGTGCTGGCCCGGTATCTTGGATGGACGGGCTTGTTTGGAGGGAACCCCATCGGACTCGACATACTCACGGCGAGTCTGGTGCTCTCCGTCATGGCCATCCCAACCATCACCGCGATCAGCCGGGACTCCATCGCGGCGGTCCCTCGGAGCCAGAAGGAGGCCGCTCTAAGCATCGGTGCGACCGATTGGGAGGTCACGCGGCGGGCCGTCCTTCCGTACGCGCGTAGTGGCATCATCGCCGGCATCGTGCTCGGGCTCGGTCGCGCGCTCGGAGAGACCATGGCGGTCACGCTCGTCATCGGGAACAGCAATATCCTTCCAACCTCCCTCTTCTCCCAAGGGCAAACCATCGCGAGCCTCATTGCGAACGATTTCTTTGAGGCGCTGAACCCGGATGAGGTTCCCGCGCTGCTCGAGGCGGCCTTCATCCTTCTCGTGATCACTCTCGCGATCAACCTCGGCGCTCGATTCATTCTCGCGCGCTTCCAAGCCGGTAGGGGGGTGGGGGCCGAATGAAGTTCGACCGCGCGGCACGCCGGAAAGCGTTCAGCAACGGAATGACCGTGCTGACGGGGCTTTCGATCGTGGCAATCATGGTCCCCCTCGTCGCGGTGATCTACGATGTCGTGTCGTTGGGGGGGCCCGTCTTCAACGTGGCGCTCTTCACCCAGGGAATTCCCTATCCGTGCACCCCCCATGCCGGTGTCACCTGTCACCAAGGAGGGCTCGTCGTGCCCATCGAGGGGACCCTGCTCCTGATGGGTCTCTCCGCCCTCTTTTCGGTACCGGTCGGGGTCGGCGCGGCGATCTTTGCGGTCGAGTTCGGGGGCGAGCGCCGGTCGGCTCGCGCCATCGGATTGATCGCGGATGTGCTCTCGGGCGTGCCCTCCATCGTGGTGGGAGCGTTCGTGTATGCGCTCTTGGTGATCTATTACCCGAGCATCGTCTTCAGTACCCTTTCCGGGTCGCTCGCGCTCGCCGTCCTCATGGTCCCAATCGTGACGCGGACGTGCGAAGAGGCCCTTCGGACGGTGCCGAACTCCGTGAGGGAGGCCGCCCTCGCTCTGGGCATCTCCCGGTGGAAGATTTCCATACGAATCGTTCTGGTTTCCGCCCTCCCGGGCATCATGACGGGCATACTGCTGTCCATCGCCCGCGCCACCGGGGAAGCGGCTCCTCTTCTGATCCTTCTCGGCAACGGCTGTGAACACCCGTTGCAGGGTATCACGGGGGAGGGGTGTGCATTGCCACTTTGGATCTACGAGGGAGCCACGAGCCCGGACCAAAACCTGATCGCCCTTGCGTGGGGTGCGGCTCTGCTCCTCCTCGTTCTTATCCTCGTGCTCAGTGTCGTCTCCCGGATGACCTTGGATCGTATGGCGCGTCGTATGCGAGGTGAGTAGGGTTGGCGCTCTCCGACGAATCCCCCACCAAGATGGAGGTGCAGAACCTCAGCGCCTTCTACGGAAGCAACCGGGCGATCCAGGAGATCAACCTCAAGTTCGCCAACCGGAAAGCCACGGCGATCATCGGCCCGTCCGGGTGCGGCAAATCTACCCTGATCCGCTGCCTCAACCGATTGCACGAGACGGGACCGAAAACCCGGGTGGAGGGCAGTGTCCTCTTGGACGGCGAGGACCTGTACGAGCTCGACGCGACCGCCGTACGTCGTCGGGTCGGAATGGTGTTCCAGAAACCGAACCCGTTCGCCACGATGTCGATTTATAACAACGTCTCGGCCCCTCTCCGGTTCAACGGCCGGCCATCCCGGGAGGAGATGGACGCGGCGGTCCTCCGGGCCCTCAAGCAGGCTGCTCTCTGGGACGAAGTCAAGGACCGCGTGGACGCGGCCGCGACCTCGCTGTCCGGCGGCCAACAGCAGCGGCTGTGCATCGCGCGTGCGCTCGCGGCCAATCCCGAGGTGCTGCTGATGGACGAGCCCTGCTCCGCCCTCGACCCCATCGCCACGGCGAAGATCGAGGAGCTCATCGCCCAGCTCAAGCACGACTACACCGTCATCATTGTGACCCACAACATGCAGCAGGCGGCTCGGGTCTCCGACTATACCGCGTTCCTCTACCTCGGAAAGCTCGTCGAGTACGGCCCGACCGAGGACCTCTTCGAACGGCCGAAAGAGAAGCTCACCGAGTCGTACATCACGGGGAGATTCGGATGAAAGGAGATCCGCTGGCCGACACCGGCGCACCGCGGGGATACGACCTCGAAATCCGGCACCTGAAGGATCGGGCAGTGCGGATGGGCGGGTGGGCATTGGGCATGGTCCACGACGGTTGGCGTGCCTACGACCAAGGGGACCTCGTCGGCGCCCAAGCGGTTCTCGACCGCGCCGCGCATCTCGACCAGCTCGACGAGGACATGGAGCACGCGACAATCGCGTTCCTGGTACTGCGCCAGCCGACGGCCGTCGACCTCCGCACGGCGGTCGGTCTGTTAAAGAGTACGACGCATCTCGACCGGGTCGGCCGCCTGGGCTTTGACATGGCCCGGATCACGGTCCCTGGTCCGACGAAGGGGCTCTCGGACCTCCGGAGCTTCCTCCAACAGATGGACGACGTCGCGGAGTCCATGGTTCAGCAGGCCCTGGATGCCGTCGACCACGACAACGTCGACCTGGCCCGGCAACTGTTCCGCAGGGACGATGAGGTCGACGAGATGCACCGGCAAGCGAACCGACTCATCTTCGCAAGCTTCGAGAAGGACCCGGCGTCGGTTCGACGCCTTGCCGGGGACCTCTTGGTCGCTCGCCATTTCGAGAGAATCGCCGACAACGCCTGCAAGGTCGGGGAGAAGACGATCTACGCGCTCACGGGACAGCGGCGTTCGGAGTACCTACCACGCCACCCGCTCCGGCCGTATGCTCTCGAGACCTACGGGTCCGATGCGACGCAAGGGCGCGCGTAAACCGGGACCCTCCCGCCGCGCACTTCACCGATACGAAAGCTCCATAGCGGGCCGACCATGTGGCGAGGTTCGCGACCGACCACCACCGGTGCTCCCGTAGTCTAGTCCGGCCAAGGATAGAGGGCCTTCGAGGCGCCCCCTGGGGCGTCAAGGAAACCCTCCAACGCGGGTTCAAATCCCGCCGGGAGCATCCCAAACATGGTTTAATACCGCTGTACCGACATGCCGAAACCGTGCCTCGGTCGCCCATGGGCGGAGTCGAAATCCGCGAGTTCCTCGCCCTGCCGAGCCTCAAGGCGTGGTACGAGAACGTTGCTCGAGGGTCTCGGATCACCGCCGACGTTTACTCTCGTTCCCTACGTCTATTCTGTTACCTGACCGAGAAGGACCCATCCTCGCTCCTCCGCCTGACGGAACCCCAGCTCCATTCAATCCTGCTCGAGTTCGTGACCGCCGAGGAGAAACGGAAGCAGGCGGGCAGCTCGACGGCGACCCACCTCAAGGCGGTGAAGTCGTGGCTCGCGTTCAACGGTATCCGCATCACCCGACCCGTCAAGGTCCGTCGCGTGCAGGAGACGCCGACACTCGCGGAAGAGCGTACCCCCACCCAAGACGAGCTGCGCCGAGTGTTGCTCGCAGCGACCGCTCGAAACCGAGTATCCTGCACGATGATGGCCTTCTCGGGCGTTCGTCCAGAAGTCCTCGGGAGTTACCTCGGCGATGACGGTCTCCGCGTCAAGGACCTCCCGGAGTTGCGGATCCGCGGCTCCGAGGTGCGTTTTGAGCGAACCCCGGCGACGGTGGTGGTCCGCTCCACTCTCTCCAAAGCCGGACACCGATACTTCACGTTCCTGGGGGAAGAGGGGTGCGGGTACGTCGCCGAGTACCTCCGCTCGAGAGTCAAGGAGGGAGAGACCCTCGGTCCCGAGTCCGACATCGTTCACGCTGAGGCCGGCCACAGCACCCTGCGTGGAGGAAACACGTTCATCCGGACAACTAACGTCGGGGATGGAATCCGTCTCGCCCTACGGAAGGGGGGTTTTCCGTGGCGTCCGTACGTGCTTCGTGCCTACTTCGATACCCAGTTGCTGCTTGCCGAGTCGAAGGGCAAGGTCGCCCACGACTACCGAGTGTTCTGGATGGGGCACAAGGGATCGATGGAGGCCCGGTACACGACCAACAAAGGACGCCTCCCGCAGAATCTCGTCGACGACATGCGCGATGCATACCGTCGGTGCGAACCGTTCCTGTCGACAGTCCCCTCACGAAACGAGCAAGATGCCCAAGCAAAGATGGCGAAGACCATGTTGATGGGCCTTGGCTACACGAAGGCAGAGCTCGCCGCGATCGACTTCGAGAATCTGGACGTCACGTTATTCCAAGACCTCGTCACGAAGAAGATGGTCTCCTCAGGTGCGGGTGCAAAGCAGCAGCTCGTAGACGCGGGCGATCTTCCACGCTACCTCGAACAGGGCTGGACGGTCGTTACCGCGGTCAACGGCCACCAAGTCGTGCTGAATCCACCGGCGTAGTTGACTCCGCCGGCGAAGGCTCAGAACTTCCAACCCTCTAAGCGAATCAAATCCAGCGACTTGCCACACTTGACGCCGAGGCGCGAGCAAACAGCCGGAATCTTCAGCTTAGCTCCAGGGCCCGTGCGACCTTCTTCCGTGATGACGGTCCAACCGCGGGCCTGGGCCAACGCGATTACGAATGGGTCGGCCTGTGGCTTTGTCCGGGAAAAGTCCACCAGATCGGGGTATTCTTTCACAATTCGTGCAGCTCTATCCCATAGGGTGACGTCGTTCACGAAAAGTGCGTTTACCCGCGTTTTCGCCCAATGGTGAAGATCATCTTCCTTGCCTTCGAGCTCGTGAAACACTTCGAGGGGACTCTGCAACCGACCCTCGGTAACCAGAGTCTCGACATGGCTCCAGAGCTCTCTGAATACCTCACGCGGATAGGATTTCCAGACGTGGATAAGCGAGGATGTGTCGCAACTGTATCCCGTGGGAATCAGGGTCGCCAATCCCGGCCCTCGTCAAGCTCGCGAAGCGAGCGATTCGATGCTTTCCAGGTGTTTGAGCCGGATATCGAGGAGGTCAGCTACATCACTCGCGTTAATCTCGCCCCGTCTCGCGCTTTCGAGAATCACGGAAACGAATGTACCACCGTACTCGTTCACTCGGGCAACGGCGATGTCCCGTCCGCCCGTCATGGGGCGTTCCAGTCGCTTTTTCCCGACGAATGGAGCGCGAACCTCGCTGACCAGACCTGAATACTCGGTTTGCTTGAGTCGCCCGAGAATCAGAAGCCGCCTCAGAATCACCTCGGAACTAACTTGGAACCGGGTGCTCAAATCGCGGATATCGTCAAGCTCGAGCTTCCAATCCGGGAGCTCCGACAGGAGGGACTCCGCCGGTACCAATAACGCACCAGCGAAATGGTTGCAGAACGCCTCCACGGATTTACCGGCTCCGTCGCCCCCAGAAAGCGGATCACAGATTCCTCCCGTTCGGACCAGTGCGTGGCACAACTCGTGGAAAAGAGTGAACACCCGGGCCTTCGGCGAGTCATGTTCGCTCAGGACGAGGGTGGGTACTCCCTCATCGGCCAATGAGAACCCTCGGGCGTCGTCGATTGGAAACGATAGTTGGAGGACAAGGACTCCGGTCTTCTCGACCGAGGCTCTCCAGGTCCGGAGGGCAATCCGGTCTGTCTTGAACTTCGGGACTGCTGGCCATTCGTAGAGACCGAGCTGCCCAACGACCTTCGCTGCTGCCGTTTCGGGGTTTTCGACCGTGCGAATAATTGGAAGACCGCGCCTTGTTCGAGAAACCGCCTCGGGATTCAACGCAGCATAGGCAGCCTGGACTCTCCTCGCCTTCCGAAGCGCGAGCAGGGTTTCAGGTGTGAAGACTCCAGGTCCACCGCTACCCGGAATCGACCTGAAATCCTTCGGGAGTTCGGATTCCACTGGCGGAGTGGGTAGAAGGAATGCTGCCAGAGGTCTGTGGACGACTTGCGCGAACTGACGGAGCTTGCTGATTGGGATCTGTTCCTTACCGTGTTCCCACGCCGAAATCCTGGTGGCATCTACTGACAGGCGGATTGCCAAATCCTCGGCGCTCAACCCGGCTGAGGTTCGGGCCCAATTGAAAATTGGCGGAGCAACAGAAACCTCAGCCATTCTCTATCCCCTGATTAACCACTGCTCGGAATGGCGGTAGACCAAGACACCTGCTTAATGATGTTCCGGCAGGGGTCTTAGGCAAAGGGGAGGGTGGTGAAACACTCCTTCCGGGTGCTCGTGGGCCGGCCGCAGCCCAGAGAGGTGTTACTTACGGAGGTTCGAATTGGCCAGCCGGAACCATCCGACGACCTTGTTCGCGTATTCGTGACGGGGGATCTCGTCCGGTTCGCCCAGGACCAGGATTCGCAGAGGGTGGGACGGGTCGAGACTCTGGGCCATCGCCTTCATCTCGCGCATGGAGACCATGAGGTCCACCCCAGAGAAGCGCGGTAGAGATGGCGGCCGGGAGGACGATGTTAGGGCTCCCGCCCTGGAAATGGTTGTTCCGCGGGCCATCCCGGTCGCCACCAAAGTCGCTGAGGGAGTCGCGCCATAAAAATGGAGCTTTCTCGATGGAGCGTGAAAGCTGTTCTGCGTCAGGTCTCCGTTCAGATTCCGCCGGGTGACGTCGCCTTATAACCCTGAATTCGCGCTCAGCAGGGCATGGACTGCGCATCCGTCCATCGCGAACTGTTGCTGCCGACGCCGACCAAGGACCCGCCCGATATCCCGCCGCTCGTCTGGGCCTCGCCGACCCGTTCTGGTTGGAAATCCACCGAGAGACGGCCGGGCGAGTGCGATACTCGCTCGGTTCCAACTCGGTATCGGACCTCGAGGCGATGATCGCCTGCCTCGAGAGCACCCGCCCCCGCTTGACGGGGGGCGCGCCAATCGAATGCTCCGCCGCGACGCTCGTTCCGGAAGGGGTCTTCGCCCGGGCGGTCCCCGTCCAGAAGCACCACCACCTGCCCATCCAGATCCAACCCAAGGTGGACAGCGCGAGCTTCCTTCTACGGACCCTCGGTTCGCGGTCGCTGCGCGACCATGACGTGCTCCTGCAGCTCCTCTTTCGAAGGCTCCGAGGCTGGGAATCGACCTTCTTCTCGCCGCTTTACGACACGGTCGCCCAGCGCCAGCACCACCCGCTCCGGTTCGCGATGCACGCGCGGCGCGCCGAGGCGGCCTATCACGTCGAGCTCCGGGCCCACGTCACCGGACCTGAGCCAGAGGAGGGCCTGACCGCGCTCGGTGCCTGGCTGGGGCAGTGGACGACCACCGGGGGAGTGCCCTGGAGGCGGTGGAAGGTCATCCGCTCCAAGGCGGAGTGGGGATTCCACGCGGCTCTGGCCAACCACGACCTCCGCCGATTCTCGAGCAGGAAGGCCCGCCGGAACGTTTCCGGCACGGAGCTCGCGCACCTCCTCAGCATCCCGTGGGTCGCTCACCATCCCGAATGCTCCTACGCGGGAGCGCCCCGGGGGCAGCCTGGGCCAGAACTCGTCCTGCGTCCGTCCGCTTCCCCCGACTCCCGCGCCGCTGAGCGGCTGCTGGTAGGGGTCAGCGGCTCTCGCCGGGTCGCTCTGCCCCGAGAGTGGAACCACGTCGCCATCCTTGGCAGGACCCAGTCGGGAAAGTCGACACTCGCCCTGAATCTCGTCCTCCAGATCGCTGAGGAAGCAGCCCGACTCGACCGTGGTCGTGATCGAGCCCACCGGGACGCTCGTGGATGGGGTCGTGACGCGTCTCCCTTCAGCGGTCGCGTCCGAGTCGATCGAGGTCGACCCCGCTCAGAGCACGTTCGAGCAAAACGGGACGAAGATGGTCTCCGTCCCGCTATCTATCCTTCATGCGCCGGATGACGGGTCCGAATCGCTGGAACGGTGGGCGGAGGCGCTCGCGGGCGACCTTCTCGCGGCGATCCGCAGCGCCTGGGGCGAGGAGAGTATTGGTGGACGGGCGGAGTTCGTCCTAAGGGCCCTCGTGCAGGGGCTCGCTCGGACCCCAGGCTCGAACCTCGTCGACGCATACCAGATCCTGACCTCCAAGCCGGCGCTCCAGCGGTTCGTCAAGTCCGCACCCGATGGACCGCTTCGGGACTTCCTCGAGCACCACCTCCCGCGGCTCGACTACAACTTCACGATGTCCACGCTCGACAAGGTCGGAAAGATCGCTACCAACCCGCTCCTCCGCGTCGCGCTGTGTCAGCGGAGCCACGCGGTCGCGTTCGACCAGCTGCTGCGGCATCCCCTCCTCTTGCTGAACCTCTCCAAGGCGGCGCTCGGTGCCGACGGCGCCAACTTCCTCGGCGCGATCTACATCACCCAGCTCTGGGCCGCGATCCAGCGGAGCGGGCGACCCGACAAGCCAATCTACCTCTTCCTCGACGAGGTCCACAACTACGCGATCCCAACCCTCGCGGACATTCTCAGCGAGGGGGCGAAGTTTGGGCTCCACGTCGTCGCGATCACACAGTACCTCCACCGGGTGCCCCCTCGCATCCAGGCCGCCCTCCTCGGGAACGTCGACGTCTGGTTTCTCTTCACGCTCGGCGTCGAGGATATGGACGACGCGTGGAAGATCGTAAGCGGGGAGAGTCACGGCTGGACCCCGCAGGACCTCGTGGACGGCCTCCGGCCGCACGAGGTGGCGCTGGCGACATCGGGAGGCCTAGTGAAGCTGGAAACGCGTCCCAGCCCCGCTCCCGCGGCCAATACAGCCGACCTACAGGCGGCCGTGGCCGCGAGCTCACGTCGGTACGCCCAGCCCGAGGATTCGGAGGCTTCGCCTTGGCTGGTGGAGCAGGAAACCGTCGAGCTTCTGCTCAGCGCCCTCTCGACTGAGCCCATGACCCGTGAAGAGCTGTTGAGCGAGGCAGCTTTGCCGGCGAGTCGGCTGGACGGCGCCCTCAGCGCGTGCGTGACCGCCGGAGATCTCGAAAGAGACCCGACCAACGGAAAGTACCGGCTGGCCCCCCGAGGAACCTTCCACCTTCAGGCGCTGGAGGTCCGCAGAAATGAGGGGGCCGACCACACCGAGCTGCTCGCGGATGGTCTAACACCCCTCGAAAGTCTCCGGCCAAGGATCACGGCCCAAGGGGGAGTGCTCCCCCAGCCGGACGGGGTCTTCGAATGGAATGGCCAGACCTACAACGTGGAGGTGGAGACGAGCAACCTGGTCAAACATCCGGAACAGGTGGTCCGGAACCTCCGAAAGGCCTTGGCGGCACAACGACCTTGCCTCTTCGTGGTTCCGGATCGGGAGAGCGCCGGACAGCTCTTCCATATCCTATCTCGAGCCGCCCCCGAGGTAACTCTGTGGCGGGAGTTCGGGTTGATGTGGAGAGAGGGACCGGAAAGTTCCTCCCCTATGTCTCGGGACCGGGGCGGCCGTGGAGATTTCTGACGGATGAGATGGGGTCCGAGGGGGGTGTCGTTCCACCGGGCTCAATCGTCGAACTCCCCTCTGCGGTCTCGGATTCTGACCTGTCTCGGGTTCACCTTCGAGTCAAGCAACTTCTTGCCCAAGGCAAGACGGAGGCAACGTTGCAGGACTTTGCCGACCTGTTTGGCGTCGGTGGAGGCGGGCTCGTCGAGCGGCAGCGCCTCGGGATGGCGCTCGTCGCCCTTGGGGTGAAGAGCCGCAGGGTTCGCAGGGGAGACGGTCAGGAACGCGTCTACGACATAGGGCAGCTGGCGGATTCGACCGACCCCGCGGACCGTGGTCGCGACGAGCGCGACAGTCGTAACGATTCCGCGCTCGGACCGAACAACTGAGCTTCCGCGACGTGCCTACCCCGTGTCGACGATGCCGACGTGCCGGCGTATGAGTAAGGGGGGACAGGTCCTATCGGCACAACAGAGTCGGCATCAGAGCCAGAGGATCAGCGCACGCCTTGGAAGGCCCCTTCCCTGGACCGGGGCGGCTGTCACCCCACACACTACAAGAGCAACTCCGACGACCATGAGCGCAAGGTAGGTCTCCAGCGTTCCCTCTGGGGCCGCCGCATTGCAGGTCGGGTTCGCGACGCACGCGTCGAACGCCGCGAACCACTCGGCCGCGAGCAGCAGGACCGAAAGGCCGATTGTCACCAGGATGGCACCGCTCCAGACGACCCGCGAACTCGTCCCCGATGGATTCGAGATGCCTTCTCGCATCTTTCTCCCTCGCAAGGAGAGGGAGAAAGGGCGAGAACGCGGTTAGTCGCCAGCGCGGGAGGGACCCCGAGCGCAGCGAGGGGGAGGACCCGCGCCGCTGTTGATTCCGTCGGTGGTTCTAGTCGAGAGTGAATCGCACCGACTTTGAATGATGCGTCCCGGTGAGGTCATCATACGCTACCGTGACTACCATCTCCGTCGGTTTCCGATCGAAGTGTTTTGCTGCGAGTTCGAACTCCTGTTTCTCGCCCTTCTGCAAGACGCTGATGTATGGGTCGGTGACGAGGGACCACTCGTCGGATGCGCTCTTGAACCGAGGCGATATCGTCACGTTCTCGGCTGGACCGAGGCCCTTGTTCTCGACCCCAATCCAATAGTGGTCCTTCCTGATGAGGTGACCCTCGAATCGATAGAGGGGATCCATGGCAGGAGCGACCTTCGCTCGTTCTGTGCTCTGACGTTCAGCCTCGGCAATCCTTCGTGCCTCCGTCAATTCATCGGTTAACGTAGCGATGCGGGTGTTTCGAGCCGACAGGTCTGCTTCCAGCCGACTCTTTTCTTCGGCAGCCGCTCGCTGGACGGCGACAACTTGAGCTTCCAATTGCGCTACCGCGGCCTGATGCGAGGCCTTCTCCTTCTGTGCGGCCTCGAGTATCCCGGCACTCCTAGATCCCCGCCGCAGGGAGACGGCCAGGTAGAAGACCGCAAGACCTAGAAGCGCTGAGAGGAAACCGAAAGCAACTGCTTCGGCATCCTCGATGCCGATCAGGGTCAGCAAGTACGCTATGACCGCAGCCACGCCGAGTATCGTTACGACAGTCGCGGCGTAGCCGAGTGGTTTCTCCGATTCAGTAAGAACCGCACCCGCTTCCTTCAGCACCATTGAGTGACATGAGGTGCTCGGGTAAAGAGGTACCGTCAGAGTTCGATGTGCCCGAGCAAATACCGTCCAGAACGCCGGTCCGGAACTGCGTCTCCGCAATTCCGAACTTCGCGTAGAAGCGAGCCGCCCTGATCCAATCCCGCTGGAGAACGTCATGGGCACCCGGAGTGGCCGCAGTGGCCGCCCGTGCCGCCTTGACGCGGGCACGCATCTCGCAAAGCCGGCGCACCTCCCGTCAAGCCCAGGCAGGAGGCCGCGACCGCTCTCAACACTTATATCGACACTTCGGCTGGCAGCCATCGGTTTGTTCCCTCCACTGCCGACCGCTTGCCCCCGCTGCGGCCTGCCTATGCAACGGGGTTGGATTACTGACCAGGCCCTCGGATGGATCCCCGAAGGGGAGGGAAAAGAGAGTTCAATCCACCTTCACCACGAAGTCCTGGCATCCGCGCAGGCGTTCAAGATCCTTCGCATCCCCACGGCCCTATGCCGGAAGTGTCAAGTTGCGATTATGGACTACGCTCCCCAGGGACTGGTTTACCAAGCCTAGCTCGTCCGCACATCATACCGACTTCCCCGCGGCCGCGCGCGCTCCCCATGGTCGGCCATCGACCACGCTTGCCGACTCCTGTGATCCGATGGTCCTACCCAGAGGGTGCCCACAGATAGGTTCCTCAGGTGTCACGAGTGGGGTGCTCACCGCCGGTTCAAAGCTCGGAGCTGGGCGCGGTAACGTTGACGAAGTAGTCGCCCCCGTCATCCCAGGAAGTGAACTCGAACTCGGCCCCGATCACGGTGATCGGCTGGTAGGACGCTGGAAGGGGGTTGGGAAGTCCGGGAGGATTGCCGACTGGCAATACTAGGAAGCTTTGGTTGTAGTAGGCGATTGCACCTCCTGTCGTCGCGTTGAGCACCCAAAACTCCTGTGAATAGTGCGAAACGGCTACACTGAAATCCTCGATGGATGCGCCCACCAACAGACGAGCGCCCGGAAGGACGAGGGGGGTGAAGGGGAGGTTTTCAGTGGTGACCGGAACCCGCACTTCCCAAGACAGTTGACCCGACCCGGTGAACGCGAGACAACTGCCGTTCCAGGATTCGACGATAGTGAGCCCGTCGACAAGTACGATGGACCCAGTGAGATTCGGAACATCGCCGAGCGGAATCGGCGAGTTCGCATGCTGATCCGTGAGGTCGTACGAATCCAAGTAGGTGGTGCTGGTGTTTCGAGAGAGGTAGGAAATCTCCCCGTCGTCGAGATTGAGTTGGGGTGTCGCGCTATCCTGGAACGTTACGTTCGCTGCACTATCAATCAGGACGAGGTACGGCACGAACCACTCTGACGTACTATTCTCGAGCGTGTAGGTTCCGGAGAGCTCAAAGTACGGTCCGAGCGCCGAAGGTTTGGATTCAACGGCGCCCACCACGAGCGGCGAGATACTGTTACCGGCGAAGAGGGTGATTTGGTGAGCGCCGAGGACGTCTCCGGTCAGCGCGTCCACTGTAGTGACCCAAAGTCCGAGGTAACCGGGTGGGTCGAACAACATGATCGAGGCCATTACGGTCGGACCGTACGCGGTGCAGAACACGGTTGGGAACCCGGTGTACTGGGACGGGACCACGAGTAGCGAATGTTGTGACTGCGATACAAGGGCGCCCGTCGACGAGTTAAACCCCACGGTCACCCAGGACATATTCGAGGCTTCGACGTTACTCGCCGGATCCGAGTGAATCAGAATCACCACGAAGTAGACCACCCCCCCGCCGACGGTTACGGTTTGCGAGAGCCCGGTCCAATCAGGTACTGTTCACAGGAATGCTCACCGATGGGGTCTCGAAAAGAGGGTCCCCGAAGGAGAGGTTTACAGCGAGAATCTCCTCGTCCATGGTTAGAGCCGGACCAGGGGATCCGAGCGTTTGGTTCAAAAGGAAATAGATCGTCCCGTTGGCAGAAGCTTGGTCGACCTCCTCCGTGCCCGTGAACGAGGCGATCCAATCGGCAGGCAAAATCCAGTGCGCCAGGTACAGCTGATCGTACGCCATGCCTTGATTCTGTACGGGGACAAGATCGGTGCCGTTCGAAGCCTCCGATACGAGAAAATACCGGACATGGATGGCGTGCAAGGAATCCAGGAGGAACAGGGTCACCTGCGCTGAGGCATTCTCGATGACCACCGCGGTGGTCGCGGCGTAGGGAATCAGTGACTGTATCCGGCCGGGATTCCACGCGCTCTGCGCGTAGGTTAGGACCATGAGATTCGTGTCCGGCAATGGACCTTGCGCGGCGCTCCCCGGCGGGGCTCCGACGGCCACGAACCCCCCGAGGTCGTGAACCATCGAAGTGATCTCCGACACGGAGCAGGGTCCTCCGGAGGCCCCAGTCTCGGAAACGTAGATGCCGTTCAGACCGCTCGACGCATAGTCAGAAACGTCGGTCAGACTGCCCGCGCCGTGGGGGACGTCACCAAGCACAGCAATTCCGTCAGACTGTAACTGCGTGGCATACTGTTGTAAAGAGGCGTTCGGGCCGATGGACGCAAACGGCCAATCCACCACCGCCATGGCGATAGCGGATCCGTTCGACGCTATCGATTGCACCGTGACCGGGCTGGGTGTGCTCAACACCATGACTATCGAGCCATTCGGCTTCAGCGAAGTCGAGGTAAAGTTCGAGGGGATCCCCGGAGGAGCGTAGCACGACTGACTCTTTGGGCTAGTTTCGATGAGGTAGATTGGAACGATTGCAGCGACGACGAGTAGGACGACAACGACCGCAACGACACGGCGATCCCGCACACGACTCCTCTTCGGGCGGGTGCTACTCGTAGTTAGGAACGGTTCCGTCACGACACACTGGATCTGAAGCCCTGGCTGATGAGAAATACTTTATCGATAGGTGTTAGGCACGCCTCGCAACAAGACACGTGCGACGCCAGGCATCAAGTGGGCGAAGTCCGGAAGTCTGGGCCCCTCTTCCCACTCGGGGTCTATGAGGATCTTCCCCGATTCTGCCTCCTAGCTGTTCTGGCCCACGACGAAGGGGCAAGGCATGCTGGCGACGGGGTCAGACCCAGTTGCGAGCTCAGTCTGTCTGTTGCTCGCCTCGTAAAAGAGGAAGTTCATTCCAGCGCCGGCCCCCACCTTGTCATTGGTGACCGTGATTGCCTGTAGGGAGGTGGTCAATGTGTCCGACCAACTAATCGTTGTGAACGCCTGAGCAATAGAGGTCGCCAACCCCAACTCAGCAGAGATTAGACCTACCGTCTGGAGAACCTGCACCGCCGCACAAGTATCAAAGGGGCACAAGCCCGCGGCGTCGATGATTGCGAGACCCACTCCGAGCGCGGAACCGAATAACGAGAGGTCGCTCACAGCCTGATTCATTACGCTCTGCTGGTTCGAATAGCCGGTCGCTGAGTACTGACCCGACAAGAAGCTGTAAGACAGCCCAGCGGCCTTCGTCACAGTACTATCGAGCTGCAGATTCAAGAAACTCATCATGAACTGGCCCCATGTGGCCGGCAGGGTCTGAGAGTAGATTTCGATCCCGTTTCCCGTCGTCTGGACTGCAGAGATTTCCATTAGGGTCGTTAGGGGTCCGTAGGAGTAGTGGTAAACGCAATTCGGCGGTACCCCTGATACGGTGTAGGTGTATGGCTTTTCGTTCTCTACGAAAATGGTCACTTCGTTTATGTAGAGTATTCCGACCGATGTCGAAGCTTGCGAAGTGGCTGTGACGGTTCCACCTGCCGCCTGGACTTGGACCCCGCTTTCGCTATAGGATGGGTTTGTGCCGTAGATAACGTACGAACCGCCTTGAGTGAATGACGCACCGGTGAAGCTGAACTGCTCGGTTTGAGAGATGCTTATCAGACCCAGGTCCATGTAGTCAGGGTTACCGCTCGCTTCGTCGTACTCCATCGCCACAGGGAAAGGCCCTGTAACGTACGAGGAATTGATGACATCTGTTCCGCTACCCGATCCAGTGCAGGGCACGACGCACTTTCCGCCGACTGGAATGCACTGGGGTCCCGGTGCGTTTGCGGCCATGATGGCTGCCGCGGTGGCAGGCTCGACGTAAGTGGGAGACGAGAGATCGATCTGAACAACTGCGCTCAGCGGGGCTCGAGGAGTGCGTGGGTCATAGGGTATCGAGTTATAGAAGTCATAGACGTTGATCTTGCTTCCGATTTGGACTTGGTATGTTGCTTCGATTGTTAGAGAGACCTTCGCGTTCGCGGGGACGAGCGCGCTCCACTCACTCGCGAGGCCCACAAAGGAGGCATCTAGTTGCCCAGAGGCGACCCCGTTGGCTCCGGTTATTCCGTTGAAAAGCTCAAGGACTCCTCCGGAGCCAGCAATTGCAACTGCGTTGCCACCCATCGCGTAGCCCGGACTGACGGAGGATACGGAGACGGAAACCCCGGAAAGGGGTGAGGCGCCCGCGATGGTCGAACTCCCGTCGCTGCCAATGGCATTGATTGTAATCGTGGGAGCCCGGGACGCGGGTGCGGCGAAGCTCTTGCCAATCCCAAACGTCCCCACGACCACAATCACCAATACAGCACCAATGACCCAGTTGCGAATCCCTCGGGCTTGTCCGCTTCCTTTCCATCGAATTGACATTGACGGCTCCAGTTCCATACCCGCGCCTTTATCATCGAACGGATAGACATGCCTATCCTCTGTTTCCCGTTAACGGGACGCCCGTCGACGGGAGACCCGTTAACGGGCAACCCGTAAACGGGCGACCCGTCGATGGACTTCCCTTGCAGCCGTCTTTGGGGTGAGACGCGCTTTCGCCTCACTCAAGAAGGACCAACGACCAAGAGTGGAGGGGTCTGTCGACCAAGACTTTCCCCCGTTCGGTCAGTCGGTATCGCTTCGCGAACGGGAACGCTTGCTGAGGGTCGAGGATTACCAGGCCCAGCTCGACAAGACAGCCGAGCGCGCCATCAATCGCCTCTTGACCAATCCTGAGCCGACGGCGCATCAGAGATGGGCTCGCGAGGCTTCGCTCTCTCCCCAAACCTTCCTTGTAAAGGAGGAGAAGAATCTCGAACGACCCTCGGTGCCGTTCGAGCTGGTTGACCAACGGCAATGTATCCCGAAGGGAACCCCGGGGACATGCTACAGGCGACGCCGATAAGTGATTTCGGGCCGCCGCCTGTCGGGTGTCTTGGGCCGCACGTCGAGGGTTCGCCTCAAGACGTGGGTTCAGTGATTCCAAGGCGGTCGATTTGAGCACTTCGGAGGGAGTCCCGAGCTCTGACCGAGACGCATCGATCCCTCGTCTCAGCTGCAGCACCTCGGGCGAAAGTTGGCCATCGATGGTCTGCCCATTTCCGGCACCAGGGTCTTGCCGGTCCGCAATCGTTCCCGGCACGACCCGGACCGCGCGCTCGACGCGCGCAGTCATCTTCTTCAAGATTGGGTTGAACGCTGACCATGATTCGCATATTTCATGATGCGCCCGCCGCGGCCTACGCGTCGGCTGACCGTTTCGAAAGGTCGGCAATCGTCCGATACCGCGAGATTCCGCATCTCGCGTCGAATCCGGTAGGCCACGCGGGAAGCGTCGCTTCCCCTCGAGCTCGTGCCTCCGTCAGCGAGACCGCCGGAATTGCGACCGAGCCGTGAAACAGATTGCCCTCAGGGGGCACTCGGGGGGTGGGATCCCGTGCCGGAACTGCGCCTCCGTGATGCCAAAGCCCGCGTAGAAGTGAGCCGCCTTCATCCAGTCCCGCCTGAGGATCTCCTCCGCACCGTGCGTTCCCGAAATCGTCGCTCGGGCTACCTTGACGCGCCCGCGCAGGTCGCGCAGCCTGCGCTCCGCGGCCCGCTCGTCCGCCTCCCGTGAGTCGTCCGGGAGGCCGCTCGTGATCTCCAGGATGCTGAACTGCCGCGTCGGGGTGGCGACCTCCTCCGCGTCGTCGTCCGGGCCGCCGAACAGGACCCGCGACTCGAACCGCGTCCGCGAGGAGTCGCCGAAGCGGGGGCTCGGGAACGGGCGGGTAACTGGGACAGCGGGGCGAGCCTCCGGGGGGCTCGCGCCCGGCTTGCGGATCACGGGCAGGTCGGGGAACGGGTTCGCGGTCGCGTGGCTCTCGGTCGCGTTGGCGGCGCTGATTGCGGTCATCGGCGCGAAGCGAGCGCGCAGGGCGCCCGAGGGCCGATTCGAGGCCCGAGGGCGACCGGGCCCTCTTGATGTTCGCGCGGGCGGCCGCCCTCCGCGCGAACTTCAAGAAGGGAGCGCGCGGCCGATGACGTGACCGCAATCAGCGGGCGAGACCGACGTGGCCACGGCGAGGACCGGGCCCCTCGTTACAAAAAGCGCCTTCATTAGAAAAGGGTCCGACCGGTCTGGTTCGACCCTTCCTGCTACAGAACGAGCCCGTTTCAGTCAGAACGACCGGCTAAAACGGGACGTTCTCGGAAGTTCCATGTAGGGGAAGGTCGCCCTCTAATCTTGTGGCTCCCGGGTTGTCCTTCTGTTCATCCGAGGAGGTCGACCATCGACAGCGCACCACCCCGCCGTTCAACTCCGGAGCCTTGCGATGTCGTCGGGGGTTCTTCTCGACATCCCTGTTGATCGTTGCCGTCATCGGCCTTCTCCTCTTGGCCGCCTTGGCAGGCGACTTCGCGGCCGGGCCATCAGCGTCCTCCTTGCTGGCCGGCGGCGGAGGCGGCACCAACCCCTTCGGGGCCCACCTGAGGGAGGCCCACCTACAGGATGCCCTCCTTTCGGAGACCCAACGTGCCCCAACGGTGCTGCTAACCGACAACAACCCTAGATGGCCCGCGGTGGTGGCGACTGTTCCGGTCGGGTCCGACCCGCTCTACGCGGCCTACGACGCGGCGACGGGCCAGGTGTTCGTCACTAACCTTGGTTCGAGCAACGTAAGCGTGATTAACGACACGACCGACAAAGTGGTGGCGTCGGTCCCGGTCGGCTCCGAGCCGTGGGCGGTGACCGACGACGCGGCGAAGGGCGAGGTTTTCGTCACGAACATTGAATCGTGCAAGGTGAGCGTGATCTCGGACACGACCGACACGGTGGTAGCGACGGTTTCGATCGGCTCCTATTGCAACCCGTATGGGATTACGTACGATGCGGCGATGGGCCAGCTGTTCGTCGTTAACGAGGCCACGGGCAACGTGGACGTGATCTCCGACGCGACCGACACTATGGTGGCGACGGTTCCGGACGGCGGTGACGGCTACGACCTGTGGGGTGCGGCCTACGACGCGGCGACGGGTCAGGTGTTCGTTGCGATCACCGACCGTGACAACGTGAGCGTGATCTCGGACACGACTGACAAGGTGGTAGCGACGGTCCCGGTCGGCTCCGGGCCAGAAGAGGTCGCCTACGATGCGGCGACGGGACAGGTGTTCGTAACGAACCTCTACTCGGACAGCGTGAGCGTGATCTCGGACACGACCGACACGGTGATAGCGACGGTCCCGGTCGGCACCGAGCCATGGGGGGTTGCCTACGACGCGGCGAAGGGCGAGGTCTTCGTCTCGAACTGTGGCCTCGGCATTACTAACCAATTCGGACAGATTTGCGGTGGTGTTACCCCCGGCAACGTGAGCGTGATCAACGACACGACCGACAAGGTGGTGGCGTGGGTCCCGGTCGGCTCCTCCGCCTTTGGGGCGACATACGACGCAGGGAAGGGCGAAGTGTTCGTTACGAACTACGACTCGGACGACGTGAGCGTGATATCGTTTACTCCCGACGTGGTGACATTTACGACGAACCCGGCGAGCTGCGGTTCGATCACGTTCAACGGGACCGTTTACACGAACGGGCAGTCGGCCGGCGTGCCCGAGGGGATCTATACGGTGTCCGCGGCGGCGTGCACGGGCTACACGTTGCAAAACCTGTCCGGCACGGGCTCGGTATCGGTAGGTTCAGGGAAGGCAACGGTGGACGGAGTCGGAAGGATCGCGGCAACGTTCAGCCCCAACCCGTCCTCTTCGACGGCGGGCTTCCTTGGCCTGCCCGGAAACGACGGCTACTACGTGCTCGGGGGAGTCGCGGCGGTAGTGGTGGCCGCGATAGTGGCCCTCGTGCTCGTTCGTCGGACAAGGACCAAGCCCACTGCCAGCAGCGGCCCCGCCACCGAACGACCGTGCCCCGCGTGCGGAGCTACCAATCTTCTGGACTCGACCTTCTGCGAGAGCTGTGGCAAACCGCTCCCTTCTTTACCCTGAACTTGAAAAGCAGAGAACCCCGGCTTCCCGGAATCCGAAGGGTAACATGGTCCTAGTGTGAAGGGACAAATGTCACTCTTCAGACCGTTCCCGGGTGGGGCAGACCCAGGGATTTCCTTCGCTTGGAAGTTCGAGCGTTCTCCACTTTATGGCAGCGGCCGCAGCGACTTACCGCACTTGTTACAAAAGGTTGCAGATCGCGGATTTCTGCAACCGCATGCGGGGCAGTATCTTTCAGGAGGAGGCGTTGGCTGTGCGACCGAGGACGCAGGTCGCGGCGGCTCGACCGCTGCCGACCCCAGCGGCGGTGGTGGGAGCGGTTTACCGCACAGCCAACAGGATGTTTTCGAGCCGGGGTTTCTTCCCCCGCACGACGGGCAGACCCATTCGGAGGGAGGTGCGGGTGGCGGGGGGACGTTCGCAGACTGAGGCGGGACAACCTGGGGCGACCCCTGAGGTGGTGAGGGAAGCGGTTTGCCGCACAACCCGCACGACGTTCTCGAGCTGGGGTTTCTTCCCTCGCACGACGGGCAGTGCGTGTCGCCTACCGGCGACGGGGACGGTTGCCCGTCCGGGTTCGCCATCGGGGCCAGGGGCGGAGCAAAAGGCTTGCCGCACGTTTCGCAGAACGAGGCAGTCGCGCGATTCGGAGCGCCACAGTAGCTGCAGAATCGAACAGCCACTGGACCTGCGGGAGTCGGTGAGGGGACAACCGCACCGGGTTGCTGCATCGGCGGAGACGCATATGCCGGCTGCGACTGCGGATAAGGCCGAGTTGGCTGCACGTAGATGATCTGAGCGGGCGGCGGTGTTTCCCGAGGTTCAGAGAGTGCGGCTCCAAGGATCATCAGGATCAACCCGACAACGATCAACAGGATGGAGAGGTAGAAAATCGCGTAGACCTGGTTACAATCCTGTCCACCCAGAAACTGGTAAATCTGTCCGGCGAAGCTGTTGCACGCCGTGTATCCGGGGTAGTAATCGTAGGCGAGATATCCGAAGCCGAAAAACAAGACGAGGCCAGTTACGAGAAGACCAGACCTCACGTTTCGTAGATTCCATACCAGGGTTTTCTAACTTGTGAGGACTGTCCTCACGCGCCCTCGAGGCGCGTGACTGCAGCGAACGTGGCACCTACTCTTCCTCGACCGCTACGTTTTCGGGGAAGGCTTAGGGAATACGAGGTGGTGATCAAACCACCCTTTTCCGGACACAGGGACTAACCACGCGAGACTGACCGCGGCGGCCGCGTAGACTTCATGAAGCACGCGCGCGGCCGATGGCATGACCGCAATCAGCGTCTGGCCGATGGAGGACCGCAATCAGCGCGGGACCGGAGACTGACTGCGAAGAGCGTATGGTATGTCGTCTTCTCAGTTGGTCACGATTGTGCCGGTTATGCTGTAGCTACCGGTCACCGATGGCGTTTGAATCGTTACCATGAAGGTCTGGGATCCACCTGCAGCGATTGTCACCGGAAGAGTCGGGCTCACCGACGTGACAGAGAACCCACCGGTGACAGTGAAGTCGTCGATATCGTGGGTGTAGAGAATTGCTGTACTCGTAAGTCCCAGTGTAAGGGTCACACTACCTCCCACGGCGACCTGGAGAGGACAACCAGTGCCACAAGTGTAGGAAGATGCAAGGTAGCCAGAGGTCGTCCCGGTGTAATCAGGGGTGAACGTAAAACCGGTGATAGTTATCGGCGGCGTACTCCCCGATCCTGAGGAACTGCTCGAATTGAAAACTCCCGCAGCCCAGAGGCCGACTAGTACCGACGATGATGACTACCACAACGGCGAGCACCACGATAAGGGCGGTTCGTGACTTCTTCGGCGGTAGAGGAGCAGCAACGGGTGCCCAGGCCGGCGGAGTTGAGGCGGCTGGAGCTTGCGGGGGAGGGCTCGGTGGGGGGACTACGGAAAGCGGCGCTCCGCACTTAGAACAAAACTGGGCCCCCGCCTGGTTTGGGGTCCCGCACTTCTGGCAATAAGAACCGGCCATGAGAGCGCATCGCTCACCCCTGCCTTATAGTGTGGCTTGGAGGCGACTGTGCCCGCCGATCCATTGGAGAGCCTCCCGGCCGAGTTCACTTTGGCACTGCGGCCGCGCTGGTCGATTTGCGGCCGCGACCGTGAAACGGCGCGCGCGGCCGATGACATGACCGCAATCAGCGCGAGCGATGGGCGGCTGCGACGAAGCCTGACACTGACTCCATGTGGACGCCTTTGTCGCTTCCCCAATTAGTCCGTATCCAATTGCTTCTCTATCTCGTTCCAAATCGCACGCCGATCTATGTCGTCGAGCTTCGTCGCGAGGTCAAGCACCCGCATTTCACTCTCCTCCTCAGTGACGAAGAGCCTCCAGTCGATCTGGGCGACGATTTCCACCACCTTCGAGTGAATACGGTCGATGTCTTCTCGGTCTTCGGAGAGTTCTCGGGATCGACTGGCCTTGGCCTGGAATTCACGGAGGGCGCATTCGACGAAGTCAGTCTTCCGTGCGACCAAAACAGAGAGGATACTCACGGCCCTTTCCAACCGACGGTCTGCCGGAGGCTCTTGAGCGTTCATTCGAAGCGTTTCGCCCCCCACGAGATTGCACCATCCATTCCTTCTGCCAAGACGTTCGAAATCGTGCCGGAGGCGATCTGCCGAACGGAACTGCGCGCCACGCCTCCCCCAACGACGATCTGAGAGGCTATTCCTTGAGCCGCCAATTGTGTCCACGGGCCGACCACTCTATTGGCGGCCTCAGTGACGACCTCTGAAAGGATTCCTTGGACCATCTGTCCCGAATTTCTTCCCTTCTCCCGTAGGCCGTTAACGATAGTTCTGGCAGTCCCGAGAAGGTCTGAGACATGTCCTAAGGCGAGAATCGCGGGACATGCAGTGGGAATCGCCGAGCATGAGGCGCCGATTACTGCGGTCTTCAGAATACCCTTGGCAAGGTCGCGGGCAGTGTGAGCTCGGGGAGGCGGACTGCGAGCCCTAGCGATGGGCCCCCGGATCACTGGTGCACGCCGTGGGCGTAGGTACTCCCGTGGTTGCGGTCGCCGCGGATAATCCCAATCACGGCGCAAGCCCGGATGAACCTTACACCAGCATTCGTGGCCGTATCCTCTCGTGATGCTGATTCGATCTTTGAGCGGAGCTCCGCAGCGGCGACAACGGAAACGAGAGTATCCGCGTAGACGACGGCGCACGCCTGCCCTCAACGAGTCTGGAGCTTAGAATCTCTCGATGTAACCGCAAGCGTGCCCCCTGGACTCAGTTCGCAACTCAAGAGCAGCCGGTGACAGGACCGCGATGAGAGCGTAGGACGAAGACTAGCCGCAAGGAACACGCCGGAGCACGTGAACGCCCGTGATGCATCTCATTCCGAAACACAAACTTTGAAAGAAGGCGAAGGGAGCTACGACCTCCCCGTGCTTCCGGGTTACGCTTCCCCCGTTACTCGCCCCGGTAACCTTATTGTCTCCCCAGCGAATATACAGTTGCGGTAAAGGAGAGCCTCGTTTGGGGCTCGTGGGATCGCCTCGCAAGGGGCGGTCCCCCTTTCCGACGTTTTAAGCTGGAACGACCGACGGCTCGTATCTTCGTGATCCGACCCTGTAGAAGAGTGGCTCTATTCGATTGAACCGGGCATCCTCTCCCTTTTCGTACCTCCGCCAGACGATCCCCGAACAGAAGTCCGCAAGTTGAATTCCCGTGGACAACTCGGAAGGAGAGAAGTTCACCGTTCCGTTGATGCGGGTCGGGATTGCGTTGTACGACGGTTGGTAGGACATTCCGCGGAAACTAAGCCCGGTTCGACGGCTGCGATGAATCATCTCTCGGAGACGCGCATCCTTCCGGACTTGCTCCTCGTCCATCATCACAGACCCGTAAGCCTGCATCCGGTCGAGGTCAATGTTGAATCGTTGGACGACCCCCGCGAGTGCCATTTCTTTTGGATGGTAAGCCCGCAGTCCATAGCGCGCTTGGTGTCGATCCTTATCGACAACGCTCGCAAACAGAATCGGGTTCAAGCCGAGCAGGAGGGTCAGCACTTCGGCCTCCATCGCTTGGGCTTGGGGGAGCGTCAGATTGCGATAGACCCCTCGTCTGGAGTAGAGGTCAGAGAATCTGAGCTCGTAAACCTGGGGAAACGGTGGTTGGCCGAGGTAACGTTGAATCACTTCTGCCACGCAGGCTTGCGCGAGGTTCTCCTTCTCAGCATCGAGCGCCAAACCCCCCAATACGAAGAAGCGAGTCGCGCTCCTCCCCCGTGGCGGTCGCCATCCCGGGTCCCCGCTCTCATCAAGGAAGAGAGTCAGCGTGTCGGGCGACACATCCACCGCAGGGAGGCGGGACGCTTCAGGGTTGCCCGAACTCCCTTCGACGTGTCGGTAAGGCGAAACATGGAACGTGGTGCCGTCGGCTACGGCGCCTTAAATGGGCCGCGATGCGACTAGGCCCGCGGGAATCCATGACGCTGGGTCAACGACTGCTCGCCGCGCTGATTGCGCTCACAATGATGTTCGCCTGTTCCGCAATTCTGTGGGTCGTCGCGCCGCATTGAAGTAAGCGACGGCGGTCAATGGCGCGCGCTGTTCGAGAGAACCGGGTCGTCCCGGTCGAAATCGTAAACCATTCCTTTATCTATCCACGGGGCGAGAAGGGCCTGTCGAGAAGCCATGACCGAAGAAGGTCCATCAACCACGGCGCTCGACGAGAAGGCCGACCGAATCTTTGAGGAGATTGGACTCGATCCTGACGGTCCCCCTGAGCAGCTCACTTACGAAGCCGGGCGCAAGTTCGGCGAGCGTTTCGG
This sequence comes from uncultured Thermoplasmata archaeon, assembly GCA_963735185.1. Taxonomy (GTDB): domain Archaea; phylum Thermoplasmatota; class Thermoplasmata; order Lutacidiplasmatales; family UBA184; genus Lutacidiplasma. The sequence continues at coordinate 804,908 of CAVTJV010000007.1, forward strand.
TGAGTTCCTGCCGCTCGACCAGGACATCATCAACGAGATCCTCCTCGATGCGCTCGAAGAGTTCGCTGCAATCTTTCCCAGAGACCCCGACCCCGAAACCATCGAGTTCCAGGCCTACCTACTTGGCCCGCTCGTCACATTATTCCTGGCCGGCCGTGGATTGACGATTCCGGAGATGGCGACGCTCCCGGCGTGACCCGGCAGCACGCATATCGTCTCAACCGAAAGGGCCTGTCCATAATCTACGAACAGAGGGCACCTCCGGTCAAGGTCGGCGTTAACCGAAGGTTCAGCGGCCGAGACGATAGAGAGACGCATCATGTCCTCAACCCGCAAGGGCTCACGAAGAAACCTTGGCCGGCTCCGCCGATGCGGTCCAGCCATTCTTGCTCGGGATGATGGATGGTTTGCGGGCGTGTTTGGAGCGCCCCGAGATCCGTGCAGAGCTCGAACCGCGGTTCAAGAGTGCCATGTCCGATCTGCTGCAAGACCCTAGCCTCGGGGAGCTCGTGGACGGCCTTGTTCTTGCCCTCGACCGCATCAGCCAAGGTTTGCGGGACACCGCCCCTGGCCAAGCTGGGCCAATTCTGAGTATGAAATCCGAGCGGGAGAAAGCGCTCGCTTTTCAGCGAACGCTAGCCGAGATGTCCCGTCAGCGGCCCGCAATCCTCGCCGAGCTAGCGAAGGCGGGACGAGCTCTCAAGAGCAAGAGCCCCAAGAAGTTGCTCAGCCTCCCGGCGTAGCCCCATGCTTGAAGCTCTCGCTGACTAACTGTGACGGATCGTCATGCCATGAGCCCGAGGTCTCTCATGACGGCGTGCTGTAGATCGGTCCAATAGCGTGTTCCGTCACTTTGGGGTCCACGGCGGTCCTCAGCGAACAGAGCAGCCACCTTGCAAACTTCGCATGTTGGGTCGGACGGGCATGTGCAGTGAATCTGTTCCGCGTGCGCGTTGATGTCAAGGGAATTCTGGTAGACTCCGATCGCCCATCGGTGTCGGCGGCAGTCGTCGGTCCGAACCTTCCGCTCCTCCGCGTGGGTGGGCGGTCTGAGAACGAACCCCCACTCACCACTCGTTTCCTCGAACCTGATGACTAGACCGATACCATCCCTCCAACCGTGGTCCTTGACCGCGTGTCGGTACAACTCCTTGAGTCGATGCGAAAGTCTGACGCGGGCATTGTTCGTGCGGTTCTGAGTCCCGACCAGCCCCAAGCTCATGACCAGGTGGGGGTCGGTTTCGACCTCAACGATTCGGTAGTCCATCCTCTCGCCGACGTTCATGGCGAGGTCGGGCTCGGCATCCCAGCTCACTTCTCCGCACCGGGGGCAGGGGTGACGAGGCTGGTCAGGGCGGCGAGACCACCCCTTGTCGCAGATCTTGCACTTCTCTTGAGGGGGCGACTCGGGCACAGTGAATTACGAGACGCGGACTGGTATGACTTCTCGGGGGCCCGGTATCACACCGGAGTCAGTGGGACACGGACAGATTCTGGCCGAACTATCCTGTTTGCGGAGCGAGGCATAGCTGAACCGAACGCACTGTCGGGAAGTCGTCGAGGTCCAACCTCGTCGCTTCTTGGTCCTGCAGTCGTCTGAGGTGCTCGCTCAATGCGTTCACCAAGTCCCTCTCCGCATGCTCGACCGACGTCGCGTGCGCTAGGACATCAGGGAATCCCTCGACGATCCCGAGAAAGAATGGGGGGTCCGTGTCGCGTTCCCGCACGTCGAGGATGCGGAGGCGGATGGTGTATCAGCCCGCCAGTTGACTTGATGATGAACAGCTTGCCCGGTCCGTGTGGCCGGGTCGGGGCCAGGCCCGTTCGAGTTTTGCGCTTCGCGCGCGGCAGGCGGATTGGCCGACCCCGACGACGAACCACTCTCATGCCCTTCGAGGGCGGATAGAGGAATGTCGTCCGGCCTCGGTCCGGCGCCACACCCAGGAAACGAAGGAGGGGGATGGATAGGATGGAGTTAGCCATCGAAGGGTGGGACGTCCACCAGGAGTTCTGCGCTGCGGTACGACTGAACGCGGAAGGGATCGTGCTCGCGAGACGCACGATTCCGACACGCCGAGACGATCTGCTGAGCGAAGCCCAGCGTCTCTCGAAGGAGGGGATCCTCGTCACCATGGAGGCATCCTCGACTGCGGTCTATGTCCGGAAGGTCCTCTCTGAAGGAGGTGCACGCGTGGTCGTGGGACACCCAGCCGCCATCGCGAGGTTCCGTGATCCCAAGGTGAAAGACGATTGGATTGACGCGAAACTCTTGGCCGAGCTGTATCGGCTGGGTGCGTTCCCGGCGGTACACGACCCCAGCGATTGGGCGCTTCGCGCCCGCGATGTGTGCCGATATCGACACAGACTCGGGGAGGAGGCCACGGAGGTGAAGAATCGGATTCGATCTCTCATCGCGCGTAACGGACTCGCCGAGGAGATGCGACAACCATTCAACCGCGCCGGTCTCGTGTCGCTCCGCCGCCGACTACAGAAGGGGCAACTTCCTCACGAAGTGGCTGTGGTCCTCCGAGGGGAACTGGAGCTGCTCGGGCAACTCCAACGCGTGACCGAGTCAATGGACCTCGAGGTAGCCCGAGCTGGCGAGGAGCGCGCGCGTGACGTGGATCTGCTTCTCTCAATCAGAGGCTGCAACCTCCAGCTGGCGACGACCATCTTGGCGGAGATCGATGGGATCGAGCGTTTCCCCACGCCCGGCAAACTCGCGAAGTACGCGGGGCTAACCCCAGGCCGCAACGCATCGGCGGGAATCTCTCGCGAGCAGGGAATCACGAAGTCAGGGTCTGCAACGCTTCGCTGGGCAATGACCATGCTCGCAGAGTGCGCAAAGCGTTGGGAACCCCGAGTCACCGGGCTCTACGATCGCCATCGCCAGCACGGGAAGAAGCCGAAGGAGGCTATCACCGCCCTGGCGCGGAAGATGGTGGTCTGGATCTGGCACATGCTCCGTCGAAGTGAGCCCTTCCGTCATGACGAAGCGACTCGAGAAGCGGCGAAGCGGAAGTGGAGTGAGAAGACGAGGGCACGGCAGCGTCGGACTGACCAAGCGAAGAACGCGAAGGCATCGACCGAATCACTCGGGCGGATCGGACGAATACTAGAGGGACTGGTCGAAGAGCGCGAAGAGACGTCTACGAACACGGGGGTGGCGGGCTGATATAGAGGAATTCGAACATGCGACCTCACGCGGGTCTCTGCGCCGCGTCAGACCGGCTTCGACCGCGCTACGACCGCTCCGAAGGAGGCACCCGCGTCCATGTCCCGGAGCTTCGCGTGGAGCGCCCGGAGCGCGAGCACCTTCTGCTCGAGGTCCTCGAGGATGATCCGGTTCACCCGGGTCCGCAGCTGCTCCCCGGTCTCCCCATCCTTCGCGTAGTCCGCGAACCCGCTGCGCGCGGACTCGAACTGGCCCGCGTTGAAGACGAGCTGGCCGGAGGCCCAGGGGCGGCCGGCCTCGGCACTCGGAGAGGCATCCGCCTCGGAGTGGGCGGGGTCGGTTGTGAAGTCGAGCTCGACCGGGGGCCTTGACTCGGCCGGCTTGGCCAGAAGCGCGCTCGCCGGGACGAACCCGGGGACCGAGGCGAGGTCGACGCGATCGCGGGGTCGACCGCGGTAGCTCCCGTAGTCGGGCGAGTGTTCGCGGAAGTAGGCGGGGTACGGTCGGGTCGCCCCGAAGTCCACCACGAGGCGGATCTCCGGGTCGCGGGGGATCTGGATTCCGCAGCCGCAGGCGCAGACCTGCGCGACGTCACGCACACTCCCGCCAGCCACGAGAGCCAACCCGGAGGGCTGCGACAGGACCGATTTCTCCTCGGCCTTCGGGGCGCCGGAGACTCCGCGCGCCTTCCAGCTCCCCGAGTCCGGCGAGTGGTCCGGCAAGTAGTTCTTCCGAGGTCGCGACGTATCGAGGTCCACGACGACCTTCACGTCGTCCCCCACCGGGACCTCGGCCTGGCAGCCACAAGCACATCGGCGGGGGTACGGATTCCCTCGCACTGTCCTCAGCTTCACGGCGCGACCTCGACCTTCGGCGTGGGGCGGCTCATCTTGGGGTTACTGGCGCTGGCGCACACGTTCTCCCTCGGGAACTGAGGGAGAACGGGGGCGCTCCACGTTGGGGAGACCCAGGCTCGAAGGGGACACCTCCTCGAGTCAATCCTTTCGTTCGGGGACGAGACTACGAGAGGGGAGAGCGTAGAGGAGTTGCGAGCGCAGAGCGCCGTCCCGAGGTCGTTGCTGCGTTGGCGGACCCCGGGGTTCTGCGCCAACTCGCCGCTCTACTGATGAGACTCACGAGAGAGAGGCTTTCTCCCGAAAGCATCTCAGCGCATGCCCCAACAACGGATCTGGGACGATCCCACGCGACCGAAACTGGCCGACTTCCCCGAAGAGGTCCGCGAGCAGATCCTACATCGGCTCGCCAGGATGGCGGCGCGATGCATTCGCAAGAGGACCGAGAAGACCGGGACCGACAGCCCGACGATGGAAGGGGAACATGAGCGGCCCCGTTGAGGCCCTCCGTCCTCTTGCGATCCCAGGAGCGCACAAGATCCGGCCAGAGCACCTGACGAAGACCGCGTTCACCTACGTGCGTCAGTCCTCGCCAATCCAGGTTCAACTTCGCAAGGAGAGCCAGCGTCGGCAGTATGGGCTCGCCGAGACCCTTGTGGCCTTGGGATGGCCCCGGGAACAGGTGGTCGTGGTCGATGACGATCAGGGGCACTCCGGCGCCGAGAAGCATGGCCGTCCTGGTTTCCTGCGGCTGGTCTCCGAGGTGGCTCTGGGCCACGTCGGCATCGTGCTGGGCATCGAGACCTCCCGCCTCGCTCGGAACAGCGAGGATTGGCAGCATCTGCTGAACCTCTGCGGGGTGATGGACACCCTCATCGGCGATTCCGAGGGGATCTACGACCTGAGGATCCACAATGACCGGATGCTGCTGGGGTTGAAGGGGACCCTCAGCGAGTACGAGCTGCACTTGTTGCAGCAGCGGATGATCGATGGGGCGGCCTACAAGGCCCGCCGAGGGGAGCTCTACTTCACGCTGCCCGCGGGCTACATCCTCACGGAGGACAACCGTCCTGAACGGCATCCCGATGAAGAGGTGCGAGCGGCGATCTCCGAGATTTTCCGGTCGTTCCGGGACACCGGCAACGCCCTGGAGACGTATCAGGAACTCCGGGCGGCGGGGGTCCGCTATCCTTCACGCGCGGACCCCCTTGCACGCAGACCGGTCCAATGGACCTCCCTCGTCTACCATCATGTCCAGCGAGTACTGACGAGCCCCTTCTACGCGGGAGCCTACACCTGGGGTCGCCGGCAGAAGGTGGTTCTGATCCAGCCCGGCGGGGGCATGAAGAAGGTCTGGCGGTATCAGCCTCTGGCCAAATGCCCGATCGTCATTTGGGACCACCACCCGGGCTACGTCACGCGGGAGCTGTTCGAACGCAACCAGGAGCGCCTCCGTCAGAACCGGAGGTCGTTCAACAGCCGCGGTCCCGTGAACAATGGCGCTTCGCTGCTCGCGGGTCTCATCCAGTGCGGCGTCTGCGGTCACACGCTCTCGGTGACCTACGGTGGATCCCACAGCCGATTTCCGTACTACACCTGTCGGGACACCCTGAACGAGGGCCCGCGCAAGGCGTGCTTGAGGTTCTCTGGCCGCACGCTCGAAGAACGGGTCGAGGCCATCCTCCTCTCGGTCCTCGAGCCCGAAGGGCTGGAGGCGGTACTACTCGCCCTCGAGGACCTGGAGGAGCGCCAAGACCAGCAGAAGAGGCTCTGGAACCTCGAGGTGGAGAGAGCGACCCAGGTGGAAGACCGTTGTCGACGGAAGTTCGAGGAGGTCGAACCTGGCAATCGATTGGTCTCCCGTCACCTCGAAGAGAAGTGGGAGGAGTCGCTGAAGATCCTCGAGGAATCCCGAAGGACACGGGAGAGGAGGATCGCCCAGCTCCCCCCTCCGTTGACCGAGGAGGAGACCACCGAGCTTCGACGGGTTGTGGCTCAGGTCGGAAGGCTCTGGACCGCACAGACGACAACGAACCAGGACCGCAAGGAGATTGCACGCCTCCTGATCCACCACGTCGAGGCGAATCGGACCTCCGACTCCCTCCATCTGGATGCGAAGATCCACTGGGTCAGTGGGCACATCACGTCCGAGACGGTCAAGCTCAACCGCAGGGGTCGCCCCAAGGGGAAGATTACGGACTCCGCGTTGCAGATCATCCGACGAATGGCTGGGGATTACACGGACCGGGAGATTGCAATCTGTCTGACGAAGGCTGGAAGAGAACCGGAAGGCGAGCCACGGTGGTCCGCCTGGAGGGTCAAGCAGATTCGAAAGGAGCACGGGTGGGAGAAGCGGCGAGAGAAGGAGGGAGACACGGTCTCCGAGAACGAGGCGCGCCAGATGCTCGGGATCACCAAGCGGACCGTGGAGTACCTGGATCCGTCGAGGCAAGCTACGAAGCCGGCAGGCGTACCCCAATACCCGACACCGCATCCTTCGAAAGGATGTGGAACGACTCACCGCAGAGAGGAAGCGGCTTGGGATGAGGGGCGGGCATCAGGGAGGGCGAGCGTGGGGGCTGTGACCGGGTCGGGTGGGAAAATCAGCGCGACTACCCGCAGGCGCACTTGCGGGGGAAGCGGTTCCCGGTGACGGTGCGAAGGTGGGAGGGGGCGTGTTCGGTCGGCGTGGGGTATTGGAAGAAATACCTTAGAACTTCACTGTGAGAGGAAACGGGACCATTTACAGGTCCGGTAGTATTCCTCTGTTTCAAATCAGCGCGGTGGTGACCGTTACCCCCTCCGACGGGATCAGTGTGTTAGTCTCTAACGCGAGCGAGAACGAGAGTGGGGTCGTGTATAGACGGTTCGTCTTTTCTGCGAGCGATTGTCCTCGCTCCGAGGTCCCTTCGCCGTTCTGATAGTGTTCAGTGAGACGGTTAGCGGATTCGGCGGCTTGGGTCACTCTGCGTTGGATACGAGATGCTTGCTGGTCGGGTAGGGCGGTGGTGGACGCTTGCTGCATGGGAGTCCTCGGAAACCGAGGGACTCCCATGCACGCGTCACCACCGCTCCCCCATCGAACCGGACAGGCGGATTTCCCGCATCCGGCTCACCGACGGTGTTCACCTCGCGGCTATCGGCGTTCACGCGAGCCTCCTCGCCCCATCGGGGTCAATGCTGGGCATGACCTCGGTGAGGAGTTTCCTCGCCCAGGTCACTTCCCGGCTCTGCCGGGTTCGACCCCTTCTCGGGCTCCTCCAATACAGTTGGCAGAGACGTTCGAAGGCATAGTGCCAAACCTCACCGAACACCTCATGCGCCAAACTGTATCGGAAGTATCCTCCCCAGCCGCGCAGGGTATCGGCCACCTCTTCCGCAGCCGAGCTCACGGTCCCGTGCGCCAGGGTTCGCCGGTCGGTCAGTTCATGGATTCGGTCCCTGACCTTCCGCTGGGACTTCGCCGAGGGAAACCACAAGGTCTTGCGCTTCCCGTGCTTCGCGTTGAATCGGCGGATGAAGTGGAAACCGAGGAAGTCGAACCCCTCCTCGGCCTCCACAATCCGCGTCTTCTCCGGGTTCAGGGTCAGCCCCAGGTCTCGCATGATCGAGTCCAGGGTCACCTTCACTCCATGCACGTTGCGCTTCGCCAGGATGACGAAGTCGTCCGCGTACCTCACCAGCTGGGCATTCTCGCGCGACCGAGACCAGAGCCCACTCATCCACCACGCCTTGTCGAGCTTGTCGAGGTAGATGTTGGCCAGAAGGGGAGACAGAGGGGAGCCCTGCGGGGTCCCCCGGTCCGGGTTCTGAAGGCTTTCGCCTTCGACCAGACCACCGTCCAGCCATCGCCGAATCAACTTCAGCATGGCCCCGTCCGAGACCCTTCTTGCCACCGCCTTCATCAGACGGTCCTTCGGGATGTTGTCGAAGCATCCCGAGATGTCCGCGTCCACCACGCTCTCGCAGCCAAAGTTGAGGTACTTTACGACCTCAGCAACCGCGTGGTGAGCAGACCTCCCCGGTCGGAACCCGAACGAGCACGGCTCGAAATCCGCCTCGAAGATGGGCTCCAACAGGAGCTTCGCCGCCGTCTGGGCTACCCGGTCTCGCACCGTGGGGATTCCCAAGCCACGTCTCTTGCCGTTGGGCTTGGGAATCCACACTCGCCGCAGTGGACTCGGGCGGTAGGTCTTCTCTCGTAGGTCGCGCGCCAGCTCTTCCAGAAATTGAGGGACGCCTTCTCTTTCGACTTCCTTGATGGTCTTCCTGTCGACGCCGGGTGCGCCGCCGTTGGCCCGGGTTGTGGCCCAAGCCTTCGCCAGCACGTCCGGTCGCCAGAGCTTGTCATACAGGGCGTGGAATCTTCGTCTCGCGTTCGCCTTCGCCGCTCGGTAAAGCGCCTCTTGGAGTTCGCCGACCGTGTCACTGCCCATGTGCTACCCCTCTCGGGGACTTGGGCGGTCTCGTTCTCCTCCCAGCGCGGCACCGAAGTGAGGCCCCTTCGCATCGACCGCGATTACCGCGGCTTCCTCGCTACTACGAACCTCTCCGACTTCCCACGAGGCGCCGGGTCGCGTTTCGGGGTGCGCCCTTATCGCGACCCTACTCCCGGGTTCGGGACCTGAGGACAATGCCTCCCTCCCCGGAACCTCGTGGGATCTCCCGCCTTCTCCCAACAGACCTTCTCCACATGCCCACCCCACCGCGCCGGGGTGTCCCTGGGTCTCATGCCCGAGTTCCGACCCAAGGTGCTGCCTTCGCCATGCGATGACGGGCTCGGCACACCCAATACTCGCCTCGCAGCGAGTTGGTTTAACGACACTCTTGCGGCAACTGCCGTCGGGGTTCACTTTCGTTTGGGCCTGCGGATTCGCGTCAGGGACCCCGGACCAAAATACGTGGGTCCGGTCTCCCCTTTCTTCGACCTGCTTCGGCCGGACCGTTGCCGGTACGACCTTGGTCCTCGCTACGTGGCTCTCGGTTCCTTCCACGGTTGGTCTTTCACCTACTGGTCTGTTGTCTTCGGCGGCGCACCATTCGCTCGTTCCTCGCGAAGAGGGGAACGAGCGATGCGCGGCGCGTCTGTCTATCAATTAAGATCTGCCGGCCAAGTACAGGACTGTGGCGACCGCCGTTGCATGCCCGAATTACCATGCCTGGGTGCGCTGTCGTTTCACCAAGCTCGGTGAAAGGCGCGATCTCTCTCCTCTAAACTACCAGGGGTCCGCCCGGGATTGTTAAGATTCACAAGGAGTTACTCAACCCGCACCGGCACCATCTGGTCCCGATTCTGCCCCCGAGCCGAACGCCACTTCAGTTCAACTCCCACAGCACGCGAGTCGCCCACTCTCGCCGGAAGGCGCGGGTCCTCGGGATCCGCGGGTTCAGCAAATCTCCAGACGAAGTAGGGTCCAACAGAACGTTCTCGGGGACGATGATATGTCATCGAGTAGGGATTCTGACTCTCAAAGGCGCGACGCTTACGCCAACTGGATAGGAACCAACCAGCAACCGGAAGCGTGACAAGCAGCGCGCCTACCGCCTGCAGATTCGCAATGCCCACGTAGACTATTGTCACGAGCTCTACTGCGACGCAGACGGCGATACACACTCCGACAAGCTTTCCTAACAGGCTCGTGATCCAAAGCCCGACAGGTGAGCTAGGATGAAACGGATCGGGAGGAAAACGCCATACATAGGATGGCAACTCCTCTATGATCACCTCAGACTCGAGCGGAAGGATGGGTCCGTTCGGCAAGATGGCAACTGTCGTGTCTCGGTCAGACGCCCATGAACGCTCGCTGATGAACCGGTCGAGTGTAGCAAACACATGATCGCGAATCACATCGCCTATCGAGGGCGACAACAGACCCTCTCGACCAAACAGTTGATCCATAAGTTTTGACAACCCGGCCTCGAGCGCTTCCAATGAGTCGGTACTGGATTCGGTCGAAACCTCGAAGATCTGCCGGCACCTCGGGAACGCCCCCAGTGGACTTCGATGGATTGACCAAGATGAACCACGGGTGTCCAATCCCGCTCGCAAACCCTAGCTCTAGAGTGACATTCGGATTCCAGTCCGAGATATCGAACATCGAGAATATCGATTCTCGAATCATCTTGCGAATCTTTTCGAATATCTGTTCGGTGGCAATCCGACTATCGGCGAAGATGAAATCCACTCCGTATTTCGTACCAATCCTGGAGAAGCAAGCTCGATATTCATCGCCAGTGTAAAGTCGATAGGAATAGGCGACAAAGACCTTCTTTCTCACCGCTGTTGCGGGACTCATCGGGATTGAAGTCACGACTTTGGAGAGATTGAAGGTGGGTAATAGGGAGGTGTTCCACTCGCATGGGGGAAAGTCCCTTGGATCCTGTCGTGGGGCGGGCAGTCCCGCGGGTGCCAGGTTCTGCTGTCACAAACTTGAGGTGCCGCGGACGAATGGAAGTCGCTCAAATGGGACCAATCCGCACGTCGTCGACCTCGAGCGAAGGAGAAACAGTTGCAATAGTCATCACGGAGAGTGGCTGAAAGTACTATTGCACCCACTGCGGATCGCGATCGTAGTGTCGGAGGGGGCATTCGATCCCCCTCCTTCAGAGCGCTAGATTGCGTCTTTGACAATCGGAAGACCTTTTTCAGCACCGACGGTCTTCACTCTGCAGTTTCGGAGCGGGAGCTGAATCCCATGGAGATTGACGACTGGATCGCGATTGGGGTCGGAGTAGCTTCGGTCGTTGTCGCCTTGTTGGCCGTCTATCTGAGCTACCGGGCACAGCTGAAAGTGATAAAGAGAGATCGAATGCTAGGGGAAGTTTCGAGCCTCATGGCCGAACTGACGACCGCGCTCAACGCGATTGTCCTATCAGCACGGGTGGCGGACATTAGTGGCCAAGTTGAAACTTGGAAGACCGTGAACCCTCCGTCGGTGGATGACGCCAACAGTGTAGTGAACCGGCTGAACAAGGTTCGACGCCAACTGGGTGAACCGGATGAGGCGGTCGACCTCGCCGGGCCGGTGACGCGTAAGCTTGGGGAGTTTGAGCTGCCAATCGTCGCCCGGCACACGGCAGCTACGCGGCATCTCGCGGAACACGCGTTCAAGGAAAGCGATGACAAGATCACGCGTTCTGTGGTGTCTGCGGTGATGGCCGGATTGCCAGAGAAGGATCGTCTCGTTGTTTTCGAGCTTCAACGGAAGATGGGCAAAATGGTCCGAGAAGCGAAGCGCGAGGAGGACTGTCTGCCCCTCGCCGACGAATGTGCTAATCTTGAGAGGCGACTTCAAAAGGCGGTGGACCGGTGACTGGGTGCAACAACCCTTTCACGCAGAGTGGTTGCAAGTTTCATTGCACCCACTTCTCGCCTCCATCACGGCCGCACTCCTGACTCTTACCGTCGTGATGCTCGCTCCTTTGGCATTCTGAGGTGCGAGATTTGAATACTAATCGTTCCTTATTCACGGTCGTGCAAAGCTGGGACGAGGGCCTGGCGAAGGCAGAGGTCGGGCGGCTCGTAGATGATTATCAACGGACGAAGTCTGACGGCCGCTACTCTCATTTCAGTGAGGAAGAAACGAAGAAGGACTTCATCCTCCCCCTCTTCGGAGCGCTGGGTTGGCGTGTCGACTCTTCCGATGTCTCCGCCGAAGAACGGATCCTGCGAGGACGCGCTGACTACGGATTCAAGATCGGAGGAGTCACCAAGTTCTACGTCGAGGCCAAGCCGCTGTCGATGGACATTTGGGAGCGAGGGTATCTCCAGCAGGTAATCGATTACAGCTACGCGAAAGGTGTGACGTGGGCCGTCCTGACGAACTTCGGCCGGACGGCAGTTCTCTACGCCGAAGCCAAGGAACCTAACCCTTTCAACACATTGTTCCTCGATCTCTCCGCTGATAAGTACCTCGCCGAGTTTGACCGACTACGCCTTCTCAGCCATTCCGCTGTCGAGAGCAATGAACTCGATTCGAAAGCCGAGTCCTTCGGTCGGAAGCCTCGGAAGCAGCCCATCGACAAGCAACTTCTCAAGGACCTGAACGCGTTTCGACTCAGCCTCGCGAAGGACATTCAGCACCTGAACGGAGACCGCTTCGCCCAGTCCGATGAAGCCCTGGAAGAGACGGTACAGCGGGTCCTGGACCGTCTCATCTTCATTCGTGTCGCAGAGGACAGGGGGCTCGAAGACCGCCAGCTAAATCTCCTTTCCAAGGGGTCTTCAGCGGGCGTTGCAAAGCGACTGCGTGAACTCTTTTCCGGTATGACGAGAACTTCGACAGCAAGTTGTTCCAGCCCCACACTGCGGACGACGTTCGCATGGATGGGGAGGTTCTGCAGCGAGTTCTCCGCGGGCTGCATGAGACCGAGGACGGAGCGATTCGTTACGACTTCGGGGCTATCGATGCTGACGTTCTCGGGGTGATGTATGAGCAATATCTGGGGCTGGTGCTGAGCCAGTCGGCTAAGCGTACCAAGCTCACCAACGGTGCGGCGAACCGTAAGGAACAGGGAATCTACTACACACCTACGTGGGTCGTCGATTACATCGTCCGAACGAGCGTTGAAGAAGCGCTAAGACGTAAAGGCTCGAAACCCGAATCCCTTCGCATCCTCGACCCTGCATGTGGCTCAGGAAGCTTCTTACTCCGTGCATTCGATCATGTCCTGCGCCTCCGGAATCCAAGTGCCGAGGCGACTCAGAAGCGGTTCGACCCCGAGAACGAGGGTCGTCTTGTCGGGCTCAGGACGGACGTGCTCCGATCGAATCTCTTCGGGGTCGACCTCGACCCTAGAGCAGTCGAGATTGCTCAACTCAACCTAATGATTCGGGCCGCGGAGAGTAGGCACAGGCTTCCCACATTGGAACAAAACGTCCGTGTCGGGAATTCGGTGATTCAGGACGCGTCTGTCGACCCAAGGGCGTTGGATTGGGGTCGGGCGTTCCCCGATGCGACACGGGAAGGAGGATTCGACGTCATCGTCACAAATCCCCCTTACGTGAGGATTCAGAATCTCCCCGAGCCCCAGCGCGACTACTTTGGCTCGCGGTTCGCAGCAGACTGGAACTACGACATTTACACTCTCTTCGTCCAGCAGGCGTGGGATTTGCTGCGCGAAGGGGGTGTGGCGGGATTCATCCTACCGAATAAGTTCCTCAATGCAAACTACGGCCAGTCGCTCCGCACGTTTCTCGCCGACAGGGGAGCTATTCTCAAGCTGATGGATTTCCGCGACTACCAAGTCTTCGAGGACGCGACAACCTACACCTGCCTCCTATTCCTCCGAAAGGGCACTCGCAGACGGCGATTCGAATTTGGATCGCTCAGTGCCGACTCAGACCCCGCGGTGGTCCGACGCCTTTCAGACGAGCAGTTCGCCGTCTCTTCCGTTGACATTCCGAAGATACCTGCAAAGCCTTGGACACTTGTTCCAGCAGATTCCCGCGGGCTGTTCGATAAGCTGGACGGCGTACCACAACGCCTTTCCGACGTAGCCGAGACCATATTCGTCGGTCTCCAGACGAGCGCTGACCCTGTCTACATCGTGCCTATTGAGAGGGAAGAAGGACCTATCGCCTACGTCACTGAGGCTGAAAGCTCTGAAACGGTTCCCGTGGAACGCGCCCTGCTTCGCCCCATTCTGCGCGGCAGGGAAATTCAACGGTGGGGTCTCGAGTGGCGGAGGTTGTCCCTCATCTTCCCCTACAAGTTCGAAGGAGAACGCGTCCAGCCCATCCGGTCGGATGAACTCCGCCACCGATTCCCCAAGACTGCCGCATATTTCGACCGACATAGGTCCAAGCTGAAGTCTCGCGATGGGGCAGAGAAACTGGGGGATGACTGGCATCTCTTCGCATACAACAAGAACTTGGAGAAGTTCGAGGGGGTCAAGATTCTGACCCAGGTCCTAGCAGACCGGAACCGTTTCACCATCGATCCGGGGGGTCAGTACCTACTTCGTCGGTGGTGGAAATGCGGGCGGATATGGCATTCGCCTCAAGGACAGCTCCGAGGACTTCAGGTTCTACGTTCTCGGAGTTCTGAACTCACGGCCCACTGAGTTCTACCACCACCTCATTAGCACCCCATTCCGCGGCGGCTTCTTCTCCTATGGTCGTCGGTTCCTCGAATCGCTTCCGATTCCCGAGGGGACCGCTCGGCAGCAAGCGGATATCGGAAAGGGTGCGAGGGCGCTCACGGAAGCACATGCGAGGCTGCACGACTTGGTGTCCGGAACGGATCGTAACCGCGAGATGCTAAAGGAAATCGATGAGTTGGAGGCTCGGTTGGACCGCATGACGCTCGATCTGTTCGGAGTCACACGCGAGGAAGAGAAGCTGCTTCCTCCGTTGATCCGTCCGACCCGTCAGGCCGGTCCTACCCCCAGGGGGCCGAATGACGACTACCCCCGCGCTCCATCTCTTGACACGGCTGCGAGGAAAGAACAAGACGTTCGTCTTAGTCTCGAAGGGTCGGGCTTCCTCCGCCGTTGAGAAGATTAGGGGCAATCCCAAGGCTAGGGCCTTCGCCGACCTGCTTGAATCTAAGCCAAACGTCCAGAACGTCTTCCTCCACCACTGGAAGCAAATCTCGTTCCTCGAAGACTTCTCACTGCCGGTGTTCTTCAGCTCGGCTGAGCTCGATGCTCCCGAAGGGGTGCTCGCCCATTCGACAAGGGAGGGCGAAGCTCAGCTTGGGTTCACTTTCGAACAGATATTCCTTTCAGCCCGCCCTCAGATTGAGGAGGCGGTCAAGAAATTCGCGAAGAGACTGGAAGCCGCAGGGGCAGACCCGGATAACCCGAAACAAGAGGCTTTCCTGGTCTCGCTTTTTCAGACGCTCGGGGTCTTCGCCGGGGGCGACCCGACGAAGGCGATATTCAAGATGCTGAAACCATTCGAGGACTTCTTCGCTGACGAGCTTCCCGACATTGGAGGCCTGATTGTTGATTCGACCAAGTCGGCTGCGCTGACGGCGGGATTCGCGCGCCGTCAAGCCCTGCTTCAAAACTCCAGTCTGTCGATAAAGGATTACGAGGCAGCTATCAAGGAACTATCCGCCGACGACTACCTGAGGCCGGCACTATCGATGATGTGGTGCTCAGAGCATGGCAAGTATCCCAGGTCGTTCTTTGTGGCTGGTCACGCGGCTCTTCCAGGGAAGGCAACGTGCGATCTCTGTAGGCGATATCTGAAGAGCGGGACCTACTACATTCCTTCATCGGCAGCGATGATTTTATCTCGCCGATACGAGGGTGCCCTTCCCTGCCTAATGGGGTGGGATCTGGAAAGAAACGAAATCCCCTGGAACGCCAACGTATACCTGAAAGACGAGGACGATACCGAGAAGGATCTCGTTTTCGCCAAGCCACGGACCGGAGGGGTTTCAATCGTCGAGTGCAAGACGTTTTACCGCGATACGAACGACAGAGTCAAGCGAGACAATCTCACCGGGCTTCTCCATCAACTCGAACAGCACGTTGGGAAGTACGTTGCGCGGGGAATAAGAGTGGCTGAGGCGGTGCTCGCCACGAACTATCCTGTGACGGACGAACTGGAGAAGTTCGTTAACGAATCAGTCTCGGAGAAATCCTCCCTGGCCGAACTCAAGAAGGTCCGAGTTCGACTCATCGGGCCAGGCAGGCTAGCCAGCTGGTGGAAGGGATGACAAAGTGGGCTTTGAAGCGCGAACCCCACTTCTTCCTCGTAAAGCACGACCTCGCATCGTTCCAAGCGTTTCCGGGTCGAATCTGGCAAACAGGAAGAGGGCGTGCGAACCAGCCGCTCAGTCACCGGCAAGTTCATCCTGGAGACCGTTGGATAGCCTACGCCTACGAAAGTGTTGAAGGAAGGCAAGACAGCGCAAGCCTGGTTCAAGGTTTCTTTCGATGCGTCAAGGGATCTGAGTACTCGGTTCTGCCCAGGTCTTCCGAACTCGACGCGGTTGGATATTCGGGGGGCCATGCGTGGGTTGTTGAAGGTCAAGAGGATGGCCGGCAACCCCGTAGTCCCGTCCTCATCCCCCCAATCTCCAAGTTCTTAGACAAGCGTCTCTTCTCCCGCTCGTCAGTTATCCCCTTGTCACGTGGAGACTACTGGAAGGTACGTGATTACGCTTCAAACCACGACGAGCCGTTTGAAACGGCTGGGGCTTTCGGATCGACTCCTCGAACCGAGCAGGAACTCCTCCTTGTATTCGCTGAAACATGTGACAAATTCGGAGTGAGCAAGATCGCGCGCGTACGAACGAGATTCCCTGACTTGATGGTCGAACTCGGCTCAGCCGATCTGGCCATACACGTTGAGCTTGAGCTTTTCAGCCACGGCTTCGTGGCTCACCGGCATAAGACTCAGGTCAGAGCCCGCCGTTTCGAGAAGAAGCCCGTATGCGTGGTGTGCTGGGTCGACGATGACTCAACCGTCAGGCGAACCCTCCCGGTATTCGAGCTTCGTGACCTGATTTCGGGTCGGGAGACATTGCGCGACCTTCTTCACAATTGAGACCGCCGACTTGAATCGGCTGGCGGGGGATCGGGTACTATCCCATCAGCTAAGTGGTCCCGACCCGAATCGAACCACTCTGCCGGTCCTTCCTACTGACCAGCTCCCCAAACAACGACCCGGCCGATCTAACGTGGGTTCGTGACGAGTTATTTGATAGGTTGTGAACCAACTATAGTTCAAATCCCGCCGGGAGCACTCCGTCTCAACCCGGGAACGCGGCGGAGGGACCGATGCCGAACGGTCCCCGGGGCTGGACCGCGAGGACTATGCCGGTTGCAACGTGATATCCGTGTAGATCCCGACGCCCGTGGGAATGCCCGCGTTGGGATTGATGAACGCGAGGTCCCACTGGCCCGCAGGGACGGGGACGTCAAGGGCGTAGACCGTTTCGTTCGCGACCCAGCCGGATCCCCACGTGTAACCCGTGACGTAGGTTGCCTTTACGAACGCTTGGAGCTGTTGAGGTGTCATCAGGTAGACTTCAACGCCGCGGGAACTGTTGAGAGTGCCGGTGATGACCGATGCTGAGCCTACCGTGAATGCGACAGCGGCGAATTGGCCGACGGGAAATGAGTACCCGGCACCGGCGGGCACGAGGACCACGTTTGAGGTCCCGGCGTGGTGAAGATTGCCCATCAGGACTATTGCCAGGATGATGACCGCCACGACTATTGCCGCGGCGACCACGATGTAACTCCGCCTCCGGCGCGCCGAGATTGGGCCCGCCTCAGTCCGAGTCACCCCTCTGACGGGGGACCGGGGCACGGAGCCGTCGGGCGGGTGACCGCCCGAATCCTCCATCGAGGGTGAAGCTCCGCCGTCCCCTTCGACTTGCCCGACCCCGCCCTCAATCATCGCTCGCGATGAAGGGCCACGACCTATTTGGCATGCTTCGGCAGGATTCTCCGTAATCAATTGAGTTTCGGTATGATAGATATAGTCTATAGATTCAATCCTTATCCCTTCGTAGGCCTTGCTTGTTCGTAGAGTTCCATGGAAGGGCGCAAGCTACAGCTCGCGGGGGGCTCGACGTACCTCGTTTCACTCCCCAAACGCTGGGTGCTGAATGCCGGTCTGAAGGCCGGAGACACGCTCTTTGTCGATACTGAGACCGATGGCACAGTCTCGGTACGCCCCCACGCAGCAGAGAAACCAACCGCACGTCGTAAGATCTTCCAAGAGAAGGGCGAGGAAGAACGGGACCATCTTCTTCGGAAGTTCATCGGGGCGTACATCTCCGGGTTCGGGGTCATTGAGATCCGCTTTCCTCCGGACCAAGGACCGTTCGTGCGTCGTGTAGCGCGCGAGTTCTGCCGCTTGGTGATCGGGCCCGAGGTGATCGAGGAGAGCCGAAACTCTCTCGTCATCCAGGACCTCTCCGACCCTTCCGAGCTCAGCTCGGAGAAGTGTCTTCGACGCATGCACCTCACCGTCCGAGCGATGGTCGAGGACGCCATCACGGCTCTGAAGAAGTCGGACGGCGCCCTAGCCCACGACGTCGCGCTCCGGGACCAGGACGTCGACCGGTTATATTGGATGGTCGCGAAGCAGTATCACCTCAGCAGCACGGCCCAAATGCCGAGCGGCAACGGATTCGACCAACGCGCGATCCATGGCTACCAACTGGTCGGGAAGCTCCTAGAAAGGATCGGAGACCACGCGCAGCGAATCGCGCAGACCTACCCGGTGCTCGCCGAGGGAAAAACCCTCGACCCGAAGTTGGTCAAGGAGTTCGAGGAGGCAGCCGGGGCCGCGGTCGCGATCATCGATGGCGCGTTCAACGCCCTCATCTCGGGGAATATCGACGCCGCGAACGAGGCGATCGATGCGCGAGCCCAACATCAAGAACTAATCGATGCGCTCTCCCACAGGGTCTCGAACCGAAGGGGGGAGGAGCTGCTCGCCTTCGGTACGGTTGTCAACAGCCTTGGACGGTGCGCGAGCTATGGAGCAGATATCGCCGAGCAAGCGATCAACCTGGCCGTCCTCATAGACCAGGACACTAAGTAGAACGCGGCGGAGCGGACCAACCGCGGTTCTTCGGGAGAGGATTGCGGCGCGGTTCGCTGCGGTTGGCTACGGAGGCGAAGAGGACACGGAATCCTCGGAGAACGCCCGCTCCGCGGCGGAACCCGTAGGCGATTCCCGGTTCGATGCGGGGGTCACGCGCGCCGCGAGCGCCGTCCGGACGGTATCCCCGTCGACACGATAGAGCCGGCGGGCCACGCCGTACTCGATCGCGAGGTCGGCCGCTTCCAGCAGCTGGCGCGGATTACCATGGGCGGCTTCGTTCAGCGCGACGATCGCCTCCCGGTCAAAAGGGTAGGTCGGGTCCAGGTCCTCGACCAGCCGTTTCGGCAACATCTTCTTCGCCAACAGGAGGCTTGCCTCGTCGTTCGTAATTCCCGGTAGCACGAACGTGCGGTTGATCCGCGAGGCGAACGGCGCGTGGTTCACGGTCAACCACGCGAGATAACTGGGAAAACAGACAAACATGATCAGCACGCCGGGCTTGATCACATCGGAAACCTCTTGGAGGGTCTTCGCGAAGGAGTGCACCTCATTCGATTCCATCAGGTTGTGTAGGTCGTTGAGGAGGAGAAGCGAAGGAGCGGTTTCGTTGAGCGCGAGCCCGATGGCCTTGCCAGCCGCGATAGGGTCGTAATTCTCGTCTTTCAGCTTCTGAAGTGCGACGATCCCGCGCAACCAGGCCGGTGACGAGAAGGTCTTCGCGTAGCCGCTGGCCTCGGCCGTCTTCTGGAACTCCTGCGCGAGTCCTCGGAGGAACCAGGCGGTCTTCGACGTCACGTCGAAGTAGACGGTGAACGCCTTCCGTTCGCGTGCCTGGGCGGCGGCAAGGAGGAGCCGCTCCGTCTTTCCCGAACCGTGGGGGCCGACGATGGCGACGATCGCGCGATTCTCCTTCTCGAAGACCTCCTCTTCGAGATTGTGAAGCGAGTCGTCGATCTCGAGGTTCACGTGGAACAGTTCGACATCGGAGAGGTTCTCGCTGGCGAGGTCCCGGAACGGGTTCCCCGTCAACCCATACCGTTCGTACGATCCCCCCGGCACAGCGCCCCCGCTACGACCTACAAAACCCGATTTCGAAGGTCGATTGCAATCCGCTTTCCATCAAACTCGTAATAAATGTTCCGGTCGAAGAACCTCCCCTCGGTCCACTTCGGGATTCGCAGGAATCGGACCAGGCCCTCGGCTCCCTCCCGAGAGTGAAACTGGAGCACCCCGTCCGCGAGGTGCGCGACGACCGCTTCGCCCCGGGGTTCGAACATTCCCCGGTCCGTGCCCAACAATACGCTCGTCCTCTTCTCCCGGCATCGGGCACGCAAGCCTCGCAACATGGCCGCGAGGTCGGCGGCTTCTAGGTCGAGCGTAAGGAGCGAGAACGAGTCCACGGCAAGCAGTCCGCCGCGGCTCGCGAATTCTGACAGGTCGGCGACCGCGTCCCGTTCTTCGATCTTGAGGTGGCCATTGGGTTTGGTCTGACCTCCCTCCAGGGCGAGCAGGCCGAGCAACTCTTCCCGGTCACGCGAGATGACGAACGTCACCGGCTGACCGATCCGCAGCGTGGTAAGCGCCAAGCGGCGGACGAAGAAGTTCTTGGCCGAGTCCGCGCCGCTTTCGACGACCACGACGCTTCCTTCGGTCACCTCGGGAAGGATGGCGTCGAGGCCCGGCACCTCAACCGGAATCCCCATCGACCTCGGGATGGGGGGGCGCGCCTTAACGAGGCGTTGGGTAGTGTTCGATAATCTACGGATATCCCCATAATCTCCGTGGAACAGGCCTATCCTTCGCGGGGCCCGTCCAGCGGTGATGCGACGTTTCCGGAGGCATGAGCGCGGCCTCGCCGAGATCGTGGGGACGCTGATGTTGGTCGTCATCGTCGTTGCCGCGGTGACCGCGTTCTCGTTGTTCGTCGCGTCCTACCAGGCGCAGGTCCAGGCAGAGCAGAACGCCGCTCACAATCGCGCATTGGAGGACATCCGGATCCTGAGCGTCAGCACGGTCCTTAACACGTCCGCCGTGCCCCCCAATTCTAACTACTCGAGCCTGAGCTTCGTCGCCGGAAGTTTGGACGTCAACACGATGACGGTCAACGAACTCGCGATCAACGGTCAGGTCATCAACTTCTACACGGTCACTCCACTCAGTAGCCCGGGGAACACGCTGCAGGTCTGTGAGTTTTGCGACCACTCCCAACCCGAGTTCCAGAACACGGTGTCGGAGTTCAACCTCACCTCTCTTGAGCAGGTCAGAATCACCGTGAGCCTCACGACGTGGAACCCTACGTCGCTGCCTCACAGCGGCTTCCTTTCCTTCTACAACCTCACCACTTCCGGACCGACCAACTTCGTCTCGATTAGCCTCTACACGATTCTGGGGGACGATTTCACCCACACGTTCACCGCTCCGACCGCCATCGCCCTGACCGAGCCATCCCAGATCTACAGCGGTAACGCGTACATTCCGGTGGTCGTCTTTGACGGGAGCGGGTCGATCATTCCGGAGAACGACTCCATCGTCTCCTGGACCTGGACCATCAGCACCGGGGGCGCCGCCTGCTACGTGCTGAGCGGAGAGAAGGTGCTGGTTCCTCAGAGCGAGTTCCCGTCGGGTACTTACACCGTGGGACTCACCGTAACCGATGCGGGGGGACTTGCTGGCTCCACGAGCATCCCGTTCGTGTCTAAGGTCACCTCCCCCTCCATTATGGCGTGCCCCAGCCAGGGCCAGGCAGGAACTCCAGTGACCATCGTGGGAACTGGGTTCACGAGTGGGACTACAATCACGGCGACCATCAGCGCAGGGGCGGCCATCTCCGGGTGCGGCGCGACGGTGACCGGGGGGACGTTCAGCTGCACCGTGACCATCACCGGGCCGGCGTCGGGGACTCCGTACACGGTGACGGCGACCGGGTCGGACGGGGGCAATGACACAGCGACGGCATCGTTTACTATGCTGCCACCGATTATCACGCTCGTTCCGGCACAGGGACCGAGCGGGGTGACGGTGACGGCATCCGGTAGTGGGTTCACTCCGGGCGTGACGATCACGTTCACGATCAGTGGAAGTGGGACGATCGGGACACCGAGTGCGTGTACGGCCACCGGGACGGGAACGTTCAGCGGCTGCACGTTCACGGTGAGCGGGGTGGCGGCGGTCTACACGGTGACGGCGACCGGGTCAGATGGCACCTTTGACAAAGAGACGGTATCGTTCACGATCACGACACCGGGGATCACGCTCACTCCGACACAGGGACCGAGCGATGTATCGGTCGGGGTATCCGGTACCGGGTTCACTCCGGGCGTGACGATCACGACTAGTATTGGAGCAGGCGCGACGATCGGCGCGTGTGGCGCGACGGTATCGGGGACGGGAACCTTCAGCTGCACAGCAACGATCACCGGGACGGCCTCAGGGACGCCGTACACGATGACGGCGACCGGATCGGACGGTGGCGCGGACACAGCGACGACATCGTTCACGATCACTACGCCGGCGGTCACGCTCGTCCCGACACAGGGACCGAGCGGAGTGACGGTGACGGCCTCGGGCAGCGGGTTCACACCGGGTGTGACGATCGCGTTCACGATCACCGCGGGTGGAACAATCGGGGCGGCGAGTGCGTGTACGGCCACCGGGACGGGAACGTTCAGCGGCTGCACGTTCACGGTGAGCGGGGCGGCGGCGACCTACACGTTGACGGCAACGGGGTCGGATGGCAGCTTTGACAAAGTGACGGCATCGTTCACGGCCACCATCCCGGCGATTGCGCTCGCCCCGGCCCAGGGGCCGAGTGGCGTATCGGTCGGGGTATCCGGTACCGGGTTCACTCCTAGCGCAACAATCACAACGATGATCGGAGCGGGTGCGACGATCGGTGCATGCGGGGCGATGGTGACAGGGACCGGGACGTTCAGCTGTACTGTGCCGATCACCGGAACGGCATCAGGGACGCCGTACACGGTGACGGCGACTGGATCGGACGGTGGCGCGGACACAGCGACGGCATCGTTCACGATCACTACGCCGGCGGTCACGCTCGTCCCGACACAGGGACCGAGCGGAGTGACGGTGACGGCGTCGGGCAGCGGGTTCACGCCGGGTGTGACGATCGCGTTCACGATTACCACGGGCGGATCGATCGGGGTGGCGAGTGCGTGTACGGCCACCGGGACGGGAACGTTCAGCGGCTGCACGTTTACGGTGAGCGGGGCAGCGGCGGTCTACACGGTGACGGCGACCGGATCGGACGGTGGCGCGGACACAGCGACGGCATCGTTCACGGTCACGATACCAGCTATCACGCTCGTTCCGCCCAATGGATCGAGCGGAACGGCGGTGACGGCGTCGGGCAGCGGGTTCACGCCGGGCGTGACGATCACATTCACGATCAGCGCGGGCGGAACGATTGGGGCGCCGAGCGCATGCACAGTGAACGGGACGGGAACGTTCAGCGGTTGCACGTTTACGGTGAGCGGGGCAGCGGCGGCCTACACGGTGACGACGACTGGGTCAGACGGCACCTTTGACAAGGCCACCGCGACGTTCACGGTGACGTAGCCGACCGCGGTGGAACCGGCTCAAGACCCACCTGCCGCCACGACAGTGGGGTCGGGCTTCTGGGTGTCGACTCCACGGTAGTCGCTAGTCTTCGGTTCTAGGATGTTTACAAACCCCAGTGCCCTGACGAATGAACGGACGGAGGCGCTCAGGTCTACAGGCAATATCTGGCAGGGAACGCCAAGCATGGTTGAACGGTAACGGGCAATTTGAAACCGAGCTGGTCATCCGGCCAACATGTTCCCGAAACCTCGGGCCATACCTATCTACGGGAATACTATTGCAAACGCGATGGCCGTCGCGGCGACAAGCGCGAGCGAGTGAAGGATTCCGTAGCGTGCCCGTCCCTCCGTGAACGCCCCGATGATTGCCCCCGTGCCGAGCGCGTTGATGATCATCAGCTCGAAGAAACGCTCCTTGAGCGTGCTGAAGGCGAGATGAGGCACGGAGGTCGTCGCGGACGCGCTCGTCGGGAGCGTGCCGAGCCCGATGAACGAAATGTTGAGCGTCCCGAGCTCCGGCGCGATGAAGAGGAGGGCGAACAGGACCGCCATCAGCACTGAGAACGCGATGTAGATGACCGCGACGGGAAGCATGAGCTGTTTCTCGCGCTCCTCCTCGATCTTGACGAAATCGTCCATGTCCTTGGCCGCGCGGTAGACCACGAGCGCGGTTTCGCCGCCCGCGGCTGTCGCCTCCGCGATCAGGCCCGCGTAGCGGCGGATGAGGGGGCTTTGCATCGGTCTCACCATGTCGGTTAGCACCGCGTCGAGCGGACGACCCAGCCGAATTCCATCCGAGGCAATCTTCAGCGGCTTCGCAAGGATGTTCGTGTAGGTCTTCGCCAGTTCCACCATCGACTTCGCGGGGTCGAGACCGCCCCGCATCGCGTCCGCAAGCTCGAACAGGAACTGGGCGAACGCGCGCTCAAAGGCCCGGATGCGCAGCATCTCGCGACGCGAATCTATCCCCCACGCCGTCAGGGCGATGAAGATGGCGATGATGAAGACATAATCTATTGAGTTCGAGGGCCAGCTAGGATTGCTGTAGACGAGCGAGAGCCCAAAGAGTACGAAGAGGAAGGCCACTCCCATCGGGATGTAGAGAGTGTAGTACTTCGTCTCGACCGAGTGAGTCGCGAAATACCGGCGAAAAGTGAATCGAGTCGTTTGCTTCAAAAAGAGTATGTAGCCACCGACAGCCGCGCCGGCGATGGCGGCGACGATACCCGTGTAAAACAGCAGGGTGAGTGGTTTGACACCGGCAAGTGGGTTGTTAGCGACGGTGGTCAGGTTAGTGTTGACAGTGAAGTTCCATCGATCTTCAGCAGTGTGCCCAGCCAGGTCGGACACCTCGATCGAGACGTTGTGCACTCCGTTCTTGAGGGAAAGAATGGACGGAGTAACGTAGGTCGCCTGCGAGGACGTAATTGTGGTGTCCGAGAAGCTGGTGACGTTGACACCGTTGACGAAAAAGAAGACATTCGACGTCGGAATCGTCGAGACGCCATCCGAATAGCTCACCGAGATGGTCGGGGTCGTGGAGCCGGTCACTCCTCCGGGTGCCGGGGTCTCTCCACTGAACGTGATCGGACCGCTCGCCGCATGAGCTGTTCCTAGGCTGGCCGCACCGGCTATACTGCAGAGAATCGTGAGCAGAACCAGAAGAATCGAAAGGCGCATCGTCCTCACTCCGCTCGGGAATAGGCGATCGAGATCAGGATGATCGTCATCGCGACGGCGACCGGGACGAAACCGAAGGTGAGCAGCAAGAGGAGTTCGTTGGCGTTGAGGCCCGCCGCCGTCGATCCGAGCGCATTGATGAGGAACGCCCCGACCGCGATCATGAGCACTCCGACGAGAACCAGGCTCACATACATGTCGAGGAACGTCGAGAGTCGCTCGATGAACTCCTTCTGGACCAGCCGTTTGAGGTTCAGCACAGCGTCGGACTTGCTGCGGAGGTACTCATCCAGGTTTCCTCCCTGGTGGATCATGTTCGCGAGGTCCCAGAACGACTCTCGTACTGAGGGCGACGGAGACCCTTTCGCGGTCTCCGCGAGGGCGGTAATGAGGTCCTTGCCCTCGACGTCCGTCCGGTAGATGACCCGCTTGAACTCGAGGGTCATCGCCATGTCGTGGTCACGGCGGGCCATTCGTCGCACGAGCTGGATAGGGGACATGCCGGTGCTCGCGAGCACAGAGAGCTCGCTCAACGTGAAAGGTAGCTCTCGATCGAGCTGGTCCTTGCGGTTCGCGATTCGCGAGCTAATGAGAAAGCGGAACGCGACCAGCACGGTGGCCAGGGTAACGCCCGTGATCAGGGCGACGTACGCATACCAATCGGGGACCTTGAGGACGAAGTGGAACAGCACGAGGCTGAGGACGAACGCGCCGGTGACCCCGAGGGCCGTGGTCATGTATGTCACCGAATCGTACATTCCCGGGGTGATGTCCATCCCGGCGCGCAGGAGGCGCTCGGCGAGGAGCTCCGACCCACCCCCTCGCTCGAACCGACTGCCCAGTACCCGGTAACAGAAGGTCCTGTACCTCTTGGCGAACGAAGCTTTCGGCTTGGGGGCGGGCGCTTCCCCTGGCCCTGCGTCTCTCAACTCAGGAGCAACGTCCTTCTTCTTGAACATGGAGCCCTCAGGGCGATGCCCGTTTCTCGAGGTCCCTCATTGCGCCACCAGCGTCCACATAGTAGGAGGCGATGGCCCGGCTAACGTCCTTGAAGTACGTGACTCCGAGCTGGTCCATCAATTTGAGATACTTCTCTTTCCGTCGCATCTCTTCCATCAAGCTGTCGAGTTTCTTCCCGACACGTTCTCCGATGTGCTCGAGAACGAAGCTCCGGCCGAGGAACTGGAACGAATCGTCGGACGGCGACCAGCGGAAGATGTCGTTCGTCAGGAGTTCGTTGGTCGTCGCGTCCACCTCGAGAATCTCGGTGACGCTGGTGATACGGCGGACGCGGTTGCTGTTCACCACGACCTGGGCCGGGAACGCGACCGCATCGAGCGCTTGGAAGAGGACTCGAGGGATGTTCATCGGTTCGTTCTCCACGCGGTGGAGGAGCTCGGCAATCGACCCGGCGTGGATGGTTGACATGGAGGCGTGCCCGACCGAAATCGCCTGGAAGAGCGTGAACGACTCCACTCCTCGGACCTCGCCGACGATGACGTATTCCGGTCGTTGGCGGAGCGCCGCCACCAACAGGTCGAACAACGTAACGCTGCCGAGAGGTTTTGCGCCGTGGCTCGAGATACCGGAGACACCCGAGACACCGGAGGCACCTGCCGAGGACATGCCGTATCCCGAGCGGGCGACCGATTGGATCCAGTTCTCGTGGTCGATCTGGATTTCAGGAGTGTCTTCAATCGAGACTATCTTGTCCTCGGGCCGGATGAACATCGAGATGGCGTTCAGGAACGTAGTCTTGCCCGCTGCGGTCCCTCCCGAGATGAGGAGCGACCGGTGGTGCTCGACAAGGGTCCAGAAGTATGCCAGCTCGAACGCCGATACCGTGCCGAACCGGAGGAGGTCAATCGGGGAGACCGGGTCGTGCGAGAACTTACGGACGCTGAAGGTCGACCCCTTGCGGGTGACCTCGGTCCCGAGGGTGAGGTTGATCCGGCTACCGTCCTCGAGGGTCGCGTCGAGGATTGGCTGGTAGATCGAGATGTGCTTGCCCGCAATCTGGGCGAGCCGGAAGATGTACTTGTTCAGGTCGAGTTCCTCGTCATACACCACATTCGTCCGCAACGAGCCGAAGACGCGGTGGAATACGAAGAGCGGAACTCCGGGACCGAGACAGCTGATATCCTCCAGGAACGGGTCCCGGAGCACCGCATCGGTCCGGCCGAGGCCAAGGAAGTCCCGTTGGAGGTAGTACAGTATGACGGGACGGCGCTTCTCGGGCACGTCGATGTCGTAGAGGTCGATGGCCGTCAGGAACCGCTTTCGCATGTACTCCTGAAGTTCCGGAGACTGTTCGAGGGTGGTGCCCGCGGTGATGGGGAGCTCCTCCTGGCCCATCATCGCCTCCATCCGGACCCGGATCTGGACGATCTTCCCCTTCTCGTCCGCCTTCAACGTCGGCTCGAGCGCCACGTATTCGAACTCTTCCTCGGCCTCATCGAAGTAGATACGGACGAAGGCGAACGGTGGGTTGACGGGATAGGTTATGCTGAGGTGCCTTCGGCCGTTGAGAAGCTGGCGTCGCATGTAGCCGAGCTCGGCCGCGACAAGCATCTTCTCGGGAGTGGTAGCGCGTTTCAGTAGGAGTGTCTCGAGCTGGGCCGCTTGGCGCAAGAGGGTCTTGCGGTCCCTCGGCTTGAACTCCCCCGGTTTCACGCGGGGCATCTGAGGAGCGTTACGGTCCCGGTGGGCGGCCGCGGACGAGGACGCCGCGTCGCCGGAGTTCATCGGTCTCCCCAGTCGGCCGTCCGCGATTAAGCGGACCGTACGGAGATTTCGTAGATTCCATAGCTGACCGGTACGACCCGGGGTCGTCGAACCTCCCCCAAAGGGACCGCAATTTACCTCGAGATTCGGTTTCTATTTCGGGGCCGCATATCAATCTCCCACGCCTTCGAAGGACCGCAGAAGGGCCGCGGGCGAGAGCCAGGGGCACGACTGCGCCAAGAAAGAAGAAGAAGGGGGAAAACGAAGAAAGATGAGCGCGAACACGAAGCGAACGGAACGAATGCAGAGGTTCCGGCGCCTCCGACGCGGGGAAGAGCGGGCAGTGTCGCCAGTCGTGGCGACGCTGATCCTGATCCTCATCGCGGTGGCGGCGGCCGCGGCCCTCTACCTCTGGCTCGTCGCGTGGCAGGGCGGCGTGACTTCCGGGATCGGAAGCCCCACGGCCCAGTACACGGTGACGGTCGGAGGGAGCACGTCAGTCTACCCGTTCACCCAAGTAGCCGTATCCTACTTCGAGGGGAACAACTCGAATGTAGTGATTAGCAACAACCAGGGTGGAACGGGCGCGGGCATGATCGCAGTCTGTACGGGCCATATTGACGTTGGGGCGTCTTCGACGGCCCAGACGGTCGCTGGCCTGCAGACGGCCGATGGATGCCCCACGACCACCCAGATCCAGATCGTGGCGTACGACGCGGTCGATATCATCGTACCGGTCGCGAACACCCACGGGCTCGTGAGCATGAGCTACGACACGCTGACCGCCATCTATGACGGCACGTCCGGCGGCGCCGCGACTTTGCTGGCCCCGTCGATCGACGGCGCGGCCGTTAACGCGGTCCCGTACGGCTTGGCGCCCTGGAGCACCCACGCTGCGCTGACCTGGTCCGACATCCCGGCAGCGGTCGCTGGAGCGACCGTCGCGGGCTGCACGGTCACGACCGAGACGGTCTCCACCGTGGCCGCGACACCTGGTGCCAATACCGGAGTGAACTGCGCTGCCCCGAACGCCAACGACTACTACACCGCGCCGGGAGTCACGAGCTCCTGTGGCTGGACCATCTGTGCGGGCGGCAACGTCGCGATCACGACGGTTGCGCGCTCGGACGCCAGCGGAACCACCCAGACCTTCGAGGCTCGCCTGCTCGATGCGACTAGCGCGACCGCCTTCGCGACCGCGTTCACGGGCATCGGCTTTGGCGGCTGCGGCAGCAACAACCTGATCTCGGACTGCGGGATGAGCGCTACCCTGACGGGTAACGGGAACCCCGGCGTGATCACCGCCGTTGCCGGCAACCCCGATGCGATCGGCTACGCATCCGACGGGCTCGCCCGCCTGTCCACTTCTGGCGTGACCTGCCAGGGTGTCGCCTCGGGCGCATGCGGCATTGGCCTCGAGTCGGTCGGCCAGACGGCGGGGGTCCAGCCCTCACTCGGATCGTCGGGCTCGATCGCGATCGGTACCATCCTCGGCGGTTTCGGACCCGCGGGTCAGACCACCACGAAGACGGTCGCCTCGGCCTACGGCGGCGCCCGACCGTTCGAGTACGTGACCACCAACACGCCGACTGGCGAGGTTCAGCGGTTCTTCGAGTTCGTGATGGACCCGGCCAACAACATCAACATCGCGTCGGCCTCGTACGAGGTGAGCTACTACTCCGTCTAAGACGCTGCAGCTCTCGTATGGGCAACCCTTTCCACCCCCAGGGGAAACCCTGGGGGTCCACTGTTCTCCTATGGTGAGATCACTCTTCGTGAGATGGGGTGTTCGAGGGGGAGGGGGGAGCCCCAAATTGCGACGGTGTCCCCCGCCGAATTTCCATCCACTGGGTTCCCGCCTCACCGCGTCCGCGGCGGTTCACCGTGACCATAAGGCGTTGCGCTTCCGCCGCTTGCTTTAGGCGTTCGAATCCGTCGGCCGACAGCTCGGCCGAGGGAATCTTCGGGTCCGACATCCAGACGAGAAGATACTCACGGTTGGCGGGAGGGGAAGCCTTGCGCGAGACGAGGTTGAGTGCCAAGTCTGAATCCGTCCACGATAGACCACGGACTTCGCCGTTGTGAAGGAAGAGCTCCACCCCACTCTCCCGCAACACCACTTGATCGGGCCAATGCTGAAGATCCCGGCGCAAGAGCAGGTGCTGAATCAACCCAAGAACGATCAAGACGCCTCCGAAGATTCCGAGCGCCAACCCAATCTCCCGCCCGTTGGTCACCCACGCTGCCACTCCTCCTGCTGCGGTCACTGCACCGAGCCCACCCATCAAGAATCGGCCGATCCGGGCAGGCCACTCTAATCGACGGCGCAGTTGGGTCGCCTCGTCGCCCTCACGGGCTAGGGAAATCCCGCCTTCCAAGTCGCTCGGTGGCAGATTCTCCGAAACTGGCTCCGCCACGGTTCTCTTGCCGCCGCGATTTGCGTCTTCGGCTTAAAGGCCGCGTCACCTCCGGAGTCCACGTAGTCTCCGGAGGCGACTATACTCTGCCGGTCGCCATTCCCAGCGATCGACAACGACTATGAGGCAACAAGGGTCGATGAGCGATCGCTGGGAGCGTGTTCGGGGTTCCCCTGCGCCCATCCGGATTGGCGCCACGGACAATCGGGCTTAGCGAACGGTCGGTAATACCACCCGCGCGAAGATGCGACAGCGAGCGATATTGAGGGGCGCAGGGGCCTTAGGAGGCCGCATACCGACTTACGGGACGGTGAACACGAGCCGTTTGTCTCCAGGGGGTTGGTTCCACGCGCGCTCCACGTCCGAGAGTGGATGGACATCGATCGCGATCCGGAACCGCCGGTTACGAACGCCTTCAAGAACTGGTCGATGCCCGCCACGAGCTCCTCGTCGCTCACGCTTCCGAGGCCACTACCCAAGATCTCAATCCCTGAACTCCGAAGGAGTGACGACTCTAGTGAGATGGTAGCCCCGGCAAGGCTCCCGATCTGCACGTAGCGGATGCGCGACGCCCCCGGGGTGCGTTGGGTCCCGCCAGCGCAGCGAGTATCGTCTCCGCGGACGGGCCCCACAGATAGTCGAGCACGACGCCGACCTCGGAGTCGCGCGTTTCCTTCCGCACCGCGTCGCGGAGCGTTTCGGCGGGTTGCCGGAGGGAGAGGACGACGTCGGCGCCGAGTTCTAGAAGCGTGCGGAGCTTCGCCTCGTCGCGCCCGGTCGCGATTACCTTCCGCGCGCCCAGGTACTTCGCGACCTGGATCGCCATCCGGCCCGAGATACCGGTCGCGCCGTTGACAAGCACCGACTCGCCTGGATGGATCCGACTGAGGAGCGTGAGCGGGACCCAGCATGACATGCCCGGGTTCGCCGCCGCGGCGGCGGTCGCGTCATCGAGACCCTCGGGTAGCGGTATGAGATGGGCCACCGATACCACCGCCCGCTCGGCCATCGACCCGAAAGGTGGTCTCGGGAATGCGAAGTAGACCCGCCGGCCCTCCGGTGTCCGTCCGACCCCATCCACGCCGGGCACGAACGGCAAAGCGGTGCCTGCACTGTAGTGAGCACCGGCAGCCCGCCCGCGAACGAGCGTGCTCACCGCCGTCGCCGTGACGGACACCATCGTTTCGCCGGGCTGCGGCATAGGGTCCGCGAAATCGCCGTAGTACGGAGGATGGCCGAACTCCCGAACGATGGCCGCCTTCACGGTCGTCCCTCGCTACGAAGCTCAGGTCCTCACGAAGTGCGGCATGTCACGGGGAAGCTCGAACGTGATCTCTACGAGCCCCGCCAGCCGTCCCCGCTTCTTCCAGTGTGCTTGAAAGATCACTTTCTTGACGCCCTTCTTCTCGATCGTGTAGACGTTGGGCTTGCCGGAGGCCATCACTTCCTTCAGCTTCGCCTTGGCCTCGGGCGGGTGGCAGTCCAACAGATTCTTCCCGACGAGGGTCTTGCCCCCATCGCTGGCGTTGATTTCGGCGGACCGGTCGTTCAGGTACAGGATCGTGTAGTCCTTGTCGCACACGGTCATGGAGCAGGGTAGCCGATCGAACCATTCGAGATGAACCGCGTCCACCATTGACTTGCCTCGGCGTCGTCCAGCCCATCGCGTTGACTTAAGGGTGCTCCGGGTCCAAGCTCCCCCCGAATCCGAACGTTCGAGTCGAATCGGGTTCTTACGGGTCCTCCGACGCGCTGAGCCTGCGGTCGAGACCGCGCGGAGGGCGGCTTCGGTAACAGCCTTACCATAGCGGCAGCTCGCCTCGGGGCCTATGCCAAGCAGACGTTCAGCCGGTCCGGCACCGGCCCGGGATTGGAAGATCGAAGGACTCCCTGCCTATGGACCGGCCAGCGAACTTCGGGACAAGCTCCGCCTATTCGGACAGTTCGTCGGCGACTGGGACGTCGTCGAACACCGCTATCCGATGTCCCGTTTGCGAGCGCCCGGAGAGGTCCACTTCAACTGGATTCTCGAAGGACGCGCCGTTCAGGATGTCTGGGGGTCGGTCGACCCGCGGACCCACCGCTTCATCCCCTGGGGCACGACCGTCCGGTACTACGACCCTGATCTGGGCGCGTGGCGCAGCACGTGGATCGCCCCTCGCCAGAAGGTCGTGCGCCGGTTCATCGGTCGACCAGTGGGCCGAACGATGATCGTGCTACAGGAGGAGGAACGAGGCGTGCGCACCGAACGCTGGGTCTTCTCGGAGATCCGGCACGATTCCTTCCGCTGGAATGCCCTCAAGAGAGCGCGCGCCGGCGGCCCGTGGCGTGTGGTCGAGGAGATGCACATCCGGCGCCGACGGGATGATCGTCGCGCGCGCCGCGGCGCGGACCCTCCTGCGCGCGGTCGATGAACAGCCGACGGTAACGGGTCGGAGTCCGGGTCTACACCGACTCTTCGATCTCTCCAGCCTGCGGGGTGCCCGCGAGCTGCTTTGCGACCGTACCGAGGATCTCGAGGTGCTTGTCGACGTCCTTCTCCGTGTGCTGGACCGAGATCGTCCACTGCTCGTCGGGGCCGGTCCCGCTCGCGATGAGGTTGCGGTTGAGGGAGAGGTAGTAGTAGAGCATCGAGCGGTCGCCGTCGACCGTCAGGAAATCCCTCCAGTTGCGCACGGGGTGGTCGGCGAAGAAGACCGTGCCGGAAACGCCGTCCGCCGCGACAAAGGCGGTGACCCCGGCGTCCTTGAACACCTCCCCGTAGCCCTTCGCGAGCCGCATGTTGAGGCGGGTAGAGCGTTCCAGTGCGTCGTCCGTCAGGATGTGGTCGAGACAGACGATGCAGGCGGCCATCGAGAGCGGGTTCGAATTATACGTCCCGGCATGGGCCACCTTGCGGGGGCCGACCTCGTCGAGGATCCCCGGTCCGGCCGCGATGGCCGAGAGGGGAACGCCGCAGGCGATCGACTTCCCGAGCGTGATGATGTCGGGATGGGCCCCGACACGGCCGGCCGCCCCGTGTGGATACTTCGCGCCGGTCTTGATCTCGTCGAAGATGAGGAGCGTGCCCAGCTGGTTGCACAGCTCGCGCAGGCCGGGGAAGAACTCCTTGTCCGGGATGATGAACCCCATGTTCATGGGGATTGGCTCGGCGATGATCGCTGCCAGGTCGTCCTTGTGCTCGAGCGCGATCTTCCGGGTGGCCTCGAGGTCGTTGAAGGGGGCGATGAGCGTCCTCTCCGAGACCTCCGTAAGGATCCCCGGGGAGGCAGGCGCAGACTTCGGATGGTCCTTAGGTCCTGCGACCTGGAGGCGCGGCTTCACGCCGACGAGTAGCGTGTCGTGCGAGCCGTGGTACGACCCTTCGAACTTGAGGATGTACCGCTTCTTGGTGTACGCCCGGGCGAAGCGGGTCGCGTGGTGCGTCGCCTCGAGGCCGGTCGTGCTGAACCGGATCTGGGCCATGCTGTAGCGTCGACAGACCCGCTCGGCGACCTCCGGGGTCCGGTCCCACTCGTAGCCGTAGATGCTGCCGTTCTCGAGCTGGCGGCTCAACGCCTCGACGAGCTTCGGATGGGCGTGCCCGCTCTGGAGCGAGCCGAATCCCATGTTGAAGTCGAGGTAATCGTTCCCGTCGGCGTCCCAGAGATGGACGCCCTTCGCGTGGCTCACGTAGAACGGGTAGGGGTCCAGGAAACGGTAGTTCGAATGGACGCCGAGTGGGCTCCATTTTCGGGCTTCCTCCCACAGCTTCCGAGACTTGGGGGTCCGCTTCTCGTATTCGGCGTAGGCGGCCTCGAATCGAGGGTCCACTATCCCACCAGTTCCTGCCGGGTTCCCATAGGGGCCCGGACGGCCTTTGCAGTCGGAGGGGGCTACAAAAACCCTCCGTGGAAGGGTCCCGTGAGACGTCTAGGGGGGGCCCCCCCGCCACGGTCAAAACCCCCTTGGGTTCGGACCGGACAGAGATCATGGCGGAGTTGGTCGAACTAGAGAATTACATCGACGGAACCTGGGTACGCCCCCGCTCGACCGGACGCCTCGACGTCTTCGACCCATCGGACGGTTCGGTCATCGCCCATGTACCGCGCTCGAACGCCGAGGACGTCGACCTCGCGGTCCGCGCCGCGCGCAAGGCCTACCTCAAGTGGCGGGACGTCCCGGTCTCGGACCGAGCCCGCATGATGCTCGCCTTCCGCCACGCCATGGACGAGCACGCAGAGGAGCTGGCCCGGTCGATCACCCGGGAGCAGGGAAAGACGATGGAGGAGTCTCGCGGGTCGGTCTTCCGCGCCATCGAGGCGATCGATGCCGCAGCCTCCGCCCCGTCGACGATGCAGGGGTACTTCTCGGAGGACATCGCCAAGGGGGTCGACACGACCCTGATCCGGCAGCCCGTCGGGGTCGTGGCCGGCGTCACCCCGTTCAACTTCCCGGTGATGATCCCGATGTGGATGACCCCGTTCGCGATCGTTTGCGGGAACTCGTTCATCCTGAAGCCGTCCGAGCGGGACCCGCTCTCCCCGTCGCTCCTGCCGGCCCTCTTCGAGAAGGCCGGGTTCCCCCCGGGGTGTTCAACGTCGTGCATGGCGACTTCGATGCGGTCAACGCGATCCTGACCCACCCGGGCATCGACGCGGTTTCGTTCGTCGGCTCGGCGCCGACGGCGAAGCACATCTACACGACCGCATCCGCCCACGGAAAGCGCGTCCAGGCGCTCGCGGGTGCCAAGAACTTCATGATCGTGATGCCGGACGCCGAGCTCAAGCACACGGTCTCGGCGATCATCTCGAGCGCCTGCGGCATGACCGGGGAGCGCTGCCTCGCGGGGTCGGTCGCCGTGGCGGTCGAACCGGGCGGAGACCGGCTCGTGGAAGCCCTCGCCGAAGGGGTCCGGACGCTCGTCGTGGGCCCGGCGAACGACCCCAAGACCGAGATGGGCCCGGTGATCCGCCCGGAGAACCGGGACCGGATCCTGAAGTGGGTCGAGGACGGCCTGGCCTCGGGCGCGAAGCTGGCGGCTCGCGGCAACATCCCCGCGAACTCGAAGGGATTCTTCGTCGCGCCCGTCCTCTTGGACCATGTCAAGCCCGAGTGGCCGATCGCCCAGGAGGAGATCTTCGGCCCCGTCATCCTCGTGATCCGCGTGAAGTCGCTCGCGGAGGGTCTCGAGGTCGCCAACCGGTCCCGGTTCGGCAACGCCTCCTCCATCTTCACCCAGAGCGGGAGCGCCGCTCGCGAGTTCACGCATCGGATCGAGGCGGGGATGCTAGGGATCAACATAGGGGTCCCGGCTCCAGTCGCTCCGTTCCCGTTCGCAGGGTGGAAAGGGTCGTTCTTCGGCGACCTCCACGCGACCGGTCGGGACGGGATCGAGTTCTACACGCGGAAGAAGGTCGTCACGTCCCGCTGGTTCTGAGGCCGCGGAACCCTCTGCGTTAGGTCGCGGGCGAAGGGGTCACCTTCGCGTCCGCGACCGAGAGGGCGCGGTCGAGGACCGCGAGCCCGTGGTCGAGCTCCTCGCGCGTGATGATGAGCGGCGGCGCGACGACGAGGTGGGAGACCCACCCGATACAGAAGACCCCCTCCTTCATCATCGCGCCCGTGACCTGGTCGATGAGGAGCGGCCGGCCCGCCATCTTGTCGTCCTGGGTGTTGAACGGCTCCTTCGTCACCCGGTTCTTCACGAGCTCGACGGCCGCGAAGAGGCCCATCCCCCGGACGTCCCCGACGGAAGGGTGACGCTCCTGCATCTCGCGGAGACGGGAGAGGAGGTACTCCCCGTCCTTCCGAGACTTCTCGAGGAGGTTCAACCGGCGGTACTCCTCGATCGCCGCCACCGCCGGAGAGAGGGTGAGCGGGTGCGCCTCGTAGGTGTGCCCGTGCGGGAAGTAATTCTCGCGGAAGGTGTCGTGGACCGCTGCGGTCGTGGCCGTGAGCCCGAGCGGGATCTGGGCTCCCGTTATCCCCTTCGCGGTCGTCAGGATGTCCGGGACGACGTTCCAGTGGTTGACGGCGAACCACTCGCCCACCCGGCCCCAGCCACTCATCACCTCGTCCGCGATCAAGAGGGTATCATGCTTCTTCGTGATCTCGCGGATCCGGGGAAGGTACTCCGGCACGGGCACCAGGACCCCGTTCGTCCCCACGACGGGCTCGAGGATCATCGCGGCGACGTCCCCCTCGTGGGTGAGCTGGTAGTCGACGTACTCGGCGCACGCCACCTTGCAGTCGGGGTAGGTCAGGCCGAACGGGCAGCGATAGCAGTAGCAGTCCGGCGCGAAGACCGACCCCGGGACCTTCTGCAGACGCTCGATCGACCGTCGACGGAACTCCCCCGTGACCGATATCGACGCTGCGGTCGCGCCGTGGTACGACCGGTACCGGGCCAGGACCTTCGTGCGTCCCGTCGCCGCGCGCGCGATCTTGAGGGCGGCCTCGTTCGCCTCGGTCCCCGACGTCCCGAAGAAGAGGCGGTTGAGCCCTTTCGGGAGGACCTCGATGAGTGCAAGGCTCGTTCGGGCCCGGGCCTCGGTCGCGAAGCTCGGGGCGGCGTAGGCGAGGGACTTCGCTTGGGCCGCGATCGCGTCCGCGACATGGGCGTTCCCGTGGCCCAAGTTGGTGGCCACGAGCTGGCAGGAGAAGTCGAGGTACTCCTTCCCGGCCGCGTCCCAGAACCGAGAGCCCTCGGCCCGGGCCACCACGAGCGGGTCCCAGCCTCCCTGGCGCCGCCACGTGACGTAGTTCGTCTCCCGGACCACCTTCCGGATCTCGTCGCCGTCCATGGAACCGTTCCCTGAGAATGACCCTTGACGAGGGGTCGTAGAGCCGAGCCCGCGTCCGCTTATGACGGCCCCGTCCGAGACGGGCCTGCGTTGGGGAGGGCGAAGAGCTTACGGGCGTTCCCCCCGAGTATCGCGGCCCGGTCCCGCTCGGGCAGGTCGAGGGAGTTGACGAGACCGACCTGGACCTTGAGGTCGATGAGGGGCCAGTCAGAACCGTTGAGGACCCGCTCCGCCGAGCCGACCATGAGGATTCCCTCCTCGACCCGTTTCCGGCAGAGGTCGATCATCCGGTCGAAGAGGGGGTACGAGGGGTGCGCGAGCAGGCCCGAGATGTCCGCGTAGACGTTCGGGTTCTTGTAGACGAGCTCGGCCGCCTCGTCGATCCAGGGGTTCCCGAAATGGCAGAGGACGATCGGGACCTCCCGGAACCGGACCGCGACCTCGTCGATCTCGATCGGGCGGGTGTACTTGACCAGCCCCCAATTGTCCATCGTGTCGCCCGTGTGGATCAGGACCGGGACCTTGCGCCGGTGGGCGTATTCGTAGACCGGGTCCAAGCGACGGTCGTGAGGGTAGAACGGGTTGTAGCCGGGGAACAGCTTGATTCCCGCGAGCTCGGGCGTCTTGTCCCAGAGAGCGATCTGGGCGCCGACCGCCTCCGCTCCCTTGGTCGGGTCCACGGTCGAGACGAGACGGAGACGTCCCGCGCTCTCCGCCACAATTCCACGGGCCTCGGCGAGCCCATCCCAGACGTTAGGCGCGTCGTTGACCTGGATGAGGACTGCCTGCCCGATCCCCGCAGCGTCCATCTCGTGCAGGAGCCCGTTCAACGTGTAGTCGAGGTCGGCCCGGTATCCCGTGGCCTTGATGTCGCGCCACCAGCGGCTCAAGTGTAGGTGGGAATCCACGTATGTCGCTGCCTCGGTCATAGGGGATCGCACCCGGAGGATGGGCCGTCCCGCTTAGACGTGTCGGTGCTGAGGGCGCAGAGCCGGTAAACGCACCTGCCCAAGGCCCTCCCCGGCAGGGTCGGAAGGACGTCCGAGTCGACCCATAAGACCATACTCTATGGGTCACTATATACCACACCGTGCGCCACGTAACCCTTCGAAGAGCACTCACGTTGTACGTGCTCGGGGACTTCGTCATCGGTCCCACCTTGGTCGGCGCGGCCTTCCTCGGATTCGCGCTCTTCATCGGTGGCGTTGCTGTGGCGTGGCACTTCGGGGTGCCCTGGCCGCTCCCCATGACGGCGGTCGGACTCGCCTGGGTGGCGATTGCGCTCGAGACCCGCCGGGCGGTCGTGTGGGAGCTCCACCTCGCTCACTGACCTGAGGGGCAAGGGACGGGCCCCGCGACCGGTTCCAGGGGCCCGGCAAGAAATGGGCGCCACCCCCCCCGGACGGGTTGCCGGCGCTCCCATCGGCCGAGCCTTGATATGCGGGAGAGGACCTCCCGCGCGCGAGGTTTCTGTGACGTCCAAGAGCGACTGGTTGAGCTTCCCCGACGCCCCGCACATCGTCGTCCCGCCGCCCGGGCCCCGCTCTCGGGAGCTGCTCGCGGAACAGGCCCGGCTGGAGACCGACGCGATCGGCTACCCGCACTACTTCCCCATCGCTCCGAAGGTCGCTCAGGGCTCCACCATCGAGGACATGGACGGGAACCGGTACATCGACTGGGTAGCGGGAATCTGCGTTCTCAACCTCGGGCATCGCCATCCACGGCTCGTCGCGGCCTTGGAAGCCCAGTCACGGGCCATCTGGCACGCCCTCGAACTGCCCACCGAGGCACGCATCCGCTTCCTGAAGGAGATCGAGGGCGTGCTGCCGGGCGGTCTTCGCGGCCACGCCCGGATCTTCTTCACCGTCACCGGCGGGGATGCCGTGGAGACCGCCGTCAACCTCGCCGATTTCGCCCAGGGGAAACGGGGAACGGTCGCGTTCTCGGGCGCCTACCACGGTGTCCACGGAGGCGTGGTCAATCTGACCAGCGGACGTCGCTACCATTCCACGTCCTATTTCGGGACCGGAACCGTCATTCGGGTCCCGTATCCGGATCCGTACCGGCCGGTCCTGGGAGCGGACAAGGGGGCGGCGGGCACGATCGCGTACCTGGAACACCTCGTGAACGACCCGAGCTCGGGGGTCGACTCGATCTCCTCCGTCCTCGTGGAGCCCATCCTGGGAGAGGGGGGCTACGTCGTGCCCCCGGACGACTTCCTTCCGTCGCTGCGGGAGTTCTGCGACCGCCACCAGATCCTCCTGATCGCGGACGAGGTCCAGTCGGGGCTCGGCCGCACGGGCAAAATATGGGCCGTCGAGCACTCCAAGGTGACCCCCGACATCCTCTGCATCGCGAAGACGATCGGCGGCGGGATACCCCTCTCGGTCGTCGCCTACCGTTCGGACCTCGTGAAGGAGCTCCCGAGAGGTTTCCATCTCGGGACGTACCGTGCGAACCCCCTCGCTCTCGCGGTCGGTGCCGAGACCGTTCGGGTCCTGAAGGAAGGGGATCTCCTCGACCAGACCCGCGCGCGCGGCGAGAAGCTCCTCTTCCGGTTCCGCTCGCTCGCCGACCGCCACCCGGCGATCGGGGACGTCCGGGGAAAGGGATTCATGATCGGGGTCGAGTTCGTGCATAACCGCTCCGCCCGGCTCCCGTGGGGCGACCGAGGGAAGGCGATGCGCGCCGCGCTCCTCGCGCGGGGGGTATTGATGCACACCGCAGGCGCCTGGGACCAGGTGCTGCGGTTCATGGCCCCCCTCACGATCGAGGACGAGCTACTCGACCGTGGCATGGACGCGTTCGAGGACGCCTTGGAGAGCTTCGTCACGGCCCCCCAGCCGCCGACCCCAAGCTCTCCTCAGGTCCCCCATCGGGCGGAGCCGGCTACGCACCTGCACCCGCCGTCCGAGCCCGCGGCACCGTCGCCCGTGGTCCCGGAACGGCCCGGGCGCAATCTCGAGGGAAAGGACGCGCGATAGCGGGTTCGCTACCTCGCCCGCCGTTAGGGCGCGGCGAAGTTGACCGAGATCAACTTCACCTCGGTCATCTCCTGCATCGCGTAGCGCAGCCCTTCCCGCCCGAGGCCGCTCTCCTTCACGCCGCCGAACGGGAGCGCGTCCCAACGTAGGGTCGTCGGGTCGTTCAGGTGGACCCCGCCCGCCCGGATCCGCTTCGCGAGGGCGAACCCGCGCGCGAGGTCGTGGGTGTAGACCGCCGACTGGAGGCCGTAGGGGGTCGAGTTCGCGATCCGCACCGCGTCGTCGAGGTCGTGGAAGCGGAGCACCGGCGCAATCGGGCCGAACGGTTCCTCGCGCGCGACCCGCGCGTCCTCGGGGACCTCGTCCATCACGGTCGGCCGGTAGAAGCTTCCCGGGCCGCTCGAAGGGCGGGAGCCGCCGGTGAGGACCTTCGCCGACTTAGCTCGCGCGTCCGCCACGAGCTCCTCCATCCGGGCGACCGCCGCCCCGTCGATGAGGGGGCCGACCTCGGTCTTCTCTTCGAGCGCGGGGCCGACCCGGAGGGTGGTCGCCTTATCGGCGAGCAACCGGGCGAACTTCTCCGCGATCGAGTCCTGGACGAGGAACCGCTTCGACGCGGTGCAGACCTGTCCGGAGTATCCGAACGCGCCGCGGGCCGCCGCGGGCACCGCGACGTCCAGCGCGGCATCGTCGAGCACGATGAACGGGTCCATCCCCCCCATCTCGAGGATCACGCGCTTCGCCTGCCGGCCGGCCTTCTCCGCGATGGCCTTGCCGACCTCGGTGGAGCCGGTGAAGGTGACGAGGCGGGTCCGGGGATGCTCGACCAGCGTGTCGCCGACCGTGCGACCCGGCCCGACCACTACGTTCAGCGCTCCGCGAGGAACGCCGGCGGCCACCAGGTGTTCGGCAAGACGGAGCGCCGTGAACGGTGCGGCGCTGGTCGGTTTCGCCACGACCGGGTTCCCGGCCGCGAGCGCGGGGGCGACCTTGTGCGAGAGCAGGTTCAGCGGGAAGTTGAACGGGCCGATCGCGACGACCACCCCGATCGGGTCGCGAACCGTGAACAGGAACCGGTGCTCGTTGCCGGGGGGCCTCTCGAAGGCGTCGGCCGGGTAGCTCTCTCCCCCAGCTGACGGACCTCCTCCGCGGCGAGCTCGAAGACGAAGATCGCCCGGTCCACTTCGACCCGGGCGTCCACGATCGGCTTCCCGACCTCCGACGCGATGAGGCGGGCCATCGTCTCCCGGTCGTCCCGCATCCGGGCCGCGGTCGCGCGGAGGATCTTGGCGCGGACGTGTCCCGGGGTCGCTCCCCACGACTCCTCGACCGCCGCGGCCGCCTCGACGGCCGAGCGAGCTTCGTCGGCGGAGGCGACGGGAGCCTCCCCGATGGGCTGGCCGGTGGACGGGTCGATGACGGGGACGTATCTTCCGCTGGTCGGGGGGCGCCACTCGCCGCCTATGAGGAGGGCGCCTCGGCCTCCGGTGGGCACGCCTGCGATCACGGTTCCCTCTACCCGGGGTCGCCGTAGGTGATGTAGTGCCAGCCCTTCCGGGCCTGCCCCGTCAGGTCGATGTACATGTTCTTCACGACCGTGTAGTCGTAGAGGGAGTCCGTCCCGAGGTCCTTGCCGAAGCCGGACTGCTTGAACCCTCCGTGGGGGGTCTCCGAGGCGATCGGGAGGTGGTCGTTGACCCAAACGTCCCCGAAGCGGAGCGCATGGGCCGCCTTGAGGGCCGTCCGGACGTCCTTCGTCCAGACGCTGCCCGCGAGGCCGTACACCACTCCGTTCGCGATCTCGATCGCCTCGTCGAACGTAGAGAACTCGAGGACGTCGAGGACCGGCCCGAAGATCTCCTGCTGCGCGATCGTCATGTCGGGCGTGACCGAGTCGAAGACCGTCGGGACGACGAACGCGCCCTTCGGGTGCTTCTTGTGGTCGTCCGTGCCGCCGATCTTGAGCTTCGCCCCTTCCGCTTTCCCCTTCTCGATGAACTCGAGCACCCGCTTCTGCTGCACTGTGCTCACGAGCGGACCGAGGTCCGTGCTTCGGGAGAGGGGGTCCCCGATGCGGATCGTGCGGACCCGTTCGAGAAGGGCCTGGACGAACTTCGCATGCACGCTTTTGTGCACGATGAATCGGGTGGCGGCCGTGCAGTCCTGGCCTCCGTTCACGAACCCGCCGGCCATCGCTCCCTCCACCGCGGCAGC
The DNA here is from genome assembly GCA_963735185.1 of uncultured Thermoplasmata archaeon. Lineage (GTDB taxonomy): Archaea > Thermoplasmatota > Thermoplasmata > Lutacidiplasmatales > UBA184 > Lutacidiplasma. The sequence continues at coordinate 846,839 of CAVTJV010000007.1, forward strand.
GAGGTCAGCGTCCTCGAAGACGACGAACGGCGCCTTCCCACCGAGCTCGAGCTGGATGCGCTTCACCGTCGCGCTCGCCGCCTCCATGATCTTCTTCCCGGTGACGGTGTCGCCCGTGAGCCCGACCATGTCGACCTTCGGGTTCCGGGAGAGCTCGTCCCCCACCTCGCCGCCCGGGCCGGTGATGACGTTGAGGACCCCAGCTGGGAGCCCTGCGTCCTGGAACGCCCGGCCGAGCTCGAGCGTCGTGAGCGGGGTGTAGCTCGCCGGCTTGAGCACCACGGTGTTGCCGACGATAAGCGCCGGGGCGACCTTCCAGACGGCCATCATGATCGGGTAGTTCCAGGGGGTGATGCACGCGACCACTCCGATCGGCTCCCGGCGGAAGATCGTCGTCCCGTCCCCGGTGAACTCGCCCGGGTTCTTCGCGTCGAGCGTCCGACCCGCCCCCGCGTAGAAGATGATGTTGTCGATGGAGAACGGAACGTCCCCATCGGCCGCCTGCTTGATCGTCTTCCCCTGGTTACGGGTCTCCAGCTCCGCGATCTCGCCGAGACGCTGCTGGAGGAGCGCGGCCGCCTTCAGGAACACCTCCCCGCGAGCCCGGGGGGGCAGCCGCGGCCAGGTACCCTTATCGAACGCCTCCCGTGCCGCGTCGATCGCCTTCCGAGCGTCCTCCCGGGAGCCCTTCGGGACCGTCCCGAGAGACGAGCCGTCGTAGGGGTTGGTCACTCCCATCGTCGCCTCGCTCGACGCCGCCACCCATTCTCCCCCAATCAGCATCGTACGGTCCATCGCTCGTCCCCTCCGGTTGGGGATTTCGACGGCGCTAAAGGTTTTGGCCCCGGAATCGGGATAGAGGGGGCGGGGACGGCTTTGGTGAACTATATCAAGCCGAAGTGGTTTCAAATCGCGTTCTCGGAGGGGTGTCGATGGAACGCAGGCGCAGGAACATACTCGTCATCGCCGTGGTCGTGGTCCTCATCGGAGCCGGCGTCGGAGGGTACTTCGCCCTCCAGAAGTCGTCGGTCTCCTCTACCTGCGGGTCGAATCAGAGGACGACCATCTGCGTCGACCAGGCCGAGCTGCCCGATTCGCTCGACCCCGCGGTCACGTTCTCGACCCCCGGCTGGGCCGCGGTCCAGCAGGTCTACCAAGGCCTCGTGCAGTACAACGGCACGAGCGTCACCGCGTTCTCGGGCGTGCTCGCGAAGAACTGGTCGGTCATCTACGACCCGGCGACCGGATTCGAGAGCTACACGTTCACCCTTTGGTCGGGAGTGCACTTCTCGAACGGCGACCCCTACAACGCCTACGTCCAGTGGTACAGCCTCTACCGGAGCCTCCTCCTCGCTCAGGGACCCCAGTTCATCCTGGAGGAGAACTTCTTCTCGACGAACTTCAGCACGACGAGCCCCCTATCGTACTACTCGACCCTTTCCGCCTCCCAGGCGGCGAACACGACCCTTGCGAACGACCTGAACAGCTGGAACTTCGCCGCGCCGACGACCTCCGAGATCGCGCTGATGGGCGAGGCGAACCAGTCGTTCCAGGTAATCAGCCCATCGGTCATCCAGCTCAACCTAGGCTACGGCTACCTGGACAGCAACTACACCTACCTCCTCCCCGCCCTCTCGGCCCCGAACTCCTACGCCGTTGACCCGACCTGGGTCGACGCGAACGGCGGGGTCCAGGTGGCGGCCGTCAACGACTACCTGACGACCCACACCCTCGGTACGGGCCAGTACCTCCTCCAGGATTACAACGGGGTCGAAGGCGGGGGCTACACGCTCGTCGTCGACCCGAACTACTGGGGAGTGGCTGCGTTCGCCACGGAGCCTTGGGACCTCGACCTCCAGCCCGCGAACACCACGGTCGATGTCGTCTTCCAGGGAACGCTCGACGTGACGATCAGCGACCTCACCAGCGGAAAGGTCGCGGAGGCCTCGTTCGCCTACATCGGGCCGTCCACGATTTCCAGCCTGCAGGGCCACTCGAACGTGGTCGTACAGCCCTTGAACATCACGGTCAGCTCGACCAGCGGGGCGTGGTGGGTCTACCTCAACCAGAGCACGTTCCCCTTCAACAACCTCTCCGTGCGAGCGGCGATCGCCCACGCGATCAACTACAACGAGATCATCGCCCAGGCGTTCGGAGGCTGGGCGCAGCAGTGGGTCGGGCCGGTTCCCCCGGTTACCCGTACAACAACAACGTGACAGCGAAGGAGCCGTACTACGCGTACAATCTGGCGCTCGCGAAACAGGAGATCGCCAACTCCCCGTGCGCGAACGATGCCTGCAAGGGCACGGCCATCAACTACGCGTACCTCGACATCGGGGCCGACTGGGCGGAGATGGCCCAGTTCCTGGTGACCGACCTCAGCCAGATCGGGCTCACTATCAACGCTCTCCCCATCTCGCTCCCCGACCTCTACGTCGAGCAGGGTCTCACCGGCGGCCACTGCGCGTCGGCCACCAACGCGAACGGCGGACCGTTCTACATGGGGCAGGAGTTCTACACGGCGGACTACGTCTCGCCCGACGACTACACGCAGAACGATGCGCTGAGCACCGGGAGCGCCAACATGTGCATGTCGGGCTTCGCCAACGCGACGGTGGACAGCGATATCTACGATGCCATGGCGCAAACGAACCCCGTGAACATCACGGCGGACTACGCGAACATGACGAGCATCATGTACACCAACTACACCGACATCTGGAGCGTCATCCCGACGTCGTTCGCGGTCTACGACACGAACCTGCACGGGGTCATCATCAACGCGATGGGGAGCGCCGAGCCCTACGCGCTCTTGTTCAACACGCAGTGGCTCAGCTGATCGAGACCGCGGACCCCGCCGTAGACACCCGGGCCGAGGCGAGCGGAGCCGGCCCCCCTTCCGCCAGCAGTTCGGCGGGGGAGACGGCAGCAACCTCCTCGGCGCGCAGGCAGGCGACCTGGTGACCGGGGGCTCCGGGCCGGGGTAGGAGCGCAGGGTCGGTCGTGTGGCACCGGTCCTCGACGAACGGGCAGCGTGGGGAGAACCGGCACCCGGGCTTCGGGTCGACCAGCGTCGGGATATCGCCCCCGATCCGGTAGCGCGTCCGCCGCCGCCGGACGTCGGCGACCGGGAGGGCGGCGAGGAGGGCCTTCGTGTACGGGTGCACGGGGCGCTCGAGCACCTCGCGCACGGGACCGATCTCGACGATCTGGCCGAGGTACATCACCGCGACCCGGTCGGCGACGAACCGGACCGCGGCCACGTTGTGGGTGATCAAAATGTAGGCGAGGCCGCGGTCCCGCTGGAGCTCGATGAGGCGGTTCAGAATCTGGGCCTGGACGGCGACGTCGAGCGCGCTCGTCGGCTCGTCGAGGACGATGAGCTTCGGGTTGACGATGAGCGCCCGCGCGAGGGAGATACGCTGGCGGCCCCCGCCCGAGAACTCGTGAGGGTACTGGTCGAGGACGGCCGGCATCAACCCGACCAGGGGGAGCGCCTCCTCCACCTGGCGTCGGATGTCCTGATTGGAGAGGCGGGGGGGCATCGGAGGGATCGAGGACGGGGGCACCACGAACTCCCGTTCCGCCTTCCGGCTCCGCTCGATGGCGGCCTCGTACTCTCCCCGCAATCGCTCTCGCTCGGCCGGGACCGGCGTGGGGAGCTGGGCGGCCCGCTGGAGGGCGGCGTGGTACTCTTCGAGCGCCTTCTTCGCATCCGCCTTCCGGGCCTCCCGGCTCCGTTTCAGGGCGGCTTCGTGCTCGGCGCGCAGCCGCTGGCGCTCGGCGGTGGTGAGGGCCGGGGCGTTCTCGGGCGGCCGGAGGGCAGCCCGGTACGTGTCCATCAGCTTCTTTTCCTCTTCCGGGCCGCGCTTCGCCCGCGCCTTCACGGCCGCCCGGTACTCTCGGGTGAGCCGCTCCCGCTCCGCGGTGCTCGGGTCGATGGACGCGCGGTATTCCCGGGTCAGCCGCGTGCGCTCTTTCTCGCAGGCGAGCCGGTGCTCGCGCCGGATCCGGCTCGACGCGGTCCGGGCGTACCAGCGGTCCATCTGGTTCTGGGCCCGTACCGGTTCCCCCACCACCTGCCAGACCTTGAGGCGGGGGTCGAGGGACCCGACCGGGTCCTGGAAGACGACCTGGACGTTGTGCCGCCAGTGCCGTAGCTCCGTCCCCTCGAGCGCGAGAACGTCCTGGCCCTCGAACCGGATCGCCCCGGCCGTCGCCTCGTGCAGGCGGGCGACGACCCAACCCAGGGTCGTCTTTCCGGACCCGGACTCCCCGATGAGGCCGACGGTCTCCCCCGCCTGGACGGTGATGCTGACCCCGTCCACGGCATGGATCGCATGGGCCGCACGGCCGCCGACGACGTCCCCGATGCTGCGGACGATGGGGAAGTACTTCGTGACCCCTTCGGTCTCGAGGAGCGGAGGACCCGTCACGGCTGCGACTCGACCTCCTCCGCGAAATGGCACGCGCTCTGGTGGGGCGTGGTCGACCCGGCCGTTTCCCCCACCACCCGCAACACGGGCGGGGGCTCCCGGGCGCAGATCGGGCGCGCGAGGGCGCAGCGAGGATGGAACCGGCAGCCCCGCGGGAGCTGGGAGAGGTTCGGGACGGACCCCGGGATCGTGGGCATCGGCCAGTCGGTCTTGTACCGGGTCGGGATCGACTTCAGGAGCGACTTCGTGTAGGGGTGTCGGGGCTTCTCGAAGATCTCCGCGACCGGACCGAATTCCACGAGACGGCCGGCGTACATCACCCCGAGGTCGTCCGCGGTCTCGGCGACCACGCCGAGGTCGTGGCTGATGTACAGGATGGAGGCGGCGACCTCGTCGATGAGCTCCTTCATCAGCGTGAGGACCTGCGCCTGGATCGTCACGTCGAGCGCGCTCGTCGGCTCGTCCGCGATCAGGAGCGCAGGCTTCGCCGAGAGCGCCATGGCGATCATGATCCGCTGGCGCATCCCGCCCGAGAGCTCGTGCGGATAGAGGTTGAGGATCGTCTCCGGGTCGTTGATGCGGACCAGCCGGAGGTATTCGAGCACCTCCCGGCGATAGTCCGAACGCGACACGAGCCGGCGGCCCACCTTATCCTGGGCACCGGGGGGGATGACCGAGTGCGACAGCACGTCCGTCGCCGCGGGAAGGGGGCGGAAGGTGTAGTCCCAGGGGGTCGGGCCGGGATGGAAGACGGGAATCACCCCGGATTCCCGCCAGTGCCGAATCTGGATCGCCTCCGCGATCTGGTCGAAGACCCGGAACGCCGGGTTCAACGAATTCAGCGGCTCCTGGAAGATCATCCCGATCCCCGTGCCCCGGACCTGGGGAAGCTTGCCGCGGGGAACCGGGACAAGGTCGGTACCTTGGAAGATGATCTTGCCCTGCAGGATGTGGGCGGGGGGCTCGGGGAGCAACCGCGGGATCGCCTGCGCGAGGGTGCTCTTGCCGCACCCCGTTTCCCCTACGATCCCGACCACCCGGCCGGGCGGGACGACGAGCGAAACGTCGGAGACCGCCTGGAAATGGCCGGCACCGACCTCGTACTCGACCGAGAGATGCTCGACGGACAGGACCGGCTCGGTCATGCGGCTTCTCCTAACGCCTCTTCGGAGGCGTCATCCAGGACCTCCGCCGTAGCGGACTCCGCGGCGAACCTCGGGTCCTCGGGAGGAGGCTCGTGCTGGACCTCGGCCAGGGCGCGGCGCGTACGGGGGTCGAGCACGTCCCGTAGACCGTCCCCGAGCAGACTGTAGGCGAGCGCCGTCACGAAGATGGCGATCGCGGGGAACGCGATGTACCACCAGGTACTGGCTCAACAGGAAGTTGCCCTGATAGTACGACATCATGCTGCCCCACTCGGGGACCGGCCCGGGATACGGGATCCCCGCCCCCACGAACGAGATCGTCGAGAAGGTGACGAGCACGGTACCGATGTCCAGCGTGAAGTAGACGATGATCGGGTCGAGGACGTTGCGCAGCACGTGGCGCGTCAGGATGCGGGTCTCCCGGACCCCGGCCGCCCTCGCCGCGGTGACGTACGGGAGGTGTTTCACCGCCAGCACCTCGCCGCGGACCAGCCGCACGTAGAACGGCCACCACGTGGTCACGATCGCCAGGAACGCCGCGCCCACGCCGCGTCCGATCGATGCGACGATGGCGAGCGCCAGGATGAGGCTCGGGAAGGCGAGGAAGACGTCGGTGGTCCGCATGATGACCGTCGAGCACGCCCCTCCCAAGGTCCCGGGCTTGTCCCAGAAGCCGGCCACGAGGCCGAGGAACCCACCGAGGAGGACGGAGATCCCGGCGATCCCGATCCCGATCCCCAGGTCGAGCGGAAGCGCGAGGAGGACGGACGAGTAGATGTCCCGGCCCCCCTGGTCGGTCCCGAACGGGTGCTGGATCGAGGGGGGCCACTGGAGCAGGGTGGGAGGCTCCCGATACACTCCGGTGTCCTGGGTGGCGCCGTACGGAATGATGAGGGAAGGGTCGACGACCACGATCACCGCGAGGATCAGGGTGATCGCGACGAGCACGAACCCGACGAACGATAGCGGGTTCGCTCGCATCACGCGGTACAACCCGCGGGCCTGCTTCCAGAGGGAGGCCACCGTCTGAAGCGGGCCCTTCGCGGGGGCGGACTTGCGGGCCGCGACCATGTCGACCGGCCTACCTCCACTCGACCCGTGGGTCGAGCACGCCGTAGAGGATGTCCGAGATCAGGTTGGCCACGACGACGCCGATCGCGAACACGATGGTGACGGCGATCGCCCCGTCGAAGTTCGGTTGGCCACCGCCGCCGAGCACGCTGAAGGCGTAGGCGCCGATCCCGGGCCAGGCGAAGACCTCCTCGATGACCACCGTCCCCGCGAGGAGGCCGCCGGCCGTCAGCCCGAGGACCGTCACGGTCGCGATGAGCGCGTTCCGGAGCGCGTGCTTGTACAGCACCATGAAGTTCGAGAGACCCTTCATGCGGGCCGCTTTCACGTAGTCGAGCGGCAACACCTCGAGCATCGAGGCCCGGGTCATCCGGGTGGCGATCCCCATGTTGATGAAGGCCAGCACGGCCGCGGGGAGGACCAGATGGCTGATCGCGTCGATCGTGTACGGGAAGTTCCCCGCCAGGATCGCGTCCAGGACCGACATGTGGGTGATCTGAGGGAACGGCGGAGGCGCGCTGTACTCCCCCGACGTGGGGAGCCCTAAGTACGGCGCGAGGAACACCGCCGCGATGATCGACCCGACGTAGGTGGGGACGGACCAGCCGCTGAGGTACAGGACCCGAACCAGGTGGTCACCCCACCGGCCCGCGAACTGGGCCGCGATCACCCCGAGGGGGATCCCGATGACCACCATGAGGAACAACGAGCGCGAGCACGAGCTCGACCGTCGCCGGGACCGCGGAGGCGATCACCGGGAAGACCGGCACGCCGAGCTGGGAGGCGCCCCAGTTCCCCTCGAGCAGTTTGGTGAGGTAGTCCCAGAATTGGGTGGTCAGGGGGGCCGAGAACTGCGCCTGGCAGTGGGCGAGGACCGCGGCGCTCGCCTTCGGGTACCACCGGGGGCAGGGGTCGATCGCGGCGACGTGCGTGATGAGGAACGTCAGCACGATGACGCCGAGCAGCACCGGCAAGAGCTCGAGCATCCGTTTGCCGATGAAGATGAGAAGGTCCTCGAGATTCCGCCCCATGTCCCTATCCCTCGAACCTCCGACCCTACGGTTCCTCGGTCAGGGGGGTGACCCTACGGTCCACCCGCTCATCTTCCCTCGTTTCGGTCCGCCATGCGTGCTCACCCGAGACCTCCCGCTGCACTCAGGACAGGCGTTTAGGGGAGGTAGTCGCGGGGGAGCGTCTTCAGTTCCGTGAACGTCTCGTTCGCGATCGAGAGGAACTTCTCGATGTCCTTCTCGGTGTGCGCGCTCGAGAACGTCAGTCGCTCATAGTTGTCCGGATGGATGTAGATCCCCTTGTCGAGCAGGAGCTGGTGATGCCGCAGGTAGAGGTTCCAGTCGATCTGGAGGGACTCGCGGTAGTTGATGATCTTCTTCCTTCGCGTGAAGAAGAACTGCAGCATCCCGTTCACCCACTGAACGAGGACGTTGAGCTTGGCGTCCCGGCCCGCCTCCTCGAGGCCCTTGCCGAGCTTGTCCGTGAGCTTCCCGACCCGGGCGTAGAGCTCCTCGCCGCCCCGGTGGAGCGTCTTCAGGTTCGCGAGCGCCCCGGCCATGACGAGGTTGTTCGCGTTGTAGGTGCCGCCGAAGCTGATCCGCCCGGGGGCGATGAGGTCCATGTATTCCGCCTTCCCGGACACCGCCGAGACGGGAACGCCCCCGCCGAGGGCCTTCGCCCAGCAGGAGATGTCGGGCTCGACGTTGTAGAGCTGCTGGGCCCCGCCCGGCGCGACGCGGAACCCGGTGAACACCTCGTCAAAGATGACGAGCATGTCGTTCTGGTGCGCGATCTCGATGAGGCGCTTCAGGTAATCCGGAGCCGGCGGGATGATGCCGGAGTTCGCCATGATCGGTTCGAGGATCACGCACGCCAGGCGCTCGCGGTACCGCCGGACGATCCGCTCGAACGCGGTGACCGAGTTGTACGGTGCGACCATGACGTAGTCGGTGACGCCGGGGGGATCCCGGCCGAGTTCGGGAGCGGGCGGGGATACTCATCGAGGCCCGCCACGATCGGCGGCGCTTCCGCGCTGATGAGCGCGATGTCGTGTTGCCCGTGGTAGTGGCCCTCGAACTTCAGGATGCAGTCCTTTCCGGTGACCGCGCGCGCGATGCGGATCGCGTTCATGGTCGCGTCCGAACCGCTCGTGCAGAACGCGACCCGCTCGGCGTTGGGAACGAGCTTACGGAACAGCTTCGCGACCTCGATCTCGACCTCGCTCGGCGAGCCGAACTGCAGGCCCAGCTCGGCCTGCTCCTGAATCGCCTTGACCTGCGCCTCGGGGGCGTGACCGTTGATGAGGACCCCGTAGGCGAGCATGAAGTCGAGGTACTCGTTGCCGTCCTCGTCCCAGATCCGAGAGCCCTTGCCTCTCGCGATGAACGGGGCTACCGGGTCGTAGGACGCCGTCCGAATGAGGGAGCTTGACCCGTTCGGGATGTGCTTCTTGGCCTCCTCCATCAGCTTCAGGCTCTTCTTCAGCTTGGGGATCAGCCGGGCGATCGAAATCGGGATGGGTTGTTCCTCCGGGGCCGGTGCGGCCGGCGCGGTCTCCTTGGCCGCCTCTTTGGCCGCCTCTTTCGTGGCTTCCTTGGCGGCCTCCTTGGAGGTTTCCTTGGCCGGTTCCTTCGGCGACTCCTTCTTCTTCTCCTCGGCCGGCTCGCCGGTGGGAGCCGCAGGGGAAGGAGGAGGGATCGCAGACCCCTCGGCGGTTAGCCGAGGGAGGCCGGGAGGGCCGCGCGCCCCACCGTCCGGGGAAGGGTCCACCTCGCTAGTCCGAACTGGCAACACCGGGGCGGGGTTCATTTCCGCCATAAAGAAGATTTCCGGGCGTTTGTCGGACCCCGAGGGGGCTATATATAATTGGCTGGGCCCGAGATTGCGGGGTACCATCCACGCTAATTAAAGAAAGTCATACACTAAGTAGTTCTTAATTGGCCAAACCTGTTAATTTACTGCTCCGATAGGAGAGAAACGAGGCGGAAATGGTTGGGAATCGCCTCCCGGGCCGTTACTTACTCCGCCACGGCGGCAACGGTCCTTCGGGGGGCGTGATCGTCATGTCGACCCCCCGCTTCGCGAGGCCGGCCCGGAACGGAGCGGGCGGGATGCACAGCTCCGGGGGCAGGACACCGACTCCGGGGACCTTCCCCTGAGCGATGAGCTCAGCGCCCACCGCACCCGCAATCCCGACCGCGTATTCGGTCACGGTAAGATGCCAGTCGGGGCGGGGCGGGAACCGGGCGATCACATGGCGCAGGACCGGCTTACCGCCCTTCGTTCCCTTGACCTCGATGTCGAAGACCTCCCAGTCGTTCACGGTGATCTCCGCGGGGATCCCGAGGAGCTTCCCCCGCTTGAGGAGGGCGAGCGTGAACTCCCGGGGCGTGACCTTCTGCCCCTTGACCTCGAGCGGCTTGTCGGAGGCCAGCCCGAGCAGGGCCATCGTGCGCAGCACCTCGATCCCGGGCCCTCCCTCCTTCCACTCGCAGTGCTGGATCCCCTTCGAGCGGAGGCTCTCGGGCAGCGTCGCGGGCTCGGAGTGGAGCGTCCGATAGACCCGGGTCTTTCCGACCGGGGGCCCGAAGTCGAACTCCTCGGCCGAGCTCATGGGCGGATACTCCTTGTACGCGCCGCCCTCGAAGACCTGCGCCGAGAGGACCATCTCGTCGAGGAACGTGCTCGGCGACCAGGTGAACGAGATCTCGGGTCCGCCGACCGTGAGGTCCTTCCAACCATCCCGGATCACGAGCGACTCGACCCGGTCGAGGTCCTCGCAGGCCTGCATCGCAAGCACGTTCGAGACCCCGGGGACCTCCCCGAGGCCGGGGATGGCGAGCAGCTTCGCTTGCTTGAACGCGTCATGCATCCCGAGCTGGCGGCGGGTCATGTGGAAGAGACCGCCGAAGTCGAGGTACGGGACGTGCGCCTCGAGCGCCGCCTCCATGACCGAGAGGTTGAACTGATACTGGACGGCGTTCACGACCACGTCGGCCCCGCGGAGGAGCTTCGCGACCGCCGCCTTGTTCCCGGCATCAATCGTTACCGCGGTGGCCTTCGACCCGGCGGCCTTCGCCGCCGCCTTGGCCAACTCCGCATCGAGGTCCGCAACGACCACCGAGTCGAACACGCCCCCCGTCGCGAGGTCCCGCACCGAACACTGTCCCGTTAGCCCTCCACCGCCCAGTACTACGGCCTTCATCGACACACTCCACCGGTCGATTGCCCGAGCCAGGTGGGCTATACGAACCTTCGGGTATTCTCAGCCACGCCGCCGGGCCGGAGCGCGATGGCGGGGGGATTTAGCCCTGTTGGTCGGGGCCGTGGAGGGGGCCTCCGGCGCCGGACCGGGGGGTGCGGGAATGGCCGACGTCCGTGCCAGAAGGTCCCGAAACGTCTCGAAATGCCTCAGGAACGGGTCCGCCCTCCGCTGGTCCTCGAGCTCGCCGAGGGCGATCTCGAGCGTGGCCTTGGCCTTGGGGTCGCCGGTCGACGCGCGGATGAGATAGACACAGAGGACCTGGTAGTGCGGGAGGACGAACGCGTCGGTGCGAGGCGTGCTCATGTCGCCCTTGCGGGGTCGGTAGATCCGCTCCACCGGGACCGCTTCCGCGACCACGCGGCGGTGCGAGAAGCCGAAGTACCGGCCCGGACCCAGGATCCGGGTCACCTCGCGGATGTTACCGTTCAGGTTGTTCGTCAGGCGGTCGCATTCGTGCCAGCACCAGAGGCCGAAGCCGTAGTCGCCTTCCTGGTACGCCTCCCACGCTTGCGCGTAGAGCCTTCGCTCCCGCTCCTCCTGGGGGAGCTCCGGGATGATCGCCGCCTTCCAGTCGGAGATGAGGAGGTCGACCCGCATCGAGGGAGAGAACTCCTTGAACGTCGGAACGTCGTTCGAGGCGGGCATGCCCCCGCGAGAGCCGAGGGGGGTTAACCGATTGCTCCCCGGCTCCCCCCACCGGCGCGGAAGACGCAAAGCCCCTCGACCCACGTCTCGCGGACCGCTTTCGCCCCGACGCGGACCGCCTCCCCCAAGCTCGTCGCTTCGAGCACGATGAGGTCGGCCTTGGAGCCTACTTCCAGGGACCCGAGGGAAGGCTCCCCCAGGGCCGTCCCGGCGTTGACCCCGTACAACTGCGCCGCCTCTTCGAACGCCAACGCCTCCCGCGGATCGGGGTTCGCCGACCGCCCGAGCTCATCGCGACGTTCGGTCGCTGCCCGGAGACCCCGCCAGGGGTCGGGAGGGTCGTACGGCGCGTCGCTCGACCCCACGAGAAGATGTCCCCGGTCGATGAGGGTCCGGAACGCGTAGGCCCAGCGCACCTTCTCGGGGCCTAGCCGGTCGGGAAGCCACCAATCGCTCCAGACAAACCCCGGTTGGACGACCAAGGCGGGGCGCACGGCGTCCAGTACGGCGAGGACCCGGGGAGGGGTCAACCCGACGTGCTCGATGCGGGCAGGGGCCCCCGCGCGTCGTGCGTACGGCGCGAGGAGGCGAGCGGCCCGCTCGACCGCGCGGTCACCGATCGCGTGCAGCGCGGGGGCCAGCCCGAGACCGTCGGCGGTCCGGAGCGCGCTCGAGAGCACCTCGTCGCACTCGACCGGGACCCCGCTCCCCTCCGGGGCGTCGGTGTACGGCTCCGACAGCCACGCGGTCCGGGGACCGAACGCACCGTCCGTGAACCCCTTCGTCCCGACGACCGCGAAGCGACCAGGACGTCCGACGGGCGCAAGGTCCGACGAGCGGAAGGCGGCAATCGATAGGAGACGCAGGTAGCTCCGGACCCGAATCGGGAGGCCGTCCCGGGCCGCCAACGACCGGAGGCTGGCGAGCTCCGCCGGGGGGGTGTCCATCGTCGCGACCGTGGTGAGCCCGAAGGAGGCGAGGAGCCCGAGGGTGCGGACCACCGCCTCCGGGTCACTCGGCACCGCGACGAGGGGGGCCACCCATTGGAGAGCCTCCTCATACAGGAGCCCGTTCGGCTTCCCGTCCACGGTCATCCCAACCCGGCCCTCGAGCTCGGCCGACGACCGGGACCCGAGCTCGGCTGCGGAGAGGGCGAACCCGTTCACCACCGCGGCGTGCCCGCTGACGTCGTAGACGACTACGGGACGGTCGGGCACCGCCCGGTCCAGGTCCTGGTACCGTGGCCAGCGACCCCGGAGGGAGCGGGCGACGTCCAGGCCACCCCCGACAATCGGTCCGTCGGGATGGGCCGTGGCCCAATCGCGAACCCTCCCTACGAGGTCGTCGAGGTCCCGGGCCTCCGCAAGGTCCAGACCCTCGCGGAACCGGGCAAGGTCGTCGATGTGGAGGTGGGCGTCGATGAGCCCGGGCAGCACGAGCCGTCCGGCCAGGGAGACGACCTCGGTCCCGGTGGGCGCCGACCTACGGACAGCGGAGTCCGACCCCACGGCCACTACGGTTCCTTGGTCCACGAGCACGGATTCGGCGTAGCGCCGGCCCGTGAAGACCCGACCCCCGGTCCAAAGCCGCGTCTCGCTCATCGCCGGTCCGTCGGCGCCGGAGGACGAGGGAAGGGATGAAAGGGTTGGGCCGCGACGGCGTCCCGCTCCTCTATACGTCCATGTACCGGTAGAACTCGTACGGGTGGGGCCGCAGGTTGAGCTCGAGCTGTTCCTCGCGCTTCATCTCGATGTAGGTGTCGAGGAGCGAAGCGGCGAAGGCCGGCTTCAGGAACTCCCGGTCCGACTCAAGGCAGTCGAGCGCCTCGGCCAGGGAGCCGGGGAGCTCGCGGACCTGGAGCTCCTTCCGCTTTGCCTTGGTCAGCTTGTAGATATTCTCGTCCACGGGAGGGGGCGGCTCGATCTTCCGCCGGATCCCGTCGAGCCCCGCGAGCGCGAGCGCGGCTTGCGTGAGGTAGATGTTGGCGGCCGAGTCGGGGGTCCGGTACTCGACCCGCTTCGCGGCGGGGCGTCCCTTGTGGTAGAACGGGATCCGGACGTTCGCGGAGCGGTTCGCCTTGCTCCAAGCGATGAACACGGGGGCCTCGTAGCCGGGGACCAGCCGCCGGTACGAGTTCGTGATCGGGTTGGTGATCGCGCACATCGCCCGGGCGTGCTCGAGGAGGCCGCCGACGTAGTACCGGCAGGTCTGGCTGACCTCGGCGTACGCGTCGTTCGCGTCAAAGAACGCGTTCTTCCCCTTCGACCAGAGCGACTGGTTCACGTGCATGCCGATGCCGTTGTCGCCGTAGATCGGCTTCGGCATGAGGCAGGCGACCTTCCCGTGCCGGGCCGCGACGTTCCGGATGACGTAGCGAAGGTCCTGGATGTGGTCGGCCATCGGCACGAGCTCGTCGAAGCGGAGGTTGATCTCCGACTGGCTCGCGGTCGCGACCTCGTGGTGGTGGGCGTCCAGCGTGAGGTGGAAGTCGTCGGCGAGGATGTTGCACATCTCGGCGCGCAGGGGGAGCAGAGAGTCCTGCGGCGGGGTTCGGTGGTACCCTTCCTTGAAGCGCACCAAGCCGGTGACCGGCCCTGACTGCCAAGGCGCCTCCGAGTGGCGGACGAGGTAGCCGGCGCCGGCCCACGCGTCCCGGACCCGGCAGCGGAGGGGAGGAGCTCGATCGAGTCGAAGACGAAGAACTCTACCTCGGGACCCCAGTAGGAGCGGTCGTACCCGGCGGACGCGAGCACCTGCTCGGTCCTTCGGGCGACCCAGCGCGGGTCGTGAGCGTACGGCTCCTTCGACCCGCCGATGCGGATGTCGCAGATGAACCGGGCCGTTCCCCCGGCCTCGGGGTTCCACGGGATTGTCGCGAGCGTCGAGGGGTCAGGCACGAGGTTCATGTCCGAGTCGTAGATCTCCCGGAACCCGCGGACCGAGGAGCCGTCCAGCTTGGGGATCCCCGCCTCGAACGACTCCTCGTCGAGCGTCGCGGTCGGGACGTCGACCTGGTTGAATCCCCCGAAGACGTCGGTGTAGAACAGCTGTGCCCACCGGACCTTGTCGGCCTTCAGCTTCGCGAGGGTCGCGGTCGCGCTCGACCCGGCCTTGGGACTACTACGTTGAGGGGACACTCACCTTCCTCCGACGACTGCATCGAAGGCCGCTACATCAAGATTATTCTCAGAATAATGGACGTTCATCCTCATTCAATGGATATGTCTATATTTCTAACCCATATCTTGGGAAACTATGCGCCGAACGTCCATTCTGGACGAGCTCGACCGGGCCATCCTCGAGGAGCTCAACGTCGATGCACGGCGCAGCCACCGGGAGATCGCCCACCGACTCGAGGTCTCTCCGACCACCGTGAGCGCCCGGGTGGCGCGGTTGGAGAGCCAAGGCGTGATCCGGGGATACGTGCCGGTGCTGGACGACGAGCAGCTGGGGTTCGACCTGTGGGCCGCGATCGGAATTCGCATCTCGAAGGGACGGCTCCGAGAGGTGGAGGAGCGCCTGGCCCGGGACGCCCGGGCGTACGCGATCTACGACGTCACCGGGGAGAACGATGCCCTCCTCATCGGTCGGTTCCGGGACCGACGCGACCTCGACCGGTTCGTGAAGCACGCCCTCCAGGACCCGTACGTCGAACGGACGAACACCCAGGTGATCCTGAACCGGGTCAAGGAGGACCGGAGGGTCCCGGTCTCGCGGCGCGTGACGGATTCCGTGCTCCCAACCTAGGGCGGCGCCCGCTCCTCGCTCCCCTTCCGCCAGTAACACCTAAGAGGGCCCACTCCCCCATGCGGGCCGAGGGAACCCATGGATTGGGGAATGGCGAACCGGATGCACCGGATGTTCCAACCGGCGAGCGGAAACGCGGTGATGGTCGCGGTCGACCACGGCTACTTCATGGGACCGACGCGCCGCCTCGAGAACGTGCGGGCGACGATCGCGCCGCTGCTCCCGTACGCGGACGCGCTCGGGGTCACCCGGGGGGTCCTCCGCCACGCCGTCGACCCGGCGGCGACCACGCCGATCCTCCTGCGTGTATCGGGCAGCGTGACGGTCCTCAAGGAGGACCTCTCCCACGAGGAGATCATCACCTCCATGGAGGACGCGGCCCGGCTGAACGTCTGCGCGGTCGCGCTGAGCGTCTTCGTCGGAGCGCCGCACGAGCACGAGTCCCTCCACCACCTTACCCAGCTCATCGACGCGGGCGAGGGCTGTGGGATCCCCGTGATGGCGATCACCGCCGTCGGAAAGGAGCTCGAGAAGCGCGACGCGCGCTACCTCGCGCTCGCCTGCCGGGTCTCGGCCGAGCTCGGGGCCCGCATGGTCAAGACCTACTACTGTGACCACTTCGAGAAGGTCGTCGAAGGGTGCCCGGTACCGATCGTGTGCGCCGGCGGCCCGAAGATGGACACGGACAAGGCCGCGCTCGAGCTCGCGTACGGGGCGATCCAGGCGGGGGCCCACGGGCTCGACATGGGCCGGAACATCTGGCAGTCGGACCACCCGGTTGCGATGCTGAAGGGACTCCGGGCGATCGTCCACGAGAAGGCGACCGTGAAGGAGGCGCTCGACGTCCTCGAGGCCGAGAAGAAGGCACGGCCCGCGACCCCGAAGCCGGCGACGGTCCCCTGAACGGTCGGCGGACGCTTCTCCTCGGAAGCATCTTAAGGCCGACCTCGCTCGGCCCCGCCGCGCGGGGATTGCCAAGCTTGGCCAAAGGCGCCAGATTCAGGGTCTGGTCCCGTAGGGGTTCGTGGGTTCAAATCCCTCTCCCCGCACCCGAACCGGGCGGCGGCCTGCGTATCTTCCTCGGAAGCTGCCCGAGGACCGTCGAATGCCGAAGCGGTCCACCGCCGTTCGCCGGCGAACGGCTCCGGCACCGGGGGCGTCCCCGGCTCCCTAAATAGCGGGGTGCGGTCCGACGCCCGATGGTGGCACGTCACCGACCTCCGGCGCGAAAGCCTCCGGCCCGGATTCGCGTCCCGCCGGAACTGAGGATCGAAGCGCCCACCGCACGGGTCATCCGGGTCGACCTCGTCGAGGACCCCCACGCCCACATCGTCTGCCGCGCGTGCGGTCGGATTCAGAGCGTCGAACTCTCGGAACTCGACCGACATTTTCTGACCGAGCTCGCCGGGCACCACCCCGACGGTTGGAGCGTCGACGGGATCGCCTTCTCCTTGATGGGAGCCTGTCATCGGTGTCGCGAAGGCCCTTCGCCGTGACCCTCCCGGCAACTGACCATAGGGCCGAATGACCGGCTTCTTCACGGCGCCCCGCATCGCCTGGGGACCGGGCGCGGTCGAGCAACTGAGCGGTCTCGGCGCGCACCGGACCTTCCTTGTGGTCGATCCGGCGGTCGCCGCCCATCGTGGTCACCAACGGGTCGTGGAGGAGCTCTCGAAATCCAACACCGTCATCGAGGTCTACGAGGCGGGTCCGGAGGTCGACCGCCTGGACTCGGTGGTGGAGCTCTCGAGGCGGCTCGCTGACTTCGGTCCCGACTGGGTCGTCGCCCTCGGCGGGGGCCGCACGCTCGATGGGGCGAAGGCCGCCCGCCTCGTCTTCGAGCGGCCGGACCTCTCGCTGGGCGACCTGACCTCCGTGTTCGAGCTCCCCGACCCACCTCGATGCCGGCTCGTGGCGATCCCGACCACGAGCGGGAGCGGCAGCGAGGCCAGCTGGAGTGCCGACCTCCGTTCCTCGGAGGGGGAACCCGTCGAGCTCGCGCACCGTGGCCTGGTCCCCGATTGGGCCATCGTCGATGTCAGGTTCGCAGAGACCCTCTCCAGTGACCTCCTCCGCGACGGAGGGTTCGAGGCCCTCGCTCAGGCGACGGAGGCGTACCTCTCGGCGTGGGCCAACCCATTCTCGGACGCGCTGGCGCTCTCCGCCGCCCGGACGATCTTCGAGCGATTGCCGCACGCGCTCAGGTGGAGCGACGACCCGGATGCCAAGGAGGCCGTCCATTACGCTGCAACGCTCGCCGGACTCGCCGCGTCGAACGCCCAACGAGGCGTCGGGCATGCGCTCGCGCGCGCCCTGGTCCGTCCCACCGGACTGCCGTACGGACGGCTGCTCGGGACGCTGCTGCCCCACGTGCTCGAGTTCGATCGACCGTCCGCCCGGGACCGAATCGAAACGTTAGCGCTCGTGGTCCGCGCGCCGGACGACCGAGCGTCGGTGCCTCTCGGGACGCGCGTACTCCGCTTACTCGAGACCCTCCGGGCCCCCGGCTCGCTCGCGGCCGCGGGGGTCGACCGTTCGCGTCTCGACGCAGCCCGGTCGGCGATTGTCGCAGATACCCTCCGCTCCCCGGCCGCACTCGCCAACCCTCGAGTGCCCGGTGGCCGCGACATTGAGCTCCTTCTCGCCCAGGCGTTCGGGTCCCCGGGTTCCCCACCGTAGCTGGCTTCGGGCGGAACGGTCGGGAAAGAGGCGCTACGGGGTTTTCGTAGTCATCGACTAAATATCCGGAAATGTCGGTAGTTTGTGCCGCCGGGCTCTGCCCCTCCCGATCCGGGCCCGCCTACCAACCCTTCTGACCCGCGACAGATCCTGAACGCTCTCGACAGCGCACGGATCCAGCGGTTCCACTTCCGGACCATCGTCGTCTCGGGGATGGGCTTCTTCACCGACGCCTACGACTTGTTCGTCATTTCGCTCGTGCTCCCGATCTTGGTCGCGCTAGCACCCGGCGGTGCGATTGGAAAGACGGAGCTCGCGTTCCTCGGCTCCGCAGCCCTGATGGGTGCCGCGGTCGGCCAAGTCCTCTTCGGGTGGTTAGGCGACCGATTCGGCCGTCGAAAGGTCTACGGGGTCACCCTGACGGTGATGGCGATCGCGGCCGTCGGCAGCGCGCTCAGCGTGCCGGTCGCAGGGCTCTCCACGGTCACGGTGCTGATCCTCTGGCGGTTCGCCCTCGGTGTCGGGGTCGGGGGCGACTATCCGCTCAGCGCCACCATCATGAGCGAGTACTCGAACGTCCAGAACCGCGGCCGCCTCGTCGCGAGCGTCTTCGCGATGCAGGGGTTCGGCCTCCTCGCGGGCGCCGGCACGAGCCTCGCCGTCGTGTTCCTCGCTCCCAACCTCGACGTGGCGTGGCGGCTGATCCTCGGGTTCGGAGCCGTCCCGGCACTGTTCACGATCTACTACCGCCTCCGGCTCGCCGGAATCGCCCCGGTTCAGCCTTGCCCGAGGGGCGGTCGGAGAGGCCGCCCGCACCGTCGGGTCGATCACGGGAATCGCGGTCGCCTCCACCGGGACCGCACGGCCCACCGGGGTCCCGTTCCGCCAAATCCTCCGCACCTACGGCCTTCTGATCTTCGGGACGGCCGCGACGTGGTTCCTTCTCGACATCGCATTCTACTCGACGAACATCTTCAATCCACTCATTCTGAAACAAATCGGGTTCGCCAATGCCGCGTCGTTCCCCCCCTCCAACAGGTGCGACTCCTCGCGACCGGAAACGTCCTGATCGCGCTCTTTGCCTCCGTCCCCGGCTACTGGGTCGCGGTCGCGCTCATCGACCGGGTCGGACGTCGTCCCCTCCAGTACATCGGGTTCGGTGTAATGACCTGCGCGTTCCTCACCCTCTCGCTCGGATGGGGCACCCTCGTCGGGATACTCCCCGCCTTCTTGGCCATCTACGGTCTCACGTTCTTCTTCGCGAACGCCGGCCCGAACACAACGACGTTCGTCTACCCGAGCGAGGTCTTCCCGACGTCCTTCCGGACGACCGGGCATGGCATCGCCGCGGCCGCGGGCAAAATCGGAGCCGTGGTCGCGGTCTTCGTCTTCGCGAGCTTCTACGCGGTCTACGGTCTCTCGTGGTTCTTCGGTCTCTTGGCGGTGGTCTCGTTCCTCGGGTTCCTCATCACGATTGCCATACTTCCGGAGACCTCGCAACGTTCCCTCGAGGACGTCTCGGGCGAGGATGAGCTCGCCATCCTCGTACGTAGGTTCTCGACGTACCTGCGCTCCCTCTCCCTGACCGCGGAACAGGCCGCGTTTGCGCTGAGGGAACTGCTCGCGGATCCGACGATCGACCGCGACGCGAAGGTCGCCCGGATCCACGCGATCGAGCACACGGCCGATGAGGAGGTGCACCGGATCTTTGTTGAGCTGAACAATCGACGCTTGAGCTCGGACGTACGCGCCGAGGTCGGGCACCTCGCGAGCGCGCTGGATGATGTCGTGGACGGAATCGAATCGGTCGCCAACCGCGTACGGACGTACCAGCTGGTCCAAAGCCGCCCGGAGCTTCGTCGGTTCGCGGATATCGTGGTGGAGTCCGTCCAGTACGTCAGCAACGGAATCTTGGGACTGGACGAACTCTATCGGGGGTCGTCGGAGAACCTCAACCGCGCGATCGTCGAGGTCAACCGGCTCGAGAACGAGGCCGACGACCTGCTCCGCGACCTCCTCGACAAGCTGTTCGCGGAACGGGACCCGATCGAGATCCTGAAGTGGAAGGACTTCTACGAACGCCTCGAGGTCATCACCGACCGCTGCGAGGACGTGACGGACGTCTTCCAGGACCTCGAGGTCCGCTACGCTCCCGGCGCTTGAGCGACGACCTTCCGCGCGGCCGGCGCGACGGCCGGGTCAGGTCGGGGCGACTCGACCGCGCGGTTGATCGCGATCTCCGCGAGGTCGCTCGCGTAGAACGCGCTCCGCTCGAGGCTCTCGAGCACGTAGGCGAGGCCGACCGCAAGCCGCCCGTGCTTCGACGTGAGCTGATGGAGGATGCTGTCCCGTTCCTCGGTGAGCCGGTGGGCCGCGTCGATCACCTGGTTGGCCTTCTCGATATCCCGCGAATCGAGGCAATCAAGAGCGTCGGCGAGAGCGGTCGCCGCGGCGGCCCCCATCCGGTCGAGCTCATTGACGATCCGCTCGGGGGTCCGCTCCTTGCCGAGGATCGTGACGGTCTCGGCGATTCGGACCGCGTGGTCGGCGATCCGTTCGAGCGTGCGCGACGCGAGGAGGTACGTGGAGCATTCGGGCAGCGTCAGCTCGACGGTCGCCAGGATCCGCGCGTCCCGGAGCGCGCTCGTCACCTGCTTCTCGAGGAACCAGTGGAGTCGGTCGACCTCCCAGTCCCGCTCGATCACGTCCTTCGCGATCGCCGCATCGCGCGTCCGGAACGCGGTCATCGCGTCCGTCTGCATCGCGCGGACCATCTGGTGCATCCGCCGGATGATGGATGGGATCGGAAGCGGGTTCTGGCCCACGACGTCCTGGAGGATCACCGACTCCGCGGTCTCCTCGAGGATCTCCGGTCCGATCATCCGCTGCGCGAAGCTACGGATCACCTCGCGGGTCCGTGCTCCCATCCGGCCGGGCGTGCGGACCTCGAGGAGCGGGTACCCGGCGATGTACTCGGCGATGAGCCGCCGGAAAAGATGTTCCTCGTTCATCTCGTTCCGGACCTCGACCACCCGGCGTTCCATCTCAGAGGCGTCCGCCGATTCCGCGAAGACCGTGAGCGAGCCGTCGGCGCGCGGGGTGAAGAACAGCACGTCCCCCGGCCCGAGACCGCGCGCGGTCACCCAGTTCTTCGGAAGGGAGATGATGAAGGTCGACCCGCCTGTCTTTTGGATCCGTCGTCCGTGGAACCCACCGCTGCTACGCATTGATAGTAGTTGGGCGGAGTCACTATTCTCTATATAGCCTCGGCCAAACCACCAGCCTTAGAGACCGAACTCCAGGGCCCCGTCCCACCCCGCCGGGGACCCTAAATACGTCGGGCGCGGGTGCCGAGCGGTCGCCCAGCATGGTTGAGGAGCCGGACCGGCAATTCTCGTTCCGAGGTCGACCGCGCTCGGCTCGGGACGGTGAGACCCTGCTCTCCGCCCTATCGACCGACCGCATTCCGCTCCTGCACCGGTCGATCCAGTACCATCGGCCTCAGGGTCCTCTCTGCGGAATCGGCCACTGCACCGGATGTCTCGTCCGGGTAAACGGCCGCCCCAACGTCCGGGCCTGCCGGTATGAGCCCAACCCCGGAGATTCCATCACGACCGAGAACGCGTGGCCTTCGCCGACCTGGGACCTCCTCGGTACGATCGGCCTCGTCATGCCCGGAGGGGTCGACAGCCTGCACGGACTGAGGCGGCCGGCGTTTGCCACCCGCCTCTACCAACGGTTCGTCCGTCGCCTCGCCGGCACGGGGGAGCCGCCCACGGAGGCCGCTTCCCGAGCGCTCTCGGCCCCGTCCGTGGAACGCTCCTCGGACGTCGTGGTCGTCGGCGCGGGGGAGGCCGGCCGCGCGGTGGTCGCCGCGCTCGTCGTCCGCGGGGTCCATCCTGTCGTCCTCGACCGGGGGCTTCATCCTTCGCCCGTGGCCGGTGCGGAGCTCATCGGAGCGACGACCGCGGTGTTCCTCCCGCCTCCTGGGGAGGGCCGGGAACGACGGTTCACCCTCCTCGCGTTCCGCGAGCCGGCCCAGGGCGTTCGCGTCGATGCGGGGTCGGTCGTGGTCGCGACGGGAGGGTACGATGCGTCCCTGCTGTTCGGCGGGAACGACCGGCCCGGCGTCGTCACCGCCGACGCGGCCCTGGCCCTCACGACCCCGTCGCGCTCCCCCCGTTCCACCGGGCCGTGGTCGTGGGCGGGGGTCGCCGCGCCACGGAGGTCCTCGAGGCCTGCGGGGATTCGGTCGAGGCGGTCGTCGCGCCCGGAGAAATCCGCCCCGATGTCGTTCGGGCCGCGAGCGACCGGGGCATCCTGCTGTACCCGCGTTCGCTGCTGCTCCGGGCCGAGGGACGCAAGCAGGTCCGCTCGGTGCAGCTCCGCGCTCGAAGCGGCGGGGCAGGGACTCGGGTCGCGTGCGACGCGGTGATCCTCGCGCACCGACGGGTGCCCCACGCCCAACTGTTCTTCCAGACCGGGGCGACGATGGGCTGGCGTTCGGGCATCGGGGCGTACGCGCCGACCGTAGGCCCGGACGGCGCCACGACCGTCCCCGGCCTCTTCGCCGCCGGGCCCGCGGCCGGTGTCGCTCCCTCCGAGTTCGCCCTTCACGCCGAGGTCCTCGCCGACGCGGTCGTTTCACGGCCCCCGCCCACGGGACCGACGCCACCCCATCCGGTGGAGGAGGCGCCGACCGAGCTCCTCGGGTACTATCGCGAGCTCCTCCGCGTTCCCGGCCACGGGCGTTGGGTGGCCTGCCCGTGCGTCGACGTGCTGGTCGCAGAGGTCGAAGGGGCGGTCCGCTCCGGATACCGCGGCATCGAGGTCGTCAAGCGGTACACGAGCCTCGGTTCGGGGATCTGCCAGGGTCGGTACTGCCTTCCCGATGCGCTCCTCCTGCTCTCGATCCTCGAGGGGCGGCCGCCTCCGGAAGTGGGGTACATCACCCAGCGACCTCCGGTCGTACCCACCCCGCTCGCGGCGCTCGCCTCCCTGTCGAACCGCCCGGCCGCCGAGGGAGGGGTCTCCCCATGACGTTCGCCCGGAACTGGTACCGCACCGTCGTAGTCGGGGCCGGGATCGTGGGACTGTTCACGGCGTACCATCTTGTCCGGGCCGGTGGCGGACCGGTCCTCGTCGTCGACCGCGGCTTCCTCTCGAGCGGGGCGTCCGGCCGCAACGGCGGCGGGGTCCGCCAGCAGTGGGAGACCCGCGGTACGGTGCGGCTCGCCCGCGAGTCGGTGCAGACGTACCGTCGCTTCGGCCTCGAGTTCGGGTTCAACATCTGGTTCCGGCAATCCGGCTATCTCTTCCTCGCGGAGAACGAGGGCGAGCTCGCCCGGCTCCGGGCCGTGCACTCCCTCGTCGCCTCCGAAGGGCTTCCTTCGAAGGTGCTCGACGCGGACGGCGTCGCTCGGCTCGTCGAGGGGATCGCCCCCGGCGCCGCGGTGGGAGGGACGTACCTCGAGAGCGACGGGACGCTCTACCCGTTCCCCGCGGTCTGGGGCGTTTACGAGGCCATCCGCTCGCTCGGCGTCGAGGTAGCGCTCGGCGTCGAGGCGCTCGGGGTCGAGGTCCGGGACGGGAAGGTCGCCGGTCTCCGTACCTCGAAAGGACCGGTCGCGACCCCGACCGTCGTGAACGCGGCGGGGGGCTGGTCGGGCGACCTCTCGCGCCGGTCGGGGCTCGAGGTCCCGAACGTCGCCACCCGCCACGAGATCCTCGCGACCGAGGCGATGAAGCCGTTCCTCGACCCGATGGTCGTCCGCGTCTCGGACGGGCTCTACTTCAGCCAGTCGATGCGGGGCGAGGTGATCGGCGGGCTCGCCCTCCCCCATCGCCCGGGGACCTCCGGGGGCGTGGGAAGCTCGCCGGCGTTCCTTTCCACGATGGCGCGGGCGCTCGTCGGCCTTCTCCCGCGGCTCGGCGCGGTCGGGGTCCTGCGCGCCTGGTCCGGGTTCTACGACGACACTCCGGATGGGTTCCCGGTAATCGGCGAAGACCCGCGGCTTCCCGGCTTCGTCCACGGGAACGGCTTCGGCGGCCACGGGTTCATGCTCGCCCC
Source organism: uncultured Thermoplasmata archaeon (assembly GCA_963735185.1). Lineage (GTDB taxonomy): Archaea > Thermoplasmatota > Thermoplasmata > Lutacidiplasmatales > UBA184 > Lutacidiplasma. The sequence continues at coordinate 870,908 of CAVTJV010000007.1, forward strand.
GGCGACCGCCCGGCGCATCGCCCTCGCCGCTCTCGGCCAGCCGACCGACCTCGACCCCGCCCAGTTCTCCCCGAAGCGGTTCCTCGCGCCGAGTCCCGTCGCCGCCGTGGAACGCCTCCAGCTCGGATAGACGACGTTCGCCTCCGCTACGCTCTTGAGCGCGCGGCTCGCTCCCGTCGTCCGTGATCGGACAGTTCCCGTGGGACCCGTTCCCCCCGTCCGGGGGACCCGACCCAAAAGGACCGGACCCGATCCACACGGTCGCGTTCCGGGCGGCCGTCACGTCCGCAGACGCGTACCACTCGGTGCGGATGGCGCTCCGACGCGAGTCGGGGTCGCTCCGCGTCGGCAACCGGTTCGTGGCGGACGGACGGTACCGTCAGGTCGCGTTCCTCGCGTTCGGGAACGCAGCGAACTCGATGGCGCTCGCCGCCCTCCACGCGATCGGCGACCGGCTGACCCAAGGATTCCTCGCGGGGCCGGAGCCAGTCGCTCCGGAGATCCCGTTCCGCGGGACCCGAGTCCCACCGGGTTGGGGCGGCGCGCCCGAGGCCGAGGAGGCGGTCACCGCAGCCGCCGAGCTCGCCGGTGGGCTCTCCGAGCAGGACCTGCTGCTCGTACTCCTCTCGGGGGGCGCGGTCCGCTGCCTCACGCGTCCACCATCGGGGATGCGGGGGGAGGAGTTCGGGGATTTCCTGCGGGACGCCTACCAACGAGGAGCCGCCGGCTCCGAGGTCGCCCTCTTGAGCCGCGTGCTCGGGGAAGGTGCGGTTGGCGGTCGGCTCGTGAACGCGGTCCCCCATGCGGACGTGGCGACCCTGATCGTTGACCGGGGCGACGGACCGAGGTTGCTCGGGGGTGGCCCCGTTCACCCCCTCGGACCGACCGAACGGGAACAGTGTCGGGAGCTGCTCGCGCGTCTCGGGACCGGGGACGCCCTTCCGCCGTCGGCCCGGGAAACGCTTCGGACGCAAGATGCACCCGGAGCCGGCCTCCCGGACCGGATCGCCCGTCCCGTGGTCGTGGCGAGCCCGGGGGACGCCCTCAAGGCCGCGGCCGATGCGGTCTTCGAAAAGGGGTGGACCAGTCGGCTCGCGTTCCTCGAGCTCCTGGAAGCACCGACCGCGGCCGCCGAGCGGTTCCTCGCCCGCGCCGACGACCTCTACGCCGCCGAGGGGCTATCGCCGGAGAGCCGCACGAAGGGCATCGGTGCGTTCGCGATGACGACCCTCGGGCTTCCCGAAGGGGTCGACGAGGGCCCGGCGTTCGGCGAGTTCCTGACCGTCGCCGGCGCGGGGTTGCGTCGGCGCGAGATGAGCGTGGGTCTCTTCCGGACCGCGGGCGCGGTCGGTGCCCCCGAGTACCCGGCCGGCGCCGTGGTCGGCGCCGCGACCGACCCGAGTTCCCGCGTTCGACCCGGCCGGGCCCGGGTGGTCGCAATGCAGCACGGGATCACGGACGTCGGGATGCTTGCGGTCGCCCTCTTCCCGACGCCCAGCGTGGCGAAAGGTCGCGCGGGTCCGACCGCCTAACGGTTCCCCGGGCCCTCACGGCGCTCGTCGCTCGCCTCGGCCTCTTGGAAGTGCCGCTTGAGGGCCATGTACTCGCCGAACGAGATCTCCCGGCGGGCGCGCACGGCGCCGGCCTGCTTGAGCGAGCTGATCTGGTAGAGACGGAGCAGCTCGCTGACGGGACGGCCCGCTTCGCCGACCCGCCCCGCGACGATCGGCACCGCGGCGATCGGCGCGTCGAACTTCCGCTCCTCCGGAGGCGAAGGCGCCTCGGCCGGTGCGGGTGGGGCACCCAGGTACTCGACGAGCGAGGCGTGCTCGCCCACAGTGAGCTCGCCTTCGCCGAGGAGGAGGTCGACGAGCTCCCGCTGACGCGGCCGGTACGTCTCGACGAGCTCGGTCAGGTCGCGGTCGGGTCGGGTGGCCGGGACCGCGGCCAGCGGAGCTCCCACGAGGCCGTCGAGGTCGGCCCGCAGGTCGTCGAACGCACGGGCGAGTTCGGAGTGGTTCGGCACGGACCCGTCCTGCGGAAGCTCGAACTTGGCCGAGAGCCGCACTGCGCCACCGGACGGGTCCTCCGGGCGGAGCGGACGCTCGACCGTGAGCTCGACCTCGCGACGACGAATCGGCACGAGCCCCGACGGGCGAGCGCGGAGAAAAGGTACGCCCGCTCGTCGAAGGCTGCTTCGTGCGTGTTTGAGTTACCACCATTCACTTGCTATCACACGGTAACTATAAGAGGGTCCGCGGGTTCAGGTGGCACGAGGGGAGACCGATGGATACGGAGCGCTCTCGGCGAACCGCCCCCGCTCATCCGGGCGCGATGGAGACCTGCGACTCGGCCGACGGACGACACCTTTGCCCGGTCCTAGCGGCCGTGGGCGTCATCGGAACGGAGTGGCGCCTCGCGATCGTCCACCGCCTGCTCGAAGGGCCGCAGCGGTTCAGCGAGATCCTGAAGTCGAACCCGCGGCTGAACGCGAAGACCCTGAGCGCGACCTTGAAGTTCCTCGAAAGCCAGGGCGTCGTACAGCGCACGGTTGTCAGCACCCGGCCGTTCTCCGTCGTCTACTCGCTCACCGAGATGGGCCTCGGCCTCGCGCCGGCCACCCGCGAGCTGCGGGCCTGGGGCGAGCGGTGGCTCCTCCCGAGGGCCGCGCAAACCAGTCGGGCAGCGGCGGCGGCGGCCGCGCGACGGCCTTCCGCCATCCAGGGAGAGCTCCCCCGCATCGTGGTCGGCGAGTCGGACCCCCACCCCCACCGGGCCCGATAGGCGGAACGGCTCGTTCTCGAGCCGTTTCACGACCCCCCGTCCGCGCCTCAAATATCCCGGAAGTCCCTCGTTCCCTTGCAACCACCCCGGAAAGGTCCTTCCATATCGCCGCAAGGGGACAGCACCGTGTCCCAGGCGTGCGAGGGACCTTTCCAAAACTTTCTGCTCTCAATTCACGAAACGGCCCGGGAGCCGCATGCGACCTCTCGTGACCGGCACACAGTGGCGTTCCCGGTCCGAGTCAGGGATGGGCACGAAACCAGTCCAAGGTCTCGTGCACTCCCGTGGCGTACGGAGTTGACGGGATGGCACCGAACTTCTGACGGTACCTGCTGCCGTCGAGGATAAAGCGCTCCCGCTTGAGATACATCATCTCCCGGAACTCGCGGGCCTCGCCGTTGAAGACCCCGGCCAAGGCGACCATCCAGCCGGGGATGGCCCGAGGGTTCGACCGGGACCCGGCGGTCTTCGCCACCAGCCCGAGAAACTCGCGGGGAGTGATCACGCCCGCCCCTGGAACGTGGTACGTCTCTCCGTTCGAGCTCGGGTCCAATCCCGCCCGAACCATGGCCTCTCCTCCGTCGGGGATGAACAGGAACTCGGACGGGACGTCGAGGTCACCGTACCAGGGCATCGGCCGGCCTTGGAGCGCGTTGCGGAATACCCCCGCGTAGAGCCGGTTCACGATGAACGGGCCATAGAAATCCGGCATTCGGACAATCGAAAATGCCAGCCCCTGAGAGCGATGGAGCTCCTCGAGGCGTTGCTCCATCTGCCGTCGCAACTGCCCCTTGCGGGTGTGCGGTTCCATCGGATGGTCCTCCCGTACGAACTCCGTCCGGGCGTGACCGAAGACGTAGACATTCCCCGGAAAGACGACACGAGCGCCGGCCGCCTGAGCCGCCGAGGTCGTGTTCTCTAGCATCGGGACCGCCTTCGCCGCCCACTCCGGATAGGGGACGTTCACGCAGTGGAAGATCGTCGTGGCGTCCTTGGCCGCGCGGTGGACGTCCTCCACTACGAGGGCGTCCCCCACAACGACCTCCACCCCCTTCGCTTCGGGCCACGATCCTCGGAACTTCGCCGGGTCTCGAACGAGAACCCGGACTGGCTCGCCGCGTTCGACGAGCTTCACCACGGTCCAGTGCCCAATCCCGCCCGTGGCTCCCAGTACCAGATGCATGAGCGCATACCCGGGAGCCGGTGGGACGAATAAGCCCCCGCATCGGGCTCGGAACGTCTCCCCCGAGCGGGTACGAAACGGGTATGCTTCGTGCGGGGCCGCCGTGATTCCAAGGGGACCTACCTAGAAGGGGTCCTTCATGGCTCATCGTTCAGCGTTCACCGACCCGCGAGCCGACCTAACCCCCGGCCGCGATGGCGGCGTGAACCCCTATGGCGTCGCGCGTCGCCCCCTCCGCCTCACTCCGCGTTCGACCGCTAGATCTTCCCGCGGACTCCGACGGACCCCGACATGCCTCGCCGTCATCCCCGAGCCGAACGTCTCCCGGACCCCGAGGCCGCGCACGCGGTCTCCCGCTCCGCGCACCGTTCCCGGCTCTAACCGCCCAGTGACCGGCGTCGCCCCGAAGGACGAGGGGTCTTTCGAGGACGCCTCCCGCGAGCGGACGCCCGGCCGGACGCGTCGGGGGTCCTGAACGCGGAGAGGTGCGCCCGCCCTGAGCACTTTCCCGGCCGATCGCCGGAGCGCGCCTTCCCCAGCCCCACGGCGCTCCGGCCGCAGGGCGGGTCCTGGGGAGGGCGTTCCCGGGCCCTCTACGAGAGGGCCTCCCCGCGCACAACTCCGTCCTACCCGAGACCCGCGGGAGGGGGCGGTGGAGTTCTGGAAACCTTGGATGCCGAGCGCATCGTCGCAACGCCTCCCGAACCCGTTCCGAGCCTACCCCTTCCTGACCGCGGGGTATCGCGGGTGCGAAAGGTCGGAGAGCTTCGGCTTCCGATCGCCGGCCCGTACCATCCTCGCGCTCGCCTCTACCGCTACCCGGACGGACGGCTCCTCTGGCTCGTCCGCCTCTGGGAGTGCGACCGGGCCGTGCCGCACCTCGTCTCTACAGCGGTGCTGCGCGAGTTCGCACGCTTGAACGGCCTCGCGGGCCTGCGCGCCGAGGTCGACGCCCTCGTGGAGCGGGCGACGGCCGGCGACCGACCGTGAGCACCGCGCATCCGGTCACGGTGCTCTGCCACGGCTCTCCGTCACGACGACGACAATGGTACGCCGAGCTCGCACGGCTCATCGTATCGGCCCCGCAGCCGGCCGCCGTCCTCTTTGAAGAGGCGTCCGACCGTTCGCTTCCTAGGGTCACCGTCCGGCCGACGGAGATCCTCGACGTCCTTCGAGAGAGCGTGGCCGGCGCCTCTGTCCGGGTCGAGGAGGGTCGCTCGCCGTCATCGACCCCTCCTCCTCGGTTCCCCTGCGAGCGCATAGGGTGCGTGGTGCGATTTGGGGAGGCTCGAAACCGCCTCCCCCCCGAGGAGAGAACGGTCGTCGACCGGGTCGGGGTCGCAGCGGGGATCGGCCCGGAGAGCTGGCTCGGGTTCCAGACGTTCTGGGTGCCGGCCGGGCATGGCACCCTCTGGTTGGCTCGACGGTTCCGGTTCGCGGCCCGGTCGAACGCCGAACTCGACCAACGATGGAGGGCGCTGGGGCCTGCGGTCGCGGCCGAGTGGAGCTTGAGGGTGGGCCTTCCGGCGACGTTTCGTAGCGCCCGTTTCGGGTCCCGGCGTGACTGGCGACGCGGCGGCCTCCGGACGGTCCCGCCCGATGGCTGGTTCGAACGGCCCCCCGAGGATGCGGCGCGGTCGGTCCTCTCCCTCGAGCCGAAGGACGGCGTGCGGATGGAACGCCCGGTGGAGACACCGGCGATCGTCCTCGGGGCTTCGGGCGCCGGGAAGACGACGTACCTGGCCCGCTGGGCCGCCCGGGTGGTGCGCCAAGGAGGCTCCCTGGTCGTGGTCGACCTGCACGGGGACCTCGCTCCCGCCATCCTCGGCCGGCTCTCGCCCGAGTCCCGGCTCCGAGTGGTGGCGGTCGACGCGACCCTGCCTCCCGTACCGGGGGTCGCGGCGCTCGTGCCCGACGGGCCCCGGGACCGGGCCGCGGCCCACCTGGTCGCCGCGTTGAAGCGGCTGAGCCCGGACGGGACCGACCTTTACTGGGGATTCCGTCTCGAGAGGATCTTCGACACCTTCGTCCGGCTCGCGCTCGAGACGGGCGGCTCCCTCACCGACGTCTACGACCTGCTCACGAACCCCGACCGAAGGGACGCGGCCCGCCTCGCGACCCGGTCGGTCGAGCTCGCGAGGTTCCTCGACGAGCTCTCGCCCGTGGTGCGCCGGAACCCCGAGTTCCTATGGTCGGCCTCGACCCGCCTTTCGAAGGTGGTGCTCGTGCCCGCCTTGCGGGAGCTCCTGGCGCCGGAAGAGGGAGGTCTGCCGGTCGAGGCGCTGCTCACCGAGGGGCGCTCGCTCCTCGTCCGATTGCCGTTCGCGAGCCTGGGACCGGAGGCGGCGGCGTTCGCGGCTACCCTCCTGCTCGGCCGGATCTACCTCGGGGTCGCCGCCACCGCCGAACGCCGGGGGCGCCCGGTCCCGGTGTCGGTCGTTCTCGACGAGGTGCAGGCGATCTCCCCCCGGCTGGTCGCCGAGGTCCTCACCGAGGGCCGGAAGTTCGGTCTCCGTACCGTCGTCGCGACGCAGTATCCCGACCGACTCGCCCGGGAGGTGCAAAGCGCCGCGCGGGGCGCGCTCCGCGGGTTCGTCGCGTTCCGCGTCCCTCGCCCGTCGGCCGTGGAGGTCGGAGGTTGGCTGGGCCTGGGACCGACCGACGCGGCCGAACTACTTCCGAACCTCCCGACCGGTCAGGCACTGGTCCTGGACCCGCTCTCCGATGGAGTGCGCCCCACCTCCGCCGAGGAGTCTCCACCCGAGAACGACCCGGCGCGATGGAACGAGGCGGTCGACGCGACCCGAGACGAGTTCGGGGTCGACACGCCCGTGGCGGTGGAAAGCGTCGCGACGGACGACGCGACCGAACGCCTCCTGATGGCCGTGCTCTCGAGCGCGGAGGCCGGTTCGACTCTGCACCGAGAGAACGTCGTGACCGTCGCGGCGACCCTTCCGGGGTCGGGCCCCGACCCGGCCCTGCTCTCCAACCGTCTCGCGACGCTCTTCCGCGACGGCTATCTCGAGGAAGGCGCGGGGGGTCTCCGTCTGACCGCGGCGGGCGAGCGACGGCTCGGGCTCACCGCCCCGACCGAGGCGACCCGAGAGACCGCGGAGCACCGTGCCCTGCTCATGGCGGCATTCCGCCGGTTCGCGCGGCGAGGGTACCGCCTCGAAATCCTCCGACAGGGACGGTTCGATACCACCCTCCCGGATGCGCGGTTCCGTCAGCTTCCCGGCCCGGACGAGGTCCACGTGCCAGCCGAACTCGCGGCCGAGGTCGAGCGAGCCCGTCAAGGTTGGGCGTGGAGGTTCTTCCGCGGCCGGGACGTCTACGTCGAGGCCGAGGTCTCCGGCGCGCTGCGACCCGAGCGCGTGCGCCACGGGGTTCGGAAGGCGCTGCGCCGAGGAGCGTTCGTTCTGTTCGTGGTCAGCGACGTTCGCCGCGCCCGCCGCGTGCGCACCGTCCTCCGGGCGATGGGCCTCGGAGTGGACCGGGCGCAGGTCTGGACGCTCCGCCTTCCGGTCGGGTCGACGGAGCGTCCGGGGGAAACGAACAGGTAAGTGCGAGCGTTCGCTCGACCGCGCCGTGCGCGCGTTCGTGGCGGTCGAGATCCCCCCCGCCTCCGGGGAAACTCGTCGGGGCCCGGCTCCGGAGCACCTCACCCTGCTCTTCCTCGGGGAGATTCCGAGGGAGAGGGTCGGACCGATCGTCGAGGCCCTCACCCCACTAGGGGCCGCCATCGGGCCGTTCGACGCCGTGCTCGAAGGCATAGGCGCCTTCCCATCTCCCGAGCGGCCGCGGGTCGTGTGGGTAGGCGTCACCGAAGGCGCGACCGAGCTCACCCGGCTCGCGAACCGCGTTCGCGAGCTCCTCACAGGCGAGGGGGAACCGGACCGACGAGAGACGTTCGCCCCACATCTCACTTTGTTCCGGGTGCGCTCGGCGACCGACCACCGGCGCGCGGTGGAGCTCCTCACCGGGACCGTCCCCCCGCCGGCCCCACGTCGGTTCCGGGTCAGCGAGTTCGTCCTCAAGGAGAGCGAGCTTTCCCCTCGCGGAGCGACCCACCGGACCGTCGCGACATTCCCGCTCCGAGGTCCGTCGTCGACCCCGATCTAGACGAAGGGGACGACCTCGCCGCGGGGAGAGAGCCGGTTCACCCCGACTCGGCCGCTGCCCGGTCGGCGACGAGCTTCCGCCAGAGGTAGAGGGTGGCGTAACTCCCCCAACCGGGGTAGTACCGCTCGGCCCACGCCCGGGCCCGCTTCTCGGGGGCGGAGCGACGGAGCACTCCGAACTCCTCGAGCGCGATGCGGACCCCGAGGTCCCCTGCGATGAAGACGTCGGTCCTGCCGACACCGCGCAGGAGCGCGTTCTCGGCCGTCCAGCGGCCGACCCCGGGCAACCGGTCGAGGCTCTCGACCGCGGTCTCGAGAGGACCGGAGGATAGTCCGGTTGACGGGAGCGAGCCGTCCTCGACGGACACCGCGAGCGCGAGCAGAGCGCGGCTCTTGGCGCCGCTCAACCCGGTCGACCGGAGCCCGGGGACGTCCAGGGCCCTCAGCTCCCCCGGGGTCGGGACCCTAGGGACCTCCACCCCGCCCGCCTCCAGGAACGCTCCCGTTCGCTCGAGAAGGCGCTCCTTCATCGCGTTCGCCGCGCGCACCGATAGCTGCTGACCGACGATCGCGTGGAGGAGCGCCTCGTAGATGTGCGCGTCCCGAGGGATCCGCAACCCCCGGAACCGCCGGTCGGTGCCCCGCAAGGTCCGCTCCGCCCGAACGAGCCGGTAGAACTCCTCGACCGGGTGGTCGAGCGAGAACAGCGCGCGTGCCGCGGACCGCGCGGCCGGTCCGTCGGCCCCCCACGCCTCGACACGCCAGCGCCGCCCCTTCGGCTCGACCGAGAGGACCCACGGGTCGTCCGGCGTCCCCCACGCTCGCAGGAACCGATCACCGTCCTGCGTAACGACGATCGACCGGGAGGAGTACTCGAGCTGCTCCCGCTCGGCCGGAAGCGACGCGAGACGCGGGAGGGTGATCGCGGTGACCGTGGGGGAACGCACGCGGTCGGGAAGCGACGACCCCTAAGAGGCCGTCGGTCGCCCCGCGTCCCAGGTACCGCTCCGCCCCCGAACGACGATACCGTTAAGCGGCTCGGCACGACTCGCGCGTCCGGTCCCCAGTCCGAGGGGGAGAGAACTCGGGTGACCGACGACCAACCGCTCTTCGGCAATCCACGGCCTCGAACCGTTCTCCTCGTGCTCGTCGCGCTCACGCTCCTGGTCGCGACCATCGTGTCGTTCGGGCTTTCCGGTGGGCCGGGCGGGCGGACGGCGGATGGGTCGTCGCTCGCGACGGGCACCTCCCTTCGAGCGACCGTCCTCGCGGACGCAGGGTCCACCGTCTCGATCCGGGAGCTCGGTCCCGTCCCGAGCGAGGTCACGGTGGGCGTCCCGGCCGCGTTCGCCTGGCAGGCGCTCAACGCTACGGGAGCCCGCGCGACCACGTTCGCGACCGCGTGCGACGTAACGGTCACCGAGAGCACCAACGGCTCGAACGTCCGGGCCTGGGTCAATGCCTCGACGACCGGCCCACTCGTCCGTTCGCCGAACGGGACGTTCTCGGTCCCCTCCGACGCGTGGAACGGCGGCGTGCTCGACCTGTCCGTCAGCATCGCCTCCGCGGTTCCCGTGACCGTCCGGCTGTTCGGTCCGCTCCTCCCCACCGTTCCCGCCCCCGTCACGCTGGAGGCTCTCCCCGACCTCGAGCACCTCGTGCTCTACGCGCACGTCACGAACCAATCGGGGGAGCGGGCGAACGACACGTTCTGGCATGTCCGCGACCGGTTCGGCGACCCGACGCCGGGAGCGTTCCTCATCGTCGAGTACTCAACCGGCACCTCGGTGAGCCAGACGTTCGTGCCGGTGACCTGGACGACCGGGGGCACGACGGGGGCGTGGGTGAACTACTCGGCTCCCGACCCGGGGAGCGGCACGGTCGTGGTCCTGGACGAATCCCAGACGACCCTCCTCGGCCCGGTCCCGGTGCCCGCGCTCGCGACCGCGCCACCGCCTCCGGCCCCATCCCTCTCTCCGTTCGTCCTCGCGGCGGTCGCCCTGCTCGCGGTCGGGGCGGTCGTCGGGATCGTGGCCATCGGAACCGGCGGTCGGGCGCGCGCATCTCCGGAGCGCACCGAGGCGGAGGAGGAACTTCGGCGGCTCGCCGAGGGTCGGGAAGCGGTCGTCGACCTCGTGCGGCGAGCCGGTCCGCTCGCCCTTCCCGAGATCGAGGACGCGTGGGAACCGCCTCCGGCGCCCCCCGCTCTCGCCGACTGGGTCGCGTCCCTCGTGACCGACGGGACGCTCACCGTCACCCTCGGGGAGGGGGGACGGGCGCGGTTCGCCGTCGCCGACCGTCCGAACCGGGAGCCGAAGGTCACGCTCGACGAGGAAGCCCTCGAGCGAGGGCTCGCCCGCCGCGACGCGGCGGTCGAGGACGACCACGACGATGCGCGAGTCCCCTGACGACGGCGGTTCGACCGGTCAGCTCGGGTCCCGCCCGACGAGGTCGTAGAACCGGTACGCCGCCTCGCCGGCCCCGAAGCAGAACTTCAAGGTCGTGAACCCGCTCTTCAGCTGCGCGGCCGCGCGCGCGACGTCCGCCTCGCTCTTCCCGCGGTGGAGCAGGTCCTCGAACAGCTCGGCGACCTGTACCATCTCCTTCTCGCGCATCCCGAGCCGGGTGACCTCGGGCGTGCCGAGGCGTAGTCCGCCGGGGTGCTTCGGGCTCTTGTCACCGGGAAGGAGGTTCTTGTTCGAGATGACCCCCGAGTCCGCGAGCCGCTTCGCCACCCGCTCGCCCCCACCTTCCTTCTCGACGCGCACGGCGATCGTATGGGAGCGGGTGAACCCGAGGTCGGGCGCGAGCACGTCGAACCCCCGGTCGTGGAGCGCCTGGGCGAGGGCGCGGGCGTTCGCCACGGTCTGCCGGGCGTACTCCCGCCCGAACTCGATATGCTCCGCGAGGCTGACCGCGAGCGCGGCCATCGCGTTCAGGTGGTGGTTGCTCGTCACGCCGGGGAACGCGCCGCCCTGCAGGCGCTTGACGACCAGCGGGTCCTCCATCGAGCCGAGGAGGATCCCGTGCTGGGGGCCCGGGAGGGTCTTGTGCGTGGAGGCGCTCATCACGGTGCACCCTTCGTGGAGCGGGTCCTGGAACTGGCCTCCGCCGATCAGCCCGAGGACGTGCGCTGCGTCGTACCAGCCGCGGGCGCCGATCTCCTCGAGGGTGGGTCGCAGCTCCTCGAGCGGCATCGGGAACAGGAAGAGCGAGAGCCCGAACAGACAGACCTTCGGACGGACCGCCCGCAGGATCTCCCGCGTGCGCGCGACGTCAATCGTCATCCGCTCCTCGTCCCAGGCGTAGTAGACGGGCTTCACGCCGCGCAGCCCGAACGCGCCGAACGACGCGCTCGAGATGTGGGCCCCGTCCGCGAGACGGCTCGTCCCGACGAGGTCGCCGGGCTCGGCGAGCGCCTTCAGGACCGCCATGTTGGCGACGGTGCCCGATATCGGACGGACGTCCGCGAACGAGCACCGGAAGAGGCGCTTCGCGAGCGCGAGGCAGATCTCCTCGACCTCATCGACCTGCTCGTTCCCCTCGTAGTACCGCTCGCCGGGAAGCCCCTCGGCGTATCGGGAGTGGAAGTCGCTGATCAGGAGCTCCTTCGCGTACGGCGAGAGGAGGTTCTCGCTCGCGATCAGCGGAATCGCGTGCTCGAAGCGAGTCGAGTGTCGCCGGACCGCGTCGCGGACGCGGGCGACCGTGGCCGCCATCTCTCCCGGGGCCGCAGGCGGGGTCGCGGACCCACCCACCCCCCCGCTTCCACTGGAACCGGTGCGTGCCCCCTGCCCTGCCATGACCCATCCCTCCGGGATCGACTGGGGCGACGTAGCTACTCGAGGCCATATAGGGACCGTGGCCCTTCTTCCGATGTCATGCCCCCACAGCCCTCACCGGTCACGGGACGTCCCTGGCCGGTCTCCCGACGTTTCTACGTACCGTACCACGACCTCGACGTGCTGAACCACCTCAACCACGCCGCCTATTTCGTCTACATGGAAACCCTACGATGCGACTACTACCTACCCCTACTCCACAGCACCGACCCTACCCAGATCGACCTCATCATCGCCGAAGCGGCATGCCGCTACCTTGCGCCGGTGGCGTACGGAGCGGAGCTTATCGGAGAGGTTGCGCCGGCACGTCCGCTCGGCCGCACGAGCTTCACCCTCCTCTACCGCTTCACACTCGCCGGCGCGTCCACCGTCACCGCCCGGGGTCGGACCGTCAGCGTGGTCTATGACTACTCGAAAGGAGAGAAGCAGGAGATCCCGGCCGAGCGACGGGCCGTTCTCGAACGCGATGCGGTGGACCCTGCGGACGAAGGTTGGTAGGAACCCGCTCCACAGGAAATGGGGGGGTGGGGGGGCGTCTCAGAACCCGGGGTGCTCCGGGTCCCGACGCGGCATCGGCGGGGGCCAGGGAATCGGCGCGATGAACCCCGGTTCGTCCTGGACGGTGGCGACTCGGTAGAGGACCCCGGTTCCCTTGAGCGCCTCGTGGATCTTCGATAGGCGCTCCTGGAACTCTCGCTCGAAGTCCCATTCGAAGACGAGGTCGTGGTTGCCGATGATGAACGATAGACCGGCGACCGCGCGAAGGCGGTCGGAGAGCTCGAGGGGGGACACGCTCTCGGGCGTGAAGTAGAGGTCGACGTAGGTGTGCATGGCCGGCACGGTATCGTGAAAACGCGGGCTCCCCCTATTTAAAGCTCCCGCAACGTCCGTCGGGCATGCTAGGCCAGCAGGATTGCCGTTCGAACGGACCGCACGGAGACCCCGTGTGCCTCTCGGCCCCGTCGCCCCGCCAGCGTCGACGGGTCACGGTAAGGCTGCTCCCGTCAGGACCTGACCCGGTGCCCGTGATGGATAGCCGCTAGAGCGCTCCTCCGAGCGCCCGTCGCAACACCCGCGGCCCGGCGGAACAGAGCGTCTGCGAGGCGCCACGAGACGCACAATCCGTCCGAACGTCGCTCCTGCCTGTCACCCCCGCTAAGGACGGTTTCGGTGTGTAAGGGGACGCCCAACCCCCCGGTCTAGCCTAGCGAAGAGTCGACGCCGGGGCTCGTACATAGCCCTTGGCTAGGTCCGCCGGGCGGTTCGTGGGCCGCCCCGGGCTCGCGGGTCGCCGACCGGTCGGTCGAGGATCTATCGGATGTGCTCGAGGGAGAACGACCCGAGGTTGAACGAGCGCTTCGTGAACGTGTAGCCGACCCACGAGCGCGCCTGTGCTTCCCCGATCCCCTTGATCGCGAGGAGCGTCTTCATCTGCTCGACCTTGAGGTTGATCGAGCCGTCGACCATGTGCTCGAGGGTCTCGAGGTCGCTCTGGGTGTGCATGCCGCTGTCGAGCATGTAGTAGCTGACCGCCCCGTCGATCTTCCGCCGTCCCACGAACGGCTGGAGGAACCGGAACGTCGCGGAGGTGTCGAGGTAGGCGGTGACCGTGGAGACCGACTCGAAGATGAGCCGGTACGTCGAGAACTTCTCCTTGAGCTCCTCCGCGTAGGACCGGACGGTCTCGGAGAGCTGGTCGAGGACGTTCTTGTCCGTGGAGGAGAGGAACCGGACGCCGACGCCGGTCGGTGTGGCGCCGACCGCGCGGGAGTACAGGTCGGCGTAGCGGAGCATCCCCTTCTTCTCCGCCTCCGCGAACCCGGGGTAGAGCCCCGCGAGGTCCTCCCGGACCTGGAGGTACGTCTTGTCGGTGATGACCCAGATCGACGGGACCCCGAGCCGGAGCCCCTCGGCGGAGAAGAGGCGGGCGAGCACGTCCTTTCCCGTGTGCGCCGGTCCGTTGATGAGGATCTGCGAGCCGACGGGGAACCCCCCGTAGAGCAGGTCGTCCAGGCGCCGGATCCCGCTCTTCACCTTCGTCTCGCTGACCGTCGCGACGGCCTCGGCCTGCATCTTGTTCGCTTCCGCCTCGGCGGTAGCGCCGCTCATCCGCTCCAGCTCCTGGACCCGCTGGGCCAACTGCCCCTCCCGAGCGCGGAGCTCGGCTTCCTTCTGCGAGAGCTGGTGGCGGAGGTCCTCCATACGGCGGGCCTCATCGCCCGGCGCCGTGCCGGCCGGGCCCAGCTCGCGGCGCTGTTCCTCGATGCGGCGGGACTGGATATCGAGCGCCTGACGGCGCGTCTGCAGCTGCTGGTCGAACGCCGCGAGCTCCCCTTCCTTGAACTCGAGCAGTCCGCGACGGCGTTCGTTCTCCTCGGCGTTGATCCGGATCTCCTCGAACCGGGTCCTCAGCTCGTTCTCGCGGGCGACCAGGTCCCGTTCCTGCTGATGGACCTCCTCGAGGCGACGGGCGAGGTCCTCCGCGACCGGGCCCCGCTCCCCTGTGAGGATCGACTCGCAGTCGCGGGCGAGCTCCTTCTGGCTCGAGAGGCTGCGGACGTCGCCCTCGAGCTGCACGATGCGACGGCGGAGCTCCGTCTCCCGCTCGATGAACTCGTGCTCGCGCTGCGCGAACTCCTCGCGCAGCCGCTGGTCGAGTTCGCGGGTCGCCTTCTCGACCGCGTCGGCCGCGGTGGCGCTGACCGACGAGGGGCCTCCGGCCGGGGGCCCGCGGGCGCGGAGGGGGAGGGCGCCCGTTGCCCGTCCACGCCCTCGACGGCGAGGAGGCGGAGCTTGAGCTCGGCGATCTCGTCGTCCTTCGCGCGCAGCGAGATCTCGCGTTCCTTTGCCTCGTGCGATCGGACGTACTTGATGACGGCGATCGAGCCGCGTTTCACGTGCTCGACCTCGTCCTCGAGCTGCTTGCGCTTCGTCCGCTCGTCGAACAGCTGGCGCTGGAGGTCCTGGACCTCCTGGATCATCGTCGACGGGTCGAACTGCTCGCTCTTGACCCGGTCGAGAAGCCCCGTGAGCCACCGCACGACCGTCTCCTCCCGGGCCAGGACGGGGGCGGTCGCCGCGGCCTCGGCCGCGGTCGGAGCGGCCGGGCCCTCGGTCGGCCCGGGTGAGGAGGGGGTGCTGACGAGCGGGGTCGCGGGCACCAACCGGTCGGTCTCGGAAGCGTGGATCCAATCCTCCATCGCCCGGTCGTCGCCGTCGACCCACTTCCGCAGGACCTCGGCCGACTCCTTCGGAGCGACCGCGGGCCGTCGGTGGCGGCTCCGGTCGGGGCGACGGACCGTGCCCGCCCAACGCTCGACAATCTGGTCCGAGTCGAGGGGCGCGGGTCCCGCCGCCGGCTCGGGCGCCGGCGTGGGAGTAGGTGACGGGGCCGACGGGGCGACGGGCACCGAGGTCGACTCGGCTACGGGCTCCGGCGTCGTCTCCGCCATCGGGGCCGCCGTCGGCTCCGGTGCGGCGGGCTGAAGCCTCGCCGCCTCCTCTGCGGAGATGCCGAGGTCGGAGAGCGCCTCGGGGGAGAGTTGCCGGGCGGCGGAGGGGGTGGTGGCACCGGCCTTTACGAGCCGTTCGGCCGCATCGAGACTGACCCCGAGGGCACGGGCGAGCTCCTCGGCCGGGGCGCTGGCCGGCGCGGCCACCGGGGCAACGGTCTCGGTCGATTCGTCCATGGACGGGGGTTCATTACTAGCAGCTCGGGGGGTCTTAATAAGTCCGGGCGCGCACGAACCGGCCGCTCCCGCCGGGAGGTCGCGGACCTCTATCGGATAAATACGGACAGCCCTGCGTCTCGGCGATGGACATCGACGAGCGGCTGGCCCGGATCGTCCGGCACACCGACGAGGTCGTCACCGAAGAGGAGGTGCGCGCCCTCCTCGCCTCTACGGCCCGCCCGCGGGCGTACATCGGGTTCGAGCCGTCGGGCTCCCTCACGGTCGCCCACCTCATCACGACCCGCAAGGTCCTCGACCTCGCCGAGGCCGGCTGCGACGTCACGGTCTTCCTGGCCGACTGGCACGCCTGGATCAACGGCAAGCTCGGTGGCGACCTCGACCGCATCGTCGCGGCGGGACGGTACATGCAGGCGACGTTCTCTGCGCTCGGCGCCGACACGGAGCACGTCCGCTTCCGGTGGTCGCACGAGCTCACCGGCACCGCCGATTACTGGGCGCGGGTCGTGCGGGTCGCGAAGGCGACCAGCCTCGCCCGGACGAAGCGGGCGATGTCGATCATGGGACGGAGCGAGGAGGAGTCGACCCTCGACACTTCCTGGCTCTACTACCCGGCGATGCAGGTCGCGGACATCTTCGAGCTCCCGGTCGACCTCGCCTACGGGGGCATGGACCAGCGTCGGGGCCACGTCCTGGCCCGGGAGGTCGCGCACCACTACCACTGGCCGGTGCCGACGGCGGTCCACACCCCTCTCCTCTCGTCCCTGAGGGGTGGGGGCCGGATGGACCCGACCGACGGAACGGTCGAGCGGAAGATGTCGAAGTCCGACCCGGGTCCGGGATCCCGATCCCGGCGACCCGGGAGCTCATCGCGGAGCGGGTCCAGGGCGCGTTCTGCCCGGCGAAGGAGGTCGACGGGAACCCGATCGTCGAGGTCGTGCGCTTCATCGTGATGCCGTGGGAGGGTCGCCTCCGCGTCGAGCGTCCGGCGAAGTACGGTGGCCCGCTCGAGTTCACGACCGAGAAGGAGTTCCTCGCGAGCTGGGCGGCGGGTCTCCTCCATCCCCAGGACCTGAAGGGAGCCGTCACGGAGGCGCTCAACCGGCTCGTCGAGCCGGCTCGGCGCTACTTCGCATCCCACCCCCAGCTCGCACCGGCCTCGTTCGCGGCCCCCTCTCCCCCGAGCTCCTGAGAGGGCGGGGGTCGGCGGCTTGCGTTCCTCGGCGAACCCGGGTGGCCGAACGAGGCTGCGTGCGGCGCATCGTTAAATAGCCTAGTCCGTAGACGGCCCCACCCGTGAGCCGAGGACCCCCCGATCCGGGGGTTCCGCTGACGCGAGGAACGAAGATGGCGCGACCGATTTACGTACGATTCGAGACCCCGAGCGACCTCGCCGACAAAGCCCTCCAGCTCGTTCAGGTGGCGAGCGAGACCGGGAAGGTCCGGGTCGGCACGAATGAAGTGACCAAGTCGAGCGAGCGGGCGGAGGCGAAGCTCGTGATCATGGCCGAGGACGTCGACCCGGTCGAGATCCTTGTCCACATTCCGATGCTCTGCGAGGAGAAGCGGATCCCGTACCTCTACGTCCCGAAGAAGCAGCGGCTCGGCCAGTCCGCCGGCCTCTCGAAGTCCGCCGCGAGCGTGGCGGTCGTGGAGCCGGGCGAGGCCCGAACCCTCCTCGAGGAGCTCACCACGGCGTTCCCGACCCTCAAGAAGTGAGCCGGTAGCCGAGCGACGAACACGAGGGAACGATGGCGGAAGAGAAGGGCTCGCCGGCCGAGGTCGTCGAGCTCGTCGGCCGTACCGGCATGGCGGGAGAGGCGACGCAGGTGAAGGTGCGCGTCCTCGCCGGCCGCGACCGCGGCAAGATCATCACGCGCAACGTCGCCGGGCCGATCCGCCTCGGGGACGTGCTGATCCTCCGGGAGACGGCGCGCGAGGCGCGCAAGCTCTCCGTCCGGTAGGGAGCGAGGGAGGTCACCGATGGTCGTCAAACGTCAGTGCTCGTTCTGCGCCCAGGAGATCGAGCCGGGCACGGGGATGATGTTCGTGAAGCGGGACGGCACCGTCTTCCACTTCTGCACCTCCTCCTGCCGCAAGCAGCAGCTCCATCTCCACCGCGTCGGCCACCGCTTCAAGTGGACCCGCGCGCACGAACTGAAACGCGCCGCGGACCGTTCGTCCGCCCAGAAGGTCACGTCCGCCGCGCCGGGTCAAAAGGCCGGCCGGACCCGTTCCGGAGCCCGCCGACCCGTGGTCGCGGCCCCGTCCACCCCGCCCGCCACACCGGCCGTCGAGCCGTCCCCGGTTCCCGAGGCTGCGCCCCCTGCGAAGGAGGGCGCTCCGAGCCCCGAACCGACGACCCCTTCCCCCGCGCCCGCCGCGAAGCCCCGGCGCCCCCGGAAGAAGGCCGAGCCCACGACCCCCGAGTGAGCGCGCCCGCTCCCCCTCGGGATGCCCGTGGAACGGAATCGGTAAGCCCTCGCGCGAGCCGCGTCCCGCCGCATGGGCCCCGACGAGCGCTGGACCTCCGCGTCCGACCTCGCGGAGTACGTGTATTGCCCCCGCTCGCACTGGTACCGGCATCATCCTCTCGCCGACGGCCCGAGCCGCTCCTCCGAGCGGAGCACGCTCGTTGGGGTCCGCTACCATAACCGGATCCTGACCGCCGAACGGCACCGCGCCGAACGCGGAGGAACGTACTGGGGCGTGCTCCTCCTCGGCCTCGCGCTGGTCGCCCTGGGGGTATGGTGGACGTTCCTTCGCTGACGGTCCCGGTCCTCGTCGCGGGGGCCGTGGCGGTCGTGGGGGTCGCTCTCGTGGCGTGGGCGCTCCACGCGCTCTCCCGGCGCCGGGACGACAATGCCCGCGGCCAGCTCGTCGCGGTCGACGCCGGCCGCCCGGCGACGCTCCGGTCGGAACGGTACGGTCTCGTGGGGCGACCGGACGAACTTCGCCGGCTTCGGGACGGTCGGCTCGTCCCGGTCGAGTTCAAGAGCCGGTCGACCCCGCCGCGGGGCCCGACTCCCTCCCACGTGGTCCAGGTCCGCGCGTACTGCCTGCTCGTCGAGGAGACGACCGGGGTCACCCCCCCGTACGGGGTGCTGCGCTACTCGAACGGGGAGTTCCGGGTCCGGTGGGACGACCGCGCCCGGGACGAGCTCCTGGCGGTCCGGGACCAGCTCCTTCGGCCGTACGACGGACGGGCCACGCCCTCCCGGGCCCGGTGCGCCCGGTGTCCCTGGTTCGAAGGGTGTGACGCACGGGCCACGTGAGGGCGCGCCGGTCCTCCCCGGGTCCAGGGTGGTGTCGGGAGGAGCCGGGAGCGCGCGAGCGCGAAACCTTAACCCCCGGTCGGGCTCGGCGGGCCGATGGCCGAAGGGGCGGTCGAGCGGACCTTTGCGCTCGTGAAACCGGACGGAGTGCGCCGAGGCATGATCGGGGAGATCCTCACCCGGTTCGAACGGAAAGGCCTCAAGATCGTCGCCGTGAAGATGCTCCGGGTGACCCCCGAGCTCGCGCAGCGCCACTACGCGGAGCACCAGGGCAAGCCGTTCTACCCGGGCCTCGTCCAGCACATCACGTCGGGGCCCGTGGTCGCGCTCGCGATCGAGGGCCGCTCGGCGATCGCCGTCGTTCGGCTCCTCACGGGGTCGACCAACCCTCAGACCGCGGCCCCCGGCACCGTTCGCGGGGACCTCGCCATCGCGATCACCCCGAACCTCCTCCACGCTTCCGACTCACCCGCATCGGCCGAGCGGGAGCTCGCGCTCTACTTCACCCCCGAAGAGTACCTTGCCTACTCGCGCGTCGGCGAGGAGTACTGCTAGAGCAAGTGCGATGGGGGCCGCGCTCTCGAACGCCGCGAAGGCGCTCCAACGGGGCGGGCTCGTCGTCTACCCGACGGACACCCTCCTCGGTCTCGGCGCGCTCGCGAGCGACCGCGCCGCCGTGCGGAAGCTGATTGCGGCGAAGGGTCGCTCCCCCTCACAACCCATCTCGGTCTGCGTGAGCTCGACCGAGGAGGTCGAGCGCTACGCCCTCGTCTCGTCGATGGCCCGTCGGTTCCTGCGGCGCCGTCTCCCCGGACCCTACACGGTCGTTCTGCTCCCGTCCCCCGAGGCGTACCGTCGGTTCGCGCCGAGCGTGGGCGGGGGCTCGACGATCGGGTTTAGGGTGCCGGACCATCCGGTGGCGCGCGAGCTCGCGCGCGCGGCCGGGCCCGTGACCGCCACCTCTGCGAACCGGCACGGTGAGCCGCCCGCCCGGACGGTCGCCGAGGCCCGTCGTGCGTTCGGCGGGGCCGTGAGCGTTTACCTACCGGCGGTCCCTACCGGTTCGGGAGAGCCATCGACCGTGGTCGACCTGATCGGACCCGAACCGCGCGTGGTCGTGAGGAGCTGAGGGAACGGCATGGCACGATACCCTGCGGACCTGGACCGGTGGCGCGAGGCCGCCCGGATCGCGGCGAAGGCCCGGGAGCTCGGGCTCCGTCTCGCCGTCCCGGGCGCCCGGCTCGTGGACGTGGCGGAGGCGGTCGAGGCGTTCATCCGTTCGGAAGGCGCGGCGCCGGCGTTCCCCGCGAACCTTTCGCGCAACGACGAAGCGGCCCACTTCACACCGGGTCCCGAGGACACGGTCACGCTCGTGGAGGGCGACCTCCTCAAGGTCGACGTCGGGGCCCACCTGGACGGGGCGATCGCCGACACGGCCGATTCGGTCGAGGTCGGCGGGACGCACCGGTACGACCACCTGATCCGTGCCGCCCGCGAAGGCCGCGCGGCGGGGATCGCGCGCGTGCGGGCCGGGGCCCGGGTGGACGACGTCTCCCGCGCGATCGCCGAGGCGATCCGTGCACGGGGCCTGAAGCCGATCGTCGACCTGACCGGGCACTCGATCGAACGGTACCTCCTGCATGCCGGCAAGTCGATCCCGAACGTGCCCGGGATGAGCGCCGACCTCCTCGAGGAGGGCGAGGTGATCGCGATCGAGCCGTTCGCCACCAACGGGATGGGGTCGATCGGGAACGGCCCGTTCGGCAACATCGTACGGTTCCGCCGCGACCCGGGGACGGCCGACCCGGCGGTCGCCGCCCTCTTCGGGCGGTTCCGGACCCTTCCGTTCGCCACGCGGTGGGTCGTCTCCCCCGAAGAGCAGAACGCGTTCGCCCGGGTGCGGCGCCAGCTCCAGTCGTACCCGGTGTTCGTCGAGCGCGGGCACGGCATGGTGGCCCAGGCCGAGCACACGGTCCTCGTGGTACCGGCCGGTGCCGAGGTCCTCTCGGCCCCCTGACCGGCTGAGCGTCGTGGGCTCTCGAACTCGGCGCGCGCCAGCGCCGCCCCGTTCACGACCGATTCGAGCTTCGCGCGGGCGACCGAGAGGCTGCGCGTACGGAGCCCGCAGTCGGGGTTCACCCAGACCCGGTGCGGGTCGCCGAGGTACTTCGCGGCCCGGCCGACCCGCTCGGCCACGACCTCGGGCGGCTCGACCGCGTCGCGATGAACGTCGACGGCGCCGAGGCCGACGTCCCGCCGGTCGCCGTACTCTGCGAGGAGCTTGAGGACCGCGTAGCCGTCGTGCCCCGGCGCGTCCCGGTTCGCGAACTCCCACGCCCACTGCCGGCACCGCTTCGCCTCGAGGAGCGTCGGAAGGAGGTCGGCGTAGTTCGAGTAACAGATGTGCATCGTGAACTCGGCGTCCAGGCCTTCCGTCGCGGCGTTGAACCCGTCGACCACGACCGCCGCCTCGTCCGGGTGGGTGCCCGCGGCCGGCTCGTCGATCTGGATGACCCGGCATCCCCGGTCGATGAGCGCGCTCAACGTGGGCCGGACCGCCCGACGCGCGAGGTCGACCACGAACTCCTGCTGCGCGGCCCGCCGCGCCGCCCGGCCCTTCCAGCCGGGTTGACGGGCGAGGTAGAACTCGTTGTACGACCAGTCGGCGAGGGTGTACGGGCCCGTGACCGGTAGCTTCGGCTCCGCTCGTGCGTGACCCTTCACGAACTCGAACTCATCCACGTGGTACGGCCGGTCCAGGCGGACCTCGTCCGTCACGGCCGCCTTGAGGTAGTACTTGTTGTCGAACGAGCGGACATGGCCTCCGAAACGGAAGCCGCGCATCTGGCGGATCGGGAACTCGTACATCTCGATGCGACGAGCTTCCCCGTCGTAGACCCGGTCGAGCCCGACCGTCTCGAGGAACCGTAGGCCGAAGAGGGCGCCCAGGTCCCGGACCGCGTCGGGGCTCGTGTCCCTCGGCCGACCGTCCAGGAGCGCGTCGCGGACCTCGGGCGCTTCGGCCGCGAACCCGATGCGCGCGTCCCAGCTCCTCAGCTCCTCCTTCGCGCTCTCGTCGAGCGGCTCCGACCGCTGGCCGAGGAGTTGCCACCGCGGCTTCGCGAGGCTCCCGATCTCCTGCGTCGGGAAGAGCCCTCGCGTCACGCGGACCCCTCCGAAAGCGCCCGGCGGACCGCCGGAAGGACGTGGAGCTTCCGGGTCGCCGGCTCCCACGGAAGCAGGTCAAGCGGAGCGCCCGGGCCGAGCCACACGGCGCTCGGGTGGCGGCGCGCGTACGCGGCACGCACGACGCGAGCGACCTCCGCGGGGTCCTCTTCGAGGGTGGTGCGCGGGTCGACGACCCCGAGCCCCAACCCGGTGCGCGACGGCCCGTCGGGGAGTTGGTCGACCTCTGCCTCGGCGAGGTCGACCCCGACCACCGACACGGGGAGCCGGTCGAGGAGGGGGAACGCGGAGCGCGCGTCCGCGCCGTACGTCCATACGATGGATGTGCCCCCTCCGAGCGCGGCCTCGACCGCGCGGTAGCCGGCGACCACCGCCTCCGCGCGCGGGCCCTCGGGCGGGCGGACGACGAGCTGGGGCTCGGAAAAGAGGAACGTCGCGAACCCCCGTTCCCGAAGCTCCTTCACCTCGTCGCCGAGGAGCCGGCCGAGCCGGTGGATGAGCGCGCTCTCGGTCTCGCCCGAACGGTTGTCGAGCATCACCGAGAAGGTGTAAGGTCCCGGGAGCAGGACACGCGCGTCCGCGGGGGAGCGTTGGAGGGGGGGTGGGAGCCGCGCCGCGAAGGCGCCCGGGGTCCGGCCGGGCGGAGCGAGCAGGATCGGCTGACGGTAGAAGGTGTTCGTCTCGAGCCAGCGGGTGAGCGGGCCGACGCTGAACCCTTCCCACGTTTCGGCGAACGGTCGGAAGAGGTCCGGCCAGCGGAGGTACCCCGCGGTCCGCTCGTCGAACCCGAGGCGATGTTCGAGCGCGACGACCTCCGCTTCCGTCGTCACGAACCGTTCTTCGACGACGTCCGCGGTCACCCGACCCCGGTCGAGGTCCCGGGTCGCGGTCACCAGCGCCTCGGAGCGGGGGAACGGTCCCGTGAGCCCGGTGCGGACGATCATCGGGCTCGTCACCCGGATGCGGGCTTAAGGCTGGCGAATTTCCGGGGAGGTGCAGACGGAGAAACGCGATTGCGCGAGGGACAATTCCCCGCGTCCTACTCGTCGAGGTTCGTCCGCACGATGTGGTCGAAGTCGGCCGACCGCCCGGGACCGGGGCGCTGACCTTAAACTGCCCCGAGCTCCTCGCTCGCCATGGCGAAGACCCCGAGCCCTGCCTCGTCCCCTGCCCCCAAGTTCCTCCGTCGAGGGAAGGTGAAGGAGGTCTACGAGATCTCTCCAACCGAGCTCGAGTTCCGGTTCACGAACGACATCTCGGTCTTCGACAAGCACATCCCGAGCGAGATCCCGCACAAGGGAGAGACCCTCGCGCGTACCGCCGCGTTCTGGTTCGAGCTCTGCTCCCGTATCGGCGTCCCGCACCACTACCTGAGCCTCGCCGGACCGACCGCGATGCGCGTGAAGCGCGTCCAGGTCGTCCCGAACCCGGCGACCCTCGGCCCCCACCCGAAGAACTACCTCGTGCCGCTCGAGGTCATCATGCGCTACTACCTCGCCGGGTCGATGTGGGACCGGGTGAAGGCGGGCAAGGTCTCGGCCGAGGAGCTTGGGTTCCCCAAAGGGAAGACGCTCACGTACGCGATGCCGCTTCCCGAGCCGCACTTCGAGGTGACGACGAAGCTCGAGCCGGTCGACCGCCTCCTCACCGTCCCGGAGGCGCTCTCGCTCTCGACGCTCTCCGCGAAGGAGCTCGACACGATCCGCGAGACGGTCCTCAAGGTCGACGCCGCGATGCAGAAGGAGATCGGTCCGCGGGGCCTCATCCACGTCGACGGGAAGAAGGAGTTCGCGGTCGATACGAACGGCGTCCTCATGCTCGTCGACACGTTCGGTACGGCCGACGAGGACCGGTTCTGGGACCAGGCCGCCTACGAGCGCGGCCGGCAGGTCGATTTCTCGAAGGAGTTCGTCCGCCAGCACTACCGCCAGACCGGCTACTACGACGCGCTCCTCAAAGCCCGCGCCGCGGGCGCGCCCGAGCCTCCGATACCGGCGCTCCCGCCGCTCCTCGTGGACGAGGTGAGCCGTCTCTACACGACCGTCTACCAGCGCCTCACGGGGGAGCCGTTCGCCCCGCTCTCCCGGTCCGGATAGGATCGGTCCAGCGTTCACCGTTTCGCGACCCCTCCCGTACCCTTATCTCCCCGCGCCCCGGTCGGTCGAACGTGCCTACGAAACCGAGCTCGAAGACCGCCGGCGCGGAGGAGACCCCACCGGCCCCGAAGCCCGCGGTCGCCCTCGAGGACCTGCCCGGGATCGGCGGGATCACCGCCGAGAAGCTGCGCGAGAGCGGCTACACCGACCTGATGGAACTCGCCGTCGCCTCGCCGGGCGACGTCGCGGAGGCCGCAGAGATCGGCGTGGCGATCGCCCAGCGGATCATCGGCGAGGCCCGCCGGAAGGCGGACGTCGGAGGGTTCGAGAGCGGCACGACGCTGCTCGAGCGACGCAAGAAGCTCGGGCGGATCACGACCAACTCGAAGGCGCTCGACGAGCTCCTCGGCGGCGGGGTCGAGACGCAGGCGATCACCGAATTCTCCGGGGAGTTCGGGACCGGGAAGACCCAGATCGGCCACCAGGTCGCGGTGGACGTCCAGCTTCCGCCCGCCCAAGGGGGCCTCTCGGGCGAGGTCGTCTACATCGACACCGAGAGCACGTTCCGTCCGGAGCGCATCGTCGACATGGCGAAGGGCGTCGGCCTCGACCCGGAGGAGGCGCTCGGTCACATCCATGTCGCGCGCGCGTTCAATTCGAACCACCAGATGCTCCTCGTCCAGAAGGCGCAGGAGCTCGCCCGCGAGAAGCCGATCCGGCTCCTCGTGGTCGACTCGCTGACCGCGCACTTCCGCTCGGAGTACCTCGGTCGGGCCGAGCTCGCGCCCCGGCAGCAGCACCTGAACCGTCACCTCCACGAGCTCCTCCGCTTCTCGGATACCTACAACGCGGCGATCGTCGTCACGAACCAGGTGTCGGCCCGACCGGATATCCTCTTCGGCGACCCGACCCGGCCGATCGGAGGGAACATCGTCGCCCACGCGGCGACGTACCGCGTCTACTTACGGAAGTCGAAGCCCCCGAAGCGTATCGCGCGGCTGATCGACTCGCCGAACCTCCCCGAGGGCGAGGCGGTCTTCTCGCTCACGACCGAAGGGATCCGGGACTAGCGCGCCCGCTCGCTCGCTTGCGGAGCGCCGGCCGGTCGCTCGCTTCCCTTAGAGGTCCCGGCGTCGGTCGGCCGGGAAGTAGCACCGGTAGACCCGTCCGATGAGCGAGCTCGTCGGCACGGGCCCGAAGCGTCGGCTGTCGCGCGCGCTCTCCGCCGCGTCCCCCCGGACCTCGACCGACCCTGCCGAAGGGTCGACCTGCGAGACGCGCTTCACGAGCCAGCGGGCCGCGTCCTCGGGGTCGACCAAGACCACGACCTCCCCGACCCGAGGCGGCCGGTCCCGGTAGGCGCGGCAGTCGACCAGCAGACGGTCGCCCGGCCGCAGCGTCGGGAGCATGCTCTCGTCCCGCACCACCACCCTTCGGCTCCACCAGCGACGCAGCCGGGAGGGCGGAGGTTCGGAGAGGGCCGCACTACCCTCCGGAGGCTCCGGCATCCTTATCCACCTCCGGGATTGGCGGGGACATGCCCACGAGAAGCCCTTCGCTCGGACTAGTGGAACGCCTGTTGGACGCCGTGAACCCCCCCCGCGCGGTCTACGCGCACTGCGACATCCCTTGCGGTATTTACGACCCGCACGAGGCCCAGATCGCGGCGCTCACCGTGCTCCGGATGGACCAACTGATCGGAGAGCTCGCCCCGCCCGCGATGGACGCGAAGCCCGAGGAGCGGACCGTCTTCATCTCGAAGATGGCGCGCTACACCGCGGTCAAGGAGCAGCACGCCGAGAAGCTGAAGCACGAAGTCCGCGTCATCTGGGGCGATTACTTCACCCCCGACCACGCGAAGCAGTTCCCGCAGACCCACGAACTTGTCTGGAAGATCCTGAAGCAGGCCTCCAAGGCGCGGCAGGGGACGAACGTCGCCGACGCCCAAGAGCTGCTCAAACTCGTCCAGGAGTTCGCGGAGGTCTTCTGGCAGACGAAGGGCGCGAAGACGAAGCGGCAGCCCTCGATGCAGAAATCCGGCGGCGAGCTCGTCGTCCCAATCACCGCATAGTCCGGTACCGGTCCGTCGGCGTCCGCGCCCCGTTCTAGGCCGGAGGGGTCGGCATGAGCGGGGCCCGCGGCTCCACGGCCTTCGGGAAGCGGACGCTCTGCCCGCAGCTCGGGCAGACGTACTCGCTCAGGGCCCGGTGGCGTAGCGGGGTCCGGCACTTCGGGCACGGGATCGGCCTCGCGCTGACGTAGGCGGCGAACATCTCCTGCGAGCGGCGGTCATCGAGGCCCGCCGGCGCGGCGTTCCCGGCAGTGGGGAGCGGGGGCTGGGCTACCGCGGGGGTCGGGTCCGGGGTCGTCCGCCCCTCCCGGTTCGAGGAGAGCCGTCCGCACTGCGGGCAGACCGCGAGGCTCTCGGTGCCCGTCGACTGCAGCGCGACGTGGCAGTGGGGACAGAGCGTCTTGAGACCGACCGGCGTGAAGACGGGGGAAGGGGCACGGGGCGCGCGCGGGGGCTCGGGTAGCGGAGGCGCGCTCGGGGTGGGGTCGGCAGCCGGTGGGGTCGGCATCGTCGTCGCCCAGCGCACCACCCGACGGCTCGGCTCGTACACGATCGGACTGTTCGGTCGAGCGAGCTCGTGCGCCAGGAGCTTCTCGGCTTTCCGCTCCCGTACCGATAGGGCCGCGGCAAGGCCGGGGACGCTCGTGGTCCCGAGGGATTGTACGGTAGTTCGAAGGCGCTCGAGGTCTTGCTGCGAAGGGCCGAAGAAGGCGACCATCGCGCGCCTTCCGCCGTCCCTTACAAAGAAGCTATCGCTCCACAGGCACGGAGAAAAAGGGAGGCACCGGCGGGGCGGCCCCTGGTCTCTTGGACGGTGCCACCAAGAGACGCTGCCACCGATGCCCGAGGCCAAAGAATGTATAACCGCGAGAGACTATATAGTTATCTGAGGGGGTGGACGGTGGGCGCTGAGCACCGTTTCCGCCCCGCGCGTGCCGGTGTGGGTGGTTGCGGTTATCTCTTTTAGGGAGTGCCGTTCATGGGCTCCTAGGGCAGCCTCCCCCCCGGGGTGACGAATATTCACGCCTTTCACACGCCATCCGAAAAGGCCGCCGGGGGACCGGTACCTCCGTCCGCCACCACCCCTCCGAACACCGCTCCCGCGGTCCTAGTGGGGGGGAGCGAGGACACCCGCCTCCTCCTGCGCGGTCTCTTGCGGCTTCACCGCCACCGAGTCCTGCTCGAGGCCCCGACCCGCGAGGGGATCGACCGCCTGCCCCCCTCGCCCGAGACCAAGATCCTGATCATGGACGCCGGGTCGAGCGACGGGGACCAGTGGGCGAAGGACCTATCGTCCACCCTGCGCGCTCGCACGGACCTCCACGCTCTCGTCATCCTCCCGCGCGCGGACCCGGCGCTCGAGACCCGCGCCCGGCAAGCGGGCGCGCAAGCGGTCCTCGTCCGCCCGTTCGGGATCCACGATTTCGTCGAGGCGGTGGACTCCGTCGGGGCGTCCCCCTCGTCGACCTGACCCCTCGGGCTCGCGGGGGGTAAGCCGTGTCGCGTCCTCGTCCGACCCCGCGGCCGGAGGCGACCCGGTCGCTCTCTGCGGCCGTCCGGGGCCGCGTCACGACCGACGCGGACGGCCTCGCCCCGTTCGGGCACGACGCCTCCCACGTGACGGGTCGTCCCCTCGCGGTGGTGGCCCCGGCCGACGCGGACGACGTCGTGGAGCTGGTCCGGTGGGCGCGCCGCACCCGCATTCCGCTCGTCCCCCGGGGCGCAGGCACTTCCCTCGATGGGGAATCGGTCCCGCCCGATGGCGGGGTCGTCATCGACCTCTCCGGCTGGTCCCGTCTGCTCGAGGTCGACCCGGACGGTCTTTGGGCCCGGGTCGAGCCGGGGATCGTGAACCGGGACCTCCAGCGAGCCCTCCTTCCGCACCGGCGGTTCTATCCGCCCAACCCGGGGTCGTGGACGGCCTCGACGGTCGGCGGGAATGTCGGGACGAACGCGTCGGGGATGCGGTCGTTTCGCTACGGCCCGACACGCGCCTGGGTCCGCGAGGTCGAGGCGGTTCTGGGTACGGGGTCCCGGGTCCATCTCGGCTCCCGGGTCCCCAAACGCTCGGTCGGTCCGGACCTCCTCCAACTGTTCGTCGGAAGCGAGGGCACCCTCGGGGTCGCGACCGAGGTCACCGTCCGATTGGCCCCTCTCCCCGCCGTGCGACACGGCGTGGTCGTCCCGGTCCCGAAGGCCGCCCCCCTCGGCCCCCTGGTGACCCGGCTCTCCGAGACGCCGGATAGCGGGCTTTCCGCCGTGGAGTACCTCGACCGGGGGTCGGCGGCCGCCCTCGCCGAACGACGGACGGCCCGTTGGCCGAACGACTCCTCGCTGCTCCTGCTCGAAGTCGAGGCGGGAGGTCCCGAGGAGGCCGAGCGGAGGCTCTCCCGACTGCGGCGGACGCTCGCGGGGATGGGAGCGGCCGACGGGTTCACGGTCTTCGAGGACGCGGACGAACTCTGGACCCTCCGCGGAGCATGCGGGGACGTCCTCATCGAGCGGTACGGCCAGCACGTCCGGGAGGACGTCGCGGTCCCCGTAGCCCAGGTGGACGCCTTGGTCGCCGAGCTCGAGCGGATCGCGCGCCGGGAGAAGGTCCCGTTCTTCCTGTTCGCCCATCTCGGAGAGGGAAGCCTTCACCCGAACTACGCGGTCGACCCAGCCACGCCGACCGCTCAGCGGGTCCGCGCCGCCGTTCTGCGCGCCGCGCGTTCTCTCGGGGGCACGATCAGCGCGGAGCACGGGGTCGGGGTCGTGAAGCGGCCGTTCCTCGCCGAGGAGCTCGGCGTGGGCGCGGTCGAGCTCCTTTGGGCCGTGAAGCGGGCGTGCGACCCCGACGGGATCCTGAACCCCGGGAAGCTCTATCCGACCGCGCCTCGGCCAGCACGACGACCTTCTCGGTCACCTTCGGAAGGGGGAGGCGGCCGAGCTCGGCCGCGGTCACCCAGCGTCGTTCGGCCGCGGTCGCGGCTCCGGGCCTCCCCCGATGGCGGCCGGCGAAGACGTACATCGTGACCGTGAAGTGGCTGTAGGTGTGTCGGACGGTCCCGAGCGGGACGAGTTGGCGGACCGTGGGGCCCGTCGCGCCTCTCAGTTGCCGTCGCGCCGCGGTCTCCGGACGCTCCCCGGGGCGGACCGTCCCACCCGGGAACTCCCAGAGGCCCGGAAGGAGACCGGCCGGCGCTCGACGCTGGACGAGCCATCGACCGCGGTAGGCCAGAACGACGACCGCGGCCCGTACGTGCGGTCGGTGGCCGCGGACGGCGCGCCTCGGCAACGACCCGGGGTTCTCGAGCTCACGTTGCGCGCGGCACACGAAGGCGACGGGGCAGGCCGGGCAGTCCGGTCGGGTCGGCCGACAGACCGTCTCCCCGAGCTCCATGACCGCCTCGTTGAACTCGCCGGCGTCCGCGGGGGGTAGGATCGATGCGAGGGCCTCCTCGAGTCGGGCGCGGACGAGCGGGGTCCGCACGTCCCCCTCCTCCCGGGTCCAACGGGCCGCAACCCGCCGACCGTTCGCCTCGAGCGCGACCACGGGTCGACCGAACGCGATCGCCGCGACGGCGCGGGCGGTGTACGGGCCGACGCCCGGAAGGGCCTCGAGCTCGGGCACGGTAGAGGGGAAACGTCCGTTGCGCGTCCTCGCGACCCATCGGGCCGTCGCGAGCAGGTGGTGGGCGCGGGCATAGTAGCCGGCCCCCTGCCAGAGCTTCAGTACCCGGCTTGCGGGCGCGCGCGCGAGCGCGCGAACTGTGGGGAACGTGTGGACGAACCGCTCGAAGTACGGCGCCGCTTGCGCGACGCGCGTCTGCTGCAGGAGGACCTCCGCGACCCAGACCCGGTACGGGTCCCGGTCCCGGCGCCAGGGCAGCGCCCGACGGTGCTGGCGATACCAACGAACGAGGGTCGTCGCGAGTGCGGCCGGGAGCGGCGTCGTGGCCGTCGTAGCGGAGCGCACGGACCTCGCGCGCCGGACGGAGCGGAGACTTAAAGCGGACCGGGAGTTCGAAGGCCCATCGTGGGCGAGCGAGCAGAGCCGGTCCGGGTGACGGACGCGACCTTCGAGCGCGAGGTCATCCGCTCGCCGCTTCCGGTCGTCGTCGACTTCTACGCCGACTGGTGCGCTCCGTGCCGGGTCGCGGAACCGCTGCTCCGGGACCTGAGCGCGCAGCTCGCCGGTCAGGTCAAGTTCGCGAAGGTGAACGTCGACGAAGCGTCCGTCGTCACGCGCTCGTACGGGATCCACATGATCCCGACGTACGTCTTCGTCCAGGCCGGGCAGGAACGGGGCCGAGAGGTCGGGTCGGTCGACCTCGTCGCGTTCCGGCAGAGCGTCCGACGGTACTTCTCGAAGACGCGGGTCAGTGGCGGAACACGCGCCAGCCCGTGAAGTACATCGAGATCCCGTAGCGCTCGGCGGCCGCGATGACCTCGGGGTCCCGAAGGCTCCCGCCCGGCTGGACGATGGCCGCGACACCGGCGCGTCCCGCGACCTCGACCCCGTCCGGGAACGGGAAGAACGCGTCCGATGCGAGGACCGAGCCTTTCGCCCGGTCGCCGGCGACCTCGCACGCGAGCTCGGCCGCCTTGACGCGCGTCGGTTGACCCGAGCCGACCCCGACGGTCGACGCCCCCTGGACCAGGACGATCGCGTTCGATTTCGCGTGCCGAACGACGCGCCAGGCGAAGTCGAACGCCTGTAGCTGTTCGGGGGAGGCCTCGGGCCCGGTGACGTGTTTCAGGTCGGTGGGGAGCAGCTGCCGCACGTCCACTTCCTGGAGCAGGAGGCGGCCGAGGGAGCTCTTCGCCTCCCAGCGACCGGCTTCGAGGGTCGGCGGGTCGGTCTGGACCAGCTTGACCTTCGCCCTCCGTCCGAGCGCTTCGAGCGCGGTCGGGTGGAACGCCGGGGCCGCGAGCAGGTCGACGAAGACGCCTTTGAGCGTCGCCGGGTCGTCAGGACCGAGCGGCCGGTTGACCGCGACCGCGCATCCGTACCGCGCGACCGGGTCGGTCGCGACCGCCTTCTGGAGCGCTTCCGCGAGCGTGGCTCCCGAAGCGACGCCGCACGGGGTGGCGTGCTTCACGACCGCGGCGGACGGGGCCGTGAACTCGCCGACCGTCGAGAGGGCGGTCTCGATGTCGAGCAGGTTGGTGAACGAGAGCCCCTCCCCTTTCAGCACGGTGAACGGCCTCGGAGAGAGGCCGGCTCGGGCGGAGCCGCGGCGCCGTAGACGGCGGCCTTCTGATGCGGGTTCTCGCCGTACCGAAGACGGACCGGCACCCGACGGAAGACCACCTCCTCGGGGAACGTCTCCGCGCTCGCGCCCGCGCGGCCGAGGCCCCGGGCGATCGCCGCGTCGTACGCCGTGCATCGTTCGAACGCCCGGACGGCGAGCTCCCGCCGGGTCGTCGCGCCGACCGTGCCCCCATGGGAACGGAGCTCGGCGAGCAACGGACCGTACTCCGAGGGGTCAGAGACGACCGTGACCCACGCGTGGTTCTTCGCGGCGGCCCGCGCGAGCGTCACCCCACCGATGTCGACGAACTCCTCGAGGTCGTCGGCGCCCGGGTGCTCGGCGAGGTGCCGCTCGAACGGGTAGAAGTTGACCGTCACAAGGTCGAACGGGAGGAGGCCCCGCTCGGCGAGCTCCTTGCGACCCGCCTCGGTCCGAGGTGCGAGGATCCCCCCGAGAATGCCCGGGTGCAGGGTCTTGACCCGTCCTCCGAACCACGCGGCGATCCCGGTGAGCTCCTCCGCCGGCCGCACGGGGACCTGCTCCTCGGTGAGCGACCGACGGGTCCCCCCCGTCGCCCACAGCTCGACCCCGAGCTCGGCGAGGCCACGCGCGAACATCGTGAGGCCCGACTTGTCATCGACCGAAAGGAGCGCCCGCTCGATCCGGGTCCGAGACGACTGTTCGGCCGCCACCCGCCGTACCCGGAACGGGGAGGGAGGCTAAGAGATAAGATTCGCGTCGGCGGGCCTTCCGTGCGGGTCCGACCCCAGAGTCGACGAAGACCGGCCCATCGCAAGTATTAATACGCCTCCGCCAGCTAAAATCATCTGTTCTAGGCGAGGACGAGTGCCCGCGATTCCTATGCCGCACGCTCATCGATCGGCCGGGGCGCACGCCACCCGACCACCCCGACGGACCGCCCGGGCGGGTCGAAGGGCGTGGCGTATTCGGTCCCGCCGAGCCCAGGTGTCGGCGGTGGCCGTGATCCTCGGTCTTCTCCTCGTGGTGACGTTCATCGCAAACTACCTCACGACAGAGTTGCCGAACACGATGGCGCAGAACGACCTACAGCACGAGGTCACGGTCCAGAACCAGGTCGCTCAGCTGAGCGCGCTCGTCGAGCGCGTCGCCGAAGCCCGAGCGGTCGGCGCCCAA
The DNA here is from genome assembly GCA_963735185.1 of uncultured Thermoplasmata archaeon. Lineage (GTDB taxonomy): Archaea > Thermoplasmatota > Thermoplasmata > Lutacidiplasmatales > UBA184 > Lutacidiplasma. The sequence goes on from CAVTJV010000007.1 coordinate 903,550, forward strand.
GTTTCCCAACCCGTGACCCTCGGGTCCCCTTCGTCTCCGCCGTTCGCCGGCCAGGATGCCGCTACGATTTCGGGAGGGAACGTGTCGGCGAACATGGGCGTCACCTTCACGCTGACCGGGCCGACGACGTTCCGGGTCCCGACCGGAAGCGCGTCCGTCCTGGTGCAGCTGCACAACACCTACGCTCCCTCCGGGGAGGTCTCCCTCGACCAAGGGGCGGTGGTGTACGCGCAGCCGGGGGCCAGTCCGATCTTCGTCGTGGTCCCGCGGATCTCGCTGGTGAACGGAACGCTCTCGATGCTGGTGCCTCAGTTCGTGGGAAGCGTCGGATTCGAAGCGGGGGTCGGGACCGCGGACGTCAGCCTGCGGCTCCTTTCCGCGCAGGTGGTCAAGATCCCATCGAACGGCGCCTCTCTCAGCGGTGCGACGCCGGTCACCATCACGATCAAGACCCCGTACGCCGCGGCCTGGTACGCGTACTTCCTCGGCTATGCGGGGCTCTCGACCGACGTTACGTGCACGGGACCCAGCAACGTGTGCAGCCCGACCTATCTTTACCAGCCGGGCGGCCCTCTCGGCACGGTGACGCTAAGCGTTCCGACCGCGGGACTCAGCCTCGCCATGCTCGTCGCCCTCTACTCGGTCACGATCGAATAGATCGTGGGTACTCCGACCCGATGCGGACGGGACCGCTGCCGCCCGGTGGCTAGGTTCGTCCGGGAGTTCGGGGCTCGCGGAGCCATGCCTTCGCGCCCAACAACGTTCCCCAGGTCCGCCGCGGGACGAGGCCGACCTCGTTCGGTCCGGCGGGCGCCGCGCTCCAGACCGCCCGGGCGCGCAGAGCGGCGAGGTGGTCGACCTCGACCACCGCGCGTCGCCCCTCCGCCCGGATGACCCGCAACCGTCGCACGGGGACTCCCGCCGAAGCGAGCCGCTCCGCGAGAAGGCTCTCCCACGCGCGGGGGGAGAGGGAAGGAAGGTGTTCCCCCGCCACCTCGATGCCGAGGTAGCGGGGCCGGAGCCGGGGGGCTTACCGGACGAGGTCGATGACTTCCTCGGACTCACCGGCCGCGTAGCCTCCCTTCTGACCGAGGAGGCTCTGGGCGCGCACGCCGGTGATGATGAGGAGCACCTTGATGGTGTTCTCCATCTCGGGGGAGTTCTCGACCGAGCAGCCCCAGATGATTCGAGCGCGCTTCGAGATCTTCCCGCCGACCAGCGCCGCGGCCTTCTCGGCCTCGCTGACCGTCATGGTCGGACCGCCGATCACGCGCACGAGGGCGCCGGTCGCGTCCTTGAGCTCGACCGAGCCGAGCAGGGGGGAGGTGAGCGCCTCGGTGACCGCTTCGGTGACCCGGTCGGTCGCGCTCTCGCTCTCGCCGAGCCCGATGAGCGCGACGCCGCCGTCCTTCATGACCGTCAGGATGTCGGCGTAGTCGAGGTTCACGAGGCCGGGCTTCGTCACGATCTCCGTGATGCCCTTGATCGCGGTCATCAGGACCGCGTCCGCGAGCTTGAACGCGGAGTCGAGGGGCATCCGGGGGACGAGCTCGAGGAGCTTGTCGTTCTGGATGACGATGGTGGTGTCGCAGACGCGGCGCAGGCGCTCGAGCCCGTCGCGAGCCTGCTCCATGCGCGCGGCTCCCTCGCCGGCGAACGGGAGGGTGATGACGCCCATCGTGAGCGCGCCCGCTTCCTTCGCGAGCCGAGCGACCAGGTGCGCGGAACCGGTCCCGGTCCCGCCGCCCATGCCCGCGGTGATGAAGACGATGTGCGCGCCGGTCACGAACTGGCGCAGCTCCTCCTCGTTCTCGCGGGCCGCCTCTTCGCCGACCTCGGGGCGGGCACCGGCGCCGAGACCCTTCGTGGTCCGGCGACCGATGAGGATCTTGCGGCCGGAGTGGATGCTCAACAGGTGTTTCGCATCCGTGTTGATGGCGCACATCTCGGCGCCCTGGATGCCTTCCTCGACGCAGCGGTTGATCGTGTTCGAGCCGCCACCGCCGCATCCGACGATGCGGATGTTGACCTTGAGGGTCTCCGCCAGCTTCGTCAGCTCAGCGTCGTCCTGGCTGGCATAGGCTGGCGCGGTCGGCTTCTTCTCTTCGACCAGGGCCTGGTTTTCCTGGTGCTTCGCGATCGCTTCCTGAATGATGGACTTCATCGTTCTATCTCCGCCACGTTTGTCGGACGAGCGTCATACGCTCTGGACAAGCAGTTTGGAGAATGATAGATAAACGTTTGCGTAGAGCGGAAGCTCTCGGTGAATTCTCCCCGGTGATAACCGCGCGACGACGCGCGCTCCACGAGCCGGACGCGGATCGACCGTCGTTGCGCTGCGGAGCCGACGGCCCGCGAGAGCGGCCCGCTCGACGGGGAATCCCGTGGCAAGCCTCGCGCGTCGGAATACGTTCACCGCCTCCTTATCCGAGAAACACGGTTGTCCGGAACAGCGTGACCGCGTCGGTCGGTTTCCCCCCGGCGTCGACGAGCTCGTCCGACGAAGCGCGTCCGCCCGAATCGAAAGTCACGGGCCCGTCGCCGGCGGTCTCGGTCCATCACCTCGGGAAGAAGTTCGGGGAGGTGACGGCGCTCGCGGACGTCACGCTGGAGGTCTTCCCGGGCACGGTCCTCGGTCTCTTGGGACCCAACGGCGCCGGCAAGACGACGCTGATCCGGATCCTGCTCGGCCTCACGCGGCCCACGACGGGCGACGCCTCGATCTTCGGCCAGCCCGTGGACCAACGGAGCGCCCGAGCGCGGGTCGGCTACATGCCCCAGGACCTCGCAGTCTACACTGACCTCACGGTCGAGGAGAACCTCGCCCTCTTCGGTCGCCTGTACGGCCTGGGCGGAGAGCGCCTCCAAGCCCGGTCCCGGGAGGTCCTCGCCCTCGCTCGCCTAACGGAACGTCGCCGAAGCCTCGTCGCCGAGCTCTCGGGAGGGATGCGCCGCCGGGTCTCGTTCGCGGCCGCGCTGCTCCCCGACCCGGACCTTCTCTTGCTCGACGAGCCCACGGTCGGGGTCGACCCCGAGCTGCGGTCGGAGTTCTGGGAGTACTTCCGCCGTCTGACGGAGAGCGGGAAGACGATCGTCCTGACCACCCACTACCTTGAGGAGGCGAACCGAGCGGACCGAGTGGTCTTCCTGCATGCCGGGATGATCCTGGCGACGGGCTCGCCCACGGAGGTGAAGGCCCGCACCGGTGCCTCGACCCTCGAGGAGACGTTCCTCCGCCTGGTGCGCGCCCGGACGGGAGGGTCGGGGTAGATGGCCCTCGGCCGCACTCTCGCGGTCGCGCGGAAATCGCTCGGACAGCTCGCGCACGACCGGCGCACGGTCGTGTTCGTGCTGGTCGTCCCGCTCGTGCTGATGCTCGTCTTCGGCTACGGGTTCGGAGGACAACCGACCCACATTGCGACCGTCGTCGTCAACCAGGACCGGGGCCCCGCCGGGGCGGCGCTCCTGGCCGCGCTTCCGGGCGGCGTGCTCGACCTTACGTCGTCCGGGAGCAACACGAGCGCCTGGTCGACCGTGAACTCGGGGAGCGCGTGGGCCGCGATCGTCATCGGACCGAACTTCACGGCGATGGCGAGGACGGGCACCGCGTCGGTCACCCTCTACCTAGACGGGACCTCCCCGACGATCGCCGCCGCGGTCGTGAGCGCGGTCGAGACGGCCCTCGAGCGGGCGTTTTCGGGGAACGGTTCCGCGACCCCCGTCCGGCTCTCCTCGGAGTACGTCTACGGGTCGTCGAGCACGCCGTTCATCGACACGATCGCCCCGGGGATCATGGCGCTCGCCATCCTGTTCATCACGACCGTGCTCTCGATCATCGTGCTCGTGCGGGAACGCTCGGCCGGTCTTCTCGAGCGTCTGTTCGCCTCGCCGCTCCGCCCGGCGGAGTTCGTGGCGGGGCATGCGGTGGGCCTGACCGTCGTGGTCCTCGGCCAGGTCGCGGTCCTGTTTGTCTCGGCGCTCGTGATCTTCCACGCGACGTTCGCCGGCAACCTCCTGTTCGCGTACGGCGTCCTTCTCCTGTTCGGTGTGGGGAACCTCGGCCTCGGTATGCTCCTCTCCGCCGCCGCCCGCAGCGAGTTCCAGGCGATCCAGTTCATTCCGCTCCTCCTGATCCCGCAGATCCTCTTCGCTGGCGCCCTCTTCCCGATCGAGGCGATCCCGGTCTCGTTCCGCCCGATTTCGGACATCCTGCCCTTGACGTACGCCGCGCGGGCGCTCCAGGACATCCTGCTCCGGGGATGGGGCGTGGCCGGCGTGGCGGTCGACCTCCTCGCGCTCGGGATCTACGCGGCGCTCATGCTGGGCGGAGCCATGGTCCTCGTCCGGCGCCAAGCGTAGGGGGCTCGGCGTCGCCGCCGAGAGCGTTATCCGAACCGACCGGGTCCGGCGTTCCGGATGGGTCGCGAACGAAAGCAAAAGCCCCGGCGAAGCCGGGCGACGGGTTCAACCGGGTACGTCCGTCACAACCGCGCCGTTTGGGACCGGGAGAGCGTGGGGTACGACCGTCGGTTCGCGCGTGTCCTGGGCGGGGCGTCCGCCACCGCATGGGGGTTGTTCCGGGTACCGGAGAGCGAGCTCGTCCTCCTTGGGAACACGCGGAGGAAGTCGATCCTCGAGCTCGGTTGCGGTGCGGCCCGCTGGTCGATCGCGCTCGCCCGCGCAGGGGCCCGGCCGACGGGTCTCGACCTCTCGTCGGTCCAGCTCGCGAAGGCCCGAGAGCTCCAGCGGGAGTCCAAGGTCCGCTTCCCCCTCGTGCGCGCCAGCGCGGAACACCTCCCTTTCCGGGACGGCGCGTTCGACCTCGTCTTCTGCGATTGGGGAGCGATGACGTTCGCGGACCCGATGCGGACCGTGCCCGAGTGCGCCCGAGTGCTCCGACGCGGCGGAGGGTTCGTGTTCGCGGCCGCGAGCCCGATCCGCTACGTAACGCTCGACCTGCCGAAGGACCGGCAATCCCGTCGCCTGATCCGGCCGTACTTCGGGAACCGCCGCTTTGACGTGGGGAGGCCCGCAGCGGTCGAGTTCACGCTGCCGTACGGAGGGTGGATCGGCCTGTTCCGGAGGAACGGCCTCACCGTGGAGCGGCTGGAGGAGACGCGTCCGGCCCGCGGCCGGCGGTCGAGGTATCTCTCCCGTGCCGATGCGAATTGGGGCCGGTCTTGGCCGCTTGAGACGATCTGGAAGCTGCGCAAGGAGTGAGCTACCCCGGGCTCGACGCGGACGCGCGACCGCTTCGATTCGTCGTTTCCCGCGACGGGGAGGAGCGACGGGAGCGCGCGAGTTTATGACCGCGCACTCTCTCGCACGTTCGTGGAGTCGTATTTTCGTTCGGTCGAGACCGAGGTCGACCGCGCCTACGCGGTCGCGGAGCAGGCCCGACACTCCGGTTACGACCCCGAGGTAGTTCCTGAGATCCCGCGTGCCCAGGACATGGCGATGCGCGTCGAGAAGCTCCTCTCCCACCTCGGGATTGAAGGGATCTCGACCGAGATCCGTGCGCTCTCCGCCACGATGCCGCGCGAGGAGGTCGCGCTCACTATCGCCCGCCGGATCGCACGCGACCCGGCCCGGGGCGACTCGGTAGCGGTGCGCGTAGACGCGGCGCTCCGGGTCGGCCTCGCGATCCTGACGGAGGGGATCCTCGTCGCTCCGCTCGAGGGGCTGGCCGAGGTCCATGTGCATGAGGACCGGGAGCATGGTCCGTACATCGAGCTCTACTACGCCGGCCCGATCCGGGCCGCGGGCGGCACCGCCCAGGCGTTGAGCGTGCTGCTCGCCGACGTCGTCCGCCGGGACCTCGGTCTGGCCGCGTTCCATCCGGACCCGGGGGAAGTCGGACGGTACAAGGAGGAGATTCCGCTCTACAAGTACCATCAGCATCTGCAGTACGTTCCCACCCCCGAGGAGATCGACCTCGTCGTCCGGCACGTCCCCGTGGCGATCTCGGGGGAGGCGACCGAGGGGGACGCCGAGGTCAGTGCGTTCCGGAACCTGCCCCGCGTCCCCACGAACGGGATCCGCGGGGGGGCATGCCTCGTCATCGCCGAAGGGCTCTGCCAGAAGGCGGCGAAGCTCCGGAAGATCGTCGAGAAGCTCGGGCTCGACGGCTGGGAGTTCCTCTCCGAGGTCGGTCACAACACCGCCGACGAGGAGGAGGCCCGGACGCCGAAGTACCTCCAGGACTCGGTCGGGGGCCGGCCGGTGCTCGCCCACCCGAACCACCCCGGGGGCTTTCGGCTCGTCTACGGCCGGGCCCGTACGACCGGGCTCGCGGCGTGCGCCATCAATCCGGCGACGATGGTGCTCCTCCAGAACTTCGTCGCGATCGGGACCCAGGTGAAGCTCGAGTACCCCGGGAAGGCGACGGCGATGGGGGTCTGCGACACGATCGAGGGCCCGATCGTCGAGCTGGATGACGGAACGGTAACGGCCGTCCACGACCTCGCCCGAGCGGAGGAGCTCCGTTCGCACGTGCGCAGGATCATCGACCTCGGCGAGATCCTGGTCTCGTTCGGGGAGTTCCTCGAGAACAACCGGCCCCTGGTCCCCGCGGGATACTCCCTCGACTGGCACCTCGAGGAGCTCCGGGCGGTGGGAGCCACGGAAGCCGAGGGGATCGCCGTCACCACGTACGAGGACGCCGTACGAATCTCCCAGACGTACCGGGTCCCTCTCCACCCTCGCTGGCTCCTCTTCTGGCACGACCTCACCCCGGCCGAGGTGCGGGCGCTCGGGGAGTTCGTCGAGCGCAGCGGCCAATGGGTCGATGGGGCGCTCGTGCTCCCCGCAGACCCGCTGTGGCGGGAGGCCCTGGTGCGGCTCGGCTTCCTCTTCTCTCCGGTGGGCGGGGACGACCTTCGTGGAGAGGCCGACGCGTCGGCCGCGCTCGTCGGGGGCCTCGGTCTCGCGCCGGAGGGGGAGCTCCTGGTCCGTCGTACGCCGCTCGACCCGGTCGAGGAGGACACGCTCGCCTACGTGAGCCGTCTCGCCGGGGTCCCGGTCCGCGCCCGAGGACCGTCCCGGGTCGGCGGCCGCGTCGGCCGCCCGGAGAAGGCGTATCACCGGAGCATGCAACCGAACGTCCACGGGCTCTTCCCCGTGGGGACGGCGGGGGGCGCGAAGCGTTCGCTCCCGGTCGCGGCCCGCCAGACGATGCGCGAGGGAGTGAAGGTCGACCTCGGGGTCCGGAGCTGCCCGGCGTGCGGTCGCTCGACCGTCTGGACCCGGTGCCCGTGCGGGACCCATACCGAGCCGACCGGGCGAACGATCTCCGAACCTCTGCCGATCGCTCGTCTCTGGAGCGATGCGCTCGAGCGACTTCACCTCGGCAAACCTCCGGAGGTGAAGGGGGTCAAGGGGCTGACGTCCCCGGGGAAGGTGCCGGAGGCGATCGAGAAGGGGATCCTCCGTGCCTCGCATGCGATTTCGGTCTACCAGGACGGCACCGCACGGTTCGACCTCACCGACCTGCCGCTCACGCACTTCCGGCCCGCCGAGATCGGGACGGATATCGCGACCCTCCAACGACTCGGGTACACCCGAGACTGGTCCGGCGCTCCGCTGACCGACGACGAGCAGCTGGTCGAGCTCCTCCCCCAGGACCTCATCGTTTCCCGTTCGTGCGGGACGTATCTCACCCGTCTCGCCCAGTTCGTGGACGACGAGCTGGTCCGTCTCTACGACGGCGAGCCGTTCTACCGGGCCGACCGTCCGGAGCAGCTCGTCGGCCAGGTCGTCGTGGCGCTCGCGCCCCACACCTCGGGAGGGGTCGCCGGCCGCCTCCTCGGCTTCACGAACGCGGAGGCGTGCTTTGCGCACCCGGTCTTCCACGCGGCCAAGCGCCGGAACTGCGACGGCGACGAGGACTCGGTAACGCTCCTCCTCGATGCGTTGCTCAACTTCTCGCGGTCGTACCTGCCCGATAGCCGGGGCGCGCTCATGGACAAGCCGCTCGTCCTGACCACCCGCCTCGAGACCACCGAGGTCGACAAGGAGGCGCACAACGTCGACGTGTCGAGCCATTACCCGCTCGCGCTCTACCGGGCGGCGGCCGAGCGGCGGGACCCGAAGGAGGTCGAGCAGCTGCTCGACCTCGTCGGTCATCGCCTCGGTTCTGCCCGCTCGCTCTCGGGGTACGGGTTCACGCACGACACGCATCGCATCGCGGGCGGACCCTCGCGCTCCGCCTACCGCGAGGGGCGGCCGATGGCGGAGCTCGTCGAGCGGTCGATCGTGCTCGCCTCCCAGATCCGGGCGGTCGACCTCGCCGAGGCGGTCACCCTCGTGCTGAACGCTCACTTCCTTCCCGACGTGATGGGGAACCTGCGGAGCTTCGGAACGCAGAAGTTCCGGTGTACGCAGTGCGCCATGTCCTACCGCCGGCCGCCCCTATCGGGCCGGTGCGTCGCGCCGCGCTCCGGGGGGCGGTGCGACGGAGAGCTCCTCTCGACCGTCTACGAGGCGTCGGTGCGCAAGTACCTCCCGCTCGCGCAGCGTCTCGGTTCGATGGAGGGGATCACTCCGTACGTCCGGCAGCGCATCCAGCTCATCGCCGACTCGGTCGCTACGCTCTTCCCCGGGGCGATCTCCCAGACGACGCTCGACCGGTTCCGACCCGAGACCGGCGCCCCGTCCACCGGCGAGGACCGCCCGTCGGTTCTCGGTCCGTCGGACCCATCGGCCACCGGCGACGGGGAGCTCGGAACGTCCAAATAGCCGGCGTCCCGTGGAAGGACGGCGGGCTTGTGGGGTAGCCTGGACTATCCTGCTGGCCTTCGAAGCCAGCGACCTGGGTTCGAAATCGCGGAGCTCTACCGCGGCGAAACTCCCAGCAAGCCCGTCTCCCGCCCCGGTGCGGGCTAGCCGAAGTACCCGGGGGATTGCGGAGGCGCGCTCCGCTTCTCCTCGTCGGCCTTGACGGCTTCCAGGATATCGACCGCCAGGATCGCCGGAACCGGAACGAGGCGGACCCGTCCCTTCTCGTCCTCGCCCGGCCCGTCGAGCTCGATGGCGAGGGTGTTGTCGCCTCCGATCGAGACGAGCCCCCGGAACGTGCCGGTCGATACGATCGCTTCCTTCTCGGTGCCGGCGGACCGGACCGTGACCTTCGAGCCCGGAGTCAGGGCGATCGCCGGCCGCTTCGCCGCGCCGGCCGGCTCGCTCATCGGCCCCCTCCGCGGTCTCGCGCAGCGGCCCGGGGCGCGGGGGCGACCTTCGGCGGTGTCTCGAGCGCCTTCTTCTCGACCAACGTCTGCAAGTGATTCACCGTCTCCCGATATCGGCGGAGGGCATTCTGCGCGTTCGCTTCCGTGAAGTCCCAGGCGCGGGCCAGGTTGCCGTATCGAAGCCGGTACCCTTTTCGCCCCTTCCCGTCGGTGGCCCCTCCCACCTCCTCGAGCAGGTCGAGCGCCTTGAGCTTGTTGACATGACGGTACACCGTGGGCTTGGACGTCTTGAGCACCGCCGTCAGCTCGTCCACGTACCACGCTCGTGACGGGTCCTTGAGGAGGCAGTCGCGCACCAACCGATAGGCGAGGCTCTGCGCCACCGGTCCTTCGGAGCCGCGACCCTCTTCGCCCTCCGGCAGGTAGCCGACGAGTCGCAGGAACTCTCGGAGCACCTCGTCCAGGTCGGCGATCGGGGTGAGGGGAGTGCTGTAACGCAACGCGAGTTCGAATGGCATGCGGTCCGGTTGCCAAAGCCGCTCATCAGATAAAAAAGAAGGCGTGAGGCCCCCGTCCGCGCCGCGGTGCGACGGGAGCGCACGTCCCCGCGGGCCGGCCCTCACCCGACCGGGTGGCGCGAGCGCTTAAGCTTCTTTAGCGGTCCCGTCCGGCATGCCGCTCTCCCTCACGGAAGTCCGGGCGCTGCTCGCCTCATACCCGTCTCCGCCGGTCGTCGGAACGGTCGGTTCTCACTCGGCGATCGATGTCGCCGACGGAGCGGTCACCGAAGGCCTTTCGAGCCTGGTCCTCGCCCAGGCCGGTCGAGACGCGACCTACACCCGGTACTTCCGGTCGGTACGGGCCCCCGACGGAACGCGGATGCGTGGGTGCGTGGACGACGTCTGGACGTTCTCGAAGTTCGCGGACATCGTCTCCCCCGCGGCCCAGGAGCGCCTGCGTTCGGCGGGCGTGGTGATCGTCCCGAACCGAGCGCTCAGCTCCTACGTTTCCCTCTCCGCGATCGAGGACGACTTCCGGGTGCCGATCGTGGGCTCGCGGTCGATGTTGCGGATCGAGGAACGGAGCGAGCGCGAGAACTACTACACCCTCCTCGAGCGGGCCGGCATCGCCACCCCGCGCAAGATCCCGACCCCCGACGCGATCGACCGCCTCGCGATCGTGAAGCTGCCCCATGCGACCCGCCGGCTCGAACGCGGGTTCTTCACTGTCGCCAGTCCGGAGGCGTACCGTGCGAAGGTCGAACGGTTGGTGTCGCGCGGGACGGTCGACCCGGCCGACCTTGCGACGGCGCGGATCGAGGAGTACGTGCTCGGCCCGGTGTTCAACTTCAACTTCTTCTTCTCCCCGCTCGCCCCGCGGGAGGACGGGCTCGAGCTGCTCGGGGTCGACGAGCGGCGCGAGAGCAACCTCGACGGTCTCGTCCGTCTGCCGGCCGCCCAACAGCTCGAGCTCAACGACTCCGACCGGATCCCCGAGTTCACCGTCGTGGGCCACGGGACGCTCACGGTGCGCGAGTCGATCCTCGAAGAGGTCTTCCGGATGGGAGAGAAGTTCGTCGACGCTGCCCGCTCCCAGTACCCACCGGGGATCATCGGACCGTTCTGCCTTCAGACGTGCATCGACCGCAACGGGCATCCGTCGGTCTTCGACGTCGCGGCGCGGATCGGAGGCGGGACGAACGTCCACCTCGCGCTCGGCCATCCGTACGGGAACGCGCTCTGGCGGACCCCGATGAGCAGTGGCCGTCGGGTCGCGCTCGAGATCCGGCGCGCCTCCGAGCAGGGGCGCCTCGCGGAGATCGTCACATGACCGACCCATCCCCTCCGACCGCCGCCCCGCTGCGCCGCACGGCCCTCTACGACTTCCACCGCCGGCACGGGGCCCATATCGTCCCGTTCGCCGGCTGGGAGATGCCGCTCTACTACACGAGCATCCTCTCCGAGCATCGCGCGGTCCGGGAGGGGGTCGGTCTCTTCGACGTCTCCCACATGGGGATCCTCACGGTCGAAGGGGCCCACGCCGCGGACCTCCTCGGCCGGCGCACGACCGCGAACGTCCCCGCCCTTTCTCCCGAGCAGGTCCGGTACACCTTCCTGCTCGAGGCGACCGGGTTCATCGTCGACGACCTTCTCGTCAGTCGCATCGACAGCGGCGAGGAGTTGACCCGCTCCTTCCTGGCCGTCCCGAACGCGAGCCGGGCGGACGAGATCGAGGAGATCCTGCGCCAGCACCGCGGCCCCGACACGACGATCGGTCGGTGGAACGGTCCGGTGGCCCTGCTCGCGGTACAAGGGCCCAAGTCGCGGTCGGTCCTCGAGTCGCTGTTCCCGTGGGAACTCTCGGGGCTTCCGTTCTATCACGTGCGATTCTTCCCGAAGAAGGACGGCACTGGCCCGCGGTCCGGCCGCCTCGGGCTGCGGTTCCCCGGCGCCCTCACCGACTACCTGCTGGTGAGCCGGACCGGCTACACGGGAGAGCTCGGGTACGAGGTGTTCGTCCCCGCCGCGGAGGCCGATGCGCTCGCCGAGCGCCTCCTGGCGGCGGGCGTCGTGCCGGTCGGCCTCGGCGCGCGCGATACCCTCCGCCTCGAGAAGGGGTATCTCCTCTCGGGGCAGGAGTTCCACCGGGACCACACACCGCTCGAGGCGGGCCAGGAGCGGTTCGTCGACTTCGACCACGTGTTCGTCGGGAGCCCGACCCTCGAGAAGGAACGCGCCGAGGGCCCGAAGCAGCGGCTCGTGGGGATCGAGGTCGACGAAGCGGACGCGATCCCGCGACACGGCACGCCGATCCGGTCGGCCGGTAAGCCGGTGACCGAGGCGACGAGCGGGGGCCTCTCCCCGACGCTCGGAAAAGGGATCGCCCTCGCCTACCTCCCGAGCGCCCTCACCGCGCCCGGAACCGCATTGACCCTCGACATCCGTGGCCGCGAGGTCGCGGGCCGGGTCGTGCCGCTGCCGTTTCTCAAGGCGGCTCGCACGCGTACGTAAATACTCGGTGCGCCCCATCTACTCGGGGCGAGAACGATGGCGGCCGAAGCCGGGTCCGCTCGCCCGTTCGTCGGCCGGGTCGAGACGGTAGAGGCGCTCCACCGTCGGTTCGAGGACGCACGGGCGGGGACGGGCGGAGTCACCCTCCTCGTGGGGGGCACGGGGGTCGGGAAGTCGGCGCTCGTCGCCGAGCTCGTCCGGGACATCCGGGCCCGCGGGGTCCGGGTGCTGCTCGGTCGGGCCCTCGCGCTCGATGACCCGCCCCCGTTCTCGTTGATCCGCTCTGTCATCCAGAGCGCGCACGACGACCCGACACTCCAGCCGACCGAGCCCCGGTCGCTCGGCGCCGACCAGTTCCTGATCGGGTTCGCTCCTCGCCTCGGAGAGCCGGCGTTCCCGTCGCCCACCGGCATGGAGGAGCGCCTGCTCGAGGTACTCGGTGAGACCGACGAGCGCGGCGAATCCTCCCGGGAGCGGGTCTTGACCGGGATCGCCGAGCAGTTCCTCGAGTTCACCCGCCACGGGCCCACGGTGCTCGTTCTCGAGGACCTGCACCGCGCGGACGAGTCGTCGCTCGCGGCGGTCGAATTCCTCGCGAACCAGCTGCAGAACCGGCCCCTCTGGGTCTTGGCGACCAGCCGCCCGTACGGGTCCCTCACGGAATCGGGCCGCGCCCGGCTCGAGGGGTTCGAGAGCGCCACCCGCGCTCGACGGATCCTCCTCCGCCCGATGACGTCGGGAGAGGTCGCCGACTACCTGCGGATGACCGACCCATCCCGGGAGTACTCCCCCGAGGAGGTCGCGCGACGCTACTCCGAGACCGGTGGGAACCCGCTCCTCCTCCAGCAGCTCGACCGTCGGATCTCGGTCTCCGAGCCCGGGGGCCGCCGGAGGCCCCCCTTCCACCGCTCGACGAGGAAGCCCATCGCACGCTCGACGTTGCGGCGGTGCTAGGGCCCGAGTTCCCGTTCGCCATTCTCCTGCGCGCGAGCGGCGAGGACGAGGAACGCCTCGCGGAGGCCGTCGACCGTCTGGTCGGACAAGGGCTCCTCTACGAGCGACCGGGAGAGCTTCTCGCCTTCCCCGAAGACCGGCTCCGCGAGGAGGCGTACGGGCGCCTCACCGAGAGCCGCCGTCGCCTCCTTCACCGGCGGGCCGGCGAGGCCCTCGAGGCGATGGGGAGCGCGGACCTCACGACGATCTACGCCCTCGCGCGGCACTTCTACTTGGGCCGCCAGGATGAGAAATCGGTCCAGTACAACCGGATCGCGGCGGAGATCGCCGACCGGGCGTTCGCGCCCGATGTCGCCCGCGACCACCTCGCCCGAGCGCTCGAGAGCCAGCGCGACCTGAACCCGGACGACCGCGATGGGGAGTCGGAGCTCGTGCTCGAGCTCGCGCGAACGACCAACGAGCTCGGCCGCCTGCAGGAGGCGGAGGGGATCCTCCGCGACTTCCTCGACCGGGAGAAGAACGACCCCCGCCTCTCCCCACGCAGTCGGGCGACCCTTGAGATCTACCTCGCCCGGGTCCTGAGCGACCGAGGGGACTGGCGCGCCGCCTCCGAGGTCGCAGAGAAGGTGCTCACCTCCCCGGGGCTCGAAGGCCAGCTGCTCGTCCAGCTCGGGGCCCACCGGCTGCTCGGCGAGGCGCTCTTCTACGAAGCGCGCTACCCGGAGGCCCTCGCCCAGCACGCCGAGGAGATCCGGCTCGCGCGCGAGGCCGGCAACGAGCGCGCGACCGCGCTCGGCCAGGCCCGACACGCGGGCGTCCTCATGATGATGAGCCAGGCGGAGCCGGCGCTCATCGAAGCGCGCGAGGCGGCAGCCACGCTGGAACGCGTGGGACCCGCCCGGGAATCGGCCCAGGCGCACCTCTTCCTCGGGGTCCTCATCACGAGCATCCCCGCCGAGACCCCCCGTCATGCGGAGGCGATCGCGGAGTTCGCGGAGGCGACCCGCCTCGCCGAGAAGGCGCAGGACCCCCGTCGCATGGGCTGGGCCCTGTTCAACACCGCGGACATCCTGCGGGACGCCGGCCAGTTCGAGGAAGCGACCGAGAAGGCAGAGCGCGCCCGGGAGATCCTCGAACGGATCGGGGACCGGTTCGGTCTCATCCAGTCGATCATCGTGCGGGGGAAGATCGCAATCGACCGGGGCGAGTACGACCTCGCGGAAGCCGACCTGCTCGAGGCGTACCGTCTGGTCCGGGACCTGAACGCCCCGGCGGACGAGGTCGACGTGGTCCTTCGGCTCGCCCAGCTCTCCTATGCGCGAGGGGACCGCGCGAGCGCCCGCCGCCGCGTCGCCGAGCTCGAGCGCCGCAACCTCCCCGCGCTCCGCCCCGACGTCACGGAGGATTTCGACCGCCTGCGCCACGCGCTCGCCACGGGGGAGGGCGAGGCCGACGTCCCCTGAACACCCCTCGGCCGACCCGGAGGCCCTCGCCCGTCGGGCCCTTCGGGAGGACCGTGCGTCCCACGACCGCACGACCCGTCTGCTCCTCGTCCACTCGGTCCCGGCGGAAGCCCGCGTCGTCGCGCAGGCGCGCGGCATCCTGTCGGGGATGGCGGTCGCGCGGGCGACCGCCCGAGCCCAGGACCTCACGGTCCTCATGGCCGCTCGGGACGGGACCCCGGTCCATCCGGGCACCGTCGTCCTCCGCCTCCGGGGGGACGCGCGGCGGATCCTGGCCGCGGAGCGCACGATCCTCAATTTCCTCATGCACGCGAGCGGGGTCGCGACCGAGACCCGCCGCGCGGTCGAGGGGACGCGAGGGGCCCGGCGACCGCTCGAGGTCTGGGCCACGCGGAAGACGCTGCCCGGCCTCCGAGACCTCGAGAAAGCGGCGGTCGTCCACGGGGGCGGACACCCGCACCGGCGGGACCTCTCGGACGCCGTCCTCATCAAGAACAACCATCTCGCGCTCGTTTCGCTCCCGAACGCGGTGGCGCGGGCTCGCGCTCGGGCGCGGCCCGGGGAGTCGGTCGAGGTGGAGGTTCGGACCGCCGCCCAGGCGGTCACGGCGGCGCGCGCGGGGGCGGACGCGCTGCTCCTCGACAACGTCTCCCCCCGACGGGCCCGCGAGATCGTGCGGACGCTCGAGCGCCAGGAGCTTCGACGCGGGCGGTGGGTCGAGCTCTCGGGCGGGATCACGCCCGAGCGGGTCCGCCTCTACCGGTCGGTGGGGGCGGACGCGGTCAGCTTGGGAGGACTCACGCATTCGGCGCCGGCCCTCCCGTTCCACCTCCTTCTCCGCCCCACCCCTCCCTTAAGACGCCGCGCGGTCTAGAAATCCCGAAGGTCGATGAGCCTAGCCGAGGAGATTCTCCGCCTCAAGGAGGAACGGAACGCGGTACTGCTCGCCCACAACTACCAGCGTCCGGAGGTCCAGGACATCGCCGATTTCGTCGGCGACTCGCTCTACCTCTCCCGGAAGGCGATGGAGTCCGACCGTTCGGTCATCGTGTTCGCGGGGGTCCGGTTCATGGCCGAGACCGCGAAGATACTGAACCCCAGCCGTACCGTGCTGCTCCCCGACCTGAAGGCCGGTTGCGGCCTCGCCGACTCGATCACTGCGGAGCAGCTTCGGACCTGGAAGAAGGCGCACCCGGGCGCGGTGGTGGTGGCGTATATCAACACCTCGGCCGACGTGAAGGCGGAGGCCGACATCTGCTGCACGAGCTCGAACGCCGTGAAGGTCGTGGAACAGGTCCCTCCGGGCCGGGAGATCCTCTTCCTCCCTGACATGTTCCTCGGGGACTACGTGCGTCGCCGCACCGGCCGGGCGATGCACCTGTGGGTCGGGGACTGCCCCGTCCACGCGAAGCTCCGTCCCGAGGACCTAGCGCGCGCCCGCGCGGAGCACCCTCACGCGCCGGTGATCGCCCACCCCGAGTGCGGATGTGCGACCCAGGCAATGGGGCACGTCGACCAGATCCTCTCGACGGACGGGATGGTGCGGTTCGCAGAGGAGACGCACGCGCCCGAAGTCCTCGTGGCGACCGAGGTCGGGATCTTGCACCGGATGTCGAAGCTGAACGCGACGACCCGGTTCACTCCGATCGACGCGGGCGCGGTCTGCCCGTACATGAAGGAGATCTCGCTCGAGGACGTGCGGGACTCGCTCGCGCTCGGCCAATACCGCATCGAGGTGCCCAGCGAGACGGCGGCGAAGGCCCGCGTCGCGCTCGAACGGATGGTCGCGGCCTGACCGTGCGCCTTCGTTCGTTCGTGAGTTAGTTCAGAACGTCGGGAAGATCGGCGCGAACCCGTGCACGTAGAGCTCGAACGCCGCCGCGAGGAGCCCGAACGCCGACAGGAAGACGACCCCGATCGCCAGCCAGGACGGTTTGCGCGTCAGGTAGAAGTGCGGGCTGAGCGGGTTCAGGCGGGTCGATAGGAACGACGTCCCCGAGAAGAACAGGACGACGCCCAGGAGCGCCGTGAGCAGGACCGTGTAGTGACTCAGGTAGAGGCCCACCAGCACGAGCACGAGCGCGACGGGGATCGCCGCGTGGGAACGTTTCGTCTCGGTCTCCGCCGCCCGGTCCGGCGGAGGGTGGGTAGGGCGGCGGTAGGCCGGTGGATACGCCCGGGCGTTGGACACGTTTAGGAGGGGTCGGTCGGTCCTAGATGAACCCCACCCTCCAACGGAAACCGCTTCCGGTTGGACCTAGAGATAAAAAGGGGGAGACCCCCTCTGCCGGTTCGGTGAACGAGAACCCCCCGCGGCGTCCTGCCCCGTCTAACCCCGCCCGGCCCACGGCGCCGGTCTCGGGTTCGCGTCGCCTACCGGAGCCACCGGCGCTTCGGATGAACCCGCTCGCGCGCGCCCGGGCCTGCTCGAGCTGCGCCGCCCCGATCGGGGGTGCCTCGACCCCGCCCCGCTGCTGGGGGTGCGGCCGTCCCCTATGCGCCGATTGCTACTGGCGGCACGGGTTGACGCCGACCGCGCACCGCTGTACGAGCTGCCTCATGAAGTCGAACGCTTCCTCGCGGACCTCGATCTCGGGGGGCCGTTCGACTCCCGCTTCTGGTCCGGGGTCGGCCCGGACCATGTGGTACTGACCTCTTCGAGGGAGCGGGCGTTCGCCACCGCTTCCCGTGGAGCGCCCGCGCGCCGGGCGAACCCGATGGCCACGGCCCGTGTCGGGTCGTCCCCGGTCGCGCCCAGGCCCGTCGGTACGTGGAGCGCGACCCCCATCGCACGGGCCTGACGGCCGGCGGTCGAGTCGAGCCGCTCCGGACCGGGCCCGATCTCGATGGCCGCGGAGGCGTGTCGAGCCTCCTCGAGCCATCCGGCCAAGGTCGCTGCGTCCGACGCGACCGAGGAACCCACGTGGGCGACGAGGGCCGGCGCACGAGAGACCTCGCGGGAGCCGGTCCCCTTGGACGGGGTCGTGGTGGGCCGTTCGATGCGATAGTCGTGCGGGGTCGCTTCGAGCTCCTTCGGTATCGGGCCCCTGCCCATTTCGACCGCGCACGCGAGGCGGAGCTCCGCAGGCCGAAGTTCCGTGAGGCGGGACCGCGTCGCGTCGGGGAGACGCCAAACGGTCCCGTCCGCACGGACCCCTCCCACCACGACCCCGACATAGACGAAGCCGTGCGCCCGGGCCTCGGCGACGACCCGGTCCACGGTGTCGGGGGTAGCGTCCGGGGCGAGGTGTGTATGCAGGTCTCCCCGGAGGTCGCCCTCCAAGACGAGCAGGGGGACCGTTCCCTGCGCGGCCACCTCGATCTCGCCTCGGTCCTCCCGGAGCTCGGGCGGGATCCAGGCGAGCCCGAGGGCTCCGTACACGTCCTCCTCCGTGGCCCCGGCGACCCGCCCGTCGCCCCGGAAGACCCCGTACTCGTTGACCTTCAGCCCTCGGTCACGGGCGAGCGACCGGAGACGCACGTTGTGGTCCTTCGAGCCCGTGAAGTACTGGAGCGCGGCCCCGAACTCCTCGGGCTTTACGACCCGCAGGTCCACCTGGAGGCCGTCCGTGAGCACGACGGTCTCCTTCGTCTCACCCCGCATCTTCACCTCGGCGACGAGGGGGTGCCCTGTGAACGCCTCGAACACCTTTCCCGGGTCCTTCGACGTCACGAGGATGTCGAGGTCGCCGACCGTTTCGCGCGCCCGGCGGAAGCTGCCGGCGACCTCCACCCGGTCGGCGCCGGCGCCGTCTCGGAGCGCTCGCACGAGCGTGCGTGCGACCGGATAGACCTCCTCGATGGCCCGTCGTGCGGGCCCGGGGCCGGCCGCCGCGGCCGCGAGCGCCGACCGGATCTGCTCGATCTTCTTCTCCCCGAACCCCTTCATCCCGGTGAGGCGGCCCGCGGCGATCGCGTCCGCAAGCTCGTTCGGTCCTTCGACGCCGAGCTCGACCCAGAACCGGCGCGCGGTCTTCGGACCGAGCCCGGGGAGGCGCATCAGCTCGACGAGCCCGGGCGGGACCTCGCGCTTCAATCGCTCGTAGTAGGAGACGGACCCCGTCCGAAGGTACTCCTCGATCTTCTCCTCGATCGCCTCCCCGACCCCCGGGATGGTCCGGAGCTCGCCCCGCGCGGAGACCGCGCCCAGGTCCTCGGTCAGGCTCTCGATCGACCGAGCGGCACGCCGGTACGCTTCGGGCTTGAACTTCTCCCCGAGAAGGTCGAGGAGGTCGGCGATCGTCCGGAAGATTTCCGTCGCTTCCGCGTTGGAGGTCATCGCCGCTCCTTCGCGTGCGCTCCCGTCGGGGCCTTCCGGGCCGTCCTCGGGACCCTCACGGTGCTGACCCGACCCCGAGGTCCAGCCACGTGCGCCGTCCGACGGGGCGGAATCCCAGACGCTCGTACAGGCGCCGAGCCTCGACGCGGTCCTCCCGAACGTAGAGACCGACCCTCGCCCGGGCCTCCCGAGCGCTCGCCAGAGCGGCCTGCACGAGCACCCCCCCAACCCCTCGACCGCGGGCGTTCGGGTCGACGTAGACCCCGTTGACGACCCATATCTCGGGCAACCGCACGGCCGCACGGACCGCACCGAGGAGCGTCCCGTGGCCGAACGCTCCCCAGATCCACTCCTCGCCCGGGTCGAGGGCCGCGTACTCGGCCACCATCGGGTCCGACTGCCGCTCGGAGAACGCGACGAGCGCCGGCAGGTCGGTGCGTCCCAGCCGGCGGACCTCGACCGAGGGGGGGGCTTTCGCCTCCAACCTCGGCTTCGCGGACGGCTCGTTCGCGAGCATGAGGAGGGTGAACGGTCGCGCCGGGCCCCGAGCGGAGACCACGGCGTCCTGGAACATCTCGGGAACGATCACCACGAGGGGCCGCGCCGGGAGGGCGTCCACGAGGACGCGGGCGCGAGGGTCGGCGCCGACCCAGTGGACGACGGTCCGGGTGGGATGGCCCAGCCAGATGAGCAGGTAGCCCACGGTTTGGTCACCGTCGATGGCCGATACGAACCGGACCCGGCTCGGGGCGTAGTCGAGGTCCCAGCGGCCGTAGGCGTGGCCCAACGGGTCACGGGCCGCGGCGTGCACGAGCCACTCCCGGTCGATCGTCGGTCGGAGCTCCATCGCGCAGCTCCGGTGGCCGTAACCGTTCCCACTAGTTAGGGGTGCGGTCCCATCGGCTGCGACGCGAACGGTAAATGCCGCGTCCGGGTCCGGCGCCGCGTGCGGGAGTATCGGCCGACCGCGGAGTTCCCCCGGCACCTCGAGGAGCTCTACGCGCGGTTCCCGTTCGACCGGTCGCTCGCGGACGACCCGGTCTCCGAGGTCCGGGCCCGGGCGGTGGACCCTCGGCGCGCCGAGGTCGCGGGGGTCTTCGCGTCCACCCTCGCCATCGGGAACACCACCGCGATCCGAGGGGCGATCGTCCGCCTCGCCGAGATCGCCGGGGGCGACGTCGGGTGGCTCGTTTCCCCGGGCCACGCACGGGAGCGGGCCCGACGCCTCGCCTCCTTCCGGCACCGGTGGATCCGGGGGGACCAGCTCGACTACCTGGCTCGTGTCCTAGAGGCGTACTACCGACGCGAGCCGTCCCTCGAGTCGGCGTTCGTCGACGGCCTCGCGAACGGAGGCTTCGCCGGCGGCCTGGACGAGCTCTCCCGCGTCCTACGGGGAGATGCGCTTCCCTCGCGCCGGGGTCCTCTGCCGCGGGGATACCGCGCGCTCTTCCCGAGCCCCCGGGATGCGGGGGGAAGCGCCTGTAAAAGGCTCACGCTGTTCGTGCGGTGGATGGTGCGCGACCGCTATCCGGACCTGGGTCTCTGGCGGCGCGTGCCGACCGGGGAGCTCAAGATCCCGCTCGACCAGCACGTCCACTGGATCGCCTACCACCTCGGCCTCACGCACCGACGGACCCGTTCTTGGGCGGCGGTCGAGGAGGTCAGCGAGGCCCTGCGCCGGATCGACCCCCTGGACCCGGTGAAGTACGACTTCGTCCTCTGTCACACCGGGGTCTCCGGGGACTGCCCGAAGGAACGGGACATCGCGGTCTGCGGTCCCTGCTCGGTACGACCCGATTGCCGCCTCTGGCGCGGCCGGACGGTGCGGGCGTGAGCGAAACGTTCGTCCCCCTCACGATCGACCCCGGCCTGCTGATGCGCTACCGCGCGGCCGGACAGAAGATCGCCTGGCGCGAGACATCGACCGGAACGAGGCGTCCTGCGGGTCCGCGCGCCCGAATCGCCCACCTCCACGACGAGGAGGCGCGGGTCGAAGTGGAGGAGCGGGGCCGTCACGTCCGAGTCACGGTCGCCTCCGGCCCCGTGGGAGCCCTCGTGCTCCTCCTCGAGGTCGACCGGCGCGGGCCGCCGAGCGCGCTCGGCGCCCAGGAAGCCGGCCGGAACCCCGCGTTTCCCTCCGGCGCGATCGTCGCCGCGTGGGGAGGGGAGACGGTCCCGGAGGACTCGCGACCCGGTCTTAGCGACCTCGTCGAGCTCGCGCGCTACGCCCTCGCATAGGCTGCGGAATGCTTATATTTCCTAACTATTCGGATGCCGAATAATTAGGAAACCTCATGGTAGGTGTGGCCCCGACCCTCGAGCGCCGGTCCGAATCGAACGACGTCGTGCGGCTCATCGACCTCGTCCACGAGGTCTTGCGCGCGTCGTTGCGAGAACTCCACCCGACCCTTACGAAGGAGGGGATCACGATGGGACAGTTCTGGGCCATTCACACCGTCTCGAGCCTTCAGGGCGCGTCGGTCAGCACGGTCGCCCGATACCTCGGGGTGTCCGCTCCGACGGTCTGCGCGAACATCGACCAGCTCGAGGATGCGGGCCTCGTACGACGCCACCGCTCCGAACGGGACCGGCGCGCGGTCGAGCTCTCCCTCACGCCGCGGGGGCGGAGGGTCGAGGCCCGAGTCTGGAGCGAGGTCGCGGGAGTCATGGCCGAGGCCGCCCGCGGGTTACCTGAAACCGACGTCGCGGCCTCCGTCCGGGTCTTCACCGCGGTCACGCACCGTCTCGGTCGAACCGGTACCCTCGGTCCGGAGGGCACGTGAACGCTTCCGATCGGCACCTCACGGCTGCCGGCACGCCCTACAACCCGCACGCGGCGCGGGGGGCCATCATCGTCCTCGCGGTGATGGCGCTCATGGTCACGTACGTCGAGACGATGGTCCTGCCCGCGTTCTCGGCGTTCCGAACGTTCTTCGACAACGCACCGACCACCACGGTCGTCTGGATCATTTCGGCCTACCTGCTCGTCGGGACGGTCGCGACCCCGGTCTTCGGCAAGCTCGGGGACAAGTACGGCAAGAAGCGGATGCTGCTCATCGTGATGGCGCTGTACGCGGTCGTCGTCAGCATCGCCGGGTTTACCCCGAACATCGGGGCGGCGTTCGGAGTCGACCGGGCGAACCAGATCTACCTCCTGATCGGCGTCCGTGCGGTCCAGGGGCTCGGGATGGGCATGTTCCCGCTCGCCTTCGCGATGTTACCCGAGGTCTTCCCCGCCGCCCGGGTCGGCCAGGCCCAGGGAATCGTCTCGGGGATGTTCGCCGCGGGCGCGGCGCTGGGGCTCGTGGGCGGCGGTTACATCGCGTACCAATTCGGCTGGCAGCTCACGTATCATACCGTCACCCCGATCGCGATCCTCCTCGTGATCCTCGCGTACTTCTACCTCCATGAGTCGCCGCACCTCTCCCCGAAACCGATCGACCTCCCCGGCATCGGGTCTCTCGGCCTCGCGCTCGCGATGGTGATGTTCGGGCTTACGGAGGGGGTCTACTGGGGCTGGACGAGCTTCTCGGCCGTCACGTTCGCCGGCATTCCGTGGGGGGTTCCCGAGTTCTTCCTCCTCGCCCTCGCCGCTACCGCGTTCTTCCTGTATTGGGAGCCGCGGGCCCCGACACCGGTCGTCTCGTTCAGGGCTCTCAAGGAACGGAACATCTGGATATCGAACGTCAACGCGGTCATCGTGGGCATGGGGATGTTCCTCATCTTCGTCACCCTCACGATCCTCGTCGAGGACCCGATCTCCCCCGGCTTCGGGTACACCGAGTTCCAGTTCGGTCTGGTCGCGCTGCCCTCGGCGCTCGGGATGCTCGCCTTCGCTCCGCTCTGGGGTCGCTGGGTCGCCGTGAAAGGACCGAAGCCCGTGATGCTCGCTGGCTTCGCCATCATGGGCCTCGGCGCACTCGGACTGACGCTCTTCCATGCCTCGGTCCTCGAGCTGATGGTGTTCACCGTCCCGGCGCTCGTCGGGAACGTCGCGGTGCTCATCGCGATGTCGAACATCATCGTGCTCTCCGTCTCGCCGAAGGAGCTCGGGATCCAGACCGGGATGAACCAGACGTTCCGGAATCTGGGGAGCGCGGTCGGGCCGGTCCTCGCGGCGGCGGTCACCGCGAGCTACACGGCCGCGGCCGTGGTCGCGACGACCCCACGCGGACCGATCACCGCGAACGTCCCGTCCATCACGGGTTTTGTTCTCCTCTTCGCGGTCACCGCGGCCATCGCCGCGGTCGGGCTGGTCCTGTCGCTCGGCCTACGGAACTACCGGTTCCACGCCGACGGGACCCGGCTCGGGGCTCCGTCCACGGTCGGGGACGTGCCCACCCCGCTCGTCGGCGAGCCCGCCCCCGCCGTATCGGCGGGTCGTTCGTCGTAGGCCGGGCCGCTTCGCGCCGCGGTCCTACGAGCAACCGCTCGTGGAGCCGCAGACCGTGCACGCGTAGCACGTGCCCGACCGGACCATGATGCCGCCGCAGATCCCGCACGAAGGGGCATCCTCGCTCCCGCTGCCGGCGCCACCGGAGAATGCGTCCAAGGCGCGGGTCTCGAACTTCACCGTCGACGGGTGGGTGGGCGTCGCCTTGCCGCCCCCCGCGGGCGCGGGGAGATGGCCGTTGCCGTTCCCTTCCGCGGCGCCTTCGAGCCCGATCGCGCGCCGCTCGTCCTCGGTCAGGAACTCGAGCGCGAGCCAGCGGGCCACGTAGTCGGGGATCGACTTCGCGAAGCGGATCTTCGGGTTGTTGGTCGCCCCGGCCGGCTCGAACCGGAGGTGGGCGAGCTTGCGGACGAGGTCCTTCAACGGCACCCCGTGCTGGAGCGCCATCGACATCGAGATCCCGAGCGAGTCCATGAGGCCGTTCACGGTCGACCCTTCCTTCGTGACCCGGAAGAACAGCTCTCCCGGCCGGCCGTCCGGATAGAGCCCGACGGTGACGTACCCGTCGTGCCCGCCGACGGAGAAGTGGTGCGTGATCGCCTTCCGCTCGTCGGGGAGACGCTCCCGGGACGGGCCGCGCGGTCCCACCCGTGCTCCCGCCGTCCGGCCTTTCCCCGTCTCGAACGGCTGGGATGCCTTGCAGCCGTCGCGGTAGAGCGCGACCGACTTGATCCCGAGCTTCCACGCCTCGAGGTAGATCTTCTCGATGTCCTCGACGGTCGCGTCGTTCGGGAGGTTGATCGTTTTGGACGCCCCACCCGAGAGGAACGGCTGGACGGCGCCCAGCATCTTGAGATGCCCCATCGGTGCAATCGTCCGAACGCTGCCGGACGGAGCGAGCGCGCAGTCGAAGACGTTGATGTCCTCCGCCTCGAGGCCTGGAGCCCCTTCGATCGTCCCGGTCTTTTCGATATGCTCGGTGATGGCCCGGATCTCGTCCGGGGAGTAGCCGAGGGCGAGGAGGCCGTTCGGCACGGTGTGGTTGACCATGCGCAGGACCCCGCCGCCGACGAGGTTCTTCACCTTGACGAGGGAGAGCTCGGGCTCGAGGCCGAGGGTGTCGCAGCCCATGAGGAGCCCGATCGTGCCGGTTGGAGCGATGACGGAGATCTGGGCGTTCCGGTAGCCCCAGAGCTCGCCGGCCTTCACCGTGTCGTGCCAGCGGTCGACCGCGGCCTGGGCAAACGGCGTCAGGCGGGGGTCGTTGTAGGAGATCTCCTCGGCGGCCATCGCGTGCTTCCCCATGACCCGGAGCATCGGAGCCCGGTTCCGCTCGAAGCCGGGGAACGGGCCGACCCGCTTCGCGATCTCGCTCGACATGTGGTACCCCTCGGCCGATAGGAATGCCGAGACGGAGCCCGCGAGCGTGCGCCCCGCGTCCGAGTCGTAGGCGAGGCCGTAGTGCATGAGCAGGGCGCCGAGGTTCGCGTACCCGAGGCCGAGCGGTCGGTAGTCGTGCGAGTTCTGGGCGATCGCCGCGGTCGGGTAGCTCGAGGCGTCGACGATGATCTCCATCGCGAGCACCATCGTCCGGACGGTCTGCCGGAACAGTTCGATGTCGAACTGGCCCTTCGCGTCCAGGAACCGCATCAGATTGATCGACGCGAGGTTGCACGCCGAGTCGTCCAGGAACAGGTACTCGCTGCACGGGTTGGAGGCGTTGATCCGGCCGGAGTTCGGGCACGTATGCCAGTCGTTCGTCACGTCATCGAACTGGACGCCCGGGTCCCCGCAACGCCAGGTCGCGTACGCGAGCTTGCGCCACAGCTCGCGCGCCGGGTACGTGCCGGCGACCGAGTGGTCGGTCCGGTTGAACGTCTTCCACTCCTTGTCGCGGACGACGGCTTCCATGAATGCGTCCGGGACGCGGACCGAGTGGTTCGCGTTCTGGTAGGCGATGGACGCGTACGCGGAATCGGGGTCGGTGCCGTCGAAGTTGGCCGAATAGCCTTCCCGGATGAGGGCCGCCGCCTTGTCTTCCTCGCGGACCTTGCAGTCGATGAAGTCCACGATGTCGGGGTGGTCCATGTTGAGGATCACCATCTTCGCCGCGCGGCGGGTCGTCCCGCCGCTCTTGATGACGCCCGCGAGGGCGTCGAACGCTCGCATGAACGAAACCGGTCCGGAGGCGATCCCGCCGCCCGCGAGCTTCTCGTGGCTTCCGCGGAGCGGGGACAGGTTGGTGCCGGTCCCGCTCCCGCCCTTGAACAGGCGGCCCTCGCTCGTCGCGAGCGCCAGGATCGAGTCCATGTCGTCCACGACCGACTGGATGAAGCACGCCGAGCACTGGGGCGGGTCGCGGACGCCGACGTTGAACCAGACGGGGCTGTTGAACGCCGCCATCTGTTGGACCATGAGGTACGAGAGGCTCTCCTCGAACGTCGTCGCCTCGTCCGGCGTGTCGAGGTAGCCGAGGTCGAGGCCCCGCTCGGCCATGAAGTGGCAGACGCGCCGGATCATTCCGTCGATCGAGTTCTCCCGACGACCCTGCAGGACGCGGAAGTACTTCGACGCGGCGATGTTGACGCTCGTCTCTGACCAGGACGCCGGGGCGCGGATCCCCTTCTGCTCGAAGATGACCTTCCCGTCGGCGTTCTTGATCACGGCGTCGTGGGTCTTCCATTGCACCGTGTCGAACGCGGTCTTTCCGCGAGGAACGAGGCGCGGCACCGGAATCGGTTCGCGCCCGATGCGAGTGGCGGGCCGTGCGGCCGGCTCGTCCGACGCGGGCGCGGTGCGCTTCTTGGCGACTGCCATGACGGCTTTACTCCTGAAGGATCGACGGAACGTCCCGACCGATAGGTAATAACACCACGCGAGAGCCTAACCCCTCGGCCGGTCCCTGAAACGGCCCTGTCGAGAGGCTGTTTCGGGACGGTCGCCGGCGGTCGGGCGCGCGAATGGTGTCGCTCGGGACACCGTGAAAACCCTCCGGATGCGAGCGAAGCGTCATCCGGTATAAGTTTGCTTGGTCGTGGCCGCGGCGACAGCGACGAAGATCGCGTCGTCCGAAGCGCACACGCCGTTCCTTGGTAAGAGGAGTTCCGAATCTCCGACCGATCCGCCGGTCGGGGCCACGTCGTTCAGGCCCGGGGATGACCGCTCGCGACCGGGCGCGAGAAACAGCGCACCGAGACCGGCAGCGCCAGGCCTAGGCTCACGATAGGAGGAAAAAAAAGAGGGTGGGGAACCTTCCCGAAGGAAGGTCCCCAAGAAAGGGTGACGCCGTTCAGGCGTTCTTCATCTTGGCGCGAGAGACGAACCCCTTCTTGTCAAGGAAGTACATGTAACCGTCTTGACGGGTGATCTTCTCCGTGCCGACGCGGCCCTTCTTGCCGGACTTGTTCAGCTTCGTGGGGGTCTTCCAGAGATACCCGTCCTTGCCGAGGTAGTACAGGTAACCCTTCTCTCGCTTGATCTGCTCCTTGCCTACACGTTCCGCCATTTTGGCGACCTCGAGGGCGAGGAGTGGAGCCCCCCTATTTAGAAGTGCTGACGGAGTGTCGGCGGAGAAATCGGGTTTCCCTGACGGAAAACCGAGCCCGGAATCACGTCGAAACGGTATCCGAGCTGGTCGACCGCGGGGACGGGGAACACGGCGAAGTCGGCGGGCCGGCCCGGAGCGACCGTACCCGCGTACTCGAGGCCGACGGCGTGCGCCGCGTTGACGGTCGCCGCCGTCAGCGCTTCCGCCGGTGACAGCCGAGCGGCGTGGACCGCGTGGGCGAGCACGAGGGGCATCGCCTCGACCCAGGAGTTCGGCGAGCAATCCGTGCCGAGGGCGACGGGAACGCCGGCATCCACCATCTCCCGGCCTTGGCTACGGACGCCGGGGGAGGCGGTGAGCGCCGTGATCGGGAGGAGCACCGCCGTGACGCCGCTCTTCGCGAGGAGCGCGCGGTCCTCGGCTCGCGCCGCGAGCAGGTGGTCGGCCGACACGGCGCGGAGCCGCGATGCGAGGCGAGCGCCGCCGGAGAGGACGAACTCCTCGGCGTGGATCTTGGCGCCGAGGCCGAGGGAGAGCGCGGCGCGCAGAAGCCGCTCGGACTGACGGACGGAGAAGAACCCCGGTTCGCAGAAGACGTCGCAGAAGCGGGCGAGTCCCTCCTTCGCTACCCTCGGAAGCGCCTCCCGGACGAGGAGGTCGACGTACGCATCGGGCCGAGCCCGGTACTCGGGCGCGACCGCGTGCGCGCCGAGGAACGTGGGCACGAGCTGTAGCCCGGTGCGCCGGGCGAGCCGCGGGATGAGGCGAAGGAGCCGCAGCTCTCCCTCGACCGTGAGAGCGTAGCCGGAC
Source organism: uncultured Thermoplasmata archaeon (assembly GCA_963735185.1). Lineage (GTDB taxonomy): Archaea > Thermoplasmatota > Thermoplasmata > Lutacidiplasmatales > UBA184 > Lutacidiplasma. Next base: position 931,192 of record CAVTJV010000007.1, read on the forward strand.
TTCACCTCGACCGAGGTGGTCCCCCAACCTCCCATGCGACCCAGCCGGCCCGCCGCCTCGGCAATCAGCGTTGCGTCGGAGGCCGCGCGGGTCGCCCGCACGGTCGCATAGAGGCCCCCGCCGGCCCGCGCGATCTCGGCATACCCGACCCCCCGTACCTTGAGCGGGAGCTCGAACGCCCGGTTCCCCGCGAAGAGGACGTGGGTGTGCGCGTCCACGAACCCCGGGACCACGACCCCGCCCTCCGCCGACAGGCGCCGCCCTCCGGGACGAAGGCGGACGGATCGGGATAGGGCGCGTTCGCGCCCGACCCAGACGAAACACCCCTCGGCGACCGCGATGGCCGCGTCCGGGACGACCCCGAGCTCCTCGGCGTCCTTCCCGATGCGGGGCAACGGCCCCCGGGCGAGGGTCGCGAGCTCGCGGATGTCGGTCACGACGAGGTCTGCCGAGATCATGGTTGCAGGATGGGGTGGTCGAGGAGGTCCCGAGCGACCTGAGAGCCCGGGAAGAGGATGCGCGCTTCGGATTCGAGCGGTTCCAGCTCCTTGTAGCGGGCCGAGAAATGCGTGAGGAAGAGGGTGGCGACCTCGGCGGCGTTCGCGAGCTCCGCTGCCTGGCGGGCCGAGGAGTGGCCCCATTCGTTCGCCTGGGCCTCGAGCTCCTGGGAGACCGTGGCCTCGTGGATGAGGACGGTGGCTCGGTGCGCCAGGCGTTGCACCTCCTCCGATGGCGCGGTGTCGCCCGAGTACACCACCGACCGGCCGGAGCGTGGCGGTCCCATCACGTCCGAGGGACTGACCACGGTCGACCCGACCCGGACCGACTCACCGGCCTCGAGCTTGGCAAAGTCCCGCCCGTGGATCCCGAGGGAATGGGCCTTCGCTCCGTCGAACCGACCCCGCTTGGGGCCTTCCTCGACCCGATAGGCGAGGGAGGGGACAGGGTGGATGGCGGCCGCGGTGCGCACCGTATAGCCGTCCAGCTCGACCGTGGCACCGGCGGAAAGCGCGTGGACGGTGACCGGGAACCGGAGGGTGAAGTATCCCATCCGGAGCGCCCTCCCGACCATCTCCTCGGCATCGGGGGGTCCGTAGACGTCGAGCGGCTCGGTCCGGTTGTTGAGGCACATGCTCTGGATGAGGCCCGGGAGACCGAGGAAATGGTCTCCGTGAAAGTGGGTCAGGAAGACCCTGCGGACCCGCATGAACGACGCGGACGACTGGAAGAACTGGCGTTGGGTGCCTTCCCCGCAGTCGAGGAGGATGAGCTCCTTCTCCGCGTCCAACGCGATCGCGCTCGCCGACCGCTCCTTGGTCGGCCACGAGCCTGCGGTGCCGAGAAAGGTCAGGCGCATCGGACAGCCGCACCTTGTTTCGGGTAAAAGGCCGTTGGGGGATGGCCCTCTCGGGTCTTCGCCTACTTTCCGAGGCAAAAGAGGAAAAGGAGCGTACGGCTGGGTCGGTCGATGGTCGACTGGGACCGGGTGGAGGAGCTCCGGTCGAAAGGCTGGGACTGGGACAAGATTGCGGACGACCCGAAGGTCGCGTTCCATCCCGATTCCTCGGTGGAGGAACCCGGGCGCGCGCTCCGGGGGCTCTATCACCGGCAGCGGTCGCGCCAGCGTCGCCAGGGCGAAGCCCCCAAGGCCGTCACCCCGACCAAGGAGGACCGCGAGAAGGCGGAACGGAAATGGACCCTCCCCCGCATCGGCTACCTCCTCGTGCCGATCTTCGGGATCTGGTTCGCCCTCGCCTACATCGTCCCCTCTCCGGTCGGTCTCGTCCTACCGGCGATCCCGTACCTCGCTCTCGCCCTCGTCATCGCGGCGTTCCTCCTCCTCTTCGGTCTGTTCCGCTCCGACAAGGCGCGTTGGTCGAAGGTCTACCGGTCAACCTTGGTGACGGGGATCGTGCTGGGTCTCGTGATCTCGGGGGTCATCGCCCTCGGCGGCGTTCTCTTCTTCGGCTGCCCGGTCCTCCCGTCCTCTCAGCACTCGGAACCCGCTCCCGGCTGGACCTCGGTGAGCGTCTCCCCGTGGCACGAGAACGGCCTGCCGACCGTCTACTACTACGGCGCGACCTGGTGCCCGTACTGTTCCGCGAGCAGCTGGGCCATCTGGAAGGCGCTCAGCGGGTTCGGAACCGTGAGCGGCGTATCGTTCATCTACTCCGCCGAGGACAATATTCCCGAGGTGGACCTATCGAGCGCCCAGGTCACTTCCGCCACCCCGACGGTCACATTCGTCGTGAACGAGGACACCTCCGGGGTCACCGGGAACTTCCCGACCACTTCCAACTGCATCGAGCAGGCGTACGTCAGCGCCTACTCCGGTAGCTCGATCCCGTTCGTGGTCATCAATGGCCAGTACGTGCACGGGGGTTCGTCGCTCATCTCGCCGGGGGACGTCAACACGTACACGACCACCCAGTTGGAACAACAGGTCGGGGCCGCGAACGGGGGTGCCTGGTCCGTGGTTCAGGGACAGACGTGGTGGATGATGGCGTTCATCGCCAAGTCGGCCGGCGCCACACCCGCCAACCTAGCCCAGCAGCCGTACTACTCGGGTTGGGGCGCCAACGCGGTGTGGGGCAGCAGCACCCAAAGTTCCGTGTCGAGCGACCTTTCCCAGATCACCTAGAACGTCGAAATGCGGACGCGGGATATCCGGTCGGTCATCTACCTCGCCGGCGGGCTCGGCCTCATCGTCGCGATCTACACGTACCTCGAGACGGTCCAGGCGTCGCTGCAGAAGTACTGCACCATCAACGCCTACGTCTCGTGCGGAGCCGTCGCGAACAGCGGGAGGACCGCGCTCTTCGGCGTCCCGGATTCGTTCATTGGCATCGGCGGTTTCGTCCTCATCCTGCTCGTGGCCGGGGTCGCGGAGTCCCGACGTAAGGAACTCCTCTGGCCGTACCTGCTGCTCCTCATCACGGCGATGGGAGTCGGGGTCTCCCTCTACTTCCTCTACGAGGAGCTCTTCGAGATCCAGGCGCTCTGCCCCGTCTGCCTCGCCGCCTGGGTCTGTGGCTGGGTCGCGTGCGGCGGCTCGATCGCCCTCGTCCGCAAGGTCCGTGCCAAGGCCCGGTCCCGCGCGCAAGAGAAACCGGCCCCGCCCCCCTCCCCGGAGGGGACGTCGCATCCCTCCCCCAAGGACTAGATTCCTCGCCGGTGGAGCGGGACCACTCCCGTGGGTTCCGGGTTATATACCCGACCTTGTTCGGCCGGCCCGGGTCGCTCTATGGTCAGCGATACAGTAGCTGCCGCCGGGCTCATCGCCGCCGGCATCGCCATCGCGGGCGGGCTGATCGGCACGGGCATGGCGCAGTCCGGCATCGGCGCAGCCGGCATGGGGATCATCGCCGAGAAGCCGGAGAAGTTCGGCCAAGTGTTGTTCTTCTTCGTCATCCCCGAGACGCTCTGGATCATCGGCTTCGTGCTGGGGATCATCCTCTTGCTCGGGGTCATCTAGTAGCCGTGCGCTCGGTCCTATGAGCCTCGAAAGCCTCGTCGACGAGATCCGCCGTCGCGGCGAGGCCGACCTCGCCGAGGTCCTCGCCCGCCGGGAGGCCGATAGCGCGAAGATCCTCGCCGATACGGACCGTCGGCTCGAAGAGGTCCGTTCGGAAAGTGCCGGTGCCACCGACGCCGAGGTCGCCCACGAACGGGCCCAACGCCTGGCGGCGGCGAAGCTCCAATCCCGGAAACTCCTCTACGAGGCCCGGGAGAAGCGGCTCGTGAACGCAATCGCGGAGACCCGGGACCTCCTGGAAGGGTACACCCGGTCCGTGCAGTATCCGGCTGTGTTGAAGCGGATGGTCGCGGCCGCCGGCGAATCGCTTGGCAAGCCCGTCCGCATCTCCGGCCGAGCCGAGGACGCCGCATTGCTCGCCAAGGTCGCCGGGAAGAGCTTCGACCCGACGCCTCAGCCGATCCTCGGAGGCCTCATCGCGGAGACCCCCGACGGGAGCCGCCGACTGAACCTCTCGTTCGACGAGCTCCTCCGGCTGCGCGAGGACCGGGTCCGCGCGCTCCTCGCCTAGGCCGGCATCTATCATGGCGTCCTCTCCGTACGCGAGCGCCCTCGGTCGCCTGAACCCGGAGTTCCCCGCGTTCCTTCCCAAGGAGACGTACCCGCTGCTCCTCGCGGCCAAGGACCCGAACGAGTTCGCGAAGATCCTCGAGACGACCCCGTACGCCGAGGACGTCGCCCGCGTCCGAGCGACCCACTCCGACGTCACCCTGGTCGAGCTCGCGATCAACCGCACCTTCGTGCGGAGGAACCGACACGCGTTCGAGGCGACCCCGTTCGCCGGTCGCTCGGTCGTCGCGGCGTACCTGGGTCGTTGGGACATCCAGAACATCGAGATGATCCTCACGGCGAAGGCGAAGGGGCGGGGGGTCACCGATACCGAGGACCACCTGATCTCGAGCCGCGAGATCCCCGCCGGACTGTACGCGGGCGCAATGAACCTGGACGACTTTCGGATCCTCCTCGGCCAGCCGACGGTCGAAGCGATGGTCACCTCGCTCGTGAAGTACGGCTACGGCGCGACGATCCTGCCGTTCCTCGAGGCGTTCGAGCGGACGCACAACATCTTCCCCATCCTGCTCGCGCTCGACAAGGAGTACTACCGGAACGTGCTCGCCCAGGCCCGCTTCTTCCAGGGCGATGAGTGGGTGGTACGCAACCTCGTCCAGAGCGAGATCGACGCGCGGAACGCCCTCCTCCTCCTCAAGGGGAAGGCCCACCGCCTGCCGGTCGACGACGTCCTCGCCCGGTGGACGGACGGAGGCACGTTGACCGCGAGTGAAGCCTCGGACATCTTCTCGGCCCGGACCGTCCCCGAGCTCGCCGATCGCCTCGCACCCCGGTGCCCCTCGATCGGGGACGGCGCCGCCGAGTGGGAGTCGGCCGAAAGCCTGACGGGCTACGAGGTCGCGATCGAACGCGAGCGGGCCGCCACCGAACTGAAGCGCCTACGGACCTACCCGCTCTCGCTCAGCGTGATCTTCGCGTTCCTATTGCGGAACGAGCTCGAACGCAGCGACCTCCGCCGGGCCGTGTTCGGTCGGTTGTACGGGGTCCCCCCCGAGCGGCTGACCCCGCTGCTCGTATCGCCCCGCCTCTGATCGAAGGGAACGCGAGCGCACCGAACCGGTTCACTGCACGGGGGTCTGGACGATCGGTCCCCCGGGAAGCTCTCCATGGGTGTCCAGGGAGGACACCGTGTGGGTCCGGGGGGAACCGAACGGACGGAAGACCTTCCCGTTACCGGTGTAGAACTTCGAGAAGTACTCGACGAAGATCAGCCGCGCTCCCTGGATCCCCGGCTCGAAGACCCCGATGACTACGTTGAATGCCTGGCCGATGATGATGATGACGAGACCGGCGAAGATCCCCACCAGCGTCCCGCCGAGGATGAGGCCGCCGCCGATGGTGTTGATGACGAGCGCGAGGATGGCGCTCGCGAGCAGGATCCCGACGAGACGTGTGTACGAGAGGATGTGGCTCACCACCTCGATGAGCCCCATCATCCCCATCTGCATCCCCTCCCCGAACAGGAGCATCACGAGCCCGGCCCCGAGGCAGGCGTACCAGACGATGATGAGCGGGTCAGAGGATACCGAGGTCGCCCGGTGGATGACCGCGAGGCCGAAGAACGCTACCCCGACGGCGAACAGGATCCCGCCGGACTTCGCGACCACGCCTCTCGGGTGGTGGTGGAAGTACTCCTTCAGGGCCCCCATGAGGAAGCCGAAGACCACCATGGCGAGACCGACGAACCCGGCGAAGAGCAGGTAGAACGGGACGCTCGTCTTCAGCGTGTCATCCGGTCCCACGTAGCCGAAGAGCGTGTGCAGGAGCGGGTAGCCGAAGAACGAGTCGGCATAGAGTCCGAACCCGATCGCGATCGCGCACCCCGGCAGCAGCGCGTAGGCGAGCTGCTGCATCCCTTTCGGGCCCATGATCATCTTGACGAAGTTGCGACCGGCCCTGGGAAGATGGCGGGCGCCGGGGAAGCCGGCGATCATCCAGAGCGAGATCCCGAGGATGACCAGCCCGTACCCCCAATCGCCGAGCATGAAGCCGAAGAAGATCGGAAAGACGACCGCGAAGACCAGGGTCGGGTCCCACTCGGTCGCCTGCGGAATCGAGTAGAAGCGGACGAAGAACTCGAACCGGCGTATCCCGCGCGGGTTCGACATCAGGGTGGGGGGCTCCTCGGAGGTCGGGATCCGGTAGAAGAACGTCCGGCCCCGGCTCTCCCGCTCGATGATCAGCTCGAGCCGCTCGATGTCCCGCTCGGGAACCCACGCCTCGAGGGCGAAGGCGGAGCGGCTCGCACCGAGCTTCGTGAGGACCTCCGACTTCCGGTTCTCGATCTCGAGCGCTTCCGCGACCGCGCTCACGAGCGGGTACCATTCTTCGGAGATCGTCCGGAGTCGGGCGGCAATCTCCCTCCGCCGCCGGGCGATCCCTTCGGCTCGGGCACGGAGCCCCGCGAGCTCTTCGGCGACCGTTCCCGACAACTTGGGCACCGCCGAGAGGCGGACCCCCCGGGTCTGCGAGAGGCGCGAAAAGAGGTCCTCGCCCCCCGTCGGGAGCAGGAGCAGGAACCGAACATGGTCGCCCGGCGGCCCGAGCAAGAGCTGTGCGTCACTACCGGCCGGCAGGGCGGCCGTGAACGTCGCGTAGTCCTCGGGAGAGGCCTCTCCGTAGAAGGCGCGGAAGCTGCGGGAATCCAGGAACTCGAGCCGGTCCGGATAGAACGAGAGGCGTTCGAGCAGGTCGACCTGGGCGGCCGTCGCCTTCTCCTCGGTGGCGAGCCGGTCGTCCTCGCGCTGGAGCTCCCCGACCTCCGCGTCGATCGGGACCGTCTTGGCGACGCCGAGGACCTCGGCGACCGAATCGAAGCGTCGGGGCAAACCGGCGGGTACCGGGGGGAGGGCGCTCAGGAGGCCCCGGAACCGGAGCGTTTCGTCCCCCACCTGGCGCAGCGTCTCGGGTCCGCGCTCCGGCTCGAGTTCGGCCATGGTGTCCGGAGGGAGCGGCTCGACCTGGGCCACCCGAAGGTCGTGCAGGACCGTGAGGATCCGCTCCTCGTCCTCCTTGAGGCCGACGAAGCCGATCTTTGCCATCCGGACCGGGCGCAGCGCCACTCGTGACCTCTATTCCTTCCCGAACGACCCGAGAACGGCGTCGAGGATCGCGTCCTTCTTGTCGGACGGGCGACGACCCTCGGTGAGCGATGCACGTTGCGCGGAGCTCCGACCGTCGGCGACGATCGCCGCAGCCTCCTCGGCGTCCTCGGCCCGGGCCGTCTCGAGCCGAGCGGACCGTAGCCGCTCCGCCTCTGCTTCGGCCGCCTTCACCGACGCATCCCGGTCGTCCCGCAGGCGTCGGAGGATCGTCTCGGACTCCTGACGGGCCGCGTTCAGCCGCGCGTCCCACTCGTTCTCGGTCGCCTTCACTCGCTTCAGCGCGTCGAGGGAGCCGGGCGCGCCGGCTCCGACCGTCGTAGTTGCCATCGTTACCATCCTCCGAGGAGCTTGATCACGACCAGGAGGAGGACGACGAGCGCGGCGAGCCGGACGGCGATGCTGGTCCCCCATACCGCGGTGAACCGGCGGACCGCGGCGCTTCCGTTAGGCTGCGCTCGCACTGCTCCCCTCCTGCTCCATCTTCCGCTTGACGGTCTTGAGCATGCTGAACGAGTCGCGCTCGAGCTCGTCAAATCGGAACTTGATGTATCGGACCACGTCCTGGAGCCGCGGGATGAGGACGTTCTCGATCGCGCTCGCCCGGCGCTTCGTCTTCTCGATCTCCTTCAGGAGGCGCCGTAGGGCGTTCTCCTTCTCGGCGATGTCGAGGACCACCTGGTAGATCCGCTGGAAGCGGCGGACCGCCTCTTGGATGGAGACCGGTAGGTCGAGGAGGTCGGGGGTCGGCGTCGGCTCATAGCCGCCGCGGTCGACCTGGGGGGTGCGAACCCCCATGACGTTCTTCGTCGTGACGGCGACCGGCGCGATGTCGGGGAGGAGGCTCGAGATGTTCTCGAGCCGCGTCGGACCCTCCAGCATCTCCGCCATCCGGATGGATTCGTACCCCCGCTCGATGCGCGCGCGAAGGTCGCCGCGTAGCTTCATCGCCTCCCGCGAGAGAGCGAAGAACTCGACGATCAGCGCGGAGCGCTTCAGCTTCAGGAGGTTGAGCCCTTTGGTCGCTACTACGATCCGTCGGCGGGTCCGCAGGAGCTCGAGACGGGTCGGTCGCACGGTTTCGGCCGGCATCGTCGGTTCGCTGCCGCCTACGAGGGGGGAACCGCTCGCTTCGGCCGGTACTTCTCGATGAACTCTGGACGGATCCGCTTCAGCTCCGAATCGGGGAACTCCGAAAGGATGTCCCACGCGAGCGCGAGGCTCTCATCGATCGTGCGGTCCTCGTCGGGCCGTTGGTTGACGAACTCCGACTCGAACCGGTCGGCCGCCTTGAGGTAGAGCCGGTCGGTTGCGGTGAGCGCCTCTTCGCCCACGATGGCGGAGAGCGACCGCTGGTCCCGGCCCGTCGCGTAGGTCGCGAACAGCTGGTCGGAGACCCCGCGGTGGTCCTCCCGCGTGCGTCCCTTGCCGATCCCCTGGTTCATCAGGCGCGAGAGCGACGGCAGGATGTCGATCGGCGGGTAGATCCCGCGGCGTTGGATGTCCCGGCTAATGTACACCTGGCCTTCGGTGATGTAGCCGGTGAGGTCGGGGATCGGGTGTGTCACGTCGTCCGCGGGCATCGTGAGGATTGGGATCTGGGTGATCGACCCCTTGCGGCCGTGGATCTTCCCCGCCCGCTCGTAGAGCGTCGCGAGGTCGGTGTAGAGATACCCCGGATAGCCGCGGCGTCCCGGAACCTCCTCCCGCGCCGCGGAGACCTCGCGGAGCGCCTCGCAGTAGTTCGTCATGTCGGTGAGGACGACCAGGATGTGGAGGTCGCGTTCGTAGGCAAGGAACTCAGCGGCGGTCAGGGCCATCCGCGGCGTCACGACCCGTTCCATCGACGGGTCCGAGGAGAGGTTCAGGAAGACGACCGCGCGCTCGAGTGCCCCGGTCGACTCGAACTCCTTGAGGAAGAAGTTCGCCTCTTCGCTCGTGATCCCCATCGCGGCGAAGACGACCGCGAAACCCTCGGACGAGTCCCGGAGCTTCGCCTGGCGGACGATCTGGGCGGCGATCTGGTTGTGCGGGAGACCGGCCCCCGAGAAGATGGGGAGCTTCTGGCCGCGGACCAGGGTGTTGTTGACGTCGATGGTGGAGATCCCGGTCTGGATGAACTCGCTCGGCTCCTCGCGCGAGTACGGGTTCATCGCGCTCCCCACGATCTCGAGCCGGGTCTCGCTCACGATCCGCGGGCCGCCGTCGCGCGGCTCACCGAGGCCGGTGAAGACCCGTCCGAGCATCTCGTCGGAGACCGGCAGGGTGGCGACCTCGCCGAGGAACTTCACGCTCGTTCGCTCAAGGTTGATGCCCATGGTCGGGCCGAAGACCTGGACGATCGCGAGGCCCTTGCGCGAATCGAGGACCTGGCCCTGGCGCCGCTCCCCGTTCGGGAGCTGGATCTCGACGATCTCACCGTACGCCGCGTTCGCGACGTCCCGCACGAACAATAGCGGCCCCGCGACCCGGTCGATCGTCCGGTAGTCGACCGGGACCTCGGGCGAGCCACGGCCGGGGGTCGACCCTTTCACGGCCATCAAGCACCTCCCGACGCGGTGAGGGCGCCGACGGCGAGGTCGGTTTCGCGGTCCAGTTCATCGAACTGCTTCTGGGCTTCGGCCTCCGGGATCCACTTCATCCGTGCGAGCTTCGTCCGGACCGGGAGCATCTGTATCGCGGCGACATTGGCGCCCTTGCCGATCGCCTCCTGCTCGAGGTCCCCGAACCGAAGGATCGCCCGTAGCATGCGGGCCTGCTTCTGGATCGAGGTGTAGGTGTCCACCGGGTCGTAGGCGCTCTGCTGAAGGTAGTCCTCGCGCAGCATCCGTGCGACGTCCAGGACCGCCTTCTCCCGCTCGGGGAGCGCATCCACGCCGACGAGCTGGACGATCTCCTGGAGTTCCGACTCCTTCTGGAGGGTTTCGAGGGCCTTCTGGCGGAGGGCGATGAAGTCCTTCGAGAGCGATGCGGTGTACCACGGTTCCAGGTCCCCCGTGTAGAGGGAGTAGCTCTGGAGCCAGTTGATGGAGGGGAAATGGCGGCGGGAGGCGAGGGAGGCATCGAGCGCCCAGAAGACGCGCGCGATACGGAGCGTGTTCTGGCTGACCGGCTCAGAGGTGTCCCCGCCCGGCGGCGAGACGGCTCCGACGACGGTGATCGAGCCGGTCCGTCCTTCGGGCGAGAGGGTGACGACGCGGCCGGCGCGTTCGTAGAACTCCGCGATGCGGCGACCGAGGTAGGCCGGGTACCCTTCCTCGCCGGGCATCTCCTCGAGACGACCCGAGATCTCGCGCATCGCCTCGGCCCAGCGGCTGGTCGAGTCGGCCATGACGGCGACGTCGTAGCCCATGTCCCGGTAGTACTCCGCGATCGTGATCCCGGTGTAGACGCTCGCCTCGCGAGCGGCGACCGGCATGTTCGAGGTGTTGGCGATGAGCACGGTCCGCTCCATGAGCGGGCGGCCGGACTTCGGGTCCTGGAGCTTCGGGAACGTCGCGAGCACCTCGGCCATTTCGTTCCCGCGCTCGCCGCAGCCGACGTAGACGACGATGTCCGAGTCGGCCCATTTCGCCAGCTGTTGCTGACAAACCGTTTTTCCGGATCCGAAGGGTCCGGGAATGCACGCCGTCCCGCCCTTCGCCACCGGGAAAAACGTATCGATGACGCGCTGGCCGGTGACGAGCGGGATGTCCGGGGGGAGCTTCTGGGTGACGGGGCGGGGGACCCGTACGACCCACTTGTGGGAGAGTGTGAGCGGCACGTCGCCCGAGGCGGTCCGAAGCGTTCCGATGGGGTCTCGGATCGTGTACTTCCCGCTCTGGAGCTCGGTGAGGGTGCCTCGCACGCCGGGTGGGACGAGAATCTTGTGCAGGATGAGCGCCGTCTCTTGGACCGTGCCGAGGATCGTGCCGGGGGTCACCTCAGACCCCACCTTCGCGGTGGCCGTGAACTCCCAGACGGCCTTCTCGTCGAGCGGGGGCGCTAGCGTTCCGCGGGTGATGAAATCCCCGACGGACTTCTGGACGACATCGAGCGGGCGTTGCACCCCGTCGTAAATCGACTTCAGGAGCCCGGGGCCGAGCTCCACGGTCAGCGCCTGTCCGGTGCTCTCGACCGGGTCGCCCGGTCGGATACCGGTCGTGTCCTCGTAGACCTGAACCGTGGCCGTCCCCTCGACCAGACGGATGATCTCCCCGACGAGGCCGAGAGTCCCGACGCGAACGACATCGTACATCTTCGCGTCGACCAGCCCCTCGGCGATGACGACCGGACCGGATACCCGCGCGACGGAACCTCCCATCTCCCTTTCCTCCGTTAGGTCGCGACCGAGAGCGTGACTCCCAGGACGCGCTTAGCGAGCGCCTCGATGCTCTCGACCTCGTACTCGCCGGTCGGGGTCGGGACGAAGACGACCAGGGGGTCGAGCGAGCCGTCGGCAGCCGCCCGTTGGGCGTCGGAGAGCAGGGCCCGGATGGACTGTGTCGCGATGACGAGCGCGTATCCCCCGGCCATCGCGCGCTGGAACTCCGCGACCGAGTTCTCCGGGGTGACCTCGATGACATCTTTGAGGCCGATCAAGCGGAATCCGATGGCGAGCTCCCGCTCCCCGACGACGACGGTGCGCCCCGTCTCTTTGGGCGTCTCGGGCACGGTAGCGTCGGCGGGGGTTCTGGGCTATTTAAGTGCTGCCGGGGAGCGAAGGACGGTGGCGTCCGGTCCCTGTACGAACGGCCCGAACGTGGGGGGTGGGACGGTCGGAGGGCTTCGGCGCCACCTCGCCGGGAAGGAGGAGCGCCGGAGGGACCGTCCCCGCCGCGGACGCGGCGAGCAACGTCTCGAACCGGCGTTCTCGCGTCTCGGGGCGAACCGCGCTCATCACCCAGAAGGTCGCCCTGCGCCGGTACCCCCGAGGGCGGGAGCGGAAGAACCGCTCGGCCGCGGGCCGTTCTCGTAGCCGCGCGACGAGCGTCGGAGCGAAGCGGAAGGTTCGCTCGCTCGAGTACTGCGCGGCTTCCTTCTTCGGCCGTCGGTCGAACGCACGGAGGCCGGATTCGTGCACCCGGCCGGCTCTCTCGAGCTCCGCGAACCGTCGGCGGTTGACCGAGCTCCACTGGCTGCCCGGGCGCCGCGGGGTGAACCGGTTAGCATAACGGTCGCCGTCGATCCGACGCACCGTCGTGTCGATCCATCCGAAGCATAGGGCCTCTTCGACCGCCTCGGGGTAGACCACTCCCCCTCTCCCGGTGTGGGCCTTGTGGAAACCGACCCAGAGCTCCGCAGTGTCGGCGTGGTGGGCCTTGAACCACGCCCGGAGGTCGCGCTTCGACCGGAAGAAGCGAGCGGGGACGGTCATCACCGGCGGGTCACTTGTACACGGAGAAGTGCACGTGGTTCTCGTCATCCGTGATCAGGATGCACTCTCCTTCGCACTCGAATAGGCACGCCTCGCACACGATGCACTCCGGGCCGTTGACGGCGAGGGACTTTTCCCCCCGGAATTGGAACTTCGCCCCGACCGTCGGGTCGTCCACGACATCCGGGACCTGGTCGCGGGGGCGCAGGTCGAAGACGGCGACCGGGCAGACATCCTTGCAGTGAGAGCAGCCCGTGCACCGGGCGATGTCGATGTCGACCTGGACCATTGCGGGCCTCTTCGCACGGCCGAGCGAGGCGGCCTATTAGGATTTTGCCGGCGGGGAGTCGGTCCCTTTCGAGGAACGGCGGGGATGTCGCCCCCGCGCGAGCTCCCGCTCGCCCACGAACGGGTTCGGCTCGAGGTACCGAGCCCCGCCCATCTCCTCGCGGATCGCGTCGGGAATCTCGATGCGTCCGTCGTCGGTCTGGTAGTTCTCGAGGATCGCGATGACGAGCCGAGGCAGCGCCACCCCCGACCCATTGAGGGTGTGCACCGGCTCGGGCCGAGACGACTGGTGACGGCGCCATCGGATGTTCGCCCGGACCGCCTGGTACGCCTCGAAGTTCGAGACCGAGCTCACCTCGAGCCAGCGCTTTCCGCCGGGCGCCCAGAGCTCGAGGTCGTAGCACTTCGCGGCCTTCTCGCCGAGGTCGCCCGTGCAGAGGCTGACGGTGCGGAACGGGAGGTCGAGACGTCGGAGGACCTCCTCGGCCTCGGTCCGCAGCTCCTCGAGCGCCTCGTACGACGACTCCGGGGTCGTGAACTGGACGAGCTCGACCTTGTCGAACTGATGGACCCGCGCGATCCCGCGGGTCTCGACCCCGTGGCTGCCCGCCTCCCGACGGAAGCACGGGGTGTAGGCGAACAGCTTGATCGGAAGGTCCTCGGCCAGGAGCACCTCATCGCGGAAGAGGTTCGTGACGGGCACTTCCGCGGTCGGCACGAGCCACAGGTCGTCGGGCTTCACCTGGTAGGAGTCCTCGGCGAACTTCGGCAGCTGGCCGGTGCCGACCATCGACTCGTTCCGGACGAGGATCGGGGGCGCCACCTCGATATACCCTCGGGAACGGTGGAGCTCCCGCATGAACCGGATGAGGGCGTACTCGAGCCGGGCGAGGTCCCCCCAGAGCACGTAGAACCCCTCCCCCGCGACCTTCACGCCTCGTTCTTCGTCGAGCAGGTTGAGGTCGTGGCCGACCTCGAAGTGCGGTCGGGGAGCGGACGGGGCCGGGCGGTGGGGCTCGAACCGCGCGACCTCGACGTTGTCGTTCGCGTCCTTTCCTCGGGGGACGCTCGAGTGGGGGGTCTGGGGGAGCAAGAGCAGGCGTTGGTGGATCTCGGCGTCCAGCGCGTTCGCCCGCACCTCGAGGTCCCGGATCCGGTCCCGTAGCTCGCCGAGCCGGGTCCGGTCGTGGTCGTCGGCCGGGACGGAGGATTTCGCGGCCTCGGCACCGCGGTGAGCACCCCGGTTGCGCTCGGCCCGCAGGCGGTTCGTCTCCTCCCCGACCGACCGCCGTTCGCGGTCGAGCGCGAGGAGCTGGTCGACCTCGGCCGGGTCGCGGCCGCGGGCGGCGAGCCCGGCCCGGAGCGAGTCCGCCGAATCCCGCACGTAGCTGATGGGGTACACGGCCTCGAGCGGAACCCCGGCCCGAGCCATAACCCTTCGCGTACCGCGAACGCTGCCCTCGGACCGGCGATTCCCCCCAAGCGCAATCTTTACCGGCCGGGAGCGCGTTCGGTCCGAGAAGAGCGCGGATGAGCGACATCCTGTTGGGGACGAGCGGCTGGGATTACCCGGAGTGGTCGGGGCGCGTCTACCCTCCGCGCGGCGCGAGCGACAAGCTCCACTACTACGCCGGTCTCCTCCCCATCGTCGAAGTGAACTCGACGTTCTATCGTCTCCCCCCGCCCTCGGTGGCGGCCTCGTGGGTCAAGCGAACCCCCGCGGGGTTCCGCTTCGCGGCGAAGTTCCCACAGACGATCACCCACGACCTGCGTCTCGTGCGTACCGACGAGGAGCTCGCCCGCTTTCTGACGGTCCTCCAACCGATCCGTGACGCGGGGAAATTCGCCGCGGCGCTCCTCCAGCTCCCGCCGTCCCTCCCGTTCGAGCCGACGACGGTACGCCACTTCTACGAAACGCTCCCGCGCGACCTGCCGGTCGCGGTCGAGTTCCGCGAGCGCTCCTGGCTCGTGCGGGAATCGATCGACCTCTTGGGGGAGTTCGGGCTCGCCTACGTCACGGTGGACGGCCCGCACCTACCGGTCGCGCTCGAGACGACCGCGCCGTTCGCCTACATCCGGTGGCACGGGCATGGGAGCCCGCTCTGGTACGATTACACGTACTCCGCGGCCGAGCTCGCGGCGTGGGTGCCCCGCGTCCGCGAGCTCACCGAGAAGGTGGCGACCATCTATGGGTTCTTCAACAACCATTTCCGCGGGGACGCGGTCATGAACTGCCGTTCGCTCACCGAAGAGCTGGGGCTCTCCCCGCCCGCGCGCCGCGGGCGTTTGGACACGTAACGACGCAACCACTCACGTCGGATCGCTCGCCGCTCAGTCTGCCCGAGCGGCGACCGAGGGCGCTGCGAGGTTGGGCGAACGTGCGACCCCGGCCGAGATGGAACTGGAGCCGCAACTGACGTCCGTGGACGTGTGCGTGGTGAGCACCTGGCCGCTCGTCGCGTTGACCGTCGCATTGAACTGTTCCCCGGTCCCGCCCGTCGAGGAGCTCAGAGGGCAGGTGTTGTAGAGGATCGACCACGTGTCCCCCAGCCGGACCGATCCGAAATGGACCCCGGCGGTCAGGCCGTACTCGGCGGACGCGTTCGGGTGTGCCGTGAGGAACGCGGCGGCGTCCGGTTGGACGGCCGCGGCGGCTTGGGAACTGTCGATGACGTTCCCCGGAATCGACGTGAACAGCTGCGCGTAGAACGAGCAGTACCCGCCCGAGAGCGTGAGGAAGACCTGAGCGTGACCGTCGAGCACCGAGACCACCGCGAGGGCGTCCGACTGGTTCCGGTACCCGAACACCCACGCCGGTGAGGCCCCCGACGACCGGTTCCCCGAGTACCCTGACAGCGTGAGATTGGTGGCGCCGGAGACCAAGGAAACCGAGGAGCAATAGGAGGTGAGGTTGCCCAGCTCCGTCGAGTTCACCTGCTCCGTCTCGTTCACGGCCGAGACGAATCCGACCGCGAAGACCGGGGTCCAGCCGCCCCCTCCGAATCCGGCCACGGCGTTGTTCGCGACCGGCAGGGCCCCTGAGTACGTGAGCACCGCGGCGGCGCTCCCCGAGCTCGAGGAGCCGGGCAGGACGAAGACCACGACCAACAGTACCGCGATCACGACCGCGGCAATGACTCCCAGATAGAGCATCGTTCGGCGCGAGGGTCGGGACGGGGTCGAGGGCGCGGAGGACACCAGCGGCGTGGGGGTCGACATCGAGGACACTCCTCGTCTACGACGCCGGTCGTGCGCGATAAATCTTGTTGTCCATCGAGAGCGCTCATCCCGGAAGGGGCGGCCGAGGGTCACGAGGGCCCGATGAAACCCCTCGTTCTCGGGACTGTTTCAACGCCTCCGGAGCCGCCGCTTTAGAGCGGCCCGGCGGATGATCGCACCGGATCGATCGAGGATGGTCGACGCACTTCTCACCGAGCCCGCGTTCGCGCCGGAGGACCTCTTCCCGGAGGAGACCTTCCGGTCCGAGCCGAGGCATCCGTTCCCGACCTCTCCGCCCACCCGTCCGAAGCTCGTCCTGCACCCTCGGCGGACCCGTGCGGCCCCTCTCCTTCCGTCGGAGCCGGTGATCTTTCCCTGGCTCGCGCGACGGTTCGCGCCCGGTGAGGCGACCGTCTGGACCGGTCCCTCTATCGCGGTCGAGCCGGTCCTCGAGCTCCTCTACGCGGGAAGCGCGCTCGCCCGGGGTCGGGTCTCGCTCCTCGAGGGAGCGAACCGGTTCCACCCGTACCGCGTCGGCGAGCTCGGTCGGGCGTTCGGGGTCGATGCGGCCGAGACGCTGCGTCGGATCCGCCTTGCCCGCGCGTTCACGGCCTACCAGATGGTCGCTCTCGTGGACGGCTGGGCTCGGGAGGTCCACCGTCACCCCCCGACCCTCCTCGTCGGCCACGACCTGCCGGCCCTCTTCGCGGACGCGGAGATCCCCGACGACGAGCGCGGTGCGCTCCTCGGCCACGTCGCTCGGGCCCTCGCCGCGCTCGCGCGCGAGGTCCACGTGCCGTTGCTCCTCACGCTCCCCCCGGACGGGTTCGAACGGTTCCGCGCGCTCGCCGACGAAGGACCGCCCTGGTCCGACCTCATCACGTTCGCCCGGGGTCCCGGGACCTTGCGGTTGCGCGCGCTCCGGGACGATGCCCGGGTGGCCCTCGTGCCTCGCCCGGCCGGGCAGACCGGTATGGAACAGTTCGGCGGAGAGTTCGCCGAGGAGGTGATCGCGTGGGACGTACCGTCCCGACTTACCGTCAGGCGCTCGAGGAACGGATGAAACGGTGGGACGAGTTCGCGCGGCTCCTCACGAGCCCCGAGGAACGTGCCGCGTTCGAGATGGTCCGGACCGGAGCACGTCGCTATGTCGCGCAGGCGACGTACGTCGGGAGCCCGGACCTGCTCGAATCGATCCTCCTCTCCGTCCTCACCGACCTCGCGGTCCGGGTCCGGGCCGAGCCGCCGGCACCGACCTCCCGTCGCGGATGACGGCGGCGACGCCGCCATCGCCGAGGCCGGACGGCTGGCTCCTTGACATCACCGAGAGCGATGACGGTCGTTCGGTCGTCCTCTGGACGAAGGAGCGGCAATCCGGCCGCGTGCGGCGGACCGCGGTCGAGTATCGACCCCCCTTCCTCGTCGCGGGGACGCGGAGCGACCTCGCCCTCCTCGCCCGCTGTCTCGCCGACCACCCCGACGTGCACTCGGTCACGCTCGGCTCCGAGCGTCCCTCGCTCTTCGACCGTCGGGCCCGTCCCGTCCTATCGGTCGTTCCCGCACGGAACCCCGCCCGCCGGGCGCTCGCGCGGAGCGTGGATGCGCTCGGGGGGTACGAGCGGTTCTCGCTCTACGACGTCGACCTCGGTCCCCCGCAGCTCTACCATCTCGCGCACGACCTCTACCCGTTCGCTCCCGTGGTCGGTCGGGCGCCCGTGTTCCGGGCGACCGAACCTCCCGAGACGATCGAATACTCGCCTCCACCGCTACGCACCGCGCGGCTCGAGGTCCAGCTCGTCGGGGAACGGCGGGGCCGCATCCCGCCTCCCGACGGCCGCATCGGAGCGGTCCGGGTCGGGGAGACGACGCTCGAAGGCCCGGAAGAGGACCTTCTCCGTGCGCTCGTGGACGAGCTCGCGCGCACCGACCCGGATGTCCTCCTCACGGACGGCGGCGGGTCGTTCGACCTGCCGTGGCTCTACCGGCGCGCCGCGGCGTGCGGGCTCTCGCCGGCGGAGTTCC
The DNA here is from genome assembly GCA_963735185.1 of uncultured Thermoplasmata archaeon. Classification (GTDB taxonomy): domain Archaea; phylum Thermoplasmatota; class Thermoplasmata; order Lutacidiplasmatales; family UBA184; genus Lutacidiplasma. Next base: position 949,283 of record CAVTJV010000007.1, read on the forward strand.
CGCTGGGGCGCGAGCGGGTGCCGCTGCGGCCAAGCCGCCCGGCCCGCTCGTTCGAATCGTACGGTCGCATCCTCTACCGGTCCGCGTCCTACCCTCTTCCCGGGCGGTTCCACATCGACCGGGAGCACTCGTTCCTCTACGACGATGCGGGGATCGCCGGGCTCATCGATGCGTCCCGCCTCTCGCGGCTCTCGCTCGCGACGGTCGTCCGCCAGTCCCCGGGGACCTGCTTCACCGCGATGGAGATGGCGCGGGCGCTCGAGCTCGGGGTGCACGTACCCTGGAAGAAGAACCGGCCCGAGGGGTTCCGACGGGCCGACCAGCTGGTCGCCGCCGACCGCGGCGGCGTGATCTTCCTCCCGCCGGTCGGCGTCCACGACCACGTGGACGAGTTCGACTTCGCAAGCCTCTATCCGCACATCATGGTCACGAAGAACCTCTCCGCCGAGACGCTCGAGTGCCGGTGCTGCCCCACGAGCCCGCTCCGCGCACCCGGCCTCGGCTATCGCTCGTGCACGCGTCGGGTCGGGCTCATTCCCCGTACCCTCGCGCCGCTCATCGCGCGTCGCCTCGCCTACAAGGCCGCGCTGAAGCGCCCCGGCGTCCCGCCCGAGGAGGCGGTCCGCTTGCAGCGACGGGTCAAGATGCTGAAGTGGATCCTCGTCACCGCGTTCGGCTACCAGGGATACCGCAACGCCCGGTTCGGTCGGATCGAGTGCCACGAGGCGATCAACGCCTACGCGCGCGACCTCCTCGCCCGGCTCACCCTCGAGGCGGAGCGGGCCGGCTACTCGGTCATCCACGGGATCGTCGACTCCCTGTGGCTGCGGCCGAACGACCCGGAGCACCCACCGGACCCGGAAGCGTTCGCCGCGCGGATGAGCGAACGGTTCGGCCTTCCGCTCGGCTACGAGGGGCGGTACCGCTGGATCGTCTTCTTGCCGGCGGTGACGCACGGCCTCGGGGTCCCGAACCGCTACTACGGCTACTACGAGCACGGCGAGTTCAAGCTCCGTGGCATCGGCGTCCGCCGGCACGACACGACCGGGCTCGTGCGACGGTTCGAGGCCGAGCTCCTCGCGCTCCTGCGCACCGCCCGGGACGCGGAGGGGGTCCGTTCTCTCCTTCCCCGCGCCCTCGCGCGTGCCGACCTCTTCGCCGCGGAGGTGCGCGCCGGGTCGTGGCCCGTCGACGAGCTCCTCATCAGCCACCGGATCAGCCAGGCGAGCGAGGCGTTCGTCACGTTCACCGACTCGGTCGCCGCGCTGCGCCAGCTGAAGGAGGCGGGGGCGGTCCGGGGCCGGGAGAGTTCGTGCGGTTCGTCGTCCTCGACCGACGGAGCCGCTCGTTCCGCCACCGGGTGCGACCGGCGGAGCTCCTCGAGGGAAACGAACGGTACGACGTCGGGGCCTACCTCGAGATCCTGGCCCGCTCCGCAGAGACCTTGCTCGCTCCGCTCGGGGTCCGACGGGAAGAGCTCCGGGCCCGTTGGGGAGCGGAGCCGGCCCCCGAACGGGAGGAGTACCGGTCCCGGAAGAGCTCCGTCAATCGCGGCTCGAGGGATGCGGGCCCGAGAGGAGATATTAGTCCTTGATTCGGTGGTGCGCTAGTGGCCGCCCACTCCCACCGCGCGTCGCGCAAGGGTCCGGTCCGCCGGGCCGCATCCCCCCACGCCGGCCCACCGACCCCGTCCGAGCGCGCCGCCTCGATTCGGGAGAGCGTCCGACACGGCGAGGTGAAGGACCTCGGCCCCCTCTTGGTCGCGCTGAGCGACCCGGTCCCGGGGGTCCGCGAGACGGCGGCGGTCGCCCTCGGGATCCTGCGGGATTCGCGGGCCTGCACGACGCTCGGGACCGCTGTCAACGACCCCGACCCCCAGGTCCGGGCGGCCGCGGTCGAGGCGCTCGGGGCGATTGGCCGGGCCGATAGCCGCGCGACGCTGGAACGAGGGCTCGACGACCCTGAGGCCGGTGTGCGGGCGAGGGCCGCGGTCGCGCTCGCCGCGCTCGCCGACATCCGGTCGGTCCCCGCGCTCGATCGGAAGACCGACGACCCGGCTCCCGCCGTACGTCAGGCCGTGGCGATGGCGCTCGGCCGGATCGAACCGGAACCGGCGTTCCGTTCCCTCGAGCGGATGTTGAACGACCCGGTCGACCGGGTCCGTCGCGAGGCCGTTCTCGGGGTCGGGAGGTCATCGGACCCCGGGCGGCTCGCCACCGTCCGCAAGTTCCTGGAGGACCCGTCGCGCCGGGTCCGGGTGGCGGCGGCCGTCGTGCTCGGGCGCCACCGGGACCGCACGAGCGCTCCCCACCTCCTCAAGCTCCTCGCGACCCCGGAGACGTGGGAGAAGCCGGCGGTCCTCGTGGCCCTCGGTCGGATCGGGGACCCCTCGGCGATCCCCCCGCTCATGGAGTGGGCCGAGCATCCCTCGCCGTGGATCCGGGTCTGCGCGGTCCACGCACTCGGCGAGATGGGCATCGCCGAAGCCCGGTCGGTCGCGCTCCGTCACCTTCACGACCCGTACTGGTCGGTCCGGGGGGCCGCGGCCGTCGCGCTCGGGTCGGTCGGGACCCCGGACGACCTCGCCCCGTTGCTGGAGTGCCTGCGCGACGAGCACCCTTGGGCCCGGCGGGGCGCGACCTACGCGCTGGGCCATCTCGGCCTCACGGAGGCGGCCCCCCGACTGCGCGACGGGCTCCATGACCCGGCGGCCGAGGTGCGGCTCGCGGCCGTCTGGGCCCTCGGACGGTTGCGGGACGACGGAGCGCGCGAGGACCTCGTCCGCGTTCTGTACCAGAACCGTCCGAACGGGGCCATCCGTCCCTCCACCGAGGTCATTTCGGACGACCACCGGCTCGTCTCGGATGCCGAGAGCCGCCTCTTCGATGCCTCGGTCCAGGCGCTCGGCCGGCTCTTGCACGGCGTTCCGGACCCGCTCATCCAGCGTTCGCTCGTCGACGCACTCGAGCGCCTTAGCGAGGAGGAGCTCGACCGGCTCGCTCGCCTCCCGCTCCCCGAGGTCCAGCCCGACCAGCCGACCCCGACCCTTCGCTCGCTCTTCGAGAACGCGCTCCCGTCCTCGGCCGAGGACGAGGACCTCGGATGATCCGGGACGTCCGGCGGTCGGACTCCCCGAACCTCTTTGCGCTCATCGACCAGCAGTTCCCCGAGGAGTCCGCCCTTCTGGGAAAGCGCCCCGATGAGTTCGAGAAGATCGTCCGTCGCGTCTTCCGGTGGGACACCCGCCTGGTCGTGGGGCTGGCGCGACTCTTCGGACGACCGATCTTTCGGTTCCTGATCGTGGAGGCCGACGGCCGCCCGGTGGGGATGACGCTGGTCACGTTCCCTCGTGGTTCCGTCTACGTGAGCAGCGTCGTCGTGGACCCCGCGCATCGGCGTCGGGGGTACGCGAAGGGAATGCTGGACGAGGCCCGCCGGACGGGGAAGCGGGTGGGAAGGAGGTACGTCGCGCTGGACGTCCTCGAGGCCAACACCCCGGCACGAACGCTCTACGAATCGGTCGGGTACCGTACGCTCCGGGCGCGGGGGCAGTTCGTCCACGGGTCTCCCGCCGAGCTCGGGGCCGGCCCGTCGGCGAGCCCCGCGGTCCGTCCGTTCCGCCGAGGGGATGCCTCCGCGCTGGTCGAGCTCCTTCGCCGGCAAACGCCTCCCCCGGTCGAGGAGGTCCTGCCCACGCATGCCGGAATGTTCCTGAGCTCCCGGTTCGTCAACCGGGTCCTGGGGTCCCAGGAAGCCTCCTGGGTCGTCGACCGCGGCCACGGACCGGAGGCGCACGTAGCGGCGTCGGTGTCGACCGCGACCGAGGCGGCGTACCTGACCGCCCCGCTGCTCGGGGAGTCGGTGGACGCCGAGCTCGCGGGATCCCTCCTGCGGACCGCCGGGGCCTGGTGCGCGGCCCGCAAGGCGCCGCGGGTGCTGAGCATGGTCGCGGACGACAACGTGCGGGGGCGCGCCGCCCTCGAAGCCGCGGGGTTCCAACGTGCCTTCGCCCTCTGGACGCTCTACCGTGCCGTCGACTGAAGCGCCCTCCCCGAAGGAGGGGGGCGTCGACGTCTACCTCTTCCCCGCGGTCGTGGGAGGCGGTCTCGGGGACATCGAGGAGGTCCTTGCCGCGGGGAGGTACCTCGCGCGCGCGCGCTTCCGTCTCATCCTCTACCGGGAGGCCGGTCGCCCGCTGCCGTCGAACGTCGACGGCCCGTGGGAGTGGCCCCCCGTCGAACGGCGGGACCGGATCCATCGTCGGGCGCGTGCGGCGGTCACAGTGGCTCCCTCATGGGGGGTGAGCGCCGCCCCGAGCCGCCCGGCCCGGTTCGGTCGTGGGGGTCCGTGGGAGGTCGAGGCCCGGTCCGTCGAGGCCGCGTACGGGTCGGACCAGACGTTACACGTGAGCCTGGAAGAGTTCGCACGGACGCTTCCGAGCGCGGCCGAGACCCGGGAACGCCTGCGCGAAGGGGGCGTTCCGACGCGCGCGATCGGACCGCGATACCGGGCGGCCGAGGCGGCGAACGAGGTCGAAGCCTTCCGGTCCGCGTTCCGGGCGTTCCGCGGGTTCGACCGGCCGAACGTCCTCCACCTGTTCGCGACGTTCCGCCCGGACCCGGTGTTCGCTCGAGAGTTCCCCGAGGCGGTCCAGACCGGCCCCCTCGGCTCGGGGCATCGCATCTCCGCCCCGCCGGTTCCCTCGGGGAGGCGGGGACGCCGCGAATGGGTCTGGTACGCGAGCCCGTCGAGCGCCGAGCGGATCGCCCCCGAGCTCCTCCGAGGCATCGCCGGGGCCGACCCGCCCGTGACCCTGTACGTTCGGTCCCCTCGGCCATGGCCGAGCATCGTAGGGGCGCCGAGGACGCGGGTCGTTACGGCCCCGGTCGCGCCGAGCGCCTGGCGCTCGCGCTTCCGGAAGGCCGAGCTCCGGGTCGTCACTGGGTCCCGGACACTGATCGAGGCGATGGAGGTCGGCGGGCCGTTCCTCTACTTCAACGGGGTCCTGGGACAGGGAGCGAGCCGTCGAAGGCACCGACCGGAAAAGATCCGTGCGTGGCTCGACCTTGCGCGCCGCGCCGGTGTTTCCCGGTCCCTGCGAACCGACCTCGCAGATTTCGCGCGGGGTCGCCGTGTCGCCGAGGTCGTCCGCCGAGCGGCCCGGCGGGAGAACGGATGGGCCCACTTCCCGGGGTCGCTCGGTCCGACGGGATTCCCCGCTTCCCGCGCGGACGCCGGACGGGTCATCGTCGCCGTGGTCCGCGAGCTCGCGAGACCCGGCGCCCGGTCCTTCGAAATCGTGGCGCGCTCGCGCCACTCGAATCCTTAATCGGGAGCCTCCCCTCCTTCGGGATGGCATGACCCCCGACGAGGCGACGCCTCCCGCGGTCGCCCGCGCGCTCGTCTCGAGCGCGCTCGGCGTGCGTCGGGCGGAGCACGTCGTCGTGGTCAGCTGGAACCACACGCTCCCGTGGGCCGCGGCCTGCGTAACCGAGGCGCGTCGGGTCGGCGCCCGCGCGCTCCTCCTCCTCGAGGACGAGGCGGCGTTCTGGCGGAGCGTCGAGGGTTCCGCCTCGTCGCGCCGCTGGGCCGGACTGTCCGGGCCCGTTCGCGCCGCGCTCGAACGGGCGGATGCCCTCGTGTACTTCCCCGGCCCGGCCGACCGGCCGCGCCTCCACGCCCTTCCCCCGGCCCTCTTGGCCCCGTTCGTCGGCACGGACGAGGAATGGCTCTCGGCGGCACGCCACGCTCGCCTGCGCGCGGTCCGCTGCCTCCTCGGGTACGCCTCGGACGCGCAGGCCGAACACTGGGGCGTGCCGGGGGCGATGTGGCGGAGCCAGCTCATCCGCGGGATCACCGAGGTCGATTTCGGCGGGCTCCAGCGGGACGGCCGTCGTGCGGCGTCCCTGCTCCTCCAAGGTCGCGAGCTGCGGCTCACCGCGGCGAACGGCACCGACCTGAAGCTCCGCCTCCGCGGCCGGGTGCCGTGGGTCGACGATGGGGTCGTCGACGCGGACGACCGACGACGGGGGCACGTGATGACGGCCGCCCCGGCCGGGTCGGTCGTGGTGGCGGTCGAAGAGACGTCGGCCGAGGGCATGGTCGTCGCCAACCGTCCGAGCTTCCTCTCTCCCGGCCGGGTCGAGGGGGGCCAGTGGGAGGTCGAGGGCGGCAAGCTCCGCAACTACTGGTACACCGAAGGCGGTGAAGCGTTCGAGACCGAGTTCGCCCGGGCCCCCCGGGGCCGGGAGACGGTCGCGCTGTTCGCACTTGGCCTCAATCCCGAGCTCGCGCCCGGCGTCCCGCAGGCCGAGGACGCCGAGGCGGGGACCGTCACGGTCGCGGTCGGCGGCAACACGCTCTACGGAGGGCGGAACCGGTGTCGGTTCCTTTCGTGGCTCACCGTCGGGGAGGCGACGGTCGCCGTTGACGGGGCACCGCTCTGCGACCGCGGCAAAGTCCTCTAGGACCCGGTCGGGCCTCGGTCCGCGGGCGCGCCGCGAATTCTTCGACCGGCCGGCGGCCCGCCTCGCACGGGAGCTCCTGGGGGCGACCCTCACGGTCCGATCCGGTCGGAGCCGCCGGTCGGTCCGCATCGTGGAGACCGAGGCGTATGTGCGGCACGACCCGGCCAGCCATGCGTTCCGGGGACCGACCCGGCGCAACCGTTCGATGTTCTCCTCGCCCGGCACGCTCTACGTCTACCGGATCCACCAGGTCGTGTGCGCGAACCTGGTCGCGCGTCGGGGAGAGGCGGTGCTCTTGCGCGCGGGGGTCGCCGAAGGCTCGGACCCGAAGGGCGCCTCGGGTCCGGGGCGCCTCTGCCGTTTCCTGGGTATCACCGGCGAGGACGACGGGAGGAACACGCTCGTCGGAAACCGGGTCGTGGTCCGGTTGGCGCAAACGAACGCGGGGCCAATCCGGACCGGACCCCGGGTCGGGATCCGCAAGGCAGTCGACCGACGGTTGCGGTTCGCGCTCGTGAACGAACCGGCCGTCTCGCGACCCCGCTTCCGACGACCTACTTCAGCTTCTTCCAGTCGTAGCCACGCCGACGAGCCGTGTTCCCGAATCCGCAGGAAGAGCAGACGTTCTTCTGGCGGTGGTAGGAGTGGCGGCCGCAGCGGCGGCAGATGATGTGGACGATCTTTCCTCCGCGGCGGGACGGTGTTCCTTTTCCCATCGTTCCTCTCCTTAAGGCGAGATGTAGATGATCGAATCGCCGCGCACCAGCGTGAGGCCCGAGCGCGGCGTCACTTGGTCCTTCATGACCTCTTCGGCCGAAGAGAGGACCAGGTTCAGGTGCTGGTCGAACGCATCGAGCGTTCCCCGGAACGAGCGTCCGCCCTTGAGCTCCACGAGCACCCGCTTGTGCAGGCTCTGCTGAAGGGCGTCGAGCGGCTTCATGGCGAGGGAGCGGAGCAGACCGGGTCAGCTTCTTAACGGTTGGGGCCCCCGTTCTTCCGGCGCCCGTCCGACGTCGGCAGGCGGAGGAGGGAGAGGAGCGCAAGCGCCTCGGTCTTGGACGCGGGGACCGGGTCCGCTTCGGTGACGAGCGCCCCAAGGGTGGGAACCGGACCCGGCGGTCCCGACCGAGCGCGGAGGCTACGGAATCGGTCGGGTAGCGCCATCGGGAACAGCTCCTCGAAGTACCGTTGCTCGACTGCCCCGACGGCCTCGTGGCGACCGGCGAGGGCGGCCGGGTGGCGCTCTGCGTCGGCTCGAGCATGACGGGCGCGTTCCCGCGCCGTCGTCTCCAGGTAGACGGTGAGGTCCGGGATCCCGAGGGCCCCTCTCCGGACGAGCGACCCGGTGCTCCGCTCCATCGCGCGCCCCACGGACACGGGTGCCCGCCTGAGGGTGATGAGCCCGAGGGTGTACATCAGGGGTCCGAGGAACCCGGTGTCGGCGAGCACGGTGCGACCCTGCGCACAAAGGACGCGCGCCTCCCGATAGCGGCGCACCTCCTCGGAGAGGAGTGTCCCCTCGAGCCGGAGGAGGTCTCGCGGGGAGTCGAACTCGAGCGACGGAGCGGGGTCGAGGCGGTCGAACGCCTCCGCGAGCGGCTCCCACGCTAGCTTCGAGGCCGCGGCTCGAACGAGGGTCGTCTTCCCGGCCGCGGAGCGACCCTCGATCGCGATCAACCGACCCCGACGCGCCATCGCTGTCCCCACCGTGCCATTCCCTCGCCCACGGAAAACCGTGCCGTCGGCTTCAGCGCGTCTTTTTCTCGCCTCGGACCCTTCCCGGCGTTGGTGTCCGGACCGACTCCGTCCTCCCCGTCACGGCCTCGCCACCCGGCTCGGGTCCTGGAGGTAGAGAGCCTGGCCGAGATCGCCCGGGAACTCGAGCGGACGGAGAGCGACCCCGAAGGCGTCGCGATCATGACGCGGAAGGGACGGGTCTATCCGGTCCGCCTCGAGAGCGTCTCGCTCAAGGCGGCCCCTCTCCTGAAGCAGGAGACGCTTTCGGTCGGGGCGGATTCGGCCCACGCGCGGGGGGTCGCCGACCATTCCGTCCCCGCGACCTCGGTCGTGATCCTGGCCACCTGGGGCCAGTACCAGCGCCTCCTCCCGAAGCTCCGACGCCAACCGTTCGGCCTCGCGGAAGCGGCCGAGGAGGTGAACCGCGCGCTCCGGGCGTACGTCCGCCGCTCTCCCCGCACGGTCCGCGGTCCGCACCGCTCGTTCGTGGTCGGGGACCGTCCGCGCGTCATGGGCGTCGTGAACGTGACCCCGGACTCGTTCTCCGACGGTGGGCTCCACCTCGACGCGAAGGAGGCGGTCGCCTACGCGGAGCGCTTGGTCGCCGAGGGCGCGGAGATGGTCGATATCGGCGGCGAATCGACCCGCCCGGGCGCGACCCCGGTCACCCCGGAGGCCGAGTGGGCGCGGGTCGCTCCCGTCCTCACGGGCCTCGCGGGTCGCCTTTCCGTCCCGGTCTCGGTCGACACCCGGCACTTCGAGGTCGCCGAGAAGGCGGTCGACGCGGGAGCGGACGTCATCAACGACGTCGAGGGCCTCCGCTCGGAAGGGATGCGCCGAACGGTCGCGAAGAGCGGGGCGGCCGTGATCGTGATGCACATGCGCGGGACCCCCGCGACCATGCAGACGGACCTCGCTTATCCCGACCTCCGAGGAGAGGTCTTCTCCGCCCTCGCCACCGCCACCGACCGGGCGGTCGCCGAGGGGGTTTCGCCCGAGCGGATCCTCATCGACCCCGGGCTCGGCTTCGGCAAGTCGGCCGAGCAGTCGCTCGAGCTCCTATGGCACGTCGGCGAGCTTCGGAGCCTCGGCTTCCCTGTGGTGGTCGGGGCATCCCGAAAGTCGTTCCTCGGGTGGGTGCTTGGGAACGACGACCCCGGCCGTCGGCTGGAAGCGGGCCTTGCCGCCGCGGTCGTCGCGGCCGAGCGGGGGGCCTCGTTCGTGCGGACCCACGACGTAGGCCCGACCGTACGCGCCCTGGCGCTGGTGCGGGCCGCCCAAGCGCTCGCGAGCGCCTCCCCCGCGTCCTCGTCCGACCTAGCCGGGTCCGAACCGGACCCGACCTAGCCGACCCCACCCTACCAGGACCGAGACGAACCTAGGCCTGGGAGACCGGGGTGCCGTCCTCCGTGACGTCGGTCTCGAAGACGAGCGACCCCTGGTAGTCGCACTTCTGGCAATGGTAGACTTGCCCGAGGATCGACCCGGCGATGAGGGAGACCCGCACCGAGCCGCACTTCGGGCAGAGGAGGACGGTCTTACCGCGCCGAGGCCGGTGACGCATCGTCCTCCTCCGTGTCGTCGTCGGAGTCGCTGTCGTCCTTGTCCGGCGTCGTGTCGGAATCCTCGCCCCCGTCCTCGTCGTCCTCGGCATCCTCCTCGTCGGTCGGAGGCTCGGGCGCGTCGGGGCCCGGCGGGGATGGCCCGGGCTTCTCGCCGGCCCCTTCGGCGATGGGCGTCTCGATCGGGGGCTCGAGGATCACCGCGTCGCGCACCGTGTCGCCCTCGTCGAGCCGGATGACGCGGACGCCGAGGGTGTTGCGCGCTTGGGAGCGGATCCCCTTCACCGCCATGCGGATCGTGATCCCGTGCTGTGTCGTGACGAGCACCTCGCTCGTGTCCGTCGTCGGTAGTACGGCGACCACCGTGCCGTTCCGTCCGCCGGTCTTGATCGTGCGGACCCCTTTCGCCCCGCGTCGGGTCCGTCGGTAGTCGGCGGTCGGGCTTCGCTTCCCGTAGCCGGTGGTCGTGAGCGAGAGGAGCATCGGGAACCGCTCGCTCACCGGCGCCATCGCGACCACGTGGTCGTCCTTCCCGTCGGAAAGACGGACCCCGATGACCCCGTACGTCGCCCGGCCCATCGGGCGGAGCTCGGAGAGCAGGAACCGCACGAGCTGGCCGGCCTGGGTCGCCAGCACGAGCTCGGTGGTCCCGCCGGTCACGAGGGAGACGTCGACGAGCTCGTCGCCCTCCTCGAGCAGGACCGCCTGGATCCCGTTCGTCCGGATGTTCTGGTACTGGTCGAGGGTCGTCCGCTTGACGAGGCCGCGGCGGGTCGCGAAGATGAGCGAGCCCTCGCTCGCGAGGTCGCGGAGCGGGAGCAGGGTCTGGACCCGTTCCCCGTCCTTGAGCTTCGGGAGGAGGTTGATGACCGCCTTCCCCTTCGAGTGGCGGCTCCCTTCGGGGAGTTCGTACGCCTTCAGTTGGTAGACCCGGCCGAGGTTCGTGAGGAACAGGACGTCGCTGTGCGTCCGAGTGACGAACGTGCGGATGACGAAGTCCTCCTCCTTGGTCTCCATCTGGATCAACCCACGTCCGCCCCGCCGTTGGCGCCGGTACTGGTCGAGCGGCAAACGCTTCACGTACCCGTCCCGGGTGACCAGGACGACCACGTCCGTGTCCGGGATCAGGTCCTCGAGCGTGCGCTCCGTGAACGCGGGCACGATTCGCGTGCGGCGGGGGTCGCCGAACCGTTTCTTGAGGTCGGTCAGCTCGTCGGCGACCAGCTGGTCGAGGAGCTTCGGCGAGGCGAGGATCGCTTTGAGGTGCTTCGCGAGCGCCTCCTTCTCGGCCTTCTCCTTCTCGACGGCCTCGCGCTCGAGCGCCGTGAGGCGGGCGAGCCGCATGTCGAGGATCGCCTTCGCCTGTTCGCTCGAGAGCAGGAACTTCCCCATCAGGTTCGTCTCGGCGACCTGGACGTCCTTCGACCGCCGGATGATCCGGATCACCTCGTCGATGTGGTCGATCGCGGTGAGGAACCCTTCGAGGAGGTGGAGTCGCTCCTCGGTCTTCCGAAGGTCGAACTTCGTCCGCCGGGTGAGGATCGTCCGGCGGTGGTTCAGGTGCAGCGCGAGCAGCTCGAGGAGGGAGAGGACCCTCGGATGTCCGTCGACGAGGCAGAGATTGATGACGCCGAAGCTCGTCTCGAGGGGGGTATGCTCGTAGAGCCGGTTGAGGACGATCTCGGCCGGCGCGTCGCGACGGAGCTCGAGCACGACGCTCGTACCGTGGCGGTCGGACTCGTCTCGTAGGTCGGTGATCCCGTCGATCCGCTTTCCCTTCACGAGGTCCGCGATCAGCTCGAGGAGGGCGGCCTTGTTCACCTCGTACGGCGTCTCGGTGATGACGATCTCGTCCTTGCCCCCGCGTTCCCGGATCTCCGCCGAGCCACGGATGTGGATCATGCCGCGTCCCGTCTCGTACGCCTCTCGGATCCCCTCGGTCGACAGGTAGCCGCCCGTGGGGAAGTCCGGCCCGGGAAGGACCTTCATCACGTCCTCCAGCGACGCGTCCGGATGGCCGAGGAGGAGGAGGAGCGCGTCCGCGACCTCGCCGAGGTTGTGCGGAGGCATGTTGGTTGCCATGCCGACCGCGATCCCGGCGGAGCCGTTGACGAGCAGGTTGGGGACCTTCGACGGGAGCAGGAGCGGCTCCTTGAGCGTCCCATCGAAGTTGTCGATCCACTCGACGGTCTCCTTCTCGATGTCGAGGAGGAGCTCCTCCGCGATCGCGGAGAGTCGGGCCTCGGTGTAGCGCATCGCGGCCGGGGAGTCGCCGTCGATCGAACCGAAGTTCCCCTGGCCATCGATGAGCGGATAGCGAAGGCTGAACGATTGTGCCATCCGCACGAGGGCGTCGTAGACCGCCATGTCCCCGTGGGGGTGGTACTTGCCGAGCACGTCCCCGACGGTGCGCGCGGACTTCCGGAACGCCCGGTCGTGGGTCGCCCCCGACTCCCACATCGACCAGAGGATCCGGCGATGGACCGGTTTGAGTCCGTCCCCGGCCAGGGGGAGCGCCCGGCCGACGATCACGCTCATCGCGTAATCGATGTAGGAATGGTGCATCTCCTGCTCGAGCACCCGGTCGTGGACCCGGTCGACCGGGGGCTCGGGGACCGCGGCCGGTGGGGTGCTCATGGGGCGGTCCCTTCGGTCGGGCCGAGCTGCTCGGCCACGACCCGGTTCGCTACCTCGAGGAACGCCGGACGGGTGCCGGGCGGGACCGTCGCGCCGCTTGCGACGCGGTGGCCTCCGCCCTCCCCTCCCACGGCGGCGGCCGCGATGCGGCAGGCCGCGGAGAGGTCGAGCCCCCGGTCGACCTGGCGAAGGGTCCCGCGCGCGCTCATGTTGATCGGACCCGCACCGACGTCCGAGAAGACGAACACGGGGTGGTCGGGCGGGAGGAGGTAGTTCATCGCGAGGCCGGCCTGGGTGCCCGCGAGAGTGGTCTCGGGGCTCTCGAACCACCGAAGGAATCGCATCGAGTTAACACCGTCGTTCTCGACCCGCAGCAGCCCCCGGAGGATGCCCGTCCGCCACTCGCTCTCCGCGGTCCGGACCCGCTCGGCGGAACGGGGGTCGCCGAGGGCGTAGGCGACGCCGACCCCCGGGACGCCCGCCCGTCCCGCGGCGTTCTGGAGGTTCGAGAGCTCCTCGGCGTCGAGGCCGAGGGACGGTAGGAACCATCGCTCCTGGTCGAGGACGTTCGCGGCCTCGGGGACCACCCCGCTCGCCGCGAGCCGTTCTTTGAGGGTCGCGACCAGGCGGCGGTTCTCCTCTTCGGTCAGCTTCGCGGGACGCCGGCCCGGGTCGATGCCGAGGCTGTGGAGGAACGTCCCGACCGCTTCGGGGCGGCCCGAGAGGCCCCGTACGAACGGGTCGATGCTGTTCGTGAGCGCCTCCCCGACGGTGGGGCCGAAGAGCGCGACGCCCGGCCGCCGAATGACGAGCGAGCGACGGACCGCCTCGTCGACGAGCTGGGCGTTGAGGCCCTTGAACCCCCCGACGTGCTGCCGGTCGGCGATGGCGCCCGAGAGTCCCCAGGGAGCGTTGTCCCAGTTGACGGGGTCGAGGAAGACGGTGAAGAGCCAAGTGAGGGTGGCGGCGCAGAGCTCGGTCATCCCATCCACTCCCCAGTCGAGGGGGTTCACGAACGCGACGTGAGCGGGGAGCGTGGGCGCGTTGGGAGCGCCCGGGTACTTGTGGTGGTCGAGCACCACGACCGGAGCGCGGTGCGCGGAGAGGAGGTCGAGCCAGGTCGCCCCGGTGTCGACCATAAGGACCGGCCCTGCCGTCGAGTCCATGAGGGTGGAGACGAGGTTTCGCTCCACCCCAACGAGCGGTGTCGCCTGGGCCGGGTAGCCGAGACGGTGGAACGCCCGAAGAGCGCTCGACGCGCTGGCGATCCCATCCCCGTCGTAGTGGTAGATGACCCGCCAACGTTCGGGGTGGGCGAGGAGCAGCGACCGGGCGCGTTCGAACTCTTGGGTGTAGTGCGGGTCGGAGACGAATCCGTCGGGGCCCGAGGGCATCACTCCACCTGGAGCGCCGCCGTGGTAGCCGTGTACCGCCACGTTTCGGGAATCCGCTTGCGCTGCCGGTAGTACCGGGCGAGGCGACGAATCCGGGACTCCATCAACGTGAGGCTCCGGCGGTTCGAGAGGTCCTTCGGGTGGGTCTCGAGGTGCCGCTGTAGGTGGACGACCCGCTTGAGCAACGCCTGGAGGTCGTCCGGGATCTCGGGCGAGATGCCGCTCTCGCGGAGCAGCGTGCCGAGCCGCTTTCCGGTCACGGCCCGCGCGGACGGGATCCCGTCGCTGTCCCGGAGGTGCAGCCCCACCTGAGCGGAGGAGAGTCCCGATTTCGAAAGCTGTACGGCCTGCGCGACCAGCTCCTCTTGGGTGGTGGTGACCCACTCGGGCTTCGTGAGGGGGTAGGGCCGGTGCGAACCGGCGCGTCCCTTGTGTCCGGAGTGGATCCGCGACATGGATTCGCGGGGACACTCGTCCGCTACTTAACAGTTAGTGCGCTCAGCACTTCTACCGAGGGGGAAACGGCCGTTCCTCCGTCAGCGAATGCGGTCCGACTGGTGGGACGAATCGACCAGGAACCGCTTCCCTTCGGTGGTGATCCGATAGGATGCGGGGGTGGGCGTCCGAGACCGGGCGGCCATCGGGTCCCCGGCCTGGGCCTCGACCAGTCCGTTCCGGACGAGGAGGCCGAGGGCGAGCGGGATCTTGACGTGGTCATGTCGGATCGCCCAGAAGTCGGAGAGGAGCCGCTCGATCTCGCGAAGCTCGAGGGTTTGACGGCGCTCCTGACCCTCGTGGATCGACTCGACCCGGTTGAGCTGCTGAAGGATCGCGACCAGCGTCGCATGGATGGGGTCGCGTTGGTCGTCGTCGGGGGGCATCCCGTGGAAGATTACGCGGGCCGCCCCTACTTAAACTGAGACGGTCCCCGGACCGAGGGCTAATCGACGCGACCGGTCCGATGTAGGCGGGAGACCAGGTAGGACTTCCCCTGGGAGGTGATCGCGTACCGGACCGCCACGACCCGGCCTCGCTCCCAAGAGTACTCGGGGGTGTCGAGGCACCGGGCGAGCCCGTTCGCGACGAGCACGGTGGCGGCTCGCTCGACGTCCGGGGCGGTTACGGTGGGAAGGGGTCCCCGACCGAGCAGGTGGTGGAGCTCGTCCACCTCGAGACCGTTCTCCGGACCGGCCTCGTTCTCTGAGCGGTTGAGCTGTTTCAGGACCTCGACGAGCTCGTCTCCCAGCTCCAGTGCCGCATCGAGCGGAGAGAGCGCCATGGTGCGCGACGATTCGTGCGGTGGGCATTTGAACGTATCCTTCGAGCGGGCCGGCGGCCTTTTAGGCGCGTTCGGCAGGTACCCCTACGCCCATGGGATGCACCTGCCGCAACCCGGCTCGCTGTCCGGTCTGCAACACGCCCGTCCGTGTCCCGCTCACGAACCTCGAGAGCGCCGCCGGCGCCGCGATTCTCGTGGAGAAGTTCGCCCGTCGGGACACCTCTACCTCGCGGGAGGGGCTCCGGAGCTTGATCCAGGGCTGGGCGAGCTGCCCGTCCTGCGGGCACACGATCACCTTCGAGCACTCCCGTCAGTGCTTCGGTAGCGCGCTCAGCACCGCCGGCGTGCCGATGGCCGAACGCGAGGCGATCCTCTCCAAGATCACGTTCCCCGAGGGCTGACCGGGACGCGCATGCCCGAGCCCGAGGAGTTCGTCGTTACCCCGTACGAGGTCCGCGGGCACATCGACTACGTGCGGCTGCGCGAGCTGTTCGGGACCCAGGAGCTCTCGGCCGAGCTCCTCGCGAAGTTCCACCACCTCACCGGCGGCGACCTCCACCCGCTGCTGACCCGGGGGATCTACTACTCGCACCGCGACCTCGCTCCAATCCTGGACGGGTTCGCGAACGGGAAGCCGTTCTTCCTCTACTCCGGGCGGGGACCTTCGGGACCCCTGCATACCTCCCACCTCGTCCCGTTCGACCTCTGCCAATGGCTCCAGCGCCGGCTCGGGGTGCCGATGTACATCCAGATTACGGACGACGAGAAGTTCTGGGCCCGTTCGGGGCTCACCCGAGAGGAGACCGCCTTCTGGGGGCTCGAGAACCTGTACGACATCCTCGCGCTCGGCTTCGACCCGAAGCGCACCCACGTGTTCTTCGACTCCCGGTCGATCGCGGCGCTCTACCCGCTCGCGATCCGGGTCGCCCGGAAGGTCCCGTACTCCACGGTCAAGGCCGTCTTCGGGTTCGAGCCGAGCACCAACATCGGGCTCGTCTTCTACACCGCGCTCCAGAGCGTCCCGTGCTTCTGGCCGTCGTGGGCGGAGGGCCGTTCGGTCCCCTGCCTCATCCCCTGCGGGATCGACCAGGACCCGCACTTTCGGGTCACCCGGGACGTCGCGGAGGGGCTCGGATACCCGAAGCCGTCCCTTCTTCACAGCCAGATGATCCCCGGCCTCCTCGGCGAGGCCGCGATGTCGACCTCGGGAGAGCGACCCGACAATGCCCTCTTCCTGAACGACCCGCCCGAAGCGGTCGACCGGAAAGTGCGCAACGCGTTCACCGGCGGGCGGGCGACGGTCGAAGAGCAGCGGCGCCTCGGCGCGACGCCCGAGGTCTGCTCGGTCTGGGCGCTCTGGCGCACCCGCTTCGCCGAGTCGGAGGAGAAGTTCCGGGACGTGACCGCCGGATGCCGGTCGGGCGCCCTCCTCTGTGGCGAATGCAAGTCCCAGGTACTCGAACGGGTACACGCATTCTACCGGAGCCACGCGGAGGCCCGGGAGAAGGTCAAGAGCTGGGCCGAGTCGACGATCGTGACGTCGGCCCCGAAAGCGCTCTAGTTCGCTTCGGTACAGACTCCCACTCGCCTAGAGCTGTACCCGGGATGGGCAGCTGAGTCAGACGACGTTGGCCCGGGGAGGCCGGCGGGGAGCTTCGGGGGGGTGGCGCGGGTCATCCGGCCAGGGAGCACCGGGGGCTTGGGCCTCGTCCTGGACCGCGGTGAGCAACCGGAGCATCGGGCGGAACAAGGAGCGTCGGGCCCGTTCGGGGTCGAGGGTGTAGGCGCGTTCGTACGCAGCGATCGCCTCGTCCTCGTCCCCGAGGCTCAGGAGCGAGAGCGCGAGGTCGAGCCAGCTCTTCGCCTCCCGGGCTCCCTCGCGTTCCCCGGTCTCCTCGAGATGGTCGTCGGCGGGAGGGCGGGAGAGGGGGGTGACGGACCGCAGCGGCGCTGCGTCGACCGGTTCGGGGGAGTCAGGGGCATCCTCCGACACCTCGCGAGATAGGACGAGCGCTCGCTCGAAGGCGACCGACGCGGCCGGCTCGTCCCCACTTTCGGCGAGGGCGACCCCGAGACGGTGCCATGCGACCATGTCCGTAGGTGTGAGCGCGACCGCCCGTTGGTACGCCTGGGCCGCCGACACCCATTCGTCCCGGAGGGAGCGCGCCACACCGAGATGGAACCAAGCTTCCCCGCTCTCCGGGGCGAGCGCGATCGCCCGGCTGAGGGCGCCTTCGGCTTCGGCCGCCTGGCCTAGGTGGGAGAGCGCGATGCCCAGGTACGCCCAGGCCCGTCCGTCGGCCGGGCTCTCCCGTACGACGTCCCGGAACGCCCCGACGGCACGCTCGTACTCCTGCCGGAGGAAGTAGTGAACGGCCAGGTCGAAGCGATGGGTCACACAGGGTACCCGGCCGCGGAACGCGGAGGGGACGGAAAAGCCTGCCGTCCTAGGTGAACGCTCCGGGCTCGCCTCTTTCCGAGCGACACCGGCGCACGGGCGTGGCTTTATATTCTCCCCCGGGGTCAGTTGTCCGAGGAATCCCAAAGCCCAGCCCGATCCGAGCGTCCCGCCCGTCCTATTTTTAGACGAGTGTTCGCGCGAAGAGTGTTGTGCCACGGCTCCTCAAAGCAAACGCGAAACGCGAAAGAAGAGGCGACCCGAAATGGTAGACAAACCCCTGACAAAAGTGCGAGACCTGACGCCGAACTCGAAGCAAGTGAACGTGCTGGCCAAAGTGATCAACGTTGGCGAGGCCAAAGAGGTCATGGGCAAGTTCGGCGACCCGAGGAAGGTCTGCGAGGCCGTTGTCGGCGACGACACGGCAACGATCATCCTCTCGTTGTGGAACGAGCAGATCGGTTCCATCGCGAAGGATGAGGTCATCCTGGTGGACAATGGCTACGTTTCCCTCGTGCGCGGCCACATGCGCCTGAACGTGGGCCGGTACGGGAACCTGTCGAAGTCGACCGAGGCGATCCCCGAGGTCAACCAGACGCTCGACATGAGCCAGCAAGAGTTCGAGAGCGAGCGCCGCTCGTTCGGTGGCGGTGGCGGAGGCTACCGTGACCGCGGAGGCGGCGGTGGTGGCGGCGGCGGATATGGCGGCGGCCGCTACGGTGGCGGCGGCGGTGGCAGTGGCGGCGGCGGGGGCGGAGGGCGCGAGCGCTCCGACTCCTACAAGCGCTACTAGATCGACCCCGGCTGCGACCGGATTTGCGCTAACCCTTTCCCCCGCCCGGAAGGGCGGGGGCCCTTCCGCGGGTTTGATTAAATAGACCCGCCCGTTCTTGCCCTCGAAGCCATGCCCGACGATCTCCACGAACTGATGCTCTACGTCCAGTCGAAGAAAGTGGTCACGACGTTCTTCCGCCCCTCGGCGGCCCAGAGCCAAGAGGCCGCCATGGTGGGCATGGGCGCCGGCCCCTCGTCTTCGTCGTCCTCCGGGGACGCGGTCGGCGAATCGGTCTTCTTCCTATCGGACGACCAGGCCCGTTGCCAGGCGTTGGTGGAGGAGATCGCCGCCCAGCGAGGCTACCACCTCCGCGTGGTCGACATCGAGCGGGTCGGCCGGATCGAGCGCCTCGTGGCGGAGCACCTCCGGGGCGTCCAGAAGTTCCCGGTCCTCATCTCGCCGCTCGGCCGGCGCCTCGAAGGGGTCGAAGCGTTCACCGAGGACGAGCTGGCGGCGATCATGCCGGCCGACCTCAAGAGCGTCCGCGCGTTCTCCTACCTCAAGGTCCGCGGCGGCGACCTCGACAAGATCAAGCGGCTCCTCGAGACCCTTCCCGAGGTCAAGGAGCTCCACTTCCTCACGGGCGACTGGGACATCCTGGTCGTGCTCGACTTCGCGCCGAGCACGTCGAACAAGCGACGGGTCCTCGACTTCGTGACCGAGCGGATCCGGGGCATCCCCGAGGTCATCGACACTTCGACGATCATCCCCGAGTACTCGCTGACGAAGTTCCCGCTGTAATCGTCGGCCCCGGTTTCCGCCGCGCGCGGCGCGGTCGAGCGCGCTGCCGGCGCGGGACAACGGAGTTCCCCGATGGTCGTTCCCCGGCCGGGCTCCCCGGTTCCGGGCTGCCGTAGAGCGCGTCCAGCGTGAGGGGGTGCCCCTCGAGCCACGCGACCCCCTCGACGTACGCGGCGAACGCTTCGAGGCTCGTGAAGAGCGGGATCCCGAGCTCGACCGCCCGCCTCCGCAGGACGTACTCGTCCTCGAGCATCCGTTCGAACTTCTCCTGAGTGAGGGAGAGCGGGACGTCGAGCAGGAGGTCGATCTCGCCCCGGTCGAGTGCCTCGAGAACGTTCGGGTGCCGGTCGGGTTCCGATACTTTGTGGAGAACTCGGACCCCCAGGACCCCCCTCTCGGTGAGGAACGCCTGGGTGTCCTCCGTCGCGGTGATCCCGAGACCGAGGGAGCGGAGCCGCTCGGCGGAGGGCAGGAGCTGCTCCTTGAGGGCCGGGCCTCCGACGGAGAGGAACGCAGTTCCCCCCTTAGGGACGAGCTTCACCCCGGTCGCCACGAGCGCCTTCACGAGAGCGTCCGAGAAGGTCGGCCCGAAGCAGGCGACCTCGCCCGTCGATTGCATCTCCACGCCGAGGAGGGGGTCCGACCCGGAGAGCTGGAGGAAGGAGAACTGGGGGACCTTCACGCCCCAGCGGCCCGGCGGGAGCACCGCGACGCCATCCCGAAGGAGCGGCCGTCCGAGCATCGCGCGGGCCGCCTCGCGGAGGAGCGGCACGCCGGTCGCTTTCGCGAGGAACGGCAGCGAACGGCTCGCTCGCAGGTTGAGCTCGATCACCTGGAATCCCTGGTCCTTCACGAGGAACTGGAGGTTGAACGGGCCGCGGATGCGCAGCGTGCGGGCGAGCTCGCCCGCCGCGCGCAGGAGCTGGTCCTGGACCTCGGGCGACGTGTGGCGCGGGGGAAGGCAGAAGATCGCATCCCCCGAGTGGACCCCCGCGCGCTCGACGTGCTCTAGAATGCCTCCGACGAGCACCCGCTTCCCATCCGAGACCCCATCGAGCTCGACCTCGTCGGCCCCTTCGACGAACTTCGTGATCACCACGGGATGCTCGGGCGACACGCGCGCCGCCTCCGAGAGGAAGCGGCCGAGGTCGTTGCGGCCGGCGATGACCCGCATCGCCTGGCCGCTCAGGACGTACGACGGCCGAACGAGGACCGGGTAGCCGACCTCGTCGGCGAACCCGCTCGCCTCGTCCACGGTCGTGAACGCCCGCCAGGCGGGTTGCGGGATCTTCAGCCGCTCGAGCAGCCGGGCGAAGCGCGCCCGGTCCTCGGCTGTGTCGATCGACTCGGACGCGGTCCCGAGGATCGGGATCCCACAGGCGTGCAACAGCGGGGTCAGGTTCTGCGCGAGCTGGCTGCCCACGCAGGTGACGACCCCACCGAACGATTCGACGTCCTGGATGTCCCGAACGCGCTCGAGCGTGATCTCCTCGAAGTACAGCCGGTCCGACCGGTCGTAGTCGGTCGATACGGTCTCGGGGTTCGAGTTGAGGACCGCGACCCCGGGGACCCCTTCGGCCTTCAAGCCATCTACGAGGTTCATCGTCGACCAGTCGAACTCGACGCTCGAGCCGATCCGGTACGGGCCCGCTCCGACGACGAGCACGGAGCCCTTCGGCATCGGGTCGACATCGTCCGCGTCGGCCCGGTAGGTGAGGTAGAGGTAGTTCGTCCGCGCCGGCCATTCCCCGGCGAGGGTATCGACCATCCGAACCCGCGGCCGGACCCCGGCGGCGAGCCGCCGCCGGCGGACCTCCTCCTCGTCGAGCCGCGCGATGCGGGCCACCGCCCGGTCGGAGAGCCCGAGCTCCTTGGCCCGACGCAACAGCGACGGCGAGAGGCCCGAGTCCCCGGCCGCCGCGATCGCCCGGTCGACCGATTCGATCTCCCCGAGGGCATCCACGAACCAGCGGTCGATAAAGGAGAGGCGGCTTACCTCATCCGGTGAGACCCCGGCCCGAAGCGCCTCGAGGACCCGGAAGAGGATCTCCGGCGTGGGAGTGGCCAGGTCCGCGCGGAGCTCCTCCCGGCCCCGCGGCTCGGCCGGAGGCACGAGGTCGGCCCGTGGGTCCACCATGCGGACCGCCTTCGAGATCGCCTCGGGGAACGACGCCCCGATCCCCATCACCTCGCCGACCGACTTCATCGCCGGGCCGAGCCGCCGGTCGGCGCGCTCGAACTTGTCGAGGTCCCAGCGCGGTAGCTTCACGACCACGTAGTCGAGGGCGGGCTCGAACGCCGCGCTGGTCACCCCCGTGATCCGGTTCTTGAGCTCGGGCAGGGTGTACCCGAGCGCGAGCTTCGTCGCGACGTACGCGAGCGGGTAGCCGGTCGCCTTGCTCGCGAGCGCGCTCGAACGGGACAGGCGGGCGTTCACCTCGATCGCGTAGTACTCCTCGCTTCGGGGTTCGAGGCAGAACTGGACGTTGCATTCGCCCACGATCCCGCACGCGGCGGCCGCCCGCAGCGCGGCCTGGCGCAGCATCTGGTACTCGAGGTCGGTGAGGGTCTGGCTCGGAGCGATGACGATGTTGTCCCCGGTGTGGACGCGCATCCCGAGGACGTTCTCCATGTTGCAGACCGTGAACGCGTTCCCCCGCGCGTCGCGGACGACCTCGTACTCGAGCTGCTTGAACTCGCCGACATACCGCTCGAGGAGGAGCTGGCCCACGGGGCTCGCCCGCAACCCGCGTGCGACGACCTCGCGGAGCTCCTCGTTCGTCCGCGCGACGCCCCCGCCCCGGCCGCCGAGCGTGAAGGCGACCCGGACCATCACCGGGAACCCGAGCGTGTTCGCGGCGTCGAGCGCCTCCGCGTAGGAGTAGACCGCCCGGCTCGGGAGGGTCGGGACGCGCGCCTTCGTCATCGTCCGTACGAACTTCGCGCGGTCCTCGGTCGCCCGGATCCCCGCGAGCGGGGTCCCGAGTACCTTCGTCGCGGTCCGCCGGAGGACCCCTCGGTCGGAGAGCTGAACGCCGCAGTTGAGGGCGGTCTGGCCTCCGAAGGAGAGGAGGAGCCCCTCGGGCCGCTCGGCCTCGAGGATGGGCGCGACGAACTCCGGCGTCAGCGGCTGGAAGTAGACTCGCCCCCGTCTCGGAGCGTCCGTCTGCAAGGTCGCGATGTTCGGGTTGACGACGACCGCGTAGACCCCCTCCTCGTCGAGCGCCTTGAGGCACTGACTGCCGGAGTAGTCGAACTCGCCGGCTTCGCCGATCTTGAGCGCCCCGCTCCCGAGCAGGACGACCTTCGAGGGGAGCGAGACCGTCATGCGCGCCGCTTCACCTTCCCCACGAATCGGTCGAAGACGAAGCCGGCTTCCTGCGGACCGGGGTGGCCCTCCGGATGTCCCTGGAGCGCCAGGACGCGTCCGGATCGGTCGCGGAAACCCTCGAGCGTCCCGTCGTCGGGGTTGGTCGCCCAGAGCTTTAGGTCGGTATCGTGGAGCGACCGTGCGTCGACCGCGTAGCCGTGGTTCTCGCTCACGACGAGGGCGCGGCCGTCGGAGAAGCAGACCGTCTTGTTCTGCCCACGGTGGCCGTGCTTCAGCTTGAACGTCGTCCCCCCGCGCGCGAGCGCGAGGAGTTGGTGGCCGAGGCAGATCCCGAGGACGGGCAGGGCCCGGGTCGACGGCCGGCGGAGCTCGGCGACGGTCGTCGCGAGCGCTGCGGGGTCCCCCGGTCCGTTCCCGACGACCAACCCCGCGACCGGTCGGCCCTCCCATTTCGCCGGGACCGTCTCGTCGAACGGTAGGCGGAGGACGGTCACCCCCCGGTCGAGCAGCGCACGCAGGATGCTCGCCTTCACCCCACAGTCTAGGACCGCAACGAGCGGCCCGGTCGCTGGGCCGAGGAGCTTCGGGCGCTTCGGGGCGACCTCCGCCATGAAGTTCTCCTGGGCGTAGGTCGGGGCGTTCGCGATCGCCCGGCGAAGCTCCTCGTCGCTCGGGACGTCGTCCGACTCCCGAACGTGGAGCGCTCCACGAAGGACGCCGCCCGTGCGCAGGTGCTCGGTGAGGCGTCGGGTGTCGACCCCCCGGATTCCCGGGACCCCCTCGTCGGCGAGCCACGTCTCGAGGGAGCGGTGACTCGACCAGTGGCTCGGCGCGGCCGTACCGCGCAACACCACACCGCGGACCTGCACCCTCCCGCTCTCGAGGACCGGAAGGCCCCACCGGTCCGGCCGGTCGGTCCGCGGGACCCCGTAGTTGCCGACCAGGGGGTAGGTGAATGTCAGGATCTGTCCCCGGAACGAGGGATCGGTGAGCGACTCCGGGTATCCAACCATCCCGGTGGTGAACACTACCTCGCCGACGTGCCGGGTCGGTGCCCCGAACCCCTCCCCATCGAACCGCGTCCCGTCCTCGAGAAAGAGGGTCCCCCGGAGGCCGGCGTTTCCGGGGCGATTCGGCACGGGCGTTGGCAACCCGAACGGCCCCGAGGAAACGATTCGGCCTTAACTCTTACCGTCGCCCCGGAATGGAAGAACGCCGCGAGCCGCCCGGCGAGTCATCAAATCCCTCCCACGGCTGCTCGACGAGATGCCCGGGTTCCCTCGCCTTCAGGACCGATACGACCTCGTCGTCGTCGGCGGCGGGCACGCCGGCCTTCAGGCGGCGGTCAAGGCGGCGCTCCTTCAGCACTCGGTGGCGCTGCTCGACCGGGGACCGAAGCACTCGAGGTCGTACTACGCCCCCCACATGGCGAACATTCCCGGTTTCCCCGATGGGGTGTCGGGCCACCGCCTGCTGGACCAGCAGGTCGCCGCCGTCCGCAAGCTCGACGACCGGGTGGGCTACTTCACGCCCGCCACCGTGACGTCCGTCGAGAAGACCGCAGCGGGGTTCGCGGTCACCTTTGAATGGTTGAAGCAGACCCAGGTCGCTCGGGGCCGTGCGGTCATCCTCGCGATGGGCGTGGTCGACCGGATACCGGTCGTCGCCGGGAAGATCGACCCGATCTTCCCCTGGGCGAACCAGGCGATCGTCGATTTCTGTCTCCTCTGTGACGGGCACGACCTCGTAGGAAGGTCCGTGGCGGTGCTCGGTCACGACGCGTTCGCCGCCCGCACCGCGCTCGACATCCTGCACTTCCGTCCGAAGTCGGTCGAGCTGCTCACCCACGGCCGTCCGCTGCTGGAAGGGGTACCCGAGCCGGACCGCTCCACCCTCGCGTCCGCGCTCGCGGAGCACGGGATCCCCCACGTCACGGCGGAGATGGTCGGGTTCGACGGGATCCAGGAGAAGCTCTTCGGGGTCCGGTTCGCGGACGGGAGCCACCGGGTCTACGACCGGGGGTTCAGCGGTCTCGGTTGGTACGACATGCACGACGCGATCCCGCGCTCGCTCGGATGCCGGTTCGACGCGGACGGGTACGTCGTCACGGATGAGGACTGCCGCGCGATCGCGGACGCGACCGGCGAGCCGATCCCGGGACTGTACTGCGTGGGCGACCAGCGGAACGGCTGGAACCAGATCCCGGAGGCGTGGGCGACCGCGGAGCGGGCGGTCATCCACGCCTGGGCATCGTACCTGTAAGTTCCTGCCTTCACTCCGCGGGAGGGGCGGTCGCGACGGTAAGATGGTGAGCGAGCTCGGGAAGGTCCGCCGCGATCGCCGAAGCCCCGGCCGCGAGGAAGCGGTCCTCGGTCATGGTCGAGTGCGCGGCCTCGGCCTCGCTCGGGTCGGGCATCACCGCGTAGAAACGCACCCCCGCGGCCCGGGCGCACTCGGCGTCCAGGAGGTGGTCGCCGACGAAGAGAGCTCGGTCGATCGGGACCCCCATCTCCTTCAGGAGCAGGAGCAGGGCCTCGGGCGACGGCTTCGTCGGTCCCGCAGCGCTGCGGCTCCGAAGGTAGCTGAAGTACGGAGCGAGCCCTGTGTGGACGAGGGCCTGTCGCGCGAACATCTCCGAGCTCCGCGTGAGGAGACCGAGTCGGAACCCCCGCAGGGAGAGAATCTTCAGAAGCTCCGGTGCGCCCGGCCGGGCGATCGTTCTCGGCAGCGCTTCGAGCTCGATGGCATCGATGGCACGCTGGTAGTCGGCCTCGAACCGGTAGAGCACCCCATCCGGCGCGCCCGTGTTCCGGAGCTCCTCGCGGGCCGCCTCGACGATCCGGTGGATCGGTTCCTGCACCGAGAGATGTCCGGGCATGACACCGTAATGCTCCGCGAGGCGAATCACCTCCGAGCGCATCCGACCGAAATCGTGGTGCGAGAGGACGAGCGTCCCATCGAGGTCGAACACGACCCCGAGCAATGGCTCCAAGAATTTCGGCTGGGACCCTAGGGGTGGCATCTCCCCTCCGTGGCTGCGAAGCTCACGCGCGGCGGTATACGTTAAGCATTTGCTTCGAGCGGAAGGGGCGGGTAGCCCGGTCAGGGAGCGAGGTGGTACGCAAGCCCGTACCAGGTGCCCTGCTCCTTGTCGAACGTCGTCCCGCATTGGAAGCAGAAGAACACTCGGGGCGGGGGCTCCTTCGGCTCGACCTCCATCATGCCCCCGCAGATGGGGCAACAGAGCCTCTCGCGCACCTCGGGGAGACCGTGCCAGCTGTCGCGCTTTCGGTCGTAGACGACCCCGTCGTGGCCGCAGACGAACATCGGGAACGGGACGTTCGGGCCCGGGGGCCCGCTCATGACCCGGCCGCAGACGGGACAGAACATCGACCGACCCTAAGGGTCTTCGGACCGAAGAACCTAGCGTTGCTCAACCAGCGGCCCTCGGCCGCTCGAGGGTCACGATCGACTCCCTCAGCTCGAAGCTCCGACGCTGGCCGCTACGGCGGCGGCGGGCGACCTCGACCGAGACGATTCGGAATCCTTGCGCGGCTCCGAGCCGGGCGAGGAGAAGGTCGCCCGGCACGTAGGCGCCCGCGAGGAGCGAATCCCCGACCACCACGATGAACCGGCCTCCCGGCACGAGCGCCCGGAAGACTCCGCCGAGCACCGGTCGCAAGTCGGCGAAGTACCGGTGGACGACCGCGTGCATATCGTCGCGGCGGTACGTTCCCTTGCGCGCCAGGTTCTCCCGGATCCGGGGAAGGATCTCCACGAGCCAGCGGTCGGTGACCGAGCTCATGTCGAGGTACGGCGCGGCCTCCCGCCGAGGGAGGTTGTCGCACGCCACCTGGACCCGTCGCAACGCGGCGAGGTCGGCGTACGAACGGGCGTAGCCGAGCCAGGCGAGGTCGACCTTGTAGTTCATCACGTAATCCATGCCGTTCACGTACGGCGGGCTCGTCACCGCGAGATCGACCGACCGGGCCGGCCAGCTCCCGGTGCGGGCATCTCGAAGCGAGACCTCGGTCGGCGGGCCCCAGCGCGCACGTTCGGCGGCGAGCTCTGTGAGGTCGGCCGCCATCTCGTTCGTGGCGGCACGGAACCGCTCGAACGGCCCGACCGGGTCGTCCGCGGTCCGCTTCCCGTAGCCGAGGCACGGGGACCGGTGGAGGTGGCTCGAGGGGATCAGGATGCGACCGAACGCGAGCCGGAGCGCGTCGGCGAGCGGTTCCCCCTCAGGGGGCAAAGCGTCCCGAAGGCGAGTGAGGTCACGAGCCGCCTCCGGGGAGAACTGACGACGTGTTTCGCGGAGGAACGGGAGCGCCCCCGGTCCGCGGCGCGCGGCCCGCCGTAGGACCCGGTCGGATTCCTGGAGGAGTGCGCTCGGGTCGAGCTCGAAGTTCGTTTTCACGCGGGCCGCGAGAACGGCCGGGGCGAGGAGCTCGGTACCGATGGCCCGGGCCCGGGACCGGCGCGCCTCGACCAGGGTCGTACCGCTACCCGCGAACGGGTCGAGGACCGTGGCTCCCCGCGGAAGGTCGGCGGCCGAAAGCACTCCGGCTACGAACTCCGCAGAGTACCCTTGTACGTACGGCCACCAGCGGTGGACCGGGAGAGCCTCGTTCGACCGGAACGTGATCGGTCCGGCGTAGCGCCCCAAGGCCACGCCGTTCTCCCGCTCGAACCGCTCGACGAACGCCGCGGGGTCGACGAAGTCGTCGCGTTCCCCGAGGCGTTCGAAGTCCCGGAGGACGAAAAGTCCCCGCCCCATCCGCAGGACGTCCCCCCGGCTCCGGAGGGCGTCCAAAACCTCGGCGACCCGGTTCGGGTGGTCCTCCAGGCGAGTGGCGATCTGGCGGACGGTCGCCCCGATGGGCCCGGTCTCCCCCAGCACCCCGCGCACGGCCCCGGTGAGGTCGCTCCTCTCCGAGGTCGACACGCGACCCGGAGACCGCGGCGGGGTAATAACAGAACGATTCAAGGTCGGCGAGCCTTCGGTCGAGACAGCCTGCGCGCCGGCGGGATGGGTGTCGCCGACTCGAGCGTCTTCAGGATCTCTCGCCGACGTCGACGTCGCTCCTCTCGGAGGGCCTCGGCCCACGCGGTCTTGCGGACCTCGTCGTCGAGCCCGACCAAGACGAGGTCAAGGTCGTGGAGGTCCCCGAGGTCCTTCTGAAGGCGGACCAAGGAGCTCGAGAACCCCCGTTCGTGCCGGGGGTCGAGCGATACCGCGAGGTCGGTGAACTGTCGCGCTCGGCGGATGCGGATCCGGAGCCGGTGCAATCGCTCCATCGACGGGTTCTGGAGGGCCTTGCGGTGCGCTCTCCTCAGGTTCTCGTGGGTGCGGGCATGGGCGAGTACCACGGCTCGATGAGGGTCGCGGAACGACCCGGAGCGAGGCAGGCTGCGAAGCCGCTCGGCGACGTCGTCCAGGAGTCGGGCCTGTCGCTCCGTGCGCAGGAAGGCCCGCAGGAGCTCCCGACCGGTGCGCGCGTCGTCCTGCACCCGGATACGGTACCGTGCGAGCTTCACAAGGTCGCGGTGATTGGTGCGCCCCTTGTGGAACCGCTGGAGCAGGGCGAGCGAGATGTCCCGGTCCCGGATCCGACCCACGAGGCGCGAGAGCCGCTTGATCCGCACGTCGAGCGGGTGAAGGAGGTCGCGCTCCGCGCTCGGGAGTAGGGCTTCCCACAGAGCGAGCCCCGTCCTGAGCCGCCGCATCTGTCGGTGGAGGCGATGGAGGCTTTCGGGAGTGGGATGGGCCGAGGCGACGACGGAATCGACCGCCTTCGTCGCATCCTCGAGGATGCGCGCAATCTCTCGGGCGACGCGTTCGGGTCGCATTGTAGGAGCTCCGTTCGCCCGGGCCACCGTATCCCCCTCGCGAGGCAGCCAACCCTCCCACGTAAACCATTCGGAGGGAACGTCCCGTCCGCCGGATTTCACCCGAGTCCTATTAGAGATGCGAGGTTCTCGGGGGATATGCGCCCTTCCCGACTCGCGAACCTCGAGCGGGGGGGAGTTTCGAACCGGACCTCTTCCACCATCGGAGTGATGGACATTGGGTCGAACACGGCCCGGTGCGTCGTATTCGACACCTCGAGCTCCGGGACGGTGCGGGCCGTCTACCAGACCAAGGACGCGCCCCGCCTCGGGTCCGAGACAGGGTCGGACGGCAGCCTTTCCCCGGAGGCGATGGTACGAGGGGTGGCCACGGTCCGCCGGTTCGCCCGCACCGTCCGGGCCCTCAAGGTACCGAAGACCCTAGCGGTGGCGACCAGCGCCGTTCGGGACGCGCCGAACGGCCCGGAGTTCGTGCGGGATGTGGCACGGGCGACCGGAGTGTCGCTCCGGACCCTCTCGGGGACCGAGGAGGCCCGGTACGCCTACCTCGGCATCGCGAGCGCCTGGGAGCTTTCGAATGACCTCGTCTGCGACCTGGGCGGCGGCTCGCTCCAGCTCGCCGAGGTCCGCGAAGGCTCGCTTCACAACTCCGTCAGCCTCCCGCTCGGCGTCCTTCGGCTCTCGCAGCGGTTCTTCGACCACGACCCACCGAAGCGCCGGGAGTACGATGCCCTGCGTGAGCATGTGCGCGGAACGCTCTCCTCGGTCCTCGAGGCGTTCGGCGGGGGACCGTACCGCCTCTTCGGCATCGGGGGCACCGTCCGTTCCCTGGCCCGGGCGTCGATCGAGTTCCGGGAGTATCCGGTCCGCCGCGTCCACGGCTACCTGCTGTACGAGAACGACATCGAGGCGCTCGAGGAGCTCCTCGGCGAGATGCCGGCCGCCCGTCGCCGCTCGATCACGGGGATCGGCGGGGACCGGGCGGACGTCGTTCTCGCGGGCATCACGGTCTTCTCCGAGCTCCTGCGGGCCGTGAAGGTCGAAGGGATCATCGTCTCGGGCACCGGGATCCGCGAAGGGATCGCCCTCGAAGCGCTGGGGACGAAGCTCCCCGCCCCGGCGGAGATGCTCGCGCAGCGGTCCGCGGCGGCCGCGGCGGAGTCGTTCGCTTTCGACCTCCAGCACGGGGCCGAGGTCGCCGAGACCGCGATTGCTCTCTTCCAGCTCCTGTCGGACCGGTTCGAGGGGGGCCGTAGCGAGGCACTGGCGCTCCGGGTGGCCGCGTGGATGCACGACGCCGGGAGCGCGATCGACCTGTGGAACCATGCGCGCCACTCCTCCTACCTGGTCCAGAACTACCCGATCTGGGGACTCAACCAGCGCGAGGTGCTCCTTGCCGCGATGGCCGCCTACCTGCACGAGGGAAAGAACGTGGTTCCCTTCGAGTGGAAGAAGGGTTTTCTTCCGATCATCGGCCCTGCCGACCTCGAGAAGGCGGTCCGTCTCGGCGCGATCCTCGGCGTCGCCGAGCTGCTCGCCCCGGTCCGGCCGAAGTTCGCCCTCGTCTCCGATGGGAAAGTTCTCTCGGTGAGCTTTTCTGCTACGAGGGATACGACCCTACCCCCCCGCTGGGCGGAGAAGGTTCGAAAGCCGATGGAACGCGTCTTTGAGCTCGAGGTACGGTATCGCGATGCCTGAAACGCCGTCCCCGAACCACGGCTTTCCCGGTCGGCTGCTCGTGTTTGAAGGCCTGGACGGAAGCGGCAAGTCGACCCAGGCCGCCCTCCTCGGGAAATGGCTCCAGTCGAACGGCTACCGCGTCTTCTTCACGGAGTGGAACTCGTCGGAGCTCGTCTCGAGCGTCATCCGTCGGG
The DNA here is from genome assembly GCA_963735185.1 of uncultured Thermoplasmata archaeon. GTDB lineage: Archaea > Thermoplasmatota > Thermoplasmata > Lutacidiplasmatales > UBA184 > Lutacidiplasma. Next base: position 979,388 of record CAVTJV010000007.1, read on the forward strand.
GGAAGAAGAAAGGTCTCCTCACCCCTACCACCTTCTCGCTGCTCCATGCGGTCGACTTCGCGGACCGGTTCGAGCGGAAGATCCTCCCGCCGCTGCGCGCGGGGTACCTTGTCGTCTGCGACCGGTACGCCTACACGGCGTTCGTCCGGGACGCTGGCCGCGGCTGCGACCCTGCCTGGGTCCGGACGATCTATTCGTTCGCCCCCCGGCCGGACCGGGTCTTCTACTTCCGCGTGCCGGTCGCGGTGACCCTGAAGCGCAAGCTCGCCTCCCGACTGAAGATGAACTACTACGAGGCCGGCATGGACCTCGGGCTCTCGGACGACTTGGTCGAGAGCTACACGCGGTTCCAGGGCCGCTTGAAGCGGGAGTACGACCGCCTCTCGAAGGTCGATGGCTTCCGGGTCATCGACGCGACGCGCTCGGTCGAGGCGGTCCAGAAGGAGCTGCGGGCCGACCTGAAGCCGATGCTCGCGAAGTTCCCGACGGGGGTGCGACTGACCCATGACGGATAGGACGTACGGGACCCGACTCCCCCGGATGCCCGAAGAGGACCTGGTCGGCAAGCTCATCGTCGTGGAGGGGGCGGACGGGTCGGGCCGCACGACCGAGGTCACGATGCTGCGGGAGTGGCTCGAGGTCGAAGGCCACGCCGTCGTCGACACGGGGCTTCGCCGCTCCGACCTCGTGAGCGACGAGATCGACCGGGCGAAGCAGGGCCACACCCTCGCATCCACCACGATGGCGCTCCTCTACGCCGCGGACTTCGCCGACCAGCTGGAGAACAAGATCATCCCGGCGCTCGCGGCCGGCAGCACGGTCCTCGCCGACCGGTACATCTACACGTTGATGGCGCGGGCGGTCGTCCGCGGCGCCACCCGCGAGTACGCCCGCCACCTCTACGGGTTCGCGGTCCGGCCCGACCTCATCCTCTTCCTGGACGCGCGGCCGGAGATCCTGCTCCATCGTTCGATCGGGAAGTACGGTTCGCTCGATTATTGGGAGTCGGGAATGGACCTCTGCCTGTCCCGGGACCTGTTCGAGAGCTACTTCCTCTACCAGCGCCTCCTCTCGAAGGAGTTCGCATGGATGGCGACCGAGTACGGGTTCCATGACGTCGACGCGAACCGCATGCCCGAGCAGGTCCACTGGGACGTCCAGCGGCTGGTCGCCCCGCTCTACGGGGCGTCGTTCGCCCCTCCGCGGGGGTCGGCTCGGGTACGTCCCCGGGCGGTCAGTCGCGCTTCGCGGCGAGCTGCTTCCGAGTAAGCAGCCAGACGAGACGGCCCGCGCCCGGGCGGACCGAGTTCGAGAACTCCAGGCAGACAGCGCCGCCCTTCGTGAGATGGACGACGGAGAGCCCCTCGCCTGTCAGCGCCTCCCCCACGAACTCCGCGAGGGTCGGTTCATGACCGACCAGGACCAAGGTCTCGCGGGGCCGTGCGGACCGGCGGATCCGGTCGAAGATCGGGGTGGCCATATTCCCGGGGGCGAGCTCCTCCCAGGTCTCCGGCGACGGTGCCCTCTCGAGCTCCCGTCCGATCAGCTCGGCCGTACGGACCGCACGGTCGGCCGAGCTGGTCGCGAGGCGGTCGGCCGACCGAACGACGGTGGCCAGGCCTCGGGCCGCGCGTCGGGTCACGCTCTCGCCTTTCCGTGTCAGGGGCCGCTGGTCGTCGTCGGGCCACCGGGCCGGGTCCCGGACCTCGGCCGGTCCATGCCGGACGGCGATGACCCGAATGCGGTTGGAACGAGCTTGCTTGCGCGGCACAGGTCCGTAGGGACCCAAAGGCAGGCGTCGAGGTAGAAAATCTCTCCGCCTACTATGGAGATTGCGCCGGATATACCGCGACGCGCCGCCCGGAGGGCCTTCCCTCGGTCTCAACGACCGGCACCCACCGGTCGAGCGTAACCTGCGCGATGTCCTGGGAGTAGGCGATCGTGCGGCCGATCGATTCGAGGATGCGCGTCACGGCCGCCGCCGTCGCGGGGGGCATCGTGCCGACCCCGACGGCCGGAAGAAGTCGGTCGGAAAGAGCTCGGCCCGAGGCCTGGAGCGCGTCTCCCAGGTCGAGGAGGTCGTTGGCGGCGGCCCCATCCGGCGCGTCCAGGACCCCTTCGAGGTGTTCCATCGCCTGCCGGTGGAACTGCCGCAACGAGGTGGCAGGGCCGGTCCCGTTCGGGAGGTCCACGAGGCGCCGGCCGACCTCCCCGAGGACGACCGCATGGTCCGCGATCCGCTCGAGGCTACGGGCGGTGGTCCAGAGACCGAGGCATTCCGGTCCCCGCCCAGCCATCCCCAGTTGGATCGCGGCGAGCCGCTCAACGTACCAGGCGTCCCGGTCGATCTCATCATCCCGGTGTTCCCAGTACCCGTCCTCTGCGAACGGGAGGTTGGACCAGCTTTCGACCGCCTCGCGGTGGAACTCGACCACGCGCCGTCCCATTCGGGCGATCCGCTGGTCGAGCGGGATCGGGCTCTCAAACGCGAGGTCCCTCAGGTGAAGGACTCCCGCCTCGTCCGAGATGATCTCGGGCTGTCGGGTCCTTCGGCAAAAAGTGCGGACGACCTCGCGGGTCCGAGCCGTGATCTTCGGGCGCTCCCGGACCGCGAATTCGCGGGCTCCGGCCAGGTAGGCACCCAGCAGACGACGGAACAGGTGTTCGGGCAGCTCCCGACGGCCGACGTCGAGGGTCGCTCCCTCGAACGACGCGAGCGGGGAGGTGGTCTCGTCCCTACGGTCGGTAGGGATGTGGGCCGTGACGATCGGGGCGACCCGTCCCTCGTTCGGGGCAGCAGTGCGTCGAGCCCGGGAGACGGAGGTCGTTCCGACCTCACCCGAGCTGCCCCCCACTGGGTTCTTGTTCTTCATCACCCCCGAGAGGCCTTGCAGCCCATATATAGAGTTCCAATTTAGACTATAGTTGGTGCTATAGCTATGGTATGTCGCGGGTTGCGCACGGCCCGTTGGGGAGGGCCGGCGGCCCCGGGTCGTCTTTTCGGTATGGCGAGACGCTCGGGTGATCGCTCGGCAGCTCCGTGCCGGAACGATATTGCATAAGCGTGGGGCGCATCCCGGCTCCCATGACCGAGACGTCCTCCCGCCGGTTCGCGCGGTACCGCCCCTCGGAGGGCGAGGTCGGGGGCCGCCGAATGTGGGCGGTCCCTCGCGCCGGCCTATGCCTTTCCGTCTTCGTCCTGGTCGGGGACCCGAAGAACCCCAACCTGGTCGTTCTCGGCCGCCCCTCGCCATCTGCCCCATGGGCCGACGTTGGGAACCTGGAGCCGGCGTCCCTCGAAGCCCTCCAGGAGCACTGGGTGCTTCCCGCCTGCCACCTCGTCGAGTTCGAGAGCCCCCGGGCGGCGGCTGACCGTGTCGTCCACGAGCAGCTCGCCCTCGAGCACCTGGACCTGCGGGGTCCCGAGGTCTTCTCCGAAGCGTACCCTTCCCGGACCACCCCCGAGAACGGAAACCATTGGGACCTAGAGTTCCTCTTCCGAGGCGACTGGCCTCACGGTCGGGAGCTTCACTCGCCGGCCTTCAAGGAGCTCCGCCTCATCGATACGCGGACCGTCGGCGCTCCCAACCTTGGGCGAGGCCACGGGGACATCCTGATGCTCGCCGGCTACCCGCTCGGCGCGCGCATCACCTGAACCGTCACCGAGCGATCGCTCCCCGGGGAACAGAGTCAGCCTTTCGGCCGCAGGCCGGGGACATCGGACCCCGGCTTACCGGGGAGCGAGTAACCCGTCGCCGTTCGTTGACCTAGGGGGCGTAGCTCAGGTGCGAGGAGAGTGCATTCCCACCGAGGTAGAGCGTCGCGATCGCCGACCCGAGCGCGAACAGTAGGAAAAAGAGGAACAACACGAAGAGAACCTTCACCTCCGCTGTCATCACGGCGCTGGGTTTGGCATCGGGCGACGACCCGCCGGGTGTCGACTCGTGCGAAGTGAGCGGGGTGATCACGTACTTGTCGATCCACAACGTCACCGGGAAGGTGAAGATCGCCGTGCCCCCCATCGCGACATAGAGGAGAAACATCGCCAGGGGTTCCTTGGTCAGCCCGAGGTTGTACGCGTTGGCACCGTAGTACATGCTCAGCAGCCCGGTCATGGCTGCGAGGAGGCCAATGTACTGGGTCCTCCATCGGAGACCGAGACAAGCCGCGTAGCCGATGAGGACGACCCCGAGAAGCAGATAGGGGTCGAAAAAGAGGATGTTGTAGCTCCCCGGAAGGGGCCACGCGATCTCTCCCCACAACCCGATCGTTGCAATGACAACTCCGAGGCCTGCAAGCGGCACGGCTTGCGACCGGAGGTGCTCGAACGTGCGTTGCGGACCGTACCTCAGATAGGTGACATACCCGACAAGTCCTGAGTAGAACAGCGTCCCCGAGACGAAGGCCAGGCTAAACAGCTGAAACGCCAGCGTGTCCACAAACGTCATCGTGGGTCCCTCGCGGGGGATGGAGTCACGTCAACATAAAGCCCCATGCTATGGCCTAGCATATCGGCCTTAACGGGGGCGGGGCTCCCACCCAGGGGAGACGACCGTTCGGGGTTCCGCGATAAGGAAATCTCCACGAGTGGGCCGGGACGGATTCGAACCGTCGATCTCCGCGTTGTAAGCGCGACGTCATCACCGCTAGACTACCGGCCCTGCGTCGGAAGGAGACCTCTCCTCGGTCATGGGGCTGTCGGTCGTGGCGTGCTCACGGTGGCGGACACGGACCGCCAGACCCCGGACGAGCTCGGTCATCAGTCGACCGGGAAGGGCCGCCTCGCCGACCGCGGCCAAGTGACCATCCCGAACGAGGATCACCGCATCGCCGACCCGGATCCGTTCATCGGCGCGATGGACCCCCGGGACGAACAAGTCTCCTTCGAGGGAGACGCCAGAGTCGACCTCCACCGCGAGCGGAGGGTCCGGCCAGAGGCGGCGGGCTCCCGCGACCGTAAGCTGGAACAGCCCGCGCTCCTCCCGCCAGGTCGCGAGGTCGGCACGACCATCGGTCACGCGCTGGAACCACGGCCGACCGCTCAGTCGCACCGGGGGAACAAAGAGCCGGTGGGCGGCTTCGGGGCCGAACTGAACGCTCGCTAGCGCCTCGAGCTCCTCGCGTACCACCGATAGGGGACCGCCCGACACCGGGGTCTCGCCGACGAGGGCGTGCTCGACGGCGGACCTCAGCGTGGCGACCGCTTCGTTCGTGGTGGTCCGGTCGTCGACCAGGGTCCACCGGATGGAGTCGGACGGCGGGAGGTCCGAGGCGAGGAACGAGTACTCGTCTGGGTCGAGGTGCACGATCACAGCACGGTAGTTCCCGGTCGCTCGCAGATGCGAGAGCGCCGCCCGGACGAAATCGCGCTCGCTCTGCTCCCACTCCCCGGTGACGGGGATGTCATAGTGACGAGCGGGAGGGACGTCCTCGAGCTCGCGAGGAACGAGGCCGATCGGGGAGCTAACGGAGACGAGATGGACCCGTTCGAGCGGAGAGAGCCCCTCGAGAGCCCCCCAGAAGCGGCGATGGCTCCGGGAGCGACGGTACGGTTTCGTCTTCGAGCAGGGGACCAGCAGGAGGACCGACTTCGAGGGAGGCGGACGGTATCGCTCGAGGAGCCGGGTGCGGAACCGTACCATCTCGGGCCGCCGATGCGACTCGAGTAGGACGTAGTCGCGAGAGCCGGAGAACGCGACGGGGGTCCGCTCGTCGAGAAGGCCCCGAAGCTCCCGATCGGCGTACCGGAGCATCTCGGCGAGCGCTGGCTCGGCGACGAGGCGGGATTCGACGAGCTCCCGAAGGCGCCCTCCTCGCGCAGCCGCGACGCTCTCTACCATCGCACGGCGGCAGGCGATCACGGCGTGCGTCGAAAGGGGGCCGGCGGGGTCCGACGAACACGCCGGGCAGTCGCACGCCCGCTCGAGGGGAGGCGGAGCTGGGGTTCGGGGGCCGAGCTCGCGGTCGAGGTAGGTGCCCTGCGCGGCCACGAGGTGGGCTTCGGTGGTGTCGACGAGGTCGACCCCGAGATACGTCAGGAGGGGGATCCGGTGCGGAAGCGCGACCCGCGGGGTCCAGAGCAGCGGAGATGCCCCGAACAGGGTACGCACGTCCCGTATCGCCTGAACGAACGGCAGGCCGTCGGCCCACAAGGCCCGGGCGTTGCCGAGAACGACCAGCTCCGGCCGCTCCGCCCGCGCGGCCGCTATGGCCTCGGGCGCCAGGGGGGGATGGAGCAGGAATGCCCCCGGCCCGATCGGGTAGATGCCCGAGCCTTCACCGCTGATCTCCGGGGCTAGGACCGGGGTCTCGACGCGGAACCGGACGACCGCGTCGGAGAACTCGAAACCTCGTTTCCCGACCTGTGCCGGGACGCTACGGAGCGAAAGGCCGGGGCCCGTCTCTCCCCCGACCCGGCTCTCGAGGAGGGCCGGGGTCGTGACCGAAACGGGACCGAGGGTCGCTCCTCCGATGAGGGCGAGCCCCTCGAGCCGCTCCACCGTTCGAGGCATCGATCGGGTCCCCGCCGAGGCGGTCCGTCGCCGGGCCGGTTTACCCCTCGGACTTCAAGCTCTTGCGGCGGCCACGCGCGGAGGGGGTCGGGGTCGGGAAGAACTCCTCCCACTGCGTCACCATCGCCTCGCGGCGGCCCGCGCCGGCCTCGGAACGCCCCCGACGGCCGAACAACGGGTCGTGGGTGTCTCGGACATCTCGGAGGAACGCCGCCGGGTCCGCGCTGGCCTTCTCGAACCCGTACAGGATGAGCTGACGCAGGAAGGACGAACGGCCTCGCCATCCGATCCGGCGGCGCACGGCCGGGTTGAGGTGGCGCTTCGCGAGGCGCCAGACCTCGTTGGTCGTCCGATAATCGCGGGCCGAGAGTCCGATCATGACCTGGGGCATACGGATCGAAGGGGGAGGACTCCGGTGGAGGTATTGAGCTAGTTCCCCGCCCGCAACCTTCGGTTTTGCCTATAGAACCAACGCCGGTCCGAGCGGAAGGAATACAGCCAGCGCCACTCCGACGAGATAGAGCGCGCTCATCGCGAAGTGTCGTTCGAACGGCACCCGTGCTTGCGAGGGGTTCCGGGCGAGGTCCCGGTCGGTGATCACGACGAGAACCCCCATCGCGACCAGCGCCACGAAGTAGGGGACCGTGAGATGGAGCGCGAGGCCGAAGGCGGCGAGGAGGACGAGGGCGGCCGCATGCAAGGCGGGAACGAGGCGCAACGACGCCGACACGCCCCATCGGACCGGTACCGAGAAGAGACCGAGCGCGCGGTCGCTCTCCACGTCCCCCAGGCTGTGGATCGTCTCGAAGGCGGTCCCCCAGGCGAGGAGACCCCCGACCGCGAGGAGGACCACCGGAGGCAGGGTCCCCGTGACGGCGATGTAGACGGCGGCCGGTGTGATTGCCTGGACGAGGCCGAGGAACGCCGTCGTGAACGAGGTGACCCGCTTCGTGTAGCTGTACCCGAGAACAAGGACGAGGGCGACCGGCGCGAGGACGAAGGCGAGGGGGTTGAGAAGGTAGGAGGCGAGGATGAGGAGCACCGCGTTCGCCGCGCAGAAGCCGAGGGCGAACCGGGAGGAGAGGCGACCCGTGACGAGCGCGCGGTCCTGGGTGCGCGGGTTCGCCGCGTCGAGCCGTCGGTCCGTCCAGCGGTTGAACGAGTGGCCCGCGTTCCGGGCCGCGACGAAGGCGACCACGATCCACAGGAGAGTCCATGGACTGGGCCTCCCGTTCGAGGCGAGCAGCAGGAACGCGAGGGCGAACGCGAGGTTGAGACCCAGGGTCTGGATTTCGAGGAACCGGCCAAGGCTCCGAGCCGGACCCGGGGTCGGAGCGGAGGCCGTCGTCACGGCTTCGGCCGGCCGAGCAGCCGCGCGAGGACCGGGGTGTCCTGCATCGCCCGTTCTGCGGCGGCCACGGCCGCCGGGTCCGACCGGATCTCCTCGGGCCAAGGCCGTGGGAAGCCGTCCTCGCTTCGCTTGCGCGTGGCGTCGATCCCGACCTTCGCTCCAAGGTTCGGCACGGGGTTCGAGATCGAGAGCTGGTCGACCGGGCCGTGCGAGAGCTCGAAGTCGCGGCCGGGGTCGGCCTGCAGGCCGACACGGTACAGGACCTCGGAGAGGTCGTGCACGTCCACGTCCTCGTCCACGACGATGAGGTAGCGCACGAACATCATCTGGCCGAGACCCCAGAGGGCGTGCATCACCTTCCGGGGTTGGTCGGGGTAGGACTTGCGGATCGAGACGATCCCGACGTTGATGAACAACCCCTCCATCGGGAGGTTCATGTCGACGATCTCCGGAAGGACCATTCGGATCACCGGCCGGAAGACCCGCTCGACGGCCTTGCCGAGGACAGCGTCCTCGGTCGGAGGCTTCCCCGTGACGGTCGCCAGGTAGACGGGTTGGCTCCGATGCGTCACGCACGTGACGTGAAAGACCGGGAACGGCTCGGGAGCGGAGTAGTATCCCGTGTGGTCCCCGAACGGGCCCTCGACCACGCGCTCGGTGGGGTCGACGTACCCCTCGAGCACGATCTCGGCATTCGCGGGGACCTCGAGGTCGACCGTGCGGGCCGGGACGAGCTCGACCGATTCGCCCCGCAGGAACCCGGCGAAGACGAAGTTCGAAACCCCTTCGGGAACCGGGGCGAGACCCGAGAAGACCGTCGCCGGGTCGGCGCCGATCACGGCGGCGACCGGCATCTTCTCCCCGCGCGCGGCCCACTTCCGGTAGTTGTTCGCCCCCACCCGGTGGACCTGGAAGTGCATGCCGAGCGTGTCGGGCCCGTACTGCTGCAGACGGTAGATCCCGGTGTGCGGCTCGCCCGTCTCGGGGTCCTTCGTGAGGACGACCGGGAAGGTGACGGTCCGTCCGCCGTCCTTCGGCCAGCATTTCAGGATCGGCAGACGGTCGAGGTCGACCCGGGGCTCCTCGACCTCCTGGCACGGCGCGGACCGGACCCGCTTCGGGGCCAGCGACCGCAAGGTCGAGAGCGTCTCGATGGTCCCCGAGAGGTCCCGAACGGCCCCGAGCACTCCCGCGGGGGGCCGAAGGTGGACGAGCCGCTCGACCCGCTCCGCCACCTCTTCCACGGTCTCCGCCCCGAGGGCGGCGGCGATCCGGCGGGGCGACCCGAGGAGGTTCGTGACGACGGGCATTGACGTCCCCGGGACGTTCTCGAAGAGGAGGGCAGGACCGTCGGCCCGGAGGACCCGTTGGGTGACCTCGGTGACCTCGAGGTCCCGCGACACCGGTCGGGTCACGCGGACCAGGTCGCCGCGCGACTCGAGCGCGGTCAGGAACTCCCCGAGGGACCGGAACGTCACGAACGCCGGCGAATCGCCCGACTTATTAAACGAGGGGGAGGGGGTCAAGGTTCATATCGGAACCCCCGGTCGGGCCGGGGATGCAGACGGTCACGCTCGAGTTCCGCACGGAGGACCTCGCGCTCCTCGGGCTGATTCCGCCGGGGTTGTTCGAGAAGTACGAGGAGGTCGAGCTCCTCGAGACACTGCGCCTCGAACAAGGTTGGCGTCTCCAGCTGCTGAGGGTCCGCCGCCGGGGACCGCTCAAGACGGCGTCCGAGCTCGAGCGCGAGTCCCGACGCATCCGAGCGCTCTACGGGCTCGAGAGCTTCGAACTCGTGGAGCGACGGCCCCGTACGCACGACTACATCCTGCTGGTCCGACAGCGCAACCCCGAACGCCTCCGACGGCTCCTCTCGCTCGCCGGCGGGGAGATCTCTCCGACCGCCCCGTTCCGCATCAACGCCGAGAAGGTCATTGCGACGTTCCACGGCCAGGAGCGCGCGTTGCGGCGCGTCCTGAAGCGTCTTGACCGCGAGGAGTTCCCGTACCGCGTCGTCCGTGCGTCGGGGAGACCGTACGCCCCGGAGGAAGGGGTGGCGCCGCTCACACCGCTGCAATCACGTCTCCTGGCGCGGGCGTGGGTCATGGGATACTATGCGGTGCCCCGTCGGATCACCCTGACGCGTCTCGCAGCGCAGACCGGCCGAAGCGCCCCCGCGCTCGGGAAGGTCCTGCGCCGGGCCGAAGGCCGCATCGTGGCCCGCTGGCTGGCCACCGAAGGGGCGGTCCCCGAGAGCGAGCCGTCCGAGGGAACTCCCGCGCGGGAACCGTAAAGAGACAGAGGAGCTCGCGAGGGACGTGCCTTCACGAGCGCGCACGGTACGGGTCGAGAGGGTTCCCGGGGCAACCGACGTCCCCCTGCCCGGTTCGGGCGACCCGGGGTTCCGCATGCTTCGACCTCGCGAGCGCGGAAGCGGTCGAGCTCGAACGGGGGCGGGTCACGCTCGTGCGCACCGGGCTCAGGATGCGATGCCCGCCGGGGACGTTCCTCGAGGTCCGTCCTCGGAGCGGGCTCAGCAGCCGGGGGGTGCTGATGGTGAACGCCCCCGGCACGATCGATTCCGATTACTCCGGAGAGGTCCGCGTTCCCTTGACCTACATCTTCGAAGGCCAGTACCGGATCGAGGCCGGCGACCGGATCGGGCAGATCCGGCTCGTCTCCGACGAGCCCGCCGTGTTCCGTCCCGGAAAGGTCGCTCCCGTCCGCTCCCGGGCCGGGGGTTTCGGCAGCACGGGCCGCTAGCGGAACTCGGAGAGGAGCCGCTGTACCCGTTTCGGTTCGGGCGGCGACGGCGCGTGGCCTTTCTCGACGTCGGACTGGACCTCGACCAGCATCTCGTGCATCCGCCGCTCCCGGGCGAACGCGCCGCGGTGGAGCCCGACGTCCCGGGTTCCCTCGGCGACGAGGACGACCGCCCGGCCCGTCCGAATGCGCCCTGTGCGCCCGCGTCGCTGGATCGTCCGAACCACGTCCGGGACCGGCTCGTAGAAGACGACGAGGTCGGTCGCCGGGATGTCGAGGCCTTCCTCGGCGACGGACGTCGCCACGAGGCAGTTCCGTTCGCCCGAGCGGAACCGGTCGAGGATCGAGCCCTGCTCGCGTTGGGAGAGGCCCACGTCGTCCCCGTGACTCGCCTGGCCGACGAACCGGGCGGGTCGGACCCCGGGGTCGTGGAGGCGCTCGATCTCCTCGACGACGTGGTCGACCGTGGCGCGATATTGGGAGAAGACGATCACGCGCGCGCTCGGGTTGCGGTGGAGCTCGTCTCGGACGATCTCCACGGTCTTCGCGAGCTTCGGGTGTTCTACCGTCAGGGTCGCGAGGCGCCGAACGACCTCCTCGACGTCCGGGTCGCCGAGGAACGCGCGCAGGGACGCGGTCCACCGGTGCCCTTCGCCGGGCCGCTGGCGCTCGAGGAACTCGCGGAGCGAGTCGACCCCCTGCGTTTCGACCAGCTCGAGCGCGTGGAGGCCTTTCATCGCCGCCGACCGGGCGGTCTGGGCCTTCCAGAGCAACCCCGAAGCCGAGCCCGACTGAGCCTCCTCCCCACGGATCTGCCGGTTCAGGCGGCTTCCGAGGTCGAGGAGGACCCGACGGCTCGCCTCCCCGGGCGGCAGCAGGTCGAGCTTCCGCAGGACGTCCACCTGACGCTGAACGGCTGCACGAAGGAGGATCGCGAGGTGCCGGACCTCGGGGGGCACCGGCACCTCCACCGTCTCGACTCCGATCCCGTGGATGTACGGCGCGACATCGGGGCTCAGTTCGGTCCGGTACTCGAACCGCTCGATCCCGAGGTTCGCCCAGACCTCTCGAATGCGCCGACGGCTGCCCCCCGGGGAGGCGGTCATCGCCAGAACCCGCGCGCGGGGCCCGTCCCGGTTCGCCTTCGCGATCGCCACGTACGGATAGTCCCCCACTGCACGGTGCGCCTCGTCGAACACGATGAGCGAGAACGTGTCGAGCGGGAACTGGCCGGTGGCGAGGTCGTTCCCGACCACCTGCGGGGTGGCGGCCACGACTTGGGGTGGGTGGAGAAGCGCGGCCCGACGCTCCGGTGCGATCGCCCCGGTGAGGGTCAGCGGCTCGGGCGCGAGCAGCGTCCGCGCGACGCTCGCCGCATGCTGCAGGACGAGCGGGCGGGTCGGCGCGAGGACCAGCACCGAGGTGGTCGGAGAACGGAGCAGGAACTCGGCGATGACCCGGAGCGCGATCGCGGTCTTCCCCAGGCCCGTCGGGAGGACCACGAGCGTATTGCGGTCGACCGCGACCTCGGCGATTCGTTCCTGGTAGAGCCGGTCCTCGAGGAGGCCGGGCCGGACCCGGGGATGCTCGACGGTGGCCATCTCCCGCGTGCTCCAGCGGCCCACCGGCCAGTCCTTTATTAGGGGCGGTCTACGCCGGGCGATGCTCCCGCTCTGGGTCGAACTCCTCCTCCTGGTTGCCTCGGTGGTGGTCCTCCTCTACCAGGGGTTTGCACTGCTGCTCGCGGCCCAGATGCCGCGGCTGGACCCCGCGCCCCCGACCGGCGTCCCCGAGTCGTCGCCCCGCGTCAGCGTGGTGATCGCCGCCCGCAACGAGGAACTCGACCTGCCGGCCACGCTCGATAGCCTCCTGGCCCAGGACTATCCGAACCTCGAGGTCCTTGTCGTGGAGGACAGCTCGACCGACCGGACCGGGGCGGTGATCGACGCCCGATCACCCCGGGTGCGCCGGGTGAGCCCGCCGCCGCTGCCCGATGGGTGGGTAGGGAAGAACTGGGCGTGCTGGAACGGCGCCCGAGCAGCGACCGGGGATTGGATCCTTTTCGAGGACGCCGACGTCCGAACCCATCCCGCCGCGGTCCGAACCGCGCTCGAGTGGGCGGAGCGAGAGCACGCCGACCTCGCGTCGATCGGGCCGGCGGTCGAGATGAAGAGCTTCTGGGAGCGGGTGGTCCTCCCGTTCTACGTCCAGGTGGTCCTCACGTACTTCCGCACCCCGCATGTGAACCGAGCGCGCTCCAAGAGCGCGATGGCGAACGGACAGTTTTGGCTCACCCCTCGGAGGGACTACTACGCGATAGGGGGCCACGAGGCCGTCCGGTCGGTCGTCCTCGAGGACGTCGCGATCGCTCGTCGGTATCGAGCGGCCGGTCGCGCGCTCCGGTTTGCGTGGGCCCCCACACTCGCCCAGACCCGGATGTACCGCAACCGCCCCGAGATGTTCGAAGGCCTCCTCAAGAACGTCCATGGGACCACGTTCTCCGCTCCGCGCCTCATCGGGTCGATGGCGGGACTGGTCGGCTTCTTCCTCCTCCCGCTCGCCCTCCTCCCGGTCGGGCTTCTGACGGGGACGCTGGGGCTGACCCTGATGGGCGGCTTCCTCTACTTCGCGCTCTTCGGTAAGCACGTCATATTCGCCCGGTCGCTCGGAGCCCCAGCGGTCTACGGGCTCCTCTACCCGGTCGCCGTCGGATACTATCTCGTGCTTCTCGGGACGTCGCTCGGCCGGGGGCTCCGACGACGGCCGGTCGCCTGGAAAGGACGCTCCTACCCGATGGGACCGTAGTGCGTAGTGCCGTACCCCTCACCGGGCCTGCCCGGTCGCACTCACGAACGAACGAACGGTTCGCATCGGCTATTCTGGGTCGGAGGTCGGCTCGGCCGTCGGGTCGGTCGCGGGGGGAACCTCGGACCGCTTGAGGTACTCCGGGGTACGCGATCGACGAGGTAGACGGTCTTTCCGGCCTTCATGATCACCAGGCCGTCCTCTCGGGCCCGCTTCGCGTCCACCTCGAGGATGACCGGCTCGGGGGTTCGGACCGCACCGGCGGCATGGGCGTCCCCCGCGGTCTTCGAAAGGTGGACCTTCTTTCGGTCCGAAGGCTTGAGCCCGACCTCGAGAACGATGGACGCCTCCTCCGCCGTCACCGGGTAGTACAGGAGGTCGGGGATGTTCTCGGTCGGCAGGTCCAGGTCGAGGTCGACCGTGTGCCCGTAGGTGGCGCGGATCCGGTCGTCCCGGATCTCGTAGCGGCCCTTCGCATCCGTCTCGGCGATCGCGACGAGATGTTGGGGGCGCAGCCAGTGGTACGCAGGATGCTTTTGCGAGATCGCCCGGACCATCTGCGGGAGGCCGACCCAACCCTGGGGGTCGATCGGGAGTTGGTAGCGGTCCGGGAAGTGTCGAAGGATTCCGGTCACGATCCGACCGAGGTGGTCGAGCTCCCGGTCGTTCATCAGGAACCGTCCGGGCTGGCCGCAGACCGGGCAGCTCTCCGCCCGGAAGTACCCGTGCTGTGCGCACTCCTTCAGCATCGTTTCGGCTCGTCTCAGGTCTTGACCTTGTCCGCCTTCTTCTCGAAGTCGGAGAGGAGGTCCCCGTAGAGGTCCGTGAGGTCCTTCAGCACCCGCTTCAGGACCTGCTGGGGTTTCTCCCCCTTCGTCTTCACGTAGAGCGTGGGGCGGTCCAGGTACGGGTGGCCGAGGTAGTAGCGCGCCTCGACGACCTTCTCTTCCTTCTGGAGCGCCTCGACGAGCGGGATGAGCAGGGTTTCCTCCCCTTTCGGGAACTCGACCCGGAGGAGGTCATGCTCCTTTTCGACGACGCGAAGCTCCATCGGTGGCACCGGAGGCCCGGCCACCTACGAGCGCTTCTTAAGCGTGGCGGGAGCGAACGTGGCCCCGTCCCGCGCGGACGTCCCCCGCCGACGCCCATAATATAACGTTCCTCGACTCCGCCGATAGGTAACCATGCGGTTCCTCGTCGTCGGCGGTGGCGCCCGTGAGCATGCGATCGCCCTCGCGCTCCACCGAGCGGGCGCCGACCTCCTGGTCGCTAGCTCGAACGCGAACCCCGGTCTCGAGCGCATCGCCCAAAGGTCGATCCGGGTCGACCCGACGGACGCCCCTCGGGTCGTCGCGTTCGCGAAGGAGACCCGGGCCGAAGTGGCCGTGATCGGGCCGGAAGCCCCGCTCGGCGTCGGGCTCGCCGACGCGCTGCGTGCCGCCGGGGTCCCCACGGTCGGCCCCGACCGGGCGGCCGCCCAGATCGAGACGTCCAAACTGTTCTGTCGCGAGCTCCTCGAGCGCCACCAGGTCGGAGGGCAACCGCGCTTCGCCGCTCCGACGGCCCCGGACGAGGTCGACCGGGCCGTCGCCGGGTTCGCGGGGCCGTTCGTCGTGAAGCCGAGCGGCCTCACCGCCGGCAAGGGGGTCTGGGTCCAGGGGTCCGATTTCGCCGAGGCGCAGGAGGGAGCGGCCTACGCAAAATCGATCCTCGCGGGGGGCCAGCGGGTCCTCCTCGAGGAGAGGCTCGAAGGCGAGGAGTTCAGCCAGATGGCGTTCGTGACCGACTCCGGTGTCTACCCGATGCCCGCGGTCCAAGACTTCAAGCGCGCGCTCGAGGGGGACCACGGCCGGAACACGGGCGGTATGGGGTCGTACTCCCAGCGGGACCACCTGCTCCCGTTCCTCTCGGCTGCGGACCGGGAACAGGCGATCGGGCTCGTCGAGCGGACCGCCGCGGCCCTGCGCGCGGAGGGCCTCTGGTACCGCGGGATCCTCTACGGCGGGTTCATGCTGACCGCGGACGGCCCGCGGCTCGTCGAGTTCAACGCCCGGTTCGGCGACCCCGAGGGGATCAACGTGCTCGCGCTGTATGAGCCGGGGGACTTCGCGGCGCTCCTCTACGGGGTCGCCACGGGGAAGGTCGACCCGAACCTGATCCGGTTCAGCCTCCGGGCCACCGTCGTCAAGTACGCTCGTTCCCCCCGGCTACGGGGACCACCCAAAGCCCGGAGGACTGGTCACCGTCGACGCGAACGCCATCGAGGCGGCCGGGGTCCATCTCGTCTACGGCAGCGTGGACGCCGCCGGTCCGGGCGTGGTGCGGCTGAGCTCCTCGCGCGGTATCGCGCTCGTCGGCGAGGCGAGCGCCATCCACGAGGCCGGAAGCCGGGTCGAGGCGGCGCTCGCCTTCGTCCAGGGCGAGTACTACGTCCGTCACGACATCGGGACGAAGGAGGACCTCTCGCGTCGGGTGGAGCACGTGCGGAAGCTCTTGGCCCCGAACGCCAAGGCATCCCCGATCCCGCTCTCCGTCGCGTCCCCCGAGGCCCCGCCCTCGAGCGCGGGGTCCCCGGACCAAGTGATCGGCTGAGCGGCGACCAGCGAAGCGTCAAATACGGCACGTCGGCTTTCTCGGACCCTCGACCATGTTCTGTCCTTCCTGCAAGCGACTGATGCGACCCGACCGCGCCGCGGGGGTCTGGCACTGCTCGGCATGCGGGAAGAAGGTCCCGCTCGGGCGCGGGGTCGAGGTCCGCCAGACCGACGCGAGCGGACGGGGGAAGGTCGCCGTCGTGGAGACGCGGCACGTCACGTTGCCGAAGACGGCGGAGACCTGCCCGAAGTGCTCGAACGGCGAGGCGTACTGGGTGCTCCGGCAGACGCGCGGTTCGGACGAGCCCGAGACCCGGATCTTCGAGTGCACGAAGTGCGGCCACAAGTGGCGGGAGTACTCATGAGCGGTCCCGCCGCCTTCGGTTCGGTCGCGCAGGTCTTTGCGCCCGACGCCCTCGGCGCAACCGTCCACCTCCGGGGTTGGGTCCTCCGCACGCGCTCGTCCGGGGGGATCCTGTTCCTCGTCCTGAGGGACCGGACCGGAGTGGTCCAGGTGACCGCCAGGCGGGATGCGCTCGGCGACGAGGCGTTCTCGGCGGCCGAGCACGTGCAGGTCGAGGGCGCGGTGTCCGTCGAGGGAACCGTCGCCGAAGACCGACGGGCCCCGGACGGTCGTGAGGTGCGCGCGAGCCGGATCGAGGTGATCGACTCTGGCGAGCCGTTCCCGATCTTCTCCGACCAGACCGAGGAGTTCCTGCTCGACCAGCGCCACCTCGCGATCCGCTCGCAGGAGAACGTCGCCATCTTCCGCGTGAAAGCCGAGCTCCTCCGTGCGTTCCGGGAGTTCCTCGAGCGGGAAGACGTCCTCGAGATGACCCCGCCGATCCTCTCGGGGAACGCCGCGGAAGGGGGCGCCGAGGCGTTCCAGATCGACTACTTCGGTCGTCCGGGGTACCTCTCCCAGACCGCTCAGCTGTACCTCGAGGCGCTCCTCTTCCCGAACGAGCGGGTCTACGGGCTCACCCCCTCGTTCCGGGCCGAGAAGTCACGGACCCCCCGGCACCTCACCGAATTCCTGAACCTCGAGATCGAGCTCGCCTGGTGCGACCTCGTCGGCCTGCTCGACTTCATCGAGCGGATGATGGTCTCGGTGACCCACACGGTCGCGGAGCGGCGACCGAAGGAGCTCAAGGCGCTCGGCCGGCCCCCGGAAGAGCTGCTCGCGATCCAGGCCCCGTTCGAGCGGGTCCGATACTCGGACGCGATCGACCGGCTCGCCCAGCTTGGCTTTCCCGTCCACTTCGGGAGCGACCTCGGCACCGCCGAGGAGCGCGCCCTCACGCTCGAGAGCGCGGCCCCCCTCTTCGTCACGCACTACCCGCGCGAGCTCAAAGCGTTCTACATGCTCCGCTCCCGGGACGACCCGCGAACGGTGGACGCGGCGGACCTCCTCGGCCCGGAGGGGTACGGGGAGATCGTCGGCGCTTCCTGCCGTGAGACCGACATCGCGCTCCTGAAGGAGCGGGTCGTTCAGATCGGAGCGAAGGTGGAGGAGTACGAGTGGTACTTCGACCTTCGGCGGCACGGCAACGTCCCCCACGCCGGTTTCGGCCTCGGGGTCGAGCGGGTCCTCCGATGGATGCTTCGGCGCGAGCACATCCGCGACACGACCCCGTTCCCGCGCACGCCGTCCCGCCACACTCCGTGACCGGGCGCGCGACACCGACGTTTCCGGCGGATGTCGTGGGCAACGTTCAAGAGCGACCGCGCGTGTACCGACGTACGCTCCCCCAACGGAGAACCTAGAGTGGCACCAGAGCAGGAAACGATCCGGGGAGGCGAGCGCTCGGTCCCCGCGGCCGAGAAGCCGTCGGGCGCCGTTACGGTCGACCGGGTCACGACGCAGGACGTTCCGGCGATCTGCGCTCTCTATCGCAAGGTCTGGGACCCGGCACCCGCGGGCGTCCCGACCGAGCTCGTGAAGGCCTGGCAGCCGACCCCGCTCGAGTTCACGAGCTGGATGGGTGGGGTCACCTACTTCGCGGCCCGAAAGGACGGTCGACTCGTCGGCGTGGTCGGGTGCGAGTTCCACCACGGGACCTGTCGGATGGTGCACCTCGTGGTCGACCCGGAGGCCCGACGGCAGGGCGTGGCGAGCGCGCTCGTCGGGGCCGCGATCGACTGGGCGAAGAAGGGAAACGTCGCGTCGATCTGGGTCGATTCGCTCCACGGTCTGGGGCCGGCGACGGCGCTCTTCCGGCGCCTCGGTTTCACCCTTGTCGGCGTGCTCCACCAACACGAGTGGGGCGAGGACGTCAACTTCTGGGAACGGATGGTCTAACTAACCGGGAACGGCCGAGCGCGGACCGGGTCGGTTCGGCGGCATCCCGTGGCGTTGCTGCAGCCCCCGGAGTCGGCGGACCCCGTCCTCCGGACGGCCGCGGAAGAACTCCCTCGCGCCACGCGCGAGCTCGATCCCTTCGAGCTCGTTCGCGACCCCGTGCGCGCGTTCGCTGAGCAGGTAGTCCCCGTACTCGGAGATGTCCTGGGGAAGGCCCGCCTTGAGCCGCGTCACGGCCTGGAGTCGGATCGCGCGGATCTGCTGCTTCAGCGCGGCGAGCTTTCCCGCGCGGAGCTCACTCTCGAGGTCGTCCGCGACCTCGGTCGTGTCCTGCGGCGGCTCAATCCCGAGCGCCTGCATGTCGTGGAGGAGAGCGATCACCCGTTCGAGCTCCTCCCGGGCCTGGTCGAGGTGGCGCTCCTTGAGCGTCACGACCCGGTCGACCTGCTGGAACGAGGAGAGCGCCTGAGCGATATCGCCGGTACGGGCCGAGTGCAGCGCATCCTCGATCTGGTCCCGCTCGAGGCGGCTGTCGACCGAGTAGGCCTCGAGGCGGGTGAGGCGGGCCTTGGTCCGCTTCTCCCACTCCTCGAACGCGCCGACCACCCGCTTCTGCGCGATCCGCTCGACCCCGCGGACGACCTCGGCCCACGGCTCGGGGTTGGACGCCGAGCGCGCGGACTCCTCGGCCCACGCCGGAAGCCTCGGGAGCTGGACCCCGAGCGCTTGAACCCCTTCCGCCCATTGGTTCAGCCGCGTGAGCCGACGCGCGAGCTCCGCCGAGAACGGGTTCGCGGGTGCCGCCGCGCTCACGCGCGCGGGGCGGGTTGGGGCGGCGCGTCGGGGCGGGGGTTCGTCCATCGGGACGGGAAGCGCCCCGGTGGTGGCGGGGGAGTTCATGGTCGCCACGAACGAGGACTCGACGAGCAGCGTGTGGCACTCGGAACAGACCAGCGCGTCCGCGGGGACCGTCGCACCGCATTTCGGGCAGACCATGCCTTCCTCGACCATCCGACCGACGAGATACAGGTCTGCGGGGTCTTAAAACGCGAGTTGTCGCGGTGTCCCTGCCCCGGACCCCTCTCCGTCGTCCCGGCCCTGGCGCTTCGCCTCGACCGCCTCCGATACTCGGCCTCGGGCCACCGGTCCGGAGAGCGTACGCTCCCTAGCTGGCACGGCCTGCGCGACGGTGGGCGAAGAACCGCTCCACCACGTCCAGGTGGCGCAACATGGCCGTCTTCTTCGCCTGATGGGACTGCATCCGTCTCAGGATGTTGTCGAGAGCGGTCACCGCCACCCCGATGCGGGGACCCTTGTTCAGCATCACGCACTCGGCCCGGACCCCCATCGCGGCGTCCGTCACCTCCGCGCGCGACGGGAGCCCGGTCTTCGTGAGCCCTTCGAGAACCTGGGTGGCCCAGATCGCGGGAATGTGGGCGGCCTCGCAGAGCCAGAGGATCTCCTCCTGGACCTCGGCGAGCCGTTCGTAGCCGACCTCGACCGCCAGGTCGCCCCGCGCGATCATCACGCCGACCGGGGGTTGTCGGATGGCCGCGAGGAGGATCCCGGGAAGCTCCTCGAACGCCCGCCGGGTCTCGACCTTGAGGACGATGCCCATCCGAGCGCGGCCGAGCCGCTTGAGCTCGTCCCGGAGCCGGGCGATGTCCGACGCAGTGTGGATGAACGAGTAGCCGACCAGGTCGGCGTGGCGCGCGATGAACCGGAGGTCCTCCCGGTCCTTCGGCGAGATCGCGGGGATCTCGAGCTCCGTATCGGGGAGGTTGATCCCCTTGTCGGCCCCGAGCCAGGCCCCGAGCGGTGGGGCGTGGATGACCTCGACCTGCAGCCGGTCCGCGGTCGCGGACCGAACGATGCCGCCGATCCGCCCGTCGTCGAACCAGATCGATTGGTCGCGGCGCACGAACTTCAGCGCTTCCGGAGCCGTGCACGCGATGTGGGCGGGCCTCACGACGTTCCCGTCAGCGTCCCGTCGGGCATCCTCGCCCAGGTCGGGGCGAGCGGTGAGCGTGATGCGGTCCCCGACCCGCAGGCGGATGCGCTGCTCCACCGGCGCGACCGGTCCGACCGAAGCCAGGTCCTCCGGTCCGGTCGCGAGCGTCGCGACGAGCCGGGTCCCCGTCGTGAGGTAGCAGGTCTTCCCCATCTCCGCGCGGTACCGGATGCCGGAACGTTCGACCAGTCGAAGCGTGCGACGGGCGCCTCGGGCGTCGATGAAATCGACCAGCTCCCGCAGGCGACGCCGGCGCAACCAGGACCCCGAGACCGTCACGGCCTCCGCGCCGGGGGTTTCGGGTCGGGAGCCCGAGTACGGGGCGAGCCAAACGGATGCGGGGGCCGTGACGTGCCCGACCGCGTCCCGCTTGGGCCGCAGCTTCAGGACCGCCGGCCCCGGCCGGATCGTTCCCGTTCGGATCTTCGGCCCTGCGAGGTCCATCTCGATACGGCAGTGGCGACCGATGGCGCGTTCGGCCCGATGGAGGTGCTGGATCATCCGAGCCCACTCGGCGGGGGTCTCGTGGGCGCAGTTGATCCGTGCGCAATCCATCCCCTCCTCGAGCAGGTCCCGCACGAGCCCGTAATCCGTCGCGGCCTCGGCCGGCATCGTCACCATGATGCGCACGGACCGTCCCGGCCGCGTCGGGCCGAGGAGCTTTCGCGCGTTCCGGGCGAGGATCCGTCGACCCCTCTCGGGGTCCGGCACCGCGGGGGCGGGACGGACGGCCGGGGGCCGGCCCCGCAGGCGGTCGAGACCGCTGAGCACCGCATCCAGGTTGTAGAGAACGTGGCTTTCCGAGCGGCCGAGCGACGACAGCCCCCAGTGAGAGAGCCGGGTCTGGTCCCGGCGCAGGTCGAACCGACGGAAGGCGAGGTAGTGCAACAGGTTGCGCGCGCTGTCCCGCTGCGAGCCGTACGGAGTGAGGTCGACCGCTTGCTCGAGCTCGATCAGGCTCGCTCGAAGGCGCTCGAGCCGGGTCGCGAGCAATCCGAGCGAGCTCGCCGCCGGGGAAATCGGACCGGTGCGCTTGACCATCGGTGGTGGCGTCAGCGGGTAGTGGTAGAAAGTGTCGCCGGGGGTGGGGGACGCTGAAGCCGGGGTGCTTTCGCGGTCCACCTGAACGGGAGTTTGCGATGCGCCCGATTAGGCCCCCAGGGAGGATAGGGAGGCGCGAAACCCCGTGTGCCCTATTCGCGGGACTCTGAACCGATCGCGCACGATGAGAGGCAAGCCGCGGAGGGTTGGGCTGGCGAGGGAACAGAGTGCCATCGATGCCCTCCTCGGGTCCTTCCACGTCGAGGGCCTCGGCCGGGCACAGGTATATCCCAAGCCTAGCCATCAAAGATTGGCGAAAGGTTCGCCCGTGTCATCCCTACCGGTAACGCCCGAACGTCACCCTCCTTCAACCCCTCGCTGCGTTCCAGGGCGGTGGAGTGAAGCGGCCGGAATGAAGCGTCCCCGGTATCGGACCCACCTCGCCGTGATGGTAGCGGTTCTCGTGGTCGCCTCCTCCTGGGCCGTCCTGGCTCACGGGAGCAGCTCCCCGGAACCGTCGACCAGTGCACGTACTGCCTCGAGCAACTCGGCCGCCGGCGCGACCTATACCTGGACCGATGTTTCGGCGATGTCAACGTCGGCTCCCTCTCCCCGGTCCGCGGTCCAGGTGGCGTACTCGCCGACACTCGGGAAGGTCATTCTGTTCGGCGGATACGACCCCTCGATGAACCCCGATGGCGACACCTGGGCGTTCAGCTCGGACCACTGGAGCGAGGTCACCGCATCGAGCGCTCCGCCGGGCCGCTGGGGAGGCGAGATGGTCTACGATGCGGCCGACGGGTACCTCCTCTTGTCCGGAGGCCGGAACGACACGCAGTTCTTCAACGATACCTGGGCGTACGATGCCACGGGTTGGCATCCGGTCGTGACGGCCCACGCCCCTTCCCCCCGCAGCAACTCCGGGCTGGTCTACGATCCCGCGGACCGGGAGGTCGTCCTCTTCGGGGGAGGCATGGGAAACCTTCCTGTCGGGTCTGGCAGCCGGTGGTCCTACTACAACGACACATGGACCTATCACGCGGGGGTCTGGACCAATGTCACGCTCATGTCGGGTCCCTCGCCGAGCCCACGATGGGTTGGAGGAATGAACTTCGATGCCACGGAGGGCGTCGTCGTTCTTGAGGGAGGGGCCGGCAGCACCCCCTGCAGCCTGTATGATGACACGTGGGAGTTCTCGGAGGATAGGTGGACCCAGCTGAGCCCCGCCCACGCCCCACCCCCCTCGGTCTTGGGCGGCACGGTCTTCGACACGCAAACGAACAGCACCCTCCTCCTCTTGGGTCTGACCTTTCAGCCCGGCTGCACGGACGACTTCACCAGCCAGCTCTGGACTCTCTCGAACGGGGATTGGAGCTTGTCGGCCCTCAACACGACCGCTGCTCCGCCAGGACGCGCGTCACCGGCGTGGGTGGACGACCCGGCCGACCATGGGGAACTCCTGTTCGGAGGGGATTACTCAGGAGCCTACACCAACGATACCTGGATCCTTACGAACGGGACTTCGCCGACCCAGGTGACCCCCGGCGGACAAGCCGGTACAGGCTCGGGATCGCCGGACGTCGTGATCCTGGTCAGCGCGATCCTGGTCGTACTGGGTCTGGGGGCCATCGAAGCTTGGGTTTGGAAACAGAGACGACCCCCCGCCACCTCCGTCCCACCCTATTCGCCGCTGCGGTTCGCTCCCCCTCCGCCGAACTGATCGCCGCTCCCTCTTCCTCGACCGGGGGTGGAGGCGTAGCGGCGAGCGCGTCGCCGCATGCAGCTCGCGGGCCGGGTCCCACGAGAGGAGAGGTGGGGGGTGTGTGCATCGCAGAGTAGCTCAACGAACTCGCAGGTGCGCCGTGGGGCACCGAACCCCTCAGACGTAGACCATTACCTGGCCACTTTCGACCGCGACCGGAAAAGGCCGAAGCGAGTCGCAGCGGATTTGGGCCATGATCTGTCCCATCGCTGCCATCATCTCCATAAGTTCCGGAGGAAGTTGACCGGCCGCCGGCGCGTGCATCTGGGGCTGTCCACGAACCGCCCCGGTCTCGGCGTCAAACACCGCGGCGTGGAGCGCGCACTTGAGTACGCCGCTCTTGAACGTACCGATGCTCATGGGTGCGGACATGTGTCCGCACCGGTCCTCGAACGCACGGATCCCCGAAGGGCCGTGCACCAACAGGACCTTCGCTCCCGCGACCTCGATTCCCTTCATCGTTCCCTGAGGCAACTCCTTCGCGTCCGCAGCCTTGTACCACCCGGTCATGGTGTCCACTTCGCAGTGACGCGAGCCGGTTTTGGGCATATAACAGAGGAGTGGTCACCCCCGGGTCTGCTAACGTCCGCGTTATCGGGCCGTGCATCACATGCATCGACCCCGCTCTCGACGGGGACCCGTCCCTGCCACATCCCGATGGCGAGACCCGGTAGACCCGGGGGAGCGACCGGCGGGCGGGAACCGGACCCGTACGAGCAGCCCGCTTCAGGCGGGACTCAGGTCTCGTTCCGCACCATCCGTTTGAACGACGTCGAGATTGCGAAGATGGGATGGCGTCGACGGCTGCCGTGCCCCGTCGAACTTGGGTCCTAACCCTTCAACCAGCCGGGGACCCCGACGAATTGGAAGTGCTGCTTCAACTCCTTCTGATAGATCTCGTTGTACAGGACCCGATACCGAAGGAAGTGAACGACTCCCTTCCGCGTGATTCGGATGTCGTACCCCTTCGGCGAGGCGACCACGGACGCCAGCCCATCCTCCGCCAAGGCCTCCAGAACCTTCTGCGTCATCGTGGAATTGGACCGGATCAGGTGCATGACCTCCTCCTTGGAAACGCGGGCCGAGTCGCGTCGGATCGCCTCGTCCAAGGAATCTTCCAGGTGAGGTTGGTCCGGGCTCAGGTTCAGGGCGGAAAAGAGACGGCCTAGAGCCAGGTAGACGTACACCCGGTAGCCCTTGTGGAGCACCTGGGGCATGGTTCGCACTTACGTCCGGGATCCCTTGATAGACCTCACCACCGGACGCCTCACGGCAGGTTGATCAGGTAGGGCGTGAAGTCGTAGTTCCCGTCCGTCCGTTCCGCGACCACCTGAAGGGGAACCTCCCGGCGAGTAAATCGGTGGCGAACGGTCACGGGCTGCCGAGTCAACCGGGCGTAGAGCTCGTCGGGCAGCGGCTCCGACGAGCCCCTGAGGAGGATCAGACGGGAAGGAAGAGCGGAACCGGTCGCCGCCACCGCACGGGCATCCGAAACGAACGCGTCGTAGGTGGCGACCGTCAAGTCACCGGGGACGTACCGGACCAAGAGTAGGTTTCCCGCGTCTCCGAGACCCGTGAGTCGGTAGACCCAGCTCCCGCGGCGTTCGGCCGCGAGGTCGAACCGGATCGTGCGACCCGGAACGGCCCAGTCTCGGGGCCCCAACGACGCCGCCATCGACCCAGGGAAGGTCGGGTTCAACGTCGAATCCCCCCTCCAGACGTACCGGGCGTACCGCTCCACCGGATTCGCTCCTTCCGGAACCTTGGGGTCCGCTTCGGTCCTTTCCAAGGCGTCGATGGCTTGCAGCTTCTCGAAGAACCGCTTGATCGTTGCGTCGGCGCGGTTGAGGGAGACCAGCGAGTAGACGACGTAGAGGGCGACCAGCGTGAAGAAGCCGACAGCGACGAAGATCAAGTGGTTGGAAATGATCGCGTAGTAGAGCGCGCCGGCATCGACCAGGAGGAGGATGAACAGTTCGATTCCCGCAACGATCATCCCGTTTCGGTACGCGGCTCGAACCTGAGGCGCCTCGTGGGCCGCGTGTTCGGCCAAGTCGAACAGCGAGTGGATTGGGTCCTCCACCGACACCGTGCGTTGCATGGGGAATCCATCGAAATAGGGGTAATTGAACCCCCCAGAAAGATCGTTCCTGACGGGATTTGCTCGCGTGCCGATATGCCCCGACTGGATTCTGAGACTGCCGTCGAACCGAGGACGACGGAACCGAAACCGAAGGGATTCGTATGGATTCCGACAGAAGAACCGCCGTGATCGTGGGCATCCTGTTCGTCGTAGCAACCGCCGCAGCGCTCGTGTCGACGCAGTTGACGGCTTCGACCAGCGCTTCGGATTACCTGACGAGTGTTTCTGCGAACGCCAACCAAGTGAAGGTCGGCGTGGTCGCGGAGCTCGCGGCAGCGCTATCGGTGGTGCTCATCCCGGCCTTCCTGTTCCCGGTTCTTCGACGATACCACGAGGGAGTGGCCATCGGCTATCTTGGGCTCCGGATCGTCGAGGCCGTGGTGATGGTCGTGGGCGCGGTGGGCACTCTGCTCTTGGTCACGCTGAGCCAGCAGTACGTGAACGCTGGAGCCCCCGTGGCTTCCTCGTACCCGGCCACCGGTGCTGTGCTCCAGGGAATCGGCACATGGATGTTCATCTTGGACCCGCTCGTCTTCGGCGTGGGAGCTCTCCTCTTCTACGGGCTGCTGGCCCGAGCTCGGATTGTCCCCCTATGGCTTTCGGCTTGGGGCGTGGTGGGAGCGGTCCTGGTGATCGCCGCCGGGCTCACGGGACTGTTCGGTAGTTTCCCGTACACGTTGGCCGTTCCGATTGCCGTCCAAGAGATGGTCCTCGCGGGTTGGTTGATCCTCAAGGGGTTCTCGCGGCCGGAGACAAGCATGGCGCGAGCTGGGACGTTCGATAGGGCGGAACCGACGGGCAACAGATAGTGGGGTTCGCTCCGACCCGTACCGATTCAGGAACTCACGGGCCGAAGACGTCGAGCGTAACCCTCGGCCCGTCCGTTGATCCGACATGTCCGGCCTATTCTCAGGCCTCTGAGCGCACCTTCACGGTTGACAAGCCACCGCATTCCCAGGGCGCGATCCCCGGAATGGGTCAACGATCGCAGCGAACGAAAGGAGAGGTGCAGGGGGTGAGATTTGAACTCACGGACTCCTACGAGACTAGGACCTCAACCTAGCGCCTTTGACCAAGCTGGGCCACCCCTGCACGGGCCTCTCGCGCGTAATGGGTTTTGGCGATAACCTTTACGAGCACGGCCCGCCCCGGCGGGACGACCGGACGGAGGCCGCAAAACGCCTTGTACGGGGAGGGGGTGCCAGCCGTCCCATGACCGACCACGGACCAGGCGGCGCGACCGTGTTTATCGGCCAGAAACCGACCATGACCTACGTCTTCCAGGTCGTGAGCCAGCTCAATTCCGGGGCCGGTCCGGTGGTCGTGAAGGCACGGGGGAACGCCATCGGGAAGGCGGTCGATGTGGTCGAGGTGGTCCGGCGCCGGTTCCTCGTGGGCCAGGTGGCCGTGGGCACCATCGTGATCGACACCGAACGGCTCGTGAACCGCGAGGGCCGGGACGCGAACGTCTCGTCGATCGCGATCCCGCTCAGCCGGACGGGCCCGCCCCCGGGGGCTTCGGCGGCGCCGTCGCCACTGCCCCCTCCGGCGGAGTCGCCCCGCCCGTAGGGGACGGCGGCTGGCGCCGGACCACCCAGGTCCCGGCCCATAGGTCCCCGAGGCGCTGACGGTCGGAGGTCACGACGATCAGGACGACCGCTCCCACCCCGAGCAGGGCGACCCCGCCGACGACGAACGATAGCACGCCGAAGAGCGCGAGCAGCCCCGTGGGCAGCGCGACCCCTCCCAGGCTGAGCGTGGTCGAGGTCCCGGTCTTGAGGCCGAACGCGAGGGCGATGGCGACCCCGATCCCCACGACGGTGAGGAGGGGGAGCACGGTCGTGTTGCGGACGAGGGATGAGAGACCGCTCGGAAGGGCGAACGTGCGTTCGCGGACCTCGAGGCCGAGGAGTCGCTTTCCGACGGTCGTCCCCCAGAACGTCTCCACGAGGACGAAGTAGAGGAACGCCCAGGCGATGAACCCGAAGATGGCGGCGTTGAACGCCACGTTCGAGAGCGCATCCGAGAGCCCGCCGGGCATCGTCAGCAGCATCGCAACCCAGAGCAGGACCGCCGGTACGGTCACGAGCGCCAGGTCGATCAGGAACGCCGCGACCCGGGCGCCGACGGTCGCGAACCGACGGAGGCCGAGGTCGTGCGCGACCCAAACGAGCCACCGGGCGGTCCGCCACGAGCGGAACCCCTCCCGTCCGTCCTCGGTCCCGGCCCGGGCGCTCGAGTCCAGGTTCGTCTGGTCCGCTACGATCCAACCCGGGACCGCAAGTCCCTGCCACGGGCGGTCCTCGGGGGCGGGACCCAGCCCGAGCAGGCCCCGGGCCTGCCCCACCCCTGCATGGCTGGCGGCCGCGGAGTCGCGGAGCGATTCGGAGAGCCGCCCGTCCAGCCCGGCGCGGAACGCCCGCGCGAGCCGGGTGTTCGGCGGAAGCTCGGTCGAGGGAAGGGGTGTGCCGACCGGCGTCCAGTCACGGCCGAGGGCCCGGTGGCCTAGGTACGCTGCGACGAAGGCCAGGAGCCCCGAGATGTACACGAGGTCGAGGACCCCCGCCCCTCCAATCGTGTACAGTCCCGATGGGCCGCTCCCGTAGAGCGGCGGCTGCCGGAGGAGGTCCGCCCCCAGCAGCACCCCGAACGTGCTCCCGAGGAAGGCGGCGGGGATCGCGAACCCTTCCTCCTTCGGAAAGACCTGGCCGGCGAGAACGGCTGCGACCAATCCGGCGACCACGGGCGGGAACAGGAAGAACGGGAACGACTCGGTGATCCCGACCCCGGGGATGGCGGCCGAGCCGACGAACGTGAGCACCAGCACCGAGGAGGTCAGCGCGACGAGGAACGCCACGCGCCGGCCGAGCGGGTCCGGGGAGGTGAGCGCGGCCCCCCCGACAAGGCCCGAGAACGCGACCGCTCCGACCGCGACCACGAGGTCGTTCCCAACGTAGTCGGAGAGACCGAGCGGGGAGGCGACCGCGTGCGAAAGGCCGGCCGTCACCGGAAGGACGAGCAGGAAGAGCAGCCCGCCTTCCACAGCGAGTAAAGCGAGGAACCGGGTCAGCGACCGGGAACGGGGCGGCGCGGCCCGGCCGAACGCGAGCAACCCGACGAGGAGGGGGAAGAGCGCCCCGGCGAAGCTCACCGTGACCCAGTCGGTGGAGACGGGCGCGATCGGAAGAATCGCGAAGGTCGCGAGGAGGGCCCCCGGCAGGAGCAGCCAGAACGACCTCCGACCGAACCCGATGCTCTCTGCGAACGGTTCGCGTTCCCAGGCGACCAGGTACAGGGTCGCCCAGAGAAGGCCCGGAAGGGCGAGCGAGACGGTGTTCCCGACGATGTCGTTCGTGAGCTGGAACGGGTCGACCACGGTGCCGTCGTTTCCCCGGAGCCGGGGGTCTCCCGAGGGACCCGGGGGGCCTAAACGTTTTGTCGGGTATCCGACATCGGAACCGCATGACCGCGTATCGTCAAGAGAAGGATTCGCTGGGCCCGCGGGACGTTCCCGAAACAGCGTACTGGGGGATCCAGAGCCTCCGAGGGAAGGAGAACTTCCCGGTGAGCGGTCTCCACGCGTCGAAGCACCTGATCCGGTCGTACGCCTTCCTCAAGCTGGCGTGCTGCCGCGCGAACGTGGAGAAGGGGGGCCTCGACGCCGAGCGCGGAAAGTTCATCGCGCAGGCAGCCGAGGAGATGGCCGCCGGCAAGTTCGATGGCGAGTTCATCGTCGACGTCTTCCAGGCCGGGGCGGGAACCTCGACCAACATGAACGTGAACGAGGTCCTGGCGAACCGGGCGCTCGAGCTCGCGGGAAGACCCCGTGGCAACTACGAGTACATGAGCCCGAACGACCACGTGAACCGGGGCCAGTCGACGAACGACACCTACCCGGCCGCGGCCCAGGTCGCGGTGATGTTCGCGCTCAAGGACCTGAGGGTCTCGGTCACGACCCTCGTCGAGAGCCTGCGTCGCAAGGGACAGGAGTTCGGCCGCTTCCCGAAGTCGGGCCGGACGCACCTCAAGGACGCACCGCCGATCTCGCTGGGGTCCGAGTTCCTCGCGTACGCCACCGTGCTGGAACGGGTCCTCGAGCTCCTCCCGAGCGTCGAAGCCGCCCTCGCGGAGATCCCCCTGGGCGGGAGCGCGGTCGGCACGGGCCTCAACTCCGTCGTCGGCTTCCGCGCCCGCTCCGTCCAAGAGTACGCGCGGCTCACGGGCCTCCCGCTCCGCGTCGCCCGGGACCCGTTCGAAACCATGCAGAGCCGGTTCCCGCTCGGTGCCGCGTCGGGCTGGCTCCGGACGCTCGCGCTCGAGCTGATCCGCATCGCGAACGACCTCCGCCTGCTCTGCAGCGGGCCGGCGACGGGGTTCGACGAGATCCGCCTGCCCGAGATCCAGCCGGGTCGTCGATCATGCCGGGAAAGGTCAACCCCTCGGCGGCCGAGGCCCTCGACCAGATCGCCTTCCACGTCGTCGGCGCAGACACAGCAACGATGCTCGCGGTCCAGGGGGGCCAGCTCGAGATCAACGTGATGATGCCGGTCGCCACGTTCGAGGTGATCTTCTCGTCGGAGATCCTGACGAACTACCTGCCCGTCTTCGCTCGGACGTGCGTGGACGGCATCACCGCGAACCCGGCGCGCCTCGAGCAGCACATGGTCCGGTCCGCCGCGATCGCGACCATTCTCACGCCCAAGCTCGGCTACATGAAGGTCGCCGAGGTGATCCACGAGGCCGAACGGACGAACCGACCGGTGAAGGAGATCCTGGTCGAGCACAAGCTCCTGACGAAGGACGAGGTCGAGGCCCTGCTGGGGGACGCGGCGCTCCTCAAGCTCACCCAACCCGTGCCCTAGGGCGGCTTTCGGGCAACCCGCCGGTTTAAGTCCCCGGGGTCTGTCCGCGAGCCCACGCCATGGCGACCATCGAGGAGACGGCCGTCGCCCTGGGCAACCAGACCTCGGACGAGTTCCGCAAGGCCGCGGAGGTGCTCGGGAAGGTCGGCCTGACCCAGTACGAGGCCCGCGCCTACATCGCGCTCGTCGCCCGAGGCCTCGGGGACGCCGCCTCCCTCGCCACCGCAGCCGGGATCCCGCGCACGAGCGCCTACAAGGTCCTCGAGTCGCTCGCGCAGAAGGGGTACGCGAAACCCACGGGCGGTAAGCCGATCCTGTTCCGTCCGACGCCCCCGCTCGACGTCGCGGAGACCCTCAAGGGCGCGATCCAGGAGGTGTTCGAGAAGCTGGCGATGCTCCACCGCGTCGTCGCCGAGCACGGAGAGCCGCAGCTCGTCTACCTGCTCTCAGGCCGGGAGAAGGTCCTGCAGAAGATCGGGGAGCTCCTCGACCAGTCGACCGGGGCGTTCATCCTGACGACCCCCCAGCTCGCCGACCTGAGGGACGAGCTCGGGAAGAAGATCCAGCACGCGGTGAAGCGGGGGGTCCACGTGACGTTCATCACGACCCCGCTCCAGCGCATCCCGGAGGGCGTGGAGTTCGTCCCGCGGGAGAACCTCCGGGCGACGGAGGCCCTGTCGGACGGCGCGCACGCCCTGCTCGCGGCCCCCGGCCTCGAGGCGTGCGGCTTCACTGACAACCCGATCCTAATCGCCCACCTGAAGCAGTTCCTCGAGATGGTCCTCGAGAAGGGGCCCGACGAACCGGCCCCGTGACGAGACCCTCGCACTCCGAGCGGCGGGTCCGCCCGCCTCCCCCGGCCGAGCGAGTCCGTCGCCGCCTGGCCGCCGTCGCGGGCGACCGGGTTGCCCGGGAGATGCCGAGCGGCTATCACCGGCTCGGTCGGGTCCTCGTGATCCAGCGCCCCGAGACGCTCGCCCCGTACGACTCCCTCCTCGGCAACGCCTGGCAGGAGGAGCTCGGCGTCGAGACGGTCCTCGTCAAGTCCGGCCCGGTCGAGGGGGAGCTTCGGACGCCCCAGCTCCGATGCGTGGCCGGGGAGGGGACCGAGACGGAGGTTGTCGAGCACGGGGTACGCTGGCGGTTCGACGCCGCCCGGATCATGTTCGCGGCCGGGAACCGGACCGAGCGGGCCCGGGTCGGCCGTCTGGTCCGCCCCGGGGAGACGGTCGTCGACCTCTTCGCCGGGATCGGGTATTTTACCATCCCCGCCGCGCTCCTCGGCCGCGCAGCCTCCGTCTGGGCGGTGGAGAAGAACCCGCTCTCGGTGCGGTACCTTCGCGAGAACGCGGTCCGGAACGGCGTTGCCGAGCGGGTCGTCATCGTTCCGGGAGACAACCGGAACGTCTCCCTTCCGAGCGGCTCGTTCGACCGTGCGTTCCTCGGATACCTACCGAGCGCACTGCCCTGGGTCCCTCGCGCGGTCTCCCTCCTCCGACCGACCGGCGGGTGGCTCCACGTCCACACCGTGGCGGAGGTCCGAGCCCCGCTCTCCGACGCCACCGCGGCCGTGGAGCGCTCGGCGGAGGCGGCGGGGGCACACTGCAGCGAGCCCGGTCGAGTGAGGGTCGTGAAGCCGTACGGTCCGGGCCGGAACCACCTAGTGGTGGACCTGCGGCTCGTTCGGCGTTAACCGGTCCGAGGCGCCGGGGTACGCGCCCCGAGCGTCTTCATCGCGACCGGGAACGCGGTGGCGAACCGTTCGATGTCCGCGGGCGGGTTCGAGAACGAGACGCGAACGAACCCTCCTCCGTGCTTCGGCGAAAGGTAGTTCCCGGACCGAACGAACACGCCGTGCCGGCGCAGCATCTCGTCCTGCACGGCGTCGGGGCTGACCCCCGTCGGCGCGATGTCGATGGCCATCATGTTCGCCCGGGACGGATAGACGGGGAGAGTCGCTCCGGGGACCCCGGCCACGACGTCGCGGATGCGGGCCCCGTTCGCCCGCGTCTGACGGACGACCTCGCCGATCCACTGCGGTTTCGTGCGGAGGGCGGCGAGCGCCGCCGCCTGGGAGAGGACGTTGACCCCGAGGTCGTTCGTGTTGAACCGGGTGATCGTCTTGAGGAGCTCGGAGCGACCGAGGAGGCCCCCGAGCCGGAGGCCGGCGAGACCGCAGTTCTTCGAGACCGACCAGACCGTCACGGTCTCCTCGGGAGCGAACTCGGAGGCGAGCACGTGGCCGTCCGAGAAGTCCCGGTACGTCACATCGTTGAGCAGGAAGAGGTGGCGGTCGTGGGCGACCTCGGCGATCGCACGGACCTCGTCCCGGGAGTAGCCGGAGCCGAGCGGGTTCAACGGGTCGATGAGGAGGATCATGCGCGTCTGAGGACCGACCGCCTCCTGGATCCGGTCGGCGGAGAGCCGGTACGGGGGGGCGTAGATGTCGAGGCACTTTGGGACGGCCCCGCACAACTCGATGAACCGGTGGATGATGAGGTAGCTCGGGTCCGAGGCGATGACCTCGTCGCCGGGGGAGAGCAGGGCCCGGGTGGTCATGTACAGCGCCTCCGTGCCGCCCCCCGTGAGGAACGGGGTGAGCCCCGACGCACCGAAGTCCTTCGCGATCGCATCGAGGAGCTCCGGGTCGCCCGTCGCGAGCGGATAGCCCTCGTACCGTCGGTCCCGGACCGCGTCCTCGAGAGCGGTACGGATGGCCTCCTTGGGGACGAGGTGGTTCGTGTTCTGGCTCAACCAGGCGATCTCGTGGTAGTGTGCATGCGCGTATCGGAACGCGTCGGAAGCGGGGGTCGACACGATGCAAACACCGGGGCCCCGAGCTTAACGGCTTTCGTTTGACGGGTTCGACGGTCCCCCGGCTTCCGCGAGGAACGTCGTGACGATGCCGGCCGATTGGAGTCGGGCCGTCCTGCGGGGGAACCCGCTCCGCGAGAGGAGTGTCAGGAAGGACGCCCGGTCCGGGAGCGAGCGGAGCGACTGCGGAAGGTACCGGTACGGTCCCGCGCTGCCGACCGCCCCGCCGAGCCACGGGACCACCCGGTCGAAGTAGGCGTGGAAGAGGCGACCGACCCGCGGCGAGACCGGCTCGGTGATCTCGAGGGTCAGGAAGACCCCTCCCGGCCGGAGGACCCGCCGCACTTCCCGGAACGCGACGGAGAGGTCAGAGAGGTTGCGCGCCAGGAAGGCGTTCGTCACCACGTCGAACGCCCCGTCCGCGAACGGGAGCTTGAGCGCCGTCGCCCGGGCAAAGTCGAGCCGGGCCCGCTCGGTCCGGCCCGCGGCGACGCGCGTGGCGTTCTCGAGCATCGCGCGGGTGAAGTCGGCGCCGACCACCCGGGTCGCCCCGTAATGGCGCGCCAAGAGGCGAGCGAGCTCCCCGGTCCCGCACCCGATGTCCAGGACATGCTCAAGCGGGCCCGGCCGACGGAACCGGTCGAGGTCCCAGAGGGCCCGAGGCCGCCAGAGGAGGTCGTTGCCGAGCGACGCGACGTGGTCGAACCATTCGTACCCCTGCGCGATGTGCGTGAACATCCGACGCACATCCCGCTCGAAGCTGGGGAGCGACCGGTCGGGGAGCGGTGAGCCATCCGATGCTCGGGGGCCGACCGTCTCTCGCGACACCATCGGGTCGGCCACTCAAGCGCCCGCCATAACGGTGGGGGTCAGGTGGGGGGTCCGATCTCTTTCTCGAGCTGGTCCAACCGCTCGGCGAAATCCGGTCGGAAGTTCGCGACGCCGCTCGCCCGAGCCTCGGTCAGCCAGCGTCGGGCCCCGTCCCGGTCGCCCCGTTCGGCGGCCAGGTGGGCCAGCCGGAACAGCATCTCCGAGACCTCGGCCGGCATCTGGAGCTCCCGGGCCTTCGTGAGCGCGACCTGGTAGTGGGTCTCGGCCGTCGGATAGTCCTGCTCGGCCTCGGCAATCATCCCTTCCGACATCGCGATCTGCTGCCCGCCGAGCCGGTCCCCGATCGGTTCGAGTGCATGGCGGGCACGCGCGAGGGGCGCGCGGGCGAGCTCGGGGTGGTGGCGCTCCGCCTGCCACTGCGAGAGGTTGAGGTTGCAGTACCCGATCCAGATGGGCGAGCGGGAGCGGTTGGCCGCATCGATGGCCTTCGTGAGGTCCTGAATCGCGTCCTCGGGGCGACCGGTGTGGTACTCCATCACCGAGCGGTTCATGAGCACTCGGGCGCGGGCCCCGAACTCTCCGGCCGTTTCGAACAACTGGGCGGCACGGTCATAGAGCGCCAGCGTCGGGTCGAGGGGGGCACCGACCGGGCTGAGCGTGAGCGCCGCATCCACGAGTGCGTGACCGAGCTCGAGCGGAGTCCCTTCCCGCTCGGCGATATCGAGCGCGGCCCGCTGGTGCTGCTCGGCGCGCGAGAACTCGCCCCGGCGCCAGGCCACGGTCCCGATGACCCGATGGCCAGCCATAAGGTCGCGCGGCGTGCCGACCTTCTCGAGTCGTTCGAGCGCCTCGGTAGCGAGGGACTCGGCCGCCTCGTACTCGTTCTGGGTGGCCCGCGTCTGAGCAAGGCCGAGCAACGCCCGCCCGAGCTCGAGGTCGGCCCCAGCCTCGCCCCGGGCGAGGGTGACCGCCCGGGTCAGGAGCTCCTCCGATTGCGGGAGCACTCCCAGCTCCTCCAGGAGGCGGCCCTCTTCGGTTAGGAGACGGATCTCCACGCGCGGGTCCCGATCCGGTCGCCGCCGCTCGGCCTCGCGGGCGCGAGCGACGTGGGAGGCCGCCGTCTGGAAGGCGAAATCGCGGGAGGCCGCGCGGGCGGCCTTGAGATTGTACTCCACCGCCTTCGCGTCGTCCCGGCCCAGATAGAAGTGCCGGGCGAGCTCGGAATCGCTCGAGCCGGCTTTCCCTTCGAGGGCACGACCGGCCCGCGCGTGGAGGATCCGCCGTCGCGTCTCCGTGAGGCTCGCGTAGAGGTCGCGCCGGACCGCTTCGCTCACGAACTCGTAGACCTCCCCGCCCTTCTCGCGGACCAGCCCCTCATGGACGAGGCGGTCCAGGCTTTCGGTCACCCGCTCCTCTCCGCTGCCCGCTACGGCCGAGAGGTTCCCGAACTGGAACTCCTTCCCGAGCACCGCCGCATACGTAAGGATGCGACGCTCGCGTTCGCTGAGGCTCTTGGCCCGTTCCAGGAGGATCTCGGTGACCCCCTGGGCCCTGTGCTCGCGGCCGTCGGTAGGAGCCGCATAGCCCGTGGTCATCCGAACGAGCTGCTCGACAAAGAGGGGGTTCCCCTCGGTCTGAGCGTGCCAGCGACGGACGTCATTTCGGTCCGGAGCCCGGTCACCGAGGATCCAGCGGACGAACTCCTCGGTCTCCGGGACGGTCAACGGTCGAACGGGAATCGTGAGGACGCTCGCGACGCCCGAGAGGGCTTCGATTGCCTCCCGTGTCCTCTCGGGAATGTCAGCGGACTCGACGAGGGTAGCACAGAACGCGATGCGCTGCTCGGGGAGCTCACCCGCGAACTGGCGAAAGAAGTCGAGCGTCGAGCCGTCCGCGAAATGAAGGTCGTCGACTGCGATGAGCACCGGGCGCTCCTGGGCCCGGTCGATCAGGTGTTGCGCCAGGCGCGCGAACAGCTCATCGCGTTCGGCACCTCGCCCGACGGAGGTCGTGAAGCGGGGCAGGCCCAGAGTCTGTTCGAGGTCGTCCGACGGAGGGGGGGTCGCCGGCGAGAAAGCGTCCGCCTCGGGCGCCTCCCGCTTCCCCATGACGGAGGGGACGAGGGGCGAGGCCCGGGTCACGGTCCACAAGGGCGGCGGAGCAGGGGCCCCTTGAGCCCGCTCGGACGCGAAGAGTGCGCGCAGCAAGGAGAAGGCGGGCGGGAGCTCCTCGGGAAGCGCCCGACCTGAGAGGACCGTACATCCGCGCTTCCCGGCGAGCTCGATGAGCCCGTTCATGATCTGGGTCTTGCCGATGCCACCGGGCCCGGTCAGGAGGAGGCCACCGCCCGCTCCGCCGAGCGTTCGGGTGAGGAGGCGCTCCGCTTCCTCGCGGATCTCTTCCCGTCCGAAGATGGGGGGGCGGGTTGCGAATCGAGACCCGCGGTTCGCCATCATGGGTGGATAATCGAGCCCATCCGGACCTTATAATCCTCGTCCGTCGCCCGGCTCGACCGGGCCGGCTCGGGTCCGGACGGTTTCGCGGGGGGAAGCCGAAGGTACGAGGCCCAGCTGCCGGCCCAGTTCGAGGAATGGGGTCGCGAGCTGAGGTCGGAGCTCCGCGAGATTGAGGTCCGAAGCGACCGCATACGCCCGTCGGGCCCCCTCCACGTTTCGGGTCTTGTACCGGAGGTTCGCGAGACGGAACGCCCCCTCGGCCTCGTCGGCGGGAAGTTGGAACCGCCGGCACATCTCGACCGTCGACTTGTACGCGGCTTCCGCCTCCTCCCACAGGCCGCGCCGCTCGGCGATCAGGCCTCGGTCGAGTTGTACCCAGGCGGTCGCCAGCTCGTCCGAGATGTGTTCGAGCAGGCGACCGGCCTGCTCGTTGTCCCGCTCGGCATCCTCGACCTGGCCGAGGGCGAGAAGGAACTCGACGCCCGAGAGGAGGGCTCGTACGACACTTCGGCTGTCGTGGGCTCGTTCGGCGGCGAGCCGCCCCTTCTCGAGGTACTCGAGCGCGTCCTGCGGGCTGACCTCGCCGACCGTGGTACCGAGGTTGTAGTATGCCCGGGCGAGCTCACCCCGGCTGCCCGGGTGGTCCAACCGCTCGACGGCGCGTTCGTACCATTCGATGGCAACATTCCGGACCTCGGGACCGAGGAGCGCGAACGCGTTCCCGATGTCGATGCAGAGGCTGCCGAGGAATCGCGAGTCGTCGGACGTTCCCGCGAGGTCGAGGGCTCGCATGCACTCCTCGAGAGAATCCCAATACGCCCCCCGAAGCCACGCGACACGCCCGAGCAGGCGATGCGCTTGCCCGCACCCGATCCGGTCGTCGAAGCTTTCGAACAGTCGCAGCGCCTCGGTGGCACGCGTGACCGCCGTGTCGAGGTCGAGACTTTCCCGGGCGACCTCGGCACGCGAAAGGAGAAGACGGGCGCGGACCCGAGGCGACCCGGTTCCGAGCCGTTCGAGCGCCTCCGTGAACCGAAGGTCGGCGTTGCGGAAGTTGTTGAGAGAGTAGTACAGGTCCCCGAGGGTCTCGGCGACCTCGGCTTGTTGGTTCAGTCGGTCCCCGGGAAGCGTGGCGAGGTCGAGGAGGACCCGTTCGAGGTGGTCGGCGGCGACCTGGGACTCGCCCGCCGCGTGGGCCGCCTCGGCGGCTTTCCGGTTGTACTCGTACGACTTCGCGGGGACCTTCCCAAGGAAGTAATGCCGTCCGAGCTCGATGAGGACCGGGAGGGTCGGGTTGGGATTCATCCGCTCGAGCACCTCCCCGATCTTTCGGTGGAGGACCCGAAGGCGGCTCTCGGTCAGCGACCGATAGATGCGGGCTCGGAACTCCTCCTCCGCGAACGCGAACCGCTCGCCGCCCGCCCGCTCGGAAAGAACCCGCAGGTGAACGAGCCGTTCCAGTTCCTCGGCGAGGACCTCCTCGTCGAGGCCCATGGCGCCGAGCAGGACGGAGAAATCGAACTCCGAACCGATGGCGCTCGCGTAGGCGAGGATTCGGTGTTGCTCGGGAGAAAGCGGAGGGCCCGTGCTCTCTCCTGGGGGCCGGTCCCCCGTCGCTCGGTCCGCCATCGTCTCCTCGTCAAGCGCCGGTCGGAGCTAAACACCTGTCTACGGACCGTTCCCCACCTCTCGCCAAGGGCCGGTCGCCTCCCAACGGTCAGCCCGGGCTCCTCGGTGGGACGGGCTCGGTAGCGCTTCCTCGAAGGGAGGTCGGAGTCGGGAGGCCCAGCTGACGGGCCAGCGCGAAGAACGGGGTCGCGAGTTGAGGTCGGAGCTCCGCGAGATTGAGGTCGGAAGCGACCGCATACGCTCGTCGGGCCCCTTCCAGGTCCCGGGTCTTGAACCGCAGGTTCGCGAGGCGGTACGCTGCCTCCGCCTCGTCGGCCGGGACCTGAAGGCGCCGGCTCACTTCGACCGTCCGCTCGAACGCATGTTCGGCCTCTTCCCACAGGCCCCGCCGCTCCGCGATCAAGCCTCGGTTGAGCTCGATCCATCCGCGCCCCAGTTCGTCCTCGTTGTATTCGGCCAGGTGGCTGGCCTGCTCGTTATCGCGTTCTGCCTCCTCGAGCTCTCCCAGGGCAAGGTGCAGGGGGACGCCGGACAGCAGCGCACGCCCGATCAACCGGCTGTCATGCGCTCGTTCTCCGGCCTTCTCGGCCCTCTCCAGATGCTCGAGGCCGTCCTGGGGGTTGACCTCTCCGACCAGAACCCCGAGGTTGTGGTACGCCCGCGATAGTTCGGTCAGGTCGTCGGTGTGAACGAGCCGCTCGATGGCGCGCTCGTACCACGCGACCGCGACCTCTCGGACGTCCGGACCGAGCTCAGAGAACGCGTTCCCGATGTCGATGCAGAGGCTGCCAAGGAATCGCGGGTCATCGGACGTTCCCGCGGGGTCGAGGGCTCGCATGCACTCCTCGAGGGAGTGCCGATGCGCTCCCCGTCGGAACGCGACCCGTCCGAGGAGGCGGTGCGCCATTGCGTTCCCGAGAGCGTCCTGGGCGTCCTCGAACAGCTGGAGCGCCTCGGTGGCACGCGTGACCGCCGTGTCGAGGTCGAGACTTTCCCGGGCGACCTCGGCGCGCGAAAGGAGAAGACGGGCGCGGACCCGAGGCGACCCGGTTCCGAGCCGTTCGAGCGCCTCCGTGAACCGAAGGTCGGCGTTGCGGAAGTCGCCGATCGAGTAGTAGAGGTTCCCCAGAGTCTCGCCGACCTCCACACGTTCGATCCGACGGTCCCCGGGAAACGTGGCGAGGTCAAGGAGGACCCGTTCGAGGGCGTGCGTAGCGGCCTCCGGTTCGCCCGCCGCGTGGGCCGCCTCGGCGGCTTTCCGGTTGTACTCGTACGACTTCGCGGGGACCTTCCCGAGGAAGTAGTGCCGTCCGAGCTCGATGAGGACCGGGAGGGTCGGGTTGGGATTCATCCGCTCGAGCACCTCCCCGATCTTTCGGTGGAGGACCCGAAGGCGGCTCTCGGTCAGCGACCGATAGATGCGGGCTCGGAACTCCTCCTCCGCGAACGCGAACCGCTCGCCGCCCGCCCGCTCGGAAAGGACCCCGGCATGGACGAGCTGTTCGATCTCCTCGGCGAGGACCTCTTCGCCGAGGCCCATGGCGCCGAGCAGGACGGGGAAATCGAACTCCGAGCCGATGGCGCTCGCGTAGGCGAGGATTCGGTGTTGCTCGGGCGAGAGCGTATCGAGCGAGCGGGTCGACCCGTCTCTCGAGGGCCGGTCCCCCGTCGCTCGGTCCGCCATCGTCTCCTTCTCAAACGACGGTCGGAGTTAAGCACCTGCCTGGGAACGGACGCGAACCGACCCTCGACCGCCGACCGTCCCGCAAGGGTTATCTAACGCTCCCCAGGTCGGCGGCGCACCATGGCGACGGCCGGCTCGACGGCGCCTCCTTCCCTTCCCCCCCGCTTCCGGGGGATGTCCATCACCCGAAAGGTCTCGTTCTGGGCTTTCGCCACCTTGGTGGTCCTGGCCGTGGGGTTCTACGTCTGGTGGGGGGTCGCGTTCGGGGTCTGGATCGATAACGGTGTCTACGCCGTTACGATCACGTTGCTGTTGTTCGGCCTCGCCGGGATGTGGCTCGTGCTCCCGAACCCTCCGGCACCGCCCCCGGCGCCGCATACCTAAGCGGACGGTCCTAGAGGGGACGCCCCGCGAGGGCCCAGCGGAGACCGCTGCCCGAGCCGCACGAGATGCAGGCGACGGGCGCCTCCAGTTCCAGAGGCAGGTCGCTCTCGGGGGTACCGAGGAGCCCACCGTCGACCGCCGTCTCGACCGCGTGGCCGCACTCCTCCGAGCCGCACCAGCCGAGGATCCCCACGTGCGAGAGCTCCTTCAGCTCCTCCAGGGACCGGACGACCCGGAACTCGTTCCGGAAGGTGGCGAGCGCCCGGGCGTAGAGCGTCTGGTCGAACTCCTCGACGAAGGCATCGACCTCCCGCTCGAGGGTGTCGAGGGAGACCGTCTGCTTGCGTCCGAGCCGGTCGACCGCGGTTGCGGTCCGGCCTGCGGCCTCCCGCCGACCGACCTCGATGCGGACGGGCACGCCCTGAAGCTCCCAGCGGTAGTACTTGGCCCCGGGGCGTTCGTCCCCCAGGTCGATGTGGACCCGTCGACCGTGCGCCCGGAGCCGTTCGACGATCTCGGTCGCTGCCGTCTCGGGGGCCGGCACGGCGCCGGAGCTGGGGATCGGAACGACCACGACCTCGTACGGCGCGACCGAGCTCGGGAAGACCGCTCCCTTCGCGTCCCCGTGGACCGCCACGATTGCGCCGAGCAGGCGTTCCGAGAGGCCGAACGTCGTCTGGTGCACGAGGCGCTGGGTCCCGTCCGCGTCCTCGTATCGAATCCCATACGGCCCCGAGAAGTTCTCGCGGTAGTGATGGACGCTGCCGATCTGCAGCGTACGACCTGAACCCACGGGGATATCGAAGGCGACCGAATAGGCGGCACCGGGGAACTTGTCCCAGTCCGGTCGACGAACGGCGACGTAGGGCAGCGCGAACGCCTTCGCCATCCGGCCGAACGCCTCCAGGTTCGAACGGACCCGCCCGTCGGCGGCCGCCTCGTCGACCTGGCAGGTATGCTCCTCGAAGAAGTGGATCTCGCGGACCCGCAGGAACGGTCGGGTCGTCTTCGTCTCGTACCGGAACGTGTTCACGATCTGGTAGACGTTGAGCGGGAGGTCCCGGTGCGAGCGGACCCAGAGAGCGAAGATGGGGTACATCGCGGTCTCGCTCGTCGGCCGGAGGACGAGGGGGATGTCGAGGTCAGAGAGCCCTCCCTTCGTGACCCAGTAGACCTGGGCGTCGAACCCCTTGATGTGTTCCTTCTCCTTCGCGAACTCGTTCGCCGGGATGAGCGCCGGGAACTCGACCGGGGACGACCCGGTGACCTCGATCTCCCGGATGAGGACCTCGTCGAGGTGGCGGCGGGCGAGGAACCCGTACGGGGTCCAGACGTTCATCCCCTTCACGCCGTAGCGCTTGTCGGTAAGGTTCGCGACGTCGACGACGGCGAGGTACCAATCGATGAACGCGGTCTTCTTGTCCGGAAGCTCGGGCATGCGGAACGAGGAAAGGGGGGCGCCGGGAGTATAAGGGTATAGTGCCGGGACGGCACGGTTTCGACCCGAGGGTCCGGTCGGTATCTTTGGTCGGCGTCCGCGGTGGGGGGACGGTCTACGGGCGCCGGAGTCGACACCAGTGAACACAAGTTGTTAAGCCGAGAGGGAACCATGGGACGCGAGCCATGCGCCTCGTCGTCTGCATCGACCGGGACGACGACCTCGGCCGCAAAGCCTCGGTCGCCGGGCCGGTCGTCGGCCGGTCCGCCGTCGTCGATGCCGCCGTCCGACTGGCGACCGTTGACCCGGAAGATTCTGACACGAACGCGATCTTCGCGTCGGTGAGCCTTCTGGACGAGCTCAAGGGCGCGGGCGAGGAGGCCGAGGTCTGCATCCTCACCGGCTCGCCGAAGGTCGGGATCCTCTCCGACCGACGGGTCGCCGACCAGTTCGACCACGTCCTCGCCCAGCTGCACGCGACCTCGGCGTACCTCGTCAGCGACGGGGCTGAGGACGAGTACCTGTTCCCGATCATCGCCTCGCGGGTGCGCGTGGACGGCGTACGCCGGGTCTACGTGCGCCAGAACGCGAGCATCGAGTCGACCTACTACACCATCGTCCGGGCGATGAAGGACCCGAAGCTCCGGGCGAAGACGATCCTACCGGTCGCCATCGTCCTGCTCATCCTCGGGATCGCCGCGGCCGGCAATGTGCTGATCTGGGGGTTCATCGGGCTCGCGATCGTGCTCGGCATCTACCTCATCTTCTGGACGTTCGACATCGACGAGGTGTTCATCGACTCCGTCCGCTCTGCCTCGACCGACATCCGTCAGGGCTCGGTCGCGTTCGGATT
This sequence comes from uncultured Thermoplasmata archaeon, assembly GCA_963735185.1. Classification (GTDB taxonomy): domain Archaea; phylum Thermoplasmatota; class Thermoplasmata; order Lutacidiplasmatales; family UBA184; genus Lutacidiplasma. The sequence continues at coordinate 1,021,623 of CAVTJV010000007.1, forward strand.
CGGCCTCTTCTCGCTCGCCCTGGTCGGGGTGGGATTCCTGACGGGCTACAACACCTACTACTCCAACCTCACCCAGCCCGACATCATCCGGATATCCCTGTTCTTCCAAGCGGGACTGTTCTACTGGATCCTGGCGGGCATCATCTGGGAGACCGGTCGGGCCATCCGACGACGGTTCGCCCGGGGCCGCTTCCCGCGGACGTACGCCGTGGCGGTGACGTCCATCATCGGGATCGGATGTGTGTGCTACGGGATCGTGTTCCTCGTGCGATACCTCGAAGGGACGGCTCCCCTTCCCCCGCTCATCCTCGCCGTCGGCCTCATCGCCATCGGGTTCGGCCTCGGGATCGGCGCGGGGGTCCTGCAACAGTACTTCAAGTCGGTCGCGCGGCGGGCCGTCGTCGGGCCTGCTGCGTAGGCATGGCCCGGTCAGTCGGCGGGCCTACCCAATCGGGACGAACTCGGCGACCCGTTCAAGGTCCGCGAGAGGAACGTCAAGGCCCGATCGGGTGCGCAGGGTCTCCTGGATCGCGGTCACCCCGCGGCCGAACTCGGCCGCACGGGTAGCCAGGGCGGCCAGGTCCTCCCAGTAGTTCCACGGGAAAACGACCCAGACCCAGCCCGTCCGGGGGATCTCCTCGGCGAAATAGGTCGGAACGAACTTCGAGTGCGCGATATGGAGGAAGGCGGCGGTTTCGAGGCGGGCCGGATGGCGCTCCGCGACGTGCGCCGTGGCGAGCGAGAGGCTCTCCCCCGTGTCGGTGATGTCGTCCACGACGAGGACCTTCTGGCCCTCCACCGGGCCGCTCAGCCCCTCGGTGAGCTTCGCGGTCCCGTCCGGCGTCGCGGTGACGCCCCAGTGCTGGGCCCGGAGGGAGACCAGGCGGTGCACCGCAAGGCGGTCACACAGGAGCCGGCTCGGGACCCATCCACCCCGCGTGAGGGCCACGATGGTATCAGGGACCGCCTGCGCCGAACGAATCCGCTCGGCGAGGCGGTCGGCCCAACGGTCTACGTCGGACCAAGTGGTTAGGCGACAGCGGGGGAGGTCGGCCATCGGGTGGTCGACCCCGCCCCGCCCTTTTCTCTCTTGCGTTCCTTCCTACGGGTAGATGCCCCGGAGCCGGATCGCCTCGGCGACCCGCTGGATCGCGAGGACGTACGCGGCCGTCCGGTTGTGCACCTTGCGCTCCACGGCGATCTTGTGGACGTCGTTGTACGACTGGACCATTACCCGCTCGAGGCGCTGGTTGACCTCGGCGAGGGGCCAGAAGTACCCCTGGATGTCCTGGGCCCACTCGAAGTAGCTGACGGTGACTCCGCCCGCGTTCGCGAGGATGTCCGGGAGCACGGTGATCTTCTTCTGGAAGAAGATCGTGTCCGCCTCGGGGAGAGTCGGGCCGTTCGCCGCCTCGCCGATGAGCTTCGCCTGGACCTTGTCGGCGTTCTTCGCGGTGAGCTGGTTCTCGAGCGCTGCGGGGACCAGGATGTCCACCTTGAGCTCAAGAAGCTCCTCGTTCGAAATCGCCTTCGCGCCGGGGAAACCGACCACCGAGCCGTTCTTCGCCTTGTACTCCTCGAGCGCGTGGGGGTTGAAGCCGTCCGCCTTGTAGACCCCGCCCTTGGAGTCGGAGGCCGCGACGATCTTCGCGCCCTGCTCGTCGTACAGGATGTTCGCACAGACACTGCCCGCGTTCCCGTATCCCTGGACCGCGACCGTCCCGTTCTTCACGCGGACGCCGGCGTGGGTCGCCGCTTCGCGGATGGTGTAGGCGCAGCCGCGCCCGGTCGCCTCTCCGCGGCCTTCGCTGCCGCCGAGGGCGATCGGCTTGCCGGTCACGACGCCCGGCACGGAGTACCCCTTCAGCATCGAGTACGTGTCCATGATCCAGGCCATCGTCTGGCCGTCGGTGTAGACGTCGGGGGCCGGAATGTCCCTCTCGGGCCCGATGATGCCGGAAATCTCGGTCGCAAAGCGCCGGGTGAGGCGCTCAAGCTCGCCCTTCGACATGTGCTTCGGGTCGCAGATGACGCCGCCCTTGGCGCCGCCGTACGGGATGTTGACCACTGCGCACTTCCAGGTCATCCACGCCGCGAGCGCCCGAACCTCGTCGAGCGACACCTGCGGGTGGTATCGGATACCGCCCTTGCAGGGTCCGCGCGCCATGTTGTACTGGACGCGGTAACCCGAGTACACGTGGTACGACCCGTCGTCCATACGGACCGGGAAGTTGACCGTGAGCTCCCGCTTCGGGTGCTTCAGGACCTCTCGCATGCCGTTGTCGAGACTCAGAAGGTCTGCGACAATGTCGACCTGTCTCTTCGCCGTCTCAAACGGATTTGTCGTTGAACTGCTGTTCACCATACCCGAAACCTCCGGGCAGTCGAGGAGTTCGGTTCCTGATACTTGAGGGTAACGTGGACCGCGTGAGGGTGCCGCATGGTTTCGACACGGAACGAACCTTACGACACGGAGCCAAGCACGCCGGTCAGAGGCGGCGGCGGTTCGGTCGGACAAACGGCTGCCAGCCCGCGGGTGGCATGGGTCGCATCCGTCCGCCGCTCGCGAGCCAGGCGCCGCGACCCGGGGCTACTCGACCGATCGCACTGAGCCGACCCCCGACGTCCCGGACGGCCCGCTGGGCTGCCGGGAACCCTCGCGACGAAAGTGTCAGCAGGAGCTCGTAATCGCCCCCGTAGAGGGCCTGTCGTCGGCGCTCGACGGCCGAGAGGTTCGGGTCCCGAAGGGTCGGCGTCAAGGGAAGTCGTTCCTCGTCGACCTCGACTCGAACCCGGCTCGCATCCGCGAGCAGGCGGGAGGCCTCCGCGAGGCCGTCGGAGGTGTCGAGCATCGCATGCGCCCAGTGGACGAGCACGGCCCCCTCGGCGACGCGCGGGCGCACGTCCAGCATCCCCGAAAGGGCGCGTCGGTCGGGGCGTTTCGTCCGGCTCAGCCGAGCCGCGGCGGCCCCTCCTCGTCCCACGGAACCGGTCGTCGCGACGAGGTCCCCGGGACGAGCTCCCGACCGGGGGGCCAGCGAGCCCTCCCGCGCCCAACCGACGACACTGCTGACCACGGTCCGGACGGGTCCCGGCTTCGTGTCCCCTCCGACCAGGCGCATCCCGAACCGCTCGGCGGTCCGTTCCGCGCCGCGGATGACCTCCTCCGCCCAGGCCTGAGGCGTCCCGACCGGGACGATGATGGCGAGGAGGAGGGCCGCCGGTTCCGCTCCCTTGGCTGCGAGGTCCGAAAGGCTGACCCCCGCAGCGGCCGCCCCGACCCGCCGAGGGGGGGCGCGGGGCCGGAAGTGGGTCCCTTCCACGAGCGAATCGATCGACAGGACCGCGACCTTCCCGGGAGGGACGCGGACCGCCGCCGCGTCGTCGCCCAAGGGGAGAAGACCGGTACGACCCGCCGGGAGCTCCCTCGCAAGCCAGTCGTGGAAACGTCGCTCGTCGATCGCCTTCGGCTGCGCGGAGGAACGTCGTGTCATCGAGCGCTACTTGTACGGCAGGAACTCCTTCCCGAGGAGCTCTCGTCCGAGGATGATCCGCATGATGTTGAGCCCACCCTCGGCCCCGACCATGTACGACATGATCCCTCGAAGCCCGCGCTCGAGGCCGACGTCCTTGGTGTAGCCGGACGCGCCGTGCCACATCATCACCCGCTTCACGCATTCGAAGGCGATCTGCGGGGCGGCGAGCTTCACCGACGCGACCACGCGGTCGACCTCGGGGCGGTGGGCCGTATCGCCCTTGAGAGTGTAGGTGTCGATCAACCAGGCGGCTCGGCGGACCTGCCATTTGACCGCCTCGAGCTGGGCCCAGAGGTCCGCGAGCTCGAACTGGATCGCCTCGAACTTACCGAGGGGCTGGCCGAAGACCGACCGCTCCCGGATGTAGGTCATCCCGGTCTCGAGCGCCCGCTCGGCCGCCCCGATGCACGCCGCCGCAACGTACGTCCGAGCGACCGTGAAACCCCCCATCGCGAGACCGAACCCCTTGCCTTGGGTTCCGAGCAGGTAGCGCGCCGGGACCCGAGCATCCTGGTAGGTCAGACCGCCGGTCGAGATGCCCATACGACCCATGTTGTGGAACCGTTGCGTCGAGATCCCCGGGGTGTTGGTCGGAACGTAGAGGAAGTCGAACCCGCCCGCGGGGTCCTTCGCGAGCGTGAGGTGGCCGCCGCCGAACTCCTTCGCCTCCTCCGTGCCGGAGATGAACGACTTCTCCCCGTGCAACACGAACGCGTCGCCGTCCCGGCGGGCCGTGGTGTGCATGCCGGCAAGGTCGCTGCCCCCGGTCGGCTCCGTGCTGGCAATCCCTAGGAACGCCTTTCCGGCGCAGACGGGCGGCAGGACCTCGCGCTTGGCCTCCTCGGTTCCGTGAAGGGAGAAGGCCGTCGACCAACCGGCCTCGAGGAGGAAGAAGACCGCGGTCGCCATCGAGGCATCCCCCCGTCCGATCTCCTCGGCCGCGAGCTCGGTGAGGACCGCGGAGGCGCCCATTCCCCCGTACTCCGCGGGTACCGGCATCGCGAGCAATCCCAGGTCGGCCATCGCCGCGAGGACGTCCGCGGGGATCCGGCCCTCCGTGTCGATCTTCGTCTCGTTCGCGCGGAGGACCTTGTCACCGAAGCGCCGTACCGCGGCCTGGAACGCCTGCTCCTCATCGGTCAGCTCGAAATTCATATCAATCGCGCGCTGACGGACGCGCTGGGATTTAGCGTATCCGCGGGCGCGGCCCCTCGCGGCAGCTCCTGTAGCCTCGACGAACTTCGACCGCCCGGAGGAGTGGCGAGTGCGGGTCCGCGTGGCCATCCACGGGTCCGGGACGCTCGGCAAGAGGGTGGCCGACGCGGTGGCGACGCCGCCGGACCTCGAGCTCGTCGAGGTCGTGAAGACCCGACCGAGGTACGAAGCCCCGCAGGCGATAGAGAAGGGATACCCCCTCTACATCACCGGATCCGGCAAGCTCCCGGAACTCCTTTAAGCCGCCCCCGCTGACCTGCTCTGAGGCCGCCATGACGGTACGGGTCGCCATCAACGGATTCGGGCGCATTGGCCGGAACATCTTCCGCGCGGCGTTAGGCGACCCGGAGATCGAAGTGGTCGCGGTCAACGACATCACCGACGCAAGAACGCTCGCCCACTTGCTGAAGTATGATTCGATTCTGGGCAATCTTCCGAACCAGATCACGCACACAGACGATACGATCTCTGTGGATGGCAAGAGCTTCAAGGTCTTCAAAGTCAAGGATCCGGCGGACCTGGATTGGGCGTCGGTCGGGGCGTCCATCGTGGTGGAGTCCACCGGGCTGTTCACGAAGGGCTCGGAGGCGCGCAAGCACCTTCGGGGCCCCGTGAAGAAGGTCCTGATCTCGGCGCCCGCCACGGACCCCGACACGACCCTGGTTCTCGGTGTGAACGACACCACCTACGACCCGGTCAAGCATCACGTCGTTTCGAACGCATCCTGCACGACGAATTGCCTCGCCCCGGTCGCCAAAGTGATCCTGGACGGCTTCGGGATCACCGCCGGGATGATGACCACGGTCCACTCCTACACGAACGATCAGAAGCTGCTCGACCTGCCGCACAAGGATCTGCGCCGCGCGCGCGCCGCTACGCTGTCCATGATCCCCACCACCACCGGCGCTGCCAAGGCACTGCACCTGGTGATTCCGGAACTGAAAGGCAAGCTCGACGGGTACTCCCTACGAGTGCCCACGCCGAACGTGAGCGTCGTGGACCTGACGGTATTCACGGACCGGCCGGTCACGGTCGAAGCGGCCAATGCGGCGTTCAAGCGGGCGGCCGATGGCCCCATGAAGGGGATTCTGGGCTACACCGAGGAGGAGCTCGTTTCCGTGGACTTTCGGGGCGACTCGCGGTCCTCCATCGTCGACGCGGGCTCCACGCGGGTCGCGGGCTCGAACTGCCTCAAGGTCCTCGCGTGGTACGACAACGAGTGGGGCTACTCGTGTCGCTGCCGCGACCTGATCAAGCTGTTCGCCGCGCGGCTGTAGGTGAGGCTCTCCGATCCCGAGCTCTCGCGCGACCGTCGGGACGCCTATTTCTTCCCGACGATCCACCAGGAATGGATCGTCTTGCCGGAGAATGTGGACGCCATTCGGGCATCCCTCGACCTCGAAGTCGACGGTCGTACGTCGATCGCAACGACCGACCCGGTCCTGGGGCTCACCCGGCGCTCAGGACCCGCACGGCTCGATCGAAGGCCCCAGGTCCGTAACGAGGACGGTCGGCGAAGGCCGTGGCCCTTGAACCCGCCGGCGAGGGTGACCCCAAGAATCTTATAGGCCCCCCCGCTCGCGCGCGACGCATGTACTACCTGGACCATCGTCGCGACGTCGTCCGCATCCCGCCCCAGCGCCTCGGGCCCGACCTCGGGAACGTGCTGACCGAGCTCGCGCAGCAGCAGTTCGAGGGGAAGCTCGTGGACGGCCAGAGCGTCGCGGTGACGATCCGGGACGTGACCCCCATCGGCGAGGGGCACATCATCCACGGCGACGGCGGCGTCTATCAGGAGGTCGAGTACGAGGCCCTCCTCTTCCGACCCGAGATCCAGGAGGTCGTGGAGGGGATGGTCGTCGAGATCCGGAAGTTCGGCGCGTTCGTCCGCTTCGGCCCGCTCGACGGGCTGCTCCACGTCTCCCAGATCATGGACGACCGGGTCAACATCGACGAGCACAACCAGCGGCTCGTCGGTGTCGAGTCGAAGAAGGACCTCAAGGTCGGCTACAAGGTCCGGGCCCGCGTCGTGTCGCTCTCCCTCTCCGAGATATCGCCCCGCGACAGCCGCATCGGGCTCACGATGCGCCAGCCGGCGCTCGGACGGCTCGAGTGGATCCAAGAGGTCCACAAGAAGGCCGAGGGCGCGGCCAAGAAGGCCAGCGGAGCCGCTCCTGCCAAGAAGGCGGCCGCCAAGTCCGCCCCGAAGCCCCCGGCACCGGCGAGTTGAGGGGAACGATGATCAATCTGAAGGCGTGCAAGAGCTGCAGTTCGATCACCGACCAGGCGAAATGCCCCCGCTGCGGTGGCGAGGTCTCCCGCGAGTGGCAGGGATACCTCATCGTCATCGACCCGGAGAAGTCAGAGATCGCACGCAAGATGGGGATCCATGCCGCGGGCCGGTACGCGCTCCGCGTCAAGTGACGAGCGCGCCTGGGCGGTCCCGGAGTCGCTGCGGGCGACCCTCGGGAGACAGTACGGCCCGGTCTATTCGGGTCCGGAGGTCGACCGTCACCTCCTCGCGCTCGAAACGTTCGGCGCGTGCGGCGACCTCGTGACCGCGCGGGCGATCGAGCTCGACCATCCCCCGCTCATCGGGATCGTCGACTTCAAGACGCGGCGCAACGAACCGGTCGACCCGAAGCTCTTCGAGCCGCTCGCGCGCCGCCGTCGCCTCCGCGTCCAGAACCCGCCCGGTCTCCTCACGGAGCAGCTCCGGGCCGCGGTCCGTGAGCTCGCCGGGTCCGGGGGTGGGCTCATCGAGGTCGACGGCGAGGAGGACCTCGGGTCGCTCGCGCTCGTCGAAACGCTCCCCGCCGGGGCCACCGTTATATACGGAATCCCGGGTGCGGGGGTCTCTTTCGTCCGCGTCGATGCGGTGTCGAAGGAGCACGTACGGCAACTCATCGGCCAAATGGAGCTTCGGAGAATCGACCGTGGAGATTAGGATCCTCGAGGACCGCGCGAACCCGCTGATGAAGCGCCACGAACTTCGGTTCGAGGTCGCGCACGCGACCGCGGCGACGCCCAGCCGGGACGCCGTCCGGGGGGAGCTCTCGAAGCTCGTCAAGGCCCCGAAGGACCGGGTCATCATCGAACGGATGAACGCTCGCTACGGCACCGCGGTCACCCGCGGGGACGCCGTCGTGTACGAGACCGCGGAGGCTGCGAAAGCGATCGTCCGCGGGCACATCCTGGTCCGTAACGGCCTCAAGGAGAAGCCGACCAAGACGCAGGCCCCGGCGGCCGCCGAACCGGCGGCTCCCGCCACGCCACCGACGACCCCACCCGCGTCGCCCGCGCCCGCCTCCGAGAAGAAGGAGTGAGCTACCACGTCGAAGGCGCGCGTCGGCCTCTACGAGGTCAAAGGAGACACGCTCACCCGGACGCACAAGTCCTGTCCGAAATGCGGTCCCGGCACCTTCCTCGCGAACCACGAAGACCGCCGCTCGTGCGGAAAGTGCGGGTACTCCGAGTCGAAGGCGCCACCGCCCGCCGCCCGCGTGAAGGCCGGTAAAGGGTAACGGCCTAGCACCCAGCCCGTCCGTGGGCCCGAGAACCGCTCGCGGTTCGGGTCGTCGTTGCGAACGACGTGCTCGCGCCTACGTGTGGAGGACGAGGACCTCGCCGGGCTTCGCGGGAGGGTGCTCCTTCCCGCGGCTGGTCGTGTCGTTGTGGGGGCTCCAGCCGTGCCATTTCCGTAGCATCTTGACGCGGACCGGCAGCCGTGCCCCCCGGAAATGGTGACGATAGAAGTCCATCGTGATGACATGCTCCTCGAAGACCACGGACTCGTTGTACCCGCCGACTGCCTCGAACGCTTTCCGGCGAACAGCTGCGAACCCCGACATGAACAACTTGTAGCGGAACACACCGATTAGGATGTCGAGCAGCGTGCTCTCGGCCCGCATCATGAACCGGTTCACCGCCGGTGCCGGCCAGTAGAGCTCGGCGATGGCGAACTGCCAGTCCCACGTTAACCACATCTCCCAATCCCAGTGGGTTACGAGCTGCACATCGTCGTCCACGAACACGAACACGTCTCCCGAGGCCGCCGCCGCCCCGATGTTGCGGGCGTGGGCCGCGCCGCCCGGGGCGGAGACGACGATGAACTCGCACCCCGCGGGCAGCATCGCACGGATCCGCTGGATCTCGGCCGGGTCGGGGCGGCGCATCGGGGTGATGAACGAGATCACGACGTCACCTGCCGGTCCTCCCCGCTCTATCAAGGGCCGTAATAATGGCCTGTATCGCACGCCGCTGCAGCCCGGGCACCCGAGACCCCTCCCGGTCGCCCCTCATGAATAACTTTGCGTGCCACCGGTCGATTGGCCCGAGGGGCTCCCCGGGGGCCCACCGACCCCCGTCCGTCGACTCCCTCCTCGGGGACAGGGGAGGACCGCAGCTTCGTTCCGAGCAAGCACCTAAATACGGTCCCGCGTCGAATGCGACGCGCGGGCTCGTAGTATAGCTTGGACATCACGGAGGCCTCCGGAGCCTCAAACCCGGGTTCGAATCCCGGCGGGCCCGTAACTCCCGTCCTCGAGGGGCCGACCCCACTCGGGGGCTTCGCTAACAACGTTCAAGTAAGCGTGCTCGGGTCCGGGGTCGGCACATGCCCGTCGAGAAGGAAGGGGTTGGCGACCTCGAGTCCGAGGGCCCCGAGGGAGAGGAACCGGTCCACCTAGTGGAGCGCATCGAGGAGGAGCTCGACCTGCTCGCGCGGAACGTCGACATCCTCGAGAAGCTCGCGAAGAGCCCCCCGATTGGGATCATCCGCTTGAGCGAGGCGCTCCAACTACCGATCCACAAGACCCGGTACTCCCTCCACCTGCTCGAGCGCGAGGGCGTCATCCAGCCGTCCGCGGACGGCGCGGTGATCACCGACAAGTCGAAGGAGTTCTGGGCGGACTTGAACCGGTCCCTCGAACGGATGACCGCGATCATCCAGCACCTCAAGAGCCGAGCCGTCGAGCACGAGAACCGGCCGCCTTCCAGCCGGAAAGGCTATTAGCGCGATGCCGGCTCGGCACCCTCGGTGCCGCCGTAGCTCAGCGGTAGAGCGATCGGCTGTTAACCGAAAGGTCAGCGGTTCGAAAGGACAGCGGTGTTTCGCCGCCGCCCCCAAACTCCGCTCGGCGGCGCCTCCCCTTCCTTGCCGGTGGGCCCGTAGCTTAGTCCGGCTCAGAGCGACCGGCTCATAACCGGTCGGTCGACGGTTCAAATCCGTCCGGGCCCATACGGCCCCGCGAGGGCTCGTCCCACGGCCGCGAAGGGTCGCGCCGTGCGGCCCGTCGTGAAGGCTATTACGCGCGTCATGGCATCGGGTCGACGGATGACGACCCGACAAGTTCCTCGACGAGTTCAAGTGACGTATCGAAAGGCGACAATCGCCGACCTTCCTCTCCTCGTCGACCACCGACATCGGATGTGGTCCGACATCGCCACCCGGTCGGAGAGGGAGATCACCGAACATGACGCGCGGTTCCGTCGATGGGCCCGGTCCCTCCTAGCGTCCGGCGAACTCATCGGCTGCATGGCCGAGTCCCCGGCCGGTTCCGTGGTCGGAAGCGGGTGCGTTTGGTTCCACCCGGATCAACCTCGTCCCGGCATCCCCTCGCTGGTCAGCCCGTACATCCTGTCCATGTACACCGAGCCGGCTTGGCGGGGTCGAGGGATCGCGACCCGGATCGTTCGCGAGCTCGTCCGGGAGTGCCGACGCGCTGGGTACCCGAACGTGGAACTACACGGTTCCCGGTTCGGTCGGAGGATCTACAGCCGTCTAGGATTCGAGCGGACGTGGGAGATGCGCTACTGGATCGACCGACGCATTCCCCGACGGCAGGCCCTCAACTTGGCGAGGGCGCAGCGAAAAGGGAAGAAAAGGTTGGACCGGGCGCGCTAACCGCACCCGCACCCACCGGAGCCGCAACCACAGCCGCCCGCCTCCGCCTCGGGCTGGGAGCCCGAGGGGGTCGGCGCGTTCGGCGGCGTGATCTTGAATCCGGAGACGTTCAGGTCCTGGACCCAGTCGATCCGAGCCCCGTTCAGGAGGTCGGCCGACATGTCGTCGACCACGATCGAGAAGCCATCGACCTGCACGACCTGGTCCCCGTTGCGAGGTTTGTCGAACGCCATCCCGAACGAGGGACCTCCGCCGTGCCCGCCGCCGCTCCCGCATCCCCCACCCTCACCCGAGCCGCAGCTGCAGCCGCTTCCGCAGCCGCCCCCGCTGCCGGCGGATTGGAGATAGACGCGAACGGCGATGCCGGGCTTCTGGCTCTTGATCAGGTCCCGTACCTGGTCCCGCGCCTCTGGTGTGACTTCCAACGTGATTCTACTGTCGCTCATGCCTGGGGCCCTCCTCGTTTCCCCGAGTACCGACGAAAGGTGCTCTATAAAACGCCGGTGTCGCGCGCGTCGTGACTCACGCGGAGAACGACTTGCCGCACGAGCAGGTCTCTTTGGCGTTCGGGTTGTGGATCTTGAACCCCGAGGCTTCGAGGCCGAGCAGGAAGTCGACCTTCACGCCCTCGAGCAGGGGCGCGCTCGCCCGGTCGACGACGACGAGCAGGCCGCCGTCCTGGTAGGCGACCTCGTCCCCCGTCTCCCGATGGTCGAACGACATCCCGTAGGTGAGGCCCGAGCATCCCCCGCCCTGGACGTAGAGTCGCAGGGCGGAGCCGGGCTTCCCCTGCTTCTCCATGATCTTCAGCACTTGGTCCCGCGCGGCGGGAGTGACCTCGACCGCTACCATCTCGTTCTCTCGGGCGTACGAGCCGGGGCATGGGTAAAAAGGGTTGCTTACGGCAAGGAAAGCTCGCGGCTTCACGCCGGACGCTTATCTAGGGGGCGGGCGTGCATTGGGTCGATGTGTCGACTCTTCGGAGTTTTGTCGGTCCAGGCGGAGTCCGCTGAGCCGTGGCTCGTACGGTCGGACCGCTCGTTGCTGGCCCAGTCGAACGTGGACCCGGAGCGCGCCCAGAAGGACGGGTGGGGGATCGGTTGGTTCGTCGACAACGGTCGCACACGGGTCGAGAAGGGCGCGCGAGGCGCGTTCGCCGACGGGGAGCGGGAGCACTACCTACGGGCGGCCGCGGAGGCACGTGGTTCGCTCATCCTGGGTCACCTTCGGCATGCGAGCAACCCGCTGAAGCTTCCGTACGAGAAGCTGATCGCCCTCGAGAACTCCCAGCCGTTCGAGAACCACACGAGCCTCTTCGCGCACAACGGGGCGATCTCGTTCCCGAACGAGACCCGTCCCTTCCTCGGGGTCTATGAATCGAAGGTCCGCGGCGTCAACGACAGCGAGGTCCTCTACTGGTTGATGCACCGGAACACGGAAGAGACGGGAGACCCGCTCGTCGGCTTCGTGCACACGGTCGAAGACCTGGTCCGGATCTGGGAAGGCCTCCGCAAGCCCGAGATACCTCCGTTCTCGGGCCTGAACGTGCTCTTCACACGCGGACCCGACGAGCTCTGGGCGTTCTGTCTGTGGACGGGAGACCACGGGACCGGTCTCTTCGACGAGCGCCGACGCTACTACGAGATGACCTACCAGGCGACGCCTCATCGAGTCGTCGTCGGCTCCGAACCGTTTGACGGAGAGCCCGGCGTCTGGAAGTCGATGGCGAGCGGAACCTACCTCGCCGCCCGGCGCCGGGACCATCATGTGGACGTGACCGTCGGGAAGATCCCCCTTCCGAGCACGCTCGAGATCCGCCCGCCGCCGGGCTGACGGGCCCGGCCCGGGAACCTCGCGCCCGTCTCCGATGGGTCATGACGAGCGAGATGCTCTCCGGCCCGGACCTTGGGGCCGGCTATCTCCATCAGCTCTCCCTCGACCGGGACGGGGAGCGAACGACGTTCACCTACCATGCGCAGGACGGAGGTGCCGATGCGAACGGTCCACCCAAGGGACCCTTGGACGTCTTCGGGTTCGTCCATCCCGTGTCGCCGTGCCCGTTCGGAGGACCCCGGTGCTGGCACCGTCGGTTCCAGCTCCCCCCGTCGGAGGCATCCCGGGTCCGCCAAACGTACAATCGGAACCGGTTCGTCCTCCAGACGATGCTCGACCAGGTCTACGACCGCGTCGCGGCCCAGGTCGAGACCGCGCTGGCCGAAGTGATCCGTCGGGTTTCGGAACCGCTCGCCCGCGACGGGGTCGACTTCTACATCGGTGGGTCGACCGCCGCCTGGCTGCTCGGGGCCGAGGTCGTTCCGGCCGACCTTGACCTGGGCACGACGCGCGCCGGAGCGGAGCGGATCGCTCCTCTCCTCGCAGAGTACCTGATCGAACCGCTCGCGTCGACGGACTGGCCGACGGCGGGGGCAGTGCAGGGGGCGCGCGCCTTCGTCGGAACGTTCCGGGAGGGAGCGCGTGTGGAATGGGCGGTCCCGCTCGAACCTCGAACCCCCTTGCCGCTCGAGGAGTGGAGCGGTCGGATGGACGTGGCCCGGCTCGCGATGGCTTCTTTTCGGGGGCACGAGGTTCGTGTCACCCGGCCCGAATACGCGCTCGTCCGAGCCTACGAGAAACGGCGACCGATCGACGCCGCGGCGATAGCTGCGGTCGTCCGTCGGCTCGGCCCCGACGAAGAGCTTCTCGATTCCCTGCTCGGGCGCTCCAGCTTGCCGCCCGCCGACCGGACGACGATCCGGCAGCAGTTCCTCGGCGGGTCGTTGGGCTAACGTTCCGACGCCCGCGCCTCTTTCCTCTCAAAGCGCACCTTCATAGACCTCGAGCCCGAGGGGCGGGGGATGCTGGCCCCTCTTGCGGTCCCCGCTACCGAACACCTGACCCCCCACGACCTCGTCACGTACTTCCGTTGCCCGCACGAGATGGAGCTCGGCCACGCGTTGCACGCCCTGCGGACCACCGGTACCCTCGGGCCGGTGCGCACCCCACTGGACGTCGTCCCTCTCCGCCAATCGCCGTTGTTCTCACCTCCCCTCGGCAAGCTCACCGTGAACGAGGGCCGGCTCGACCTGTTCGACGACGACCGCCTGGTCTACGAGGACCCGGGCGAGGATGACCTCCCGATGCTGTTCCCCTCCGAGCGCGTCCAGATCGACCCGAAGTTCACCAACTCGCACAGCACCCTTGTGGACGCCGCTTGGGGCTTTGCCGGTCGGCCGGATTTCGTCATCCGACGGGCGGACGGAGGGTTCTATCCCGTCGAGTACAAGGAGACCCATCTCTTCGGAGGCTACCACGAGACCCACGTCCGGCTCTTCGACACGATCCAGGCGATCGCGGAGTGCCGCCTCGTCGAGGTCACGTTCGGTCGCCGCCCCGCGTTCGGGGTCGTTCTTTACGGGGACGAGTCTGGAGGCGGGCTCCACGAAGGCTGGGTGAGGGTCCCGTACGACGAGGCGGAAGCCCACTGGCTCGAGTACGCGCTGCGCCAGGTCCGCGATGACCACGTCCGGGCCCCGGTCCCGGCGGAGCGCAACTGCGTGAGCTGCGCGGGGAACGCTGAGGGATACTGCCGGTACGCGGCCGCCCGGCCCCGGACGGTCGGGACCCCACGGGCCACCATGGGCCGCACGGGAACCCGCTCTAAGCCCGAGGGAGCCGGTCCCGTCCCTCGAAGGCCGCCGCTCCCTTCAGGGAGGGGTCCCCGGAACTTTGCGTGTCGCAGTGGTTAAATAGCGCCTCCCACTGACACCCGAGCCGCGCCACGGCGAAGCTGTTCGGTCGGCACATGCACCCGCAGAGGCCGGGGCCTCTCCGGGGAAGGGCGAGGGTCCCTTCGCCGACCTGGGGAAGGGGCCGATGACGCCGATCACACGCGTTCTGGACGCTTGTCAAGTGTAATCAGTGTAGCTGACTCCTGTCAGTTGGGGAATGGCTAGGCTCGGGCGCCGATGAAGGTCGTGCCAAGCTGCGATAAGCGGTGGGTAGGCGCAAGGAACCTGTGATCCACCGATCACCGAATCGGAACTCCGGTCCCGCAAGGGACATTCCGAAAGGAAGGGGAACCCCCCGAAGTAAAGCATTCTAGTAGGGGGAGGACAAGAAATCAACCGAGATGCCGCTAGTAAAGGCGATCGAACGCGGCCAAGGACAAACCGAATCCCTGCCCGGCGAGGGCAGGGAGATGTGGAGTAGTGGACCTCCGTACTCGCTGACTTCCCAAGCCGAACGTGCCTGGAACGACGGACCCTAGAGGGTGATAGTCCCGTAGGCGAACGGAAGAGGCGAGATTGGAGGTATCCCGAGTACCGTGCGTTGGATATCGCGCGGGAAGCTGGGTGGTACAGTCATCCGATCCTAAATACGTCCCGAGACCGATAGTGCAATAGTAGCGCGAGCGAAAGCTGAAAAGTACCTCGGAAGGGAGGTGAAAAGAGCCTGAAACCAACTGACGTTAAGCCGCATGTGGTCCCCAAGGAACGAAGCGGTCGCAAGACCGTGGACACAGGATCCATGCGTCCGTTTTGAATAACGGGCCAGGGAGTTTCGATATATGGCGAGGCTAAGGCCCGAACGGCCGCAGCCGAAGGGAAACCGACAGTCCGCAACCTCGCAAGGGGCCAGGGACGGGGTGTGCTCGCCCGAAGTCATATGTGGAAGACCCGAAGCCAATCGATCTAAGCGTGGGTAGGTTGAAGCCTGCCGAAAGGTAGGTGGAGGACCGAACCGGTGTTGACGTGCAAATCACTCGGATGACCTGTGCTTAGGGGTGAAAGGCCAATCTAGACTGGGGATGGCTGGTTCCTCCTGAAACTACTCGCAGGTAGGTCTCGGCCGAGCAGGCGCGGTATGTAGAGCACCGATTACGGGAAGCGGGACCGAAAGGTCTCGGCCTGTTGTCGAACTCCGAAGTTCCGTGCAGCGAAGACGCCGGGAGTGAGCGCGGCAGGGGTAAGCCCGCCGTGCGAAAGGGAATGCAACCCAGCCTCACATTAAGGGCCCAAAGTGCCGGTTAAGTGTTATGCAAAGGGCGTCCGTGTTCGAAGACAACTGGGAGGTGGGCTCAGAAGCAGCCATCCTTCAAAGAGTGCGTAACAGCTCACCAGTCGAGGGCATGGGCACCGAAAATGGACGGGGCTAAACCGGCCCCCGATATGTGGGCGCGCCGCCAACCGGCGGCGATCGTGTAAGGAGGCGTGGTGCTCGGGTAGAAGTAGGGGCGTGAGTTCCTATGGACCGGGTTCCATCGAAAATCCTGGGAGGAGTAGCAGCAAAGACGGGTGAGAATCCCGTCCGCCGTAGGGGCCAGGGTTCCACGGCAACGATCATCCGCCGTGGGTTAGTCGAGCCTAAGCGAGTCCTTAATCGGCACTCGCGAACGGAAATACAGTTAATATTCTGTAACCCCAAGGTCAAAGCGTCCTCGAGGAAGCCGGCCGCTAGGGAGGGTGGGCATATGCCAGCCTATCGATCCCCCGTCGCCCCGGGAAGTACCGTTATGGTGAGAACCGGGGATAGGGGGGTCGGGACTCCGCGAGGAGTCTCCCCGCAATGCGGGCGGTCCGTGAAAAGTCGAGGACGGCATCTTGGGCTCGTACCGAGAACTGACACAGGTGCCCCTGGGTGAGAAGCCCAAGGCGTGTCGGCGAGAATTCGAGCGAGGGAATTCGGCAAATTAGCCCCGTAACTTCGGGATAAGGGGTGCCAGACCTGAAGAGGTCTGGTCGCAGTGACCAGGGAGCTCCGACTGTTTAATAAAAACATAGGTGGCCGCGAGACTGAAAAGTTGTGTATGGCCGCTGAATCCTGCCCAGTGTCGGCATCTGAAAGCCCGGTACAACGGGACGAAGGACCGATAAACGGCGGGGGTAACTATGACCCTCTTAAGGTAGCGTAATACCTTGTCGCTTAATTGGCGACTTGCATGAAGGACCAACGAGAGCTCTACTGTCCCCGCTCGGAAGCCGGCGAAACTGACTCATTGGCGAGCAGTCCAATGTCTTCCGTCTGAAAGCGAAGACCCCGTGGAGCTTTACTGCAGCCTGCGGTTGTGATGCTAGTTCGAATGTGTAGCGTAGGTGGGACTCGTTACCAGGGCGGGCCGCTAGGTCCGTTCCGAGAGGCCGATGAAACACCACCCTTTCGGGCTGGCATCGCTCACCCTGTAAAGGGGACACCCGTAGGTAGGCAGTTTGGGTGGGGCGCCACGCCCTCCAAAAAGTAACAAGGGCCCCCAAAGGTCGGCTCAGGTGGGTCAGAAATCCACCGTAGAGTGCAAGGGCAAAAGCCGGCTTGACGGGAATCTGCCTAACGAGGATTCCCGATGCGAAAGCAGGGCCTAGCGAACCACTGTGCCTCCCCTGTAGGGGCCAGTGATAAGAGAAAAGTTACCCCGGGGATAACTGAGTTGTCTCCAGCAAGAGTCCCTATCGACCTGGAGGCTTGCTACTTCGATGTCGGTTCTGCCTATCCTGGTGGTGCAGCAGCTACCAAGGGTGGGGTTGTTCGCCCATTAAAAGGGATCGTGAGCTGGGTTTACACCGTCGTGAGACAGGTGTGTTGCTTTTTGGCGGAAGTGCAAGGGTCTCTGACGAGAAGGTTCCCACAGTACGAGAGGAACGGGGAATCGGCGCCTCTAGTCCATCAGTTGTCCGGCAGGGCATCGCTGAGCAGCCACGCGCTCCGGGATAAGGGCTGAAAGCATCTAAGCCCGAAACCCCCTCGAAAAAGAGAGACCTCTAAGGACATTCGTAGAAGACGAGTTCGATAGAGATGGGGTGTACGCAGAAAGCCTTCGGGCGATCTGTTCAGCCCGCATCCACTAACGTCCGCAGCTACGTTATCTGGCTACACTTGACAGTTAAACAGAACGCGTGTGGTTTCTTTTTTTGAAACCCCGGAACCCGAATCCCGAGCGGACGCGCCGCCGGTCGACCGCTCCGCCTCCCGCTCTCAGCTCGCCCCGGCGGGCAGCTTCCGCTTCCGAAGCAACGCCCGGAGCCGGACGAAGGGAAGTAGAACGAGCGACCACGTGGGATCCGTCCGGTTCCCCACGTCGTTCGATGGGACGCCTCGAGCGCGGGCGAGCTCGGCGCGCTCCGCGGCGTACTCCGGTCCTTTCAGGCGGGTCACGTAGGCCGGTCCGAAGACCGCGAGGATCCAAAGCACCCAGACGTAGTAGTTGAGATGCGAGCCCGAGCCCGAGGCGAACGCGCCGCTGTAGCCGCTCCCACAGGTCGGTTGCGGGTCGAGCAGGACCGCGTGGCATAGCACTCCGGACGGGTCCAGGACCGCGAACGGAGCGAGGAACGCGACGGTGATCCCGACCGCGAGGAGCGCTTCCCTCCACCGACGATGCCACAGGTAGTAGACCACGATGATCGCGTTCGCGAACTGCTTGAGACCGAGCGACACGACCTCGGCGACGCGAGCGGACCAACCGCGCAGGCTGACGAAGGTGAACGTGAGGGCGACCAACGGGACGAGGTCGTTGAACCCGTTCGCGGCCACGAGGGCTACCCAGGGGCTCCCGAGCAGGAGGACCCCCGGCCCGCTCCGACGCAAGAGGTAGACCATGAGGGCCCACGCGCCGACGGTCACCCACCGGTAGTCGAGCCCGGGGAGCTGGACGAACGTGAGCAGGGGCATGTAGATGTACGCGTCGTGGAGGCTGAGCGGCCCGCTGCCGTACTGGTAGTACGTGATCGAAAGCGCCGTCCCGTACAGGTTGGGAAGCAGGCGGACGAACGCGGGGGTCGCGTACGGCTCGTCCGTGAGCCCGTTGAAGTACCCCGTGACCGCGGAGGCGACGGCGAGGCCGAGCGCCACGCTGACCCAGAGCGCGAGGAACCCCGAGCGGCGCAAAAGGTCCGCGCGATAGGCGAGAGCGAAGGCGCCCAGGACGCCCAGGAACAGTACGGCACCCGCGGCTGGGTTCGACAGGAGGGGCGTGGTCATCACGAGGAAGACCGACCCCAGACCGACCACGAGGGTCGCCGCCGCCGCGGCCGCCGGTCTCCACCGATGCCGCGACGGGGTCGAGGTCTCGCTCATCCGGACGGTACGGTCCGCCGAATGGGGCGGAGTACATAGGGTATCGAGGAACGCACCCCCACCGAGGGAACCCGCCGGCGTTTAGACCGTCGGGGCTCTGGGTCGGCCGATGCCCAGTCTCGGAGCCGCGCGTAGCCACTGGCCGGTCGTCGCGTGGATCCGGCTCCGTCTTCCCCCCCGCCCTCCCCCTGTGCTGCTGATGCCCGGGCCTCCTCCGCCTCCCGACCCTCCGCTCGACATCCTCGCCCCGAACCCGGTGACCACCGACCCCCGGAAACGGGTGTACGCCTTCGAGCTCGAGAAGGAGGATTGGGTAGTTCGGCTCGTCTGGGACGCGGACGACCCCGACCTCCTGGAGGCAGAGTGTCGAGCCCCGCTCTACGGCCAGCGATTGCCGAAGGGGGACGTGCCGAAGTTCTGGGCGACGGTGAAGGAGCTGGTCGCGCCCATCGGCCCACTGCCCGTGGATTCGGCGGACCCGCGTCCCTGACCGGCCGCGAAGACCAAAACTAAAGGGCGGGCATCGGTCGCACCTTCCGTGCTGCGCGCGACGTTCCTGCACCTCCCCGGGATCGGTCCCGTGACCGAGGCCGACCTCTGGCAGTCGGGGTTCCGCGACTGGCGCGACCTTTCGGTGCGGACGGAGTCGCTCGCCCTCTCCTCTCCGACCCGGGCCCGCCTCGCGAGCGAGCTCGCCCGCAGCGAGCAGGCGCTCTCCGAGCGGGATGCGGGCTGGTTCGCCCGGCGGCTCCCGAGCCGCGAGCACTGGCGGCTGTACCCGACGTTCTCCCGGGAGACCGCCTACCTCGACATCGAGACGACGGGACTGTCCCCGTACGGAGGGATCGTCACGGTCGTCACGGTCCATGGAGGCGGGGCGACCCGGACGTTCGTCGCGGGCGACGACCTCGAGGAGCTTCCGGCCTACCTCGGCCGGTACCAGGTCCTCGTGACGTTCAACGGGAGCCGGTTCGACGTTCCGTTCCTCCTGGCATCGTTCCCCCAGCTCCTCGTTCCCCCCGCCCACATCGACCTGCGGTTCCTGTTGTATCGCATCGGCCACGCCGGCGGACTAAAGCGGATCGAGCAGCGCCTGGGGGTCGGGGACCGCACGGGCGTGGAGGGGATCGATGGACTGGACGCGGTCCGGCTCTGGCAGGAGTACCGCCGCGGCAGCACCTCCGCGCTCGACCGTCTGGTCCGCTACAACCGGGCCGACACCGTGAACCTGGAACCGCTCCTCCACTTCGCCGCCACCGAGCTCGAGCGCCGGGTCCTTCCCGCGCTCGCTTCCGGGTCGGACCCACGGCGGGCGTAGGGGCGGCCGGGCCCAAGGTCGCGCGCAGGAAACGCGTCCGTCAGTCGGTTCGCGTCGCTCCCGGATCGGCGTGGACGGCGGCCTCCGGGAACGTGAACGTCGAACCCGCCGGCGGCCCCGGTATCCGAACGCCGGAGGGAGGTCGTGCGCGGCGGACGCGAGCCGCCGCGAGGAGACAGGTACTCGTGGGAAGCGTCGATGTGCAGGTAGTGTCGGCCGAGCCGCCGGGCGACGGCCGCGACCGTCCCCGTCCCGCCGAACATGTCGAGGACGACGTTGCCGCGGTAGCTGTAGAACTTCACCAGACGTTCGATCAGTTCCTCGGGGAACGGGGCCGGATGGCCGCGGCGGTGCCGTTCGGGAGGGATCTTCCAGAACCCATCGGAGAACCGCTCGAACTCCCGGGCGGTGATGTCGACCGCTTGAGGGTCGCCGGGGAGGCGCCACTGTCCCTTCGAGAAGACCAGCACGTACTCCCAGGACGGGACGATGTGCGGGTTCGACGGGCTCCGCCAGCTGCCCCAGGCCGTGCGGCGGCCCATCGTCTGCTTGTACCAGATGATCTCGGTCCGCATGATGTAGCCGAGGTCGCGAAGGTCGCGCGAGAGGTCGTGGTGGATCGGGCGGAAGTTCTTGATCGAAGTCGGGGCGACGTTGAGGACGAATCGGCCGCCCGGAACCAGAACGCGGTGAAGGGACCCCCAGACCTCCTTGAGCCACCGAAGGTACTCTTCGGGAGGCAGGTCGTCGGTGTACCCTCGATAGGGGATCCGTACGTTGTACGGGGGACTGGTGATGGCCAGCTCGACCGACCCCGCGGGGAGCCGGTCGAGCACCTCGCGGGCGTCCCCCTCTACGATGCGGTCGAACCAGCGGGTCCCGTTCGACCGCCCCGAGCGTTCCGCCATCGTCCCAAGGACGGTGAGACCGTCTAAGAGCGTTGGCCCGAGGCGGCGGGCCCGGTCGCCGGGTCCTCCCGACGGAACCCCGCCTCGTCGGCGACGCGTTCTCCGATCGCGAACGCGGCGGTCGCCGCCGGGGAGGGGGCGTTGAGCACGTGCAACGACTGCGGTCCCCGCACGAGCACGAAGTCGTCCTCGAGGGACCCGTCGGGTCGGACCGCCTGTGCCCGTACTCCCGAGGAGCGGCCGATGAGGTCGCTCTCCTCTACGGCCGGCCACAGCCGACGGATGGCGGAGAGAAACTCCGCAGGGCTCCACGACTTCAGCCACTCCCGCGCCGCGTAAACGCCGTAGCGCCGAGCAAGACCGACCGTTCCGGGGAAGATCGCCATGCGCGCGAGCTGGGAGAAGGTCCATTGGCCTCCCCGGTACCCTTCGCGGGAGAGGGCGAGAGCCGCGTTCGGCCCCGCGAGGAGCTCCCCGTCGACCGTCGGGGTCAGGTGGACACCCAGGAACGGGACGTCTTCCTCGGGGACCGGATACACGAGGCAGGGGATCCGGGGTCGCAGCCGCTCGCTCAAGTGGTAGAAGTCCCCGCGGAACGGGACGATGGTGACCGGCGAACGGACGCCCATCTCCTCCGCGAGGAGGTCCGACTCGAGGCCGCCGCAGTTGATCACGAAGCGGGCGGCGACCTCCCCGGTCGGGGTATCGAGGACCCAGCTCTCGTTCCTCTGGGCGGCCGAACGCACCCCGCTCGAAAGGCGAGTTTCGACCCCTCCGGCGGCGAGCCGAGCGACCAGGTGCCGGGCTACCTCGCGGTAGTCGATGATGGCGGCCGAGGGGACGTCGACCGCCGCCACCCCCACGACCTCGGGAAGCCGCGACTCGAGCTCGCCCGGGGAGAGCCGATGCACGTCCGCGACGCCGTTGGCCCGGGCCCGTTCCTCGATCGTCGATAGCGCGGGGAGCTCCTCGGACCGCGACGCGACGATTACCTTGCCGATCCGTTGGCACCGGATCCCCTCCCGGGTGGCGAAGTCGATCAGCGCGGCCCGCCCTTCCAAGCACAGGCGAGCCTTGAGCGACCCCGGACGGTAGTAGACCCCCGAGTGAACGACCCCGCTGTTGTGGCCCGACTGATGGGCGGCGGGGGCGTTTTCCTTCTCGAGGACGACCAACGAGCGCTCGGGGTGGCGTCCGTGGACCGTCAGAGCTGTCGCGAGTCCAACGACACCTGCGCCGATGACCGCGACGTCGACTTGATAACCCATTCCGTCAACCCCCGGACACTTCAAGCGTATAATCTCGTCCGACAAAAGCCCCCCGATTCTTATGGCAGTCCGGATCGTGGTACCTGCCGAGGTCACCCCCGGCGAGAAGCGCGTCGCCCTCGTTCCCGACGTCGTCAAGGCACTGACGAAGGCGGGGGTCGAAGTGGTCGTCGAAGCGGGCGCGGGCCTAAACTCGGGGTACCCGGACGCCGGGTACACGGCGGTCGGAGCCCAGACGATGACGGACCGCTCCGCCCTCTTTGGCTCGGCGGCGGTCGTACTCAAGGTCCAGGCCCCCACGGCCGAGGAGATCGGCTGGATGAAGCCGGGGACGGTCGTGGTCGCCCTCATGAACGCCAGCCGTAACCTCGACCGCGTCGCGAAGATGCGCGACGCGAAGGTCAACGCGTTCGCGCTCGAGCTCCTCCCGAGGATTACGCGGGCTCAGAGCATGGACGTGCTCTCCTCCCAAGCGACCGCGGCCGGTTACCGAGCGATGCTGATCGGCGCCAGCCTTTCCCCGAAGTTCCTTCCGATGCTGACGACCGCGGCCGGCACGATCCGGCCCGCCAAGGTCCTCATCCTGGGGGCCGGGGTCGCCGGCCTGTTCGCGATCGCCACGGCGCACCGGATGGGTGCCATCGTCGAAGGATACGATGTTCGTCGGGCGGCGGGCGAGCAGGTCCGCAGCCTCGGGGCGAAGTTCCTCGAGCTCCAGATCAACGCCGAGGGAGCCGGCGGCTACGCCCGGGAGCTCACGGACGACGAGAAGAAGCAGGAGCAGGCCATGGTCGCGAAGGCGGTCAGCGAAGCCGATATTGTCGTCACGACGGCAGCGATCCCCGGCCGCAAGGCGCCGGTGCTCATCCGAAAGGAGATGGTGGCGGCGATGCGCCCCGGGTCCGTCATCGTCGACCTCGCCGCGGAGTCGGGAGGGAACTGCGAGCTCACCAAGCCCGGCGAGAACGTCGTGGTGAACAACGTCACGATCGCCGGTCCGCTCAACCTTCCGAGCCAGCTCGCGTTCAACGCGAGCCAGATGTTCGCGAAGAACCTCGAGTCGTTCCTCACCCTTCTCTTCACTAAAGAGAAGGCCCTCGTCACGGACTACTCGGACGAGATCCTCGCCGCGAGCCTGCTCGTTTCGAACGGAGCGGTGACCCACAAGCCGACCGCCGACCTGATCTCCAAGGGGGCGGCATAGATGGCCGCGGACCTCTGGACAGCGCTGTACATCGCGATGCTCACCGCTTTCGTTGGGTACGAGGTCATCGAGCCGGGTCCCGACCCTTCTCCACACCCCGCTCATGAGCGGGTCGAACTTCATCCACGGAATCGTGCTGGTCGGGGGCATCGTGGCCCTCGGTCTTGCCAACAACGGGCCCGAGCTGGCGATCGGGCTCGTGGCCACGATCATGGGCGCGATGAACGTCACGGGCGGCTACGTCGTGACAGAACGGATCCTCGCGATGTTTGGCCGCACCAAGAAGAAGGGAGGTCCCGCATGACGAATTACATTAGCATCGCGATCGACGCGGTGTACGTCGTCGCCGTGCTGATCTTCATCCTCGGTCTCAAGGCGCTCAGCTCGCCCGAGACCGCCCGGCGCGGGATCGTCTACGCTGGGATCGCGATGTTGGTCGCGGTCGCCGTCACCTTCCTCACGTTCGTGAACACGAGTTTCGCCCTCACCATCCCTGTCGAGAACCTCGGCCTGATCCTCCTCGGCATCGCGATCGGCGGCTTCGGGGGATTCTACTGGGCTCGCGTCGTGAAGATGACCGAGATGCCCCAGATGGTCGCGATGTTCAACGGGATGGGAGGCGGGGCCGCGGCGGCCATCGCCGCCGTCGAGCTCCTCTCCTCGCTCTCGGACCCCGTCACGAGCGGACTGAGCGTCGCGGGGGCGATCATCGGTTCGATCTCGATCGCGGGCAGCATGATCGCGTTCCTGAAGCTGCAGGGCTGGATGCCGTCCAAGGCGATCGTCCTCCCGGCGCGACAGTACGTGAACACGGGGATCCTCATCGTCGGCGTCGCCTGCGGGGTGCTCATCCTCGTGACCTCGAACCTCTTCTGGATGCTACCGTTCTTCGTCCTCCTGCTCGTTTACGGGATCCTCCTGACGATCCCCATCGGGGGCGCGGACATGCCGGTCGTCATCAGCCTGTTCAACGCGTTGACGGGGATCGCGGTCGCCCTCGATGGGTTCGCCCTCGTGAACGGCCCCCTCGGGGACGCGGGATACGCGATGGTGATCGCGGGGACGCTCGTCGGGGCGTCGGGTTCGCTCTTGACCCTGCTCATGGCGAAGGCGATGAACCGGTCGGTCGGGAACGTCTTCTTCAGCGCCTTCGGCGCGGTGGAAGAGACCGGCGTCACCATGAAGGGGTCGATGAAGCCGATCGAGGCTTCCGACGTCGCCGTGATGATGGCGTACGCGAACCAGGTGATCATCGCCCCCGGCTACGGGATGGCGGTCGCCCAGGCTCAGGGGAAGGTCAAGGAGCTCGCCGACCTCCTCGAAGCGAAGGGCGTCCCGGTGAAGTTCGCGATCCACCCCGTGGCGGGCCGCATGCCTGGCCACATGAACGTCCTGCTCGCGGAAGCGGGGATCTCCTACGACAAGCTGTTCGACCGGGACGAGATCAACGCCGAGTTCCCCAACACCGACGTGGTCCTCGTGATCGGGGCGAACGATGTCGTGAACCCGGCGGCCCACCGCGAGGGAAGCCCGCTCTACGGGATGCCGATCCTCGACGTCGAGCAGGCGAAGAACGTCATCGTCAACAAGCGCGGCCAGGGGAAGGGGTTCGCCGGCATCGAGAACGACCTCTTCTACCGCGACAACTGCCACATGCTCTACGGGGATGCGGCGACGGCGATCGGGAAGCTCGTCACCGCCCTCAAGCAGTCATCGTAACGGCCGCCGTCTTCCCCCGGCGCGCGGCGAGCTCCCCGCGCCATAGGTCGACGAACAGCCCGAGGAGCAGGGCTGTCACCACGAGGTCCAGGCCTTCCGCCGGGCCGATGAGGCCCTGGCCGTTCGCCCAGGTGATAATCCCGAGATTGAAATCGAGCGCCCCGACCGTGGCGACCCCCCACAGCCACCAGCGGGCTCTCGCCCCAGCGAGCGCGCACGGCAGTAGCCAGATCAGGAAGTTGAAGGAGAGGAACGGCGTCACGAGCGCGACCCCGACGATCGTGATCGCGAGAGCCCGCACCGGCGAACGGACGAACAGGAAGACGGCGACCACGAGCGCGACCGTCAGCGCCGACTGGAGCGCCTCGACCGGGAGCGAGGACGGGAGCGCGTTGTGGAAGAGCAGGATCCCGTAGAAGTTCAGGGAGTACCAGCGCCGGCCGATCTCCCCGACGAACACGGTGTCGATGAACCCGGAGCCCCACACGGCGTACGAGAGCGCCGTCGCCGCGCCGAACGCCCCCGCGGCCGCGAGGAAACCCGCAACCCGCCGCCGGGGGAGTGACCCACCCGCTGCGAGTACGGGAAAGAGCGACGGGAACCGCGCCGTCGAGAGGAATCCCCCCAAAGCCGAACCGAGGAGCCCCCGCTGCCGGCCCGCGAGATAGAGGAACAGGAGGAGCGTCACCGGAACGATGGCGTTCGTCGCCCCACCGAACTCCGAGGTGGCGAGCGGGATGAACAGGATGGACGACGCGACGAAGACGGTGATGTACCGCCGGTCGGGTCCCCCCACGGCCCACACGAGCGGAAGGATGGCGAGCACGACCGCCCCCCAGACGATGCAGATGCCGGTGAGCCCTCCGAGCGAGCCGAGCGCGTCGAGCAGCACCGCGGCGAGGCCGTAGGGGACCTGGAGGGTACCGCTGCAGTACGCCACGTTCGAGAATGGGTTCGCCCCGGCCCAGAACGCGCGGCCCGAGTCCATGACCCCGAGCGCGTCGCTGAGGGTGCCGTTCGTCTGACATCCGTACTGTCCGCTCACGATCCCGTAGGCCGAGAAGCCGCCGAACCAGAGGGCTCCCGCCACGGCGAGGATCCGCCAGTCGAGCCAGTCGAGGTCCGCCCTCCTCGAGAGGCGGTGAAGGGCACGCAGGATCGGCGGGCGGACCCGGTCGCCGTATCGGGTCCGAGTGAGGAGGACCAGCAGGTTGACGATCGTGAGGGCCCCGAACACGCCCCAGGTGTCCCAGTTGCTGAGGACGGCGATCGCTTCGTTCGTCATCGAGCCCGAGGGTCTCCACTCCTAGGGACCGACCGGAAGCGCCGGAGGAGCCCGGGTGACGTCCTCGGCCCGGGCCCTCAAGCGCCGTTCTTCGTCCCGAACGATCGCGACCAGCAGTGCGACTAGGATGAGAAGGAGCAGGATCCCACCGAGCTCGTACGGCCAGTATACCCCCCGGTCGAGCGCAAGGTACCAGTAGAGGACGTTCTCGTTCACCGCCGCCACCGAGGCGAACGCGAACAGCCACCCATTCACCGACGCACCGAGCAGGAGGAGCGGAATGAGCCACGCCAGAAAGTGGTAGTTCAGGTACTGCGAGAAGATCATCACGCCGACCAGAGGGACCGCGCACGCGGCCAGGGGAGAGTACCCCGTACGTGGACGAATAGCACCAGCGCGAGGAGGCCCGCTCCCTGGACAGCGGCCAGGCCGAGCGAGGGCTCGAGCCAACCCTCGTGGATCAACAACGCGAACAGGTTCAGGGACTCGCTGTTCGCACGCGCGAATTGGCCGAGGTAGACGACCCGTATCGCGTCCCAGCCCCAGAACGCCCAGCTGAGAGCGGCGGCACCGAGAAACACTCCGGCGACGAGGAAGAGCTCGGCCCACCGCCGACGTCCGAGCGACGCCGAAGAGCCGAGCAGGGGAAACACCGCCGGGAACCGGGCGGTGCTGAAGAAGGCGGCGATGCCACGGACCAGCCACCCCCGACGTGACCGGAGCTGGAGACCCCACAGCATCAGCAGCACCGACACCGGGACCACGATGTTCTCGACACCGAGGTTCGTCGCGAGGTTGGGAAGGTAGAGGACGGAGGTGGCCGTGAGGACCGTGAGGTACCGTCGGTCGTCGCCCGCGACCTTCCATACGAGAGGCACGACGAGGAGCGCGAACAACTGCCAGACGACCCAGATCCCGACGATGCTCCCCGAAGCGGCTCCGAGCGCGTCCAGCGCCACCTCCGCGAGCCCGTACGGGATCGAGGTCGCATAGCCGTGGCCGCAATACGCCACCGAGAACGGGTCGTGCCCGCTGAGGGCGGCCATTCCCGAAGCGAGGATTGCGAACGAATCGTCCGAACAGTGGGCCCAGGAGACGTTCCAGACGATGTTCGCAATGCTCAGGAGGGCAACGGGAAGCAGTATGTGCCAGAGCCGAAGCCAGCTCCAGTCGTTTTTCCCGGTGAGCCAGCCCCTTATCCGGTCCACGCCGGCCCGGACCCAGGGGAAGAAGCGGGAGCGGTACGCCAGCACGAGGAAGCTGAGCGCGAAGCTCGCGACGAGGACCCCGGTCGAACCGGCGAGCCCGATCGCGGTCATCCTTGGCCCGGCGCGGGAGCCCTCCCGGCCTCCGTGTCGTCCCCCTCTCGGATAAACTCTCCTCCGGAATCGACCGCCGCGCCCGTCAGTGAGGGCGGAATACGGTGGTCCCTACCCGCTCGCATCGCCGTCCCACCCGCCCGTCCGAACGGCGCGAAGACCGAGGGCTCATATTCCCCGCCCTGTCTCGGCGGACTGGGACGGCCCTTCGGATGGGGGAGCGCGCCGATGCCGGAGCAGCCTCGGCCCCGTCGGCCGAGCCGCGGGGGCGGCGGTGGGCGCTTTACGCGGCCGCATGGGCCGCGGGCGCGGTCCCCCTGTTCGCGCTCACCACCGCGCTCTGGAAGGCGTTCCCCGTCTACAGCTCGACCGGCGACCTCACGATCGGGGCGTTCGCCCTCGTGTTTCCGGTGGTCGTCCGCCGACTCGGCGTGCCGCGCCGGGAAGGCTTCATTCGTTTCCTGCTCGTGGCCGGGCTTGCCTTCGGAATCGTCTCGGTCCTCACCGGATGGGGGAACGGCCTCACGGACGAGCCGTTCACGACGCCTCGGTTCATCACCCTCCTGCAGGCGCACCAGGACCCGTACGTCGTTCCCCTCGTCTTCAACTACGTCCAGTACGGACAGACGATCCACTCGTACTCGATCTATCCGTATCTCCCGCTCCTGATGTTCCTCCAGATTCCCGGCCTCGACTACAAGTGGTTCACACTGGGCTGCTGGGTGGGGATGGTCCTCCTCGTGCGGAGACGTTTCGACGCGGGGAGCTACCTGGCCCAGCCGTACGTCGTGGTGATGGCCGCGAGCGGGTACAACGACTTTCCGGTACTCCTGTTGCTCACCGTCGCCTTCGTGGGGTTCTGGGGCCGCCGCCAACGGTGGGCCCAGCTGCTCGCCCTCGGCGCAAAGCAGTTCGCGAACGTGATCGTCGTGCTCTACTACCTCGTCCGACGGGACTGGAAGAACGTCCTCGTCACGCTCGGCGTCACCGTCGCCTTCATCCTGCCGTTCGTCATCTGGAGCGGGCCGGTCGTCCTCTGCCCGACGGTCTTCGCCGACCGACTCTCCTCGTGCCCGAACGGTGGCACGGCAGAGTATCTCCTCAACTACGCTCTTTGGCCGGTCTGGGTCCTCGCGATCTTCTATGCGGCGATGGTTCGGGAGGCCCGCGTCTCCGCCGAAAAGGGGCGCCTGTCGCGTCTCCTCGCCGAGCGGAACGTCTCCGTGGACGACCTCCTTCGAATCCCGTCGTTCGCCATCGTCGGGGTCGCGGGGGCGCTCGCCGCGGTGAGCGTGTTCCTCGGATGGGGGATCTTCGTCGGTCTATCGCCGGCCGCTTCCATCGGCGGTGCCCTGCTGGGCGCAGGGGTCCTCATCGGATGGCTCGTGGCGTGCGACCGGACGGGAGGCTCTCGCCAGCCGCTCGTGCTTCCCTCTCTCACCGTGCCGTCGAGACCGATGGTCGTGCACGGCATCGCCCTTGGCGTGAACGTCGCCGCCGTCGGCCTGGCCCTCCTCGCGGGACGGCCTCCGTTGGACGGCGAGGTGGTGGGCGCATTCCTCGCGGCGGCTTGGGAAAGTGCGGCGTACTTCCCCCACCCGGAGAGCGCGGTCGGGTCTATCACCCGACCCGCCGCAGGGGTCGCGAGTCACCCGGGTCCACCGTGACCGGTGGAGGTGGAGCGTTCCCTCGTCCAGAGCTCCACGAACAGCGCGAGCAGGAGGATCGTCAGCACCACGTCGAAGACCATCGACGGCCAGGTGACCTTGTCGTCCCACGCCCAGACGTTGAGGGCGAGAGTGTAGTTCAGCGACCCGACGAACGCGACCCCCCAGAGCCACCAACGGGCCCGGGTCCCGAGGAGGGCGACCGGGAGCAGCCAGATCAGGATGGTGAAGGAGAGGAAGGGGGTGATGAGAGCGAATCCCACGAGCATGATCGCCATCCCCGCGAGCGGGGAGCGGACTCCGAAGAAGACGGCGATGAGGAGCGCGACCGTGAGCACCCCCTGGACCACTTCGACACCGAGCCCCCCGGGAAGCGAGTTCGACAGGAGCAGGATCCCGTAGAAGTTGAGGGAGAACGACCGCCGGCCGAGCTGGGAGAAGAAGACCGGGTCGAGGAACTCCTGCCCCCAGACCGCGAAGGTGAGCGCCGTCACTCCACCGAACACGGCCAACGCGGTGACGAACGAGAGGTAGCGACGGCGAGGGAATGACCCCGTCTCGCCCAGGATCGGAAGCAGGTTCGGGAACCGGGCGGTCGAGAGGAACCCTCCGACCGCAGCACCGAGGAGCTCGCTCCGTTGGGCGAGATAGAGGGAGAGAAGGACCGTGGTCGGGACGATGGCGTTCGTCACCCCGTCGATCTGGGAGCAGACGACCGGGACAAACAGCGCCGAGGTCGCCACGAACACGGTGACGTAGCGCCGGTCGGAGCCCGACACCGCCCACGTAAGGGGGACGAGAACCAGGGCCACCACCCCCCAGACCAGGTAGACGCCCGGCAATCCACCGAGGCTCCCCAGCGCGGTGATGAGCACGGCGGCGAGGCCGTACGGGATCTGACTAGCGGCGATTCCGCATTCCGAAACCGTGAAGGGGTTCTGGCCCGCCCAGAACGCCTTCCCCGAGTTCAGGATCGTGATGGGGTCGCTTCCCCCCGGGCGGCAGGCGTACGACCCGCTCAGGATCCCGTAGGCGCTGACGCAGGCGAAGGCGACTCCCGCGGCGGCGAGCAGCGGCTGCCAATCGAGCCAACGCAGGTCGTCCCGCCCCGAGACCCGTCGCAGGGCCCTCAGGACCCAGGGACGGACGCGCGCTCCCCACTCGGTGCCGTACACGAGGACGAGGAGGTTCAGGGCGGAGAGAGCCCCGAGGACGCCCCAGGTGACCGCGTTGTACCAATCCGCCATCGACGGCCGGGGATTACGAGCGGGGTCGCGCTATTTGAGGGCCTCCCCGGACGTCGCCGAGACGCCGGGCCCAGGCGGTCACGGGTTCAATCTACGATGGAGCCAGGCAGTGTCTCCGCACGATCCCTTGCCCTCCGGGGAGATCGTGCTCAGTGGGGACGCACGCCTTCGGAGGAAAGGGTAGTGCGGTTGGAGACCCGTGGCCCACGGAGGACCAGACCACCCTTCTGGATTGCGGTCTATCCGAAAAGCAGGATAAGGATTCCCAGCACGACGACCGCAACGAAGGTGATTCTCACCCAGTGATAGGTGTTCTGAGTCTTCTGCTCGATCCGCTGGAGCACCGCGGAGGGGTCGTTCGACGGAGGCGCCTGCGTCGTTTGTGACCAGGGCAGTGAGCCGCTCATAGTGCCGAGGCTCACGGTCGGGCCGATTAAGAGGTCTCGGGACGCGTCCGCGTTAGGCGGAAAGCGCGCCACTCAGACATCGCCGACCGCCGCACCTGCGTTCGCTAGTGCGGGCCGATCGAGAGGCGACGGGCATCGGACCGGTGCGGTCGGCCGCCGTTCCCATCGTTCGGCCCGAATGAAGTATTGCCGGTCCACAACCGCATCCGCTTATAGCCGGGAAGCATCCACTCTCCGATGCCGAGTCGCGAGGTCTCCGACCCCGGATGGGACCGCGAATCGTCCTCCACTTCAACGTACTATGCCGCACTCGCGTTCATCTTCATCGCGGGCGCGATTGTCTTCGTGATTCTCCTCGCGCTCTTCCTCCCGCAGTTCAAAGGCTTCTCCCAGTCCCTCGGCTCCGGAGAGGGAGCTACGGGACTGTTGGTCTTCGACATCTTTCTCATCGGGGGGCCGCTCGTCATCCTTGGAGTCGGCACGTACCTCGCCCTGCGAGCCTCGAGCCGCATGGGTGCCGAAGCGCTTTCGGAGTTGCCCGAGGCGGACTATTTCAACTACGGGGGCGGGAAATACCCCTGACGCACGCCGGCGCCGGATTCGACTGAACTCGAGCTACCGAACCCTGGATCGAGAACGATCGTCTCAGATACTGATCCGCCCCGACAAGGGTTCTCGAGTGCGGTCTCACAGGTAGACAACGACGGCCAGAACGCCCACCGCGATCACGAAACCCAGACTCGCCCAGTAAGCCAGCCGCCAGAACCCACGCGACGCGTCGGACCCCATGACCCGGGAATCCGAGGAGAGTCGGCCGAGGAAGATCCCGGGAACGATCAGAATGAAGACCATCGCCACCATCAGCGCGATGACGAGCGTCACAAGTTGAGGGAAGAGCAGGGGGACGAAGACGGCGGGGATGCTCTCCACGGCGTAGATCCAGATGACGCTCTTGGGGGAGAGTCCGAGCGCCTCCGTCACTCCCCATGCACTGCCGAGAGAGATCACCACGAGCGCGAGGAACGCGGCCGCCACGAGCCCCGCGCCGAGCGCATAGGTCGCGTACTGCCCGAGACCGGCGGTCAGCGCCGCGGAGAACCCGGCGCCCGTTGCGAACGTGAAGGCCCCGCCCACGTCCGCACCGATCATGACGACCATGACCATGAGCGCCTCGCTGACGACGGCGCCGAGGAGGGTCGATTGGCGAGAGATCGAGATCGAGGTTCGTTTCGCGGCGGTCGCGGAGGATTGGAAGTACAGCATGAACGGCATCACGACGGCCCCTGCGTTCGCCGCGAGGAGAACGAAGAACGAAGGGGAGGTCGAGCCCGCCAACAATGGGTAGGGGAGAAGCCCCCGTTGGAGAACGACCACGGCCAACGAGACGACAACGCCGGCCGAGATCGCGATGAGGACGCGTTCGACCCACGCGTAGGTTCCTCGGGCGACCAGACCGATATGGGCCAAGAACGCGAGCGGAAGGGAGATGATGGGAGGGATCCCGAACAGGCTCAGGCCGAGAGCGATGCCGGCGTACTCGGCGATGTAGGTCAGCACGTCGCCGACGGCCATCGAGATGGCCGCGGCCGAGGCCACGCGGGGCGGGAAACGCTCCCGCGTGAGTTGCCCGAGTCCCTTGCCCGAGGCCGACCCAAGGCGGCCGGAGGCTTCCTGAATGAAGAACAGAGGTACGGTCAGGGCGACGAGGAACCAGATGAACTCGTAGCGGTAGCTCGCTCCGGAAGCGAGCGCCGTGAGGATGCTGGCAGCATCCACGTCGGCGATCATCACGAGCCACGCGGGACCGCCGCGCCACCTTCGCGGCGCGCGCAGGTGGCGCGAGATGGCCGGAAGGGTCAGGGCCCCACCGGCGGTGGAGGGCTCGTCCGGAGGACGCGGGGCTCCGTCCATCTCCAGGCGGGGCGAACGTGCACCGTGGATAAGAACACGGGTCTGCCCCTACCCAATCCCCGGAACCAGCTCGGTCGCACCGATACGCGGCCCACACGAGACGGTCACATCGAACCTCTCGGTCCGTTTCGGGAGCGTTCTGCCATCACCCCACGGCGTTATGATACCCCCTGGAGTAGCGCCCCCGCCGATACGAGAGGAAACTATCATGGCAGTGACCCCACGGAAACGCCCTTCGGCCGCCGGAAAGAAGCGCCATCACAAAGACCGTCAGCGCAGGATCGCCGCTCGCCGCCGCCAGGTCCCCCTCGGGGGAAACCGCGCCCGCCGCTGAAGGCCGGAATCTCCGTCCCGCGGAGGCGTTCTCGCGGTTTGGCCCGTCGGAGTCCGTATAGCCCAGCCGAACCTTCGAGTCCCGAGGGTCGACCGTGTCGTCCCCGCCCCCGCCGGTGACCGACTCTATCACCATCTCCCGTCGCAAGGTGGAACGGGACCTGAAGGTCAGCCTGGCCCTTCTGGTCGCCGGGCTCGTCCTGACCGGGATCTGGATGGTGCTCGAGTTCACCCACCAGATCGTAGTCCAGAACTCTTCTGACATGGCCACGTTCATCGTCATTGACGCGATTGGCGGAACGGCGGACGTCTTCATCCTCGTGGGAGCGATCTTCGCAGCGATTAACTGGTCATTGCTTCGGAAGCAACGACAGTCGAACTGACCGAAGGGTGCCGCTTCGCGGCGGAGCGCTCTCGTACCGGCCTAGCAGGGGGTTCCCGACCGGAAGTGCGTCTACTTCGAGGATTCCCCCGGTTCTCGCGAGTGCATCGTCACCTGACGGTCGGTCTTCGCCACGGTCTCCGGCTCGACGCTTCGATTGATCGTCACCTCGTTGAAGATCACCAGCATCTCCAACGCCATCAGGAGGTTCGAGACGACCCGTTGGGTCGACACCGCGAGCCGGTGGTCGGAGACGTGCCGGGCGATCGAGTCACCTAACGTGTAGTCGGACGGCAGGCTCTCGTCGATCTCGTTCAGGTTCGCGTTCGCGTCCACGACGGAGAGCCGAGCGAAGGCATCCATCGTTCGTTCGAGCAGCCGTTCTACGCGGGCGATCAGGGTGACCAGGTCCGAGACGGCGGACTTCGGTAGGCGCTGGAGCTTCGCGAGATTGTCTCCGAGCTCGCGAGCGACCCCGGAGACGAGGTCTCCGGTGACCTCGAGGACCTTCGCGACCAGACGGTAGCCGATCTGATAGTGATGGCTCTCCACGCCGATGTCCCGGGCGATCTGGAAGTCGTCCGAGGAGAGCAGCAGTTGACGTACCATCAGGAGGTAGAACCGGTCGATCTCGTCCTCCATCGGGCCGATCTGTTGGAGCGCGGCGCGGTTCCCACCGGAGAGGACGGACCGACAGGTCTCGAGCTCGGTCCGCAGCATCCGTACGACCTGGCTCATGAGACGATGGAACTGGTACTTGCCCGGGTCGACGAAGTTCTGTACCTCGACCCCACCGGATTCCTCCTCGACGACCGTCATGCCGAGCACGTGGGCGACGGTGCGTCGGACCTCCTGGCGCTGCTCGGGCGTGAGCCCCGACCGAGCGGTCACCATGATCTGGTCCTGACCGGTGATGTATGCTCCGATCAAGAGCCGTGCCAGGAGCTTCGGGGGGGCCCCGGTCGCGTCGATCCGGAGGAGCTTCTGGCGCCGCTCCGAAGGGCTCTCCGCGTTCGCGGGACTGACCTCGAGCCGCCCCCCCCCAAGGTCCCGGAACCGTAGCGTATCCCCGGTCTGGAGGTTCATGGAGTCGGTCCAGGCCTTCGGGAGGGTGATGGAAAGGGACGAGGAGCCCGTCCGTTGCACCCGCCGAGTGAATCCCGGCGCGGGCGGGCCCTCCTCCCGTTCCCTCCGAGCCCGCCGCATCACGACGGCATGGTCTCGAGCTCATTAACGGTCCGTTCCGGGGCCATCGTGGGCTCCGCCGCCTCCCGGCCCTTCTCCTTACTCTCCTTATCGCAGTGAGCGCACCCGCATCACCCTCCGAGCTCTTTCCCTCCACCAGAGGCAGCCAATGCGAAACGCAGAAGGAATGCGGCTATTCGACAGAGCGAGCTGGCAGCGAAAGGCGAGGGTCCCCCGACGGTTCCACGAGGCAACGGAACAGAAGCGCCGGTGGCCCGACGAGCGGACGAACGAGACTCAGGGGGTCTGACGATGGCATTCATCGATATCCTCGCATTCGAGGAAGTTCTGTTGCTGATCGCGGCCGTCCTCTTCGGCTACGTGGGGTTCTTGGGATTCCTGACGATGCGTCGCAACGACGCCCAGGGCCTCAAGAGCACCCTCCGCGGCGCGGCGATCCCGGTCATTGGGCTCGGGGCGATCGCCACGACCTTCGGCATATGGGGCGAGATGGTCTGGCAGTACCCTGGGCCGTACCTGAGCTCCTACAACATCCTGTTCAACGACGTCTACACCCTGTTCGGACTGACGCTGCTCGTCGTGGGCGTCTCGATGGCGCTCTCGCTCAAGCTGCAGTACGCCGGTCTCTTCGGGTTCGTCGCCGGCGGCGTCACCATCGCCTACGGGTACCAGGGCTGGGTCCTCGGAATGACCAAGGACCCCCTCGAGACGTTCCTGCTCTACGGCGCGTTCGGACTGGCGGGCATCCTTGCGTTCCCCGCGACGCTCGTCGCCGACCACTACCTCGCGCACCCGGACGGCACCGCGTTCGCGTTCGGCACCCCGTCGGCCATCGCCCGGCGACACCCGTCGATCCAGGCCTCGAGCCGGGCCGCTCAGCCCATCGTCCCGGTGGGACCCTCGGGCACGCCGGATGAGGACCTGAGCGTCCGCCCGTCGTTCCACCTCCCGGTCTACGTCAGCACCACGATGCTCATCTTCGTGGTCGCGATGGCGCTCGCCGGCATCGCCGCGCTGTGGTACCTGGACGTCACGCTGCCGGCGCACCTGGCCAGCGCCCCGTAGGAACGGTCAAGGAAAACACGGATAGGCTGCCTCGGACCGGAAGGGGACCCCCTCCTTCCGGTGCCCCCCGTCCATCCCAGGACGCGGTGCATCGGAGGGATGGGATTCTCGAACGCCCCCGACGGGAGCGGAGCGAACCATGGACACGTCCGACGTTTGGTACGGTGTGATCACGAGCCGGGACTCCCGACAAGAGGAGCCGCGCCTCCGGGTCTCCGACCATCCGTTCCTGCGCGGGCTGAATCCCGCACTGGTCGAGGCGGTGAGCCAAGGCTCGGTCGACACCACCTACGAGACCGGCGAGCTGCTCGTCCGGGAAGGGGACGTCGCCGACCGGTTCCACCTGGTCTTCCACGGCGAGGTCGCCGTGGAGGTTGGTGGGCCGGACGGGAAGCGGCGGCCCGTCCAGACCATCGGGCCCGGTGAGGTGCTCGGCTGGTCCTGGATCTGTCCCCCCTATCTCTGGCAGTTCGACGGGCGGGCGGTCAAGGAAACGAGGGTCGTCTCGCTCGATACGTCGGTCCTCCGCCACGCATTGGAATCCCGGCCGGTCGACGGCTACCGTTTCCTTCAGCGGCTCCTGCCGGTCATCGGGCAGCGCCTGGAGAACACCCGGGTCCAGTTGCTCGCGGTCCAGGACCTATAGGCCGGCGCCGCTGCTCGGGAGAGGCCTTATCTTGGGAGCGGGCGGTTCGGGGTCGTGCGATTGCTCATCGTGGACGACGACCGTCGTTCCCGCCGGGCTCTTTCGGAGCTGCTCGTCCGGTTGGGCCACACGACCGTCGCGACCGCGTCCGCTCAGGAGGGGCTCGACCGCCTCGAGCAAGAGCCGTTCGACCTCGTCTTCACAGAACTCCGCACGCCGCGGAGGGACGGAATGACGCTCCTTCGGACGGTCCATCGACGTTGGCCGGAGACTCGCGTCGCCGTGCTCGCGGGTTCCCCGGACGTGGACGAGGCGGTCCGGTCGATGGGCGTCAGCACGATCACCTCGGTTCGCGAGCCGATCGACCGGGACCAGGTCAGCGCCGTTCTCGAACACGTGGAAGAGGAGCTCGCTCTTCCGGGGACCTCTCGAGAACCGCCGCTCGCCCCCGAAGTGCATCGCGCCCCCACCGGCGCGCCCGCTCTACGAGCCGCGGCGCTCGCCGCCCACGAGCTCGGGGAAGGGCGCCTCGAGCCGACGATCTTGGACGGTCGCATCCAGAAGGTGCTGCGGATCGACGCCACAGGAGCTCCCCCGAACCTGCTCGGCCGTTTGCTCGTCGGGAGCTACATCACGGGACAAGACCAGGTCCTCGTCACCGCCCGGAACGGGCTGACGCCCGCCCAGCGGAGCGAGATCCATCGCCTGGTCGACCGGATCCTCGGGATGACCGTGGTCGGGGACTCCCCCGAGGAAGTGGAGATCCAGAACTTCATCGACCCCGGCAAGTACGAACTTCCCCGCCTGCTCCATCGAGTCGTCCAGATGCTCCGCACGGAGCTCGAGGCCTGCGGTGCCGCCCTCTCAGGGAGGCAGACTCCCCCGCTCCAGGTCATCGAGACGATCGAGGAGGAGATCGACCGGTTCTACCTCCTGATGGTCCGTCAGCTCCTCCTCTCCTCCGACAGTCCCCGGATCGCCCGGAACATCGACGTCGAGAGCCATCACTACCAGATCGGCTACCGTCTGGTCGCGAAAGTGCTCGAGGTCACGGGCGACCTGGTCCACGGGATTGGAACTGAGCTGGAGGCGAACCTCCCCGGGCTGCGGCGGCTGCCGGGTTCCATGACCCGCGAGATCGTGAGCCGGATCGAGCGACTCGAGCTCCTGTTGACCCGTACGATGGACGCCTTCGACCGCCTGTCCGTGGTGGACGCGAACGCGACGCTCAACGTGATCGGGGAGGTGCTCCCCCGGGACGCCGGGTTCGGCCAGTCGATCTGTCGGCGCATCCCGAACCGGAAGGTCGCCGTTGCGGCCCAGCGGATCGC
Source organism: uncultured Thermoplasmata archaeon (assembly GCA_963735185.1). GTDB lineage: Archaea > Thermoplasmatota > Thermoplasmata > Lutacidiplasmatales > UBA184 > Lutacidiplasma. The sequence goes on from CAVTJV010000007.1 coordinate 1,059,562, forward strand.
GTACAACCTGGACATGGCGCTCGAGATGCTGATCATCGTCAACGAGGTCACGATCAACCGGAGCGTCGAGCCGGAGACCGTAGCGCGCACCGGCACGCGGGTCCCCATGGGGCCTCGCGGGTCGTCCGCGTTCGGGAAGGCACCCCACCGGGCGAGGACGAAGCCGACCGCCGTGGCCGGCCGTCGGGCCGGTTCGGGGACCTGAGCGCTCCGGTCGTCGAGCCCTTTCCCGGTCCCGCGCGCAGCACCGGTCTGCACCGAAGGCCTCGGGGGGGTCATGGACCCGCCGGGGAACGCGGGATTTATGCCGACGACGCCTTCCCCATCCGTGGCCGGCTCGCATTTCGTCGATGCGATGATGGTGGTCGTCTGCCTCGCGCTCGTGGTTGCCGGCTTCGTGTTCTACGGGGTCTGCAATGGAGGCGACGCCCTGATCCTGTTCGGCGTGGCGGTCGCGGTACTGGGCGCCCTGCTCTACCGGACCGGCGCGTGGGCCACGGTCATACCGTTCGCCATCATCGCCGTCACCCTCATCGGGGGAGGATGGTACGGAGCGTCGGTCGCGGGCTGTTCCCTCTAGGGTGAGTTGCCCGTAGTTACTCCCATCCCGCCTACCCCCCCCTCGGATCCGGGAACCCGCGGCCGGCTGAGGCGAAGAGCCTATTCGGCAAGCTAGGGTGAGGGCATCGATGGCGACGAGCGCTCCTCCGAAGACCTTCGTTTCCGACCTTCGACCCGGGCGCGTCGCTACTTTCGAGGCTACGGTCGTGAAGCTCGAGCCCGTCCGAGAGGTCGAGCAACGGACCGGGGGTCGGAAGAAGGTTCGGAACGGGACCCTGAAGGACGGAACGGGAGAGATCTCCCTCGTGCTCTGGGGCGACGAGGTCGAGCTGGTCGCGGAAGGAGACAAGGTCCGAATCGTCGAGGGCTGGGTGAAGGACTACAAGGGCCGCCCGCAGGTCTCCCTCGAAAGAACGGGGAAGCTCGAGAAAGGGTGACCACGGGACCTTGCCGACCCCCCGGTAGGCGAAAGTTCCTAATCGGGCCGTCGCTGCCTGAGACCGTGCGACGCACCGCGGACCCCCTCGATCGAAGTCAGCATCGGAAGGTCGGCGCCGACCTGTTCAACTACACGTGGTCACTCCTGGACCTGAAGAAGCGGAGCGCGGACGCGACCGACCAGATGATCCACGCCGCCCATGCCTCCCGCTACCACTGGGGTCAAGCGGGAACGGCGCGCAACATCTCGATCGCGGAGTGGCAGGTCTCTCGGGTCTATTCCACCCTGGGAAGGGCCGAACCGGCCTTGTACCACGCCCGCCGGTCCCTCGAGGTTGCCCGCCGGGGCGGCCTGGGCCGCTTCTACCTTGCCTACGCGTACGAGGCCCTGGCACGCGCGTCCGCGGTGGCAGGGAAGCGGCGGGCCCGAGACCGCTATCTCCGAGAGGCCCGCCGGATCGGTGCGACGGTGCGCGACCGAGACGACCAGCGGATGTTGCTCGAGGACCTCGCGACGATCCCCTGACCCGTCGGCGAGCGGGACCGCCTCCCGGTACCCCGACCGAGTCGACACTTCGGGCTCAGACGTGGGAGCGGTGAAGGAACTCCGTCGGGGCCCGTTGGATGAGGTCGTCGAGAAGCGGACCGAACCCCTTGGTGACGGGGACCCCATGGCCCGGGAGCAGGACCTCGACATCGAGTTCCCGGAGGCGGGCGAGCGACCGGACCGCTTGGTCGAGGTCCGCGGCGTATTTCGCGGCGGGGAGCGTGACCTGTCCTTTTCGCTCGACCACCGAGTCCCCGGAGAAGAGGATCTTCCGAACCGGATGATAGAAGGCCACCTCTCCCGGAGTGTGACCCGGGACATGAACGACGACAAACGGTCCGACCCGGTCTCCGTCCTTGAGCGAGATCGCGACCGGTGCGGGGTGGGTCCGGACGAAGAGGCGCATCAGCAGCGGCCCTGGAGGTTTCACTCGCCCGTCCACGAACGGAGCGTCGTCGGTGTGACAGGCGAGCGGCGCGGGCATGTTCTCCCGCAGATACGCCGCCCCTCCCATGTGGTCCATATGATGGTGGGTCAGCAGCACCTTCCCCACGCGGTCCAGAGGGACGTTGGCGTCCCGGAAGGCCCGAACGATCGGCTTCGCCTTCCGAGCCCATCCCGTGTCGATGAGATACGTCTCCTCCCCCTCCCGATACGTGTAGATGTTCACGAAACCGCCGGGGATCCAACCGACGCCATCGACGACCGGCGCTCCTACGGAACTTCCTGAAGCGTTCGCCATACCTGCCTCCGAACGGTCCGCTCTCGGTCCTCGAACGGAGCCTTCTCGGTCCTCCATCGAGACGGACGGCTTAATCGTTAGGCCGTCGCCTCGAGCGCGCTCGGCTCCCAGGCCACGAACCGCGTGATCCGGGGTCGGGTCCAGAACGCGGGGTCAATCGGATGCTCCGCAAGGAGTCGACGAACGATCTCCGCATGAACCTCGGGGGGAATCTGGTCCCTCCCGAACATCATGGCCCCCCACCGTGCGACCCGTTCGTCCGGGGTCCGGTCCGTGGGGGGCGGGCGGGACACGACTCGGACGGTCTTCGGAGGCGCGATCGCGGAGAGTTCCTCGAGCGTGTGGTAGTAGCGTTTCCCCCGCTCGGGCAGTGGGTGACCGAGCTCGGCGGCCAACTCGCGATATCTCGTTCGCCGATCACGCCAGACGCCCGTGGGATGCCGATCAAACCAATCCGGAAGCTGGACCACGACCTGTCGACGAGCCACTCGGCCGAGCTCCGAGAGCGCCGGCCGCGGGTCGGGAAGGAGCTGAAGGACGTGGGCCATGAAGGCCGCGTCGACCACCTTGTCCGGCAGGGGAAGGTGGAGAAGATTGGCTCGGACGAGCGCCCCGATCCCCTTGGCCCGAGCCCGTCGCATCATGCCGAGGGAGAGGTCAACGCCCACAACCTCGAAACCCCGGGCGCGCAACGGAACGGCGAAGCGCCCGGTCCCTACTCCTGCGTCGAGGACCGTTCGGCAATCGGTGAGCAACCCGAAGAGCGCCTGGAGCTCCTCTTCGGACGGAGGTTGACGGGTCTCGTCGTACACCGGTGCGATCCGGTCGAACTCGACCTCCCCGCTCATCCTGCGGGAGAGGGAGGGCCGAGGACTTAGTGTTGTCAAGAAAGGTGTTCGCGCGGTTCCTCCTGGCCCCGTTACGAGGCAGAGAACCGGCCGAGATCGGCCGTTCCGTCGGGGGTTACCAGTTGCGGAGGGCCTGGGCCACTTGCTTTCTCTCGGCCTTCGTCTGGTGGCGAGGAGCATTCCGGGTGTAGGCGGTACAGGCGCACGCCCGGCAACGGTTGTCGGCCCCATGGAGGCGCCGCTGGTGCAGGCAGCCCGGGGTCTCGCATTCCGTCGTCATCTCGTCCTCTCGCCTCCGTCCATCCGACGTACTACCTACTCAGGTCGAACACTAAAGGACAATCCCCCCGCGGACCGGGCGCTTCCGTCCTCGGCCGAGCCTCCGTCGGGCCCGGATGCAGACCCGCAACGCATCCTTCGCCTGGCCGAGGAGTCCCTCTTCGGGAATGCGCCCCATCGCCTCCGGAGCATCTTCCGGTGACCGCCGGGACTCACTGCTTCCGAGCCTGGATCACCGGAGTTTCCGGAACCGTCGGAGCCGGCGATGAGGGGGCGCGGCGAGCAGTTTCTGAGTCGAGTTCATGGACGTACCGGCCCCCCCTCATCAGGGAGATCACCGCGGCCACCCCTGTCAGGACGGCCGATATCCCAAAGGCTAGGTCGATCCCATTGAGGAAGGCCGGCCCCACCGCGTTCGGGAAGAACTGCTTCGAAGTGAGGGTCGCCACGACCGCGGGAGAGAACGTGCCCGGTGGGAAGTACGAAAGGTACAATCCCATCGGATTCTGGCCCAGGAACGCCCCGAAGAGCGCTCCCGTCGGGTTTGACGCGACGAGGTTCGACAGCGATGTCGCGGCCGGACCGGTCGCGCCGGCGGCGCTGAGGGCGCTGGAGACCGAACCGGAAAGCCCGTTCGCGAGCCCCACGAGCACGATGGTGAAAAAGACCGCCATCGAGAGCTGCATGCCGGCGTTCTGCAGCGTCGCGCGCATCCCCGATGCCGCTCCCCGGTCCTCGGCGGGAACCGAGTTCATGATCGCCGCCGTGTTCGGGGCGGCGAACATCCCCATCCCGCAGCCGTTAACGAAGAGGAGGAGGCCCATCTGCCAGTACTCGAAGTTGTACGGTAAGAACAGCAGGAACACGAACGTCGCCGCGCTGATCGCCATCCCCGCGCTCGCCAGGTACCTCGCCCCGAAACGGTCCGAGAGCCAGCCGCTCAGCGGCCCCAGGACGACGAAGCCGCCCAGCATCGGCATCATGTAGATGCCGGCCCAGAACGGCGTCTGCGCGAACGAGTAGCCGTGGAGGGGGAGCCAGATCCCCTGGAACCAGATGACCATCATGAACATCACGCCCCCGCGCGCGATCGACCCGAGGAGCCCCGCGAGGTTGCCCGCGGCGAAGGCCCGGATCCGGAAGAGCTCGAGCCGGAACATCGGGTCTTGGACCCGGGTCTCGACGAAGATGAACGCGACCAGGAGGGCGAGCCCGCCCACGATGCCCGACCAGACCCAGGGACTCGACCAGCCCATGCTCTGGCCTCCGTAGGGCAGGAGGCCGTAGGTCACGGCGACCAGGAGCAGGGTCAGGCCGATTCCGAACGTGGCGTTCCCGATGTAGTCGACCCGCTGGCCTTTCCGAATCTTGGCGACATCGTGGAGCTTGAAGTACGCCCAGACGGTCCCACCGATCGAGAACGGAACGCTCGCGAGGAAGATCACCCGCCACGCGGGCAGGACGAGCCCCCCCACGTGAATGTCGCTGATGCCAGCGAGCACGCCGCCCAGGACCAGCCCGACGACCGACCCGCCCATCGCGGCGACCTGATTGATCCCGAGCGCCTTTCCCCGCTCGTCATGGGGAAAGGCGTCGGTGATGAGCGCGGCGGAGTTGGCGAACAGGAACGCGCCCCCGATCCCTTGGACGACCCGGAACCCGACCAGCTCCCAGGCGCCGAGGGTCCCCGTGTTCGGGGTCAGGAACAGCATCACCGAACCGACGGCGAAGATGGCGAACCCGAGGTTGTACATCCGGGCGCGCCCCCACATGTCGGAGATACGGCCGAAGGTGACGAGGAGGGTCGCCGTCACGACCCCGTAGCCGAGCAGGAGCCAGATGAGGAGGGTGAAGTTGCTCGGGAGGAACGGGTCGACGTCCAGGCCCCGGAAGATCACGGGAAGCGAGATCAGGATGATCGTCCCGTTGATCGACGCCATCAGGGCGCCCAGGGTCGTGTTAGTAAGGACCGTCCACTTGTACTCCATCCCCGATAGCCTCCTACCGTTCAGACGGAATCCCCGGTGAGAGCCCGATTCAGCGCGGCGAGGCCGAGGGCCAGTCCCCGTCGCTCCGCGTCCGTCATCATGCCGTGGATGGCACGCGGTATCGCTTGCTCGGCCGCTCGTGCCTCACGAAAGAGTTGCTCACCGGCCGGGGTGAGCCGAATCAGCAGGGCCCGACGGTCTTCGGGGTGGGACGCCCGCACGACAAGGTGCCGCTCCTCCAGTCGGTCGATCAGGTCCGTGGCCCCCGCGGGCGTGATCCCGATGGCATGGGCAATCTCCGAGGCCATCGCCGGTGCCCGGGAGCACAATCGGAGAACGTGGTACTCTGAGACCGACAGGCTGAAACGGGTCAGGAGGACGGTCTGCCGGAGCCGCACCGCGTGGTACGCTTCGAGAAGACTCCGCCAGAGTTCCTCCTCGGGAGAATCGGGGGCGGCCCGGTTCTTGGGACCCGACACCGCGGCACCGCCGGCGGACACGAAGCGAATTTCTGCGTCTGAATATATTATTATTTTGTATATTACGGTGGCTAATCAAATGGCGGCCGGCGCGATCGTCAGCGGTGGTCCGTCGGGCCCGCCGCCGCTACTCTTCGCGCCGCCGTCGCTTCCGGCGACTATCGTCGTCGTCGTTGTATCGAGGAGGCCCACGGCGGTCCGACCCTCGGAACGGTCGACCCCCGCGGTCGCTTCCCCGGCTCTGGTAGGGGGGTCGAGACCCCGGGCCGGACCGGTACTCCCGCCGTCCGTACCGCGGTGGACCGCGGTCCCCCCGACCGCCGCTCCCACCGTCAATGCGCGGGGGCAACGTGAACCGATTCCCGCAGGCTTCGCATTCCCCCACGAGCATGCCGTCGTCGCCGGTGGAGAACCGCAGCGGAGCCCCGCATTTCCGGCAGGGCCGGCTGCGAGGCGTTCCCGATTCGAATCGTTCGGGCCGTTCCCGCTCTCTCTCGGGCCTCGTGGACTCGCGTTTCGGAACGAAGACCGTCGTGGTCTCGCAGTCGGGGCAGATCACCTCAAGCGACCCGCCCTTGCCTTCCCGGAACGAAAGAAGGGACCCGCACTCCTCGCACTCGGGCCCTCCTTCGGTGCCCTCCGTCACCGGCGCCCCCTCTCCCGAGGGGGAGGAGGTCGGCCCCGACGGGACCGAGCCCAGGCGAGAGGAGACCGTGGTCCCTTCCACGAACGCGAACTCCTTCGCACAGGAAGGGCAGGTGCCCGTCCGCAGGCGGACCTCGCGCTGTTCGAAATCCATCGAAGTTCCACATTCGGGGCAGGAGTTTGTCATGGCCGTTCAAGGTAGGAACTCTCTGGCCCACATTACGTCCGCCTACCCGGTTCGTCCGCTCGGATCCTCCTCGAGGTCGACCGGGACATCCCGCCATGTCGTACGTCCCTCGCCCGGGTTCGCCGCGGCGGAAAGGTTCCGCACCTTCGTCTACTAGGGTTGACGAAGTGATTTCTCCTTCGCACTGCCCCTCCCGAGAAAGTACTTACGGCCACCGGGCGGTGACCGGTGGAAAGTCCGGAAAGGTGAGTGATTGTTGCTATGGTAGTTTTAGACGGGCACTCTCTGAAGGCCGAGGACGTGGTCAAGATAGCCAGGGGCGGCGAGAAGATATCGATCAGCAAGGAAGCGCGGGGTCGTATCGACAAGTGCCGCGCGCTCCTGGAGCGTAAGATCGTCGCCAAGGAGATCATGTACGGTGTGAACACTGGGATCGGCGAGCTGTCCGAGGTCGTTCTCAACCCCCAACAGGTCGAGCAGTTCCAGCGGTACCTGGTCTACTCTCACGTGGCGGGGTGCGGGGACCCGATCGCGGAAGAGGACGCGCGGGCCGCGATGCTCGCGCGCTTGAACACCCACTGCTGGGGCCATTCAGGCATCCGGCACGAGGTCGTGGACCTGATGGTGGAGATGCTCAACCGGGGTGTGAACCCGGTGATGTGCCAGAAGGGGTCCGTCGGCGCATGCGGGGACCTTTCCCCGATGGCCCAGATGGCCCTGGTCCTCATGGGCGAGGGGGAGGCGTTCTACCAGGGCAAGAGACTGCCGGGCGTCGAGGCGTTGAAATCGGCCGGGCTCTCCCCGATCGTGTTCAAGGAGAGGGACGGGCTGGCCTCGATCAACGGCTCCAACGTGATGACGGCCATGGGCTGCATCGAGCTGGTCGACGCCGAGCGGTGGCTCAAGACCCAGGAGGTCGCGCTCGCGATGACGCTGGAAGCGCTGAACGCCAACATGAAGGCGTACGACCACCGGGTCCACGACGTGCGGGGGTACCCGGGCGCTCAAGCGTGCGCGGAGAACATCCGGAAGATCACGGAAGGCTCCGACCTGCTGAAGCGCCCCGGGAAGAAGGTGCAGGACGCGTACTCCCTGCGGTCGAGCCCCCAGGTCGTGGGCGCGGCCAAGGACGCTCTGGCCTGGACGAGGTACATGCTCGAGATTGAGCTGAACCACGCAGCGGACAATCCGACGTTCTTTCCCGACGAGGAGCTCGTCCTCACCGGGGCGAACTTCCAGGGGACCCCCATGGCCTTCGGTATCGAGGTCATGGGAATGGTCGTCACCACCGTGGGCGTGCTCTCGGAACGAAGGACGAACCGTCTGCTGAACTCCCACCTCTCGGTCGGGCTGCCGGCCTTCCTCACGAAGGGGGCGGGAATGTTCTCGGGGCTCATGCTCTCGCAATACACGGCGGGGGCGCTGGTCGCGGAGAACCGCGTGCTCTCCCACCCCGCCGCCACCGGCTCCATACCAGCCGCGGCCGACCAGGAAGACTTCGTCTCCATGGGCATGACCTCGGCGATCAAGGCGCGACAGATCATCGAGAACTCCTGGTCGATCGTCGCGATCGAGCTCATGGCCGCGGCCCAGGCCTTTGAGTTCCGCGCGCCGACGAAGCCCTCGAAGGGCTGCCAGGCGGCCTACGAGGTCATTCGGAAGTACGTGAAGAAGCTGGAAGAGGACCGACCGCTTTACAACGACATCAACACGCTGACCAAGGTGGCTCGTTCCGGGGAGATTCTGGACGCGGTCGAGAAGGTCGTCGGGGCGTTGAAGTAGGCCATCCGCTACGCAGGACCCTCGACCCGTAGCGACCGCGCTAGACGGGGATCGAGTAGCGGACGATGGGGTTGTCGATGTACTCGAGAACCTTCTCGGTGCCTTTCTCGAGTCCTGTTCGATAGGCGAGCTTCAGGACCTCGTCGGTGGCCTCCCGCTCCAGCGGCGGGATGCTCTCGATCGTAGCGGTGACCGGCGTCGCGTGGCGGTCGAAGCAGGCGAGGAACGCGCGGAAGCTCGGGAAGGCGCACTGGAACAGCTGGAGCTGGAGCTGCACGTCCGGCGGCATCGGGCTCGCATGGTAGCTCTTCATCTCGTAGAACCGGTCGCGGCCGTTCCAGTAGTCCGGCTGCGCGTAGACCCCGACCCGCTCGTTGATCAGGATCATACGGCTCCGGGGTCGGGTCAATCCCATGACCTCGCTCCGACGGAACGCCTGGAGAACGCCGAAGACCTCCGAGAGCTGTTGGTCCCGGTCCTTGGAGGTCAGCTGGGCGTCGGCGTCGGCCAGCTCCCGGTCCAGGATCTCGGTCGCCAGTCGGCTCATCGATGTGAGAGTGGGTCGGCGGGCTTGGCTGAACTCGTGGCTGTAGCGGGACAGCGTCTCGTCGATCGCCTTTCCGACCGCCATGCCGATCTCATCCCTCTCGGTCACGGGCCGAGGGTACGCCGCTTGGACGATCTCGTGCGCGGCGACGGTTCTCACGGCGGTCATCGAAACGACGCTCGAAGCCCAATGTCGGACGAGTATTGGGCGTGACGGCCCCGGGGCTTACGCACGTGATCGACGAGCGGCAATCCGGTCGTTCCCCCCGGCCGCCTAGGGTCTCGAACGGATTCGGGGCAGAAACCGTCCGGTCCGGGAGACGTAGGCGGTATACACTTCCCCGAACGCGCCCGGGGACCCGAGCAGCTCCTCCTCCAAGTGGGCCCGGTAGACCGCGATGCCGGCCAGGACGACCGTGATCAGAGCGAGCGGCAGGCTGAGAAACAGGGCGCTGAGTCCAGCCGCCCCGGTCACGATGGCCGTGTACGCCGGGTGTCGAATGAATCGGTACGGGCCCTCTTGCACCAACCGATGGCCCTCCTGCACCTGGATCGCTGGGGTCATCTGAGCTCCCAGGGCGCGCACCGCGGCGAAGAAGAGGAGCCCGCCGGCGATTGCGACGAGGAACCCGAGGAGCTGGACCACCCCGGAATACGGGAAATCCCGCGGCCCCGGCCAGTCATAGGTGTAGGCGGGCGCGAGCAACACGCCGACGGACCACAAGACCACAACGAGGGCTCCCACGACCCAGACCACCTCGGTCCATCGGGCGGGGCCTCGCTGGGCCACGACACGAGTGGCCGATCGGGGCGTATGCTGCCGGGCGCGTCCCAGCAGGAAGCCACCCAAGAGCGTTGCGAGAGTCACGCCCGCGAGGACCTGGACGGTCAGCAAACTCAACACAGGTCGCCCTACGGCCGAGACGGTGATTTACCGTGTGCGGCCGAGTATCGGTTGGGGATACCGCCCACCGGACCTTCGCGAGCCATAGTCGCACCCTCTTTCTACGGGTATTCCCTTCGCCCGTCGGGTGCGGAATCCATGCGATGGACGCTGGTGATGGTCGGGCTCGTCCTGATCGTGATCGGCGGGGTTCTCCTCTTCGTTCCCGTGGTCCCACAGAACGACCAGAAGGAATCGGTCCAATTCCTCACCGGCGCTGCGTACGTGGAAAACGTCAGCGGGTACTCGATCACCAGTAGCATCCCGGTCGCCGTCTCGTGGAGTTCCAACTCGAGTACCAAGGTCCTGGTCGGAGCGGGTACCTGCTCGAGCTCCTGCTCGGACCGAAGGATCCCCGGTCCCGTGACATGGGAGAACGCCACCGGCGGAAGCTTCACGCTCAACCCGCCGAACGGGGGCGGGATCGAGCTCGTCGTCCTGGGTTGGTACGGTCCATCGACGGTCACGTTCAAGATCACCTCTGCGCTGGGCACGGCTCCCACGGCGCTCATCGTCGTAGGCGCAGCCCTTCTGGTACTCGGGTTCGTGCTCCGCGCGAAAGGCGAGGCGGCCCCCACGCAGGCATTGTCTCCCGCGCCTGCGGTCGGTTCCCCCGTCGCCCAACCGGCTCCTCCCTAACCCAGACCCTACCCCGAACGGCACCCCGCCTCGCCCGGCGTGAGTCGGTCCTGGGGTTCAATTGCGAGGTCGGCTCATGGCGAGCGGAGTTCGTTCGCGACGTCGTCGGGTAGGTCGAAGGAAGGGCAAGCGGGATGCGAGAGGATCTCGCGGGCCTGCCCTACCGTAACGGTCAGCGAACCCCAGACGCCTCGGGCGCCGGTCACCGCCCGGAAGGCAACGAACCCTTTCCCGGCGACGGTCGGAGCCGCGAGCTGGTCCCACCTCAGCTTGACATGGCTCAGCAGGTAGCGGAATTCGACGCCGCCCGGGCCTACCTCGACCGTGCGAGGCAGCCGGTCGAGGACGGCCAATCCCATCAAGAATACCGCAACCCCCAGCAACGCGCCGGGGAGGTCGACTCGGAACAGCCCCGGTGCCGTGATGACCAGGTAGGCGGTCGCCACAATCAGGGCGACCCCGAGAGCGAAGACCACGTAGACGGAGTACGCCCACCACGTCAGGGTTCTCTCCGGGACACGCGCGATCGGGTTACGGGGTTCAGGTTTCGGATCCATGGTCTTTCGGTGTCGTTCGCTTCCCCAGCTCTCCCTGAGCTAGACGAAGTCGGGGGCTAAATCAATTGGGCCCGGACGGACGAGCTCGGGAACGGTAACCCTAACTTTCCGGAGCTGACGAAACGGTCCCGAAGAGACGAATCCCGGTGCCCTGCCGCTCCTCCCGCCCGCCGCTGAGCTCCTCGTTCGCTTCGAAGTCGCTTGCTTCGTGAACCTTCCCGCAGCCCATCCTTAAGCTGCTGGAGTTGACTCGAAGACCGTTCACCGCCGACGGTCCGGAACCCGCGGCAGGAAGGGACCTATGACCACGAGCATCGAAGTCTCGAACCTAGTGAAGATCTATGGGTCGCTTCGGGCGGTCGACGGGGTGGACTGCGAGGTCCACACGGGCGAGGTGTTCTCGTTCCTCGGCCCGAACGGCGCCGGGAAGACCACCACGGTCGAGATCCTAGAGGGGTTGCGCCGCCGGACCAGCGGGGAGGTTCGCGTGCTGGGCTTCGACCCCTGGGCCCAGATCGGCAAGCTCCGAACGCGGGTCGGAGTGATCCCGCAGGACTTCCACTTCTTCCCGAAACTCACCCCCCGCGAGGCCGTGCGACTGTACGCGAGCCTCTTCGCCGTGAAGGTCGACGTGGACGAGCTTCTCGCGCGCGTCGAGCTTACCGACAAGGCGGACAACCACTACGACACGCTTTCGGGGGGGCAGCACCAGAAGGTCGGTGTCGCGCTCGCCCTCGTCAACGACCCCGAGCTCTGTTTTCTGGACGAGCCCACGACGGGGCTCGACCCGCGAGCACGCCGTTCGATCTGGGATGTGATCCGACGCCTGAGGAGTGAAGGACGGACGGTGTTCCTGACCACGCATTACCTGGACGAGGCCCAGCAGCTCTCGGACCGCATCGCGATCATCCACCGCGGCCGCATCATTGCGACCGGCTCTCCGACCGAGATCATCTCCCACTACGGTCGGCCCGAGCGGCTGCGCATCGTCGGGGAACCCGCGCTCGCGGACCGACTCACCGCTCTCGGATTTCACGTGGAGCGAGTCGACGGTGGGGTCGAGGTCGAGCTCGGGTCGAAGGCGGACGCGCTTCGCATCCTCGAGACTGTCGCGGCGAGCGGCCTGCGGTGGGAGAGCTTCTCGACCCGGACCGACACGCTCGAGGACGTCTTCATCCAAATGGTCGGTCGGCTCGAGGACGGGTCGTTCTCCGAGGCGGCATCGGAGGGACCGCCATGAACCTGCGTCGGGTGGGGGCGTACTTCCCGGCGTTCGCGAAGGGATACATCCGGAACCCGCTCGGCCTGTTCATGTCGTTGATCTTCCCCGTGATTCTGATCCTGATCTTCGGGGCGGTCTTCTCCAACACCGGAAGCAGCCAGGTTCCCCTCACCGTGGAGAACCTCGACAACAACTCGGGGGCGAGCGTAGCGTTTCTATCGGCCCTCAACCAGACCGGGGCGGTCTCGGTCTCCCTGGTCTCAGCGAGCGCGGGCAACCTTTCGACGTACCTCGCGCACAACGACCTGAGCGCGGGTCTCGTGATCCCGGCGGGTTTCGCCGCCGACCTTCAGAACCACACTCCGGTCTTCCTTCTCGTCTTCACTAACCCTTCTTCCGGGTCCGAGGCCGGCGTGGTCGAGGGGGCCGTCCAGGGAGCTGCGAACGCCGTGAACCTGCATCTCGCCGGAGGGACGGCCGTGGTCACGCCAGTGAACCTTCACGTCGGGAGCCAGATCTATACGTACATCGACTACCTCGTGCCGGGCCTCATCGGGTTCTCGGTGCTCGTCAGCCCGATGTTCTCGATGGTCAACGTCAGCTCGACGTGGAAGCGGGACAAGCTGTTCCGCCAGCTCTCCCTGACCCCGCTCACCCGCTCGGAGTGGCTCCTCGCGACCCTCCTCTGGTACGTTCTCCTCGCGTTCGTTTCCACGGGGCTCCTGCTCGGCGTCGGCCGCCTGGTCTTCGGCGCCCATGTCACGCTGACGCTGCTCGCCTTGCCGTTCTTGGTCGTGGGTCCGATCCTCTTCGTCGCGATCGGGCTCCTCGCGGGCTCGGTATCGAACACGCCCGAGAGCGCGGCGGTCATCGGGAACATCATCACGTTCCCGATGATGTTCCTCTCCGGCACCTTCTTTCCGGTGTCGCTGTTCCCGTCCTGGCTGGTCCCGGTGGCGCACGCCCTTCCGCTGTTCTACGTCATCGACGGTCTCAACGCCGCGATGGTGTTCGGCAACCCGTCGGCCGCGGGCGTCGACCTGCTGGTCGTTCTCGTGCTGGCGATCGCATTCTCGGTGGTCGCGACCCGCGTGTTCAGTTGGCGAGAGGAGTAACGTCGTCCCGGCTCGCGCCCCGGTCGCGTGATGATCGGCCACCCGCGGGCGTTGCGAGGATCATCGCTCCGCCGTTGGGGTCCGGGCGTTCCGGGGGCTCAGCCCGCCGCAGCGGCGGACACCAGCGAGGGCTTGGAACGACTGCCCGCACTGTCCCCCGGGTGAGCTCGCCGGGCGAGCTCCGACGATAGCGAGTCCCGGTTCTCGGCTTCGGTGCAGCGGGAGCACCATACTCCCCCGCGGGTCCGGTGCGCCGTGACCACGCAATCGGCGCAGAGCCGGCGCAGGCACGCAAGACATCTCTGGAGGCGTCTCGAATCACTCACCGGCTGTCGGCAGTTCGCGCAGGGACCGGCGCGGACGGGCTCCAGGGAGGGTCGCCCAGCCCCGGAGGTGCTCCCGGTGTCCCAACTCGGGCGGTCGTGCGGACGGGTCTCGTTCCCTTTCTCGGACGGCATTCGGTTCCCGACCGGTGTTACAACGGGCGAAGAGCTGCCGGTCCCGGGAGTCGGACCACTCCCACGCTGGACCTGGGCGGTCGAGCGGGTCGTCGTGGAAGGGGCCAGGTCAAACATCAACGACGGGAAGGGAAGGTGGTCGCCCCCATCCGAGACGACCTTCGAACCCGGCTGCGGAGATCGCTCACGTCCGGGGGTCCGAAGGATGATTGGGTCTCCTTCCGCGTGGAGCATCGGGGCTCCCGGATGGTGCGGCACGTACGCGGTCTCAGGTACCGGTCCGACCAGTTCTACCGGAAGCCTCCCGGCCGGCGGGAGCCAAGACGCCCAAAGGAAGTCACCGGGTCCTGTCCGAGTCGAGGCCGCAGCTCTCGAATCGACCGCCGAGCTCGGTCCGTGATGAGCCCAGTGCGGCAGTTTCGGGGTCTGGGTCCAGCTGGAGTCGATGTGCCGACCACCACACGTGGGGCAGGTGGCCGAGGATTCGGTCGCGCCTCGGGGGTTCGATCCCGCGTCGTCGATAGCAGGAGCTTTCGGAACGGCCAGGGGAAGGAAGGCGCTCGCTAGGCTACCGGTTCCCACGGCCACGAGCACCACCGGTGCCAAGGGGCCCAACGGCAAGCTCGCATCGGTGGCCAGGGAGAGACCGAGCGTGAACGAGGCAGCGCCGGCGACCGGGAGCATGTACCGGTGAGAATGGTCCACCCACCACGCGAGAGCCCCGACACGGCCCTCGTGCCCCAGGTCTCGTCGGTCCCCTCGCATTTCGGGCCAACATGACCCTCGCTCGAGGGGAGTGATGAAGGTATCCTCGCACTGGTCGTGCAACTTCTTGGGATTCGGGACCGATCGTAGGAGGAAGGAAGCGGCCGGATTCCCAATCCCCTGCAGGGGTGAGGATGCGGACCGCGACACACGGTCGCCGTTCCCCGGCCCCGTTCGCTCTCTACCGGTAGGCCCTCTACGTGTGCCACGTCCTTATACCGGCATAAGGGTCCTCAACGGATGAACGCAAGTCCATTCTCCGGGATGAACTCGGCGGGTTACCGCGAAGTCGACTTCTTCGGAAGGATCCGGCGGCGGGTCCTCGTGTCGATCGCGGCGACCGCCGGTTGGCTCTGCCTGGTCTTGCTGTACCTGGCCTTCTGGGCCACCGGCTTCAGCTTCTTCCAAAGCGTCATCGTAGTGATCGTTTCGTTGCTCGTCCCCGCCGCCATCCTCCTCGGGGCTTGGATTTCGTTCGGTTTGCGGTTCGTAAGCGGCTCGGACTAGACTCCCACACGCCCGGGCCGGGGGTTCCGACACCTCTCAATTCGGGTGCCAATCGGTCCGGTCCACCGGGCCGAGGTCTTGCGAACTACGCGGCGGTCGGACGGTACCGGAACACAATCTCGGCGCTAGATAGCTTGCGGAGGGCACGGCACTGGAGTCGAAGGAAGTACGAATCGAAGAGGAGCTTCTCGGTCGGGTCCCAGAGCATCACCCAGACGATCGTGATGAACACGAGGTAGCCGAGCGCCAGGAGGAGGTCGGAAGCATCGGTCGTCCCCAGTTGCACGTACAGCAGTCCCGCGGCGAGCCCCGCCACGAGGATTATCGGGATCGAATACCGGAGCGAACCCAAACCTTCGGTACGGTTCACCCTCAGGTCGAGGCTAGCCAACTCGGATTCGTTGGCGAAGAAGCAGTGCATCTGGTCTCGGGCGGTCGCCTCCTCCTCCGCCCCGAGCGGAGGGGTCTGGAACGTCACCGTCACCTCGATGCTGGGCACCTTGCGCTGCTCGCGGACCGAGTCGACCAGGAACTTCGCTAGCGCTCTGTTCACGATCGGCCCGGTGTGCGGGTAGGTCGGCGGGGTGGTCCGGTCGAACAGGCCGTCGAGGTCCTTCACCTCGACCTCGACCTTGCCCGGAGATTTCGCCAGGTGCACGACCGGTTCCCCGCGGGACCCGGTGCCGGGTTCGTCGACCGGGGCCCGATGGGCCTCCTCTGGGGGTCGGCTCACGGCGGGACGACTTCCATCGACCGTTATTACGGTGGTCAATGGCCCCACTACCGGGCGGTCTTCGGAGCGTGCAGGACGTGTGGCGAACCCCCGGGTCGACGACGCGCAGACCCGGTCCGCCGGGTCAAGACCGAAGCCCTTTCTGTCTGACGAGACTACCCCTCCGTATGTCCTCCTCCGAGCGCGACGTCCATCTCGCGGACGGTCGAACCCTGCGCGTTCTCGAGGAGGGAGACCCGCACGGGTATCCGGTCTTCTATCTCCATGGGACCCCGGGCTCCCGCCTGCCCTACGGAAAACAGGTCCAGGACGCCGAACGTCGCGGCATCCGGTTGGTGGCCCACGATCGGGCGGGGTACGGTGGTTCCACCCCCAAGCCGGGCCGACGGGTCGGGGACGAAGCCGCCGACGTAGCGGCCATCGCGGACGCGTTGGGGCTGGACCGGTTCGCGGTTTACGGCCATTCCGGGGGAGGGGCCCCGACCCTGGCGTGCGCGGCCCTCCTTCCCGACCGAGTGGTCGCGGCCAGCAGCTTGGCCGGCCTCGCGCCGTACCCCGCCGAAGGGCTCGACTGGCTCGCGGGAATGGGGGAGCTGAACGTCACCGACTTCGAGCTGATGATGCGCAACCCGGCCGCGTGGGAATTGAAGACAGCCGAGGACGCGGAGACGATGGCGAACGCGAACCCGGAACGGACGGCGGAATTCCTCTCGAGCCTCTTGTCGAGCGCGGACCGCAGAGGCCTGACCGAGGACGTGGCGGTGTTCTTCCAACGGCAAGCGAAAGAGGGGTACAAGGCCGGCATCGCCGGCGCCCGAGATGATAGCCTCGCAACGGTTCAGCCGTGGGGTTTCGAGCTTTCCGCGATCCATGTCCCGCTGCAGCTCTGGCACGGGAAGCTCGACAAGTTCGTGCCGTTTTCCCATGGAGAGTGGTTGGCGGCTCACCTGCCCGGAGCCGAAGTTCACTTTGAGCCCGGCGAGGGCCACATAACGCTCCTCGACCGGTATCCGGCGGTTCACGACTGGCTCACCCAACACTTCTGAAGGGCCCCCTCCCCCACGGGGGAGATGCCCGTCCGGTCCTCGTGCCGGAAGAAAGGAGGTCCGCGAGCGGAACGTTGGTGACCATGGTGAACCGGTGGGCGAGTCGCTCGTCGGCGCGGAAACAGTCGAAATCGGCCTCTTGGTCGAGGTTCACCACGGAACCCATCCTTTCTTCCATGGGACCTGTTGGTCAACGGCTCGGAGGGGACTGTTCCTCGATGGGAACAGGGGGGATTCCAACCATGTCAAGTTCGTTTGACAGGGAGGCTTTGCACCCTGCTCCGCTGAAAACTCGGTCGAGGGTAAGGCTAAAGGGCCGGGTCACGTGGATGCGGGCAGGTCACGCCCCCATCCCGGGACGTCTCCCGGACCGGACGGCCCCCCCAGGGAAGGAACACAATGATGCTGATGGTCAGTGTCCAGAACCTCGATGAGGCGCGCGAGGCCGTCGCGGGCGGTGCCGACATCGTGGACGTCAAGAACCTTCGCGAGATGATGGTGGGGTCGAACTTCCCCCCCGTCATCCGCGAGTGTCGGAACGCCTTTCCCCGCCCTTTCCATGTGAGCGTGACCCTCGGGGTCGTCCCGAGCCAGGCCGGGACCGTGGCCATGGCGGTCTACGGGGCGGCGGCGCTGGGAGCGACCTCCGTCAAGGTCGGGTTTATCGAAAGCGACTACGAGACCGCGCTGCGGATCCTTCGGGAGAGCCGGAGCGCGCTCGAGGGGTTCGACACGAAGCTCATCGCGGCGACGTTCGCGGACAGCCACCTCTATCACGGGATCGACCCCACGCTGGTCGTGAAGCTCGGCAAGGAGAGCAAGAGCGACGGCATGCTCATCGATACCCTCGTCAAAGACGGCAGAAACCTGTTCGATTTCCTGGGAGAGCGGAAGTTGAAGGACCTCGTGGTCGAGGCCAAGGAGGCGGGTATGAGCACCGCGCTCTCGGGGACCCTGAGGGTGGCGAATCTCCACACCCTAGTCCGGATCAATCCGGACATCGTGGGGGTCCGAGGTGCCGTGTGCAAGCGCGGCGACCGAGAGAATGGAAACGTCGATGCCACCGCCGTCGCGGCGTTCCGGGAAGAGCTCCGGCAACGGTTGACCGGGAAGGTCGATGTGTTCGCCGAGGTCACCCCTCCCGTCGCGCGGATCCCGTCGTGACGTCTCCGACCATTGCCCTCACGGTCGACGGGACGTTGCTAACCTGCAAGGGAGCGATCGCCCGCCTGGAAAAGGAGCTCGCCGACCTTCCGGCGGGGACCGTCGCACGCGTCTTGGTGAACGACGTTCCGAGCCGGATCGACGTGCGGGCCTGGGCCGACCGTAAGGGTCATCGTGTCCTGACCGACGAGCGCCACGGCGAGTGGTTCGAGCTGCTCATTGCCAAGGGCGGACGCCCCGGGACCTCGACGGCCTCGGGAGCCATGATAAGCTCGCCCTGATTCTGCCACGCGCCGAACGACACGAGGAGGAGAGGGATCATGCACTACACCCGGTCGGAAGCGAAGGCGTGGGCCCGCGAGAACCTCGTCGGACAATGGACGACGATGATGACGCCGTTCACCCCCGAGGACGAGCTCGACGAGAAGGGACTCGCCGCCAACATCGAGCATGTGCTGCGGCTCGGCACCCGCGGGCTCGGCTTCTCCTGGAACATGGGGGAGTTCTGGAGCCTGACCCAAGAGGAACGGTACCGCTTGATGGAGCTGGCCCCGCGCCTCGTCCATGGTCGTGCGTTGGTCGCGTTCCAGGTCACGGATACCTGTCTCAAGGACGTCGTCGCGATGGCGCATCGGGCCGAGGAGCTCGGGTTCGATTTCGTGATCCTCGCCGCGCCCTACATGGTGACGAAGACCGAGGAGCAGGTCGTCGATTGGGTCGCCCAGGTCGCCCAGCGGGTCAACATCGGCATCGCGTTCTACAACTCCCCGCAATTCGGGGTCGTCCTATCGGCGAAGGCGATGTCGCGGATGGCCGACCTCGAGACGCTGGTCGCCATCAAGGAGGCCAGCTTCAACCTCGGGCTATCGATCGACACCCACCTCCAGGCGGGTGCCAAGGCGGTCGTCAGCATGCCGGACGAGGAGATCTTCTTCGTCGGCGAGCCGTACGGCATCCGACAGCAGGTGATGTTCGCCAACACGAGCGACTGGCGGTTCGACACCGAGTCCTCGCATCACTACGTCCGGTACATCGACCTCGCGACCCACGGACACTTTGACGAGGCGCGCGAACTGTATGCGAAGATCGAGCCGATCAAGGCCGTCTCTCGCAAGTGGTGGGGACGGCTGGCCGGACGGACCGGGGGAGCGTTGCCGGTCCAGATGGTGAAGTATTGGGGGGAGCTGATGGGAATGGCCGGCGGACCGGTCCGGGCCCCGCTCCTACCGCTCACGCCGGCCGAACGCGAGGAGATGCAGCATGACCTCGCCGCGCTGGGCCTCACGAAGGCGAAGTAGCGGCGCTCGACGCCTCTCCACGGCCGGATCGCAAGGCCGCTCAGATGTACGAGGCCGTCTTCGGGTCTACTCGTCCGTCAGCGCGACGTGCCTAAGTATCGCTCCCTTCCTGCGATACACTCGGTGGTCACGATGTCCTCAACCCACGTCGAGGCTCCGTCGCCGACCCCTCCCTCCTCCGGAACCCTCCCCTCGACCGACGGTCCCTCTCGGTCGCAGAATGGCACGACCCACCCCCCGCCGCCACGTCGGATCGGGCTGAAGATCGCCGTCGTGGCCATGGTGGTCATTCTCGTCCTGGGGGTGGCCGCGTTCATCTTCCTCCCGAACAACTCCACCTCCGGGACCGTCACGGTCACGACGATTGACTACGCTTCTCCGGACGATGCCTGCGGGGTCGCCGGGGTTACCTCCCATGGCTTCAACGCCAGTGCCGGCGAGTCGCTCAAGATCGGAGTGATCATGTACGGGAACAGCACCGCAACGGGAACCGCCGCGTGCAGCATCCAGACCCTCTCGACCAGCACGCCCGGCTTCAGTATCACGGGAGCCGACGTCCCGCTCAAGATTTCGGCGAACCAACACGCGACCCTGTCGTTCACGGTGACCGTGCCCGGGTCGGGGTTCACTGGAGTCCTCACGCTGGTCGTCACCTAACCGGCGCCGACCCAGCATCTGAGCGCCCGATCCGCGAGTCCCTCTCCGGGAGGAAATGCGTCGGGAGGCGTTCCGTCCTCCTCGCTAATTTCCCCGTCACGTAACTCGTAAGTAGAACGGTCGGCTGGTTCGCGCCGAGGGAATCATGATCACGTTGCAGGAGGCGTTCACCCTTGTCGAGCAGGGAGACCTCGACGCGCTCGGTCGCGATAAGATCGAGATCCCGGAGCGGTTCAACTGGGCTCACGAGGTGTTCGAAGGTCGCCACCTGCGAAGAGCGCCGGACCGGCCCGCTCTCATCTGGGCGGACGACCGCGACCACGAGCTCCGTCTCACGTACCGGGAGTTCGTGGAGGCGGGGAACCGTCTCTTGAACCTGCTCCGTCGGCTCGGGCTCAAGGAGAAGCAACCGCTCTTCGTGATGTTGCCGGTCTACCCGGAGGTCTGGCTCAGCTACTATGCCGCGATCAAAGGCGGCTTCGTCCTCGTCCCCGCGGCGACGATCCTTTCCCCCGCCGACATCGAGTACCGGTTCCGGCAGCTCCGCCCGGGCGCCGTCCTGGCCGACCCCGTCAGCGCGAAGAAGATCGACTGGGCCGAGATGTCCACCGGCCAGCCGGTCCCGATCAAGCTCATCACCGGGGGCGTGCGACCCGGTTGGACGTCCGTGGACGCGAGCCGGACCGAGCCCACGGAGGCCGCCCCGGCCGCCACGCGGTCGAGCGACCCGCTGTTCCTGTTCTTCACTTCCGGGACGACCGGCCTACCGAAGATCGTCACGCACACGCACACGAGCTATCCCATCGGTCACCTGACCACGTCGGCCTGGGTCGGGGTGAAGCCCGAGGACGTCCACTCGAACATCAGCCAGGCCGGGTGGGCCAAGTTCGCGTGGAGCTCGTTCTTCGCGCCCTGGAACGTGGGGGCGACCTCCTTCTCCTTCTACTACTCCGGCCGGTTCGACCCCCGTCACCAGCTCCAGGCCCTCCAGGACCACGGGGTGACCACGTTCTGCGCCCCCCCGACCGTCTGGCGGATGTTCATCTTGGAGGACCTGGCGAAGTACCGCTTCCGGTTCCGAGAGTGCGTGAGCGCCGGCGAGCCCCTGAACCCGGAGGTCATCGACGCTTGGCGGAAGGCCACGGGCGTCACGCTGCGGGACGGCTACGGCCAGTCCGAGTCGACCCTGATGGTGGGCAACATGCCGGGTCGCGAGATCAAGCCGGGCTCCGTCGGCTGGCCCTCGTTCCTCTACGACGTGCGGGTCGTGGACGAACACGGCGTCGAGGCGAAGCCCGAGAAGGAGGGGAACATCGCGGTCTATCTCCCCTCGCACCCTCCCGGCCTCTTCGTCGGCTACCTGGGAGCCTCTCCCGAAGTGAATGCGAAAGCGTTCCGGGGCGCGTGGTACTTCACGGGGGACCGTGCGTACCGAGATGCCGACGGGCGCTTCTGGTTCGTGGGTCGCGCGGACGACGTGATCAAGTCCTCGGACTATCGCATCGGCCCGTTCGAGGTCGAGAGCGCCCTCACCGAGCACCCGGCCGTGGCCGAGGCCGCCGTCATCGGCAGCCCGGACCCCATCCGAGGGGCTCTCGTCAAGGCGTTCGTGATCCTGAAGCCGGGGCAGGTCCCATCCGCCGAGCTCGCCCGCGACATCTTCCTGTTCTGCCGGACCCGGCTCGCGCACTACAAGATCCCCCGCATCATCGAGTTCTGTCCCGAGCTCCCGAAGACGATCAGCGGGAAGATCCGTCGGACCGAGCTCCGGACGACCGAAACGGAGGCCCGGAAGCGAAAGGAGCACCTCCCGAACGAGTTCCTGTACGCGGACGTGGTGAAGACGGAGGAGTCGCGGCCGGCGGGGGCCGCTCCGTCGGCTCCCTGAACGGGGTCGAAGCAAGTTTTCGAGACGACCTTTCTTATCCCCGAAGGGCGCGTTTCCTCCCCGGGCCAGCATGAACGACCCGGGTCCGTACTACCGACCGCCGGGAATGGGCTACCGCGAGCGACCCCGACGCGTCCACTGGCTCCCCCTCATGATCGGGGCGGTCTTCGTCGTCGCGGTCGTCCTGATCCTATTGATCCTGCTGTACCCGACGTCGTTCGGTATCGCTCCTTCGACCACTCCGTACCGACTCGGGCCGTTCGGAGGCGTGTGGGTCCTGTTCTTCATCCTCATCGTGGTGTTCTTCATCGTGCGGGTCGCGTTCTGGAGCACTCGGGCGAGCCGATACGGCCGGCGCTACGACCCGGACCGAACCGGAGGGTACGGACCGAACCGACCCGCGATGGTCGCCCGGATGCGCTACGCCCGCGGGGAGATCACCCGGGAGCAGTACGAGCAGATCCTCCAGGACCTCGGCCGCCGCCCGGGCCCCCCCTAGCGGGCGCGGGGTGCCCGGCCGCGGGCACCCCGGGCCTTCCCTCGTTCGTTCAGCCCTGGAACGACCGGCGCCAGTCGTCCGGCAGCACGGTGTTCTCCTTGATGTTCCGGGGAGAGAGCCAGCGAAGCATGTTCAGCACCGAGCCCGCCTTGTCGTTCGTCCCCGAGCGCCGGGCGCCGCCGAACGGCTGCCGAGCCACGATTGCGCCGGTGGGCTTGTCGTTGATGTAGAAGTTTCCCGCGCTCCAGCGGAGGGCCTCTTCGGCACGGATGACCGCTCGAGTGTCCCGGGCGAAGATTGCGCCCGTCAGACCGTACGGGGAGGTCGCGTCGCACAACTTCAGCGTCTCCTCGAACTTCCCGTCCGGGTAGACATAGACCGTTAGCACGGGGCCGAAGATCTCCTCCGAGATCAGCTTCCCATGGGGGTCACTGGTCCGGATGACCGTGGGGCGGACGAACCAGCCCTTGGAGCCGTCCGACTCCCCGCCGACCACGAACGTGTAGTCGCTCGGGTTGGCCCGGGCGAACTCGAGGTATTTCACGACGTTGGTGAACGCCGGTTCGTCGATGATGGCGCCCATCGTGTTCGTGCACTCGTCCACGCGACCCATCGGGACCTTCGGGACCTCTTCCTTCAGGATCCGCTCCACCGCAGGCCACCGGCTCTCGGGGATGTAGGCGCGCGAGCAGGCCGAGCACTTCTGGCCCTGGTACTCGAACGCCCCCCGGATCAGGTTCATCGCGGTGCCACGAACGTCGCCCGACGGGTGCATGACGATGAAGTCCTTGCCGCCGGTCTCCCCGACGATGCGGGGGAAGTTGCGGTACTTCTCGAGGTTGCTCCCGACGCGCTTCCAGATCTGCACCAGGGTGTCGTAGCTTCCCGTGAAGTGGATCCCGGCGAGGGCCGGGTCGTCGAGGAGGACCGGCGCCTCCTTGCTCGGGAACGGGACGAAGTTGACGACCCCGGGCGGTAGGCCCGCTTCGAGCAGCACCTTGTAGATCTCGTAGTTGGAGAAGATCACCGACCGGGCCGGCTTCCAGAGCGAGACATTGCCGACCATCGCCGGCGACGTGGGCAGGTTCCCGGCGATCGAGTAGAAGTTGAACGGCGTGATGGCGAGGACGAAACCTTCGAGCGGACGCCAGTCAAACCGGTTGGTCTCGCCCGGATACTGGCCCGGCTGCATCTCGTAGATCTGGCGCGTGAAGTACGCGTTGAAGTTCCAGAAGTCGACGAGCTCCGCGAGGTCGATCTCGGCCTCGTACGGGTTCTTCGAGTGGTTGAGCATGATCGCGGCGATGTTCCGAGTCCGGCGGGGGCCGGCGAGCAACGTCGCGGCCTTCTGGAAGACGGCGACCCGATGGTACCAGTCCATTCGAGCCCAACTCTCCTGGGCCGCGCGGGCCGTCTCGACAGCGCGTCGGAGCTCCGGCTCTCCGGCGACATGCGCATGGGCCAGCACGACACGGTGGTCGTCCGGGCAGCGCACGTCGACGAGGTTCCCGGTTCGTACCTCCTTTCCGTCGATGACGAGCGGGATCTCGACCGTCGCCTTGCGCATCGCGGCGAGCTCCTCCAGGAGCTTCTTTCGGTCGGCGGAGTTCGGGGCGTAGGATCGGATCGTATTCACGTCGTTGACCGGGCGCTCGATGTTCCAGATCATGGTGAGAGGGATTCGTCGAAGAGCCCTATCCATTTCGTGAAATCCCGTTGATACGGAGTTAAATACCGCCGCTCGACCTGAAATCCTACGAGAGGAACCTCATGTCCCCGGACCGGGTCGAACGACATCCTATCCTCGAGGTGCCCGACCACCCCGAGATGGTCGAGTTCTCGTTCGACGGGAAGAAGCTCGAAGCCCGGAAGTCCGAGATGATCTCCTCCGCACTGTTCGCCAACGGGATCCAGGTCTTCGGCCGGCACCGTCGTGACGGCTCGCCCCAGGGGATCTTCTGCGCGAACGGGCAGTGCGCACAGTGCCTCGTGATCGCGGACGGCCTCCCGGTCAAGGCGTGCATTACGGCGGTCCACCCCAACATGGAGGTCCGCCCGATTGAGGGCCTGCCCGAGCTGATGGCGGACGATGCGCCCCTGCACCTCCGCCAGGCGATCCCCGTGGTCGAGACCGACGTGCTCGTCGTCGGGGGCGGTCCGGCCGGACTGATGGCTGTGGCCGAACTCGGCGCGAAGGGAGTGCGATGCGTTCTCTGCGACGATAAGCAGGTGCTCGGCGGGAAGCTGAGCCTTCAGACCCACAACTTCTTCGGCTCCGTCGACGACTGCTACGCCGGTGTCCGAGGGACCGACATCGGCCGGATCCTCGAGCAGCAGGCCCGGGCCCAGAAGACGGTCGACCTGTGGACCGAATCCCCCGTTGTGGGGGTCTTCCAGGACGGCATGGTCGGGGTGCTGAAGCAGGGCCGTTTCACGGTCATTCGCCCCAAGTCGATGCTCGTAGCCGCGGGTGCGCGGGAGAAGGCCCTCGCGTTCGCGGGTGCGGACCTTCCGGGGGTCTACGGGGCGGGCGCCTTCCAGACGCTCGTCAACCGGGACCTGGTCAAACCGTCCCGTCGCCTGTTCATCGTCGGCGGGGGGAACGTCGGTCTCATCGTGGCGTACCAGGCCCTCCAGGCCGGCATCGACGTCGTCGGCCTCGCGGAGGTCCTGCCCGAATGCGGGGGGTACAAAGTCCACCGCGACAAAATCCTGCGTCTCGGCGTCCCGGTCTACACGTCCCACACGGTGCTGCGGGCGGAAGGAAAGGACCGGGTCGAGCGCGTGATCATCGCGCGGGTGGACCCGCAGTTCCGGCCGATCGAGGGCACCGAGCTCTCCTTCGAAGTGGACACCGTGCTGGTCGCGGTGGGTCTCTCCTCGGTCAACGAGCTGTTCCAGGAAGGGCAGCGGCTCGGCATGAAGGTGTACTCCGCCGGGGATTCCCAGGAGATCGCCGAAGCCTCGGCGGCGATGTTCTCGGGGAAGATCGTGGCGCGGAAGATCCTCCAGGACATGGGGTTCTCCGTCGAGATCCCATCCGAGTGGCTCCGGATCCAGGCGAGCCTACGCTCGCATCCGGGTCCCGCGGTGGGGTTCTATCCTCCTCCGTCGGAGATGGGGGTGTTCCCGATCCTCCGGTGCGCCCAGGACATCCCGTGCAACCCCTGCACCGATGTCTGCATCACGGACGGGATCGTGATTCCCGAAGGGAACCTCCTCGGGCGTCCCCGCCTCGTCGGGGATTGCGTGGGATGCCTCAAGTGCGTGACGATCTGCCCGGGGTGCGCGATCACGCTGGTCGACAAGCGTCACGACCCCACAGCGACGGTGGCGAGGGTGACGGTCCCTTGGGAGATGCCCGAGGAGCTCGTGCAGGTCGGACAAGTCGTGTCGACCACCGGGAACGAGGGCGAACCGGTCGGGACGGGCAAGGTGCTTCGCATCCTCTCGGGCAAGTCGCTCAACCGTCGCCGGTTGATGGTGCTCGAGGTCCCGTTCGCCGACGCGGAGAAGGTGGCGGGGGTCCGGATCCGACCGCCGGAGACCCCGGCCGTTCCGGAATCGGTCGTACCGGTCACCGACGACGAGGTGATCGTGTGCCGGTGCGAGCGGATCACGAAGCAGATGATCGTGGATTACCTCCAGAGCACGGGCAGCCGCGACTTCAACGCCGTCAAGGCCGCGCTGCGAAGTGGGATGGGACCCTGCGGGGGGAAGACGTGCGCGGAGCTGACCGCCCGCATCTTCCGTGAGCTGGGTGTGGACCTGAAGGCCGTCACCCCGCCGGTGCACCGGCCGTTCACCCAGGAAGTCCCGATGAAAGCGTTCCTGGTGGAAAGTGAAGGCAGCAACCGAGTTTGATGCCATCGTCATCGGCGCGGGGTCGGTCGGGAACCCTACCGCCTACTTCCTCTCCCGCGAGGGGTTCCGGACGCTCGTCCTCGACGAGCTTTCCTCCTCCGGCCAAGGGCAGAACAAGGCCGCGATCGGAGGGGTCCGCGCGACGCACTCCGACCCCGCGAAGATCCGGCTCTGTCAGCAGAGCATCGACATCTTCTCCCGATGGAAGGAGACGACCGGGACCGACATCGGCTGGAAGAAGGGAGGCTACTGCTTCCCCGCGTTCACCGAGAAGGTCGAGACGACCATCCAGGGACTGCTCCCGATCCAGAAGAAGTTCCGGCTGAACATCGACTGGCTCGACGCCGAGGGCATTCGGAAGGTCGTGACCGGGATCAGCGAGCACGGGTTGCGCGGCGGGACGTACTCCCCGGACGACGGGCAGGTGAGCCCCCTGCTCGCCGCGGAGTCGTTCACGCACGAAGCGGTCCGGCGGGGTGCCGTGTACCGCTACCGAGAGCCGGTGACGTCGCTCGTGATGAGCGGGAACGCCGTCATCGGGGTCCGCACGGAGAAGGAGGAGTACCGGGCTCCGACCGTGATCAACGCATCGGGCGTCAACGCGAGCGGGATCTGCCGGATGGCGGGCCTCGACATCCCGATCCTGCCCGATAGTCACGAAGGCGGCATCTCCGCCCCGGTCCAGCCGTTCCTCGACCCGCTGGTCGTGGACCTTCGGCCGGGACCCGAGGGGAAGACGATCAACTTCTACTTCGGACAGGACGCGAACGGCCAGATCATCTTCTGCTACACCCCGAACGTGCCGATCTCCGGCACGAACCGTAACTCGACCTACGAATTCATGCCGATCATCGCCGCGCGCCTCGTCGAGGTCATCCCACGCCTGAAGAACCTGACGATCCGCCGGGTCTGGCGCGGGCTCTACCCGATGACCCCCGACGGAAGCCCGGTCGTGGGAAAGGCACCGGACGTCGAGGGATTCGTGTTGGGCATCGGCATGTGCGGACAGGGATTCATGCTCGGACCCGGGGTCGGGATGAACCTGGCGTCCCTCGTGGCCCACGGGAAGCCCGTGGTCGACCGCGAGGTCTTCGACCTGCTCAGCCCCTCGCGGGACCTCTACGCCGGTAAGAAAGAAGCGTTGAAGTGAGACGCCCGGCCCATGGGCCGGCCGCCGACCCGGTCCGGCGCCTTCCTCACGAAGAGGACTTCGGTACCGGCAGGGGGTCGGGGTTCGCGTCCGCCGACGGCGTGGTTCGGTGGCCGAACCGGTCGGTGAGAGACGAGCCGAGCCGCACGAGCATGTAGGCCACGAACGAGATGGTGACGATGAAGAAGCTCGGTGGGTACTGCGAGTAGGGCGGCCACCACGAGATGAACAGTCCGACCCAGATCGCGGCCAGGGCGATCGCGACCGAGGCAGTGATCGCGTAGAGCGGCCGCTTCGTGATCCGCACGGCCGTGGCGGCGGGCGTGACGGTCAGCGCGAAGACCAGGAGGACTCCGACCACCTGGACCGCGAACGAGATGGCGACCGCGAGGAGCAGCATGAAGACGACGTTCAGGGCGAGGAGCGGGAGCCCTTTCGCCTCCGCGACGTCCTCGTCCAGCGAGGAGAAGAGGAGCGGGCGGTAGACCACGGCCAGAACGATGAGGACCACGATCGCGCCCTCGAGCGTCAAGTAGACGCCCGAGACGGTCACTCCCTCGATGTCGCCGAAGAGGATCGAATACGCCTCGGTCGCGTACCCTTTGTAGAGGCTGAGAAAGATGAGCCCGAGGCCCATCATGAACGCGAGGACGGTCCCGATCTCGATGTCCCGGGTCGCGGCCTTTCGGCCCAACAGAGCCATGCCCACGCCCCCGCCCATGGTGAAGGCGAGGAGCCCGTAGACCGGGTTCACACTGTACACGACGGCCGCGGCGGCTCCGGAGAAGCCGACGTGACCGAGGGCATGCGCCGCGAAGGCCGTGCGTCGCAGGACGACGAAGTAGCCGATGATCCCGGCGAGGACCGCGACGATCGTGCCCGCCTCGTAGGCCTGACGCATGAACGCGTACTGCCAGATCGCGCGGAAATCGGTCACGATGTTCCAGCTGATACCCCCGGTCATGCGTCCGCCTTCTCGTGGGGATTCTCCCCACCGACGATGACAATGTTCCCACGGGAGTCGTGGAGCACCTCGACCGGGACGCCGTAGAGCTCGGAGAGCGATGTGGAGGTCAGTACCTCCTCCGGCGGACCGTTCGCGACACGGCCGTTGGCGATGTAGATGACCCGGTCGAGGCATTCGATGAGCGGGTTGATGTCGTGCGCGACCAGGAGCGTGGTGACGTGACGGGACTGGACCAAGCCATGGACGAGCTCGACCAGCTCCCGGGTCCGGCGCATGTCGAGGTTCGAGAGCGGCTCGTCCAGGAGCAGCATCTCCGGACGCCCCCCGATCGCCTCCGCGAGGAAGATCCGCTGGAGTTCGCCGCCGGACATGGACCCGAGGGGCTTCGGCCCGAGCTCTGCGGCTCCTACCGCTGCGAGCGCTTCCTGCGTGGCCTTTCGCGCCGCCCGGAACCCGATCTCGGGACCCAGGTGGGTGCCGGAAACGCCCAGCCGAACGAGCACGTCCGCGGCGACATGCGTGTCGTTATCGATGGTGTGGCGCTGGGGAACGTATCCAATCCTCGGGCTACCGCGACGGGGAGGCGCGCCGAACACCTCGAGGGACCCACGTAGCGGCCGCTGAAGTCCGAGCAAGAGCCGGAAGAGCGTGGTCTTCCCGGCGCCGTTCGGGCCGATGACTGCGACGAACTCCCCTTTCTCCACCTCGAACGTCGCGTCGTGCCATACCATCTTGCCTCGGTATCCGACCTCGACACCCCGGGCCCGGATCGCCGGCCCGTCGGGAGCCCCGGACACCCGAGGGAACTCTGTCGCGCTCACCACCGCCTACTGTCCCAGCGTGTTCTCGTTCAAAGCGTTGTAGAGCGAAAGGTACTCTGCGCCCATCCACTGCTGGAACGTGTAGGTCGGAGGCTGGATCGTCTCGGTGATCCCGATGACCGTCACGTTGTTGGAGGCCGCGATGGACTTCATGCTGTCCGTGACCGGGGTCACGGTCTGTTCGTTGAATACCAGGATCTTGACGTCCCCGCTCTCTAGCTGGCACTGGAATTCCACTACCGACTGGGGCGGCGGGTCATTCCCGTCCGCGACGGCCTCCATGAATGCCGGGGGAGAGACGAGGTCGAGGTGCGTGAAGTTCGCAAGGTAGACGAAGATGCTCTCCGTCGAGGCGACCTCCGTTCCCGCGAACTTGTCTCGAATGGCGGTGGCCTCCCCGTAGAGCTGACCCAGAGATACGTTGAGGGCCGCGTATTGCGCCTGGAAGTACGCCGTAGCGGAAGGTCGGATTGAAACCAGGTCCGAGTACATCGCCGCGACGGTCGCGTTGACGTACACGGGGTTGTACCACATATGCGGATTCCCGGACTGGATACCCCCACCGACAGTTACGCCGTTGAGGTCGCCCACATCGAGCACAACCTGACCGGTGTTCCCATCCGATTGGAGGATGGAGCTCGCCCATTGGTCGTACCCGACCCCGTTCACGATCACGAACTGAGCGTTCGAAATGTCACGGGCGACGCTCGCGTTGACCTCGTACTCGTGCGGGTCGGTGTTCGGGTCGCTCACGATGCTCACCACGCTGGTCTGATTCCCACCGAGCTGCGCCACGAGGCTTCCCCAGAAGTTCTCCGCCGCCACCACCGCAATGGGCGAGGTGGACGCCGGGTGCGAGGTCGCTGCGACCTGGGCCGGAGCGACCGGATCCGAGGTCGACGAGGGGGTCCCGGCGGGCTTCGCGGGGACCGAGGACGATGCAGCGGAGGAAGCGGAGGTGGTAAGCCCGGTGCACGGGTTTCCCGGCGCCTGGCTCGTCAGGACCTCTGCGGCGGCGACCCCTGCCACGGCGATGATCGCGACGGCGGCGACAATCACCTTCGTCCACTTCTGCATGTTGCGTTCTCAGTGGTTGTGCGAGCGGTGGGCGGTGGGGCCGGCATTCGACGAACGGCACGGTGTGATCGGAGCTCCGTGCGGGCAGGATGAGGGATGTTGCTGGGCGCGGCAGACCTGGTCGACCGTCCGATGGGAGATAGCCAGGTCAATCTCGTGGGCCGCCGCACACGTCGCTTCGGGGCCTAGTCCCAGATTCCCGAACAGGGTCTCAGCGACCCGGTGGTGACGCTGATACTCCAGCAGCGTTCGGCTGCCCCTGTCCGTCAGACGGCTCTTGCCGCGGAACCGGATGATGAGACCCAGCTCCTCGAGGGGGCCGAGGTGTGCCAGGGCGGAAGGGGGTTTCACCCGAAGGTCGGACGCGACGTCCTTCAGTCTCGTACCGCGGGCGTCGTCCTGCCGGGCGGCGATCACTCGAAGCGTTTCGACCTGGCGATGGGTCAACTGTTGGAGGGTCTCCACGTCTTCGGCGACGAGCCGTCCGTATATATCGGTCACCCTAATTATTAGGTCCTAGCAAAATACGCAGCGAGGGTCCCCTGTGCCACAACCCCCGAAGGACCGACGGCCGGGGAAATCCGGAACCCATGGTGCCGTTCCCGTTCGGGCAGCGGCCTGTGCACCGAACGCTTGATTTGCCGCGGACATTGACCCCGGTCGGGTCGAACCCCCGACGCTCCTGCGCCGGGGACGACCCAAGGGGAACCGATGGCGCTCAGATTGAGTTCGCCGCAATGGAAGCGCGGGGAGACCATCCCGAAGAAGTACACGGGAGACGGGGCGGACGTTTCCCCCCCTCTCGTCTTTGAGGGGGTCCCACCGGGAACGAAGGCCTTCGCTCTGATCTGCGACGACCCGGACGCTCCCGTGGGGACGTGGGTCCATTGGGTCATCTACGACATCCCGGGAACGGCGAAGGGACTCCCGGAGGGCGTGGCGAAGGGCGGCGCTCTCCCCGATGGGTCCCACCAGGGGCGGAACAGCTGGAAGAAGTCGGGCTATGGCGGCCCCTCGCCGCCTCCGGGGAAGCCGCATCGGTACTTTTTCCGCCTCTACGCCCTGCGCGAGCCTCTGGGGGCCGCTCCGGGGCTGAGCGCGAAGGAGGCCGAGACGTCCGCTCAGGCAAAGTCGATCGAATCGGCCGAGTTCATGGGAACCTACGGAAGGACCTGAACCGGACCCGAGCGCACCCCCCCCACCGTGGGACCGCCTACCGGGATGGCCCCACCCAAACGACTAAATCGCGCCCCCGCGATTCCCCGCGCCGATGGCGGTCCAACCGAAGGCTCTCGCGCAAACCTCCGAGCCAAGGATGGCCAAGATCCTGGCCGAGGAAGGTCCGAAGACCTACGACGAGCGCGACTTCGCCTGGAGCGAGGACGCGCTCCGAGCGTGGAGCGGCGTGGGGTTCTACGGGGGTCTGATCCTGGCAGAAGGGTTGCTCCTATGGATGGCGGTACAGGGCTCGCTTCCCGGGGGTCCTATCACCATCGCGGGGACGGGCTTGCTCCTGTGCCTCTGTGGGTTCCTTCCGATGCTCCTGGGCTACACGGAGCTCGGCCTGGCATTGTTCGGCGGGGGGATCTCCACGGTGAGCATCGCGGCGGCGGCCGCGAACAGCTCCTCGGGCACGAACCGATTCCTCGACATGGGCGTTCTGGTCGCCGGCGTCGTCCTCCTCACGGTGGGCGTCGTGCAATCGGTGCGGACCTACCGAGCCGTCGGTCCCGAGGACTAGGCCGGACCAGCACGGCGGCGCCCTAGGTCACCCATTTCGGGAGACGCACGCCCGGACGGGGCACGCGAGGAGGGCACCATGCCTGGGTCGCACGAGCGTGCGGGAAACGTTGCGTCGTCCGGGGATGGGCGCGGCCACGCCCGTCCTGCCCGGCAGTTCGAATAAAGTGAAAAGTGCTCTCGGCGAGATGCGGGCTCAAGTCCCTCCCCGCCCGCTACCTCAGGGCCCGGCCCCTCTGAAGCTCGAAACCGGTCCGGAGCCCTTCAATCCGGTCGTCGACCCACCCTTTTTCGACCTCGCCCCTCGGCTCGCCGAACGCATGCGGTTCCCTCTCTCGTCCACCGCCTGAACAGCTGAGCTAGCCCCTTCCGCCCCGGGGCAACCCGGGGCGCCTCTTTCTTTCTCCCGGTGTGAGTGCCCGACGCACGGCCGTAGGGGCTTGCGGATTGGTTCGAGCGCACTTGGGAGCGGGGGGCATCCCCCTCATCCGAACCTCTGCCCCTTTGTCGATTCTGAAGGATAGCAGGTGCAGTGCCTATTGCAACCACTAACGCCATTCGCTCTCTAAGTACTGAGCAGCCACCTTCGGAGCATAACCTAGCAGACCACCTTCAGTCCATCTTCTTCGTCGGGGCGGTAAGCGGCGCGACGGGCGAGGGGACGCGCGGCGCCGGAGTCGTTCGCAACCTCCTCCCAGCCCGCCCAGTGGAACTCATCCCTGCGCCCTCTTGCAATCGCGTCGCTTGTCGCTTACCATCGGAAGGCGCACGAAGATCACGGAGCGCGACCGCACCGAGCAGGATGTGACAAGTCGCGCGATTGGTATTTCCTCCCCAGGCGAGAACTTGCCCAAGTTGGGCTATTCGAGCAGGATTCGGGAGGTGAGCGCCCGGTCTTCGCCCTTATGGTACTGCCCGATATTGGCTTGCCATGCCCCCCGAGCACGTGATACCCACAGTCACAGAATCGAATCTGCTGAATATAGAGGTCATCGCCCCCGACGGAGATTTCTCCGCCTGGGTCCGGTGGAATGAACCTGCCGTCGAGCGATTTCGTGAACGCGTCGGGGACGAGATCGCTTCGAATCTGCTTCGCAGACTCGGTAAGGATTTTGCCGATTCAATCGAGGACACCCTCGCGAGGCGCGAACATCCGCCGGGACGCTGTCTCCCCGGCTGTCCCTATCATGCGAACACCTTGGACTCAACCCATCCAAGTTAACCGTCGAGCGAACGGTACCTCGACTAGCTGGTTCACGATGTCTCCTCGTCCAGGTATTATGTCCGTCTTGTAGTGAGGTATACGGATATGGATTCGGGTACCGATGCATCCAGATCCCAGACCGCCTCCCTTCGAGTTCGTCCCTCCTTCATCGATCTCTTCGCAGGATGCGGTGGTCTGTCCCTTGGCTTGATGAGTGCCGGCTGGCGAGGCATCCTCGCAGTGGAGAAATGCGACCTCGCCTTTGACACGCTCAAGCACAATCTCATCGACGGAAAGGACGGGATCCGGCCCACCTTTGAGTGGCCAGACTGGCTACCCAAGGAGGCCCAGTCAGTCAGATCCTTCGGGAGAAAGTTCGCGTCCGAGATTCGAACTCACCTTAGCAACCGGGTCGATTTGATCGCTGGCGGCCCTCCTTGCCAAGGATTCTCACTCGCGGGGGGTCGGTCCCCTGACGACCCGAGGAACTTGCTGTGGCGGGATTATCTGGAGATCGTCGACATGATCCGACCTCGTCTCGTCCTGCTAGAAAACGTCCACGGAATCGCGATCAAGCATGGCCATACTCGCGACCTGAAGTCAGCTCCTCGCAGGGGTCGTAGACGGGAACCCCATGCCCAGCGAATAAGGCGAGCGCTAGAAAACCGGGGGTATACAGTCCATCATGACCTGATTCTTGCAGCTGATTACGGGGTTCCCCAACTCAGGCCGCGTTACCTTATGGTTGGATTGAGGGTTCCGCCAGGTTCCCCCTGCCCCGTGGACGTATTCGACTTGCTTCGGTGCAATCGCGAGGAATTCGTAGCCATCCATGGGCTTCCGACAGATCGCTACGTAAGTATGAAACAGGCAATTTCTGATCTCGAGAGGGCAAACGGGGCGTACAAGGGACCGGATCGAGACCGATTCCATTACGGGCTCTCATCCGGCCCCCGGACGGGTACCAGCGGCTCATGGCGTCCCCCAAACTGAACCGACCGCCGGACAGCCACAGATTTCCAAACCACACCAAGTTGATCGTGAAGCGATTCCGACGCATGATGCGAGAGTGCCCCAAGGGCGTGAAGATTAGCGACACGAAGCTGCTGGGCTACGGGACACACAAGCTATCGTTCACGATATCGGATCCCCACCAGCCGTCGCATACCTTGACGACCCTGCCTGACGACATCCTGCACTACAGCGAACCAAGGATCCTGACAGTCCGCGAGTATGCCCGGTTGCAATCCTTTCCTGACTGGTTCGAGTTCCGAGGCAAGTACACAACAGGGGGGAAACTGCGGACGAAGGAATGCCCCCGATACACCCAAGCGGGAAATGCTGTGCCACCCTTGCTCGCGGAGGCCCTCGGAGGAGTGTTGGTGCAGGTTCTTCCTTTGACTATCTGCGAGATGAGTAGTTCCGAAACTTCCTTGACTCCTGCGACGTACGTGACGTTGGAGTCGGTGGCTGAAAGTGCCAAACAATCACAACCCGTGGGTACGCCAGCTGCCTGAGTGGCATGGCACTGGCAAAGGCGGTGTTCGTAGCCCGTACCGTGGCGGCGGTCGACCCACCGGCGAAACGATTCGAACCCCTGTAATCGTGCGACTTGATGAACTCGCTCGGGATCTCGCGGCCGGCCGCCCGAGTCCCAGGTGGGTATACCTGGTCGGCGGCCCTGGCAACGGCAAGTCAGAAGCCGTAGAGGCGTTCATCGGGTTTCTGGATGGGTACCTTCAGGCCTCAAACGCAGTTGTCACAGTGGCGCGGACGAAGTTTACCGCGGCCTCCGGTATCCCCCGCAAAGTCGAGATCGATGGCTCCGAGATAGAGGGGTCGGCAGCGGAGGCGTTCGTCCGTAGGGTGGGACGCCTAGGTAATCGTACAGGATGCGTCATCGCTGGAAACGGATGGAACAGCGGGCCAGGCCCTCCTCGACGATTTAGTCGATCTCGAGAGAGGAAGCGGCAGGGTCCCCGCGACCTACATCTGCTGCGTGAACAGGGGAATCCTCGCCGATGCTTGTCGGCGGGCGTATGGACTTGGACCCAACAACCCCGCCTTCCGGGTTCTCAAGACCATTGTCGAGGCGACCGCGTTCCGCATCGGGACCGCTCAAGGCAGCCGACCTCCTTGCTGGCCAACTTCGAACTCCCGCCTGGCATGCTGGCCATTAGATGTCACATCCCTGTTTGAGGAGTTTGAAGGGGTACGAGCCCCCGGCGAGACCCTAATCGCGGCCGCGACCGACGAGGCGCGTTGGGAGTTCGCTGGGGGATGTTCTGATTGCGATTCGAGGGACTACTGTCCGTTCCGGGCAAACGCGACTTCACTCAGGGATGCGGATTCAAGGAAGGCGTTCGTCGCACTCGTTCGGCGGGGAGAGCTGGCGTCGTCCGAGCGATTCAACTTCAGATCGGCACTCTCATTGGTGGCTGAATCGATCGTTGGAGACTGGCCCGACTTCAGCGGGCTTAGAGATCCCTGCGAGTGGGTCCACGAGCTCGTCGAACAAGTTACCCGAGATCCTCCGAGCAGGATTGACGCCATCCGGTCATCCCTGCGATTGATGGAGCGGCTCACACCGCACGCGGTGTTCCCGGAACGCGGGCCAACGGCGCTAGAAGAGGAGGTTCACAGGAGTGCAGTCGAATCGAGATGTCTGGTCACCGGGTGGTCCTTGACCGCCTCACCGAACGCCTCGTTCTCTGGAAACACTACCTTGCGGCACGCAACGCTTCCCCGCGTCCTATCGCCGCTCGACCCCGCATGGTACTCCCCACTATCAAGGGACGACGAGTTGCGCGTGGTCGAGGACGACTACGGTCAGGGAGTAGCGGAGGGAAACAGCGCCTTCGCGCCACGCCTCACGAAGATCGAGCAGAGCTTTCTCTCGTGGTTGGCGATTGCTGAGCAGGAATGGGTGGGCACCTCTCCGGTCGAGAGCCGTCGTGCCCATCAGGCCCAACGTTACCTACGTGGGTGGGCGGCCAGCATCGTCAAGCGCTCCCTCGCAATCAAAAAGGGGGAACACAACTTCGGAACCTTCCTCGCTGAGTACCAGAGCGGCCTACGAGACCGGCAACGACTTCTCATTCACATCCGGAATCCACTTGAACGAGTGCTGGGGACCCCGCTCTTCCGCTTCGGCGTGATGGAGAGCTTCGGTCGGCCTCCGCTCACAGAAGGGGATGCTCTGGTCCTGCTGACCAATAAGCCGGGACTCAGCTTGCGGCCGGCTCCCCCAGCCACCGCGCAGGCGCCGGCTCACGACTTCCCGGGACCGTTCGTCGAGAACTACGGCATTCCCTTGACGTTCGACGTGTTCCTCGCTCTACGACTTCAGGGCGCAGGTTGCATGAACAGCAGCCTCCCCCCGACCGTGAGGGCTGCTCTGGACAGGGTGAGACAGAGGAAGGCTGGAGTTGCCTGCCGTGATAGCGCGGCGCTCGGTAGCGGGACCACCCGCGTGGCGATCGGGAACCGCGGTCGTATCGAACTGGACCCATCGACCGGAGCACCGGAGTTCAACGGGGGCTAGATACGATGCAATCCGGTCGGCCCGGTTGGACCCCCGAATCGATTGAAGACGGATACGCTTACTCGATTTTGGCATTACCCGCGCCCGAGTACTACACCGGGGAGGTGATACTCGGTTCGACCTACCGAGCTCTATTGCTGGGAGTCTCAGAAGCGAACATCAATCTGGAGGACGTGCAGAGACTCCCCGATCTTCTATCGCAGGCGACCGGGATTGCCCCCGAGGTTTGGTCAAGAATTGTCCTGGAGGGAGCGGACGGACTGGCCAGTCCACAACCGCGCGGTCGCTGGGCCCGCGGGACATGGCTCCCACAGCTCGCACCCCTGGTTCCCCAGATCGCGGCCCACGCATGTGCTATTGGCGCCCAGCGCAGCAGGGGGAACCCGGCGAACTTGCTCCTCGTCACGTTCCTCCGCGGACTCGGAAAATCGCAGGCAATCGCGCTTTCCGCCAAGTTCGCCGCCGCACTTCAGGTCGATGAGCATGACGACGTTTTCGCACGCTTCATCGAGAGTCGACTCGATCTAGTTCGACCTCCCTACGAGCTGGGTCCATCGGGCACATTCAGCGCTGAAGTCGACAGGTACTTCGACGCCTCGGGTGACTCCGCGACGCCGTCTCCCGTAGCAGCCCGCTTCGCGAGGGATGTCGAGGCGACGCTCGAGCTCAAGCAGTTCCTGACGCGGCGACAGTGGACTGTCTTTCTGGAGACACTCCTACGCCTCGGACTTGGAACCCAGCTCCTTTGGACTTGCCGCGCCAACGAAGTGCTATGGAGATACACCGTAGACGTGCTCTCGGGAAGACCTCCACCGAATGAGGCCGAGCTCGAAGCCAACCTATGGCACCTCCAAATTGCAAACGATCCGCTGATGGAGGCGGGTCCGGGAATAGGGCCGTCGATTCGAAGCAGGCTCGGCCGATACGCCGTTGCTCGCGTGGGACTGAACGCTCTTCTGCACAGCCTTCAAGAAGGGGGCGCGGGATGGGTTGGCCCCCCACTCGGGCTCTGTGAGGGTTCAAACTACTCGACTTCGGCCGGGGCCCTCGACGCGTTTCTGAACCACGTTGAACAGAACCGAGACACGCTCACTATTGATCCCATTCACGAAGCGGCCAACGTCTCTGATTCTTGGATCAGGGCCACGGCGGGCTTCAACCGGAACAACGCCTTCTTCCTGATCTACGGGATGGGGCAGCTGGCGCCGGTGGATGCTCGGTTTCAGGGGTACGACCAATCTTTCATTCTTTCAAAACGTGGCTCAATTAAGTCTGCGGATGGTCGCCCCGATCGGTCGAGGTGGATTGTAAATCTTGGGCCTTCGGCGCTGGTTTGCCTGGTCCATGCCTGCTGCCGCACTCAGACTGGTTTCAGTGCCACGATGGAGGACTTCAGACTCCACTTGGCACAGTACGGAATCAGAGCGTCGGGTGACGAACTCAAGACAGGGGTGATCGGCCGTGCACTCCAACGCCTAGGTCTGGTAATCGACAGCCCGGACGCGGGAGGAGGACGATTGTTGGTCGACCCTCTCGGAGATCTCTGATGCCGGAAAGGTTCGCCCAGCTTGCCCGCCTCCTTTCCTCCGCGCTCTCCGACGTAGTCAGGTCCCGGGCCGAGAGGACAGAGGCTCCGAGGGTCCAGCTGACGGTCCACGGCATGCCAGATGAACTCCTGACAGAACTCTTCGACGAGCTAACCGCTCAAGGGACGGCAAATCTCAGCGTTAGCACTTCTGGCGGCACCGTCGGCGTGATCGTCCTCCTCGTGGGGCCTCACATCGACCGACCGATTGCCGCCGGACCTGCACTAAGGAGCCACGAGTGCAGCTGGGAAACGGTGACGTTCGCACGCAACAGTGGATGTCCCGCGTTGGTCCTCGCATCAGAAGAGGCGTGGGGTAACGTTCCCCCCTCGGTCGAGGATGCGATGGAAGGCCTCGGGCCGCTAGGCACGGGGCCAGACCCCAGGCTCCTCCGATCCCTCGTGTGGGACATTGCTGTCCAGACAGTCGAGGCCCGACTCGGACCGTTGGGTCCCGATTCCGAAGGCCTGACTTGGGCACTCACGACGATCGTTCGCCAATCGACCCTACTTCCCCCTGGCCGACGCCTCGACGGACCGTGGGAAATGCTGGATCAGCTCGCCTCGCAGGCTGCTTCCTCGCTGGAGCTCTTCGCCGCACTCGGGCTACCCTACCGATCAGATGGTCTGCTCGACGCTCCCTCGCTTCGGGAGTCGGCTCAGACGCTGCGGAAGCTGGCAAAGCACATGGACTCCACCGAGACGATTACTGAGGGGATCCAGCAACTCGCTTCCACCCCGAGCGGGGCCGAGTTGTCGAATGAGCTCGGGGAACTCGGAAGGGAAATCGCCGAGGCAGAGGCCGTCGGTGTAGACTTCACGGCGTCCCCCTCCTGGGTCTTCAGGGCACGGCGGCCGGTCCCTGATTGGTTCCGGAAGCTCACTCGCGAAGCGCTTGACGAGATGCTCGCCGCCGTCGATCGCGAGCCCCGCCGACAGAGGGCCCAGCTGACCGTGCGCAACGCGCTGAACAGGGACAGCTTGACAGCAGGGGAACCGTACGTTGTCGAGGACTCGGTCGAGCTGCTGACCGAGGACCCGTCGGGCGCTCCTCTCACCGGAGTCAAGATCCAGAGAGGCACGGGACCTACCTCGGTATTCTTCGAACCGGGCACAACCGGTCCGCAGGTCATTTTTAGCGACCACCAAGTTCCTGCCCATCGACGCCGGCAGCGGTATGTCGTGGAAGCTACCGAGTTGGACCCGAGCCACCCGGCCTACGTCATCTCGCTGGCGCACTTCGAGGCTCACGCTCTTGCGAGAGTCGCGGGCGCGACCCGCAACAATTTCCCTCAGGTCGGAAGGAGGACGGGAGGCTGGCGCCAGCGGATCAGCATCCCGCTATCTGGGGTAAACGAGATCGAGGTGCTCCACGACCCCGCGTGGTTCGTGTCCGATCTGCAACGTGCCGGTGTATCGGTTCCGAACGCTAGGCCGGGAGGCGGTGCCAGGAATTGGTTCGTGCTCCCCGATTTACAGGACGGGGAGTCCTGCGTCGTTCGGCTCGCGGCACCAAACGGAGATGTTTCTGAGATTTCCCTTGATTTCTCCGTGGAGGTTTCGGAGGAGGAGGCGCCTGCATCCGCGTTCGACTCCTTGGTCAAAGCGAACCAGCGCCGGGCGATCCGACCCACTCCGGTGTTGCCTCGAGAGGCGCCGCTCCGGACCCTTGAAGCTGTCTACGTCGGCTCGCAGAATAGTTGGAGACCAGTCCTTGCCGCGTGGTCCTCTTCTGACCGGGTGAGGGTTGACTTCGCGTGGGACAACCCCCTTTTGGGCGATGTTCAACTCGCCTTCGATCCGAGACCGCCAATCCAGCCCCCTCCCGAGGTCGTTGCCGGCCGGGAGGCAATCCGGCAGTGGATTCAGGAGACGCATCTTCGAGTCCCCGAGTTGTTCCTGACGAGTCCCGAACTGGCGGAGAAGGTCGAGGCTTACCTCGGGGCCTACCAACACTGGCTGGACACGGACCCGGAGTCAGCGACGTGGTTCGACATCATCGCCATCTTCGGTTCGATTCCAAACCCACATGCAGGTCGACCGTC
This sequence comes from uncultured Thermoplasmata archaeon, assembly GCA_963735185.1. GTDB lineage: Archaea > Thermoplasmatota > Thermoplasmata > Lutacidiplasmatales > UBA184 > Lutacidiplasma. The sequence continues at coordinate 1,100,092 of CAVTJV010000007.1, forward strand.
ATCGACTCAGGATCCCGTGGCGATTTTGTTGTCTCCTCTCCATCCGTTGCGCCTCGGGTGGCAGTTCTTTGCCCAGCGGACTCTGAATGACTCTCTCTCGGCCGGAATGCCCTGCCCGGCCTCCGGGCTGCTCGACCCACACAGGACACCCGACTGCATGGGTCTTCCCCTGCATCAGGCGGGCCGAGGACCCAGCTGGAAATCCTTCTTATCGCTGGGTTCCGACGAACCGTCCTGGGGACTGCTGCTCAATCGCTTTTATCTTAAGCATGACAGCCCTGAACGGCAGCAGGTTTTCGGGATCCTGGAGCGACTGGGCGTCCATCCTCGAAACATGGCGGGCGGGTTCAGCGCTTCTCAGGCCGTCACCGCTCTTCAGGAGGTCTCGAGTGTTCTTCCGGGGAGGGCGACTCTCAGGATTGGGCTCGTTGGCTCCGGCGAGTCCGATTCGTCCAGCGCCGACGGTATCAGGACTTGGTCCGAGGAAACCCTTGGAGGTGAGGAGCGGAGCGGATTCTTCCCGAGCGCGGTCGAGATCCACGACGGTCGCCCCAACCCCGCGACTCCGGTCGCTGGCGAGCTCGCAAACCTCTACGACGTAACGAACGAGCGGGTCAGATGGTTCCACCATTCCGACGCGTCTCTCCCCTCCGCCTGTGACCTCATTATTCTGGATCAACTTGGGTTTCAGGAGCCCGGCGGGACCACCGGCACATCCCGAACCCCGACCTCCACAGGGACCCTCTCTCGCGTTCGAATCCGGCAGGACTTCGACCGCGCTCGACGGTTGGAGGAATCACGAATCATGGTTCGTCCTCGTACCACGGACTCTCTCCCGGGTCGACTGGAGGGCCTAAGCGCTACGTTCGAGGCGTTGAGCCTGAAGGATAGTGAGACTTCTCACCTGGTTTTTCGACCGAATCAAGACGCTCTTGGACTCAGGCTGGCGGAGGCAACCTTCGTTGCGGTCTCCTCGACAAGGCTCGATCCTGCGTGCCTAATCCGGGGCGCCGAGGCGACGCGTGGCCATCTCTGGGATTACGAGCTGCCTGCCCTCGCGGGAAGCGAAGAGGAGGGCGCCGGGTACTACCTGATTGCGCGCCCCACCGCGGCGATGCGGCGCTCAGTTCTGGATGCCGTGCGGACTGTCCGCGCCGGGATAACCGCCGATCCTGAGCTGCTCCTGAGCGAGGTGTCGAAGCGAGGGATACCCGTTTTGAAGCGTCTGGCCGCCGGCGGCGCGGAATCGCGTGGAGAGCTAGGAGTCCTACTCGCCGTCCGCCTGCTGCAGGACTGTTTCAGGGAGGGTGGGACTGCTCCGCGGCTCAAGCCCATCGACAGTCCCACCCTTTGCCTCGTGGTCCCAGTGGACCCGTACGCGGACATCTTTAGGGCCTTCGGCCTAGCGCTGGGCCACACGAGCCGAAGCCGCCCGGACCTCCTGGTGGTGAGAATAGACACCCAATCGGTAGACCGACCGTCTATTCGTGTAATCCCCCTTGAAATTAAGTTCCGGGCCACACCGGTTGGGCCACCCGAACTAAAGATCGCCCTGAGTCAGGCGAGCGACTTCGCTAAGCTCCTCAAGCGGCTCTGGGAGGACGAGCCGCCCTCTGAGCTCTGGAAGGTCTGCACTCAGACGATCTTGGCGAACATTCTCGACCAAGGCTTCCGCGTATACGCCGACTCCGCCGTCCATGCGGCACAATCGCAGCAATGGGCCCAATCACACCAGCAAGTGATTGAGGCAGTCTTGAGTGGCCACGCCGACGTGATGGTGGCTAGAGAAGGCCGACTTCTGGCATTCGGGGGATGGGAGCGGTCCCATTCGCTGGATCAGGAGGGTGACGGCCTCCATGAAACCATCCTGATATCGCTTGCGGATTCGGCTGGCTTGCTCGCCCTTCCGCAATCGGTCACCGCCGACCTCGAAAGGTGTTTCAGGCAATCCTTCGGAGATGCGGGTCAGGCGGGGGGCCCGGCCGAAGCGCCACCCGCGGCCCCTTCACCAACTCCAGAAGAGGGAGAAGTCGAGACTGCGCCGGAGGGCCCTTTGGAAGAGGTACCGGAGGAGCTGGGTCCGGATCAAGTCGAGTCTGAACCTCCGGAACCAGTCCCTCTGACTCTCCCCGTCGGGGACCACTCTCCAATTCCTGAACAGCCGGAGGTGGCACCGTTGGATTCGACGACACCGAGAGTCACACCCCCTCCACCGCCAACCCATGCTACCCCGCCGAGAGCAGTACCCCCCGAAGTCCGAGAACGGGTCAACGCGGGCTTCACCGGCTTCATCGGCAATCGTAACGCGGTTGCGACACTGACACGGGAGCTTCTACGCGCCTTGCTCGAGAATCCCCCACACCTCCCAAAGAACATCCTCTTCACGGGACCCCCAAGCACCGGGAAAACCGAGCTAGCGAAACGAATGGCCACGATCCTCGAGTTGCCATTCGTTAGGTTGGATGGCCGGGGGCTTACGAGCAACGAGCGCATGGTCGAGTTGCTTGACCGCGCTCTCCAAGATTCTCATCAATCTCCGAGACAAGTTGGGAGGGACTCGGGCCTTCCAGCCTACGACTATCCCCCGGCCATTGTGTTCGTTGACGAAGTCCACTTAGTGCCCGGCGGAGTCCAGCAGGGCCTCCTTACTCTCCTCGAACGAGCGGACCACCGAAGCGTACTCCGAACGCGCGTGGTGCTAATGAATCAGGTCACGTTCCTCCTGGCCACAACGAAGGCTTCTGAGGTGGACCGAGCGCTCCGGAGTAGGTGCGCGGAGATCCAACTGCGAGAGTACACCGTCGAGGAGGTCGCGTCCATGGTCAAGGCCAAACACCCGAGTTGGGACACCGACACGGTGAACTCGCTCGCAATACACGGTCGTCTGGTCCCCCGGGTTGCACTGGAGCTCGCCGACAGTTTGGTCACGGAACTAGAGGTGTCAGATCGACCCGAACTGTCCCTCGCGGGTCACTTAGCCGCTGTCCTCCGATCCCGTGGGATCTTGGATCTGGGCTTGACCAAACAGGACACTGATTACCTTACTGTTCTCGAGAGACAAGGCCGGCCGACCGGCGTTGATGCGATCATAGGGCTAATCTACGCGGTCGACCCCGCTCGGGTGATCGAGGAGGTAGAGCCGTACCTTGTCAGGCAGGGATTCATCCGACTCACCAGGGCGGGGAGAGAAATCACCCCAAGAGGCAGGGCCTACCTTGCCGAGTGGAGACGGCGCTCGGACCACGACGCGTCACCGAGCTCCGGTCCTGCCCACCCGAGTCAGGATTGATTGGTTTCGGAAGGCTCTACAGGCCTTCTGGGCAACCAACCGACGATCTCTCCCCTGGAGGGAACCTGACAGATCCGCCTACGACTTAGTCATCGCCGAGATACTTCTTCAACGCACCAAGGCAGAGCGCGTGGCCGACGTGTACGCGGACTTTCTGCGGCATTTTCCGGATTGGTCGGCAATCGTCAGGGCCCCCGAGCGAGAAATCGAGGAGAGGCTGAAGCTCGTTGGGCTCTGGCGTAGAAGAACGCAATCCTTGAAGGCTCTCGCGAACGAGATGGTTCGGAGGAGCGGAAACTTCCCAATTGCCCGTGATGAGCTCGAGTCGATTCCTGCGGTCGGCCAGTATGTCGCCAATTCGATTCTTCTTCTCGTGCACAACCGGAGGGAGCCTCTTCTCGATGCGAATATGGCACGGCTCCTCGAACGTTTCTTCGGTCCCCGCAGCAAGGCGGACATTCGGTACGACGATTACCTTCAGGGATTGTCTCGGGCGGTTCTTTCAGAGGGTAACGCGAAAAGCGTCAACTGGGCCATGTTGGATCTCGCTAGTCTGATATGTGCCCCCGGGAGACCGAGATGTGAAGCGTGTCCGCTCGCGGAAGAATGTCGGTACGCGTCGCTGGTCGGATCGGTCTGATTAATCAACCCAGTCGGAGAAACCTGCTCTTCTCGTTTAATCGCTCTCTGCCGACGCAGGATACGAGATGATTAGGGCATATTCCTCGCTCCCCGCCTGACGGAAAAACGATAGATCCGCGCGGGGGCAAGGCCCGAGCGGTCGAGCTCGCGCTCGACTGGGCGATTCGTACAGGAGTCCCAGAGCCTCGTCGGTTTCGCTCGACCCCTAAGGTGCACGTGCACCATTCGGGAGACTACCGTGCGGAGTATGCGCCCTCGCACCTCGGCGCCATGCTCCGCGCCGGTCTCCGTTGGCTTGACGTGCACCCTCCACGGTGAGCTCACGGATCGGTCGCGGGTCGGAGTCAATGGTCGAACGTTGGGGGCCAACCGGTCCAATGGCGGGCGGAAGCTATCACCTATAGCTCCGGTGGCGATGAATCTGGAAGAGTGGAATGGTCGTTTCGACCCTCAGGAGTGGCAGTGGATCCTCGTGATCACGTCTTCATCAACTACGCGTCGGAGGATGCAGTCTTCGCGGACTGGCTCGCTCTTCGTCTCACTGCCGAGGGATACAAGGTTTGGTACGATCGAATCAAACTGTTGGGTGGGGAATCTTACCCTAGAGACATAGATGAGGCGATTACCAAGAAAGTCATCCGATTCCTAGCTATTCTTTCAAGGGCCTCGTTGCACAAGGAGAATCCGTTAAAGGAAAGGACACTCGCCCTAAATGTTGGTCGCGATCGCGGGGACGATTTTGTCATTCCATTGAAGATAGAGTCTCTCGGGCCCAGTGAATTGGGATTTCAACTCGTCGACCTAACACACATCTCCTTTGACGAAAGCTGGGGTGCGGGCCTCGCCAGGTTGCTGAAGAAGCTTGACTTTGAAGGGGCGCCCCGGGACAAGCTCAATGGTCAGAGTCGAGTTGGCCAATGGCTAAACTCGAACGAATGCACAGCAATGCGACCGGAACGAATTTGGTCGAATCTCGTACCGCTGCCATCCATCCCCTCAAGAATTCAGCTTCTCAGGCTTGAGCGTAAGGAACACTTCAACGAAATCGATCGCATTTGGCCGGTTTGCAGGAAGGATGAGTTGCATGTCTGGGCTTTCAGCGCACCTGAGGAAGGCCTTGGCATTCGCGCCTCTCCACGGCGGACAGCCGTTCTCTGGGAGGGCAAGAGAGAGATTCTGGGCCAGCGAACGACCACCATCATGAACGTCCTCATCCGTCGAGCGATCGAGTTAGACCTAGTCCGGCGAGGGTTGTTGCCGATAGCCGACAAGCGCGAGGTGTGCTTTCCCTCCGGTTTGACTCCGGGGAACCGGCAGTTTTTCAGCGGACCCGATGGCAAGAGAACCTACGTCCAGGTAGTAGGTGAGCGCTCGCGAAAACGGCGGGATGGTTCAAAGGACACCGTCAACTACCACATCTCGTTCGGGGTCCGCCCCGTCCTCTTCGCTTTCGGAGTTCCCGCGTGCCGTCTTGCTGTTAATGTCTACTTCAGCGAAACAAGCGGATCTCCTCTATCCTCCGGCCGTGCGGGTCTAAAGCGGAAGACCCTCGGTAAATCCTGGTGGAATTACGAGTGGCTCGCTCGAGTCTTCGCGTGCGCGAGCTGGATCACGGGCGGTATGGATGAACGGACGGTTCTGAAAACGGACGCAGGGGACCTAACAATCGGGAGGCTGCCTCTCTCGACAATGTCTCCTATCAGCATTCTCGAGGAGCAACTTGGACCTCAGGATGTGGAAGGAGAAACCGATCTTGAGGACGAGGATGAGGGCGAGGTTGAATCAGAGGTTTGATGCATGCTTCCGATAGTTCAGCTGAGTGAACCGGATCTGGAGTTTCGTTACGGTCAGAGAGCTGCCAATCCCAGGTGGGGACTCTCACTTTTTGGTCCGTACGATGCTGACTCACCCGCTCACATCACTTCCATTTCGTACGGTTTGGTGGGGACGCATCAAGGTGCTGAAAGCTTTCTGCGATTCGCAGAAACTTTACGAGGTCCGATTGTACGCGAATTGAACACTAAGAAGCCGGCACTTTGGACAGCATTTCCCGGATTCGACGTCGCATTTGCCTGCAATCTGCCGACAACAGCGTCGGTGACAGAGGAGTTAGACGCGGAAAAGCTAGCATCCGTCGTGAACCAGGGCGACGCGAACAAGCGAGCCTTCGGGGTAGTTGACGAGTACCCTGGGGGCAATAGCGCGAATGATTGGTGGTGAGAGCTCTCCGGACATAGTGATTTGTGTCGTCCCTGATGTCGTTTACACAAACTGCAGGCCGAAGAGTCAGCTCTCGGCTCCGGTCGGGAAGGCCCTTCCTTCTAGCCAGCGAATCGCCCGAACCCGTGGGATAAAGGATATTTTGGATTTAGACGCGTCGCTCGAGCCCTACCGGTTCTCCCCCGACTTTAGACGGCAGATCAAGGCGCGGGCGATGCAATATGAGCCGCCCATCCAACTCGTCCGGGAATCCACGCTCCGCCTGAGCGAAGGCCGTGAGTTCGGAGAACGCCTGTTATCACCCTTATCGGATCGCGCATGGAATCTCGGAACTGCGTTATACTACAAGGCGGGGGGCCGGCCTTGGAGGTTGGCCACCGCCCGGGATGGGGTGTGTTATGTTGGGGTGGTCTTCCATCGAGTCGTCGGCGCGGCGGAGGACACCTTCGCTGCGTGCGCCGCCCAAATGTTCTTAGATGATGGGGATGGGGTCGTCCTCCGCGGCGAGTCCGGCCACTGGTATTCCCCAGTGACAAAGCAATTCCATCTTACAAGGGCGGCTGCCCGGGCCCTGTTAGTAAAGGTCCTAAGCGAGTACGCGTCGGGGAGGGGAAAGCCATTGACCGAGGTTTTCCTACATTACAGGGCTGAGATCAATGACGAAGAGTACGAGGGCTATCGTTCGGCTTGCCCCGACGGGACGAAGTTGGTGGCTGTGAAGGTCCGAACCCAGCGTGAGGACGTCCGTATCTACAGAGAGGGCACAAGACCCGTGCTACGAGGCTCACTCCTGAAGACCGGGAAGAAGTCGTCCTACCTTTGGGCCTCTGGATTCAAACCATCTTTGAGGGCCTACGACGGGATGGAGACGCCCGCGCCGCTCGAGGTGCGCATCCAGCACGGAGAGGCTGATATTGTCCAAGTTGCAACAGATATTCTGGGGCTAACCAAGTTGAACTACAACGAATGTAAACTCGGAGATTCACGGCCAGTGACGATTGGCTTTTCAGATGCGGTTGGCGAAATTCTCGTCTCCAACCCCGGCGTGAGGGAAGCTCGCTCGCGGTTCAAGTATTACATTTAACCCCGAACAGAGAGATCTACCGTTCGGTAAATCCACGATCGTGGCATGTCCCCCGCCCTCTGGTTCGAGCCGGCAACGATGGGAGCAGCGGCTTCTTGTTCGTCCAAGATCAAGTCTTAGAAGGAATCCGGTCATTTGCCACGCATCGCTCGTTCCCCTCTTCGCGAGGAACGAGCGATGCAGCAAGCCAGCATCCAGTACCCGCGCCCCACCGCCGAACACGCCCCCTCCCGCCTCCGCACCGTTATGGGAAACCGCTTCCCGCGCAAGTGTTCGTGCGGATGCGGCCGCGAGATCCCCCGCGACCCGGAGATTCGCCTCGTGGTGGACTTCGGCGCGCCGCGACCGTACCCCGCCTATCTCCGCGAGCACTCTCCCGACTTCGGCAGCTACCGCGGTCGACCCCGCGGCCGCGCCGACCTCGCGGCAGTCCCCGGGTTCGTCCCGGCGAGCGCGCTCCTGGCCAAGCCAGTCGAGGCGAAGCCCCCAGTCGAACTGGACTTCACCACCGAATCCGCGCACTCCGAGGCGGATTCCTCACCGAGCGTCGAGGCGGGCCGCCCTTGGGCCTCCGGCCAGCTCGTCTTCAACGCGGGCCAGTTCGAGTCCGCGCGCAGCGGGTTTGCGGACTATGCGGCGGACGGCGAGACGGGAGAGCAGCTCCGGACCCGAGTGAACCGGATCATCCTCGAGGACCTCGAACAGAAGGTGCTCGCGCTCCGAGCGCTCCACGCGAAGTTCCGAGACATGGACGCGGGCGAGTCGTTCGCGGGCGTCGTGGCTCGGTCACGACCCGTCTAACCTCTCCCGCGGGGGGCCGCATGTTCGAGTTCCGCCTGCGCATTCTGGATGTGCGGGAGCACGAAAGCGATCCCCCTTCGTTCCTCGGGATTGTCGACGGGTTCCCCGAGGTCCTCGCGCATGCGACCTCGCCCGAGCAGGCGGAAAACGACCTCGTGAACGCGTTCGCCGATCATCTCAAGCGACTGCAGGACCGCGAGGCAACCCGGATTGATTGGGACGACTTCCCGACGGTGCGGACCGTGACTGTCTACGCCGGACCATGTCCGCAGTAGACTGTTCAGGTTTAGGGGCCCCAATCCGGAAAGAGATACCTACCCTATCCAATACGATTCAACCGTGTCACAGGACAAGTTTGTCAAGGGCAGCTTCGAGAAGATGCTCTCTTCCCTCCACAAAACCAAGAAAATCCGGGAAGTTCAGACTAGTGGAAGGGATGTAGTTTCGCTCAAAATAGGCAAGTCTATCCTTCGTAGAGGAGAAAGTCTCCTCTACCCATGTTGAAAATTCCTGGTTCGTCTTCTGGCGATTCGGCAGTCCTTCTAGTAACTGGAGATTGCCGATAGCGTCGGCCTTGGAGAGATAGAGGTCCCAGAGCTCCGGCGGAACGCCCCGTTTCTTCAGCTCCCATCGATCAAAGAAGCTGCGGGGGTGGATGTGGTCAACTTGGAATTTGTTCCGATAATCTAGCGTGGGATAGAGGAGAGAAAGCACGGAAAATGTGTACGGCTGCCCGTAGCGATTATCGAGAAGCGAGGGAATCTCCTCCTTGGAGAATTGCATGCTCCTCCCAGATTGAGCAAGTCTCTTGGCTATCGACTGGGTTGGGAACGTAGCATGATCCTCTGCGACGACTTCGCGAACCCATCTCAGGACAGTATCCGACTGGCCGCTGAAGGCGCGCTTTAAGATTGCGGTGGCTAGCCATTTTCGAATTAGTTTGCGGTCAGAGTCCGCTCCCATAGATGTCAAGAAGCGGTCGTCCGCTCCAACCTTGAGTAGGTAGTAAGCTATGGGAATAATCGCGTTCTTTGTCGGCAGGCTTTCCTCACTGAAACCGAGAGAATCGAGAAGTCGTACTGTCAGTCTGAGCGCGTCCGAAATGGAATTCCATTTTGCTTCGATCGCTCGAACGTTCTGTCGGCTAAAGTTTCGGACTTTGAACGCAATGTCGCTGTCGGTGAGGACGAGTGCCGACTTCAGGACGAAGTCCTTGTCAAAGTCGTAGCCGTCTCCTGTACGATTGATTTGGTCTACAAGGCCGATAATCTCCTCCCGAGCGTTCTGCTTTTGCCAGTTGGCTGTGGCGATTGAGAGGAGCAAGTCCGAATACTCAAGTCGCGTCCCGGCGGTGTTAGCGCGGATGAAGATGTTTAGGACTTTATCGACGTCTTGGTCTTTTTCGAGATAATACGGAATCAGGGGTGTTACCATTACGACTTGGAAGAGTTGACTGAGTGCATCCCCAGCGACTGGGTTATCGGTCAAAGAGTGATCACGAAGATACTTGTTTACGTCCGCGAAAGAGAACTGCATGACAGTGCCGACCGGAAACCAGTGATCATCTGCGTCGGCCTCCTGGAGATCGGATTCGGACATGAAGTCGAGTTGGAATCGTCGATTCTCGTCCGTCTCTCCCGCTAGTTTAGTTAGGTTCAAACACAGTCGCCTCTTAGGGAAAGCTGAATCATCGTTCCACCTGCCGTAGCGTAGCTTGTACGCGTAGGTTCCTAGGAGTCCGATGTAGAGCGCCGTCAGGCGTTGCTGGCCGTCCAGTACCACCGTGATCTCATCAGTGGTAATCTTGGCAGGAGGGTTGTGGAATTGATCCCTCTCGTGATATTCCCTGATGAACTCATAGAACTGATAGTTCTCGAGTTGGTCTCCGTTGACCCGCCAGAATAGGAACGAACCGACTGGATAACCCTGTAGCAAGGAGTCGAACAGGAGTTCGATTTGATCGAATTCCCATACGAACTCCCGCTGTATGGCCGGTAGGACGTACCTCCTCCGATGAACGTTGTCGACCGCTTCGCGAACTGTGAGTGCAGTTTCGTAGGTCATCGTGCGCCTCGATCCCCGCTAGCGGACAACTGGCAAGGACTCGATGAGCTGCGAGTTCAAGATGGTTTCTCCGTGAGGAGCGAGACGGTAATATCAGGTAGTGAAAACTGTTAGTTCGTGGGATCCGGGCCCTTGCCTAGGTGTGGTTAATCACGTCGTTGTCCAGCGCGCTCCTCTCGACCTGCGAGGAATAAGGGTTGACCTCGGTCTACAACAAAACTCCGGTAGCCTTCAACGCTTCTATGAGCTCGTGCTTCATCGCTGTCCTGGAGTCGAGAAACTCTTGCCAGTCCAAGTACTCCCTCTCACCTCGGGTCTTCTGAGCCAGACGCATCCCTCGGGAGAGATTCTCGAATGCGTTGTTCTGGATTCGGTGGGCAAGGGTGAATGATGGACTACTTTCGGGAGTGAGTACGGTGACCGCCTCTGCGAATCCGGTCGGTGGGACAAGGCACGCCTTCAGTCCGGCCCTCGCTAGGTCTTGAAGGAAGGTCCGATCCTTCGTAATCAGGAAGGTGCGGAAGCCTTCGAGCTCGAAACGCCTCGTAAGGGCGGTCAGACTGTAGTCGGCTTCCCGGACCTTGACAAAACCCGAACAGGCAATGAGTTCGGCGTCGCTCACGGACTCAAAGGACAGATATCTCTCGAGGTCGGTCCCGATGACCATGCTTTCGTGGACTTCGTGTCGAATCGCCTGAGTGCTGAAGAGGAAGGGCTTCAGTGGTGCGAGGATGTGGATCTCTTTGACAAGGTCGCCCCGCCGCTCCTTGTGATCGTCGGTCCACCTTCCGAAGAGATCGAGAAGAGCCGAGGTATCGAAGACAATTCGAGGGGCGGGATCGGGCACGAGTATCCTATAGTGCAGACCTAGGTCCGAGTTGATGCCTCGGGCGTTGAGGGAGAAAACCCTGATTCATCTGGGGTTCCAAGGCGCACCCCAAATGGTGTCTAGCGCCCATAGGCTGATTTCGTACTTCGCGCTCAGTTCGTTGAGAACCCGGTTGACGTGCTCATACTGCTTGCCCGGTGAGAGGGAACGAAACCGATCAACGGTAGCCTCGGGGTGCATTCCAATCATCCGAAGCCCCAGGGATGAGACACGATTGTAGACCCCATACTTCGTCGGGTAGGCTACTATGAGAATCGCCGAGATACCAGCCCTGCCAAGACCCTTGATCATCCGCTTGACATCGTCGATTCTGACAGAGATTTTCTTGGTCTCGTCGACCAATTCCAGGATTGCTTTCCTGAGAAGGGGGAGATTCGCAGTTACCTCCCCGCTGTGCCTACTGATATTCTTCCAATGGCAGGTAAGGAATCTCTTGAACATCTCTGCGTCAAGTGACGAAATGCCTGCCGGAGTGAACATCGGCCCGAAGTTCGCCCGCACTTCCTCCGCCTTTCGCTCGCGGTCAATGTCCGCCTTCGCCCTCGCGACTAGAATCTCAAATTCGGCCTGCAGCAACATACGTATCCTTGGATTCCTACGCTGCGCAGACGCGATTCACCCTATAGGATTAACCCGAAGATTGGCTCGCGCCCTCCGCGTGGTCGGTCTTCGAACGCGCGGGCTCTGCACTGTTCACTTCCACGTTTGGGAAGCCCTGATCAGCGTGTCGAAGTTCGCGCAGTCCTCGCAGTCCCGGGCCCCTGTGGGCGGCATCTTGGCGTCGAAAATCCTGCGCGCCTTCCGCAAGAGCGGAGGAATCTTGCTCGGGTCGAGGTCGACGGGCACGACCTTCGCGTGGAAGCCCATCCGGAACCCGTCCTGCGTGCGAGCATTGTCGAGGAAGTCAGCATCCCCGTCCGTTACGGGCTCGGTGTAGACGAGGGCGATCTGCTTCACCGGGCCGAGTCCAATGCGATCTGCGATCAGGGCGTAGCCGTTGAGCTGGATTTCGTACATGGGAAACAGCTCGTCCTGACCCGCGGTATGTCTGCCGGTCTTGTAGTCGATGATGGCCTTGCTTCCGTCGTCTCGAACCAGGATTGCGTCGGGCGCTCCCGTCAGCCGGACTCCCGTGGCCTGGTCATCGATGTAGAAGGTCCTCGAGTTGGGCGGCGGGATGTACGAAGTGAAATCCCCCAGAGGAGAGAGCCAGGAAGGGGCCTGCTTGACGCGGTCGAAGTGGGCGTGGACGACCTTCTTCGAGTACGAATCGAGGGACGAGAAGATCCCCGGGAAAGGCCCCCCGAAAGGAAGGTCGTAGTGGAGGCCGAGCCAGAAGCACCGCGGGCAGAATCCGGGCATCGCCAGCCCTCCGAGGTTCTTGGCCGAGATTCTCAGAGTCGACACGACTGGCATAGGAAACTCACTCAAGCGAGAGCGATGCACCACCAAGTCGTAATGCCTTGCCCTAGGTGGTTCGCGCGAGGGAGCGGGTCATATTCGCAGGTCGGCGCGCGCTGATTACGGTCAGGTCATCGGCCGCGGGGGTCGCGGATCAAGCCCGCGCAATCGACCGCGGTCGCGCTGAAGAACAGAACTGTGCGTGACAGATGGAGTCGATACTTTTTTCCCCCTTAATCCTCATGCCTGATGGGGATTGGCATGGGTTACGTCTACGAATGCAGAACGATTCAGCCAGCCTGTTCGTTCAGAAGTCAATCGGTGGGGTCCAGAGAGGACGCAAAGCATCTTGGTATCATTCATCTCAAGAACGATCACCGGATTAACGTCGATAGAGACTGGGAAAGGATGGTCGAGAAGGCCATCAGGTAGCCCAAGGATCCGAGGGCAAGACTGCAATCGTTTCCTATCGCCTCAAGGGCGTGGCTCGCATCGGTCCCGCGCGCTGATTGCGGTCCTGTCATCGGCCGCGCGCGTCCTTCATGAAGCCTGCGCGGCCGCCCGCGCACTCCTCGCGGTCGGTCATCGAACGCGCCGTTCTTTGGTGGAGCGACGGAGTTCCGTGGGTTCAGTGGGGCTGCCGGAAGCTCGAGATTTGCTGGACCTGATTAGTTGTCAACCGGAACCGCACCACCCGGAGGCCCGGTATCACGTCGACAAAGTCGGGACCGACCCGGAGGACCGCCGGCCACCTCACGGTCAGTCCACGCGGTGGGATCATCAGGCGAAGGCCGACAGGAGAGATCCCCAATCGACCGACGATAGGAAATCGCCTCCAAATTACCCCGAACGCCCACAAGAACAGTCCGGCGGCCCACGGCAGAAGGAGCGCGAGCCCTGCCCAAGGGGGAATCGTCGGACCCGACCAGCCGCCGACGGTCACCAGGAACTCCAGGGTCAGAACGATGACCACCAGAACGCTGTACCCCATGAGGACCCCGAAGAATATCCGGAACTGGGCTGCTCGAACGCGATCGCCTTCGACCCACTTCCACGGAGGCTCGTCAGGCATCTCGCGACCCCGATCCTCGAAAGGTCAGTCGAGCCATTAACCTAACGGAGAGGCCACGGCGCGTGGAAGGATTGGGGGTTCGCGACGCCCGCTGTTCGCGTCCGGTTCTCGCGCGAACGCGCGCGCTCCTCGCGGTCGTTCCTCATCCCGCGCGCTGATTGCGGTCCCGTCTCTGGACGAACCCCGCGAATTAATTCGCCCGCTCGTGGAGACTGGTGAGCCTCCCCGACTCGGCCGCGCGCGTGGGCCAGGAAGCTGGCGCGGACACGCCCAGGCCAACTCTGATATCGCCAAAGGGGCATTCCCGGGCATGGCGGCCACGCCCAAGTCCGCGACGCCAGTTCCTCCTGCGCCCGAACCTGCAAACCCCAAACCCAGACACCGAACTCGAAACCTCGCTATCGCTGTCGTTGTCATCGTCGTCGCGATTGTCGTTGGAGTCTCGATCTACTGGTACGAGTATCGGCCCGGCGGTCCGCTGAATCCGTATCACGTCAACGTGTCCGAAGTCATTTGGACGACCGACGGCAATTTTTACTCGGACTCGGCGGGATTCTCGCTTATCGCTGGGAAGTCAGTGCCACTCCAGATAGTCCTCTAGTGCTACCCGCTCACGCCGTACCCTGGTGAGACCTACACCCAGACATGTAATTCAGGGAGCGTGTACGTCCAAACGAACGGTTTTGGGCTGATTTCCACAAACGCCCCCCTCTCATGGTCAAGCGGGACATCTTCTTCTGGCACGAGTACAACAATCTACGTGACGGTCTCGCTTCCCGCCAATAGCTACTCAGGGACCCTAACAATCGACCTACATTAGAGGACGAGGAGCACCGGGAGGACGACGAGAAGTTCCCGAGTGGTGGGGAGGAGCGAGGCACCCCTCGTCCGGTGGAGAACCGCGATCCCGCTAAGGAATCCGACGACCGTGGAGACCAAGACAGCGACCGTCATCCAACGGATTCGAACCGTCCGCTCGATGCGTTCGTTCCGGTGTCGAAGCGTGGCTCGGCAGTCGCGCTCATCGCGGTCCGCCCTCGACCGCGCGGGTCGCAGATAAAGCCCGCGCGGCGCGTGCCGCCCGCGCGAGCATTATCGCGACACGGCCGCCCTCGTCGCTCGAATCGCTCCTCGGGCGGCCTCCGCGCTCACTCCGTGTCGATGACCGCGATGAGCGCGCAGAGCGCCTCCGACGCCGCGAACCCGTTCCCCGACCTGTCCGCTACTTGCGGGTCCGACGCGAGCCCGCAGCCGGCTCGCCCTCGCGGCCCGACACCGCGCCCATTCCCGAGCCCCCGCTTCGGCGACTACTCGCGGACGCGGTTCGAGTCGCGGGTCGCGTTCGGCGGCCCGGACGATAACGAGGACGCGGAGGAGAGCGCGACCGCGACGCGGCAGTTCAGCCTCCTGGAGATCACGAGCGGCCTCCCGGACGACTGCTATGTACCTTCCGTCCGAGCGCGGGCCGATCGCCCGTGTTCGGGTTGAATGCATTCGGTCGTTGACGAGTTACATCCCACTCACCCGAGGGTTCCTGTCTTCATTCCCCGACAGGTGCAGGGGGTTCACGCACGCAGACTGCTATTGGCGCCAAGTGCGCATCTGGACAGCGGCGGCCGTGAACTCCTGGGACGCCTCCCAGCATACTCGCAGTGGCGGCAACCTCACGGTTCCGCTATCGTCGGGCGGCGGCTCGACGGCCCAGGAGCATGAGATTGGTACGCAGTGCCCCGACGGAGGACCGCGGCACAGATACGGGCGAGTTTGCGAGCGGCAGCCACCGCTCCGTCATTGACATTCCCTCGACGGGCCACTCGTTTCCCTACCTTGGCGACGTCTCCTCGACGCTCGCGTCGTCGGGTCTGCCACTGAGCTTCGATCAGCACCCACTTGAGGATCGCGTGGGCGTCCCAGACCAAGGGTCCATGATGAGTGGTCGTTCCGCTCTGAAAGACGGAAGGGCAGAGCCCGCAGTACTTCACCACCGCATCTAAGTCGGGGAAGCGTTCGATGGGACAGAGGAAGGCCACCAGTGTCGTCGCGGTGATCTCACCGATGCCCGGGACGGTGGCGAGCACCTGCGCCTCCGTGGAGCGAGTGAAAGCTGTGTGGACCTCGAGGTCCAAGGGTCTCGTGATCTCGTCGAGTTTCACCATGGCGTCCAGACCTCGATCCACTTCGGCGATGCGGTGTTCCCTCAACTCGTCTCGACGACTCTTCTTGAACAGGATTCCCTCTTCGTAGGGGACTCCTTTCTGAAGGAGGATGGCATAGGTGTGGTTGGCCACGTCCCTCCTCTTCCTCTCGTAGAAGACTCGGTCCCGCATGAGGCGGCGCAGAGCTCGCTGCTCGAGGGTAGGAGCATACGCCGGAGGCACCGCATCCAATCGGCCCAGCAGGGCGAGAGCCTCGGAATCGACTCGGTCGGTCTTGAGCGTGGCCTCCGCGATGAACCGCGTCTTCGCCGGGTTGGCCAGGAGGACCTCGGCGCCGGTGGAAGCGGCGGCGTCATAGATGTGTTCCCAGACATTGCTCGCCTCGAGAACAACGCGCTTGGGGCCGGAGAGGCTCTCCAGGAACTTGATGAGCTCGGGATCTCCGGGGCCGAGTTTCTGCTGATCGATCCGATGGCCGAGGGGATCTACGGCGGTGGCCATGATACTCGTCTTGCTGGCATCGAGTCCGACAATGGTGAGCGTTTCCACAGGGCGCCTCCGAGGGATGGACAGGAGGCGCCTCGTTTGCTGTTTCCGTCGCGCCATCGGACGGAAGGTACCATGTCCACTCGCGAGAGGCGGACGAGCGGGCCGCGGAGCGGAGGTTGCGCGACCTGCGCGGGCGCGTCAAGGCGGCGCGGGCGGCCATTTCGGCCGCGCACGGCGGGGAGGAGACCCTCCAGCGGGACTGGGTCAAGGCCGCCTGCTTCTTTGCCAGGTTCGACATTTCTGAAGCCCAGTTCCGGCACGGGGTTCATGGGAGTTCTCTAGGAGATATGCGCGTAGACCGCACTCTGGAATGTCTGCGGAGCGGATCGGAAGGAGAGGCCGAGGTGGCGGAGTCATCGCAATAGTTTCCTGTTATTAGTACGTGTGAGTGGGCAGTGGTGCGTATGCCAAATTCAGGCCAAATCCCGAGGCTGCCGACCGAGGATTAATAGGTGATCAAGAAGCCAAAGCAGGCACGGCCCATTCTACGTTTCGCGGTTCGGCACAGCGAAATGCCAAGATAGCGCGCGCTGTCTGGACCCTGCCGGGCGCGGCCTCAGACCCACCCAGTTGTGTGGCGGTACGATTGCGACCGCCGCTCTTCTCAAGCCTCTCCTCAGTCGTTTTCGGACGTCGGGAGGGGGAAAGATGACCGCTGGCAAGAGGCTGAAGGGAAGGGTGGAGAGTCGAAAGCACTTCGAGGGTCGTCGACGCACGCACCGGCTCGCGCCGGGAGTGATTGGATTCAGCCTCGTCATGATTTTCGCAACATTTGTCCTCGTAGTAACACCGGCCCAGGCTTTCGCTTCGAGCACAGGGACAGCCGGACCCGCATGCATACAATGTCCTGCTCCGAACCAACGCTACTGCTATCCGAATTGTAGCCCACCCCCACCGCCCCCGCCAACCTGCAACGGAGCTCCGACGATCAACTCGTATGGTGCTGTTGTCCAATCCGGGTATCGTCAAGCGTGGGTCAACTGGACCTACTCGATTCCATCCTCGGGAAACGGTTGGTGGCCAGGTTTCAGTTGGTACCTTGGAAGCACACAACTCTCCAGTCCCTCGTACAGCTCTTCGACTAGTTCGGCCAGCGTCAACCTCAACGACTTGACTGCAGGAACGACCTACAGCTATACCGCGAGCATCAGCAACTGTGGTGGATCAGCCACCAAGAGCGGCACGTTCACGACCAGTAACGCGCCGACCACCGGATTCGTCGGTTGGGTCTACGCTCAGTCTTTGAACTCTAACCGGCTTGATCCCGATGGAGCGTCCCTGACTGGGGCGACCGTTTGGCTTTCGGCATATTGCTATTACCCTGCCTATGGCCCTGCGCTCCCGACATTGTTCGACCTGGGGTCTACGAGCAGCAGCGGCTACTACGCTTCTCCGTCGTTTCCGCTGACAAACACGCAGGAATGGGGGGGGCCGTACACGCTGAGTTCAAGCGGAGTCTGCACGACATCAGGTGGTTACCCCACCGTTGCTAACAGCCACTACCTTTTGTCGGTAGATCTCAGCGGGTACTATCAGGTCGAGCGTTGGGTCAGTTCTCCGCTGTCGGTTAGCAATGATTTCCAACAGTTCGCCACCCCGGCGAACATCGGTAGTCTGGTGCCAGTGGCACTCGCGCTGGTGCACACTACCTATAGTGGAAAAACGTACAACAACGCGGCTTGCGACCTCACCTACTCGACGTCCTCCACCACCGAAACCGTGTCCCAATCCATCGGTTTGAACGGTCAGTCAGGCACCGCAGAACAAGACACGGTGGGTTCTGGTTGGAGTGCCAGTGGCGGGGCGGGATCGAATGTGGGCCTTAGTCTAATGTATCCGTTCACTGGAACGATTAATGACAGCGCATTGACTTCGAGCAACTTGATGAGCAGCAGCTACGTGGACGGATCTGACTACGGGTCAAGCTCGGGTCCGTATACCACCACAGAATGGATGTCCGCACCAACGTACAGTCCGAGCACCGTGCCTCCGGCCGGGTGGGTATTCGCAAACCCCCTGAACGGGAACCCACTGACTCAGACTCTCTTCCAGTCCGGGAGCTACAGTTCCACAAGCGGGTTTAACGTCGACCTCGGCTTGTCGGTGGGTTGGGCTGGGCAAGCCGTTTCGGCTTCGATCCCAATTCAAGCGACGACGACAGTTACCACAACGACGGTGCAGACCGTGCAGTGCACATTCACATACGCCGCCGATCCGAGTAACCTTGGCGGCTCACCGTACTTCTGGGTTTACGTCGGCAGCCCGGTCACGTCTGACGTTCACATATGGCTCGCCGGCTGGTGTGGCGGTAGCTCCCCCGAAGTCACTTGTGGCAGCAGCGGCTGAGCGCAAAACCTACATGGTCTTGAGAGGAGGAGGCCGGTACAGGTCACACGCGTGATGGTGGATACTACCGCGACGCCGTACTCCTCCAACGTCAAGCCGAGAGCCCGAGGGAGGAATCGAACGATTGTCGTAGGCGTCCTGGCAGTCGCAGTAGCAGTTGGGCTAGCGGCACCGACATTTGTGGGAAGCTGGGCGCCTCTCGCCCACTGGACTTGTCAGGACCAAGCACTCGTCGCGCACGAGACAGACCGGTGGATCCCCACTGTCCTTGTGAATTCGCCCTATCTCGGGTCCGCTTCAGGAAACGGGTCCATGAATTGGACATTCCCGGGGGCATGGAACGGTCCTCCCCCTCCATCGGGACACATACTCAGGACAGGATGGGGGACATCAGCCAAGAATGGAACCGCAGCGGCGGCCCTTTTCACCGCCAACGCGAGCTTGTATCAGCTTGGGAACGAGACTCAGTGGGGACCTGGCGCCAACGTTCGATGCACTCAGCCCTTCGCTGTTGCGTTTCAGTCGCCAACCATATACGCGGCGACCACAGCGAGAATCCACACTCAAAGTAACCTCTCCGACGTCGGGGAGGCCGACAATGCGTCGGCTTACGCCAGTCCTTCGAACGTGTCCCGGGTCGCCTTCATCAACAACAGTTTTTCACAAGCCAACTCGCAGAACATCTCCACCTGCGGCGCCCCCGCGCTAACTCGCCCTTTCCAGTCGGACTTCCTGACGGTTGACATTCCGTTCACGATAGATGGCCAAACGATTGCTCTGCCGTACGTCCTTCCGTTTACGGAATCATTTAACTACACATTTCCAGCCAACGGTGGGGTTTGGCAAGTCGACAACCTTGCGATCGGCCCGGGTGCACCCGGGGGCGGCTGGGCATTCTCCTATTCGCCGTGCACCTAAACGCGCGCGCGTGAAGGCGGCGCGGGCGGTGGTCGCGACTATTCCCCCCGGGCCGGGCCGAGACGCTCGCGCGCGACGGGCGTGACGTGACGGGGCCCGGACGCGGACGCGGTTCGAGTCGCGGGTCCTGTTCGGCGGCCCGGACGAAGACGAGGACGCGGAGGAGATCGCGACCCCGACGCGCGGGTTCACCCTGGCGGAGATTACGAGCGGCCTCCCCGACGACACGCGGGAGGCGGAGGAGCGCGCCGCGGAGCAAAGGCTGCGCGACCTGCGAGGGCGCGTCAAGGCGGCCCGGGCGGCGATTTCGGCCGCGCCGGGCGCGGAGCGGGTTCTTCGGCGGGATTGGATCAGGACGGCTCGCTTTTACGCAGCCTTCGGAATCACGGAGGGAATGTTCCGGCACGGCGTGCCGTCGGCTTCACGACCCTCAGAATGGGACGGGTAGAGCGAGTGCTTCGAGATGCGGAATAGGGTCTAGTCCGATTTGTGCCATCCTCAATCCGAACTGAAGAAGCGTTTTGTCGTCGTGGACGGCATCTCGTTCTCTTGGGCCGACTCAATCATCTCTCGAAGGTCGGATCGGCTGACTAGGCGTACTGCGACGCCCGCCGCTGCCGTCAGCTCCTCAGGAAGGAAGTCATCTCTTCCTGGAACTGCGATGACAGCCCGGACCTTCAGCTCGGCGAGTTTCGACTGAACGGCGTCGGTTCTGACCCGAACCTTGGCAAGTTTCTCGCTGTTAAGCGGCTCAGAGAGGGTGACATCTATCACCACGGCATCATTCGAGTACGGATCGAACGCCAACAGGTCGCAAACCAGACCTGCTTTGCCACGCATCGGACCAGTGTCGACACCCATTACCTGAAAGCCACATAGGTGGAGGATCCATGCTACGAGCGTCTCTAGAGTGTCGGTCGATCGCGAAGAAGGCGCGTCTGCAATCGCTTGGTTGAGGAGTACTGGAATCCGATCGAGCGCCTCGAGCGCCTTCAGCCGAGGGTTGCGAGACTCGGGGGACGGCAGCGATAGTCGAAATCGGTCAACTTCGATTCCGCGCAGGAGCAAGTGCAGGTCGGCCCAACTGTAACCTTCGAACGGTATCGAGAATGGGGAACTGCGGAACTTAGGCACCGGATTGGATTCGAAACCTCCGGGAATGACCGTCAAACGGTCTATCCGGCTGAGCCTTCCAAGGATAGCGGTGATGCGCAGGTCCTCCGGTTTGAGCGTTGGAGGAACCAGGAGTTTTCCAATCAATGAGCCCTCACTGATGTTCCACTCATCGAACTGCGTCCCTAGTGGCGCGGTGCATTGAAACCTTGAGGGCCAGTTCCACTCGAGAGGGTCAGAGGTGGTAAGGAAGTTTGATGAGAGGTCCTCGAATCCGGCGTACGGTGGATGTGCCAGCAACAGAGCGTGACGGATACCGCCCCACGTTTCAGCATCAACAAAATCTGAAATCGCGCCGCCGTTTGCGGTCAACCCGTATCCGAGGAGGCTCTCTGGAGGCACCTGAGCTATCCCTCGGATTTGCCATTTCGGACCCAGGTACCACTGACTCCAACTCGCTCGGACTGTCGCGTGGGCTGTTTGGGGTCCGATCTGAACATAATCGAGCCTGATGCGGTTGCCACCGGCAGTGAAGTCGCCATTGTCGGCAGCGGACAATGTTTCGACCACCGCCTTCCACGGCAGGATCTGGCGACCGACGAGAAACCGTGGATATTGGATGCTGGGTGTTTGAATAGAATCGCTGAGGGTGTCCCATCTCAATGTGAGTTGAGTCGCGACGTTTCTCCACTCTCCGTCTTGCTTGTAGGCCGAGTACCGAAGGTCGCCACACGGCCAAAGATCTTCAAGCGGTTTCAGTCTCTCAAGAAAGCCGGTGACGACCGTCCGTCCCTCGGACATACCCCACCGAGACGGTACAGGTCCTTAGGGGTGCCTACCAGCCAGGGACCGAACGAGCGCGTTTCCTCCGCCTCTGATCAATCACGGCCGCGGTGGGCGACCCGCTCGCCGGTCATCGGGCGCGGGTCCTCCCCCCTCGCTTCGCTCGTGAGGACATCATACGTCCCGCCCGATGAGGCGAAGGGGAAAGGGCGGTCGCCCCGTGTCCTGCCCTCGGAGGCGACCGATGGAGAGCGTCACCTATGTGGGACTCGACGTACACAAAAGCCTAGTTGTCGCGACCGCCCTGGACCCGATGGGAAACCGGATCGATCAGCGGAAGTTCGGACCCACGGATAGCGAGCTGATCGAGTATCTCGCCGGACTTCCCGGCGAGAAGCACGTCGCCCTCGAGGCGACGACGGTGTGGGAGCACTACTACGACGCGGCTGAGTCCGCGGGAGCCTCGGTGGTAATCTCGAATCCGCTGAAGACTCGCCTGATCGCGGAAACGAGCCTGAAGAACGACCGGGTGGACAGCGAGGCTCTCGCTCAGCTGCTCCGTCTCAACGCGCTGCCAACAGCATTCGCGCCGCCCCACGAACTCCGGGCTCTCCGCCGCCTGGCGCGTGATTGGGTCTTCTTCCAGAGGAAGCTGGTCGCTATGCGGAATCACACCTACTCCCTTCTCCTGGCGAAGGGGATCCCCTATTCCGAGAGACTCCTCTCACGGAAGAGGCAGCGTGAGGAGCTTCGGGGACGACATCCCGAGATCGACCGCGGCCTCGATGCAGTGATTGTGCTGGAGGGTCTGCTCCGCCCCCTCGAGAAGACTCTCAAGGAAGTCTACGAGTCGAACCCCCAGGCCCAGCTCGTTGGTTCGATTCCCGGCCTGGGTCCCGTCACGAGCGTCGTGCTCGTGGCATTCCTCACTCCGATCGAACGGTTCCGGAACGTCCGTCAGGTGATCGCGTACTGCGGCCTCTGTCCGACCAACTTCCAGTCGGCGGACTCGAGTTACCAGGGCCACCTGAGAAACGACTGCAACCACTTGCTGCAGTGGATGTTGGTAGAAGCATCGTGGCGGCACCGCCGTCGCGCCCGCTCGGGCCTGGCGGCCCGAGCGGGCAAGCGCGCCGCGCGCCGTCATTCACGAGGGGGAGGGGCCGTCACGGCGGCTCACCGCCTCACCCAGCTGGTGTATGCGGTGCTTCGGCGGGGCACTCCCTACACCGATCACAGTCCCGGGCGGTCGCGCCACTGGGGGGGCCCCGTGATGCCGGCGGAGACGTCGGCCGTCACTTGCTCGTGAGTGTGGGTTGCCGGTCGGGAGCTTGACGTCGCTGATGTCTTGGTGCGCGGAAGGGCGCTCATAGCTGGTTGCGAGTCGAGCACGGAGATTCTCTCTTCCTCCGGGTCGAAGTGAAGGGACGACCGAGCACGCCCCGCGCACAGCGTGAGCTTTCGAGGGAGGCCAGCATTCTACCCATCACGTCGGGCGGAACGTTGATAGCTGGGCCCCTCCCGCGTTTCGCGGTCTCGCCCTTTCTCCCCCTCTCTGCGAGGGAGAAAGATGCGAGAAGGCATCCCGAGTCCATCGGGGACGAGTTCGCGGATCGTCTGGAGCGGCGCGATCCTTGTGATGATCGGCCTTTCGGTCCTGTTGCTCGCGGGCGAGTGGTTCGCGGCGTTCGATGCGTGCGTCGCGAACCCGACCTGCAACGCTGGGGTGCCACCCTCGACGCTGGAAACCTACCTAGCGCTCATCGTCGCCGGGATTGCGCTCGCGGTGCTCGGGGTCACGATTGCTTTGGCCAGGGGAACGGGCCCTCCAAGGCGTGCGATGGTCTTCTGGCTGTGACCTCGGGGATGCAGCTCCCCGTAGCGCTCGCTTACGCAATTGCTATTCGTGCCTTCCGGATTGAGCGCCTAGGATGACTGCGGGTCGGCTGACCTCGGTCGCGGTCGTAGTCGGCGTTGCAATCGCGATCGCGTTGGTGGTGGGCGTTCCCGAAATCGCGCAACCAGTCACGAGTTGCACGCTCGGTCCCGAGGTCGCAACCGCGTGGATTTGGACGCCATCCGTTCTCGTCAACGTCCCGTTGGGCGGGTCCGCAGCGTGGGGAAGCATCCAGTTGGGTTGGACCTTCGTGTCAGGGTCGCTTGTCGCGAGAACTCCGAACCCTGGATACCTGGGTGGTGCTGCGCTGTCTCCTGGCTCGAACGAGGTCGGCATCAACGGTGTTGTGGGCTTGGGCAATTGGTCCGTCTATCGCACGCAAAACGTCTCGTCCGCATTCGGCACGGGGAGCCCTTGCGGTCAGCCGTATGTTGCTGAGGTTAACGGTGGTTTGACCTGCGGCGCGGGGGGAAGCCTTTCGACGGTCCTTCCCCTTCCCGATAACGCCAGCGACCTGGGCGAGCTTCACTCCGTACCCCCGGTTTCCCCGCAATCATGCCCCCAGGCTGCGACCCCCGGAGCCGAATTGTGGTTTGATACCGCATACCACGCGGGCGCGGCCACCGGTCCCTACGCGTCAGAAACCATACAGCTCTGCGGGACATCCTCCGCGACGCCACTCAACGTCTCGCTTGGCACCGCCGCCGAGTACGCCGTCGTGGTAAGCGTTCCAGTGAGCGGTGGGGTGGTTCACGCCTCCGGTGACTTGAGCTGGAATGGTTCAGTCGCCACTCCCTTTGGCATCATCCCGACCGCGGAGTACTCGCTACCTGGCGGCTGGGTCTGGAACATCAGCACGGAGGAGCCGGGGACCCTTCCGACCGTTACCAACCCGTCTACGACCGCTTTGCTGGCCTTCGAACGATCGTCTTGCTGATTCCGGGAGTCCCTTACCGCGGAGCAGCTCTCGCCTATGTCCGAGATTCGCTCGGACCGGCGTGCCTCAAACCCCACTCTACCTAATCGGCTTGTCCGCCTGGCCCCGCTTGTCCACCCTCGTCGTCCTCTGACGAAGAATCGGTGGACCAGCGAGAATTGGCCCCCTTGTCCACTCCCGGAGGGTTTCCGGCGCCTGTCCACGTTGCCTGTCCACCGCTTGTCCCGCCGGACTCATCCCCCTCAGCCTCGTTCAGGGACAGAAGGTCGTAGACCGTGGGCCGACTTCCGTTCGCTCGGACCCGTCGGTGCTTCATCCCGAGGGCGTTCAGGGCGGCCCCAACCTGCGCATCGGTCCGTCGGTTTCGCTCGGACATAGGCAGTGCCTCGAGAAACTCGCGACAGGTGGCCTGGGTCTTTCCGGCCCGTAGAAGGTCTTGGATTACCCCCCTAAGTAGCGCAGGGAGCGGATCGGTATCGACCAACTGGGGGGTCTGCTCATCCGGTATGGACCCCAAATCGGAGACCACGCTCGCCTCTCCCGACTCCAAGAACGGCCAAACCTCGGTCCCGGGGACACGGTGCGGCTGGAACGCCCCGTTCTCGGCCTTCCAGACCACTCCCACCCCATCGGGCCACAGCCGAATGCCCGGGAACGCGCTGTCGAGCACTGCTAGGAACTTGAGGATGGCGGAAGCGTCCGGTAGCGCGATCAAAACGCGACTCCCCGCCTCCCGCGCCTTCCGGACGTTCCGGACGACCTGCTCCGCTGCTTTCGCGACGGTGGAGCACTCGACCTCCACGTTGTAGACCGCATCCCCGTATCGGAACTGCCCGTCGGGCATCAGGACACCCGCGACCTGCTCGGGAATCCCGACCGTGATGCCCCGAGCGTCGAGGAACATGCAGAGGTCGACGAGCGTCTCGACGTGGTTCTCGCCTTCGTTCCGACGCGCCTGTAGCGCGTTCAGGTGGACGTTACCCCGCGGGGTGAGGCGGAGCCGGCCCGGCTCCTCGGGGTCTCGTTCGGTGTCCCCCGCGCCCTCCGAGCGCCGCAAGGCAGCTGCGAGCTTGTCGGGTCGGAGGCTGGTAATCCCGCCCAGCTCATCCAGCGTCCGGGACTGGTGGGCGAGCCCGTTGAGGACCGCCTCCAAGTCATCCTGGTCTACCAGCCAGGGCGAAGCCTCCGAATCCTCCGGCTGGGCGTATCGTCGCGAGCTCGCGGCCACGACCTCCTTCAGATCGCTTGCCTGGGGGTCCTGAGGCGGGCTGGGGCGCGTCCCCAGCTTCAGAAGGTCTCCTGACACCGCCATCGCGACCTCGAAGGGCCGGAGGCCATCCACGAGGTCCTGGGGAAGCCAGCCGTGGCTCTCCCCGTTCACGATCTTCCACGCGTCGTCCATGTCCTCCGTCCCGAGGGAGAAGAGGAGCCAGGCGTCGACGTTGCCGAGGAGGGCGGCCCGCACCCGCGGCGGCACCCGGTGGAGGTACTGGGTGATGGCCACGACGTGGAGTCCGAATTTCGCCCCTTCGCTCAGCATGTCGGCGAGCGCCGGGACTGCGTAGTTGTGGACCTCGTCGAGGACCAGGTAAACCGGCCGGTCCGGGTTTCCGCTCCGCTGAACGGCGGCCCAGAGCTGGGTGAGGTAGATCGCGCCCAGGAAGTTCGCGCCGTCCGCTCCCAGGGCGGCCTTGGAGAGGTTCATTAGGAGCAGGCGGTGCCCGAGTAGCCGGTCGAACGAGACCGCGTGGTCCCGCTGGCAGAGCGCGATCCGCAGGAGGGAGTTGGTGGCGACCTTTCCGACCTTGTCGAGTGACGACATTGTGAAGGTGTAATCGAGGCGCGGCAGCTGGTGTTCGAGAAAGTCACGCAGCGGCCCTTCCGGAGCCGTCTTCACGAACCGCTGGAGGGCCTGTTTCGAAGTCAGGATGTGATAGGCATCGACCAGGTTCGAGCCGGGCGCGAGCGCGAGGCCCTGCACCAGTGCTCGCAGGACGAACTCCGCGCGCCCCCCGATGCTTTCCTCGCCCCACGCGCTCCGGATCGCCGTTAGGAGGTCACCCGCGAGCGCCTCCGACCAGCGATCACGGCAGGATGCGTCCCCTTCTGCGCCCTCCGGCGGCCGAAGCAGCGAGAGGGGGACCGAGACCATGGAAGTCTCACCCTGCTGGAAGGTGGCGTGGGCGGGGTCAATCTCGACGGTCTCCGAGGCGATCTCTCGGGGAAGCCGCGACACGATTCCCTTGACCAGCGTTCCGGTGGGTTCGATCACCACCACGGTCGTGTCAGGCTGCTTACCCAGAACTTGGAGGACGAGGTTGAGCGCGAGCGTGGACTTTCCCGACTGGGTCCGACCGAGGATGGCGAGGTGGTGCCAGTCCCGAGGCAGCCCGACCCGGTGAGACCCGCTGTCTCCCACGACCAGGCGCGCGTCGGGAGAGGAATCCAGCACGGGGGCTGACTCCGCCCGGGGAGCCGAAGGGTGCAGGACGAGATCGGGTCGGGGCTGGCTGGAGGGCGCCCCGGCATACGAGCACTCGGGATGACGAGCGGCCCAGGGAATCGGGAACAGGTGCGCGAGCTCCCTGGCGGAAACATCTCGGCGTCCTTTCCTGGTCGAGAATCGAATAGGGTCGTGGGTCACGAAGGCGGCGAGGAATTCCGGTCTCGCCTTGGTGCGGATTACCTGCCAGGATCGCCACGGAACACCCCCCGTGGTGGTCCATTGCTCGAGCCAGGCGCCAATGGCGTTCAGCGCCTCGCCGGGCTGCGGTCCGCTGATGCGGACGCGTAGCTCGACGTGATAGGGGGCATCGGTCCGGCGCGCCTCCATCGCGGCCCGGAGGTGGCGGTCCTGTCGCAGGGCGAACCTGTCGTAGCGGGGAGAGAAGAAGCTCGATTCCCAGCTCCCGACCCTTCGGAAGACGAGCTGGAGGAGCACGTCGTGGCCCTGAAGCGTCCCGGACCCGAGACTGCGCAGTAGGAAGCCCGCGGGGTCTGTATCGAGGTGGAGGTAGATAGGGAGGTGGTGATGCCTCTGTAGAGGTGCGGCCCGAGCGAAGATCGCCCGAGGAAGGTACTTCATCGCGGGACAGTTGACCGTCGGTCCGACGGCCACCCGCGCGCGCGTGTTTTCGAGATAGATCATCATCGACTCGAGGTCCGACGAGGAGGCGGAACCGACAAAGTATCGCACTCGTCCCGCGGTGGCCCGGTGTATCTCCAACCAGAATCGGCTCTCCGAGTTCCAGAGGAACGGCGGGATCGCGGGACGTTCCTCAGTAGGTGTGGGTAGGAGCAGCTCTCGGTGGGGCGAGCCGATGTCCATACTCACGGCCGACCCGGATTCAGGGTTATTGGGTTACACTTCCCGGCGGAATCTGAACGGAGATCTGACGCCGAGCAGCTTTCACGCTCCATCGAGAAAGTTCGATTCTTATGGCGAGACTCTCTCGACGACCCCGGTGGCGACCGGGATGGCCCGCGGAACAATCGTTACCAGGGCGGGAGCCCTAACATCGTCCCGGCCGCTATCTCTCCGTTCCCCGGTGCCAGGAAACGGATCCATCTCCCTTCGTCCGATGAAGGAATTCGCGCAGAAGCTGAGCGCGAATCACCCACTGCGGATCGTCCTCATGGGTGAACCCGACGAGATCGGTCTAGGCGAATTCTTGGTGAAGCTGACCGTGTGGCTGCGGCTCCTACCGAACGACGGCCAGTAGCCCCGAAGCCAATCTGGGCTTCGCACCGGCTCCCATGTCCGCTCAGGAGGGAGGCTGGAGAAGGACCCGATCTGGACCGAAGTTCGCGACGAATGTCCAACCTTGCAACAGCATTTGCTCGGCCTCGGCGAGCGCGACCGGCTTCTGAACCCGGTGGCCATTCCCGTTCACGGGCTCAACGATGGCCGTTTCTCGTCCGATGAGCTTGTCTCGAAGAATAGCCAGGATCTGGTCGTTCGAGTCAGTCATGTGTTTGGCCGCCTCCTCCTCCGAGAGACCCGCGAGGGCGAGCGCCGCATGTCGGAACTCTGCGGCTACGTTCATCCTGGTCTGGGCGTTCGTCTCGAGGAATTCCGCTGCGTTCGCGTACTCGCGACGCGCCTCGGCCAGAAGCTCTTCACCCCACCGTTTCCCGACGTGATAGCGACCTGCGACCCCTGTATCGTGTCCGAGGATTGCCTCACGGAGATCGCGACTGATCCGACCGTTTCCCTCGGCGAGCATGAGTCGCGTAGAGCAGTAGCTTCGCAGGACGTAGCTTCGCCAGGTTACACCGTCTGGGGCGGTTAGATGCAGAGCCCGAGCGATTTCGACCACCACATTTGTGGTGGCGAGGAAACCGTGCCGAAAGCGAGCTTCCTGAGCATGGCGCGAAGCCGCCCCTTTGAGGACGGTTTTCGCCGTCACCACTGGCGAGTCAGGACCCAGGCCCTCTCCCTGTCTCGTCCTTTCCTTGAGGTATGCCAGAAGCGTTGTCGAGAGCTGCTGGGTTCCGAAGGTCACGTACGCCCGTCGTGTTTTCGACAATGCGGCAGGGACTCGGATAACGAATGGAACCTCCTCAAAGACAGGGTCTCGTCCAAGCTTCAGCTCGGGAAGATCCCCCAGGGTGAGCCCTCTTTCTCCCCGATACGAACCGACAACCTGGGGGCGCAGGCCCGCATGTGCGATCAAGAGTGCGATCACTCGGCCCCGAAGGGTCAGCCGCTCGAGGACCAAGCCGAGTTCCTCGGGCGTTGGGACGCGTTCCTTCTCGAGACTCGCGCCCTGAATTGGTTCTAGTTTGGGGTAGCCGTCGAAGCTAACGTCCCGGTACCCGAGGTAGTTTCGCAGACCCGAGAAGGTCTTCTCGATGTAGGTGTCGAGCCGTCCCTGGCGCTTCAGGTTCGCAGCGTACCTCGTCAGCCGTTTCCTCAACTCGTCGGGCTCGCCGCGCGCGTAGACCACCACTTGTTCGGGGTCGAGCTCAGTCCGTTCGAGTAACAGATCAAGCTTGCGCAGGTCGACATCCGCGGAGAGGGCACTTCGCAGGCAACGCTCCTCGTACCACTCCCGAACGCTCGGGTTGGCGAGCAGGCGCTTCCGTTTCCCCGGAGTTCTACGGGAGGTCTGCACGAGTGCCCGTTCCGTTGTCCGTGGCATCGCCCCAGGGATATGGTTGAGGGGCCTAATGAGTATTCGGTACTGCTGTGCGGAGTGGGCGCGGCCAGATTCGAACTGGCGACCTTCACCGTGTCAGGGTGACGTCATAACCACTAGACTACGCGCCCGCGCGGGCGGCCACCGACGTCCGGCACTTATCTCTGTCGGGAGACGGGTCAGCCGTAGCCGCCCGGGAACTGGCCCGAATCGGGGTGGTCGTTCCAATTGTAGTAGCCCATCGACTGCCGCTGGGACTCGGTCGACTCCTGGCGCAGCCCACCCTGGAACGACCCGTAGACCTCCCGCACCTGCTCCTCGATCGACCGGGCCCGCAGGAGGGCCTCCCGGACGTGGTTCGCGTCCAGGAACTCGCTCCCCGAAACCGCGGCGAGGTCGCCCGCGGTGCGGATGAGCCCCCCGAGCTCGCGGAGACGAAGGGTGAGCGCGTTGCGTCGCCCGTCCAGGACCTCCGCGCGCCGGCGGGCCTCCTGGATGAGCTCGAGGATCGCCGCGCGGGTCGCGGGGCGGATCCGCCCGTCGACCGCGATCTCCTGAGCGCAGAACTGGGCGAGACGCAGTCGGTTCGCTTCGGTATCGGGCATGGCGGTCTCGAGCAGTATCTCGTAGCCGGAACCGACGATCCGCGAGCGGAGCGGCGATAGGATCCGGTGAATATCCTGGATGTTCGCGGCGGCGACGAGGATGAAGTCGCAAGGGACGCCGTCCACCCGGACGGCGGCTCCCCCGGACTGAGGGTTGCGCCCGGTGATCGGGAACCGCTTCTCCTGCATTGCGGTCAGGATGTGCCGCTGCAGGAATCCGAGGTGGGGAAGCTCGTCGATGAAGAGGACGCCCTCGTGGGCCTCGTGGATGACGCCGGGGATCACCCGCTCGTACGGAAGCGTCCCGAGCTGGGGATGACCACCGTACGGGTCATGGCGGACGTCCCCGAGGAGCTCCGTCTCGGTCGCGCCCGTCGCCATCAGGAACGTGTTCCGGTCGAGCCGGATGAGGACCTTCCGCGGGCTCTGGTGCTGGACGGTACGTCGGCGCTCGAGCGCCCGCTGGTCGAGGACCTTGATCTGCTCGCCCGCCCGCTCGTACGCGACGACCTCCTCGACTCCGGAGCGGAGCCGCGTCGTGCGGACGGACTCCTGGGGGTTCCCGCCCGGGCTCACCGTGAGCTCGAGGATCCCGCCGACCAGGTCGCGGAACGGGTTGCCGCTTCCCGAGACGCCCGGCGACATCTGCTTCACGTTCCCGCAGCTCGGGCAGTACCGCTCGGTCGGCGTGGAGTAGAAGCTGCACCGGGGACACCGGTAGCCGAGCCGTTCGGCTACGGCGGCGGGGGCTTCGGTCGGAAGGATCAGCTCGCCTTCGACGGACCGGGCCGCCTCCCGCTCGCGGTAGACCTCCTCCCGGGAGACGACCTCGATGCTGGGGCGCTCGGGGTTCTCCGGGTTGTGCACGACCCGAAGCTCGGTCCGCGGGCGCTCCAGGTGGAGCGCGAGCGCCTGCGCGGTCATCGACTTCCCGATGCCCGGGGGCCCGACGAGGAGGAGATGGCGCCGCTGGTACGCCGCGATGCGGGCGATCTCGACCGCCTTCTCCTGGCCGATCACCCGCTCCAGCGGGTCGGTCGGGATGTGGATGTCCTCGGTGGTCTCGACCTCGTCCAGGGCCGTCGGAGCCCGATGAGCGCCGTCGCTTGCCGGAGTCGTCACGTTCGTGGAGAAAATGCTCGGGAGGGTAATAGGTTCGTCGCGGAGCCTCGGGGGAAAGGCCCCGCGACGAGGGGGAGAGGCTCCTAGCGGTTGCCGGCCGAGGCGCCGAGGTCCGCCTTGGTGAAGACTCGGACGTTCTCGGGCATCTTCCCGACGGGTCCCATGCGGGTCGCGACGATCGTCAGAATCCCCTTCTCCTGAGCGACATCGAGGAGCCGTTGGCTCACGATCCCGTCGAAGACGACCGCTTTCGCGGGGACTGCCAGGCCCGCGAGCGCTTCGATCATCTCCTTGACCGGAGCCTCGCCCACGACGACGTCGCCTTCTCCCACGAAAAGGCTCTTCGAGGTGTTCTCAACGCTGCTGAGGAGGTCGAAGAACTGCTGGAGCTCCGGGGTCAGCGGAGCCGCGGGCGGCGGAGGCGGCGGGGGCGGAGGCGGCGGCGGGAGAGGAAGGCGCGTGGGCGGAGCGCGTTCGCGTTCCTCCCGCCGGCCTCCCCCGCCTCGGTCGTCGCGTCGCTCGTCCCGACGGTCGTCCCGCCGTTCCTCGCGGCGTTCGCCGCGGGCCCCGGACTCCTCGCCCCGCTCCTCCCTCGGCTCCCGGGTCGAGCCCGTGGACTCGAACCCGCTCATCTCGAGGTACTGGTTGATGGGGATCTTGTTCCTGAGGCACTTCAGGAGCTGCTTCTGGGTCAGTTCCTCGACCTCGCTCCCGCGCGGCGCGCGGGCGACGAAATCGATGTCCATCGTCTGGAGCATCTCCCTAAGGATCAGCTCCCCCGCGCGGTCGCCGTCCGTGAAGACGGTCACGGTCTTCCCGCGGGAAAGGTCCTTCACCGTCTGGGGGACGCTCGTGCCTTCGACGGCGATGACGTTCTTGATCCCGCAGCGCAGGAGGTTCAGCACGTCCGACCGGCCCTCGACGACGATCAGCGCGTCCGCCTGGTCGATGTTCGGCCCGCTCGGCAGGTGCTCGGGGCCGTAGGTCGTGATCTCCTCGACCTGGACCGCCTTGCGGACGGCCTCGGTGAGGTCGAGGCCGACGCCTTTCGACTCCTCCTGGAGGTGGGCGAGGATCTCCTTCGCGCGCTCGACGACTTTCTGGCGCTTCGAGATGCGGATGTCCTCGACGCTGATGACCTCGATCTTCGCCCGGCACGGGCCGATACGGTCGACGGTCTCGAGCCCCGAGGCCAGGATCGCGGTCTCGACCTGGTCGAGGGACGACGGGATCAGGATCTCGCCTTCGCTCTTTCCCTTGCGGCTGTCGATCTCGACCTCGATCCGTCCGATTCGGCCGGACTTCTGGAGGTCCCTAAGGTCCAGCTCGTCGCCGAGCAGGCCCTCGGTCTGTCCGAAGACCGCGCCGACGACGTCGGGCTTGTCGATGACGCCTTCGGCGGCAATGCGGGCTCGGATCTGGTATTTCGCGGCGTTAGGGTCGTTGGTCATGTTCGATTCTCCTCATGGCGGAAAGCGTCCCGCGGTCAGCGGGTGCCTCCCCCTGGGGACGATCTAGGTACGACCCGGGTCGCCGGACGATGCGCGGAGATTACGACAAAACCGTGGGCGGAACATGAGTCGTGATTCCGGATCTCCTGGCGACGTCGGGAGGTTTCCTCCTCTCGTCCCCGGAGGGGTGCTTTCCAACCGTATGGAACCGGGGGCGGTATTTAAGCGGGCGCTCCGCCGCCCCGGGGCCGACGGACCCGGCGCTCACCGGCGAGGCCCACTGCCGGAGGATGCTAACAGTCTTTATATCGGCCCCCTCTACGCGACCTCGGAGCCTTAACTCATGCCCCGTAAATCTGCGCGAAAAGTGCCCGACGTCCCGGAACCCGGGACTCCCGCGCCGGAACCTCCGCTCGCGGAAGATGACTTTGTGTCGTCGCTCAAGACCGAGCTCACCAAGACCCAAGAGGCGGCGAGCGCCCAGACCGGGGAGGACCTGACGCACCGGGCGGAGATCAACCGACGCCTGCTCCAGGACCTCTGGGAGGTCCACAACCAGTTCGAGGAGGTCTCGGTCCATCTCACCATCGACCCCTCCCAGACGCTCTTCGCGACGTTCACCGAGTACCCCACCACCTGGACGTTCAAGGAGAACTTCGACTTCGGGGCGGTCAAGACGATCGAACTCGGAGACCGAGCGGCCGGATGGGTCGGCTTCACGCTCCGCTTCTGGTATTACCGTACCCCCGAAGGGAAGTCGCACCTGCGCGGGATCTTCGAGTGGTGCGACGGCGAGAGCTACCACCGGTACTCCGGCTGGATGCGGATGATGAGCCAGGCCGTGCTGTACGACAGCGCCGAGGACGAGGTCCACGTCGGCGAACTCCACCGCGTCCTGAAGGACGTCGTGGTGCAGTGGTACTCCGCTCACCTTGCGCGCACCCCCGAGGCGCTCGTCGCGCACCTCAAGGAGAAGTACCCGAAAGGGGCCTCCTACGCGAAGGAATCGTATCGCTAGGCGCGACCACGACCGGCGCACCCTCCGGAACCCGGGCGAACGCCCCAGTCTTGAAATAAGCCGGGGCTGCTTCGCGAACGAGCTCATACCTCCCGGTCTCGGGACCGGAAGGGTGGACCAGGGTAGTACGTGGCGGACGCGTTGCGCGAGCACTTGGTCGCTTACTTCGAAGAGCACCACAAGCTTCTCGAAGCCGGGGCCCTCCAGCTCCTCCTCTCCGACCGTCAGCCCCTCGCGCTCTCGCGGGAGCTCCTCGCCCGGGCCGACGACACCTCCCCGTTCGTCACCCGGGAGATGGTCGAAGCCCTCGTGGTTCGACGACAGACCCCCGTCCCGCGCGCGGAGGTCGCGGTCGCCGGGTTGGTGCCGAATGCCAACGCCCGTCGCCCGTCCGTGCCGTTCGAACTCCTCGGCGAGGGGTTCACGGGCCCCCCGGTCGCGAGCCAGCCGATCGCCGCCTTCGGGGCGCTCTTCCAATCCCGCTACCGCGCCCTCGCCCGGATGCTGAGAGGTCGGCCGGAGCTCCCGAACCTCCGACCGATCCGAGAGCTCCGGGCGTCGGAGGGCACCTCGTCGGTCATCGGGATGGTGAGTCAGGTCCGGGAGACGCCCCAGCGTCACCACCTGATCGTCACCGTCGACGACGAGAGCGGTTCCCTCGAGGCGCTGGTCCCGAAGGACTCGCCCGGGTCCCGGACCACCTTCCTCTCCGACGAAGTGGTCGGCCTTCGGTTGACGTTCGGCAAGGAGCCCGGCAAGATCCCGCGGGTCGCCCACGTCGAACGCCCCGACATCCCCTCGACCCGCGTGATGGGTCGGTCGGCGACCGCTCGGCGGGTGATGTTCCTCTCCGACCTCCACGTGGGCAGCCGCTCGTTCCTCAGCGACAGCTGGGCCCACTTGGTCGAGTTCCTGCGCGGGCGCGGCCCGTACGCCGAGCTCGCCTCCTCGGTCGACTTCGTGGTCATCGCGGGGGACCTGGTCGACGGCATCGGGGTCTATCCCCGACAGGAACGGGACCTCGCGATCAGCGACGTTGTCGAGCAGTACGCCGAGGTCGGCCGCCGCCTCGCCGAGCTCCCGGACCGCCTCACGATCATCGCCATCCCGGGGAACCACGATGCGGTCTCCCCCGCGGAACCGCAGCCGGCGCTCCCCGCGAACCTGGCGTTCCTGCTCCCGCCGAACGTCCGGACGCTCGCGAACCCGTCCACGTTCGCGCTCTCGGGGGTGGTGGTCGAGGCGTACCATGGGCGGAGCTTCGACGACCTCATCCCGGCGATCCCGGGCGCCTCGTACGCCCGGCCGACCGAGGTGATGAAGCGGATGCTCTTGATGCGCCACCTCGCGCCGATCTACGGGGACCGGACCCCGCTCGCGCCGCTCCCTCGCGACGGCCTCGTCATCGACCCCGCACCGGATATCCTCGTCACCGGCCACGCCCACACGTACGGGGTCGACCGATACCGGGGCGTGCTCCTGCTCAACGCCTCGACCTGGCAGTCGGAGACCGAGTACCAGCGGATGCGCAACATCTCCCCGGTGCCCGCCCGCGCCGCCGTGGTCGACCTCGCCACCCTCGCGCTCGCCACGCTCGACTTCTCGGCCGGACGCCCCACCGTGGGAGGGCCCGAGACATGAGCCCCTACCCGATCGAGCCGGCCCGTGCGGCCGGCCCGATGCGCCTCGTGCTCACGACGTATCCGTCCCGCGAGGCGGCGACGGAGGCGGTCGAGTCCGCCCTGCGGGCGGGGCTCGCGGCGTGCGCGAACATCGTGAGCGCGCATTCCCGCTTCTGGTGGAACGGCCGGGTCGAGTCCGCGGACGAATCGCTCGTCGTGTTCAAGACCACGCCGAAGCGGGTCGGAGCGCTCTTCCGCCACCTCGAGACGAACCACCCGTACGACGTCCCGGAGATCGCGGAGGTCGACGTGCCGAGGGTCGGGAACGCCTACCTACGGTACCTCGCGGCGACCCTCGACCCCGGGTCCCTCCCGGCCCCCATGGGGAGCGGCCTTACGCGTCGGGGAGCACCGCGAGCCCGGGGAGCTCGAGCCCCTGCACGAACTCGAGCGCCGCACCACCGCCGGTCGAGATGAACTGGAAGCTTCCCGCGACCCCGAGGTCCTGGGCGACCCTCGCGGAGTCGCCTCCGGCCGCCACGTGGTAGCCGGGGACCTCTCCGAGCCGCGCGAGGACCTCCCGGGTCCCGGCGGCGAACCGAGGGTCCTCGGCGAGGCCGAGCGGGCCGTTCCAGAAGACCGTGCGCGAGCGCGCGAGCACTTCGGCGAACCGGGCCCGGGTCTCGGGTCCGATGTCCCGGGCGACCGCGCCCGGCGGGAGGTGACCGACCGCATAGACCGCCGGCTCGGGATTCCCCGGTCGTTCGACCACCACATCCGTCGGCAGGACCACCTCGGTACCCGCCGTGCCCGCCCGCTGGAAGAACCCGCCGACCGCCTCCTTGAGGTTCGGTTCGATCGGGGTCGCGCTGAGTCGCGCGCCCTGGAAGGCGAGGAACGGGAAGGCGAGAGCGCCTCCGATCAGCAGCGCGTCGGCCCGGCCGAGGAAGCTCGTGAGGAGCGGCAACTTGTCCGCGACTTTCGCCCCGCCGACGAGGACCCCGTAGGGCCGCTCCGGGGCGTCGACCAGCTTCGAGAGCTCCCGGACCTCGCGCTCGACGAGCAGTCCCGCGAACGACGGGAGGCGCTTCGGCACGCCAACGGTCGATGCATGGGCCCGGTGGACCGTCCCGAACGCCTCCTCGATGAAGAGCTGCCCCAAGTTCGCGAGGGCGGTCGAGAACGCCGGGTCGTTCGCCTCCTCACCGGGATTGAAGCGCAGGTTCTCGAGCATCAGGAACTGTCCGTTCTCGAGCCGGGTCGCCCGCTCGAGCGCGCGGACCCCCACGATCTCATCGGCGAAGCTCACCGGCTGACCGAGGAGTGCGCTCAGGTGGTGCGCCACCGGCCGGAGCGAGAATCGCGGGTCCGGGTGGCCGTCGGGTCGGCCGAGGTGGGAGAGCAGGATCGTCCGGGCGCCCGCGGTCCGGAGGTGGTTGAGGGTCGGCAGGGCCTCCACGATCCGGCGGTCGTCGGCGATCTGGCCGGCCGCGGTCAGGGGAACGTTGAAGTCGACCCGGACGAGCACCCGACGGCTGTGGACTGGAGCGGAGGCGATCCCGCGTTTCTCGACCATCGCTGGCCTGCGAGGGTCGGCCCACTATGAGGGTTGTGGACCGGGAGCCGCCCGGGACGAACGTGCCGTGATCTCCGCGACGATTGCCCGGGTCGCCGGGAGGTCGAGGCCGTGCCGCTCGGCCTCGCGCAGGATCTCTCCGGAGATGGCGTCGATCTCCGTCGGGCGGCCTCGGTCCAGGTCCTGGAGCATGCTCGAGCGGTTCGAGGCGGTCGCCCGCACGATCCGTTCGAAATCGCGCGTCACCTCCTCGCTCGTGAGGTCGAAGCCGACCGCCCGCGCGACCGCGAGCGCCTCTCCGAGCAGCCGAAGGGCCTCGGTGCGACTCGGTTCCTCGAGGAGCTCTCCGTTCGTGACCCCACGGGCCGCAGTGACCGGGTTGACCGCGGCGTTTACGAGCGCCTTCCTCCAGACCTCGCGCTCGAACTCAGGGACCGCCTCGACCGGGACCCGTGCCCCCGCGAACAGCATGCGGAAGAGGCGCGCCGCTCCCGCCGAAGGGCCGGCCTCGCTGGGAACCGGGAGCAGGACCTCCCCAAGCCCGGTCTCCCGGACCTCGCCCGGACCGACCCAGGTGGCGGGGATGGTGTTCACGCCCCGCACGGCGTAGGCGGCCGGGTCGGCCCACCCTCCGCTCCGTAGGGCGTTCCGGGCCGCGTCCAGGATCCCGAGCCCATTCTGAAGGAAGAGGACCGGACGCGGGGAGAGCGCCCGGGCGACCTCGCTCGTGGTCGGGGCGAGCGCGAACGTCTTCGTCGTGACGAGCACCGCGTCCGCATCGTTCCCGACGGGGACCGCGGTGACGGCCTCGAGCCGCACCACCCGGGGCCGGGGCCCTGAGACCCGGAGCCCCTGGTTTTGGACGGCGGCGACGTGCTCCGCCCGTCCGACGAGGAGGACCGAATAGCCCCCTTCCTGCAGCAAGGCCCCTAGGCAGGCTTCCCACGGCCCCCGCGCCGACGATCAGGATCTTCACGTTCGCTCGAGCGTCAACCGAGACGACGCACCAGGTCGGTCAGGCCGGGGGTGTCGCCGAGGTCCCGCCGGAGCAGGTTCAGGAGTCCCTCATAATAACGAACCTGCTCGCGGGCCTGACGGACCTTGAGGAGGAGATACTCCTCCTCCCGCCGGAGCCCCTCGATCTCGGCCACCAGCTGGCGCTGGGCCGAGGCGAGCGCCTCTTGCCTATCGGTAGGGGGGAGCGGCCGGGGCATTGTGGGTCACATCCATTCGGGCACGGTCCAGCACGGCATCCACGGTATCGCGGAGGCGGTTCAGCTCCTTCTTGACGCGCCGCAGCCGGGACTCGAGCCGGCGCCGACGGTCCCGCACGTCCCGGAGGGAGGCTTCGAGGACCTCCGTCCGGTTCCGCCACTTGTCCCGTTCCTGCACTCCCAACAGGATCGAGTCCACGTCGACCATTGGGGGCGAACGGGGAGCCGTCTGAATCAACCTTTCGGCGGGGGTAGGGGTCGCCCGAACGCGCATGTTTAAGCCCGCCGACGACTGGGTGGGGCGGAAGGGACCCAGATGAGCGCGCTCGGCAAGGTCGTGGTATTGGGGGCCGGGAACATCGGCGGCTCGCTGGCCCAGCGGCTCGCGGAATCGGACCTTGCGAGCGAGGTCGTCCTGGTCGATATCGTCGACGGGTTGCCGCAGGGGAAGGCGCTCGACATCCAGGAATCGGGTCCGATCCTGGGGTTCTCCACGCGGGTCACCGGCACCACGTCCCTCGACGCCCTGAAGGGGGCGGACGTCGTCGTCGAGACGGCCGGGCTCGCGCGCAAGCCCGGGATGAGCCGCTCCGACCTGCTCGAGAAGAATGCGGGCATCGTGAAGGGGCACGCGGAGGCGGTCCGGCTCCACGCCCCGAACTCGGTCACGATCGTCGTGACCAATCCGGTGGACGTGATGACCTACTACTTCCGGGAGGTGAGTGGCCTTCCCCCGGCCCGCGTATTCGGGGAATCCGGGACGCTCGACACGGCCCGCTTCCGTTCGTTCGTGGCGGAGGCCCTCCACGTCGCCCCCCGGGACGTCACCGGTTTCGTCCTCGGCACCCACGGGGACACGATGGTACCGCTCCTCTCCTTGACGAGCGTCTCTGGAGTGCCTCTCACGAAGCTCCTTTCTCCTGAGCGACTGGCCGCGATCGTGACCCGAACGAAGCAGGGAGGTGCGGAGATCGTCAACCTGCTCAAGACCGGAAGCGCCTTTTACGCCCCGACGGCGAGCCAGGCCGAGCTCGTCTACGCGATCGCCCACGACGAACACCGCCTCCTCCCGGTCGCGGCGCACCTCAACGGGGAGTTCGGCGAGAAGGACGTCTGTGTCGGCGTGCCGGTCGTCCTGGGACGGCAGGGCGTGGAGCGGGTCGTCGAGGTCGACCTCCTCCCGGCCGAGCGGGACGCGTTCCGGGCGAGCGTCGCCGCCGTCCGAGCGGACCTTGAGGTCCTCGCGAAGCTGCCGAAGTGAGGAGTGAGCGGTCGATGGCGATGGCGGTTCCTGCGAACGCGACCGGGGCGGTCGAGTTCGTGGACGTGAAGCAACGCCTCGGCACCCTACGGACGACCACCGATTCCGCCGACCATGCGCACATTACCGTCAAGCCCGAGGTCTGTGCCAAGTGCCCGCACTCGCTGTGTACCTTCGTCTGCCCCGCCGCCTGTTACGAGCGGATCGAGGGCCGTCTCGTCTTCCGGTACGAGGACTGCGTCGAGTGTGGGGCATGCGACATCGCGTGCGACCAGGGCTCGGTCACCTGGACGATGCCTCGCGGCCCGTACGGGGTCCGGTACACCTTCGGGTAACCGTCCCAGCGCCCGGCCGGCTCCGCTCGAGCGCCGCCCACCCGCCGTACGGAGGGTCTCCCTGCCCTTTTCCCGTGCGAGTCAAGGCGCAGCTTAAAACCCCAGTCGTTCGCTCGGCGCTCCGGGAGGGCCGACGACGTCCGCCGCCACGACCGCGCCCGAAACGCCTCTCCTGTTTCCCTACCGTCCGCGCCGGGGCCAGGAGTCGATCCTTCGCGAGGTCGCCGAGGTCAGCCAGCGAGGAGGCGCGCTATTGGTGAACGCTCCGACGGGGAGCGGAAAGACCGTGGCCACGCTCGCCCCTCTCCTCGAACACGCGGTGCGGGCCGACCACAAGGTCCTCTATCTCGTTCGAACCCACTCCCAAGAGGTCCAGGTCCTCCACGAGACCCGCGCGATCGCGCTGCGCCTCGACCACCCGGTCCTCGCGGTCGGCCTTCAGGGGCGCGCCCGCCGCTGCTTCCTCCTCGAGAACGTCGCCGAGGTGAAGGGCGCGACCGCCGAGGAGCACGGGAAGCTCTGCGCCGACCGGAAGCGGGCGACCGAGCGGATGCTCCAGGGGGAAGCGCCGCTCCTCCCTCCCCCGGAGCTCCCCGAGGGCGGCGAGATCGACCTCACCGACCTCGACGGCTGCCCGTACTACACCCGGGTCCTCCAGACGGACCTGGACGGGTTGATCGAGCGGTTCCAAGCGAAGCTTCCTCTTCCCCACGAGTTCGAGAAGTACAGCCGGGAGGAGAACCTCTGCCCGTACGAGCTATCGAAGAAGCTCGTCCCGCACGCGCGCCTCGTCACCGCGCCGTACGCGTTCTTCTTCCACCCGCACATCCGTGCGTCCCTGCTTCGCTGGATGGGGGTCGGTCCCGACCGGGTCGACCTGGTCGTGGACGAGGCCCACAACCTGCCGAACCATCTTCGGGAGCTGACCACCGTCGCGCTGCCCCTGGAGTCCGTGCGGCGAGCGCGGGCGGAGGTCGAGGAACGAGGGGATTTCCAGCTTCCCGACGGACCGAGCGCGACCCGGTTCCTGGACATCGTGACCGCCGCCGTGGAGGAGCTGGTCGAGTCCCTCGTGCGGGAGGAGGACGCGGTCCTTCCCCCCTCGATCTTCGAGGACGCGCTGCTGACGGCCCTCGGCGGCACCTCGCATCGCCTCGACACCTGGCTCGGCGCGCTCGCGACCTGGGGGGAGAACCTGAGGGACGAGCGCCGGCGGGAGCGCCATCTCCCGCGCTCCTGGGTCCACACGGTGGCCTTGACGCTCCTCTCCTGGCCGCAGCTCGACTCCCCGGCGTACGTCAAGGTCGCCGCGCGCTCGCCCCGTCCCGCGCTCGAAGCGTTCGCGCTCGATGCGAGCGCACCGGCCCAGCCGATCCTGGATTGCCACCTTTCCGTGCACCTCTCGGGGACGCTCGCCCCACTGGCCGAGTACCGCGACTCCCTCGGCCTGGGGGAGAAGGCGCGTCTGCTCGACGTTCCCTCGTACTTCCCGCCGGAGAACCGGAAGTTCCTCTACGACCCGAGCGTCACCACCCGGTTCGAAGAGATCCGGAACGACCCGCGCGCGATCACCCGGCTCGCGGACCGCCTGGTCGAGGTCCTGGAGACGCTGCCCGTGAAGACGGCGGTGTTCTTCCCGAGCTTCGACCTCCTGCAGAAGGTCCTGGAGGCGGGCCTACAGTCCCAGCTTCCGGGCAACGTGTTCATCGAGTACAGCCGGGTCCCGATGGGGGACCTCTGGCGGTCGATCGAAGGGTGGAAGAAGGACCCCGAGGGAACGGTCCTGCTGGGCGTCGCCGGAGGCCGGCTCTCGGAAGGGATCGACTATCCCGATGAGGAGCTCGAGGCGGTCGTGATGGTCGGCATCCCCTATCCCCGACCGACCGCCCGGAGGGAGGCCCTGAGGGCGTACCTCAACGCGACCACGGGCAAGGGCTGGGAGTACACGGTAGAGGCCCCTGCCCAGCGGGCGATCCTGCAGGCGTGCGGGCGGATGATCCGGTCCGAGAACGACCGGGGGATCGCCATCATCCTCGACCGTCGGGCCCCGACCTTCGCGAAGGTCCTCCCGGGGCTCGCTCCCGTGGGCGACCTCGCGGCAACGACCCGGGCGTTCTACGGACGCCGCGCCCGGTGGTCCCGGAACGCGACGCCGGCCCCGGGTGCCGTTCGACCCACCACGGACGTCCCAACCGACCCCCAAAACCGATAAGTGGCCGTCGCGCGGCTACGGAACCCGTGATCATCACCCGGACCCCTCTGCGGATCAGTTTCGCGGGCGGCGGGACCGACCTG
Organism: uncultured Thermoplasmata archaeon; assembly: GCA_963735185.1. Classification (GTDB taxonomy): domain Archaea; phylum Thermoplasmatota; class Thermoplasmata; order Lutacidiplasmatales; family UBA184; genus Lutacidiplasma. Next base: position 1,141,893 of record CAVTJV010000007.1, read on the forward strand.
CCCGCCTTCTACCGAGAGTACGGCGGAGGGGCGGTGACGAGCGCGGCCATCGACCGGTACATCCACGTCCTCGTGAACGAGAAGTTCGACAAGTCGATCCGCGTGGCGTACTCGCACACGGAGAACGTCGACCGGGTCGACGACCTCCAGCACGGCCTCGTCCGCGAGGCGATGCGCCTCACCGGGGTCCACGATTCGCTCGAGGTCCACACGATCGCCGACATCCCCTCCGAGGGTACGGGGCTGGGCTCCTCGTCGAGCCTCACGGTCGGGCTCTTGAACGCGCTCTACGCCCACCAGGGGGTCCTGAAGGACCCGGCCGAGCTCGCGGAAGAAGCCTGCCGGATCGAGATCGACCGCCTCGGCGGGACCGTCGGCAAGCAGGACCAGTACATCGCGGCGTTCGGAGGGGTCGACTACTTCGACTTCCGGGCGGACGATACGGTCCGCGTCTCCCCCCTACCGATATCGACGGCGGACCGCCTCGACCTCGCCGACCACCTCTCCCTGTTCTTTACCGGGGTCACCCGGAAGGCCCAGGGGATCCTCGTGCAGCAGAACTCGCGGACCGAGGAGAACAAGGATTCGCTCCTCCGCCTGCGCGACCTCGCGGGAACGGCGCGTACCGCCATCGTACAACGGGACTGGGCGAAGCTCGGCGAGGTCCTGGACGAGGGGTGGCAGCTCAAGCGGGGCCTGTCGAGCGGGATCTCCAACGACGTCATCGATGCCCAGTACGCCGCGGCAAAGGCGAACGGGGCGTACGGAGGGAAGATCACCGGGGCCGGAGGCGGTGGGTTTCTCCTCCTCCTCCATCCTCCGGAACGCAGCCATCAAATAGCGGCCGCCCTGTCGCCGATGACGCGGATACCGATCCGGATCACACCGGAGGGTTCGCGGATACTGTTCGTGGGACGATGAGCGAACTTCCGACCCTCGCAACGTACGTCCAGAACTACGTCCGGGAAGCGGCGGCGGCGATCGACGCACCGTACCTCCTCGCCGCGGTGGAGCGGATCGTGCCGATCCTGCTCCGAGCCCGGGCGGAGGACCGCACGATCTTCTTCTTCGGGAACGGCGGGAGCGCGTCCACCGCGTCGCACTTCGTGACCGACATCGCGAAGGTCGCGGGAGGGACCGAGGCCCACGGCCCGGGGAAGCGGTTCAAGTGCGTGAGCCTCAACGACAACGTTCCGGGCCTGACGGCGTGGGGGAACGACGTCGGCTACGCCCAGGTATTTGCTGGCCCCCTCCAGGCGCTGGCAGAGAAGGGGGACGTCGTGGTCGCGATCTCGGGGAGCGGGAACTCCCCGAACGTCCTCGAGGCCGTGCGGGCCGCGCGCGCGATGGGTCTCACGACGATCGGCCTCACCGGCATCGGCGGCGGGAAGCTCAAGGAGATGGTCGACGTGGCGCTGGTGGTCCCGTCGAACAGCATGCAGCACACGGAGGACACGCATCTCATCACCCTCCACCTGCTGACCGCGTACCTGCGCGACGAGCAGCCCGTCCGAGATTGATGACCGTCCGCGTCCGGGACTACATGATCCTGGAGGTCGAGCACATCCGCTCGACCGCGACGATCGGGGAAGCGATCGGGAAGTTGACGGGGAGCCGCCACCACGGCCTACCGGTGACCGACGCGGCGGGCAAGCTCGTCGGCTTCGTGAGCGCGAAAGAGCTCCTCCGCCACGCGGGCGAGGCCAGCACCCTGATCTCGAAGATCATCCGACCGGGCACCTACACCGCCTACCCGGAGACCGGTCTGGACGACGCGGCCCGCATCATGTTCCGGTTCGGCCTACGGGACCTTCCGATCATCGACGAGCACGGCCGGCTCTGCGGGGTCCTCTCGAACCTCGACGTCGTGCGCTCCCACTTCGAGCGCGCGTCACCCGCGAAGGCGGACACCCTGAAGCGCCTGCTCGCCGAACGGTACGAGCTGCCGTTCTCCGCCCGCCGGGGGATCGTCCCGATCTCGAAGCTCACGCCGACGCAGTGGAAGGTCTTCGAGGACGAGCTCGAGGGTCGTCGCTACGAGCTCGAACGCGGGTTCGCGGAACCGGTCCTCGTCGTCCAGAAGGGGGATGTCTGGATCCTGGTCGACGGCCACCACCGGGCGCTCGCCGCGCGCGAGATGGGTCTCACGCAGCTGCAAGCGTTCATCCTGACGTGCGACCGACCCGAGGAGTTCGTGGCGAAGGAGACCGGCTTCGAGCGGATCGCCCGGGAGCACCACCTGACGACGGTCGCGGACATCGAGATCGACCACTCGAGCCATCACCCCCTGATCGAGGTCACGACGCAGCTCATACGTCGGTTCGAGGGCGGGAGCTCGACGGACGCCTCGACCCTTCCCTGAGGGTTCTCGAGCCGCCCCGGCGTATGCGTCGAGGTTCCGGGACCGTTCCGAGCTTACCTCCGCTTCACGGCGCGCGCTGACCTTATCTCAGGCTCCCGACTCATCCTCGGTGATGTCCGAACCCTCCCGGGTCGCGTCCAACCCCGAGCGGCAGCGCGACGCCGAGAACGTACTGAAGAAGCTCGGCTACGCCCGCGTCTCGAACCCGCGGCGCGAGCCGGCGGTCGAGCCTTCGTTCTGGGTCCAGGAGGCCGGGGTCCCGCGCCGGACGTTCCCGGTCTACGTTCCCCCCGGCGAGCCCGCTGCGGTCGAGGCGGGGATCGACCGATGGGTCACCGGGGTCCGCAGCGCTCGTCCCTCCCAGCGGCGGGCGATCTTCGTCGTCCCGACCGACGAGACGGCCGAGGAGGCGTGGCGACGGTTCTTCCGGTCGGCCGGCGGTTCGGCGATCGACCACGAGGTCTCGATCCTCGTCGTCCCCCCGCGGAACGACCCGAGGATCCTCCGCACTTCCACCTGCGGGTCGCCGAGCCCCGGGAGGTCCTCGCGATCTCGACGGGGATCGTGGCCGGGCTGTTCCACCGGGCCGCGGCGGGCGACGGGGGTAGTCCGGTCGATTTCGAGGAGCTCCTGGCGCTCCTCACGACTCGCTTCGGGATCGACGTCCATCGCTCGCTCGGCGTCGGCTCGGACGAGGACGCGCTGTTCATCCTCTACCAGCTCGCCTCCCGCGACTCGTACGCTCCCGGCGACTCCGGGGCGAACCTCCATCTGCTCGTCCTGAAGCCGACCGGCCCGGCGGCGCGCCTGCCCTGGTTCGCCGCGTAGTCCCCCCGGGCAAACCATTATCTAAGTCGGTCGGGTCGATTGCCACCGGCGTGGCGTGGGGCCGTGGGGTAGCTTGGACCATCCTTCTTGCTTGGGGTGCAAGAGACTCCGATTCAAATTCGGACGGCCCCATCGTCCCGCGCCGGCCCACGGGGACCGCTCGGGCCCGTCCGCCGTTCGTCCGGCGGACTCGAGGCGCCGCCGGCCATGTCCCGGGTGTGCGGGGGCTTCATGTACGCGCGTCCGCTCGCACCCTCCCCATGGGTCGACGGTTCGTGGACCAGCGGCGACGCGACCCGTACTATCGGGCAGCCCAGCGCGAGGGTTTGCGTTCGCGCGCGGCGTTCAAGCTCGCGTACCTCGACGACCGATTCCACCTCTTTCGACGAGGGGCCCGAGTGCTCGACCTCGGAGCAGCGCCGGGGGGCTGGTCGATGATCGCCCTCGACCGGGTCGCTCCGTCGGGCATCGTCGTCGCGGTGGACCCTCGCCCGATCGCCCCGGCCGACGGCCTTCGGGTCGTCCGAGGGCGGGTCGGCGACCCGTCCCTCGTGGAGCGGCTCGGGGACGCCCGGTTCGACGTCGTCCTTTCCGACATGTCCCCGTCGATCAGTGGGGCGTACGCGACCGACCACGCTCGCTCGGTCGACCTGGTGCGCTCGGCGCTCGCGCTCTCGCTACGCGTGCTCGCGCCCCGGGGAGCGTTCGTCGCGAAGGTGTTCGCGGGCGACATGATCGACGAGCTCGTGCTCGAGATGCGCCCTCACTTCACGGAGGTCGACCGCACGAAGCCTCCGGCATCCCGCGCCCCGTCCTCCGAGCTCTACGTGGTCGCGCGTGGATTCCGCCCCGATGGCGGGCACCGGGAACGGGCGGGACTCCCGGGGGCACCTCGCCCGGATTCTGATATATAGACCCATTGATTAACGCGATTTCCCCATTTTGAGGCTTGGTTACTCGTGATCCGGTTTGGACCCGCGGGGATCCCTCTCTCCTGTAAAGGACGCACGCTCCGGGACGGCATCGCGGACGTCCACCATCTGGGCCTCACGGCGATGGAGGTCCAGTTCATCAAAGTGAACCACCTGACGCGGGCGGTCCTGGACGAGGAGCTCGGAAAGACCTCCCGCGAGCTCGTCGCCCAGCTGGTCGTCAGCGTCGGACCCGCCGACCATCAGGGCGGAGCCCCGAACCTCCTTGCGATGACCTCCCCCCTCAAGCGGCGGGACTCGGTCACGAACCTTACGTGGAGCCTCGCGAAGGATTACGCGGACCTCCAGCAGACGCGTGCGCTCGCGAAGGCGCTCGACACCGACCTCACGCTCCACGCGCCGTACTACGTGGACTTCTTCGGCTCGGCCGACGCGCGTGAGCAATCGACGCGTCAGATCCAGTGGTCGGGGGTCCTGGCCCAAGGACTCGGCGCGCGCCTCGCGGTCACGCATCTCGGCTTCTACGGCCCGGGGGACCGCGCCGACTCCATCCAACAGCTCACCGAGATCGTGTCGGACCTTTCCGAATGGCTCACGAAGTTCTCGAAGGGTACCGTCCGGCTGGCGATCGAACCGAGCGGCCATCCCGACGTGTTCGGGTCGCGCGAGGAGGTCCTCGAGCTCGTGCGGCGCGTGAAGGGGACGGTTCCGGTGCTCAACCTGCCGCACATCGCCGCTCGCGAACGCACGAGCTTCGAGGAGGCGGAGCAGCTCGACCCGGTCGTGAAGGAGTTCGTCCGAGCGACCGACGGGCCGGTCTATCTGAATTTCTCGGGAGTTGAGTTCTACGGCCCGGGGGAGTTCCGGCTCACGCCGATCAAGCGAGGGCTCGTTCGGTTCGACCCGCTCGCGGAGATCCTCGCCGAGCGGGATTACGATGTGACGGTGATCTCGAGCTCCCCGCTCCTCGAGCACGACGCGATGTACATGAAGCTCCTCTACGAGCGGGCGCTCACGCGCCGCTGGTCGAAGCTGCATGCTCCGGCCGCTCCACGGGTTCCCCCGAAACCTCCGGTGTCGCCGCCGCCTCGGGCCGCGCCGAAGCCCCGGGTCCCACCGAAGCCCCACCCGAAGCCTCCCCGATCGGCCCGCCCCCGACCGAGACCGTCTCGGGTCGTTCCTCAGAAGCGACGCACGGAGGTGCGCCGTGGTGGTCATCGACGTCGATAACGGGACGACGTTCGTCCGCTCCCAACGGTACATCGGGGAGCGGGTCACGGTCGCTCTCGAGCGGATCGACCCCACGGCGATCGCGCGCGCGGTCGAGATCCTCCTCAAAGCGCCCCAGATCTTCGTCTACGGGGCCGGCCGTAGCGGGATCATCGGGCGCGCGTTCGCCATGCGGCTCGTGCAAGCCGGTCTCCGCGCGTACGTGATCGGCGAGAGCGTCACACCCATCGTCCAGGCGGGGGACGCGGTCTTCGTCCTCTCGGCCCAGGGCGAGAGCTACTCTTCCATCCAGACCGCGAACATCGTTCGGCGGGAGGGAGCGGAGCTGATCGTCCTCACGTCGAAGCCCGGCTCCAAGATCGCCCACACGGCGAGCCACCTCCTGTCGGTCGAGTTCGACGACGACCCCGACCGACCGCGCTTCGCTCCGCTCGGGACCCTCTTCGAAGAGGCGAGCCTGCGGCTCACGGACGGCCTCATCGCCGAGCTCCTGCGAGTTCGGGGGGAGACCGAATCGTCCATGCGCCGACGGCACGCGATCATGGTATAGTTTCGACGGCGCGGCCCAAACCTTAAGGGTCCGTCGACCTCAGCGCTCGGCGTGCCGCGACGCGCTGAGCCGACTGCGCACACCCTCGTCCCCGTTCCCTCCCGGTTCTTCGTCACGAGCGGTAAGGGGATCAACAAGACCAGCGAACTGAACGCCTTCGACCTGGCGCTCCTGCAGGCCGGGATCGGCGAGCAGAACCTCGTCAGCGTCTCCTCCGTCTTGCCGATCGGCATCCGGCAGACCGACCGGGTCCCGATCTCTCGGGGGGCGATCACGCACTGCGTCCTCGCCCGGCACGGCGGCGGGGAAGGCGAGGTCATCAGCGCCGGGATCGCCTACGGATTCCGCAGCGACGGGCAGGGAGGGTACGTCGCGGAGGGGCACCTGCACGGGACCCAGAAGTCGCTCAAGGAGTTCCTCAAGTGGCGGATGACCGAGATCGCCCATTTCCGCGGGGTCGAGCTCCGCCGGATCCACTACCGCACGGAGGAACTGTCGATCCCGATGGACCACTACGGCGTGTGCATCGCCGCGTGCGTCTTCCTACCGTAGTCCCCGGTCGAAATCCGCGCTCCCGGGATTAGAGGAGCTTCCGGAAGAGGAGCTTGTCCTCGAGGCTCCCTTCGATCGAGAGCTTCCGCGTCACGAGCGCTTTCATCGGGCCGATGTCCTTCTTGACGAGCGCGTCGAACGTCCCGACGTCCGTCGTGATCCGCACGTCGGCTCCGGCCACCGGACCGGTCCTCAGGTTCCGGAGCCGTCCCTTCGAAAGGTCGACCGCGTACGTCCCACCGTCCGTGAGCCGGATCTGGATGGTCCGGGAGAGCCCGTCCAGCTCCTCCGTGATCCCGGGCGTCCTCTCCGCGTGTCGATTGAACCGGTCGACCAGGGAGGCGAGCGTCTCTTCGACCGTCATGGGAGGAAGCCGTCCAACGTGCGAGCCGGCCGGCGGGGTTTAACCCTTTGCATCGTGGCCCAGGAACCCCGCACCCACGGGGGGACCGCCGACCCGTCGGCGAGCACCGCGCGGACGAAGCGGATCGTTCGCGAGTCCGAGGGGTATCCGCTGCCCAGCTCCTCCCCGAGCTTCGCCCGCAGCCGGGCGAGCGCCCGGTCGCGTTGGACCTTCGCCACGATGGATGCAGCACCCACGACCGGGAAGTCCCGGTCGGCATGGTGGCGGGCGATCACTCGGGTCGTTCCCCCCGCGAGGCGCGCGACCTGGAGACCGAACCGACCCTCGTTGGGGTCGCATGCGTCGACGTACGCTACGTCCGGCGCGAGCTCGTGGATGAGACGGCCGAACGCCTCGGCTTCGAGCTCGTTGAGGCCCCCCCGCGAGACCGCTCGGTCCACCGTTCGAGGCGAGAGCACGACCTCCGCCCGCGTTCCGAGCGAATCCAGGCCGGCAAAGACCCGCTCCCGGCCGCGGGGGGTGAGCAGCTTCGAGTCCTTCGCCCCAGGGCGACGAGGTCGTCGAGCCGGTCGGCAGAGACGCAGAACCCGCCCACGACGAGCGGTCCCACGAGGCTCCCGCGACCGGCCTCGTCGAGGCCGAGGACCCGCTCCACGACCGTCGTTCCACCCCCCTCGTCGTGGCACACCTGCGTACGCCATTAATTAAGTCGGCGCGAGGCTCCCGCGGACGATGCCGCTCGAGGGGCTCTCCGCGCCGGTCCCGACCCTCTTCAACGCCGAGGGAGCCATCGACCCGGAACGGAACGCCCGGTTCGCGCGGGCGCTCTGCGACGCCCGGGTCGACCACCTGTTCGTGCTCGGCTCGACCGGAGAGTTCCCGTCGGTCACTCCTCCCGAGCGCGGAGCCCTGATCGAGGCGGTGGTCGGGAGCGCGAGCGGCGCGACGGACGTCTGGGTCGGATGCGGGGCCCCGTCTACCGTGCAGGCGGTCGCGTTCGCGAAGGAGGCCGAACGGCTCGGCGCGGACGCGGTCGTAGCGGTCCCTCCCTACTATCTCCACCCCACGGTCCGCGCGGTCGACCACTACTACCGGGCTTTGCAAGACGCGGTGACGGTGCCGCTGCTCGCCTACAATATCCCGTCCCTGGTCGGCTACGCTCTTCCCCCCTCCCTCGTTCTTACCCTCGCGCGAGAGGGGGTCGTATCTGGATTGAAGGACACGGGCGGTTCGCTCGAGAGCGTCACCGCGTTCCTGACCGGGGCCCCCGAGGAGTTCGCGGTCTTCCCGGGCGACCCTCAGTTCGCCTCGGCCGCGATCGAACGCGGCGCGAAGGGCGCCGTGATGGCCGTGGCGAACGTCGTGCCGAAGCTCTGTGCCGAGCTGGTCGCGGCCGCGCGGCGCGGGGACCGGGCCCGGGCGCGAGAGCTCCAGCCGCTGGTCGACCGGTTGGTGGCCGTAGCGAAGTCCGGTCCGTCTCCCTCCACCATCAAGTTCCTCGCGGCGCACCTGCGCGGTGCGCAGGTAGGGTACCGAGCCCCGTACGAGCCGCTCTCGCCCGAGGAAGAGGCCACGGTCCTCGCCCAGCTCGAGCCGATCCGAGCCCTCCTCCAGCCGTTCCTGGTGCCGTGACCACCCGGTTTGGGGCGGATCGGGCGTCGCCGGCGCGTCCGCCCTTCGAACGGTCCACGAAGACCCATGTGGACCGAACGTCGGGCGCCGCGAACAGCGCCCTCCCCGTCAGACCGGGCAGCGCGTCGCGCTGAAAAGGTCATATACCGAACCCCGGTCGGACCGCACCTCTCGGAGGAAATCGTGGGCATCTGGCAAGGCCGGTCGCGTCGCAAGCGGACGGGTGGTCGCCTTCGCCCCATCCGCAAGAAGCGGCGCTTCGAGATCGGCCGGGAGCAGCAGCACGCCACCCTCGGCGCCGGCACGGTGAAGGTCTACCGGGTCCGCGGCGCGAACCGCAAGCTCCGCATCCTGACGACCCAGACGATCAACGTCTTCGACCCGGCGACCAAGAAGATGCAGCCGGCGAAGGTTATCACGGTCCGGGAGAACCCGGCGAACCCGAACTACGTCCAACGGAACATCATCACGAAAGGCGCGATCCTCGAGACCGACGTCGGCCTCGTCCGCGTTCGTTCCCGCCCGGGCCAGGACGGGGTCCTGAACGGCGTGCGGGTCCCGACCCCGGCCTCGGCCTGACGCGGCGCCGGTCCCTGACCGATGCCCGACCACTTCTACGTCTACCCCGCGTACCTGGCCCGCGGTCTCTCCCGAACGGGAGGGCGGCGGGTTTCCGAACCGGAGAGCTTGCCCGAGCTGACCGCGGAGGAGATCGTCGTGGCGGCGAAACGACTCGGCTTCCGCGCGGAGGTCGAACCCGACAAGCAGTACCCCCGTCGTTTCTTCGAGTACGCGGGCCGCGTCAAGGTGACGAAGAAGGGTTCCATGACGAAGGCCCGTTTCCTGAAGGAACTGGCCACGGAGCTCCACAAACAGCGGGCCGCCGCGGGACGGAAGTGAACCGTGGAAGAGCCGGGCACGATCTACTTCACGGGAACGGCCGGTGCCGGGAAGACCTCGCTCGTCCGAGCGTTCGCCGAATGGACGCGGGCGGCCGGCTACGACGCGGCGGTCGTGAACCTCGACCCGGGCAGCGAAGCTTCGGAGGAGGCGGCGGACGTCGACATCCGCGAGTGGGTGCGGCTCGCCGACCTGCAGGACGAGTACGGCCTGGGCCCGAACGGTGCCCAGGTGGTCGCGGCCGACATGATCGCCCTCAAGGTCTTCGAGGTCAAGCAGGCGGTCCAGGAGCTGAAGGCGGACTACATCCTGATCGACACGCCCGGACAGATCGAGCTGTTCGCGTTCCGAGAGGCGTCCAAGGCGATCGTGGACGCGCTCAGCGGGGACCGCTCGGTCATCGCGTTCCTCTACGACCCCGTGCTCGCACGGACCGCGCCGGGCTTCGTCTCGCTCCTCATGCTCGGCGCGACCGTGGAGTTCCGATTCCGCCTCCCGACGGTCAACATCCTATCGAAATCGGACGTGCTGACCCCCGAACAGCTCGCCGAAGTGATGAGCTGGTCGGACGACCCGGGCGCTCTCTACGACGCGATCGGCCGTGACACGCCGACCCCGGACATCCAGCTGTCGACCGAGCTCTTCCGGGCGATGGAGACGATGGCCCCTCTGGTCGGCCTCATCCCCACCTCCGCGAAGGAAGCGAGCGGCCTCGAGGACCTCTACCACTCCTTCCAGCGGGTCTTCGCGGGCGGCGAGGACCTCGAGCCCTCGCACGCCCCGACCAACGAGTGAACCCCTACTCTTCGGTAAAGAAGAGGCCCATCCCCGCCGAGGCCGAGTCATCCTCGTCCTTGAACCGTCGGTAGAGCGATTCCGCGTCCGCGGTCGGAAGACGGGTGCCGATGGGCGTGAGCAGCTCCTCGGCCCGGTGGACCGCGTCCGCCGCGCCCTCGATGAGGACGTACGTGGCGCCGGACGGACCGCCCATCGCTGCCGCGTCGCGGACCTTCTGGCTCTGGCGGGAGACCCGGTCGTCCTTGAGGGCAGCGTCCAGTTCCGGCCGTTTCGTGCTGGGGACGGAGAAGAGGGTCCACGTCATGCGGCCGGGCGACCCGGCCCGCGTATATGGGCGTTTTCGGCTCGACAGCCAGCGAGATGAGCGCCTCCGACCTCGGTCGAACGTGTACTCTTCGACCCTGGACGCCCCGGTCCTCCTGCTCGGCTCGGCCCACGTGGTGGACCTAGGCGAGCCGCTGCGCCGGGCGCTCGCCGACCGGGTCCTGGATGGGGTCGCGGTGGAGCTCGATGCGGAACGGGCCCAGTCCCTCATGTCGTCGGACGGGCCCCAGCGGCGTTCCGGCTCGTCCCCGCTGTTCGCTCGGATCTGGGGGGTCATGCAGCGACGACTCGGCGCGGAGATCGGGGCCGGGGTTCCCGGCGCGGAGATGAAGGTCGCCATCGAGGTCGCCCGAGGCCGCAACCTTCCCGTCTTCCTGATCGACGACCCCATCCGGGAGACGCTGACGAACCTCGTACGGGCGTTACCGTTCAAGGAGCGGGTCACCCTCCTCGTGAGCAGCGTCGTAGGCCTCTTCGTCCCGTCCCGCATCGTCAGCCGGGAGATGGACCGCTATTCCGAGTCTCCGAGCGAGTACACCGACGAGCTGCGCCGCGTCAGCCCGACGATGGCCCGCGTCCTCCTGGACGACCGGAACGAGCACATGGCCGACCGCCTCGTGTCGCTCCGACAGCGCGGGTTCGGACGGATGGCCGCCGTGGTCGGGGACGCCCACCTCGACGGACTGCGGAAGGCCCTTGCCCGCCGCGGTCTTCCGAGCGAGGTCGTCCGCTTCTCGGAGCTGCGGGCGGCTACAGCACCGTCACCTGGTTCTTCGTAGCGTCGTCGACCGCTCGAACGAACGCATCGGCGAGCGCGGTGACCTCGGGGGAGGTGAGCTCTCCGAGGCGACCGTCGTCCGAGAGCTCCGAGACCGGGGAGAGGACCGGAAGGCTCCCGAGGACGGGGATCCCGTACTCCTCGGCGACATGCGCGACGCGGCTCGCGCCGAACAGGTCGGTCCGCTCGTGGCAGTGCGGGCAGGTGATCCAGGCCATGTTCTCGACGACCCCGAGCAAGGGGACGTGGAGGTCACGGGCCATGTTCATCGCCTTCTTCACAATGAGTGCCGCAAGGTCCTGGGGCGTCAGCACGAACACCATCCCGTCGATCGGGATCGTCTGGAAGACCGTGAGGGGAACGTCGCTCGTCCCCGGCGGCATGTCGATGAGGAGGAAGTCGAGGCTCCCCCAGTGGACGCTTCCAAAGAACTGGGTGATGAGCCGGGTGACGAGCGGGCCGCGCCAGATGACGGGGGTCTGCTCGTCCTCGACCATGAACTGCGAGGAGATCACCGCGATCCCCGACGCCGTCTGGGCGGGCTCGATCCCTTCGCCCCGGTCGAGCAGTGGCCCGGTGAGGCCGAGAAGTTTGGGGATGGAAGGGCCGGTGATATCGGCGTCCAGGATGCCGACCCGCAGGCCGCGACGGGCGAGCTCGATCGCGAGGAGCGCGGTGACGGACGACTTCCCGACGCCTCCCTTGCCGCTCCCGACCGCCACGACGTGCGCGATCGCTCCCTTGTCCATCCGTTGAAGGATGCCGCGCGCCGCCGGACGAGCGGCGGGGGTGGGCGAAGAGGGCGGCGGTGCGGCGGAACGGTACGCGGGTTCTCCGTCGGCGGTCACGCGGCATTGACGGGGGCCTAGATATATAACGGACCGCTCGTCCGCGAGGTCGTACCCGGTGAGTAAACCATGACGAGCGGTCGGTCCGCCGAGTTGGACGAGCTGTTCCGGCCCTCGTCGGTCGCCGTCGTGGGGGCGTCCAACAAGCCCGGCAAGGTCGGCATGCACCTCTTCCGGAACATCATCGAGGCCGGCTTCAAAGGGGTCGTCTACCCGGTGAACCCGTCCTCGAAGAGCGTCTCGGGCGTCCGATGCTATCCCGACATCGAGGACCTCCCAGAGACCCCGGACCTGGGCGTCGTCATCGTGCCCGCCCCCACCGTTCCGGACACCGTCGAGCGCCTGGGGAAGGCGGGAGCGCGGGGCGTGATCATCATCTCCTCTGGGTTCCGCGAGCAGGGCGAAGCGGGCGCGGCGCTCGAGGAGGACGTCGTTCAGCGGGCGGCCAAGTACAAGATGTCCGTCGTCGGTCCCAACTGCTTCGGGGTCATCAACACGGCCCCCGACGTGAACCTCAATTGCACCTTCAGCGAGAGCCTGCCGCCGCGGGGCAACATCGCGTTCGTCTCCCAGAGCGGGGCCCTCTGCGCCGGGATCCTGGCGTACGGAACGACGGAGCGGATCGGCTTCTCCCGGTTCGTTTCCGTCGGGAACCGGGCCGGGGTCGACGAGAACGACCTCCTCTACTCGCTGGGCAAGGACGATGCCACCAAGGTCATCCTGCTCTACGTCGAGAGCCTGGTGAACGGTCGCAAGTTCCTAGAGACCGCGCGGGAGGTGACGGAGCACAAGCCCGTCCTCGTGATCAAGAGCGGGCGCACTCCGGCGGGGGAACGGGCGGCGAAGAGCCACACGGGCTCCCTCGCGCAATCGGGACGCGACCAGCTGTACGATTCCCTATTCAGTCAAGCCGGGGTCGAGCGGGCCGAGACCCTGGGCGACCTGTTCCGGACGGCGAAGATCTTCGCTTCCGGCTTGCGGCTCGACGGACCCCGGCTCATGATTCTCACGAACTCGGGGGGTCCGGGGATCGTCGCCGCGGATTCCGCGATCCGCCACGGCCTCGAGCTTCCGCCCCTCTCCCCCGCGATGCATGACGCCCTCGTCCCGCACCTGTCTCCGTCCGCGTCGATCGCGAACCCTCTCGATATGACGGCGGATGCCGGGGCCGACCACTACCGGGACATCCTGAAGATGCTGCTCGAGGGCCCCGACATGAACGGGGCGCTCGTCATCACGACCCCGACCTCGACCATGACCGGCGAGTCGGTAGCGCGGGCGATCCTGGAGGCGAAGGCCACGACCCAGAAGCCGATCGCCGCCTGCCTCTTCGGGGTCAACGACCTCTCCCGGGAAGTGGCGATCCTGGAAGAGGCCGGAGTCCCGACGTTCACGTTCCCGGAGGAGGCGACCCAGGGCCTCGCGTCCCTCGCGCGCTACCACGCCTGGTGGACCCGACCCCGTGCGCCCGAGCGGACGTTCTCCGTCGACCACGCCACCGCCCAGGCCACGATCGACCGCGCCCGGCGCGCGGGCGTGTCGATCCTTTCCGACTCGGACGCGCGAGCGCTGCTCAGCGCGTACGGGATCCGGTTCCCCGCGGTCAAGCTCGTGCACACCCCGGATCAGGCGGTCGATGCGGCGGAGGCGATCGGGTATCCGGTCGTGCTCAAGGTCGTCTCCCCCGACCTCTCCCACAAGACCGACGTGGGCGGCGTCGCGCTCGGCATCCACGACGCTTCCTCGCTCCGTCGGGCGTGGGAGACGATGCAACAGTCCCTTCAGGCCAAGGCCCACGACGCTCGGGTCGAAGGGTTCGACGTCGAGTCCGAGGTCCAGGAGGGCAAGGAGGTCCTCGTGGGCGTCCAGCGGGACCCGCACTTTGGCCCGATCCTTGCCTTCGGTCTCGGCGGGATCTACGTCGAGGTGCTGCGGGACGTCACGTTCCGGCTCGCCCCCCTCCGACCGCTCTCGGCGCTCCGCATGGTCCAGTCCGTGCGAGCGTTCCCGCTCCTCCAAGGGGTCCGTGGCGAGCCCCCCAGCGATATCGACGCGCTGACCGATGTGATCGAGCGGATCTCTCAGCTCGCGATGGAGGTCCCCGACGTCCAGGAGCTCGACATCAACCCGCTCATCGTCCTCCCGGACCACGGGGGCGCGATCGCCGCCGACGCGCGGATCGTGCTCGCTCCGACGTCCAAGTAGGCGCCTTCCTGTCACCGGCTCGCCCCGAGAGCCCGTGGAGTAGCGGGAACGGAACCCCCCGCGCGCGACCCGGGCGGGCACGTGGGAAGCCCCGTCCTCCGGGCGGTTCCGGAGGACCCGGATCGGCCACTTTTCTGACGGTTAGGAGCATTTGGATTGACAGAATCGATTAATACGAAGGGGCGCTAAAAGTCACCATGAATGAGCTTGCCGTCCGCGTCGGGGGTCAGGCCGGCGACGGAATCGCCTCGATCGGTGAGTCGATCGCCCGAAGCTTCTCCCGGATGGGACTGCACGTCTTCGGGTTGAACGCTTACCAATCGGTGATCCGCGGCGGGCATGTTTGGTATCACGCGCGGGCGTCCGAAGGGAAGGTTCACTGCCAGGGCGACCAGATTGACATCATCTACGCGATGGACCGTCAGACGGTCACCATCCACAGCCCACTCCTACGGCCGGGCGGCACCATCATCTTCGACCCGGAGAAGTTTCCCCTGGCGCCCACGGAAGTTCCCTCGGGCGTCCATCTCCTCCCGGTGCCCACGCTCGAGATCGCACGCAAGTACACGAGCCAATCGATCCTGCAGAATGCGGCCGGGATCGGGGCGGTGTCGTTCCTCGCGGGCATTCCGCTCGACGTCGTCCACCAGGTCCTGACCGACTCGTTCGGCCGGAAGGCGGGGGACATCGTCACCTGGAACGTCGGCGCAAGCGCCGACGGGTACCACGCGGCGGAGAAGCAGGTGGCGAGCCACCCGAAGGCCCACTCGAAGCAGGGTCCGCCCAAGCTCCTGATGACGGGGAACCAGGCGATCGCCCTCGGCGCGGCCGCGGCGGGCTGCAAGTTCCTTGTCCAGTACCCGATGACCCCGGCGACCTCGATCATGCACTGGCTGGCCGCCCACTCGCGCGCGCTCGGGATCGTGGTGAAGCAGTCCGAGGATGAGCTCGCCTCGATCAACATGGCGATTGGCGCGTCCTACGCCGGCGTACGGACGATGACCGCCAGCAGCGGCGGCGGTTTCGCGCTGATGACCGAGGGCCTCGGGATGGCCGGTATGGCGGAGGTCCCGGTCGTGGTCGTCGATGCGGCCCGGGCCGGGCCGTCCACGGGGCTCCCGACCAAGACCGAACAAGGTGACCTCAACCTCATGATGGGCGCGGGCCAGGGAGAGTGGCCCCGGGCGGTGCTCGCCCCGTCGAACCCGGTCGAAGCGTTCCGGCTCACGGCCGCCGCGTTCGACCTCTCCGAACGTTTCCAGACGCCGGTGCTCGTCCTGACCGACTTCCATCTCGCCGAAGCGATGGAAGGGGTGGACCGGGAGGAGATCGACTTTAACGTCCCGATCCCGTCGCTGTTCACGGTCGAGCCGAACACGCCCGATTACCGTCGGTACCTGGTCACCGATTCCGGGGTGTCGCCCCGGGCGTTCCCGGGCCAGGCCGGCTTGAACCACATCGCTCTGTCGGACGAGCACGATGAGCACGGCGGTGACGTCTCCGACATCCGCGCGGGGATCCCCGAGGCGGTGGCGTGGCGGAAGAAGATGATGGAGAAGCGGATGCGCAAGCTGGAGGGGCTCGCGAAGGCGGCGCCTCCCCCCGTGTTCGAGGGCCCGGCGAACGCCCCGCTCACGTTCGTGGCGTGGGGCTCCCCCGTGGGCGCCGTGCGCGACGCGATGACGCTCCTGCACGAGCAAGGGAAGGCGACAAACCTGCTTCGGTTCCCCACCCTCTACCCGCTCGACCCCGAGGTCGTTCGGTCGATGTTCGCCCGGACCCGGAAGACCCTGCTCGTCGAAGGGAACTACTCCGGGCAGTTCGGCCACCTCCTGCGGGCGGAAACGGGGGTCGAGTTCCCCCATACGTTCTTCAAGTACGACGGAGAGCCTTTCTATCCGCACCAGATTGTCGAGCGCGCGATGGAGGTGCTCTGACCATGGCGGAAAGCGTGGCGAGACCGATCATCTCCCCCACCGGAACCGACCTCCCGATCGTCGCCAAGTCGGCGGTCAAGCCCACGTGGTGCCCGGGATGCGGGGACTACGGTGTCGTCGCCTCCATCGAGATGGCCCTGAAGCGGCTCAAGATTCCCAGCAAGGACGTGGTCATCGTCTCGGGGATCGGCTGCTCGTCCAACCTCCCGCACTTCCTGTCGTCGTACGGCTTCCACGGGCTCCACGGTCGGACCATCCCGGTCGCCGAGGGGGTCCGATGGGGGAACCACGGCCTCACGGTCATCGGGACCGGTGGCGACGGAGACGGTTTCGGGATTGGCGTCGGCCACCTCATCCACGCGATGCGGCGGAACGTCAAGCTGACCTACGTTACCATGGACAACCAGGTCTACGGACTCACGACCGGTCAGGCGAGCCCCACGTCGAGGATGGGCCAGAAGACCAAGTCCACCCCGACCGGGGTCATCGAGAACCCGCTCGACCCGGTCTCCCTCGCGCTCGCGAGCGGAGCGACGTACGTCGCCCGCGGGTTCTCGGGGGACGTGAAGCACCTCACCGACCTGGTCGCGAACGGGATCCAGCACAAGGGGTTCGCGTTCGTGGACGTCTTCTCCCCCTGCGTGACGTACAACAAGGTCAACACGTTCGACTTCTTCCGCCAGCGGGTCTACAAGCTCGAGAACTCGGGCCACGACCCGAGCGACCTCGGCGCGGCGTTCCAACGCTCGCTCGAGTGGGGGGACAAGATCCCGATCGGACTGTTCTACTCGGTCGACCGCCCCACGTACGAGGACCTCGAGGAAGTGCTCGCCGCGGGACCGCTCGCCTACCAGCCGTCGGGGCTCAAGGGGCGCGAGAAGCTCCTCGACGAGTTCGTCTAAGGACCTCCCGACCGCCGCCGGGTACCCGTCGGGGGGACCGGAGCCGCCGTCGGGTCGCCGTGGTCCGTACCGGGGATGCTCCCACGGGGTTTGGGAGCTTTCCCCGCCCGTGACCCAAAGGGACCTTGCGAACGCTACGTTTTTACCGTATCGAGAGAAGACGGGTCCGTAGGCGAAGCTCTTGGCCACAGATTCCGACGCGGTGGTCCGGGAGGGGCTTTCGAGCGTTACCAAAGGCACCCTCTTCCTGCTGGTCTCCACCCTCCTCCTGGTCGCGCTCACCTTCGTTTCGAGGGTCGTCCTCGTCCGAAGCATCTCCCCGGCGGATTGGAGCGCATTCTCCTTCGGCCTCACGCTGGCGGGGGTCCTCGCCGCGATCGGGTCGCTCGGTCTGCCGAGCGCGGTCGCGCGAAGCCTTCCCTACGCGGCGACGGACGACGAGCGCCGGACCATCGTTTGGGGCACGTTGTGGATCGGGAGCGGGGCCGCGCTCGGAAGCTCGCTCCTCCTGTTTGTCTTCGCCCAGCCGATCGGGCAAGCGCTCGGCTCCCCCGCGATCACGCTCGGCCTTCAGTACTTCCCCATCGCGGTCGGCTCGGGGATCCTCGCGAGCTTGATCGCGTCGATCTTCCAGGGGTACGAGGACGTGACCCCGAACGCCCTGTTCGTCCAGATCGTGAACCCGACGTTGTTCGTCGCGTTCCTCGCCGTTGCGGTCGTCGCACCCCCGTTCGGGATCGATTACCAGGAGTCGCTGCTGGCCTACGCGCTCGCGAACCTCGTCACGCTCGGCTTGCTCGTCCTCTACCTCGTCCGACGCCTGCCGCAGCGCCTCCCCCGCGGGCCGCGGTCCCCGACCGCGTTGCCCCGGTTCCTACGGTTCGCCGCGCCGCTGTTCATCGTGGGTGTGATGGGAACGGTCACGGGCTCGGCGGACACCCTCGTCCTCGGCGTTTTCCACCCGCTCGAGGTGGGCACCTACACGGCATCGCTCACGCTCGCCCGCCTCCTTCCGATCGGGATCGCGGCGGCCGCCTACATCTTCCTCCCGGTCGCGAGCCGGTTCCTTCGGCTCAACCAACCGCGGTCGATCGGGGTCATCTACGTGACCGTGACCAAGTGGATGATCCTGGTCTCGCTCCCGCTCTTCGTGATCTTCTTCTTCCTCCCGAGCTCCTCCCTCGGGTTCGTCTACGGGTCCGACTACACGGGGATCGTCGTCCCGCTCCAGATTGCGGTCGTGGGAGCGTTCGCCACGACGCTCCTCGGTCCCGCGTCGACCGCCCAGGTCGCCTTCGGCCAGACGCAGCTCCTCGCGATCAACGCGGTCGTGGCCGGGGTCGCGGACGTGACCGTCGCGCTCGCCCTGGTCCCGACGTACGGGTACGTCGGGGCGGCCATCGCATGGGTGGTCGCGACCCTGACCTACGCGGCCCTGTCCATCGCCGAGCTTGCCGCCTTCACCGGGATTCATGCGTTTCACGGGCACTTTGTCGTCCCCGTAGTGGCCACCGCGTTACCCGTCGGAGCCGTACTTTGGTACTTCCACCCCACCCTACCCCTCTGGTCCCTGCCCGCCGTCGGCCTCGGGATTGCTCTTCTGTTCGTGGTGCTCGTCCTCGCGACCCGTTCGATCGATGACGGGGACCGCCTCCTCCTCGAAGCCGTCGAGCAGCTGTTCGGGCGGCCGTTCCCGCTCTTCCGTCGCCTCGGGCGATACGCCCTCCGCCGTCAGGCACCCTGAGGGGCCCGCGCCGTCCGGCTTCCACGCGGAGGGCGGCGTGAACGCCCCGCTGCGAGGGCGCTCGGGTCGAACGGCGCCTGTTAAAAGGGCGCCCGGCGTTTCTACCTCGATGCCCGGCGCGGAACCTCCGACGAACGATGACGTGCTCCTCGCGGACCTCCGCCGCGCGGTCGACCGGTCGTCCGAACGGCCCCGGGAGATCGAGGTCGGGATCGCGCTCTCGATCGCCCTCGGACGACAACGACCGGTCGTGTCGTGCGGGGGCTGCCAGAACCCGCTCGAGTTCGATGGGATCCCCGCACGGACCAACGCTCAGCTGCGAACGCCGTTCCGCCTCCTTTTCGGACCGCCGTCCGGGACGTGAGCGCCGACCGCGGGTCGGCGTCGGGAGGGTTGCTCGGCGATGGTGTTCTCCCTAGTCGGGGCGGTCGTGGACATCGTCACGACCGTGATGTCGACGATCGGGCTCCCCGGCCTCCTCGCCCTGATGGTGCTCTCGATGGTCGGGATC
Source organism: uncultured Thermoplasmata archaeon (assembly GCA_963735185.1). GTDB lineage: Archaea > Thermoplasmatota > Thermoplasmata > Lutacidiplasmatales > UBA184 > Lutacidiplasma. The sequence goes on from CAVTJV010000007.1 coordinate 1,161,290, forward strand.
ACGCCGATCCCGTGCGAGGTCATCCTGCCGTTCGCCGGATTCCTGGTGGCCGACGGGACGTTCTCCTTCGGTTGGGCGCTGACGGCGGCGATGGCGGGTACGATGATCGGAGCGTACATCGCCTACGCGATAGGCCTCTGGTGGCGCGACCGGGTCACGGGAATGGGAATTGGACGCTTGCGGCTCGAACCGAAGTACCTCGATTCGATCGACCGGTACTTCGCCCGCCGGGGGGAGATCACAGTCGCCCTCTTTCGGCTCCTTCCGGTCATCCGAACGTACATCAGCTACCCCGCGGGGACCGCACGAATGGAGCCGGTACGTTTCGGGGTGTACACCTTCGTCGGCGCGGTCCCCTACACGGTGGCGCTGATCTACGCCGGCGTGTTGGCCGGGTCGAACTGGGTCGTCCTCTCCTCGTACTTCCAGTTGCTCGACCTACCCCTCATCGTGCTCGTGGTCGCGTTCGTGGTCTACCTGGTTCTGCTGACGTTGGGAGTCCTGCAGCCCGGCTGGCCTCCCCGACGGGCCCGTCCGGCCCTGCCACCGACCTCTCCCCCGGCGGCTCGCTGATCAACCACCGGGCCGGAGCGCATCCGCTGGCTCCCCGGCCGCATACTCGGGTCGGACGACCTTCCCTACCGGGGCGCCGACGTACTCGCCGGCCTCGACGATCCGCTCGCCGTCCCGGTAATGTTCCTGAGGTCGGACGACGTCCCAGCCCTCGAATGGGGACCAGCCGCACGGGGACCGCAGCGCGCGACCCGCGACCTTCGAGCGCTTCGTGAAGTCGACGACCAGGAGGTTGGCCCGGTGACCGGGGGAAAGGCGACCGAGCGGCTGGCCCAGCCAGCGGGCCGGGCGGTCGCACGCCGCGGAGAGGAGCACCTTCAGGTCGAGCTCCCCGGCCCGCACCTGGGCGAGCAGCAGCGGGAGCCATGTCTCGACACCGGGCACCCCGCTCGGAGCCCGGTCGAACGGGAGCTCCTTTGCGTCCCGCGGGTGGGGAGCGTGGTCGCTCGCGACGATCGGGACCTCCCCTCGACGGAACGCCTCCCAGAGCTCGGCCCGCTCGCGTTCGCTCCGCAAGGGGGGATTGACCTTGAAGCGCGCGTCCGACCCCGAGCGGTCGGAGAGGAGAAGGTGGTGCGCGGTCGCCTCGAACGAGAGGCCGGCTGCGTTCAAGCTCCGGACCCCCGCGACGGTGGTCACATGAGCCGCGTGCAGACGAAGGAGCTTCGGGGCCCGCGTGAGCGCCTGGAGCGCGGCCTGCTCGGCGGCGACCGGACGGTGGCCGTTCCACTCGGCCGGGGAGGTCAGGCGTCGGCCCATCACGAACCGGGTCGGGTCCTCCGCGTGCACGGAGACGGGGAGCCGAAGCATGGCGAGCCGTTCCCAAAGGGCGGGGAGTTCGCTGGCGGCCGGGGATTCCTCGATGCCGGTGGTCGGAGCCAGGTAGACCTTGAACCCGCCCGCGCGATGGGAAAGCGGCGCGAGCGCCCGCGGGCTGGAGGTGGCGGCGAACAGCAGCACGTCGACGGCCGCGCGCCCTTCCACCAGGCGCGCCTTGTCCTGCCAGCTCTCGACGTCCGTGACCGGTGGGCGGGTGTTCGGCATCTCGCCGACCAGCGAGACCCCGCCGAGGGCGGCGCCGACCGTGCCCGTAGGGATCGTCTCCGCGTCGGCCGGGCCGCCCGGTTCGCGGAAGTGGACGTGCATGTCGATGGCGGCCGGGAGGATCACCGCATCCCCGACGTCGTGACGCGGGGCTCCTCCGCGGAGCTTGCCGATCGACCCGATCCGCCCGGTATCCTCGATCGCGATCTCGACCGGCTGGAGCCGGCCGCGAACGAACGCGCGCCCCGCTAGCACGAGGGCGGTCGATGGCGGGGAACGGGGGGCCGCCTCCGCCTTCCGTCGGCGAGCGGACCCGGGCATGCTCCCGGCGGACGTTGGCGGGGCGTAAATAGCTCAACCCCCGCCTAGGGGCGAGGGTATTTCTTCCCGCGTCTCTCGCCGGGTCATGGCGCCCCCTTCTCGAACGGACCGGCCGTGGACCTACGCACGTAGCGGCGTGGACCGTTATCGGGTCACCTCCGCGCTCGGCGTTCTGCTGGACGAAGTCACGTATCGACCGCCTCCCTCCTCCGGCGGCTCGTGGAGGCCCCGGGGCACTACGCGGGACTGCTCCGCATCGGTCGGGAGACGATCGCGGTCACGACCGACACCGTCGGGACCAAGACGAAGCTCGCCGCCGAGCTCGGTCGGTGGGAGGAGGTCGGGGAGGATATCGTCGGCGTCAACGTCAACGACCTGGCCTCAGTCGGGGCCCGCACCGCCGGGCTCGTGGACACCATCCTCTGTCCCCGGCCCGACCCCGACGCGTTCCGCGGGATCGGAAAGGGCCTCAACCGAGGCCTTCGGCAGGCGCGTTGCTCCCTCTTGGGCGGGGAGACCGCAGTCGTTCCGGATATCGTCGACGGGATCGACCTCGGCGCGACCGCGTTCGGGTTCTTCCCGCGCGGACGTCGACCCGTGCTCGGAGCTTCGATCCGCCCGGGGGACCGGGTGCTCGGGGTTCCCTCCTCCGGTGTGCATGCGAACGGGTTAACGCTCATCCGACGGCTTCTGAAGGAGCGGTCGGTCGACCTGCTCCGCCCTCGGCCCGGGGGTGACCAACCGGTCGGCGAGGAGATCCTCACGCCGACGCGGATCTACTCCGTCATCGGAGACGCGCTCGCGGACTCTCCCGCGACGCATGGCCTTGCCCACCTCTCGGGTGGCGGGGTCCGCAACCTCGTGCGGCTGCATCCGAAGGTCGCGTTCGTCCTCGACCGATGGCCCGAGATACCTCCCTTGTTCCGGTGGGTCCAACAGCTCGGCGGCCTCTCCGACGAGGAGATGTTCCAGACGTTCAACATGGGCGTCGGCTTCGTGCTGGTGGTCAGCTCCGCCCGGCTCGCCGAGACCCGCCGTCGCCTGGCCCGGGCCGGGGCCCCCGATGCCGTGGAGGTCGGGCGCGTGACACGAGGTTCGGGCGTCTCCCTGCCGGCGTACGGTCTCTCCTTCGACGGGTACTCGTAGCGACCGACCCCGTGGGGACCGCCAGCGCGCCGGTTTCGGCAACGATTATCGGGACTCGGCTCTAACGACCCCGCGTGCCGGTCGGACGACGTACCGCAGCATGGGCGATCGTCCTCTCCGTGCTCGCCGCCTTCGCCTGGGCCACCTGGTACCTCTTCGTGCTCTGGGTGACCCCGGGGACCGCTCCGTCGGCCATCCTCGCCTACCCGTTCGTGTTCGGAGGGGTCGCCTATGCCATCTGGGCGGTCGCGAGCGGGAACGGTCGCGCCTTCGTGAAGCTGTGGGGGGACCCGATGGCGTGGGTCCGCGTCGCGCTTCTGTTCGCCATGCAGGTCGCGATCCTCGCTGCCACCTACCTGACCGGGCCCGTCGATTGCTCGCTCCTGTCCTTGATCGGCGATGTCGTGCTCACGCCCATCCTGGTCGCCATCGCGATCGGGGCGTACCGGCCGCACATCGCGACGCCTGCGTTCGCGGTTGGGCTCATTGTGAGCCTCATCGGGGGCACGATGGCGATCGTCGGCGGACAGAGCCTCTCCGCTGTGCACGGCTGGGGGTGGCTGGTGGTGCCCGGCGTCCCGGTCCTCGTAGCGGGCTACTTCCTCCTCACGGCGCGAGCCAATCGCACGACCGCCCCCTCCGCGGTGGTCGCTCAGTCGATGCTCGCGGCCGCCGTGCTCTTCGTGGTGGCCGCCCCGCTCTTTCCGGGAGGTTGGAACGGGCTCGTTTCGGTCGCTCCGGTCCCGCTCTTCCTGCTCGCGGTCTGCGGGATCACGAGCTTCTTCCTGGCGCCCGCACTCTACTTCGCGGCGCTGAACGAGGTCGGGCTCGTCATCCCACCGATGTTGATGACCGGGATCCCGGTCTTCACGCTCCTCCTATCGGCAGGGGTCCTCGGGATCGCCCTCCCGCTGGTAGGGGTCCTCGGGATACCGGTCGCGGTTGCGGGCGGGATCATCGCCATTCGGGGGGAATCCGCGCTCGTGCCGGAGGAACAATCCGGACCGTCGCCACCGCCCACCTGAGCCGGGCCGGCTCATTGCCAATCGCTCAGACTTCGCGTCGAGCTCTTGCGCTTGGACGGCTTTCCGACCTCGGAGAGGGGCGTGTCGAGCGTCGTCGGAGCGGTGCTCGTATCCGTCGGCCGGGCGGCCTCGGGCGGTGACGCGAGCCGTCGTTGGTGGCTCCCGCGCAGGAGCGCAGCCGCGTCCCAGTCGAACACTTCCGTCACGCGCGCGAGGGTCTGCGCGACCCGGTCGGCGTAATACTCCCAGTCCGGCTCTTTCGTGAACGGCCGTCCCTCCACCCACGGCTCGACCTCCTGAGGGGTCTTGCGGGAGTCGGTGACGACCCAGGCGACGCGCATGCCGGGGATGACGTCGTAGCCCTCGCTCCTCAGCTGCTTATAGACCCGCAGGAACGGCAACGATTCCCGCGTCGACTCGTTGTACTCGCTCTCCGCCCTCACCGTGCGGGCGATCACGAGACGCTCGGCCGGCACCTCGTGGTTCCGGACCGATGCCACGAGCTCCCGGGCCCGGCGCAGCGCCGCATCGGTGTCGCCCTTGAGGACGAGGTCGAAAACCTCCATGAGCGCCGCCGACTGGAAGTCGAACGCGTCCGTCCGTCGCGTCTCGTAGCCCCGGACGACCAGGTCCTCCTGGGGCCAAGCGGTCCGTCCGACGTACCGCTTCTTCACGCCGTGGGAGAAGAACGATTCGAACACCGACTGGAACTCGAAGGTCACTCCCTCGTGGGTGAATCGCTTCGCGACCTGTTCCCCGAACTCGCGCGCTCCCTCGAGCGATGCGACCGGCGACCGGACGAAGACGGAGTCCGTGTCGGAGTAGACGACCTCGAACCCGTCGGCCTCCAGGTCCCGGATGATGGAGGTGATCGCCTCCCGCCCGAACGCCGTGATCGCCGCCCCGATGTCCTTGTTCGTGAACCGGTAGAAGCTCGAGGCGAGGACCCCGTAGAACGAGTTCATGAGGACCTTGACGGCGTTCTGGAGACCGTCGTAGTACTCCTTCATCTCCGGGCTGGTCGCCGTCTGGACGGCCTGGCGGAAGCGGGCCCGGTCCGCCATGAGGTCGGACAGGATCGCCGGGATGATCCCCCGACGGACGTCAGGGGTGACGAAGCGAGCGCCGGACGGAGCGACGGTTTGCCCATCGGGGGAGAGGGTCGTGAAGCAGAGGTTGTGGGAGATGATGATGGACGGGTACATCGACTTGAAGTCGAGGACGACGACCCAGCGATAGATCCCGGGCCGGATCGGGTGGACGTACCCCCCTCGATCGGGTTCTCGCGCCCGGCGAAGTGGCTCATCGGAACGCCGACCCCCTGGGCGTCGGCCCGGGGGATGAGCAACGAATCGATGTAGAGGGAGGTCCGTCCGTTCATCCCCTCTTCGAGCGGAAGGTGGGCGATGGTCGCGAGGTCGGCCGCCTTCTCCACCGTGCGCAGACGTTGCAGGATGCGGAGCGCGAGGTCCGCGTCGTGCTCGCAGTACTCCATGACCCGCACCGGGTCGGCCGCCCACTCCCTCTCGATCTCCCTCCGGTCGACGTCGAGCTTCGAGTCACCCAGGAGCGTCCGCGCGACGAACTGGAGCGTTTCCTGTTTCGGCTTCAGGTCGCGTCGGACCGACCACCAGGCGTCGGCGATGGCCCGCCCCGTCACCTTCCAGAGACGCTCCCCCATCTCCCGTGGGGCGGAGCGCTCCCGACCGATCGCGAGCGGGCCGAGCCCGGTCGCCTTCGCCCGTTCGACCAGGAGGGGGAAATCGTACCCCCCGATGTTGTAGCCTGTGATCACGTCCGGGTCGTCCTGGATGACCGTGTCCACGAACCCTTCGATGATCTGCCGCTCGTCCGGGCCGTGGAGTCGGAACGTCGTGCGCTCGCGGCCCCCACCTTCGGAAACCCCACAGATCGTGAAGATCGTCCGCTCCCGGATGGCGTTCTCGATGTCGAACGACAGGACGCGCAGTGACGGTCGAAACATCTCCGTCGGCCGGATGTCGTGCCCGTCGGTCGTCACGACCCGGACCACGTCCGTCACCGTGTAGCGGGCCCGGACTTCCTCGGGTTCCTCTTCCGCCTCGAAGGCGACCGCGAGGCCGATGCGCTTGTCGTACAGGAAGCGGTGAACGAACGGTATGTCGCAGGCGAGGACGCTCGTTTCGTCGCCCCGCCGCCGGTACTGGTCCCGGTACTGGGGGACGAGCCACGGACGGTGTAGGGTGACCCGCACCGCCGGCTCGTCTCGGCCGGCGACCCAGGTCCGGGTATCCTCGACCGCGACGATCTCGGGGTCGGCGTGCAGTCGAGCCCGAACCTCGTCCGTCGGCTCCGTGATCATGAAGTACGGACGGAACCCGTAGTAGCGCGCGACCAGAGGCGTGTCGTCCCGCGTTCGACCGAACAGTTCGACGACGACCCCGTCGTCGGCCGCCTGGTACGAACCTTCCAGGAGGAACAGCTCGACCGTGCGCACGGCCGACCGAGCCCGACCCGAGTTAAAGCGGTTTACGCGGGCCGTTCCCCTAGCCAACGCCCTAGCGCTCGGACGTCCCGTTCCCAGCGCTCGCGCATCCGCCGGGACCGAAGCGCGGCCGCGGGGTGGATGAGCGGGAAGTGCGGGGTCCCCCCCTGCGTCCGCGGACGACCCGCGGCGGAGAGCATCGGAAGGGCGGTCGGGTCGATCGCCGCCAACGCCCGGGCTCCGAGCGTTACGACCACCTCGGGACGGAGGAGGTCGAGCTGCCGGTCCAGGTACGGCCGGCAGGTCCGGGCCGCCCTTGGGTCGAACCGGTTCCCGGGCGGTCGGCACTTCAGCACGTTGAGAACCCCGAACTCGTCGTCGGATAATCCGAGGGCTGCTACCGCTCGGTCGAGCTCTCGGCCGGATCGTCCCGCGAACGGCCGCCCGGTACGGTCCTCCTCGGCGCCGGGAGCCTCTCCGACGAAGACCACCCGTGGGACCAGGCTGCCCCGGTAGACCACCGCATTCGTGCGGGTCGCGCCGAGCGGGCAGTTTCGGCAGGCCCGGATCTCGTCCGAGAGTCGCTCCCAAGCCTTCCGGACCGTCGGCTTTACGACCCGGAGCGGGCGTGCGGCCGGGGCAGTCCGCGATGCCCTTGGCCGCCGCCCCGTCGCGTTCATTCTGTCCCTCCGGGCCCCGTCCGACCCGCCGCCGTGCACGACTCGGCACGGACCTTAAATACCACTGCCCTGTGGTCGGCCCCTCCGCCGATATGTCGCCGCCATCGGGGCTCAACACAGCGGGCCGTCTGGCCACCCTCCGCCAGCGTCGCCGCTGGTCGGACCGCTACTACAAGCGGCGGACCCTCCATCTGAAGGAACGTTCGGACCCGCTCGAGGGGGCTCCCCAGGCCCGCGGGATCGTGATCGAGAAGGTCGGGGTCGAGGCGAAACAGCCGAACTCGGCCATCCGGAAGTGCATCAAGGTCCAGCTCATCAAGAACGGCCGCCAGGTGACCGCCTTCGCGGTCGGCGACGGCGCGATCAACTTCATCGACGAGCACGACGAGGTCCTGGTCGAAGGGATCGGCGGCCGGATGGGCCGGTCGTACGGGGACATTCCCGGCGTGCGCTACAAGGTGATTCAGGTGAACAGCGTCTCGCTCGACGAGCTCGTGCGCGGACGCAAGGAGAAGCCGGCCCGATGAGCGGAGGTCCGGAGTCGTTGCGGCCACCGGAGCCTACGGAGGAGGACGCCGGGCCGGTCGTCCATCGCCCCGAGCCGCCCCCTCCCCCGCCGTTCCCCCTCCCGCCCCTGTTCGGGAAGTACCCGTTCGAGGGGGTCGAGGTCCACGACCCGGGCCTGCTGCCGTACATATACCTCCACCCGATCTACGCCCCCCACACCGAAGGGAAGCTCACCGGGAAGCCGTTCCTCAAGACCCGGATGCATCTCGTGGAGCGCCTGGCGAACCACCTCATGAAGGGCGGGAAGTTCACCGGTAAGAAGTCGAAGGCGCTCGCGACGATCCGCAAGGCGTTCGACGAAGTGGCAAAGAAGGAGGAGAAGAACCCGCTCCAGCTCCTCGTGGACGCGGTCGAGAACGCGGCGCCCCGCGAGGAGGTCACGCGCCTCCAATTCGGCGGGATATCGGTCCCGCGCGCGGTCGACGCGTCGCCCGCCCGGCGCCTCAACGTCGCCATCCGGAACATCGCCCTCGGGGCGATCCAGGCGTCGCACAAGTCCACGAAACCGATCCACTCCTGCCTTGCGGACGAGATCCGTCTCGCCGCGAAGGGTGACCTGACCTCCTTCGCGGTCGGTCGGAAGGAAGAGGTCGAACGGGTCGCCCAGTCGGCTCGGTAGGCACGGGAGGGAGTTTTCGATGACCCACATTCGGGCGGAACTGGCGAAGGCCATCCCCGACATGATGCACAACATCGACCGGATCCGCAACATCGGGATCGTGGCCCACATCCACCACGGGAAGACCACGCTCTCCGACAACCTCCTCGCCGCGGCCGGGATGATCTCCAACGAGCTCGCGGGAAAGCAGCTCTATCTCAACTTCGACGAGCAGGAGCAGGCCCGTCTGCTGACCATCAACAACGCGGACGTCACCATCGTCCACGAGTTCCAGGGCGAGCAGCACCTCATCAACCTCATCGACACCCCCGGGCACGTCGACTTCGGCGGGGACGTCACGCGCGCGATGCGCGCGGTCGACGGTGCGATCGTCGTCGTCTGCGCGGTCGAGGGGGTCATGGCCCAGACCGAGACCGTCCTTCGTCAGGCGCTCCGGGAGAAGGTGAAACCGGTCCTGTTCATCAACAAGGTCGACCGGGCCATCAAGGAGCTCAAGCTGACAGCGGATTCGTTCCAGAAGCGGTTCCTGGCCATCATCTCCGAGGTCAACGAGCTGATCCGAAAGATGGCCCCGGCCGAGTTCGTGGACGACTGGAGCGTCGACCCCCGGGACGGTTCCGTCGCGTTCGGCTCGGGCTACGAGAACTGGGCGATCAGCGTCCCCTACATGCAGAAGACCGGCGTGAAGTTCCCCGACATCATCGACTACGTATCGTCCGGTCGTTCCCGCGAGATCGCGCAGAAGGCGAAGATCAACGATGTCGTCTTTGACATGGTGGTCCGCCACCTCCCGAGCCCGCGTGTGGCCCAGAAGTACCGGATCCCGAACATCTGGAAGGGGGACCCCAGCTCCACGATTGGCATGGCGATGGCCAACACCGACTCGACCGGTCCCACCTCGTTCATGGTCACCGACATCACGATGGACCCGAGCGCGGGCGAGATCGCCACAGGCCGGGTCTTCTCGGGCCGCATCGCGAAAGGGATGGAGCTCCAGGTGGCCGGCTCGAAGTCGAAGAACCGGGTCCAGCACGTCTCGCTCTTCATGGGCCCTGAGCGCCTCATGGTCGAGGAGGTCACGGCCGGCAATATCGCCGCGGTGATCGGCCTCACGGACGCGTTCGCCGGGACGACGATGTCCGACTCACCGGAGATGGTCCCGTTCGAGGAGATCCGCCACGTCTCGGAGCCGGTCGTGACGGTCGCGATCGAGCCGAAGCGGATGGGCGACCTTCCGAAGCTCATCGAGGTCATGCGAAAGATTGCGAAGGAGGACGCCAGCCTTCGGGTCGAGATCAACCAGGAGACGGGAGAGCACCTCCTCTCGGGGATGGGCGAGCTCCACCTCGAGATCACGCAGTATCGGATTGTCAACGACTACAAGGTGGAGATCGTGGCGTCGAAGCCGATCGTGGTCTACCGTGAGGTCGTGAAGCACCCGGGCGGCCCGTTCGAGGGGAAGTCCCCGAACAAGCACAACAAGTTCTACTTCGAGGTCGAGGCCCTGCCGGCGGCCGTGGTCGAGGCCCTCAAGGAGGGCGAGATCCCGCAGGGGAAGTCGTTCAAGGACACCAAGACCCTCGTCACCAAGCTCGAGGCGCTCGGCATCTCGCGCGACGAAGGTCGCGGGATCGTGGCCGTCGAGGGGACGAACATCCTGTTCGACGTGACGAAAGGCATCCAATACCTCAACGAGACGATGGACCTGATCGTCGACGCGTTCAAGGAAGCCGTGAACCGCGGCCCGCTCGCGAACGAGAAGGTCTACGGTCTCAAGGTCCGCCTCGTCGACGCGAAGCTCCACGAGGACTCCATCCACCGCGGTCCCGCGCAGACGATCCCCGCAGCCCGATCCGGGATCTACGGGGCGATGTGCCTCGGCGACCGACTGCTGCTCGAGCCGTTCCAGAAGGCGACCGTCAACGTCCCCCAGGAGGTCCTGGCGGGCGCGACGCGGGAGCTCCAGCGCCGGCGGGGAGAGATCCTCGACATGACGAGCGTCGGCGACCTTCAGACGGTCGTCGCGAAGGTCCCGGTGGCCGAGATGTTCGGGTTCGCGAGCGACATCCGCAGCGCGACCGCGGGCAAGGTGCTCTGGGCGACCGAGTCGATCGGGTTCGAGCCGATGCCGCCCGAGCTCCAGCCCCAGGTGGTCGCCGAGGTCCGCCAGCGCCGCGGACTGAAGCCGGAACCGTACGACGCTTCCTACTACTCCGGGTAGCGAGCGCGCGGTCGGACCGTAGCGGTCTACGCGCTCCTCTTGGTCCGTCGCGCGGCCTTCATCGGTTCCGTCAGCGCGTCGAGTGTTCGTTGGCCGTGGGGGCGGGGCCCTTCCGCCGAGCGGGAGCGCAGGGGCCATGCCCCTTCATGGTCGAGAAGCCACCGCTTCCGCCAGAGGCCGAGCCCGAAGCCCGTGATCGCTCCGCCCTCCCCGACGACCCGGTGGCAGGGGATGACGATCGGGATCGGGTTCCGTCGCATCGCTCCCCCGACGGCACGGGCCGCGCCCGGGTAGCCGACCCGTTTCGCGAGCTCCCCGTAGGTTACCGTGTACCCCGCCGGGACCGAGCGCAGCTCCTTCCAGACCGCGCGGTCGAACGCCGAGGCGGTGTCGGGCGCGACCTCGAGGTCGAACTCCTTGCGGGTTCCCCGGAAGTACTCCCGGAGCTGACGGGGAGGGCTCGCGGCTGCGAAGGGAGGGCCCCGTCGCACGGCCCCGGCGGGGACGCCGGTTTGGGGGATCCCGTTCTCGAGGAGGTCGACGACCTGAACGCTCGATCCGAGGTAGGTGATGCGGAACATCCCGATCGGAGTGGAGATGTCCGAGAACTGGACCTGGTCGACCATCGCCCGGGGAGGTGCGTCCTTCCTTATCTCGGTTTATCCCGGACCCACGCTCTCGAGCCGGTGGGGTCCGATCCGGAAGTCGGCCGAGCCTTCGGGGAGGGAACGGTGTTTGACGAGGACGACCCGTCGGAGCGGACCCGAGAGCCGGTCGAACCGGAGGATCGTCTTCGCCGCATGGTTCAGGAACGAGCCTCCGAGAGGCTCGAGCCCGCCGTCCCGCATGTTCCGCCAGACCTGGTTCGTGAACAGGACCGGAAGGTGGGCGCGAAGTGTCGTCACCACCAGGTCGCCGACCGCGAGCGATAGCGCCTGGCGTGCGTCGTCCTCGTCGGGTCCGGAGAGGGAGAGCCGATAGAAGAACGCCCCGGAGTCGACCACGATCAGGCCGACCGGCCGCTGGCCCTCGCGCGCGAGGGCGCAGGCGGTGGCGACGGCCTTCCCCTGCTCGGTGAGGTCTTTCGGGGTCGAGAGGAGCCAGCGCTTCAGCACCCGGTCGAGGTCGTCGCCGGCGATCGCGCGGAGTCGGTCGACGCTCACTCCCTCGGTGTCGATGTAGAACACCCAACGGTTCTCGAGGGCGACCCGATGCGCCACCTGGAGGCAGAAGAGGGTCTTGCCGCTCCCGCCCTCCCCGTAGAGCTCCGTGATACAGTCGGTCTCGAGCCCTCCGCCCAGGAGACGGTCGACCGAGGCGATCCCTGTCGGCACGCGGTTCGGGTCCATCCGGACTCCGAGAACCATCGGGAGGTTAACCCATCGTCGCCGGGGGCCGCTCACCGGTGGAGCGTGTACGTCACCCCCAGCTCAGGGGGACGGACGGACGGGCCCGCCTTCTCGAACGCCTCGGGATGCTCGGTGTGGATGGGGTACACCGTTCGGGCACCGGCCGCGCGGACAAGGTCGAGGAGTTCGGAGCCCGACGCGTGCCCGCTCGCGTGCATCTGGTGGAACTGGAGGCCGAAGTGGTCGAGCCAGTTGTGCATCACGCGGTCGTCCACATCGTCCTCGCTGAACGGTTCGCTCATCGAGTGGATGAACGGGCTTCCCTTCGGGGGCCTCAGGTCGATGAGCTCGGGGAAGTGCGCGAGGTCGAGCGCGAGAAGGTACTTCCGCCCCCGGTCCCGGACCTCGCCCGCCGGCAGCGCGTCCTCGAGGAACGGTCGTTCCCAGAGATAGGAGACCCGCTTCTTCCGGGCGTAGACCCGGAGCCCAGGCGCGCGGCCGGGCACGGGGATCTCTCCCGGAGGGAAGCGCGGGGCGACCTGGGTGAGGAGGTGAGCCGTGCGAACCGACACCACGAGCTCGCGGTCGGCCGCCACCGCCGCCGCGTACAGGGTCCGGAGCCGGTCGATGTCCCGTGGGTACGTGCAGGCCAGGGCGAGCTCGGGGCGCTCGGTCAGCACCCGGTCGACCCCGCTGCGAACGCCCGCCTCGGAGAGGTTCCTTCGAGGGTCGGGCCCTGCCCGCGTCCCCTCGATCAGGAGGGCGTCCACCTTCTCGGCGGCGACGGCGTCGAAGAACGCGTGGGTGTCATCGGCGCGCGGACCGTGGTGGCGGAAGTCCCCGGTGTAGGCGATCGACCCCTCGCTGGTCCGTACGATGAACCCGTAGGCGAACGGGATCGAATGGTCGACCGGGTACGGAACGACCTCGATCTGACCGACGCGGATGGGCGTACGGTCGGCGAAGACCTGCCACGGGTGCTCGCCGTACTTCATCCTCGTCGACGTCTGGATCGCCGACAACAGGGTGTGCGTTCCCGCGCCGACGTGGACCGGGATCGTGGGATCGACCAGCTCGAGGTACCCCGCGTGGTCGGCGTGCGCGTGGCTGACGAAGATCCCGTGGACCTCGGGAGGAGCGTAGGGGAGGTCCCCGTCCCCGAGCGCCTCCTTCGCGTACAGCCCCGAGATACGGGGGATGAGGTCGAACTCGAGGAGGTCCTTCGCGCGGCTCGCCGACCGGGGCTGGAGGTAATCGACGTAGAACTCCTCCACCCGGGGAGAGAACGACGGGCCGAAGTCGAACAGGACCCGGTCCGGACCGTCCTCGATGAGGATCTTGTTCCCACCGATCTCGCGGACCCCGCCCAGGAACCGGATGCTCGGTCCTTTCACGAGGACCGCAGGGGGATACCCCCTGAAACGGTTTGTCGGTCGGAGGCCGGAGATGTTTTTCGTCCCAAGCCGTAGGGTTGCGGTGGATGGCCGCGTCCCGCGTCAGCCGTCATCGTCCGAAGGCTTCGAGGAGACGACGCAATCCGCGGGCGACTCCGGCCGAGCACCGGGCGGTGCTTCGGATCGCGGCTCGGCTCGCCGACGAGGTCGACCCCCAAGGGCGGGCCGCGGTCCTGCTGGCCGGCAGCTGGGCGCGGGGTGACGCTCACCAAGCGTCCGACATCGACCTCTGGGTGGTGGGGAAGAAGGGCCGCAATCGGGTCTTCGAGCGGGACGGGTACATGGTCTCCGTCAAGTTCGGCACGACCGCGGACGAGCACTGGGAGATGCGCACCCCCCGCCGCCTCGACGGGGCTATCCCGGGGTGGCGGAACGCGAGGATCCTGCGGGACCCGAGCGGCCTGGCGGCGAAGCTCAAGGCGGAGGCCCGCCGGTTCCGCTGGGGCCCGGTCCGTCGGGCCCGCGACAGGTACGTCTCGAAGCAGCTGGCCGAGCTGGCCGAAGAGGTCGCGAAACTCCTCCGGGCCATCGGCACCGGCGAGAAGGAGACCGCGTCCGTCCAGCGGAACCTCCTCGCGCATCAGATGGCGTTCCTGCGACTTCTCTTGCTTGAGCGGCTCTGGGAGACCGAGAACGGTATGTGGGAGGACGCGGCGAAACGCTGCGGCCCCGAGTTCCGCCGCATCCAGCGAGCCGCCTTCGGTATCGACCGGGGGAGCTGGCGAGCGAGCTGCGAGGCCGCGCTCCGCCTGTACTCGCTCACGGCCCGCGCGAGCCTACCGGTCCTCATCGGCGAGAAGCGCCGGATCGTCGTGGCGGCCTGCCGTCGGGCCGGCTACCCGGTCGAGGGACGAGCCGTCGGTCGGCGCTAGCGCGCCTTCAGGACCTTCTTCACGTTCGGGTGTTCCTTCGTGAAGATCTTCCCACCGCAGTTGTCGCAGCGGACCCCGAAAAGGTTCGCGTCCGAGGGGAGCGCTTCCCCGCAGCGGATGCAGCGGAACATGTCTCTCCGTTCGACCTTCCTCGAGAGTTTAAGCGTTGCCCGGGGTCACTTCTCGCTCGGTCCGCTGGATGGGGGGAGGCGCGGCGAAAACGTAGGCGTTAGACGAATAACGGGTCCCGCACCGGCGGCACTCGAAGACCCCGCTCGCCACCCGGTGGAGCGTCACGGTCGAGCAGCGCGGGCAGGCAGCATCGGGCCCGCGGGCGCGGTCGATCTCGACGACCCGGCGGCGGATCCGGATCCCGTAGCGGGGACCCATCCAACCGGTCGGGCCGGCCTTCTTCGTGCGCTTGCTCATGCGGTCCCTCCCTTCACGAGGATGCGGTGCCGCTCGCCGTGGCGGAACGCCCGCCGCACGACGTCCTTCACGTCGTCCGGGGAGAACGCCCCGACCAGGCCCTTCTGCATCGCCACGACCCGGCCGACCTCGTCGGTCGCGACCGTGATCCGACCTTGGGCCGCACGTTCCTCGTCGAACGTGGGGTCCACGACGATCGCGTCCCCGAGCCGGACGAAGGTGCATTCGATCGGGATGTGGTTGACCGCGAGCGGATAGTCGGCTTCGGCGACCTCGAACCGCTTCGCGGGGACCGTCGCGTGGCAGAGCGCGCTGACGGCCGCCATGAGGGCGGCGTCGATGAGGTTCCCCGTATGGTCGAGACAGTGGATATCGACGTAGCAAACCCAGGTCTTCTCGCCGGGAGTGACGCAGAGCCGGGTCAGGTCGATCGTCTCGGCGGCTCGGATCGCACGGTCGACGACCCGGGAGACCTCGATCGCCCCGGGTTGGGGCGGGCCCGGCTCGAAGATCGCGTTCGAGAGCGGGATCAGCTCCGCGTTCGTCGTAAGGACGCCGGCGTTCGGCGTGTCGGCGAACGGCTTTCCCGGCTCGAGCTTGATGCCTGAAAGGACCGCGGTGTTCCCGACCCGAACGAGGGCGGAGCCGTCGGCCGTGGTGACGAACCCCGGCTCGACCGTGATGGGCCGGTATTCATCGGGGCCACGTCCGTCGAGACGCTTTCCTTCGGCCGCGAGGTCGAGGATGTGGGTCGTGAGAATCTCCGCCGAGACCTCTTCGCTCATGCGGAACCCCCCATCGGTCCGGTGGCGTAGCGCTCCCGGAGCGCCTGTTTCATCTTCTCGTAGATCTCGCGGCAGCCCTGCACGCCGAGCTCGAGCGACTGCGCGAGCTCCTCCTCGGTCATGTGCCCCTCCATCTGGAGCAGCACGAGGCGGCCGGACTGGGGCACGAGCGCCATCGGGAGGTCCGCGTCCCCGAAGTTGTCCTCTTCCTTTCGGAGGTCGAGGGCGATCTTTCCGGCGATCTTCCCGACCGCGACGGCGGGCAGGAGGTCGACCATCGGGATCCCGGCGTCCGCGAGCGCCATCGAGGCGGCGACGAGGCCCGCGCAGCGGGTCCCGGCGTTCGCCTGGAGGACCTCGATGTAGATGTCAATGCTCGTGCGGGGGTACTCCTCCGCGAAGACGACCGACTCGAACGCCTCTCCGATGACCTTCGAGATCTCCTGGGAGCGCCGGTCGAGGCCGGGCCGCTTCCGTTCGTCGACCGCGAACGCCGCCATGTTGTACTTGCACTGAATGACGGCCTTGTTGTTCTGCTGAAGGTGCCGGGGATGGACCTCGCGCGGTCCGTAGACCGCCGCCATGACCTTGTTCATGCCCCATTCCACGAACGCCGAGCCGTCGGCGTTGTGCAGGGCACCGACCTGGATCCGGATCGGCCGCAGTTCGTCCAGTTTTCGCCCGTCGATCCGGAGCCCTTCCGGGCTCAACAGCACGGGGACCTCTTTCGCTCCTACGCTTCCCATTTTCGTTCTCCTTGGAGTTCGTATCCGTTAGTGTTCGCCCGGCTCGGGGGTGTCGTCCTCGGCGTCGACCGCATCCTCGTCCGGTTCTGCCGAACCGAGAACCCGCGGCGGTGCATCGCGATGCGCGTGCTCGTGCGGGAGTTCTTCCGGTCCGCGCAGCCCGGTCGGGGTGGTGGACCGTAGGTAGCTCTCGACCCGGTCCGTGAGGCCCGAGTGTTGTGCGTTCTCCTCGATGATCCGAAGCACCTCGCTCACGCGGTGGATCGCTTCGGGCGTACCCCCGACCCAGACGCGCCCGTTCTGGCCCACGACGACCTCGGCGCCCGTGAGGCGTCGGATCGTGTCGATCATGGAGCCGTTGCGGCCGACGACCCGGGGAATGCGGGCGGGCGAGATGCGGACGATCGTCCCCCCGTCCAGCTTCCCGAGGCCCTCTCCGTTCATCGTCACGCCGATGCGGCCGGTCGCTTCGAGGTTCTCGATCTGTACGACGACCGCGTCCCCGACACGCAGGAACCGTTCGGTCTCCCCGACGTCCACTTGCCACGGGGTTCCGGTCATGTGGAGCGGAGCCCAGCGGGGAGCCCCGATGTCGAGCAGCCAGAACGTCCCCTGGACGTCCGTGACCGTGCCGATGACCGTGTCGGCCGGCTTCGGGATGTACCGGCCGGAGAGCGGGATGACCTGAACGACCGGGGGTCGCTCGGAGAGCAGCCCGAGGACGCTCGCGTACACCTTGCCGCCCGTGCGGTAGGTTCCGGGCCCCGGTTTCAGACCCTGGGCTCGGATCTCTTCACCGGGAAGAACTAGTGTCCGTTCCCCGGAGGGAGACGAGGGAGAACCCTCGCGGCCACGAGCTCGGTGGCCCGGACGATGACCTCTGGACATTTTTCGTGCTGCACCGGGCCGCTCGACCGGCGTGCCCTATTTAACCAAAGCGGTCTCGATCGAACCCTTGGTGCGTGCGCTGAGCTTCTCGTAGAGCTCGGTCTGCATCCCGGCTGGGATCTCGACCACGCCGCTCCAGCTCCCGTCCGAGAGCCAGTTCTCTTCGAGGAGGCGGCCGAGCCCCTTCACCTCACCGATGACGTGAGGATGGTCCTGGGCCGGGATCTTGATCCGGACCTTGACGACATCGAGGCGGATCGGGATGAGCGGGCGCAGCTTCGCAAGGACCTCCTGGACCTGCTCGTCGACGGGGCGGAACGGGTCGATGTGGACCTTCGCCTCCGTCATCGCTGCCTCGATGCGGGACGGAGGGTGCGGGGCGCCGGTCTGGGGGTTCATCGCGTTCCGTGCGATGGTCGCGACGACCTGCTGGCGTTTCGTTGCCTGGAGACGATGGCGCTGCTCGGTCGTGACCTGGACCTCGCCCTTCTGGATGATGATGCGAGCGATCTCGGCGAGGTTACGAGTGTGGAACGTCTTCTCGAGGTGTTCCTCGGAGATCTTGTCGCCCTTCTTCGCGTCCTTGAAGACCTGGTCGAGCGCGAGCTTGTCGGAAAGGTCGACCTTCTTGCCGTCCTTCAGGTCCTGGACCGCCTGCGGGTCCACGAGGACCTCGAACCGGGAGCCCTGGGTCTCCCAGCGCGCGATGACCGCGTCCTCGACCTTCACCATAGGGAGCGTGAAGGGGCGCCGGTCTACGTGCGGCCGGGTCGACCGGCCCCGCCCGCCGGTGGGAGGCGCTGGACGTACTTCTGGACCTCGTCGGGGGAGAACCGCGTCATCCCCTCGCCGACCTGTGTGGAGCAGACCTCGACCTGCGAGAGGTTGCCGCCTTCCTCGAGCCCCGCCCGAAGGCCCTCGAGCGCGAGGAGGATCGCCGCGTCCCGGTCCATACCGGGGCGGTACTTCTGCTCAAAGAGGTCCATGACGGGCCCCTTGTTGCCGCCGGTGCTGGCGGCCTTGAAGCTCGTGAGCGAGCCCGAAGGCTCGGTCTCGTAGAGATGGATCCCGCCGTCGTCGTATCCACCGACGAGCAGCGCCGTCCCGAACGGGCGGACCCCGCCGAACTGCGTGTACTGTTGCTTGTAGTCGCAGATGCGCCGAACGAGGAGCTCGACCGACATCGGCTCGGCGTAGGTGACCCGGTTGATCTGCGCGGAGAGCCGAGCGTAGTCCACCAGCACGCGCGCGTCCGCGACCAACCCCGCGGTCGCGCAGGCGATGTTCTCGTCGATCTGATGGATCTTCTCGAGGCTCGATGCTTCGGCGAGCTTCGGGTTCGGGATCCGGCGGTCGGCGATGAGCACCACGCCGTCCGAGTAGACGACCCCGGCGGTCGTGGCTCCGCGTCGCACCGCCTCTCGGGCGTACTCGACCTGAAACAGCCGTCCGTCGGGCGAGAAGACCGTGATCGCCCGGTCGTAGGCCATCTGGCCGGGTTGCATCTCCATGGTGAGCGCCTCGACCGGGCACTGAGGACCCCTTTATAACGAGCGCGCGGGGAGTAACGCTCCCGTGAGCCGGTTACGTCGCGGCCGAGGCGGAGCGCCGTCGGCGTACGGTGCCGCCCGACAACGGTAAGAGCGGCGGGCGGCCCGCCCCTGCCGATGAGCTCCCCCGTCGAACCGCGACCCGGACGGACGGGCGGCTGGCGCCTCGCGGACCGGTCGTCCTCCTACCTTCGGAGTGCGGCCGAGCAGTCGGTCGAGTGGTATCCGTGGGGTCCCGAGCCGTTCGATCTGGCCCGGCGCACCGCGCGCCCGATCCTGCTCGACATCGGAGCCTCCTGGTGCCACTGGTGCCACGTCATGGACGAGGGTACCTACTCTGACCCGGAAGTGGCCCGCCTCTTGCTCCAGGACTTCGTCGCGGTCAAGGTCGACCGCGACGAGCATCCCGAGATCGACCGACGCTACCAGCGACAGGTCGGCGCGCTCACGGGGGAGGGCGGCTGGCCGCTGACCGCGTTCCTCACCCCCGACGGGGAGGTCTTCCTCGGCGGCACCTACTTCCCGCCGACGGACGGGCACGGGCGACCCGGCTTTCGGCGAGTCCTCCAGGAGGTCGCCCGCCTTTGGCGCGAGGAGCCGGAGCGGATCCGAGAGAGCTCGGGGGCCATTCGAAGCGCTCTACAGCGGGTGCGAGAGGCCCGTTCCCCGACGGACCGTCCCCTCGATGCGTTCATCACGACGATTCGCGGCGAGGTCCATTCGAGCTATGACCCGGTCAACGGCGGCTTCGGGATGGCACCGAAGTTCCCCCATCCGACGGCCGTGTCGTTCCTCCTCTGGGACGGTTTCGAGCACGGGACCCCCTCGAGCGGCGAGCGCGCCCGGGAGACGCTCACCCGGATGGCCGATGGAGGCCTCTTCGACCAGGTGGGGGGCGGGTTCCACCGGTACTCCGTGGACGAAGGATGGCACGTTCCGCACTTCGAGAAGATGGGCATCGACAACGCCGCGCTCTTGTCCGTCTACGTCGACGGAGCGGCCCGGTTCTCGGACCCCCGTCTCGAGGAGGTCGCCCGGTCGACCATCGGATGGGTGCGCGAGGTGCTCGAAGACCCGCGCGGTGGGTTCGGAGCGAGCCAGGACGCGGACAACGCCCCCGGGGACGACGGAGGGTACTTCACCTGGTCCCGTGCCGAGCTCAAGGCGGCGCTCGACCCCGACGAGCTCCGTCTCGTCACGCGGTTCTTCGGCGTCGGGACCGATGCGCGGATGCCTCACGACCCCGACCGTAACGTTCTCTTTCGGCTCCTGCCCCTCGCGCAGGCCTCCGAGGGCGTCTACCCGCTGGCCCAGGCCGCCCCGGCCCTCGCCCGGGCCGTCACGAAGCTTCGGACCGCGCGGTCGCGCCGCCCGACCCCGCAGGTGGACCGCGCGGTCTACGCCGACATCAACGGCCGCTTCATCGCAGCGTTCGCACGGGCCGGGGCGTTCCTCGGCGACGGGTCGGTCGTGGCGGACGCTCGGAAGGCCGCCGACCGGCTCCTGGCCGAAGCGCTCCGTCCCGGGCAGGGGGTCGGCCATCGCCTCGACCCCGACGGGGCGCGCGGGTTCGGGCTCCTCGAGGACCAGGTCTCCGTGGCCTCGGGCCTCCTCGAGCTTTCCGGAGTGCTCACGGAGCCGAGGTACCTCGAGGCAGCGCTTTCCCTCCTCGAGCTCGTGGACCGGGAGTTCCGGGGCGAGGACGGCCTCCTTCGCGACCTCTCGCCCGGGCTGTACGACGGGCCCGTGGTCGGAGGGGTGACGGAGGCGTCGTACCCGCTCGAGGACACTCCCCACCTCGCCGCGAACGCCTCCGCCGCGATCTCGTTCCTCCGAGCGGGGTCCCTCACGCACGACGACCGGTGGCCGGAGAAGGCCCGCGCTCTCCTAGGGCCGATCGCCCGCCGCGTCGGAGACGCGGGTCTCTTCGTCGCCGGCTCCGCGCTGGCCGCGGGGCTCCTGACCACGCCGTCGGCCACCGTCGTGATCGAAGGGGAGGGGGTCGGTGCCGAGGCGCTCCTTCGGGCGGCGCGTCGGGCTTGGCACCCCAACTCGTGGGTCTTCTCCGGCCACCCGCCGCCCCCGTTCTCGCTCCCCGGGGAGATGGAGGGACAGGGAGGGTCGAAGGCGGCTCGGGCCCTCGTCTGCTTCGGGACCGCCTGCGCGCCGCCGGTCACCGACCCGCAGGAGCTCGGCCCGCTGCTCGCGAGCGGTGGGCGGGCTCGAACCGGGTCGTGAGAACGCCGAGGTCGGTCCCGTCCAGAAGATAGGCCCGGGAGACCCCTTGGGCAAGGAACCGTTGGTAGAGGAACGAGCGTCCACGCGCCGGCCGTTCGCGGTTCAGCGCCTCCGTGCCGGCGATCGGATTGAACGCGGGCAGGATGACGACCTCGCGGGCCCGGGGTTCGATGTGGCGGCGGCGCCGGGAAGACTTCGCCTCGGAGGGAACCCGCTCGACCCGGACCCAGCACCGACGTTTCCCCTCGGGGTCATCCGCCGTCGGGGCGAGCCGGAACCCCGGGTGCAGGTGTCCCGCCACCAGCCTCGGGGCCCGCAGGACCTTGTTCGACGGCCATCGGTGGCCGTGGAAGATCCCGACCTCGCCCCGCACGACCCCGGTCGCCGGATGGACGACGACCTCGCGCGGGAGGTGACGGACGATCCCCACGTCGTGGTTGCCGAGAACGAGCTCGACCGTCAGCCCCTCCTCGAGGAGCGCGGCGAAGAAGTCGAAGACCACGGGCCGGAGAGCGGGCGGCGTCCCGACGATCGGGTGCTTCGCGTCTCCCGCGATGATGACCGTCTTGGACCGGGTCGAGCGCGTGACCCCGAGGAGCCTCTCGGCAAGGCGGTCGGCCGAGCCCTCGGGGGGACCGAGCGAGCGGTCGGGGGTACTGCCGAGTCCGAGGTGCACGTCCGCGACGACGAGCGTCCTCGCGCCTGACCCGTCGACCGGCTCGATGACCAGCGCCGGCGCATCCGGAACGGGGCGCAGCGGGCTTTCCACGGACCCCCCAACCGGCCCGCGGCCAAGACGGTTCTCGGTCGATCGGCCGTCTCGCTCTCCGAGAGCTGAGACCATCCTCTTTTATATAAAAGAAGTAAATGGATTCTTCTGGAGGAAGGTCCGTTGCCGTCACCGCGGGAGCATTCGATCGAGCAGATCCGCGAGATGCTCGAGCGCGCGGGATTCTACGTCGCGGATTCGCACGCGATCCGCCCCACGAGCTTCGACCTCGCGGCCCGCCGTGACGAGACGCTCCTCTTGGTCAAGGTCCTCAAGAACATCGACGCCCTCGACTCCGAGGAAGCGACCCGTCTCCGCGAGCTCGGCCATATCTTCCCGGCGATCGTCCTCGTGATCGGTCAGACGTCGGGCTCTTCCGACCTCGACCCCGGGGTCGTCTACACGCGCTACGGGGTCCCGATCATCAACGAGGAGACGCTCCAGGAGTTCCTCGAAAAGGCGCTCCCGCCGTTCCTGTATGCGAGCCCGGGGGGCACGTTCGCCCAGGTGGACGGGCCGCGCCTTCGCCAGCTGCGGAACGAACGGGGTCTTTCCCTCGGGACCCTCGCCAGCATCGCCGGCGTTTCTCGCCGGGCGATCCAGCTCTACGAGGAGAGCGCGGGCGCGGAAGCGCTCGTCATCGAGCGGATCGAAACGTACCTCGGTGAGACGGTCGTGAAGCCGATCGACCTGTTCGATTGGGCGGTCCGCGCCCGGGAGGAGGCGGCGGAGAAGAAGGCCGCGGAGGGTTCGGAGCCCGCCCCGGAGCATGCGCCCCCCACCACGGGAGACCCGCTCCGAGACGGGGTCGTACGGCAGCTGGGTGGGATGGGGCTCGAGGTCACGGTGACCGTGCGCGCTCCGTTCGACGCGCTCGCGCGTACGCCGGACGTCCTGCTCGCCGCGGTCGGAAGCCTGAGGACCGCGCTCCACCGCGCCGAGGTCCTCCCTGCCTTGGCCCGGGTCGCCGAGGGGCACGCGGTCTTCGTCGTCCGGGACCCCGTCACCCGCTCCGCGATCGCGGGGTTGCCGATCCTGACCATCGCCGAGCTGCGACGCCATCGCGACCCGGACGAGCTGATCGAGGAGATCACCGAGCGAGAAGGCCCGTGATCACCGCGAAGTTCGAAAACACGCCCGGGGTCCTGCTCATCGCCCCCGTCCGGGGCCTCGCGTCCGAGGTTCCCCGGGTCCTCTCCGAGCTCGAGCGGTTCGCGCCGGCGCTCATCGGCCTCGGCCTCTCGAGCGGCGAGCTGAGGAGCTTGCACGACCACTTCGTCGCCGCGGACGCGGAACCGATCGTCTCCCTGACCACCAACGAGACGAGCGAGGTCCGCGGGCTCGTCCGGTTCGGCGAAGTCCGGGTGCCGAACCCGTCGTTCGTCGAGGTCCTCCGGTGGGCGTGGATGCGGGGCCTTCCGACCGAGCCCCTCGACCCCGATGACGACAGCACGGCGTCCCTCTTCGCCGAGCATATCGGGTACTTCGAGCTCGTTCGTCGGACGGTCCGGGAGCGTCGCGTCTCGCGCAGCCCCCCCACCCCCTCGTCGCCCGACGAGTTCGCGCTCGAGTGGGACCGCGAGGTCGCGTCCGGCCGCGGGTCCCGCGATTTCGCGGAGGCCCGGGACCAGTACCTCGTCAGTCGGATCCCCCCACTCGCCGCGGAACGGAGACCGCTCGCCGTCGTCGTCGACCGGGAGCGGTTCGATTCGGTCCGGAACCTGGTCACCCAGGGACCGCCGTCGACGATCGCGTAGCGCCGAACGGACCGCTCACTCTTCGCGAGCGAGGATCTTCTCGAGCGCGGCCCGTCCCGCCCGGCGGAACTCGTCGAGCGTCCCTTCGTTGACGAGCATGCCGTCCGCCACCGCGAACGCGTTGCCGATTCCCCACTTGAGCTCGCGCCGGTCCCGGTCGAAGAACTCCTGGAGGTCGGCCGCGTCGTCCGCGCGGCTGCGGCTCGCCATGCGGTCGTGACGGGTCTCGGGAGACGCGTAGATCCCGAGGACGAACAGGTCCCCGAAGTTGTGCCGGAAGACGGTCACCTCGGTGTCGGACCGGCACCCGTCGACCAGCATCCGGGTCTCGGTCAGCTTCGGGATCGCGCGTTGCGCCCAGATGCCGGGTCCGTGCTTGTCCCGTTCCTCCGAGGCGACGCGGGCGACGTTCTGGTTCGTGATCGCGAGCCCGCGCCGGCGGGTCTCGTCTCGGACGAGGTCGCCCATCTTCAGCGTCGCGAGGCCCATGCCCCGAGCGACGCCCACGAGCTCGTCCTTGCCCGAACCGGGCATGCCGACGGTGACGATGAGCTTCATAGTGTGGAGGGCGGCTCGTCGGAGGAGCCCTTCGTCCCGTCCGCCGTCGCCCGGAGGTGGTCCGCGACCTCGTGCTCCGAGACCAGTTGAAGGCGGTCCGCTCGCTGTCGGTACGCCCCCGCTTCCTGCTCCTCGAGACGCGCGGTCTCCTGGTACCGGTCGACCTTGACCTTGAGCTCCGCGGTCTTCTGGGTCTTGGTCGCGGCCCGCAGCTCGAGGGAACGCGCCTTCTGCTGCCGGTCGACGACCTTCTGCTGGAGCTTGCGTACGTGATAGTGCATGCTCGTGACGTCCGACCCGATCGGGGCGCCCCCGGTCTTCTTGGTCGCCGCCTCGATGTCCCGCTCCTGCTGCTTCATCTCCTGCTCGATCTCGGGGATCTGAGCGAGGGCCTTCTGGCCCCTTTCCCGCAGGAGGGTGGCCTGATGCCGGAGCTTGTCGATTCGGGTGTTGAGCCGGGCGACCCGTTGCTGGGCCCGCGCGGCCGCTCGGTCGTGACGGGCCGCGATCTCCCGGAGCTTCGTGATGTCCGCGTACTGTTGGCCGATCCAGCGAGACCGCCGGGCCGCCAAGGGGGTCGCTGCCCCTATCGGTTGAGGGGGCTCTCCTCCGCCGGTCGCCATCGGAACGCAGTGACTCGGACGCGAGATATAGCCGTTCGCTTGCGCACGAAGGCGGGCCCGGCGCTACCCGCGCGCCGGTCGGGGAGGCCGTAGGAACGGAGCGAGGCGGGCCGCGAGCTCCGCGACCGGGACCCGTTCCTGGGACTTCGAGTCCCGCGTCCGGACGGTGACGGTGTCGTGCATCGGACCGTCCGCGAGCGTCTCCCCGTCGACGGTCACGCAGAACGGCGTGCCGGCCTCGTCCATGCGCGCGTACCGCTTCCCGATCGTCCCCGCGTCATCGTACTGGTTCGGGATCCCGGCGGCGGAAAGGTCGTCGGAGAGGCGGAGCGCGAACGGCGCATGCTCCTTCGCGATCAGCGGGAAGACGCCGACCGGCACGGGTGCGAGGTACGGGGGAAGGCGCCAGACGGTCCGGTCCCCGTCCTTCCCGATGTGGAGGTCCGCGAGCGCCCAGAGGTTGCGGTCGAGACCAAAGGTGAGCTCGAGGACGTGCGGGAGGACCGAGCGGCCCCCGGTCAGCGTCACCGAAAGGTCCCGACCCGAACCTTGGCCGTGCCGGCCGAGGTCGTAATCGCCGCGATAGTGGACCGCTGCGAGCTCCTTGAAACCGCCGAGGCTCTCGAGGTTCACCTCGACGTCGAACTGGATCCGGTTGTAGAACGCCCGTTCTTGGTCGGACTTTTCGAAGAGGCGGATCCGGTCGGGCGGGAACCGGAGCACGTCGCGGTAGAACCGGTAGGTGTGCGCGAGATGGAACGCGTAGAACTCGGGCAATCCCCCCGCACTCACGAGATCCCCCGCGGAGACGAGCTCGACGGTCTCCGACCCCGCGAGCCGTTGGGCGGCTCGTAGGACGGGGAGCTTCTCGTCACGCACCCGGTCGAACGGGAGCGGGAAGTGCTCGGGGTCGAAGAAGATCTGGAGCTCGCCCTGCGTGAACGTCCGCATCCGGAACAGGACCTGGCGGGGCGCGATCTCGTTGCGATACGCCTTGCCGAAAATCGCGATCCCGAGCGGCAGCGCCCGGCGACCGACGTCCCACATCCGGGGGAAGGAGAGGTAGCTGCTCTGGGCGGTCTCGGGGCGTAAGTAGGCGCGCTCGTGGCCGGTCACGCCGAAGTCGAGCCCGAACATCAGGTTGAACGGAGGAGGGACGCTCAGGGTCGTCGCTCCGCAGCTCGGGCACTTCACGCCCCGCGCCCGGACGAGCTCGGCGATCTCGGGAGGGGTGAGCCCGTCCACTCCCTCGGGGCGGACCTTCTCGAGGACGGTATCCGCCCGGAACACGTTGTGGCAGGTGTCGCACGTCACCTCGGGGTCCGTGAAGTTCTCGAGGTGGCCCGACGCCCGCACGACCGCCTCGGGAAGGATCTCCGCGGGGTCGATCACGTAGTAGTCGTGCGAAAGGCCGACGAACCAGGCCGTCCAGGCATCCTCGACCCGTCGCTTGAGCGCGGCGCCGAGGGGACCGTAGTCGTAGAGGCCTTGGGCGCCGCCGTAGATCTCGGCGGTCGGCCAGAGCACGCCCCGACGGCGCAAGAGTGCGAACAGCTCGTCGCTCTTCATCGTCCCGTGGTCCGTTGGCGGGTCCCGGGCCGGACCCGGACCATAAGGTGTTCGGTGGTACGCGTGACCACCTGGTAGGCCGGGTCGTCCGAGGGCAGTCGAAGGACGAGGGGGCGACCGGGCATCCCGGGAACGACCAGGGCGGCCTCCGGCTCGCCGAGCCATTTCCAGGGTTCGACGAGCGCCGCCCGCGCAAGGAATGCCGCCGATACCGGTCGTCGGCGGAGCCGGGAGGCGACGTAGGCGAACTCCAGCTCTCGCCAGAGCGACGGGGCGTGGAACATCGCGTTGTCGGTCCCGACCAAGACGGACAGCCCGAGCCGCTCCATCGAGTAGAGGTCGGGCTGGCGGCCGAACAGGGCGTTCGACCGAGGGCAGACCGCGACCGAGACGCATTCGTCCCGCACTCTCTCGAGGTCGTCGACGGTCGCCTTCGTGAGATGGACGAGCAGGTCCGGTCGCGGGTCGAGGTAGCGTTCCGGCTTCTCCCGGACCGCTTCGCTCGCGTGAAGTCCGAACTTCTTTCCCGCCGCGCGACAGGCGCGAGCGACCGTCCGACAGGTCTCGTCGGTCTCGTCCCGAGCGCTCGAGAGCCCTACCCCGTCCGCCACCGCGAGGAGCCGGGCGAGCTCGTTCCGGACGACCGGTCGGGCGAGGGGACGGCCCAACGCGAGGACTCGGACCGAGCTTCCGCGGGCCGCCTCGCGGAGGAGCTCGACCCCGGGTCGCCCCTCTTCGCGGAAGTCGACGGTCACCGCGACGCCGGCTCGTTCCATCCGATGGAGGGCGGCGCGGATCGCCACGACCTTCTCCCGAGGAGATGCGCCCGCCAACAGTCGGAACTTGTAGCCGTTCGGAGGTTGGATGAGCCGGGAAACCGGGCCCGGAGGGGGCTCGCGGACCGAGACCGCGTCACCGAGGTGGGTATGGGCGTTGATGGGAGGGGGCACGACGATCCCGTGGACCGTCCGCTCGCCCCGGCGCCGACCTTCGGTGCCCCGGGCGCCGACCTCCGTGACGTGGCCCTGGGAGAGGCGAACGTAGGCCGGTCGCGCTCCCTCGATGTCCAGAATGGCTCCTACGACGAGCATGCCGTGTTCGCGGGGAGGCTTTCGGCGACTTAAGCGGCGTACCGGGTTCCCCCAAGCGATAAGGGACCGAGGGGCTCACGGGATTCCGCGGACCATGTCGGCAGCGGTCACCGACCGGCCCCGGGACCTGCTCGTCTCGGGTCACGTCATCCTCGACCGGTTCCTATCGGTACGTTCGTTCCCCGCCGCGGACCGAACCGTCCCCGTCCTTCAGTACCGGGCGGAGCTCGGGGGCACCGCCACGAACATCGTGCGGACCGCCTCGAAGCTCGGGGTGGCCACGGGCCTCGTGGCTCGCGTGGGGGACGGATTCCCGGACGAGTACGTCGCGGAGCTCAAGAGGTCCGGGGTCGACGTTCGGGGGCTTCAGCGGGTCCGCGGGAAGCCGACTCCCACGTGCTACATCATCGAGGACCACGAGGGTACCCAGCGGACGCTGATCGACCAAGGAGTCATGGGGGAGAGCCGGGGAGCGCCGCTCCCCGGCCGGTGGCTGGAGGAGTACTCCTGGCTCCACCTGACGACCGCGGACCCGGCGTTCCAGCTCCGTCTCCAAGAGCTGGCGCGGGCGCGCGGCCTCCGGGTCGCGGCGGACCCGGCGCAGGAGATCCATTACCGGTGGGACCGTCGGTCGTTCCGCTCGCTCCTCCGCGGGTCGGAGCTCCTCTTCGGCAACCGCTCCGAGATCGCCCGCGCTCTCGAGTTCGTCGGCGCCGATCGACCCGAGGGGCTGCTCGAGTTCGTGCCGCTCGTGGTCCGAACCGAAGGCCGGGGTGGAGCCACCGCCTTCTCCCGGGCGGGTATCGTCCACGTCGGCGCGACCCGTCCGACCCGGGTTCGAACGCTGGTCGGGGCAGGGGACGCCTTCCGGGGCGGTTTCTATGCGGCGTGGTTCGCCGGTCAACCTCTCTTCGGGTGCCTCACGGCCGGAACCCGCAGCTCCGCCCGGTGGATCGAGGGAACCCGATAGGGCCTCCGCAGGGAGGTCTCACCTCGGTCGCCGGGAACAACGGTTAAGCGGTCCGTCGCATCGGTCGCCCGTGGCGCGTCGCAACCTCGCGGTCGCGATCCTTTCTATCGAGGGGACGAACTGCGACGACGAGCTCCGCGAGGGGCTCGCGACCCTCGGAGCGCGTCCCGAGATCGTCCACTTGAAGCAGCTCGAGGGGCGGGACGTCCTCCCCGAGGCGCGGCGTCGGCTCTCCGATTATCAGGTCCTGTTCGTTCCCGGAGGGTTCTCCGCGGGGGACTACGTGCGCGCGGGAGCGATCTTCGCCGCCCGCGTGCGCGCCGCGATCGGCCCCGAGCTCGAGGAGTTCGTACGCAGCGGTCGGATCGTGGGGGGGATCTGCAACGGTTTCCAGGTCCTCACCGAGCTCGGCCTGTTCCGGGCCGGCCCGGCGGACATCTCGTGACCCCCGAGGCCGCCCTCATGACCAACGACTCTGGCCACTTCGAATGCCGTCCTACGTTCGTCTCGTGGGAGGGCGGGATCTTCCCCCCCCTTCAGGAAATCCCGAGGGGAACGCGGTTCCTCTTCCCGTCGGCCCATGCCGAGGGTAAGCTCGTCCTCGGGAGCGAGAAGCTGCGCCGCTCGCTCGAGGAGAACGGGCAGGTCCTCTTCCGGTGGGTCGCGCCGGACGGCTCGCCCGCGACGTACCCTTGGAACCCCAATGGTTCGGAAGGGAACATCGCGGGCTTGACGAACCCCGAAGGGAACGTCTTCGGTCTCATGCCCCACCCCGAGCGCTCGTTCTTCCGTGCCCAGTCGCCGGACTGGACCCGTACGGGGTCGGCCGAAGGGTTCGGGGACGGCCACCGCTTCTTGGACGCGGTGCTCGCCCACGCGGAACGCCACGCCTAGCGCAGACCCCGACGGAGACTCCAGACGTCGAGCCGCTCTCCTTCGAGGGCGCGGGAAGCGGCGACCTCCACGACCCCGCCGCGGGTAGCCCAGCTTCGGCGGATCTGTTCGAGGCCGTCCCGGTCCTGCCGTGAGGAGACCACGATGAAGGCGCTCCCGTCGGCGGTCAGATGCTCGTCGAGCTCCTCGACGAGGCGGGCGGTGACCCGACAGCCGTCCGGCCCTCCGTCCAACGCGAGGTTGTGCCACCGGTCAGGGTCCCTCTCCTCCGGTAGGGTTGGTAGGTACGGCGGGTTGGAGACGAGGCGGTCGAACCGTCCGAGACCGCGAGCGAGGTCGGTCCGAACGAGGGTGAGCTCCACGCCCTCCGCCCGGGCCTGCTCGCGGAGACGGCGCAGCGCGTGGGGGTTGAGGTCGGTCGCGACGACCCGAGCGCCCCGACGCGCCGCGGTGAGCGCCACGAGGCCCGCGCCGCACCCGACCTCGAGAAAGAGCGTGTCCGCGGTGACCTCCGCGAACGGGAGCAGGAGGAGCGTATCCTCCCGCGGCGGGTAGACCGCCGCCTCCCCCAGGGAAGCTTCCCCTTCGCCCGTTTCGGGCGGTTTCGGCGTCGAGGCCGCACGACGTCTTCTTATTGGTTCCACGCGTACTCAGCCACCCTAGAGGTATACTTGGTGATGCCTCGTCGACTTTCTCCTCCGGTCAAGATCGGGATCACGGGTCTCCCGGGCTCGGGCAAGACCCAGACGCTGCTGCGCATCATCCAGCTCCTCGAGGAGGAGGGCGTGAAGGTCGGCGGCATGGTCACGGAGCCGATCGTGGAGAAGCAGCGGCGCGCCGGCTTCCAGATCGTCGACTGGACGACGAAGGAGCACGAGGTCTTCGCCCACGAGAGTCTGAAGTCGCGGGTGCGGTCGGGCCGCTACGGGGTCAACATCGCCGCGCTCGAGGGTCTGGGGACGCGAGCGCTCGCCGAGGCGCGCGAGTCCGCCGACGTGATCGTGATCGACGAGGTCGGGAAGATGGAGGTCGAGAGCGAGGTGTTCACGAAGAGCGTGATCGACACCCTCGATGCCCGAAAGTCGATCGTGATGACCCTCCACAAGAAATCGAGGAACCCGCTGCTCCAGGACATCCGACGGAGGGACGAACTACGCCTGCTCGAAGTGACCCCGGTGAACAAGAACCTACTCGCGTTCAAGATCGTCCATCTCATCACCGGCCAGGCCCACTAGTCCTCGCCTCCGAAGGGAGGACCGAGCTTCTCCTTCCGCGGACCGCGCCGGGCCGGGGTCCGGGCCGCCGGTCGCCGGTCTTCTACAATCCGGCGATGGCCGGCGACCGGGACCTCGGGGTCGCGTTCGCGCGGGCGCTTCCCCCGTTGACCCGCGGCCTTCGGACCGGCTGGGAGATGACCGCCGCGACGGGGGTGCGGGGGCTCCGCCTCCTCCACGAATCCGGAGCGTTCGGCGCGTTCACGTTCTCGGAGGCGAACCCCGACGCGTGCCGGGTCCTCCGCGAGAACACGGCCCGTTTCCCCGGCGCGTCGGCGGTCGAGGAGGACGCCCGGGTCGTCCCCGCCGGAGCCCCGTTCGACTACGTCGACCTCGACCCCTACGGCACGCCGGCGCCGTTCGCGCCCACGGCACTCGCCGCGGTCCGCCGCGGCGGGGTCATCGGGGTCACGGCGACCGACATGATGGTGCTCGCAGGAGCCCAGCCCTCGGCGTGCTGGCGGCGCTACGCGGCCCGACCGGTGCGCGGCCGCCTGGGACCCGAGGGAGGCCTGCGGATCCTGCTCGCCCAGCTCGCGCGCGACGCGGAAGCGCTCGGTCGGTCGATCCGACCGATGCTCGCCTACTCGCGTGACCACTACGTTCGCGCCTACGTCGAGGTCAACTCCCATACGGACGCCGTCGTTCCCGTGGGCGTCATCGACCCCGGGACCTGGACCGGCCCATCGGTCGGGGACGAGGGGCCGTACGGTCCCCTCTGGCTCGGTCCGCTTTTCGACATCGACCTCGTCGCGCGCCTCGAGGTCCCCGACGGGGCCGCCCGCGCTCGCGAGATGGAACGGTTCCTCGCGCGTCTGAAGGAGGAGGTCACCGCCGACTGCCCGTTCTACTTCGAGGCGAACGTCCTCGCCTCCCGGCTGGAGCTCGCGGAGCCGCCGAGCCTGGAGGCCGTGCAGGAAGGGCTCCGGTCGCTCGGGTTCCGGGTCGCACGCACCCATGCGCGCCCGGAGGGGTTCCGGACGGACGCCCCTCGGACGGTGGTCGAGCAGCTGGTCCGGCGCCTCGGCAACGGGGCCTAATCCCAGAAGACCCGAGTCCGGGCGTAGGCCCGTTCCGCCCGGAGGATCTCCGTGAAGAACGCGTTGTCGTCCCGGTAGAGGCGCATCAGGAGGCGGCGGGCGGTCTCCGGTCCGATTCCACGGGCCGCGAGCGCATAGAGCGCCCGCTCTCCGTAATGGGCCACGAGCTCGGCCGAGGTGTAGCCGGTGCGCACGAGCGCTTCCGTCTCGGCGGGCAGCGCTCGCTCGCGACGGGCGCGACGACCTTTCGCGGGCTTCTCCCCGGCCCGCTTCCGTTTCGCATAGGCGCTCAGCCGGTCGACCTCCTCGGTCCTTCGGGGCGAGAGGACCGCCGATAGCGACCCGTGGCAGAGGAGGCAGCGGCTCCCTCCCTCGGCCTTGTAGCGCGAAGGGCTCGTCGTCCGGACGAAACCGCACCGAAGGCAGACCAACGTGAGGGGCTCCTTCGCCAGCCGCTCCTGGACCGCCTTCAGGAGCGTCGGGGGAGGGATGTCGAGCACAGTACGCCACTCGAGCCGTTCGAGCGGTCCGTCGGTGAACTTCGACGGCGGCGTGGCGACCACCTCGATCAGACCGTCCCGGATCCGTTCGAGGACCCCCACCGCGTGGTCGACGTCGTACCGGTCGTGGAGCGTCTTCTCGAGGGTCTCCTCGCCGAGAGGGTTCATCCGGCTCGCCGCGAGCAACGGGTCGAGGGTCCGAAGGTCGCGGGGGTCGGCCGAAGCCGGGACGACCCCGAGCTTGCGCGCGACCGCAAGGAAGACCCAGCGGTAGTCGAGGCCCGAGGGAACCAGACGCTCGACGAGGGGACGTAGGGTCGCCGGCTCGACCGAGAGCGCGTCGACCAGCGTGGGCGAGTCGACCGCGACCGGGAGCTCGAGGACGAACCAGGTCGGCTCGACCGAGGCGACCTCGACGCGAGCCCCGAGACGGGCGGTCAGCAACCCCGCGGTCGCGAGGGAGAGGGTCTCGTTCGTCCG
Organism: uncultured Thermoplasmata archaeon; assembly: GCA_963735185.1. Lineage (GTDB taxonomy): Archaea > Thermoplasmatota > Thermoplasmata > Lutacidiplasmatales > UBA184 > Lutacidiplasma. The sequence continues at coordinate 1,193,786 of CAVTJV010000007.1, forward strand.
GGTGCCGAAGCACGCGCCGTAGACCACCACGCGACCGTGCGTGGTGACCGTGACCCGCCGGTCCGTCGGGATCGTCCCGGCGAGCGCCGGGGCCTTCCGGCGTTCGTCGAGGTGCGCTCGGTCCTCGGGCGAGATCGGGTACTCTTCGAACGCCCCCTCCCGTCGGAGCTTTCCGATCTCCTGGGCGACATCGAACGGCACGGGAAGGTCCTCTCCGGCCCACCGCGGCTCGCGTCCGATCTCCTGAACGGTCTCGACGAGCAGCTCGCCCTCCCGGTACTCCACGACCTTCCAGGTGCGCCCGTGCAAGAGGAAGATCTCCTCGGGCTGGGCCAGGATCTGGGTCAGGACGAACCGCTCGTCCAACGTCCCGATGAGCCTCCGGGTGCCGATGTCGCGGAGGCGGTACGTTCGCTCGTCCGGGATGAGGGAGAGCGAGGAGTAGAACCGGTGCAGGGTCCCGCGGCCCGGCGCCACGCGGTCACCGAGCCGTTTCGCGAGGCCGAGCCCGACCAGGTAATCGATGAGCTCGTTCCATTCGGGGTCGGAGATGTCCGCCGTGGCCGCGGCGTGCTTCAGGGGTCGGAGGAGCTCGGAGAGCTCGAGGCTGCCCTCGGCACGGAGCGATGCGACCACCTGCTGCGCCGCCGCGAGCCGGTTGCGGGTGCGCCAGGCGACCGGCTCCAGCAGTCCGGCGTCGGCCCTCCGAGCGAGCACCGCCGCCTCCTCGAGGTCGTCGTCGTCCAGCGAGAGGACGGTCCCATGGATCGTCCGGTCGAGCCGGTGGCCCGAACGGCCGACGCGCTGAACGAGTCGACCGACCTGATGCGGGGAGCCGAACTGGACGACGTGGTCGACGACCCCGATGTCGATCCCGAGCTCGAGGGACGAGGTCGCGACCAACGCCCGGAGCTGTCCATCCCGGAACGCGCGCTCGGCCTCCTCCCGGACCTCTCGGGAGAGCGAGCCGTGGTGGACCGCGATCGGGAGGTCCGGCGCGAGCTTCTGCAGACGGGCCGCAAGACCCTCGGCCGTGGGGCGGGTATTGACGAAGACCAGCGTGGTCCGATGCTCCCGGATCTCCTCTTCGACCGCCCGCAGGCCGTCAAGGAGCGTCGCGTCGGCCTTGAGCTCGCGCACGAGCGCTTCGTCGAGCGGCGGCCTCTCTCGGCCGGGCCGCGTGCGGTGAGCTCGAGCGGCCGCCGCTCTTGAGCGACCCGGACCTCTACCGCACGCGGGGCGGGGGAAAGGAACCGGGCGACCTCGGTCGGGTTCCCGACGGTCGCCGAGAGGCCGATACGACGGACCGTCCGTCCGGTGAGCCTGTCGAGCCGCTCGAGGGTGATCGAGAGCTGCGCCCCGCGGTCCGACCCGACGAGCTCGTGGACCTCGTCAATCACCACCGAGCGAACGTTCCGTAGCGACTCCCGGAGGCGGGCTCCGGTCAGGAGGAGCTGCAGGGTCTCGGGGGTCGTGAGCAGCAGGTCGGGGGGCCGTCGGGACTGGGTGAGGCGGGCGGAGGTCGGCGTGTCCCCGTGGCGGACCGCCGCCGTAAGCCCGACCTCCTTCGCGAGCGCGACGATGCGGTGCTCGAGGTCCCGGTTCAGGGCGCGCAGGGGAGTTACGTAGAGGATGGAGATCGGGGGCGTTGGGTCGGTGAGACGGCGGGAGAGCAGGGGCAGAAGAACCGCCTCGGTCTTTCCCGTCCCGGTCGGAGAGAGCAGGAGGGCGTCCGCCTCCGTCGCGAGGAGCGGGAACGCCAGGCGTTGGATCTCCGTGGGCTCGACGAGCCCTCGCTCGCGGACCGCCTTCTCGAGGCGAGGGTCGAGCGTCGCGAACACGGAGGGCGGTCCGGCCATAACAGGACCGTACGAGCCCGGCGGAACGGAAAGGGATGACGGGGGATTACGGCTCGTTCGGGGGCTCGAGGTCGAGCATCTTCAGGCCGTAGCTTTCGACCAGAGGTCGCCCGAACGTTCGACCCGAGAAGCTCTCGATCAGGACCTCCTGGATCGTCCCGACCGTCGCGCGCAGGAGGTGCCCTCCGACCACCCGATGGTCCGGGCCGGCCACCGCGCCATGAAGATGGAGGGACGGGGCTCCGCCCGCACGGGCGATCGTCCCGTGGAGCGAGACGACCTCGTGCGGCACGGTCAGCTCCTGGACCTGGTACTGGCTTCCGTCCCAGTAGCCGAACGTCATCCGACGAAACATCCCGACCCCGAACACGACGGCCCCGGCGCGGATGTTCTCACGCTGCGCGAACCCCGAGATCGTCTCGAAGAGGTCCTGCCCGTCCTCCAGTCGCAACATCCACCGGCTCCCGTCGCGGACCGCTTGCATCGGTTTCCCCTACGGTAACGTCGGCTATGGCGGTTGCACCTTGCGCGACGTTCCCCGCGGAGGGCGTTCCACCATCCCTCCCCGAGGTTCTAAACCCCCCGTGGGTTCCATCGGGTCGGAGGGACCGTACCGTGACGAGAGCGCTGGGAGGGTTCGAGGTCGAGATGAAGCAAGATTCGGATCCCGACCTCGCCGAGGGGACGACCCTCGGCGCCATGGTGGTGAGCAAACGGTTCCACGGGGGTCTCGACGGGACCAGCCGGGGGCGGATGCTGACGGGAATGACCCCGGTGGACGGCTCCGCGGGGTACGTCCTGATCGAGCGGGTCCGCGGTCGTCTGCACGGCCGCTCCGGGACCTTCCTCCTCCAGCATTCGGGAACCCTCGAGCGCGGCACCCCCCACCAAACGATCGAGGTCGTCCCGGACTCCGGGAGCGGGGAGCTCGTGGGGATCCGAGGGCGGATGACCATACAGGTCTCGGGTGGAGCGCACTCCTACGAATTCGACTACGAGGGCGTCGGCGGTCCGTGAAACGGTCACGGCTCGTTTTGGGTCACCATGTCGACCTGCCGTTCCAATGGGCCGACCGTACCGCGAAAAGCCACAAGAGGGCCGGACCCAGAAGGAAAGGGTAATGGGTCATGGACGGTAGAATAGGCGGAATGTCCACTTCGCAGTCCTCGACCGTCCCGTTACGTCCCGCCGACGAGGTCATCGCCCGTATCCGGGGCGGAGGCCGAGCGGTGGTCGCGCTTTCGGGGGGTGTCGACTCCTCGATGGTCGCCGCACTTGCCTTCTCCGCGCTCGGGTCGGAGGCGCTCGCGGTCACCCTCACCGGACCCGCGGTTTCCGGCGTCGAGGTTTCTCGCGCGGAGCGGGTGGCGGCGGCGATCGGTGTGGAGCACGTGCTGCTGAGAGTGGACCCTCTCTCCCGGGCCGAGTACCGGGAGAATCGGTCCGACCGATGCTACTTCTGTCGCGTCGTGGAGACGTCCCTTCTGCGCGAGTTCGGGGCGGCCCGGGCGGCCGCTCAGTACCTGGACGGAGTGCATCGCGACGACCTCACCGACGACCGGCCGGGTCTCCGGGCGATGGATGAGGCTGGGTTCTCCCACCCCCTCCTGTGGGCCGGGTGGGGAAAGGCCGAGATCCGGGCCGAAGCCCGCCGCCGGGGGCTTCCGAACTGGGACCAGCCGTCGGACGCATGCCTCGCGTCGCGCATCGCGCACGGCGACCCCGTCACGAGCGAGCTCCTCGCCCGCATCGAATCCGCCGAGGCGGTCCTTCTCGGTCTCGGGTTTCGCAGGGTCCGGGTACGGGTCCAGCAGGGAGCGGCCCGGATCGAAGTCGACCCGTCCGAGGTCCCTCGGCTCCGAACGGAACCGCTCGCGAGCGAGGTGACCCGAGCCGTGGCGTGCCTCGGGTTCACGGACGTGACGATCGACCCGCGCGGTTACCCCGGGGCCCTCCGCGAGCTTCCCGTCGTGCCATGACCCGGAACCGCGGCGCCCGGAAGAGTTCGGACCTCCTGCCCGGCCAATTCCAGCTCGAAACCGACCTGGTGCCCCAGGGCGACCAGCCCGAGGCGATCGACAGCATCGTGAAGCGCGTGGAGCGGGGAGAGAAGTTCGTCACGCTGCTCGGAGTGACGGGCAGTGGCAAGACGTTCACGATGGCGCACGCCGTCGCGCGGCTCCAACGCCCGACGCTGGTCATCAGCCCGAACAAGACCCTCGCGGCGCAGCTCGTGAGCGAGTTCCGGGCGCTGTTCCCGAAGAACGCCGTCGAGTACTTCGTGAGCTACTACGACTACTACCAGCCCGAGGCGTACGTTCCCCAGATCGACCTCTACATCGAGAAGGACGCGTCGATCAACGAGGAGATCGACCGGCTGCGGCACCGGGCGACCCAGGCGCTCCTCACGCGGCGAGACGTCCTCATCGTCGCCTCGGTGAGCTGCATCTACGGCCTCGGCTCCCCCGAGGACTACCGGGCCTCCGTCGTCGACCTCGCGGTCGGCCAGGAGATCTCGCGGCAGAGCCTCCTCGAGCAGCTCGTTCGGATGAAGTACAACCGCAACGACGTCGAGCTGAAGCGAGGGCGGTTCCGCGTCCGCGGCGGGACGATCGACGTGATGGGAGCGGGCGAGACCGTCCATCGGGTGGTGCTCGACGGGAGCACGATCCGAGAGATCGTCGAGCTCGACCCCGTGACCCAGGAAGAGCGTCGGTCGCTCTCGGAGCTGGCCGTCTTCCCGGCGACCCACTTCCTCACGGTGGACGAACGTCTCCTCGGGATCCTGGGCGAGATCGAGAAGGAGCGGGACGAACGGGTCCAGGAGCTGAAGCGGGAGGAACGGATCGTCGAGGCGCAGCGCCTCAAGGGGCGGGTCGACTACGACCTCGAGATGATCCGGGAGACCGGCTACTGCTCGGGGATCGAGAACTACGCCCGCTACTTCGCAGGCCGTCGCGCGGGCGAGCCGCCGTACACGCTCCTCGACTTCTTCCCGGACGACTTCCTCGCGTTCATCGACGAGTCCCACGTCACGATCCCGCAGATCCAGGGGATGTACAAGGGCGACCGAAGCCGCAAGGACAACCTGGTCGAGTTCGGATGGCGCCTCCCCTCCGCCCGCGACAACCGTCCCCTCAAGTTCCCCGAGTTCCTGACGCACGTCCCGCAAACGGTGTTCGTCTCGGCGACCCCCGGACCGTTCGAGCGGAAGGTCTCGAAGGGCCTGGTCGAGCAGATCATCCGCCCCACCGGGCTGGTCGACCCCCCCATCGAGGTCCGACCGCTGAAGGGCCACATCGCCGACCTCATGGCCGAGCTCAAGGCGTGCATCGCGCGCGGGGACCGAGCGCTCGTGACCACCCTCACGAAGGCGACCAGCGAGGAGCTCGCGAACTACCTCGCGAACCAGGGGTTCCGGGTCCGCTACCTGCACTCCGAGGTCGAGACGATGAAGCGGGTCGAGATCCTGCGGGACCTTCGGCTCGGCGAGTTCGACGTGCTCGTCGGGATCAACCTGCTGCGGGAGGGGCTCGACCTACCCGAGGTCAGCTTCGTTGCGATCCTGGATGCGGACAAGGAAGGATACCTCCGGAGCGAGACGTCGATCGTCCAGACGTCGGGCCGCGCGAGCCGGAACGTCGACGGGAAGGTCGTGCTGTACGCCGACCGGGTCACCGGCTCGATGCAGCGGGCGATGGCAGAGATGGCGCGGCGGCGCGAGACCCAGGTCGCCTACAACCGGGCCCACGACATCGTGCCCGAATCGATCCGCAAGGAGGTGCGCTCGCTCCTCGCTCCCGAAGAGGAGGCCCCATCCGGCGCGCTCTCCACGAGCGGGCTCGGCCGGTACTGGAAGGACAAGCTCCCGTTGCTGCTCACGAACCTCGAGGAGGAGATGCGGCTCGCTGCCGAGCGCCTCGACTTCGAGGAAGCGGCCCGCATCCGCGACCGCATTCGGGAGGTCCGGCGGGCGAACCCCTCCGCGCGCTCGGCCGGCCGGAAGCCCGGTTCGCCCTCCTAGGCAAGACCGGTTTCCCGAACGGTAAAGACCGTTTTATCCGCCTGAAGTCTCTGCATCCCGTGGTCGGTGCCCGTCCGCCGGAGACGACAGGCCTTGCCGGACTCCGGCGGGGCGGAACGGTCACCGAGCTCCTCTTCCTGTACGAATGCGCTACCCTCGAGCCGACCCAGTTGCGTCCGATCGCGGAGCGCCTCGGGCTCACTGTCCAGGCCGTGTCGCACTCCTACCGCCAGCTGCGTCGCCGTGGACTGGTGACCGTCCGAGAGGGCCGGTACCGACCGACGGTCGAAGGGGTCGCCTGGCTTCACGAGACGCTCCGTCGCTTGGGGGACGACCTTCGGGAACGGATTGAGCGGGTCCATGTCATCCGGTCGACGCGCGCCCTCGCTCTCGCGGACCTCGCGGAAGGGGCCGCCGTCTCCCTCGAGCTCCAGCACGGCCTCCTCTCCGCCCGCCCGGGCGGAGGAGGGCCGTCCCGCGGTCGGGTCCGGAAGGGCGGTCGCAAGGGCTCCCTCGTCGAGGTCTCGGACCTCGAGGGGATCGTCCCGCTCACGCCGGCCCCGATCTCGGTGCGCACGCTCTCCTCGAGCGACCTCGCCGACCCCCGTCTGGGGGACCGGGTCCGCAGCAGCCTGCCCTCGGACCCCCTCGCGCTCGTCGCCGCCGAGGGCCTCGAAGCCTACCACGCGCTTTCGAGCGCGGGCGCCCGCTCGGTCCTTCGCTTCGCTGCCGGCACCGCTTGCCTCGAGGCGTCCCGCCTCGGAGTGCCCAGCTACCTCCTCGTCCTCGAAAGCGACCTTCCGTACCTTCTCGCTCAGTTCGCTGGCCCCTCCCCGCCTCCCCTCGAGGTTGCTCCCCTCCCGGGAGGGGGTAAGGCCCGGCGGCGCGGTCACTGAGCGAACGCGACGACCGGCTCGGCGGCCAGTGCCGCGAGCATCTCGGCCACGCCGGATACGGAGCGTGCTCCGTTCTGCCGGATCTCCTCTTCGAGGGCACGCGCCCGTCCTCCGGCGAAATCCCACTCCTCGCCGGGCGGCCGGCGTACGAGGAGGACCGGCACGCGTCCGACCATCCGACGGACCTCCTCGAGGTTGGGCAGGTTGGACGGCCCTACCGGGAACGGCGCCACCACGATGGCCGTCGCGGCCTCAAGGAGCTCGCGCAGTCGCTCTCGAACCTCGTCACCGATCGGGGCGAACGGCACCTCGACGGCGGTGAGCGCACCGAGGCTCTCCGCCGTCTCGAGGTCGGAATCGAGGAGGTGGAGGGCGCCTGTGGTGACCCGATACCCCGCTTCGGAGAGCGCCCTCAGGTAGGGTGCCCCCGAGCCCCCGCCCCCAACAACATGGACCGGTCCCTTTCCGAGGAACGTTCCAGGACCGGCCGGTGACGGCCGCACGAGGTGGTGGGGGAGGAGGTACGGCGCGCCCGTCCGCGGGTCCCGACGAAGGTCCGCGACGACCCCCCAGACCCGGGCGAGTAGCTCCTCGCTGAGAACGTCCGAAGGCACGCCGTCGGCGACCCGGCGTCCCCTCGAGAGCACCACAATTCGGTCCGAGAACCGCGCAGCCAAGTTGAGGTCGTGAAGGGCCGCGACGATCGTCACTCCGCGCTCGCCGGAGAGCTCCCGTACCCGGCTCAGGAGGTCGAGCTGGTGCGCGATGTCGAGGTGGCTCGTGGGTTCGTCCAGCAGCACGAGGGGCGCTTCCTGGGCGAGTGCCCGGGCCAGGATCGCCCGCTGCTTCTCCCCTCCGCTCACCGAAAGGATCCCGTCTCCCGCACGGTCCTCGAGTCCCACCGCCTTCAGCGCCCGGAGGGCCGCTTCCCGGTCTCGTGCCGTCTCCCCCTCGAGCCATCCGAGATGGGCATACCGTCCGTAGAGAACGTAGTCGAGGAGCGGGACATCCTCGCGAGGGCTCTCCTCTTGCGGAACCCATGCCACGCGCCGTGCGCGTTCCGCGACGGGGAGCAAACGCACCTCGCTTCCGAACAGCTCGACGGACCCCGCGTCGGGGGCGAGGAACCCGAGGGCGGCCCGCAGGAGGGTGGTCTTCCCCGACCCGTTCGGTCCCGTGAGCGCCACGAACTGTCCCCGGGGAACCTCGAGGTCGACGTCCTGAAGCGCGGTCCGCTCGCCGAATCGCACGGTGACCCCTCGGAGCCGGAGAACCGCGTCCGTCGGCCCGCTCATGGGGCCCCCATGGTCGACCACTGTCGCCGGCGGAAGAGGAGGTAAGCGAAGAATGGCGCCCCGGCGAACGACGTGAAGATCCCGATCGGAAGGAGGGTCCCCGGGAAGGCCACCAGCGAGAGGTCTCGAGCCGCCAGAAGGAACCCGGCCCCGACAAGCGCGGCTCCGGGAAGGACGAGGCGGTAGTCGCTGCCCGCCACCCGGCGCACCACGTGGGGGGAGACCAACCCGACGAACCCGATGATTCCGGTGAACGCGACCGCCGCGGCCGTCGTGACCGAGGCGAGGAGCAGGAGACGAACCCGCACTTTTCGGGAGTCGACCCCGAGGCTTTGGGCGACGTCCGGACCGAGCTGGAGGAGGTTCAGCTCCCGCCCGTACGTCGCGAGCAGCGTCCCCGCGATGAGGACCACCCCGAAGGCGATGCCGTCCTGGGTCCAATCCAGGGAGCCCAGGTTCCCGAGGAGCCAGAAGTCGACCTGGAGGCTACCGGTCGGACTGTAGAGGAGCAGGAGCGAGAGGATGGCGGAGAGGAAGCTGGAGAGTGCGACCCCAGTGAGGAGGAGCGTTTCGACCGAACCGAAGCGGCTCCGAGCCGCGACGAGGATCACCGCTCCGGTCCCGATCGCTCCTACGAACGCGAAGAGCGGCAGGAGGAGGTTCTCCTCGGCCACCCCAATCCGAAAAACCACGACCACCGCGGCCCCGAGGGTGCCTCCCGACGAGATCCCGAGAAGGAACGGGTCCGCGAGCGGGTTGCGGAACACGCCCTGGAGCGTGCCGCCGGAGATCCCGAGACCGGCTCCGACCACGACGGCGAGCATGATCTCGGAAAGCCGCGCGTTCCAGACGATCTCGATCAGGCCCGCACAGCCACTCGCCGGGACGCTCGACCCGGCACACGGGTCGGAGAAGAGCGCGCCTCCCGAGACCTGATGGAGGAGGACCCTCAGCACGGTATCGGAAGAGATGGAAACCGTTCCGAGGATCGGCGAAAGGAAGACGCCAATCGCGAGGACGGCGAGGAGGAGCCCGAGCACCCAGGGACGGCGGCCGAGCGTCTTCCCGGTCCGGGTGGGCGTCGGGGTCGCCGTCGCTCCCACGCCGTCGCTCTCCTACGCGCTGACGCCCGGGTGGAGGACCGCGATCAGCTGGGGAAGTCCCACCAGGATCATCGTCGGGTCGGGCTCGGTGAAGTAGTTCGAGTCCATGCCGACCGCGCGGCCCGTCTGCGTCGCGCCGAGCTGGGACCAGAACGGGCCTCCCGTGTAGGTCGATTCGTTCAGCCCGAACCCGGTCCCGTAAACGAGGTACTGTGGGTCACTGGCAAGGACCTGTTCACCGGAGAGCTCCGGATAGGAGAGCGTGGCGTTCGCCGATATGCTCGCGCCGCTCGCCAACTCGACCAGCGACTGACCGAACGTTCCGGGGCCGAACGTCCAGTAGCCGTTCCCATCGGCGTCATACGTAACGAGAACGGTCGGGAACGGCGTACCGTTCGCGGTCAGGTTGTCCTGAAACGAAGCCGCCTGAGCGAGGGCGGCCTCGAGCTCGTTCACGAGCGAGGAGGCTGTCCGGGAGACCTCGAAGATCTCCCCCAGCAGCTGGTCGTCCAATACGACGCCGCTCAGGGTGGCGGGCTGGAGCATCACGACCGGGATGTGGTAGGTCTGGGTGATCTGTTCGACCGCCGCGACCGACACGATCGTCGCCGCCAGGACCAGTTGCGGTCCGAGCGCGAGGAGCTGCTCCACGTCGAACGTCGGCCCGGTCTGGACGCACATGGCCGAGGAGAGGTTCCAGAGCGCGACCTGGTCGGACGAGTAGTCGTCCGAGAGCCCCCCTAGGCTCGGAGCATAGCAGTCGACCCCCACCACGTGGCTCCGCAGTCCGAGACGATACATCGAGTCCATGATCGAAGGTCCGAGGACGACGACGCGGGTCGGGTGGAGCGGCACAGTCACTTGGCGCCCGAGGTCGTCCGTGACCGTGAGCGGTCCGGACGGGGTTCCGGGTCGGATGGCGTAGTAGGTGGCGATCCCAACCACCGAGATGCCCGCCAGGACGATTATGCCCACGGCGAGCCACGCCATCGGGACCGTTCGTCGAGGCGGCGTCGACGTCGAAGTGGAGTCATGCAAATACATTGGATTCGGCACAAAAGGACTTTCACATAAACATTTCGCCGGCACCAACGGTCCAGAACGGAGAGGTAGGTCGGGGGGACATTCCGACAAAAAGGCTATCTCTCCCGGGGCTCCCGGCGTTCCCGGAGGGAGCATAGGCTAATTTGGTAGACCAGCGGGCTCCAGTCAGGGCGACCGATGGTCGTCCTGGGATTTGGTCTTGCGGAGGGGCGAGGAGCCCCTGTGACGAGTGACTGGAGCGCGCGGAGAGACCCGCATATCGGGGTTCAAATCCCCGTGCTCCCATTTCCTTCCATGCGGGGAATCCAAATCACACGGGTCCGACTGGGAGGCCTCCTTGGAGAACCCTCCGCTTAGACAAGGGTCACCTGGGTCGACCGACGGACCCGACACTACGTAAGGCCCCTTTCCAAAGGAATAAGCCTTAGGAATTCGATTCGGGAGATCGATGCCCTGGCCCCCCCACCCTATCGCTCAGACGTCCTACCCGCGCGACGCCCAGACCAAGCAGGATGAGGGACCGAAGACCTTCGACGACCACGACTTCTCATGGGAAGAGGACTGGCTCGCCCGTTGGAGGGCCATTGCACTCTTCGGGGGTCTCATCCTCGGGGAAGGGCTGCTTCTTTGGGTTACTCTACCCATGAACTACAACCCTAATTTTCCCGGGGAGGGCATCCTCTGGTTCGCCGTTCTCGCGGGGGTGTGCGGTCTCCCGGCCTCATTCTTGGGGGCCAGTGAGGTCTCGTTGGCCTTCTTTGGTGCGGGAGTAACAGGAATCGTCGTGGGCTTCTCCCCATTGACCGTGATTGCGGCGGGGACCTCGGTGTTCCCCGCTTCCGGGTCCTTCGGTGTGGACCCAGCGGTCGTCCTGGGCCTTCTGGTGGCCGGCGTCCTTCTTCTCGCAGTCGGGGTCGTCCAATCGGTGAGGGCTTATCGGTCGCTCGACGATGGGACCTGAGTTGTTCCGATTCAAGGGAGACGTTAGAAGCCCCTCACTCATTTCGCCTTCAGCCGGTCGATCATCCAACCCATGATCGTAGCGAATGTCTCGCTCGTGAAGCCCATGTGCCCCACATCGTAGAACCTCGCGCTCTTGGGGCTCCCATGCTCGAGCAGCAGGTAGTAGTCCTGTATCGGGAACAGCGTGTCATGCAGCCCGTTCACCAGCAGTAGGGGCGCGCATGGCCGGTCGAGCAAGCCCTGCGTGAGGAGCGATAGCCTAGGGGCGAACTCGAAATACTCCTCGGGAGACGACTTCCCGAACGCGAACGCGAGCGTGTCGAATACCTCGAACGCATACTCCCCGCGCTCCTGCTGTGGGAACCAATCGGGCTGGAACCCATAGTGCACAGGCCCGCCTTGGCTGACCGCGCAGGCGATCTTGTCTTTGAAGACGTGCGCAACCTTGACGGCCCAGTACCCTCCGGTGCTCATCCCCCATACGCCGATCCTCCGAGCATCGACCCCCTTTCTCACCGCAAGCCAGTCCAGCACCGCGCCGAACAGCCGCTCGGCGTCCTCAGAACCCTTGAGGGGCGAGTCTCCCACGCCAGGACCGTCTATCGCAAGGGTCGCAATTCCTCTCTTCAGCGCGTAGTCGTTGAGGTGCTCCTCCTTGAAGCCGTCTATGCCTCCCCAGCTCAAGATCACAGGGAAGGGCGCTGAGTCGGCCTTGGGTACCCTGAGGTATCCCACGATAGTGCTGCCTTCTCCGGGTTTGCCGCTGAACGGAATCTCCACTCGCTCGATGGGCACATCGAAGTAGCGCGCGGCTTTCAGGAGCATCTCCTGCGACTTCCGGTAGGCAGTTCTCTTCCCCTTGGAGTTGATGGTCGGGTACCGGGCCAAGTGGTAGTACTGGTAGGCGAGCAGGTAGTTCTCCTCCGCGAACTTCGCATCCCCTCTCTTCTCCGCTTCGGCGGCCTTCTGTTCATACGGCTTGGCGACCGCGCTGAAGGCAGCGGCCCATTCGTCCCGGTCGTAGGACGTGAGGTTGGTCATCACTCTCTCCACGTCCTCGTACCGGGCGTATGGGAATGGCCATCCGTTCGTCTTCACCCGTGGCTTCCACATCTCCCAAAGTTCGCCGAGCGGCCGAACGTAGAATCCTCCTTGCTTTCGCTCCATACGACCCCCTTAGCAGCAGCGGACCACGCAACCAAGAGTCTTTTGCGTTCGCTTGACCGGCTCTCGGCAAGTTCCGGGCGTGGCGGCGCCGGATCTCGCGCTCGGACTGCTCGGTAGATTCTCTAGCCCAGCGCGAGCCGCCTCCCCGATTCCGATAGAGACCTCTCGCGGTTCGGGATGGGAATGATTCCGCAAGGTGACACGGGGGGGCTCCGCATGGCATGCGCTAGCCTCGTTCGTGGGAGTACCACACCGTTCCCCGTTCACGCAAGGGTCCGGTTTGACGGAATCGGAAGGTTTTTTATTTGAACGTAAATGGCAGGCGCCATGCCCCTCTACATGGACACCCACCGAAAGGTGAAGGGCGTCACCGCCGCGGCCGTTGCAGAAGCCCACGCAAAGGACCTCAAGGTGCAGGGCAAGCACGGCGTGAATTATCGGAACTACTGGGTCGACGAGAAGAACGAGACGATCGTCTGTTTGGTCGAGGCGCCGTCCCCAGAGGCCGCGGCTCGGGTACACAAGGAAGCCCATGGTCTCGTCGCGGACGAGATCCACGAGGTCCACCAGGGCTGAGTTGGATCGGCCGACGGTCCGTCGCCCGGGTCCGGAAAAGCACGCCTTTCCGACACGCTCCTCGCAATCCTGACCCGCGTGCTCCCTCGCCGTCCCCGAACGTCGCGGAAGGACGGCTGCCGTCCTTTCGAGCGGTCTCCGGGGGGATGTGAGGTGCAACGCCCTCGAGTGTCTCGTCGGCGGCCCTCGAAGGAACAAAGCGAAGTATTCCCATGGTTGAACCAAGTGCCCCTCGAGGTCGAGCGGGCGGAAAGGAGGAAGCCGACCGAACGAACCGGTCTGCGGACACGGATCCATGCCACTAGAATACACGGGCGTCCGGGTGCGGGACCTCGCACGAGCCGTCCGGTTCTTCACGGAAGGGCTGGGACTGAAGGTCGGTCTCTCGGGCCGCATGGCGGCGGGAGGTCTCTGGCAAGAGCTCTACGACCCGGAGACCAAGGCGATCCTCGAGCTCAACTACTATCCGGGAGACCCGCCGTATCGGCTCGGGGACGAGCTCGACCACCTCGGGTTCCGCGTCACCGAACTGGAGGTCGTGGTCGACCGGCTGGTCGCGTTGGGGGCGCGGGTCGAGATCCCGCCGTTCGACGAGGGTGAGATGCGCCTCGTCTTCTTGTCGGACCCGGATGGGCTCTGGGTGGAGCTCTACGAGCGTCGCCCCGGCGAAGAGCCCCCTACTTCCCGACCCGGAAGCTGACCGGGCCGCTCGGGCGACGGGAATAAGAAGCGGTCCCCGCCATGCCCTGCCGGTAACCCGTGGAACCCCCGGCCCTGTCCTCGGCGGCCCCGCCCAAGCCGACGGTCGTCCCGGAGGCGACCCACTCCCTCACCCTAAGTTCGAGCGCGGTCTTCGCGGCCAGTCTCGCGACGCAGCTGATCGGGTTCTTCGCGAGCATCGCCTTCTACAAGACGATCGGCCTCACCGAGTCGGGCCGGGTCCTCCTCGGTACGGCGCAGCTGTTCCTGCTGATCGGTTCATCGATCAACGGGGTCGGCGACCTCCGCCTCGGCACCGCGTACACGTACTTCCTTGCCCGGGGCAAGCCGGCGACGGACAACACGTCGACCTACCTGCTGGTGCGGATGTTGATGGTCGGTGCCGCGGGCCTAATCCTGTTCGTGATCGCGCCGCTCTCCATCGGCGGGGCCAGCATCACTTCGGGACCCACCGAGTTGCTCTCCCTCGGCGTCTTCGTTACCCTCCCCCTCCTCTGGTCGTTCTCCACGGTCTACAACTCGTACTTCATCGGCATAGGCAACTCGGTCCGGGCGCAGTACCCGTCCTTGATCGAGGCGATCGCCCGGCTGCCCGCGATCGTCATCGTGGCATTCTACTTCCCTACGATCCTCGGGATCACGGCGGCGTACGCGATCGGTGCGGTCGCGTCGACCCTCTACTCTTTTCCCGTGATCCTGCGGCTCCTCCGACGGTTCCATTGGTCCGAAGCCCTGCGGATGTTCCGTTTCTCCTGGCCTCTGATGGGCAGCCTGCTGCTAAGCTACATGGTCACGAACATGATTCCGCTCATCGTCAACGGATACCTGGGCGCGGCCGCGCTCACAATCTTCCTGGCCGCGAACGGCTGGAGGATCCTCGCCCTTTCTGTCCCCGCGGCGGTCGCCACGCCGTTGTTCCCGTACCTGGCCGGACTGCATCGCAAGGAGGAGTACGAGCGGATCCGACGGGGAACCTGGCAGGCGTTACGGTATTCGGCGATGCTGCTCGTCCCCGGCGTCGTCGCGCTCGTGACGTACCGATACGCCTTCCTGAACGTGTTCCAGAATGCGGCCTACGCCAACCAGGGGTCGCTGGCCCTCGCGATCCTGGTCATCGGCGCCATCCCGCTCGCGCTGAGCCAGATCATGCAGACGTCCATCAACTCGATCGGCCGCCAGCGTCTCGAGCTGTACATCACCTCCACTCAGGTCGTCGTCCTCTTCGCGGCCGTCTTCCTGCTCATGCCTCGGGGCGCTCCGCTCTACATGAGCGACGGTCTCGTCGCCGGCGCGATCGCGGTGCTCGCCTCCTCGATCGCGGCCCTCGCGCTCAACACGTACTTCATGGAGAGGCTCATTCAGGTCCACATCCAGCCACGGTCGATCCTCGGGATCACGCTCAGCGCCGCGGGAGGGTTCTTCGTGATGTCCCAGTTCAACCACTTCCTCCCCCACAACCGCTACTTCCAACTCGCCGTCGGGGTGCTGCTCGGGTTCGCGGCGTACTTCGTGATCCTGGTCCTGATCGGGGAGCTGACCCGCCAGGATGTCCGGCAGATCGGCTCGTCCGTGGGCCTTCCTTCTTGGTTCTACAACCCGATCGCCCGCCTCTGCTGGAGGGAAGCTTCGCCCGGGCTCCTCCCCGTCGACCTGAGCCGCGCCCGTGGGCTGCGACCCACGGAGCTTCCGGAAACGTTCGTGGGCGACACCGAGCTGCCCGAGCTCGCCCCGCTCCCGGAGGAGCCTCCGCCCTCGCCCCCGGCCGCCTAAGGAATGCCGACCCGGGCCGGCGGGACGCCGGTCGGGAGGTGCGGAGGACGCAGAGCTTAAAGTCGGGGCCCGGGTCTTCGGACTGAGGAAGCCCAGTATGGTCCGTGTCGGGGAGCGACCGGTGACGAGCGCCCCGGTCCGGACGCTAGGCGGCGGATGCCCGTGCGCGTCGGGTTAGGGTCCGACCGGGGCGCTTCCACGACCGACGCCCCCCGTAGTTCCACCGGGCACGAGAGGCCGACCCCGCAGGGCCGGGCGGGATCGTGACCGACCTCGCGCTCTGGAGCGAGAACCTCCGGAAGGTCTACCAGTCGAAGGGGGCGCCCCCCACAGAGGCTCTCGCCGGTGTCTCGCTCGAGGTCCGACGGGGAGAGCGGGTCGCGCTCCTCGGTCGGAACGGCGCCGGCAAGACGACGTTCCTCAAGATCGCCTCGACGCTCCTCCGGCCCACCTCCGGGCGGATCCAGGTGTTCGGCTACGACGTCGACCGGACCCCCGAGAAGGCCCGACCGTACATCGCGGTCGTCCCGCAGGAGGGAAAGCCGTTCTTCCATCTGACCCCGCGCGAACAGGTCTACACGTACCTCCGGGCCCGCGGGCTGGGGCGGGAGACCGCGAAAGCCCGGACCGAGGACGCGCTCCAGAAGATGGGGCTGACCGACTTCGCGAACCGCCTTTCCATCACCCTCTCGGGAGGGCAGCGACAGCGGACGATGGTCGCGACCGTCATCGCGACCGAAGCCCCACTCCTGTTCCTGGATGAGCCCACGATCGGGATGGACCCGTTCGCCCGCCGCTCGGTGTGGGGGTCGATGCGGGAGCTCACGCGCAAGGGCTCGACCATCCTCCTGACCACGCACTATCTCGACGAGGCCGAGGCCCTGAGCGACCGCCTCTACATCATCGAACGAGGGCAGGTATTGGTCTCGGGGACCGCGGACGACCTCAAGCGGTCCGTCGGAGGCACGGTCAAGGTCCTGTTTCCGGAGGGAGCGGCCCGGGTCGAGTCGTTCCGCACGTTCGGTTCGTGCGTCATCGACGGGGATGCCCTCACCATCATCGTCGAGCCCGAGCGGCTGGGCGAGCTGATGGACCTCGCGGTGCGCTCGCAATTGACGGCGACCGTCGGTCCGGTCACGCTCGAGGAAGCGTTCCTTCGCGTCGTCGGGCGGTCGATCGATGAGAACTAGCGATCTGGCCCCGACCGCCCGCGCGTTCCGCGGTCTGGGAGCGTTCCTCTGGACCGAGATGCTCGTTCAAGCGCACGAGACGCTCGCGATGGCGACCTCGATGCTGGTCCAAGGGGTCCTCCTGATCTTCGTCTGGATCCTCAGTCCGAACCTCCTCGGCGTCGCGTTCGTGGGGGCCATCATCTTCTCGACGTTCGCCATGGGTCAGCGGGTGCTCAACGAGGCCGCCTACATCCGCATCGACCACAAGGCGAACGACCTCTACCTGGCCAGCCCGTTGTCGCCCGAGGCGTACTTCCTCGGCATGTCGGCCGGGATCCTGGCGGTCTACCTCGCGCCCGTGGTAGCCCTCGGGGTTCTGGCGACCGCGGTCGTTCACTTCACGCTGGCCCAGGGGCTCCTCCTCTTCGCCCTGGCCGCCATCGTCTGGGTGTTCTCCGCGTCCGTCGGATACGTCTTCTCGACGTTCTTCCGCGACAACCGGGCAATCTGGGCGTACTCGAGCCTGTTCTTCAACGTCTTCGGGGTCCTGCCGCCTGTCTTCTACCCATTTCGGCTCTTCCCGACGTGGCTGCACCCGGTCGCCCTGCTCATGCCCCCGAGCGCGGCCGCGGCGCTCGCCCAGATGAGCCTCGGTATCACCGACCTCACCTCCGGGGAACTCGCTCTCGGTGTGGGCGGGCTCCTGGTCGAAACGACCGTCGTCTTCCTGTTCGCGATCTACTGGGCCCGGCGGACGGTGCGGGCGGACTAGATGGCCGCGATGCGCTCCGAGTTCCCGCACGTCCCGACGAACGGGCGGGCGGTCCCGGCGTTCCTGATCGTCGGCTGGCGCTGGATCAGCCGCAACCCCGCGGTTGCGATCACGCCGGTCCTGCTCCCGTTCATCTTCCTGTACTTCCTCTCGCTCATCTCGCCCCCCTCGCTCCTCCCGCTCGAGGTGGTCGGGGCGATGCTCTTCACGATGCAGAACATCGGTTCCTGGGTCCTCGGGGACAGCGCCTTCTGGCGGATCGAGTGCTCCCTCCAGGACATGTTCGTCGCGAGCCCGCTGAGTCGGGTCCGCTACCTGTTCGGGATCGCGATCGAGAACCTGATCGCGATGCTGCCCGCGCTCGCGGTCCTGACAGCCCTCCTCGTATGGGCCGGAGGCCGAGAAGGGACCCCCCTCACGCCCTACGCCTTCCTTGTCCTCGTCGCCTGCCTGGCGGTCCTGTGGGTCCTCTTCTCGGCCGTGGGGATCGGGATCTCGAGTCGGCTCCGCACCCAGCGCGAAATCTGGCCCGTGGGGAACCTAACGTTCACCATCCTCGGGATGCTCTCGCCCCTGTACTACCCCCTATCCGCCCTTCCGCCGCTCTGGCAGGACGCCGCGCGGTTCCTGCCCACCACCTACGCCGCTCTCCTCATCCAGGGCGCCCTCGGCATCACGCCCGCGACCCCCGACCAGATGGTCTTCTACGCCTGCCTGCTCGTGACCTGCGCGGCGGTCGGCCTCGTCATCATGCTGCGCCTCTACCGCTGGGGGGAGGCGTAGCCGGGGTTGATGGGAAACGTTCATGCGGGGTACCGGCATGTACGCTTCGGTGCCTTCACCGAGAGCCGCTCCCACTTCATCGTGCCGCTCGGTAGCACCGCTAGGTATTCCTTCGAACCGCTCCTACCGCTCGCTTCCCCGAGTTGCCGGCGGCAGGTAAACCGGAAATGAGTGACGACGAGTTCGACGAGATCCTATCCGCGCTCGACCGAGAGACCGCCCGCATCCGGGTTCGCGCCGAACCCCGCCGGTACAACAAGCCGGCGACCGTGATCTCCGGGTTCCCCCCGGGGTCGACCTCGCGGAGACGACGCGCTCGCTCAAGAACCGCCTCGCGACGGGCGGGTCCGTGGTCGACGGCGAGGTGTACCTCCAGGGCGACCACCGCAGCCGGATCCGCGCGGAGCTCGCCAAGCTCGGCTTCGACCCCGAGACGATCGAGATCTCGGACACGGCGCTCCCGAAGCGCGGACGTCGCGGGTAGCCCTCGCTCGACCCCCCCGCGCGGAAGGCCCGCGCACGAATTCTGGGGGGGGGGAACCCGGAGGGTGCTGGCCGGTAAACGTATAACCCTCGACTATTCCGGTTCCGCCCGAGGCAAGCCCCCGATGGCAGCGTACGCGCATCCCGAGGTATTGGTAGAGACCGACTGGCTGGACTCCCACCGCAGCGACCCGAAGGTCCGGATCGCGGAGGTCGACTACGACCCCGCCGCGAACTACGCGATGAGCCACATCCCCGGCTCCGTCCTGTTCGACTGGCGCAAGGACATCAACGACCCGGTCGCCCGCGACATCCTGTCCGCGGACGCGCTCACGACCCTCTTCGCGCGCACCGGCATCGACGACGACACGACGCTCGTCCTCTACGGCGACTTCAACAACTGGTTCGCCGCGTTCGCCTTCTGGGTCTTCACCTACTACGGCGTCAAGAACGTCAAGCTGGTGAACGGCGGCCGCAAGAAGTGGATCGCCGAGGACCGGCCGCTTACGGAGGCCGTTCCCAGCCTGGCGCCGGGTCACTTCCAGGCGCACGCCCCGAACCCCCAGCTCCGGTCGTTCCTCGAGGACGTCCGGAAGGTGCTCCCCGACGTGAAGGGCGGGAAGTTCTCGTTGGTCGACGTTCGCGGTCCGAAGGAATTCTCGGGGGAGATCACCGCTCCTCCCGAGTACCCGACCGAGCACGCGCAGCGGGGGGGCCACATCCCTGGCGCGAAGAACATCCCCTGGGCCCAAGCGGTCAGGGACGATGGGACGTTCAAGTCCCGGGACGAGCTGGAGGAGCTCTACCGGTCGAAGGGCGTCCTCCGGGACCACCCCGTGATCACCTACTGTCGGATCGGCGAGCGGTCGAGCCACACCTGGTTCGTGCTGAAGTATCTCCTCGGATACCCCGACGTTCGCAACTACGACGGCTCTTGGACCGAATGGGGAAACCTCGTCCGGACCCCCATCGAGAAATAGGCCCGGCGTCCGCGTCAGCCCCGACGGCGGCGCGGCTTCGGCTCCGCCTCCTTCCGCACGAGGAACTGGTGGAGGGTTCCTTCTTGTCGGTGGGCGAGCACCGGGTGGCCGGTCTGGTCCGACCAGCGGACCATCTCGATCGGGCTCGTCGGGTCGTCCGTCACGAGGAGGACCGCCTCTCCGGCGATACGGGTGGCGAGCTCCTCGTTGAGCCTCGTGAGCACCGCCGAGCACTCGATCCCGATCTCATACAGCTCGAAGTCCGGGGTCGTGGGCCAACAGCGAATCCGTTGGGCGCGGATGCGCTCCTCGAGGCGCGGGGCGACCTGGGACGCGGTCTCGAGAAGGTGTCCGGGCTCGTCGGGGCGAACGGGTCGCACTCGAACGACCCACCCGTCCCCGTACGGAGCATCGTTGAGCAAGCGGGGACGCCGCGCGACCTCTTCGTTACGGTCGACGAGGACGACATCCACCGGTACGCGAATTGCACCGGTGAACCGGGTGCTCTCGATGGTCGCGACGCTCCGTCCGCGTCCCACCGCTCCCTCGATCGGCCGGAACGTCAGGGAACGAAACGGTCCCGCGAACGCGCCCAGCGTTCCGAGGATCCCCACGCGAGCGCTCCCGCCCTCGGGGTCGTCCGCCCACCAGACGTCGCTCTTCAGGTCGTAGAGCCGGTCCTCCGGTAGTGGGCAGCCACCGACCTCCATGAGCGCGGGACGTCCGGGTGAGCTCTTAGGGGTAACTCTCGCGACAAGCTTTTGCCGTAGCAAGCGAGTCGTCGAACCATGCGAGCCGCGGCCGTGTCCGGCGTTGCGACGCGGCCCGTGGGACGGGTTCGATGCCGGTGCGGTCACCTCCCGGTGCATCACATGGAGGTCGTCGCGCTCGGGACGAGCGCGAGCTTTCGTCTCCAACCGACAGGCCCCTGCGCGATCTGCGGCGAGGCGGTCTGCCACCGATACACTCCCGGCGGAACCTGACCGGGACCCGCGCGGAGGCTGGGCTCAGCCGTAGGCGCTCTTGATAAGGTAGTCCTTCAGCCGCGTGAGGCGGTCTTCCCAGAAGTGGAAATGCCAGGAGCGCGCCTCTTCCCAGGACTCGCTCGCGCCCCATCCCTCGTGCTCGAGGGTGATGTCGACCCCCTCGGGGGACTCCTGCAGTCGCACGTAGACCTGGGTCCGGGGTTCGGGATGGTTCATCAAGCGCTCGAACGGCGGCGGGGCGAACCAGCTGAACCCGATGTCGAGGCCCGGCGTCATGCGCAGGATCCTTCCCGGGCTCGAGAACGGGGTCTCCCCTTTCCATGCGAGATGGTACGCCCCCCCGACCTCGGCGGTGACCTGGGCGTCGTCCGCGAGCCAGTTCTTGACCTGCGCCGGGTCGGTGAACGCGGCGTAGATCATCGGCACCGGCAGAGGAACCGTCACCTGGATGAGGATCGGGTCGAGGCCTTCGGAGATCACGATGCCGGCTCGGGCATCGTCAGCTAAAGAGTTTGCGCGAGGACCCCTTCCGACGTCTCGGGCCGACCCCAGAGAAGAAGATTCGGGTTTGGCCCCCCTCTTCCTGACCTGAGCCTTCCGGTGCGACGTAAACCGCATTAAGGAGGGGAACTCCGCTTTCTGCGGTGGAGCCAGCCGAGTGGGCCGCGATCGGTCTCGCGGTCACGGTCGGAGTGATGTTATTGCTCATCCTACAGGCATTGCGTTCCCGAGCCCGGCGGCCTCCACCGAAGGAGTTCCGGCCGAAGTAGCGACGCGCCCCCTCCCCCCGGTCGCGAGGGCTGAAACGGACACCACCGGCAGAGGACCGAAGGAGGAGGCCGGGTCGTGCGCCGTCCCTCATTGTCGCGATGCGGAGGACGCCGCGGGTCCCTACCCTACGGCCAATTCGGGGTGCGCAGAATCCCCGGAAAGGCTATCTCCCTCGCAGTTTCCAACGACCCATGGTCGGGTGGTCGTCTCGGCCGGGGCTTGCCGTCGCCGTAGCCGTAATCGTCGTTTTCGGGTCGCTTGGGTTAGCCGCGAGCATCTCCGCGGCATCCGGAGGGGGATCCGCGGCCGACCATCCCACGACCCCTACCGGGGCATCTTCGACAACGACTTCCGCGGCGGCGCCGCCGCACTCGGCGGCCGGAATCGCCAAGGCGGTCGCTATCGAGGATGCGCTACGCGCGAAAGGGATCTCGCCCTCCACGATCCATCTCCCGAACTTCCCCGGCGCCGTTGCCAACCCGGCGCAACCGGTCCAACCCTCCTATACCGCGGCCCCCGCCCCGATGGGTGTCGCGGACATCGGCCTTGAGAACCAGTCGGGCGTCCTCGTCCCGTACGAGCTCAACACGACGAGCGTCGCGGGGACAGTCAATATCACGAACCTGCAGTCACTCTACCTGGACGGGGATGGCCCGGATACCTACGGCATCCAGTTGAACTCCGTCGTGGCGGGCGTTACCATCTTCGGCAACTCATCCTACCAGTTCTGGAGTCAGAATTACATCGATTATACAGTGAGCACTCAACAACTAGTCTTCGGTGACGAGGTGTGGAACTTCTCGAGCCTGTCGGGGGTCTTCCCGACGAACAGCGTCTACGGGTTCAGTCCCAACGGGACGTACTCCGACTTCCCCTACCTGTACCAAGGATTCGGACCCGCATTCACCATTGCGTATCCGTTCACGCTGACCCTGTACCTGAACACCTCCACGATCGCCGACCGCCCTGCACTGTACTTCAATTACACTGTTTCGAACGACACGTTCCGGCAATCGAGCTCCTTTGACCACCTCATTTTCAACTCCTCGGTCGGCACGCCGACGCAGGCCGTTCCGACACCCGTCTATCAGGCGGACGGCTACGACTACGACCCGATCGGTCTCATCAACGACATGGAGATCGACATTCTCGGCAACGACGACGGTGACACCACCGCCTTCACCGCGGCCAACGCGACCCTATCGCTGCAGTTCTGGAACGCCACGGCGGAGGAGATGCAGGAGGTACCCTCCGCCTATAGTGCCGGCCAGGAGACCGGCGAGACCTCCGTCGGTCTGTTGGTCACCTCGACCGGAGGGACGGACCCGATCGGAGAGGTCCAATCGGGTCCCGGTCTGGTCGGGGGTCTCTGGAACTATTCGGGAGAGGCCGGCGCCACGGCCGTTACGGTAACCGTCCATCCCGCGGGGCCGTACTCGTTCCTCTTCGTGAACGTCGGCAGCACGGAGGTCGCCAGCGCGGCCCAATGGGTGCCCACCTCCACCACCGGGACGACGACCTTCTACCTCCCGACCGGGGGCACCTACTTCCTGGACTTCATGCTGAACAGTCACGCTCCCGAGAGCCTGGTCATTACAACGGTCGGCACGGTGACCCCTCAGACGGTCACTCTTCCCGTCGACTTTCTGTTGGGTGTCTACACCCCGATGTTTGCGTTCACCACCGGCGAGCTGGGGGCCCTGTCGTCGTCCGGCGGGGGAGTCGCGGGAAACCCATACATCATCAACCGTGCCCAGTACGGGTCCCTCGCCCCGCAATTCGCCCAGTGGGACGACTATCTGTTCCCGGTCTTCCCGGGCCTCTTGATCGCCGACACGTCGGCCTGGGCTCAGGTGACCCCGTCGTCCTTTGAGATCAACCTGCCCTCGTGGGACGTCGCGAACTCGTTCGTGGAGGCCCTGGGGCTACCGCTGACCAACAACTTGCAGCTGCAATTCTACGATGCCTCCAACATTTCCCTCGTCGACGCCGCCGGCATCTCGGGGTGGATGAGCGCGTTCCTCTACGGATTCCCCGAGGCCTCGGTGATGCTGTGGGATTGCACGAACATGCTGGTCGCCTCCAACACGTTCTACGACCAGGGGAATGCGATGTTGCTCTACGGCGGGTCGAACAACACCGTCTGGGGCAACACGTTCCTCCCCACCCCGGTCGCTGCGACGAACCCGACGTCCGTTGACGACAGCGGCCTGTCGATCACGGGCATCAACGAGACGGAGTCGGGAGACCTGGTCTACAACAACCTCTTCGAGGTCGGGATCCCGGCGATCACTCCGACGTACGACCCGTTCCAATGCGACCAGTACGGGTACTGTTACTTCGTGTCGTACAACGATACCTGGAACGTCAGTGAACAACCGGCCACGAACTACACTCTCGTCGCTGGCTGGAACCTGAACCTGACGGGTAGCATCATCGGGACCTCGTACCAGGGCGGCAACTATTGGTCGAACTACGGGACCCAGGCGGACCCGTACGGCGTCCTTCCGTACAACGACTCGAGTGCCATCACCAACGGTGGTGACTACGTTCCCCTCGTGGCGATCACCCTCTCCCTGGTGACGTTCACGGAGTCGGGCCTCCCGATTGGTACGAGCTGGGGAGTGAACCTCACCATCGGCCTGGCCTTCACCTCGAACTCGTCGACCGTGACGTTCAGCGAGGCAAACGGTACATACAACTACACGCTGGCCACGCCGGCCGGATACCAGGGCTCCGGCAGCGGGAACTTCACGGTGAACGGGTCGAGCGTCTCGCTCTCGGTCTCGTTCGTCCCGCTCGTGCCGGTGACGTTCTGGGAGTCCGGCCTGGTTCCGGGCTGGACCTGGTCGGTCTCAGTGGTCGCGCCGGTCAATGAAAGCGGGGTCGGCGGGACCTCGAGTGCGTCCAGCATCGTCCTCGACCTGCCCGGCGGGTCGCCGGCCGTCCAGGTACTCGGGCCAAGCATCGGCGTTCGAGTTCCCGACGGTGAACTGGTCCACGAGCGTCGGCACCTCCCCGACGACCATCCCCGTCGTCTTCGCCCTCGCCAACGGGACCCTCGTCCTGCAGGTCACGCCCGCTGGGGCGACGGTGACCGTGAACAATCAGTCGGTGGCCCTCGCTGCGAACGGCACCGTCACGGTCCCGATGGCTCCGGGAGTGTACTCGGTCGAGGTAACGGACGGCGGGTATCTGCCCTATTTCAACAACGTGAGCGTGACCAGCGCCCAAGTCACGTCGGTCACGGTCTCCCTCACCTCGATTCCGACCGCCGGCGTGAGCCCGGCCGCGTGGGCCGCGATCGGGCTTCTGGCCGTGTTGGCGGTCGTGCTCTTGGGAATCGCGCTCGTCTACCGCTCGCGCGGGCGCCGGCCTCCGCCGCCGAAGCCGCTCGAACCCGCAGCGGTGAGCGTCGCCGCTCCGACGGTCGCCGACTCGGCCACCGTGCCCTCCCCGGAGTGGTCGGAGAAGTGAGAGAACCGGCGGTCCCCCGGTCTGCAACGGGGTATTAACTGCCGCGCCTCTTAGGCGGGGGATGACCGGCCCGCTGGGCGCCGGCCCCCGAACCCGCTCCGGCCGCCAGGGCGGGTCGTGCGGTCTCTCGTCACGGCGTTGCCACGTGGACACTGGGCCCCGGTGGGACGGAGGCGACCATCGCCGTCGAGGGCGGTGACCTTCCATCGGAGGACCGTCCCTTGACTGCTTCGCTCGAGCCGGTACCCCCAACCGCCGGGTCGCACGAGGAAAGCTCCCGTCCGCGAGCCGGAACCTTCCCCCCCAAGGCCCATCGTCCGCTGCTGTCGGGATTCGCCCGGTACGCCCTGCGACGGTTCTTGTTGATCCCGGGGCAGCTCGTCTTCGTCCTGCTGATCCTCTACCTCGTCATCGACGTGCCGCTGGCCCTTACCCAAGCCCCCCCGGAAAGTCTCGCCGGGATCGACCGAGGATTCTTCCAGATGGTGTTCAACCTCTTTACCGGCAACTGGGGAACGGCCAGTTTCGTGCATTTCCTGAATGGAGGCGGAGGACCGAACCCGAGAGAGCCGATCCCTTGGACATGGATCTTCGCGTACTACATTCCGACATCCGTTCAGCTCGCGCTGTTCGCGCTCCCGCTCGCGGCCGCCCTGGCCTACCCGGTTAGTCTCCTCGCCGGCTGGAGCCGTCGAGGAGCCGTGGATGCACCGGCCCGGTTGGTGACCCTGATCGGCGCGCTGCTACCGGTCTTCGTCGTGGCCACCCTGGTCCTGAACGCGCTCTTCCTCGGCTACCTCGGCTACTTCCAGGACCTTCCCTCCCAAGGACTTCTTCCGGCAGATTTCTGGTTCTTCGACCGCGGAGGCTACCCCTCGTGGATCCTCTACAACTTCGCGACCCAACCCACGGGGATGCCGCTCGTCGACGCGGTCATCCACCAGGCGTGGACGATCGCGGCGATTTCGCTCGTCAAGACCCTCATCCAGGCCTCGGTCGTGGCGATCGCCTACGTAGCGATCTTCTTCCGGCACGCGAGGTCGATCACCCGTTCGGTCCGAGAAGAGGTATACATCGTCGGAGCCCGCTCGCGGGGGGTTCCCGAGCACACACTCCTCTGGCGGCACGCGGCCCGGGTGGTCGCTCCTTCGTTCCTATTGATCTTCGCCCTGACGATCCCGGAGTACCTCGGCGTCCAGTTCGCCGTAGAGGTCGCGTTCGTCGACCCCGGCTTCGGGTACCTGATCTTTGCCAGCCTAACGGGGGGTGTCGTCTCTCCTCTCGTGCCACTGGTCTTCCTGCTGGCGATCGCGGTCTTGGCCTGGGCGTTCGTCGTTGACCTCATCGCGATTCGACTGGACCCTCGCGGGGTGGCCGCCCGATGACCCGCGCATCGGTCCCGCCGCCCCCCGACGTTCCCTCGTCCCCCGTCCGACCCACGCTCTGGGAACGGTGGGCTCGGAGGCCCCCTGGCCTCAGCTTCCTGGTGGGAGTGGGTCTGCTCAGCGTCTACCTGGCTGCCGCTCTCAGCGCCCTCGTCAGCTTTCGCGGGTCCCTCGACCGGCTCCCCCAAAACCTGGCGTGGGTGCCTCCCTTCAACCCGATTGGCCCGTCCGCGGCGCACCCCTTCGGGGTCATGGCAGGTTTCGGCACGGACCTGTTCCGCGCGGTCTGGCAGGCCACGCCCTGGGACCTCGGCATCGTCGCCGGTATCCTGACGATCGACGTCCTGCTGGGGTTCTTCCTCGGAGCAATCGCCGGGCTCGACGAAGGAGGTCTCGCCGATGCGGTCGTGACGTTTGTCGGGGACTCGTTGGGTTCGATCCCCACGTTCATCCTGGCCGTGGTCACCTTCGCCGGCCTGTTGACCGTCGCGCCGAACGCGGTCGGCCTTCCGGTATTCGTCGTCGTGTTCGGTCTCATCCTCTGGCCCACCATGGCCCGCACCGTCCGCGAGCGGGCCCGTGTCATCGCGCACGCGCCTTACATCGATGCGGCGCGTGCTTCGGGCGCATCCTTTCCCCGCATCTTGGTCCGCCACGTAATGCCGAACGCTGTGGGGCCAGTCCTCTCCCAGATGCCGCTGGACCTGGCCCCGATCTTCTTCGTTCTGTCGGCCTTTCCCTGGTACTACAACTGTCAGATGCCCGGTGGACCTCCCACCCCACCTTACAGCGCCCCGGTCCCGTACCTCGTGCCCAGCCTTCCGTTCTTCTCGCCGTTGCCCTCCGGCTCGTTCCCGGAATGGGGATACCTCCTCGGATTCGGGACGTGCGAGGGGTTCAGCTTCCCGGGCGGGTTCGACTATTGGTGGATGTACCTCTTCCCGCTGCTCGCCATCGTGGGCCTGGGCGTCGCGCTCGGACTTCTCTGCGACGGGATCGAACGATGGCGCCACTTTGACCGATAGTCGGGTCGGGGGTTAGGACGTGGAATGAAGGCCCAGCCGGGCGAACCGACCGGTCACGGCACGAGGTGACGCGTCGCCCCAGCTCCTCTGGGGGCGAGCAGACTTATCCCTCCCCTCGCCAATCGCCGGTCCTCCGCGACGACCGCAGTCCAGTCAGGACCGATCTTCATGAAACTCTCCACCACCCCCTTCTCCGTCACGGATTGGAGCAAGGTGCCGGCGGTTGAACACCCCGGCGAACGGGGATCTGCCTTCTGGAGGACGCTGAACCTAGGCCGCGTCCGCATACGCCTGGTGGAGTACACGCCCGGCTACATCGCCGACCATTGGTGCAGCCGCGGCCACATCCTCTACGTAATCGAGGGGGAGCTGGAAACGGAGCTGAAGGGGGGTGGACGATCCCTCTTACACGCCGGCATGAGCTACCAAGTTTCCGACTCGGAAGATCAGCCGCACCGCTCCTCGACGAGCACAGGCGCCAAGCTGTTCATCGTCGACTGATCCCGCTCCGCTAGGCCTGCGCTCGAGGTGCGAACCGTCATGAACGGCGCGCGTCGCCCGACCCCGCGAAGGTCGAAGTGGACTGGTCGGGATTTGAACCCGAGGCCTCCGGTTTGCAAAACCGGCGATCTTCCGAGCTGATCTACCAGCCCATCCCCCGTCGGAGGGAGCGGCCGCCGTCTTATGCTTTCGGAGGAGCGGCCGTGACGGATTCCCAGACCCGGTCGAGCTTCGGGACCGTCGGCCGCTCTCGGATTTCGCTCGGCTCGACCCACTCGGCGCGGTTGTGCTCCCAGTCGAGGCGGATGTCGGTCCGCCGGACACGGAATCGGAACGGGTGGACGATGAACACCCGGGCTCCGTCCCGCGCGAGCACGGGGGCACCCTGGGCCAAGAGCTCGAGGTCGACGGCGCCGACCCCGGTCTCCTCGAGGATCTCCCGGAACGCCTGCTCGAGAGGGGTCGAGGTCTCGAGGAACCCCGAGACGCCCGCCCAGTGACCCCGGAACGATCCGACCTTCTCGGAACGCTCGAGGAGGAGGATCCGACCGTCGGAGCGCTCGAGGAAGGAGGTGACCACCCCGACCTCCTCGACGCCCTCGATCTGGAACCGCCCCAGGGTCCCGTTCACTTCCACGGTTTCTCCCTCCCGGAGGACGTCGGCGTCGACGCGAGCGACCGTGGGAATCTGCACGACATGGGCGGACTTCGCCGGAACACCGTGCAGAAGGACCGCCACGACCCCGGATGGGAGCGGGTGGTCGGGTGGCCACCACAGTGCTGGGAGCGCGAGGACCTCCGGAGCCGGTCGCCCCGACCTCCAGCGGAGTGGGTCGTCCACGAGGTGGACCGACCCCTTCGCCAATCCGCGGTACACTCCCAACGCGGGCAGCGTCATGGGCTAGGGGATGGTGGACCCGTTCATCGTATTATGGGGGCCGCCGACGGCGGTCGATAAACGCTTTCTCCTCGGCGCTCGTCGTCCCGGCGTGCGGCTCAGCGCATTCACGGTCGTCGACGAATACCCGTCCGACCCGCCGAGGAACCGACTGCGGGATGTCCTCCGCCTCGCCGAGGCAGCCGAGGAGGGCGGGCTCTCCGCGCTGTGGGTCGCGGAACACCATTTCCACTCCGGGGGCGTCTCTCCCTCTCCGCCGGTCCTGCTCGCCGCCCTCGGGACCCGAACGCGGCGCCTGCGTCTCGGCGCGCTCGTGAGCGTCCTTCCGTTCCACCAGCCGGTCGAGCTCGCGGAACAGTACGCCATGCTCGACCAGCTCCTCGAAGGCCGGTTGAACCTGGGGGTCGGCAGCGGCTACATTCCCCTCGAGTTCGAAGGGTTCGGAGTGGACCCCTCGAAGAAACGGGAGCTGTTCGACCGCGGGCTCGAGACGATGCTCGCGGCGCTGGAAGGGAAGGAGGTCCGGGCCGCAGGTCCGCACGCCGCGGCCGTCCGTATCAACGTTCGACCCGTGCAACGGCCACATCCCCCGCTCTGGATCGCGGTCCAGCGACGCGAGGCGATCCCCTACGTCGCTCGTCGAGGAGCGTCCGTCGCCCTGGTCCCCTACGCTACACTCTCCACGTCCTCCGAGCTCGCCGACGAGGTGGGAGAGTACCGGTCCCACCTTCCTCCGGGGGTGCACGGCGAAGTGGCAGCCGCGCTGCACCTCTATGCAGGGCCGCATCCCGAACGGGCCCGCCACGCCCTCCAGCGGTACCTCGACAGCCGACTCGCGACGCAGAGTGCATTCTACCAGGAGAAGGTCCGCCGGGACCCGGGCGCCGCGAGCGCCGGAACGGTCGAGAAGAGCGGGTGGGCGATCTTCGGTACCGCGGAGGATGTCGCCGAGGGTCTGCGATCGTTCCGCGCGACTGGCGTCGACGAGGTCCTCGGCATCTTCGACTTCGGGGACCTACCGAGCGACGAGGTCGGACGATCCGTCCGCGCGCTCGGGGCCGCGTTCCCGGGAAACCGGCCCGCGACCGAACCGACTTAACCGACCCGTTCTTGGGCCGGACGAGGCCACCTATGCCCGAGATCCTACCGGGAATCCACCTTGTGGACGGAGTCGACCCCGCACCGGACTTTACGACGCACGTCTACCTCGTGAAGGACAAGGGCGCGTCCTGGACGCTCATCGACACCGGCCTTCCCGGCGCCTCGACGGCGATCCTCGCGTACCTCGCGAAGCTCCACGTCGAGCCGACCTCGGTGAAGAAGATCCTGATCACCCACCTTCACCAGGACCACACCGGCTCGCTCCCGGTGATGATCGAGAAGACCCACGCGCGTTCGTTCGCCCACTGGATCGAGGCGGCGTACATCGCGCTCGACCCGAAGTACGACGGCCCGGGGTCTCCTCCCGCGGAGCCGGTGATCGTCGACGAGACCTTCAAGGATGGGGACCCGATCGACGCGGCGGGGGGGCTCATCGCCTACCATACACCCGGTCACACGCCCGGACACTCGTCGTTCTACCAGCCCGAACGTAAGCTCCTCTTCTCGGGCGACCTGTTCTTCGTGGACGGCGACGCGGCGTCCCTCACCCCGCCCGAGTTCACCCATCACATCCCCACGGCCAAGATCTCCGCCCGCCGGATGGGCCGCCTCTCCGTCGACTCCCTCCTGAGCTACCACGGGGGCCCGATTCTCAAGAACGGCGGCGGAGCGGTTCGAGCGCTCACCCAAACGCTGTAGGACCCAAGGGGCGGCGGCTCACCGGCCGCCGCCCCGCCGCGACGCGCGAGTGGGACTGGCCAGATTTGGACTGGCGTCTCGGAGTCCCGAACCCCGAAGGATGGACCAAGCTACCCCACAGTCCCGGACGCGGCCTTCCCAGCCGCCCCCGCTATTTGAACGTGAGGGCGCGGGCGGGGCCGAGGTCGTGCCGCGAGGCTGTTTCACGACCTCTCCCATCGGCTTTACATTCGGGCCATCCGATGGAGGGTCGGAGCGGAGATGGCCGGTTCGACGTCCGTCCCCCCGATCCCCGGGCTCGCGCCCGTCGGCTCGCTCTCCTGGAGCGTGCCGGGCCTCGAGGAGGACCCCACGATGTGCCTGCGGTGCCGCTCGGCCCAGCTCCTCTGTGGGAAGCCGGTCTGTCCGATCCTGGTCAAGTACCGCGCGTTCGAGAGAACCCTTCCGATGCTGAACGGGGTCGACCTCAACGGAACCTCTCCGCCCGCGCTCTTCGTGGGTCGGTTCGGGTATCCGAAGGTGTCCGTCGGTCCGCTCCTGAGCCCGGAACACGGCTCGACCGAGCTCTTCGACACCCCCGAAGAGTGGGTCGGCCGGTCGGTGGCCGAGGTCGTGTCGTTCCGGACCGGCCTCGTTCGCGGCACCACGCCGATCCGGGTGACGGATGCCGAGCGACCCATCCCGATCTTGGAGGAGCTCCAGCTCCTCGGGATCGCCGGCGAGACGGTCGATAGCGAGGCCCATTTCCGCCGCCCCCCCCGCGGTCACCTTTCCCTCAGCGACTCGACGCCGCCGTTCGGACCGTCGGCCCCCATCGAGACGATGCGGCTCGACGTCCGGCGGGTCGACCCGCATCTCGACCGTCTCACCTCCGACATCCACGCGAACGCGCGGGTCGCGGTCGAGGAGCTGTATCACCGGGGGGTCCGCGTCAGCCGGATCCAGCGAGCGTTCAGCGTCGGGACCCTCGGCCGGCGCGGTCGACGCCGCCTCGTCCCCACCCGCTGGAGCATCACCGCGGTGGACGACCTTCTCTCGAAGATGAACCTCGAACGGGTCCGCGACCTTCCCGAGCTCTCGGAGATCCTCGTCCACCGGTTCACCGCTCTCGACAATCGCTGGGTGATCGTCTTCCTGCCCGGCGCGTATCGATACGAATCGATCGAGGCCTGGTATCCGAACACCTTGTGGAACCCGAACCCCGGCCAGATCGTGATCATCGGAGACCACGAAGGGCACCGGGGACGGACGACCTACGCGTCGATCGGAGGATGCTACTATGCGGCCCGCCTCGCGACGAGCGAGGCGCTCCTGGCCCGCGGTCACCAGGCCGGCGTGGTAGTGCTCCGGGAAGTGCACCCCGGAGAGATCCTTCCGCTCGGGGTGTGGAACGTCCGCGAGCATGTCCGGGCCGCCCTAGCCCGTCCTCCTGAGAAGGTCGCCTCCCTCAACGAGCTCTCGGAACGGATCCGAGAAACGTTCGCCATCCCGCTTCCCCGTTGGCTCACGGCCAGCGCGCTCCTCCACGATGCCCGGACCCAGCGTCGGCTCGAGGAGTGGCTTCCTACCGGCTCGTAGGTCGAGACCGGCCTACGGGAAGCGGGACCCGCAGCGACCGCAGAACGGCTCGGTCGCGCCCCGCGGCGACCCGCAGGTGGGGCACGTCAGCGGCGCTTGGGGGCGTCCGCATCCTCGACAGAACGCATCTCCCGAAACGGCGGGGTACCCGCAATCCGGGCACCGTTCCTTACTGGCCGCGGCCTCGGCCGCTTGGCTCGCGTCGGTCGACGCCCCATTGGCGTCGCCCTTCGGGGCCCCGGTGGTCGCGGCGCCCGCCGGAGGGAGGGTCTCGAGGGTCCCACCGAGGGTCCGCCGTCCCCTCAGGGCGAGGCGGAACGCAGCGGAGTAATCGCCCCGGTCGAACGCGGCCGACGCCTGGCCCCGCAACGCGGTCGCGCCCGCCACGGTGGGGTCCCGCGCTCGGCCCGACGGGAGCGCGTCGAGCTCCTCGCCGAGGAGTCGGAGCTGGAACTGGGATTCCACGCGGTCCTTCGGGATGACCGGCCGCTCGGGGGACGTGGAGGCCGAGACGGGGGGCGCTGCCGCCGCGGCTCCGGTCGCACCCAGCGCCGGGGCGGTCCCCGAACCTTTCGAGGGAAGAGGAGTGCCGGTGGTTCTCGTGCCTGCCTGCCGGGCGTTCACCAGAGACTCGTGGGCGGACTGGGCGAGCTGGTAGGCGCGGTCGTACTGGCGAGTGTCGAACGCGCCCTGAGCGTCGGCGATCAGCTCCTGGGCCCGGTGGACGTCGAATCCCTGGCCGACGAGGATACCGACCTCGCGACGGGCCATCGCGATGCGGTTGAACGCTCGATCCTGGCTGAGCTCCGGTTTGTCCGAGAGCTCGCTCAGAAGTTTGGCGCGCTTGTTCTTCAGGCGCCTCAGGAGATACAACAGTAGCGCCGCGACGATGACGGCGAGGACCACGACGAAGACGATCGCGACGATCTCCGTGCCGCTCAGGGTCGTCATCGGGGCGTCCGTCGTCCCTCTCCGCCCGGGAGAGGACCGAACTCTCCAACTAGGGGTCGGTCAGGTATTTAGAACGCGACTAGACTGGGGTTCCGAGCAGATAGGTCGACCGTGCACCGTCGACCCGCAGCTCCACGTCGGTTCCGAGCGGCGGCCGTCGGTCGAGTACGACGGGCAGGTAGTTTCCGAGCCGAGCGACGGAGCTGCCCCCCGGTCCGTGCTCCAAGACCCGCCCGACCGCCCGGGTCCCGATCCAGCCCTCGAGCCGGGCGCGCGAGATCCGATGTCGCAAGGCAGCGAGAGCCCGGGACCGCCGCTTCGCCACCCGGGGAGGTAGGCCAGGAAGGCGAGCGGCGGGCGTCCCGGGTCGCGCCGAGAACCGTGTGACGTTGACCGTCTCGGGACCGACCTCCTCGAGCAGCGCTTCGGTCGCTCGAAAGTCGTCCTCGGTCTCTCCCGGGAAACCGACGATGACGTCGGTCGCAAGGTGCAGGTCCGGAAGGCGCCTACGCGCCGTTTCGACCTGGCGGCGGAACAGTTCCGCGCGGTAGCCCCGGTGCATCCGCTCGAGCACCCGGTCGGACCCGCTTTGGAGCGGCAGGTGAAGGAATCGGTAGGCCGGTCCCTCAGCAAGCGCGTCGAGGTACCTCTCGAGGTGTGGTTCCAGGCTCTGGGGGCTCATCATGCCGACCCGTACGCGAAAACCCCCCGAGAGGCCCGAGACGGCCCGGAGCAGCTCGGGCAGTCGCTCCGTCCCGGGCAGGTCCTCGCCCCAAGCCGCCGTGTCGAGACCGGTGAGCCGGATCTCCCGGACCCCCGCGACGTGGCCTCGCGGACCCGGCGGACCACGACCGGGATGGGGACGCTCGAGAGGGGACCTCGAGCCAGCCGACTGAAACAATAGCTGCAGCCGCTCGTGCACCCTTGGGCGATGATCACCTCCTCGGAGATCGAGGGCGAAGGGGCTTCGGCTGCCCGGGGGACCATAGGCAACCTCCCCCGGGCATCCGGGGCCCAGGAATCGAGCAACGCCGGCAGGTGGCCCTGCTCGCCGATCGGGACGAACGTGGTCCTCTCCCGGCCGGGTCCGGTCATGAGGTCGGTCCGTAGCGGAACGAGGCAGCCCGTCACGACCACACGGGGGATCCGGGCCGAGAGGGCCTGCCACCGACGGACCATCCGGGCCTCGGTCGGGCCGATGACCCCGCAAGTGACCAGGACCCCGACGTCCGCGTCGGATGGGTCCCGGACGAGCCCGTGGCCGTGGGACGAAAGGTCCCGGGCGATCCCCGCCCCCTCGCCCTGGTTCTGGGTGCACCCGAACGACTCGACGTAGACCCGCACGGACGCCCCGGAGGGCCCGACCCCTAGAAGACCGATAGCTTACCGGTCAAGAGGAGCTTCGGGATCGAGGGGATGTCGTCGAACCACTTCTGCGCCACGGCCTCGGCGTTCGCCTTCACCTGGGCGAGCTTCACGCCGTTCGCGGGCAGGATCTGGATCCCGGCGACCTGGGGCTCGTCGACCGGCTTCCCGATCTGGGAGAGGATGCGGACGTGGACCTCTCGCACGTCCCCGCCGGCCTCCTTCACGATGTCGTTCGCGATCAGGTTGCCGAGGAGGTTGTAGATCTTCCCGACGTGGTTGACCGGGTTCTTCCCAGCCGACGCCTCGAGGCTCATCGGGCGGCAGGGAGTGATGAGGCCGTTCGCGCGGTTCCCCCGCCCGACGGACCCGTCGTCCCCCGCCTCCATCGACAGGCCGGTCACGGTGAGATAGTAGCGGCCGAGCTCCGGGTCGTCCGCGGTGTTGACATCGATCGTGACCTTCCGCCGGGTGAGCTTCGCGGCCTGGTCGGCGAGCTTGTCGTGGATCTCCTGACAGGCGGAGGCGTACTCCCGGGCGTCCTTGAGCTCGCTGTCGACGAGGGCCGCGGCCACGGTGAGGTGAATGTCCTCGCCCTGGCGGTATCCCATCACCTTGACGTCCTCCCCGAGGGCGTGGAGCTTCTTCTTGAGCTTCAGGGTAAGGAACCGTTCGCTCTCGAGGACGAGCCGCTCGGTGTCCGAGAGCGGGGCGAACCCAACCCCGAAGGAGGTGTCGTTCGAGAGGACCGACTTGTGCTCGAAGACGCCCCTCAGGTCGACCGACCCCTGGCCGATCCGGCAGTCGAACTCCACCTGCTTCTCGACGTCGAGGTGCGCGCAGATCGACTGGACGTACTTCTTGGCGGCATCGACGGCGACGTCCCGGTACGGGAGCTTCTCGCCGTTCACTTCCGTCGTCGCCCGCCCGACCAGGAGGATGTAGATCGGGCTCGTCACCTGGCCCCCGCCGAACTTCGGCTCGGAGCCTCCCCCGACGACCTGGGTCTCGTCGGTGTTGTGGTGCAGGATCTTCCCGAACTCGTCCAAGTAGAGGCGGCAGAGCGCGCGGCTCACCGATTCCGAGACCCCGTCGGCGATCGAGTCGGGGTGTCCGAGACCCTTCCGTTCGACGAGTTCGATCCCTTGCTCCTCGATGTGGACGGTGCGCAGTGGTTCTACCTGGATGTTCCGGTCCATGGAGGGTTCCTTCTGCGGGCGGAGCCGGGGTGGGGTTTAAGGGTTGCGCGACGGACGGAAAGCCAAACCGTCGCACGGCCCCGTCAGGGGTTGTGCCCGGCGAAAAGACTCTTCGCCATGTGCGGGCCGGACCGTTCGTACCCCCGGCGGCGGTAGTACTCGCGCGTCCCGACCGCGCTGGTCACGTAGACGCGGGAGAACCCCTCCGCCCGAACGCGCTCTTCCGCAACCTCGAGCAGGTCCCCCCCGAAGCCGCGGTGCTGGTACTCACTCCGCTGGGACCCTTCGTGCCCGACCGGGACCTGGGTCCCAACCACCTTGAGCTCTCGGATGACGGGGGCGTCTAGCCCTCCCGCGGTGTCGCTCGAGGGGAAACGAAGCCGCAGGAACCCGGCGACCGTGTCCGTCGCGGGGTCTTCCCACGCGACGAACCGTTCGCGGCCGCCGGAGGCACGGTACACGGTCTCCGTGAGCTCGAACGCGTCGGGCGACGGCGTGGCCCTCCGACCCGCCTCCCGGCAGCGCAGGCACCGGCAGTGAGCTCCTTCGCTCCGGAGGCGGGCGAGGGCCTTCTCGCGAAGGTTGCCCGACCGAACGCCGGCCGCGATCAGCCGTGCCGGGATGTCTCGCTGGATGCGCTGTATCCGGACCCACGGTGGGAGGCGTCGCTTCATCCGAGCGAGGAGCTCGGCCGCTACCTCGGTGTCATACGGCTGGTAGCGGCCCGCCCGCCAGTCGTCGTAGAGCGCGGTCCCCGGAAGCACCAACGTAGGGTAGATCTTCAGCAGGTCCGGGCGGTAGTCGTCGTCGTCCCACAGCCGCTCGAAGTCGGAGAGGTCCGAACCCGGGTCCATTCCCGGCAGTCCGAGCATGATGTGGTAGCAGACCTTGAGGCCGCGGTCCCGGGCCTCGCGCGTGGCGCGGGCCACGTCGTCGGACGAGTGGGCCCGGCCTACTGCCTCGAGGACGTTGTCGTGCAGGCACTCGACGCCCACCTCGACCCGGGTCACGCCCGCTTCCAGGAGGAAGGGGAGGACCCGGCCATCGCACCAGTCCGGGCGCGTCTCCACCGTCAGACCCACGACCCGATGGAGGGCGCTCTCGTTCTGGGCCTGCGCGTCCGAAAGCGACGCCGAGGGCATCCCGTTGAGGCCGTCATAGACGCCGCGGAAGACCTCCTCCTGGTACGGCCGAGGACGGGAGGGGAACGTTCCACCCATCACGATGACCTCGACCTTCGAGGTCGGGTGGCCGATCGCCTCCAGCGTCTCGACCCGGTGGCGGACGATCGCCCGAGCATCCCAGTGGAATTGGGCCCCTCGAAGGGCCGACGGCTCCTCTCCCGTGTAACTCTGGGGGCTCCCGTCGTCGAGGCCTCCCGGGCAGTACGTGCACCGGCCGTGCGGACACCGCGCCGGGGCGGTCATCACCGAGACGACCGCGACCCCGGAGAGCGTGCGGGAGGGCTTGCGGCGGACCGACCCGGCGTACTGCGCCCGTTCCTCGGGAGGGAGGGCTGCGACCCAGTCGACGTTCGAGGGTAACGGGCCGCTCGAGCCCGTCGTCCGCAACCCCGCGAGCTTCGCTCGGTGGATCTCCTCGGGGGTCGGAGCAACTATCGACGGCGCCACATGCGACTCTCCCCGGTAAGGAGGTAGGGGGCCTTTTGGAGGTCGGCGACCGTCTTCGACCCCGTCAGGAACATGGCGACCTTGAGTTCGTGAACGAGGAACTCGAGCTCCTTGCGCGTCTGGGCGTAGTCGGTGGCCGCCGCCCGCAGCATCCCACCGGCCGTCCCCGCGGCGGTCGCCCCGAGAGCCACAGCTCGGGCGACGTCCAGGCCCGTGCGGACGCCTCCGCTCGCGATGACGGGAAGACCGAGGGGAACGAGCTCGAGGACCGAGATAGGGGCCGGGATCCCCCAGTCCCAGAAGGTCTTCCCCACGCGCGCCTGCCGTTCGTCCCCTTGCTCGACGGCACGATAGTGCTCGACCGCGGCGAACGAGGTGCCCCCCGTGCCGCTCACATCGAACGCCTTCACCGAGCGAGCGCGCAGCTCCTCGGCGACCTCCCGCGAAAGGCCCGCCCCGGTCTCCTTCACGAGGACGGGAAAGCGCGCGGCGAGCTCTCCGATCCGCTCGAGGCAGCCCTTCGCGCGCCGGTCACCTTCCGGTTGGACGATCTCCTGAAGGAAGTTCAGGTGGATGGCGAGGACGTCGGCGTGGATTAGCTCCATCGCGGCCCGGACATCGTCGGGCCCGACCACCCGGTCGCCGGGCTTCTGGGGAACGATCTGGGGGGCCCCGATGTTGGCGAACTTGAGGGGTACCGCGTAGCGGGCGACGCACGAGTAGCTTTCGGGGTACTGGCCCTTCAGGATCGCGGCGCGCTCGCTCCCGACCCCCATCGCGACCCCGACCTCGGCAGCCGCCTGGGCAAGGTTCTCGTTGATCTTGGCCGCGTCCGGGAAGCCTCCGGTCATCCCGGTAATGACGATCGGTGCGGCCAGGCGGTGGTCGAGCAAGGTCACAGAAGGGTCGATCTCTTCGAAGTCGATCTCCGGGAGCGCGCGGTGGAGGAGCTGGACGTCATTCCAATACTTGTATCGACCCTCGACGTCCTTTCCCAGGACGACCCGGACGTGTTCGGCCTTCCGGTGGCTCAAGTCGATACCGCCCGGTTCGGACGGGTCAGGAGGATCTCGCACGAGCCCAGCTCCCGTACTCCATTCCGCCCCGGATCGCACGCGCGACCGCTCCATCCGATAGTCCGCTAATAAGACCTGCGTCCGCGCCGGCGGCCGCGATGGCGAGCATCGCGGTCGCTTTGCCGCGGATTCCGCCGGTAACGTCGGCCGCTCCCGTGGGGGGACGGAGCGCGGCGACCGTGTCCGGCGTGACCTCCCGGACGACGGACCGCCGACGCCCGAGGGGTCCCTCGAGGATCCCCTCGACGTCGCTGACGAAGACGACCCGCTCGGCCCCCAGGGCTGGTGCGAGCGCGAGCGCGATGGTGTCGGCGCTCAGGATCGACGAGCCCCAGGTCTCGTCGGGTACCACGTCGCCGAAGGAGACGGGCAGGAACCCTGCGTCCAACGCGGCCGTCACGGGGGTGGGGTCAAGGTGGACCAGCTCGCCCGCTCGGTTGCGAGCGTGGGTCGACATCGGGACGGAGGCCGCAGCCGCTCCCGCGTGGATGAGCTCGCGGAGGACCGCGAGGTGCAGACGCCGGACCTCGGCGGCGACGATCGCCGCGCCTCGGACCCGCTCGGTCCCTGAGGTCCCCTCCTCGGGGGGAACGGCCAGCCCGAACCGCTTTGCGCCCGGGTGTCCGAACGAACCGGCGCCGTGAAGGAGGACCACCCGGCGGTCCCGGACTCCGGCGACCTCGCGCGCCAGTCGCGCGAGGATCTTCGGGCGGATCCGTTCGACCTCCCGCTTGCGGGTGATGACGCTCCCACCAAGCTTGACTATGACCATGGGGGCCGAGATGGGGGAAGAACGGTCCCCCGACCGGGAGTTAGGCATCATCAAGCCGACAGCGGCGCTCCTTCAAATGGGTTCGGTCGAGCGAAACGGTCCCTCCGGGCCATTTCGACGGCGTTCGTCGCGTTCGTCGGGCTTTCCGGAGCCCGCGGCGGCACAAGCTACATATGGCTCGCGTTCCTCGCACCGCTGCCCGAGGCCCGGGCAGGCTTCGACGGTGTCACCAGCTAACGAAGACCGGCCGGTGGACGCGCCGGACCCCCTCGAAAACGGCCAAGCCTCGAATCCGGCGGTCGCCCCCGTCAGCGACCGCCGCCCGGGCGCGAGCGGCGCGGGAGCACCGGTGCCGGTCCCCGCGGCGTCCGCGCCCGGGAACCCTCCGGCCTCGACCGGCGGGATCCTCGACTCGATCTTCTCCGCGAAGAGCGAACTGTTCCGCGGCAGTCGCGAGGTCCTCCGGGACTCCTACGTTCCGAGCCGGCTCCCGCACCGAGAGGAGCAGATCCGACAGGTCGCCGAGATCCTCGCTCCGTCCCTGCGCGGTGACCTTCCGTCGAACCTCCTGATCTACGGCAAGATCGGGACCGGCAAGACCGCGGTCGTCGCCCAGGTGCGGCAGGACCTCCAGCGACGGACCGAGCTTTCTTCGGGCCTCTCGTTCGTCACGCTGAACTGCGGCAACATCGACACGCCGTACAGCCTCCTCCAGACGATCGCCAACAGCTTCGCGAAGAACGAGGCCGACCGGATCCCGACCGGCTGGTCGCTCGACCGCGTCCAGAGCGGGATGCGACGCCTGATGGATGCGAACGGAGGGATCCTCCTCCTGGTCCTCGACGAAGTCGACCGATTGGTCGCGCGCAGCGGCGACAACATCCTCTACACGTTGAGCCAGATCAACACGGAGCTCGAGAACGCGCGACTCGCCATCATCGGCATCTCGAACGACCTCAAGTTCACGAACCATCTCGACGCCCGCGTCCGAAGTCGGCTCAACGAGGAGAAGATCCTCTTCCCGCCGTACGACGCGACCCAGCTCCAGGACATCCTGCGGGACCGCGCCCGCGAAGCGTTCCGGGACGGGGTCGTCGACCCGGGGGTGGTCGAGCGGTGCGCGGCCTACGCGGCCCTCGAGAACGGGGACGCCCGGCGGGCGCTCGCCCTCCTTCGGCTCGCCGCCGAGATGGCCGAGCGGGACCACGCGAAGCGGATCACCCCCGACCACGTCGTGAAGGCGAAGAACCGGCTCGAGCAGGACATCATCATCGATTGCTGCCGCACCCTCCCGCCCCACTGCAAGGTCCTCCTCTACGCGATCCTGCAGTCGTTCGAGCGCCGGCGCACCGGGGTCCTCACGGGCGAGGTCTACGACAGCTACCGTCGGCTCGCCGAACGCCTCGGTCTCCAGCCCCTCCACGCTCGCTCGATCTCGAACTATGTCTCCGAGCTCGAGTCGCTCGGACTGATCCGCGCGACGATCGTCTCGCGGGGTCGCGGCGGACGCACTCGGGAGATCATCGTGGACGTCCCGATCTCGGAAACGATGCCGGCCCTCGAGGAGGACCCACTCATCGCTCCGGTGGGCCGGCCGAAGCCGCGGGGCCAGATGCTGCTCACGAACTTCGATAACCCCGCGGGCACCGGGCCGTTCTGAGTCCCCCCGCGGACTCTGTTCCGGCCCTCAACCCTCAACGGCGGAGCGGGCAGTCCCGACCTCGGGTCAGCTCTCCGAGGCGGGTGATTCCGCCGATACCGGCGTTTCGGACGAGATCATCTCCGTGGCACGAGCGGCCCGACGGGCCTTCTCCTTGCGGAGCTCGCGGAGGTCCTTGTCGATCTCGTTCAGCTCCCAGGTGGCGCGCCGGAGCCGGACGCGGCCGATGCGCTCGAGCGCGGCGATCTCGCGGTCGAGCTGCTCGTCGGTGGCGCGGTAGCCGCTCATGAGCTGGTTTCGGTATCGATCTGGGCCTTTTGGAGCTTGGCCGAGAAGTCGACGAAGACCGTCTTGATCTCGGTGAACTCCTCGATCGCTACGCTGCCGGCCTCTCGGCCGCCGTTCCCGGTGTTCTTGATGCCGCCGAACGGGAGCTGGACCTCTGCTCCGATCGTGGGGGCGTTGATGTACGTGATCCCCGCCTCCAGGTCGTGGATCGCCCGGAACGCCTGGTTCACGTCCCGGGTGTAGATCGACGAGGAGAGCCCGTAGTCGACATCGTTCGCGACCCGAACGGCCTCATCGTAGTCCTTCACCCGGATCACGGAGAGGACCGGGCCGAAGATCTCCTCCTTCGAGATCCGGGTCCCGTGGGCCGTCTCGAAGATCGTCGGCTCGAGGAAGAAGCCCCGGTCGTAGGCCCCGCCGGTGAGCTTCCGCCCGCCGTACCGGAGCTTGGCCTCCTTCTTCCCGACCTCGATGTACTCGAGGATCTTCCGCTCCTGGTCGGCAGAGGCGACCGGGCCCATGCCGGTCTTCGGGTCGAGCGGGTCGCCGACCGGGAAGTGGTCGAGGCGTTCCGTGAGCATCTGCAAGAACCGGTCGTAGACCTTCGTGTGGACGATGAGACGACTGGTCGCGGTGCACCGCTGGCCAGCCGTGCCGAACGCGCCGAAGAGGACCCCGTCGAGCGCGAGCGGTAGGTCGGCGTCGTCCATGAGGATCACCGGGTTCTTCCCGCCGAGCTCGAGGTGGACCATCTTGAGTCCCTGAGCGCCCCGTACGTAGACGTCCCGGCCCGCCTCGACCCCGCCGGTGAACGAGACCGTGCGGATCCGCGGGTCGCCGACGAGCGCGTTCCCGACCACGCTTCCCGACCCGGTAACGAAGTTAAGGGCCCCTGCAGGGAGACCTGCCTCCGTGTAGATCTTGACGACCTCGGCGCCGCACCGGGCCGTGTTCGTGGCCGGCTTGAAGACGATGGTGTTACCGGTGATCAGCGCTGCAGCGATCTTCCAGTTCGGGATGGCCGTCGGGAAGTTCCACGGCGTGATGCACGCCACGACGCCCTTCGGCTGTCGGATCGTCATGCAGAACTTCGACCGCAGCTCCGACGGGATGGTCTCGCCGGCGAGCCGCCGTCCCTCCCCCGCCATGTACTCGATGAAGTCGATCGATTCCTGAACGTCGCCGAGGGCCTCGCTGATCACCTTGCCCATCTCTTGGGTGACGACCCGTCCGAGGGCCGGCTTCGCCGCCCGCATTCGTCGGGCGACCTCGAGAAGGAGCTCGCCCCGGATCGGAGCGGGGGTGTCGCGCCACTTCGGGAACGCCTTCGCGGCCGCCGCGACCGCCGAGCTCACGTCCTCGGGGGTCCCGACGACGAACGACCCGACCTTCTCGCCCGTGGCGGGGTTCACGGTCTCGAACCGCTTCGCGCGGGCCGGGACAACCCACTTTCCGTCGATGAAGTGACCGAATTCCTCGACCTTGACCGGCATGGCTCCTCAACCGAAGCGGAGGAGAATGGAGCGGCTAAAAGCGTGGCTACCGGGCGGCCCGTCGGGGTCCCGGCACCAGGTCGGTGAGCCGCCGCCCGCCCTCCGCTCCCTCGGACGGGCGCCTAAGGGAAGGGCAAGCCCCTAAGGCACCGCGTTCGCATGGCGGGCCGAGGTAACGCTCCGTGCCCCGGCAGCGACTCTTGGACGACTTCACCGGCGGAGAGGGCCCGGTAGCGGACGAGCCGCCCGCAGGGCGCCCTCACCCGCCCGCTCTCCCCGGAACCTGGGAGGTCGTGGACGGTTACGTCGTCCACCCGTTGCTGAGGTCCGGCGAGGTCCGCGCCCTCCCCTTCCAGCTCGACATGGCCCGCATCGGTCTCACGGAAGACCTGCTCGTGGTCCTTCCGACGGGACTCGGGAAGACCATCATCGCCGCCCTGCTCGCCGCCGAGGCGCTCCGTCGGGCGGACGAGAAGGTCCTGGTTCTGGCACCGACGCGGCCGCTCGTACAGCAACACTCCGAGTCGTTCGGCCGGTGGCTCATCCCGCTGCGATTCGCGCGGTTCACGGGCACGGTCAAGCGACCGATCCGGGAAGGAGCGTGGGAGACCGCCGACGTGGTCTTCGCGACCCCCGAGATCGTCGTGAACGACCTCGCGGCCGACCGCTACGGGCTATCGGACGTGTCGCTGGTCGTGTTCGACGAGGCCCACCACGCCGTGGGGAAGTACGCCTACGTGCCCCTCGCCGCTCG
Source organism: uncultured Thermoplasmata archaeon (assembly GCA_963735185.1). Taxonomy (GTDB): domain Archaea; phylum Thermoplasmatota; class Thermoplasmata; order Lutacidiplasmatales; family UBA184; genus Lutacidiplasma. Next base: position 1,237,003 of record CAVTJV010000007.1, read on the forward strand.
GTACCGCGCCGACCGGCCCCACGGGGGCCGGGTCCTCGGCCTCACCGCCTCTCCGGGCGGAAAGGACGAACGGATCGAGGAGGTCGTCGCCAACCTCGGGGTCAGCCGGATCGAAGCGCGGAGCCGGGAGGACGACGGGGTCCGGGAGTTCGTCCAACCCGTCGAGATCGACTACCGATGGGTGGACCTCCCGCCGGAGGCCCAGCGGATCCGCGAGCTGCTCGAGACCGCCGCCCACGCCGAAGCGCGCAAGCTCCAGAAGATGGGATACCTCCGGAAGAAGCCGATCGGATCGATCTCGGTCAAGGACCTGATCGCCCTGCGGGCCGAGATCTTCGCCCGTCCGGGGCCGATGGTCCGCCGGTTCGGGCCGCTGTTTCACCAACTGGTCCTGCTCCACCTGCACCACGCTCAGGAACGCCTCGAGACCCAAGGGATCGCCCCGTTCGTGCAGTACCTGGACCGGGTCGCCGCCAAGGAGAAGCCGAGCCGTGGGGACGTCGCCGTCCTGAAGCTGCCCGAGGTCGTCACGGCCCGTCGGGAGGCGGAGGAGTTCCTCCGGTCGTCCCGCGAGTCCTCCCATCCCAAGCTCGACACGCTCGTGGAGCTCGTCCGAGAGACCCTCGCCCGTCCTCGGGAGCACCCGCCCCGGATCCTGGTCTTCGCCCAGTACCGGGACACGATCCAGACGATCCAATCGATCCTCGAGCTCCAGGGATGGACGACCGGTCGGTTCGTCGGTCAGGCGACGCGGGACGCCGAGGACAAAGGGATGAACCAGAAGGAGCAGGCCCGCATCCTCACGGGGTTCCGGGAGGGCCGCTTCCCCATCCTGGTCGCGAGCAGCGTCGCCGAGGAAGGGCTGGACGTCCCCGACGTCGACCTGGTGGTCTTCTTCGAGTCGGTGCCGAGCGAGATCCGGGCGATCCAGCGGCGGGGAAGGACGGGCCGCAGCTCGATCGGTCGGGTCACCGTTCTCCTGACCCGGGAGACCCGGGACGTCCGGTACCAGGTGGCGGAAGTGCGCCGGGAGCAAGCGATGCGGCGGATCGTCCGACGGCTCTCGCGCGAGGCGAGGAAACGGTCGAGCGACGCCGCTGACGGGGTCGGTCCGGGGAAGGCGCCGGGCGCGAAAGGTACCGTATAAACCTTCGGCCGCAGCGTGGGACGTTGCCTCCCGGTCATTGAGGCTAAATAAGGAGACCCGGGTTCAACGCCCCAAGTCAATCCATGGGCTCGCTTTCCTGGGTAGTCCAGAACTTGGGACTGGTGACGTTGTCGCTCATTTGCGTCGTCCTCACGTTCTACTTGGTCTACTGCATGATCCATCCCGAGCGGTTCTGACGAAGGAGGTCGATGTCCTTCGATGTTCAGTCGCTCTGGGATGTCCTCGTAGTTTTGGGCCTCGCCCTAGCCCTCGCTCCCTGGTTCGGGAGCTACCTCGGCCGGGTCTACATGGACCGACCCGTGCTCGGGGACGCCTTCTGGAACCCGATCGAATCGGTCGTCTACCGCCTCCTCGGGACCTCTCCGCGCCACCAGATGCGGATTCGCGAGTACATGCTTGCGCTCCTCCTCGTGAACGGCGGGGTGCTCGCCTTCCTGTTCTTCTGGTTCTTCTTCCAGTCACAGACCCCCCTGAACCCGCTCGGGGTCCCGAACATGGGATGGGACCTCGCGTTCCACTCCGCGTCCAGCTTCACGACCAACACCAACTTCACGCACTTCACGAACGAGTCTCAGGTGAGCCTCGGCTCCCTGATGGTGGCGTGGCCGCTCGCCCTCTTCCTCTCCCCCGCGACCGGCCTCTCCGTCCTCGCCGCGATGGTGCGCGGCTTTGTCCGTAAGGACGGGACGATTGGGAACTTCTACGTCGACATGACGCGGTCCGTCACCCGCCTCCTCCTGCCGCTAGCGGTCGTGGGCGCCCTGGTGTTCGTCCTCCTGGGCGTGCCCGAAACGTTCACCGGGTTCGTCAATGCCCATCCACTCACCGGGGGCACCCAGACGATCTACCTGGGTCCCGTGGCGAGCTTCCAGTCGATCTCGCTGCTCGGATCGAATGGGGGCGGCTTCTACTCCGCCAACATGGCCTCCCCCATCGCGAATCCCTCCGCGTTCTCCAACCTCTGGGGGACCGGTCTCATGCTCGTCTTCCCGTTCTCCGCCCCGTTCGCGTTCGGCGAGATCGTCCGACGGAAGAACGAAGCGTGGCCCTACGTCGGGACGATACTCATGATTCTCGCGGTCGCGCTCACGCTGTTCATCGTATTCCAGGCGGCGACCAATCCGGCGCTCTCCACAGTCTCGGGCCTGGGGGCGCAGACGAATGGGTACCCGGTCGGGGTGGACACTCGCTTCAGCCTGAGCGAGGCCTCGACCTTCCAAGTCGTGAGCGTGTACTGTAATGTCGGCGCGAACAACCTTCAGATCGGCTCGATATCCCCGATCGCGCAGCTCGACCTACTCTTCGGGATGTTCACCCAGAGCACTCCGGGCGGGGTGGGCACCGGGTTCGCGATGCTGTTGCTCTTCTCGATCCTCGGGATCTTCGTCGCCGGCCTGATGGTGGGAAGGACTCCGGAGTACCTGGGGAAGAAGATCAAGACCTCCCACGTGAAGTGGGCGGCCATGGCCCTCATCATCCACCCGGCCACCATCCTATTGCCGTTCGTCGTCGCGGTCGCAGGAAACTTCGTGGTAGTGGATGGGTCCACGATCGGCGTCACATCTCACAACTTCACCTCAGTCCTGTACGAATTCACGTCGGAATCCGCGAACAACGGGAGCGCCCTTTCCACCGGTGCATTCAACGACCAGACGCTCTTCTTCAACGTCGCCGGGGCGGTCGTCATGCTCGTCGGCCGGTACGTGCCGATCCTGGCGATGCTCATGGTCGCGGACCTGTTCGCGAGCCAGGAAGCCCTGCCCGCGAGCGCGGGCACCATGAAGACCGCCAGTGGCACGTTCACGATCTACCTCACTCTGTTCCTGATCATCGTGACGGCGCTCCTCTTCCTGCCCGTGATGGCGATGGGGCCGCTGGCCCAGATCTTCGGAGGGATGTAGCGTGGCGTCCGAGTTCACGATGGAACCGGGAGCCCACGTCTCGGTCCGCAAGGTCCCACATATGTCCGGGCGCAGGGTCCTCGCGTCGTCGTTCCGGGGCTTCGACCCTCGCCGGGAAATCCACAACCCGATGATGTTCTGCGTCTACCTTCTGTTCCTCTTCCTGGTCGTGCTCACTCTCGCTCCGTGGGCGTTCCCCGACATCGCTCGCACCTACAATCCCGACTACTACCTCGCCGTGACGGTCATCCTATTCCTCACCCTGTGGTTCGCGAACCTCTCGGATGCGCTCGCCGAGGCCCAGGGAAGGGCCCAGGCCGACAGCCTCCGAGAGATCCAGAGCGGCATCCAGGCGCGCCAGGTCCGTCCGGACGGCAGCCTCGTCTGGGTCGCCTCCGACGTCCTTCGGGTGGGGGACACGGTCGAGGTTCGTCCGGGCGAGCCGATCCCGATCGATGGCGATGTGATCCACGGGGCGGCACTGATCGACGAGTCGATGATGACCGGGGAGTCCGAAGCAGTCACCCGGGAGAGCGGCGGGGACAAGACGAGCGTTCTGGGAGGGACCCGCGTCCTCCAGGGGACCATCCGGATCCGGGTCACGACGGAGAAGGGCGAGTCATTCCTCGACCGCATGATCCGCCTCGTCGAAGGTCAGGGACGGGACCGGACCCCGAACGAGCTCGCCCTTGGCGTGCTGCTCTACGCGTTCACGATCTCGCTCTTCACCGTGGTCGTGACGTTCATCTTCCTCGCGGACTTCACGGACATCATCTACATCGACATCGCAACGATCGTCGCACTGTTCGTCTGCCTGATGCCGACGACGATCGGGGCGCTCCTTCCCGCGATTGGAATCTCCGGAGTCAACCGGGTCGCCCGAGCGAACGTCATCGCGAAGTCCGGAAAAGCCGTCGAGGCCGCCGGCGACCTGGATGTCCTGATCCTGGACAAGACGGGAACGATCACCATCGGGAACCGTCTCGCGGTTCAGCTCGTCACTGCCCCGGAGGTATCGATGGCCGAGCTGCTCGACGCGGCCCTGCTCTGCTCGAGCCTCGACGAGACCCCCGAAGGACGTTCGATTGTCCGCCTCGTCGCCCGCCGGGGGACCCAGCCCCGCCGCCTCGAGCCGGGGACGTTCAAGGTCCTCCCCTTTACGGCCGAGCGGCGCATGAGCGGGATCGTCCTCGCCGACGGACGGGAGGTGTTCAAGGGGTCGCTCCAGGCGATCGAGACGTACGGAGCAATCCTCCCCCTCGAGCTCCGGCGAAAGGCGACCGAAGCGTCCCAGCAAGGGATGACGCCCCTCGCGATCGCGAGCGGGAGGCGCGCGCTCGGTCTCGTGTACTTCAAGGACGTGGTGAAGCCGGGCATCAAAGACCGTCTTCGCGAGCTCAAGACGATGGGCATTCGCACGATCATGTGCACGGGCGACAATCGGCTCACCGCGGCGGCGATCGCCCAGGAGAGCGGTGTCGACGACTACGTAGCCGAGGCCAAACCCGAGGCGAAGCTCGTCCTGATCCAACGGGAGAAGGCCCAGGGACGACTCGTCGCGATGACCGGGGACGGGACGAACGACGCCCCGGCGCTCGCGCGGGCGGATGTGGGTCTCGCCATGAACAGTGGGACGAGCGCGGCGAAGGAGGCCGGCAACATGGTCGACCTGGACAGCGACCCCACGAAGCTGATCGAGGTCGTATCGATCGGCAAGCAGCTCCTCATCACGCGCGGCGGGCTCACGACGTTCTCGATCACCAACGACGTCGCGAAATACTTCGCCATCATCCCGGCGGTCTTCATCGCGGCAGGTGCCGGAACCCTGCCCGGGATCGCGATCCTGAACCTGCTCGGCCTTTCCAACCCTGACCTCGCCGTGATCTCCGCGCTCGTGTTCAACGCGGTCATCATCCCGCTGCTGATTCCCATGGCCCTCTATGGTGTCCCGTTCCGACCCAGGAGCGCGATTGACCTCTTGCGCCGGAACCTTCTCCTCTACGGGTTTGGCGGTTTGATCAGCGCGTTCGTTGGGATCAAGCTCATCTACATCTTCCTCGCGTGGGTAGAGACGCTTCCCTGGGTCCAGTACCTGGGGGTCGTCGTCACCCACCTGTTGCCGCTAGGGGACTATGAGCGCCTCCTCGGTCCCTTCCCCGGCGGCCCCGAAGGAGCCGGCGGGGCCTCCCCGTCCGCTCGGACCCGCACCCACTCCGGCCTCCAGCACGTGCGAGCGACGGTCGTCTTCCTCGTCCTGGCCATCGTGGTCTCGGGGGTCGTCTACCCCGCCATCGTCACGGGGATCGCCGAGCTCACCGACCCTTCGGTCGCGAGCGGGTCGCTCCTCCGAGACCCGAACGGCAATGTCATCGGTTCCTCGCTCATCGCTCAGAACACGAGCGCGCCGTACCTCTTCTGGGAACGACCTTCCATGACGGACTACAACACGACGCTGGGGGCCGATACGCCGCCCGGGCCGAGCGACCCGGCGCTCGGGGCGCTCCTGAACGAGACGATCGCGTACATGGACGTGGCGTGGAACTACAGCGCGAACCACACCCTGCCGTACTGGCTCGTCGCGCCGTCCGGGTCGGACCTCGACCCGGACCTCGTCCCCCAGGCGGTCCTGATCCAGATCCCGCGGATCTCGGAGGCCACGGCCAATAACTCGACCCTCCAGTTTGTGTCGGTCGCCCGCCTCACGGACCTGGTCAATTCGTATATCACGAACCCGGTCATCCCCTACGTCGGGGTACCGTACGTGAACGTCCTGAAACTCGACCTCGCGCTGCTCCCGCTCATCGGGAAGTGAACATGTACCGACAGATCCTGGTTCCGGTGCAGACCGCCTCCGAGGTCGAGCCGATGCTTCGGTTCGCCTCGATGCTCCTCGAGGCCGACGGAGAGATCCGGGTCCTCCACGTCATCCCGACCACCACCCTCCCCGAGGTGACCCGGGAGTGGCGAGCGTCGGTCAACATCGTGGTCCCCGCGCACGAAATGGGGGCGGCGCTCGACGTCCGGGTCGACCCGGAGGTCCGGGCCGCGACGGACGTACCGGGCGAGATCCTGGAGAGCGCCGAATCGCACAACGTCGACGCCATCCTGCTCTCCCTGGGGGGCGACCGTCGCAGCTCCCACTTCTTCGTCGGGCACACAGCGACCGGCATCCTCCAGCATTCGCGCGCGGACGCGCTGGTCCTGAACCGCCTCGCGCTCGCCGCCCCGAAGATCTCCCGGATCCTCGTCTCGACGTTCCGGGATCAACCGGCCCCGAAGGCGATGCTGCTCGCCGAGGAGCTGGCCGTGCGCAACCCGCCGGCGCCCGTCATCGCGCTCACGCTCGGGGCGCGCGGCCGACCGAACCAGGAAGCAGAGGAGGACCGCGAGGAGACGAGCGCCCGGGGGGTCCGGATCGTGCACCGCCAGTGTCTGTTTTCCGAGGCGACCTTAGGCCGGCGGCGCCGCCTTCCGGAGCTCCTCCTCCAGGCCGCTCGGGAGGAGCGCTACGGCCTCCTCCTGGTCGGTGAGGAGGAACGGGGGGGAAGCCCCCTCCTCACGCGCCGGTTCCTCGAGGAGCTGTTCCGGTCGGCGCCCTGTCCCGTGCTCGCGTTCCGCGACTAGGAGCCGTCCGACCGATGGGCGAACTCGCGTTCGTGGGCCTCGGACTCTCTGACGAGCGGGGGGTCTCGGAGCGCGCGCGTGCGGTCCTCTCCTCCTCCGAGGTCGTCTTTGCCGAGGAGTACACATCGGTCGCGCCGGAGGGGACGGTAGAACGGCTCGGCCGCCTCGTGGGGAAGCCGATCCATCGCCTGGACCGGCCCCTCTTAGAATCCGAGGGGCCAATCCTGGAGGCCCTTGCCCAACACGCCCGAGTCTCCCTGGTCGTGGTGGGCGACCCGTTCGCGGCGACCACCCACGTCGCCCTCCGGCTCGCCGCGGAGCGCGCGGGTCATACCTGGACGTACTGCCCGAACGCGAGCATCCTGACCGCGGCCGCCGGATTCCTCGGGCTGATGCACTACCGGTTCGGGCGCACCGTCTCCCTGCCGCTCCCGTCCGAGAGCTTCGCCCCGAGGTCCCCGCTCGAGCACATCGCCTCGAACCGGGCGCGGGACCTCCACACCCTCGTGCTCCTCGACCTGCGTCCCGAGGAGGGACGGTACCTCACCGCCACCGCGGCCCTCGCCCTGATGCGGGAGCGCGACCCCCACGGGGGTTTCGTCACCGACTCGGACCGCTTTGCGGTGGTCGCCCGGATCGGCCAGGACAGCGCGCGGGCCTGGGTGGGGTCGTTCGCCCACCTACGGACCCTCGACTTCGGCCCGCCCATGCATACGATCGTCGTGCTCGCCCCCACCCTCCATTTCGAGGAGGAGGAGGCCCTCCGGCGCTACGCGGTCCCCGACGACGTTCCCCCGATCGCGCGACCCTAGGGGGCCGACGGGGGTTCGACGCCCCCGGACGGGACGAGCGCTTCCGCGAATTGTCGGATGCGGAACGGTCGGAGAAGAACGGCGTCGGGACGCTGGGCTGGGTCGGCGGGAGGGTTGGGGGGCCGCGACGCGGGCGCGACCAGGATCACTCGAACTCCGGGCACCACGGCGCGCGCCTGGCCGACCAACAGGGACGAGCTCCCCTCAGCAAGGTTGGCGTCCACGACCACGAGGGAGGGGCGGTGGACCCGGATCAGGTCGGTCGCCTGCGTGGCCCCTTCGGCCTCGCCGTCCACCCGGAAGTGATGCAGGCGAAGGAGGCCTCGCAGCAGGACGCGGGTCTCCTCGTCACCCGCTACCACAATCGCGCTGGACGTCGAGCTGAGGTCTCCGCTCAAGGTCGTTGCGCCCGGTCCCGGACCGGTTCGCCCCTCTCTGAGCTCATGTACTTACCCACTTGACCGTGTCACTACTGGGCCCCACCAACGGTTGTGCGGCCTATTTCTTACTACCTCTCGAGGTAGATACCCCCCTGAGACGATGAAGGTAGTCCCCGAGGGTTCCTACGGTGGCTGCGCACCCGATTCGCTCTCCCCCCAGTCGGCCACCCCTGCGGCCTGGAGGAGCCGGTCGAGCGCGCCGTGATACTCGGTCGACGGGGCGGCGAGAAGCTCCCTGGCCCGTTCCTTGAGGGAGGCCCCGAACTCGCGTTCGGTTGGGGAGAACTGCCAGGCCTGCGCGTTCTCGCGGCCGAGGGCGGCCAGGAAGGCGAACGCCAGTCCCCGCTCCTTGCCCTCGCTCGGCAGCGACTGCAGGATCGCTCGCTCCGCCCCAGCCTCGTGGTGGGTCCGGAACGCCCGTGCGACGCGGTCCACCCACTCCGCCTCGCGCGCGAGACGGCGGTAGCGGGGAAGGGTCCCGAGGAGCTCCTTCTCCTCGCTCGACCGTTCCGCCCGTTTCAACAGTTCGGCGACCCGGCCGGGGGACGACCGGGTCTCCTCGATCAGGCGACGGCTCTCCTTCGGGTCGGGGACGATCGACTGGACGATCGTCTCCGCGTGGTCGCTCCAGAGCTTCTCGAGCGCCCGGCTCGCGCGCGGCTCATCCACCTCGAACGGCCCCTCCCAGGTGCCGAGAACGGCCTCGAGGGCATGGCGCTCGACGGGGGTCGGCTGGAGCGCGTCCAGGAACGGCTTCAGTTCGTTGCCGTAGCAGACCCCCCCCGCGATCAGCGTGGTGCGACCGGTCCGTTCGATACGGGCTCGAAGCTCCGAAGCGAAGGCGTCGAGCAGCCCGGCGTCCGACAGCTTGCCGAGCTCGTAATCGCGCCGGAGCCCGCGGGAGAGCGGTGGGAGGGTGGCGTGGACGCACTCCGGCCCCCCCTGGCAGCGGACGTTCAGCTCGGCGGAGACGGGAAAGTCCGCCGAAGGGTCCGGCCCCGCGGTCCCGTCGGAGAGGCTCGACAAGAGGTGCCGGTCGCTCTTCGCGCAGCGTCGGCAGACCCGAAAAGCGGTCCCGGCCCCCGGCCAGCCGACCTCGAGGTACGGTCGGGGCTCACCGGCCTGGAGGTGGGAGCATTCGAACCGGTGGGCGGACGGGTTCTCGGTCAGACGGTAGGGGAGGTCGGCGACCTTCTCCGCCCGGAACTCCGGAGGGGGAACCGCGGAGAGGCCGGAGCAGAAGAGGTTCTTGCGCATCGCGAAGAAATGGAGGCCCTTGCGGGCCCAGTCGAGATACCCGAGCATCAGCCGGTCCGGGTCGTCCGATTGCTGCACCGCGACCTCTGCCTCCCGGTCGGTGCGGGCGAACGGAGCGTAGGAGACCTGCCCCCCGGGGAGCGCGAAGGCGACCACGGACAGGGGCTTGGGGTCGAGGTAGTAGTGCAAGAGACCCGCGTACGCCCGCGCGAGCGGGTCCCCCCAGCGCGAGAGCTTCGCGAGACGGCGTTCGTCGTCGCGCGCCTCTCGGACCTCCTCGAGCTCGGCGCGCCGCCGGTCGAACCGCTCGTGCGGGCACTCCGGCCCCAGCCGGGGCAGCAACGGGTCGACCGACCCCCTCAGGACCTTCGCCCGGGCGACCAGGTCGTGCTCGCGGACCCCGGACGCCCTGCGGACCCGCGCCACACTTCGCCTCGCTCGTCGAACGGGCGGCGGTACTTATTCCCGGGGGTCACCGGTGGCACGCGTCGAGGAAATGTTGGAACATCTCCCGACCGCCTTCGGTATGCTCGACCTCGGGGTGGAACTGAAGCCCCCAGATCAGGAGGGATGGGTGCGCCATCGCCTGGACCGGGCAGGCGGCGGAATGCGCGAGGATGCTCCAGCCGGGAGGAACGGCCGACACCTGGTCGTTGTGGCTCGACCACACCCGGAGGTGGGACGGTAATCCTGCGAAGAGCGGATGGTCCGGGCGGTCCACCGTGAGCTCGACCGACCCGAACTCGGGGGCCGCAGCCCGGTCGACCCGCCCCCCAAAGTGACGTCCGAGGAACTGATGACCGACGCAGATCGCGAGCACCGGCACCTTCCCGGACCCGATCCACTCGCCGACCCGGCCGAGGGGGGCGTCCGTCCCTTCGAGGCTGAGCGCGCCTCCCGAAAGGACCACGCCGTCGGCGTCCAACTCCCCGAAGGGGGTCGTGTTCGGAAGGATCCTCGTCTCGGCCCCGAGGTCGCGGAGCACCCGCCACTCCCGGTGCGTCCACTGGCCGCCGTTGTCGAGGACCGGCACCTTCACGAGTCATCCTCGTCAGCGGAGGAATCGTCCTCGGGTCGGGGGTCGGCCCGGCCGCGGAGCTCGGCCACGTCGCGTTTGACCTCGCGGAGGTCGGCGCGCATCCGGAGCATCTCCTCCTCGAACGGGGTGAACCCGGCCGTGCTCAGGATCCGGTGCGACAGGAAGACGCCGATGAAGATGGCGCCGACGAGGGCGAGGAGTGTCGTGAAGATGAGCGCGACCACGAACGCGAGGGGGTCGGCGATGGCGTTCTGGACCGGGAGGGTGAAAAAGTGCGTGATCTCGGCGATCTCCACGATGAGCAGCACGACGATGACGGCGACCCACAAGAGGATCGCGACGCGGCTCGCCTTCACGGAACGCCTCCGCTGCCGGCGTTCTCGAGCAGGATCGGCACGGGTAGTGTGGTGTTGGATACCGCGAGGGGGGACGCCACGGCCACCCCCGAGGTCGCGGTGGCGGAATAAAGGCTCTCACTCCCCGAGGAAGTGGCCTCTAGGATGTAGAACGCGAGCATCCCGACGTACCAGGCGCTCCCGGAAGGGCTGACGTAGTGGGCGGAGATGTTCAACGCGACCGGGTTGGCGCTTGAGGAGATGATGACCGATAGCACGTCGCTCCCGTTGTACCATTGGGTCCAGTTGAGGCCGCTCCACGGAGGGGCTGCCCCTGCCGTTGCGTTCCAAAGGAAGGCCGTCGCCAGACCGACATGGATCGAGTCGTAGCGGATGGTCTCTCCCAATGCCCAGACGTAGAAATGGAGGGGACTGGTGTTCAACGCGATCTTGTCGACGACGAGCTCGGCCTGCGTGAGGAGGCCCGGACCCGGCTGGTGGGTGTTGGCGACGAGCACGGGGGTGAGGACGATGATGGCCACGAGCAGCAGCGAGACACCGACCAGGGGCCACGGGGCGTAGACTCCCAGCTTCCCCGGGGACGCCGCCGGGTCGCGACCGCGGGGGCGCCTCCGTCGCTCATGGGGTTCCCGCCTTCCAGCCCCGGTACAGCTGGTGCGCGACGCCCAGATGGTCGAGCACCTTTCCCGCCAGGTAATCGGTCGTCTCCTCGACCGACTTCGGCCGGAGGTAGTACGCGGGAGAGGCAACGAGCACGACCGCTCCGAGCTCGCTCAGCGTGGTCAGATGCCGCAGGAGGGTCGTGGAGAGGGGGGTCTCTCTCGGGACCACAACGAAGCGTCGCCGCTCCTTCAGGTGCACGGCCGCCGCCCGGGTGAGCAGCGTGTCCCCGAGCCCGAGGGCGACCTTGGCCGCGGTGTTGGCCGAGCACGGCACGACCACCATCCCTCGCGTCGGGACCGACCCGCTGGCGATCGGAGCGGCGAGGTCGTCGTCGGAGTACAGCCTTGTGGCCCACGGCCGCAGCGCCTCCACATCAAGGTCGCATTCCTCGCGAAGGACCGTTCGCGCCCCCTCCGAGACGACCAGGGATACCGCCGCGTGCGCCTCGTACAGGGCTTTCAAGACCCGGATCGCGATCGGCGCGCCGCTGGCGCCCGACACCCCTACGACGAACGGTGACTCCTCCGTCATGACAGGACCCGAATGGTAGGTGGCTCCAACGACTCGGCTCATAAGACGGTTCGCGAGGCGGGGGCGGTCACCTGCGCGGGGGTGGATATCGGTGGGCTAGGGCGCGGGAGACCTTGGCAACCATTTCGTGCCGACCCAGCTCTCGTAGACCTTCTGGGCGAGCTCGGACGGTGAGTCCATCGGAGCGAAGGCGTACTTCCGGGGGGGTGGGACCCCCGTGGTAATCGGAACCCGGTGCAGGTAACCGCGGCGGAAGACCGTGATGTCGAGGGGTGTGCCGGCCGGGGACTTCTCGAGCGTCTTGTCGAGGTTCGCGTACGTGACCTTGCCATCGTTGATCGCGATGATCTCGTCGCCCGGAGTGAGGCCGGCCGCGTGTCCGGGCCGCCCGGCGAAGGAGTACCGGACGCGGGCAAGACCCCCCGCGTCCTCGACGGCGATGCCGAGGTCCCCGGGCTCGGGCTCGTCCTTTTCGTCCGGTCCCTTCGGCTTCGGTGCGAGGACGAGGCCGGCGTAGCGAGCGAACGCCGCCAGGTCGAGCTCCTCCGTGCCCCGAACGTACCGGTCGAAGAACGAAGTGAGGTCGAGCCCGGTCGCCCGGTTCACCACGGGCAGCAGCTCGTCCTCCTCGAGCCCGCGGCCGACCTTGCCGTACTCGTTCCAGAGGAGGCGTAGAACGGTCTCGAGGGAGGCCCGGGTCTCGCTCTGGTGGCGGATCTCGAGGTCGAGGCACAGCGAGACGAGGTCGCCCTTCCGGTAGTAGGAGACCGACTGGTTCGGGGACTCCTCGAACGGTTGGTAGAGGTCGACCCAGGCGATGAGGGACAACTCCTCCAGCGAGATGCGGTTCCGTCCGGGGGTCTCGAGGTACTCCTTGACGATCTTCGCGCGTTGCTCGAGGAACTGGTCCGGGGTAAAGAGGCCCGCCCGCCGAAGGACGAGGTAGGTGAAGTAATCGGTCGTCCCCTCCATCCACCAGAGCATCCGAGTGTAGTTCTCTCGGGTGTAGTCGAACGGTCCCAGGACCTTCGGCCGGATCCGCTTCACGTTGTAGAGATGCAGGTACTCGTGGGCCGTGATGCTGAGGAAATGGCGGTACGACTCTCCCGGGCGGAAGGCCGCCCTCGGTACGACGATCGACGTCGAGGAGGCGTGTTCGAGGCCCCCGTCCGCGACGTCCGTCAGGTGGTAGAAGAACGTGTACCGGGATAGGGGGGAGTCGCCGACGAGCGCGACCGTGGCCTCGACGATCCTGGAGATGTCCTGTTCGAGGACGTGCGCGTCGTAGTTCCCCCCTTCTCCACAGAGGGAGATACGGTGCGGGATGCCGGCCGGATGGACCGTCAGGAGAACGGGCCGACCGACCTCGATCGGGGAGTCCACGAGCTCATCGTAGTTCCGGGCGCGGTAGCGAGGAGGGGTCCTACCGACCTCTTCGAGCTCGGTGACGACGGTCCATTCGGTGGGGACGTCGAGGGCGACGGTCACCGGGTCGGAGAGGTGGCCGTCCACGTACGGTAGGCAGAGGGCGGCGTTAAGGAACAGATGGTCCGGGGTGAGGTCGAACCCCTCGGTCACGAGCTGGTGACCGTAGACCGTGTAGTCGACATGGACCCGGGGGGCGCCTCCGGTCGGGATGCGCCATCGGGCCTTGTCGACGCGCACCGTCGGGAGGGGCGCTTCCTCCGACGCTCGCCGGGCGGTGACGTCGCGGAACCCGCGACTGTAGTTGAGGATGTGATAGGAGCCGGGTACCCAGGACGGCAAAACGAGGTCGACGGTGGGCCGGGTGACCCCTTCCAGGTCGACCGAGAGTCGCGCCCGGTGCTCGGACGGGACGTGGGCGCGGACGGTGTAGAGGATCTCCATGGGTCCGCCCTACCCGAATCCCGGAAGGTCTCGGTCGGACGGCGGCTCGTTCCCCTTGCGGACGTACGGCTCGGCCGCGATGCCGAGGTGGGCCGTCAGCATGCGGAGCGTCTGCACCAGCTGACGGACGGACTGGGCCATCTCCCTCTGTTCGGCCCTCATCTGCTGGAGCTCCTCTCGGAGGACCCGCAGTTCCACCTCCCAGCGTGCCTCGCCGGAACCGACCGACATCGTCCCACCCTCGAACGGCCGAGGGCCGGTCGGTAATTACCTTGTCCCGGAGGGACGGCTCCCCCCGAACAACTCCGGTCGGCGCTGGAAGACGACGGACGGACGACGCCCGGTCCTCCACAGCGGCGTGCACCGGAGGTGACCGAGCCTTAACTCCGTGGGCAGCGACTTCGGTTCGGGAGATCCGATGGTCGCGGTGACCGACCCACGAGCGTCGTTGCGCGCGGGACGACGAGGGGGGTCCCTCCGCAACCTCGGCAGCAACGCTCATGAACCTCCGCTCTGGGGGGTGGAGCAGAAGCACGCATGTCGGACGCGATCATAGCGGAAGGGCTTTCGAAGACGTTCAACGGCTCGGTGAAGGCCGTGGACGGCGTCTCTTTTTCGGTGAAGCAGGGCGATGTCTACGGCTTCCTGGGTCCGAACGGTGCCGGGAAGACGACCACGCTCTCCATGCTCACCGCGGTGCTGGGACCGACCGCGGGTCGGGCGACCGTGGACGGCCTGGACGTCCTCCACGACGCGCACGCGCTGAAGCAGCGGATCGGGCTCGTGTTCCAGGAGTCCACGGCCGACCAGGACCTCACGGGGCGTGAGAACCTGGAACTCGCAGCCGCGCTGTTCGCGGTCCCTCTCCGCGAGACGTCCAAGAGGGTCGACGAGCTGCTCGAACGCCTAGCCCTCACCGACTCGGCCGACCGCCTGGTGAAGACGTTCTCGGGCGGCATGCGGCGGCGGCTCGAGCTCGCCGTCGGGATCATCCACTCCCCCCGGGTGCTCTTCCTGGACGAGCCGACGCTCGGGCTGGACCCTCAGGGAAGGGCGGGCTTCTGGAAGATTGTCAGCGAGCTTCGAAAGGACACGGGGATGACCGTCTTCCTCACGACGCACTACCTCGACGAGGCGGACGGCGTCTGCGACCGGATTGCGATCATCGACCACGGGAAGATCGTGGCATCGGGGACCCCGTCCGAGCTCAAGGACCGTCTGGGCGGCGACATCGTCACGGTCCGGCCGCTCGGTGACGCCGCGGCGCTCGGCCCGGCCCTGATGGCCCTCCCCGGGGTCACGGCCGTGACCCCCCAGGACGGAACGTTCCGGGTGAAGTGCCCGAGCGGGGACACCCTGATCCCGAAGGTCGTCGGGGCCGCCACCAGCCTGGGGATCGGTCTCGCGGGCGTCTCGCTGCGACGACCCAGCCTGGACGAGGTGTTCCTGGAGTTCACGGGACGGGAGTTCCGCGAGGACGAGGGACCGACGGCAACCGACCGGGCGGTGTTCTTGACCCGTGTCCAGAGCACCCGCCGAGGGCTGCGATGAACGTCCGACGCTGGAGCGCCCTCACGAAGCGCGAGCTCCTCAAGATCGCGCGGAACCCGGCGGCGATCGCCACGAGCCTCATGCTCCCCATCCTCTACCTCATCTTGTTCGGGCAGGGGTTCAACTTCACGAGCTTCCTCAACTCGCCGTACCTGTCGCCGACGCAGCGGACCCAGCTCCTCCACCAATACCTGCTGGGGGCGCCGGACTACTTCTCCTACTTCGCGGCCGGCATGGTCGGGTTCGTGTGCGTGACGGCAACCCTGTTCGTCGGGGCGAACGTCATCTTCGACAAGCTGTTCGGGACGTTGAAGCGGACCGCGGCGTCCCCCGCCACGGCGGCCGACATCTTCGGCTCCCGGCTCGGTGGCCGGGTCGATCCAGCCGGTCGGCCTCGCCTTCCTCGTCCTGGGTCTGGCGGTCCTGCTCGGGGACGTGGGGCTGGCCGGCCTCCATGTCAGCGCCACCGTCACCGTGGTGGGCGCCGCGGAGATCGTGGTCGCCATCCTCCTCCTGTCGCTGATGTTCGCCTCGTTGTTCCTCGCGCTCGGCTTCACGATCGAGCAGCCGCAGACCTACTTCGCCCTCGTGAACGCGATCAACCTGCCCGTCCTGCTCACCTCGGCCGCGCTCTACCCGTGGGGCGCGATGCCGGCGTGGCTCCAGGGGATCGCTTCCTACAACCCGATCACGCTCGCGGTCGAGGTCCTCCGGATCGACCTCTTCGGAGGCGCGTTCTATCCGTACGCGGCCTGGGTCTACTTGCTCGGGCTCATTGGTTGGGCCGTGACGATGTTCGCGGTCGCGACGTTCCTGACCCAGCAGGCCCTCGCACCGAAGTCCTAACGAACGGGCGGTTCAGGAGCGGCCGCCCGAAGGGCCGAACGGGGAGTCGACGGTCCCCTTCTCCACGAACGGCACCCAGGCCTGCTTTTCGGCGGAATAATCGACCCGCTGGAGCTCGACGACGAAGCTCTTCAGGAGCTCGTTCGGGGCCGGACGAACCGAGACCGCGTAGACGTAGATCCCGAACCCCATGAACTCCAGGACCCGCCGCAGGACCTCCCCGAGCGCCTCCCGCGGGACCGTGACTCGGATCGAGGTCCCTCCGAGGAGGGTGGAGAACTCGTCCACGTCGAAGGGCCGGTCAAGGGTGATCAGTGGCTGTGCCGGCGCCCCCGAGGAAGGGGGGACCATGGGAGCGGGAGCGGCCGCGGGTGAGGGCGGTGAAGACGGGATCTGCACCGGAGCCGGGCGGCGGGGCGCGAATCCAGCCTCCCGGGTTGGGTAGTGGTCGAGGACCGGGCTCGCCTCCCGGCCCACGAACCGGGGTCGAGCTTGGGCCGTCGGGCGACGGGGCGAGCGGGGGGCGGCCTTCTTCCTACGGGCTCTCTTCCTCGTCGCCATGGGGCTCGTTGGGCGGGAAACATCGGAGGCCATAAGAGGTCGTACCGGGCGGCCCGGCCGTTCCCCGCGGGAGTCGTATAACGCGGGTTTGTAGCGAGGCGAGCCGTGCGACTCTCCGTCATTGGAAGGGGTTTCTGTCGCGCTTAGCACGACACATGGGTTATGTAGACCGGCATGGGTGAGGCACCTGGTCCGAGCCGTCCAGGCGGGCCCGAAAGAGAGGAAACGAGAATGCCGGCACGTGTGATGATGGAGTTCCAGGCGCCCCGTGGCCTACCCCGCAAGACCGCCTCGGTCTGTCCCGAGTGCATCAAGGTCATCCCGGCGATCGTCCGGGAGAAGGAGGGGCGGGTCATCATGGAGAAGACCTGCCGGGCCCACGGCTACTTCTGGGACATCATCTCGAACGACGTCGACCTCTACCTCCGGATGGAGGCGTATGCCCACGACGGGGTCGGCTACGAGAACCCCTACTACGACAAGTTCCGCGGCTGCCCGACCACGTGCGGCATGTGCAGCCACCACAAGTCCCACACGGGCCTCGCGCTCGTCGACCTGACGAACCGCTGCAACCTGAAGTGCCCGGTCTGCTTCGCGAACGCCAACGCCGCCGGGTACGTCTACGAGCCGACGCGCGAGCAGATCCACTTCATGCTCAAGACCCTCCGGGAGCAGAAGCCCGTCGGAACGGTCGCCGTCCAGTTCTCGGGCGGCGAGCCGACCCTCTCCCCCCTCTTCCTGGACGCGGTCTCGATCGCCCGGGACCTCAACTTCAAGCAGATCCAGGTCGCGACGAACGGGATCCGGTTCGCGAACGAGCCCGGCTTCGCCCAGGCGTGCCGGGACGCGGGCCTCCATACCCTGTACCTGCAGTTCGACGGTCTCGACGATGAGATCTATCGAAAGGTGCGCGGGGTCCCCCTGCTCAAGACGAAGCACAAGGCGATCCAAGCGGCCCGGGACACGCACACCTCCCCGGCCGAGCTCGCCGCGGGCAAGCCGGACAAGCCGATCTCCGTGGTCCTGGTTCCGACGCTCGTCGGCGGGTTCAACGAGAAGGAGATCTGGCCGACGGTCAAGTACGCGATTGACAACATCGACGTCGTCCGCGGGGTCAACTTCCAGCCGGTCGCGCTCACGGCGCGGATCCCCGACAAGGACCGGTTCCAGATGCGGTTCACCCAGTCGGACCTCGTCCGGATCCTCTGCACGGAGGGGCCGTTCGACAAGTCGGACTTCTTCCCGGTCCCGTCGGTGGCCCCGATCTCGGAGCTCACCTCGATCATCCATGGCGAGGAGAAGATGACGCTCACGACCCACCCGGGCTGCGGGTGCGCCACCTTCGCGTTCATCTCGAAGGACGGCCAGAAGATCACCCCGCTCCCCCGGTTCATGGACGTCGACGGATTCTTCGAGAACGTCGAGTCGATGATCGAGAAGTACCGGGACGCCCGCTTCTCGCGGGTCCGCACCGCGGTCGCCGGAGCCCGCCTGCTCCACGACGTGGCGAAGTTCTTCGACTTCTCGAAGGCCCCGGAAGGCCTCAACGAGAAGAACTGCGTCCGGGTCATCGCGGGGATCTTCACCGGCGGGAGCAAGGAGGCGGTCGCGAAGTTCACCTGGCAGACCCTCTACATCGGGAACATGCACTTCCAGGACGCCTACGACTACGACATCCAGCGCCTGATGCGCTGCGACATCCACTACGCCGTGCCGGACGGGCGGGTCATCCCGTTCTGCTCGTACAACTCGGGCCCGATCTACCGGACGGAGGTCGAGCAGAAGTTCTCGGTCCCGATCCCCGAATGGCAGGCGGCGAAGAAGCAGGGCGGCTTTGCGCTCAAGACCCTCGACACGATGGGCGTCAACGGTGAGGTCATCGTCGACCCTGAGTACTACAAGATCCGGGCGCTCAAGGGCGCGCCGGGCATGACGTCCACCTAGAGTCGACCCGCGCCCCCGGGCGAACCGAACCCCTTCTTACCCTACTTCTCGGTCCACCGTTGGTTCAAGGGCCGGTCTCGAACAGCGCGGCGCCCGCCTCGCGCCATCGGCGGCTCGGGGGCACCGACCCGCGGCCGGGCCGCTCGAGGCGTCGGTCAATCTCTTTCCAGACGACGGCCGGGCGGACCGACGGCTTCGGCGGAGGGGACGGGGATGCATCGGGGTGAGTGGTGAGCCAGCGGTCGGCGGCCTCGATGTGCTTACAGGTCCCGAGGCCGCGACGGGCGAAGTCGGTGCACGTGCACATGTCCGCCCATCGGTCAGGGTACGCGGGTCGCATCACGAGGTAGGTCGTGCGGTGGAGGGGGTTGCGGACCTCGATGAGAGGGTACGGGTCCCGTTGACGCAACCGTAGGTCGAGCGGTTCCTCGAGCGCCCGAGACCGGCGCTCGCTCACCTCGTCAGCGAGCTCCTGGGCGTCCAACGGGGCTCTGGGGGCGGTCGGTCGACGCCGGTCCACGAACCGCTCACGGTCGGGCGCTACATACGGCTTCGGGGGCGGAGAGGGAGCTTCGCCCTCTCGGACCAAAGGTTGTTATCGTCCCCCGAGGTCTTCCGGTTCAAGTCCGTCGCGTCCGTCGCACGACCGCTCCGGTTCTCGCCGGGGAGGTGCCGGGCGTCGGAGCGCGGCGACCTTCGTGGAGCACGGGGACCAGATGGACACGACCACCGAGTTCATCGTGGCCCTGTTCCTCCTCATCGGCCTCGCCATTCTCGTCGGCGAGCTGGCAAGTCGCCTCGGAGTCCCCGCGCTCGTAGGTCAGATCCTGGTCGGGGTGGTGCTCGGACCGAGCGTGCTCGGGAACGCCCTCGGGTTCACGAGCGTCCCGTCCAGCGAGTTCACGGGGATCCAGTTCCTCGCCACATTCTTCATCCTCATGATGGCGGGCCTCGCGGTGACCCCCGCCCAGATCCGGGCGACCGGCCCGTCGGCCGCCGCGTTGGGCATCGCCATCTTCGCCATCCCGTTCGCGGTGGGCGTCGCCGTGGTCCGCCTGCTGTACCCCACGCTCGCGGTCGACACCTCGCTCTTCATCGCCCTGTGCGTTTCGATCACCGCCCTCCCCGTCCTCGGCATCATGCTGCGGGAGTTCGGCCTCGCCGACAGCCGCTTCGGAGCGTTCCTGATGAACGCCGCGGTCGTCAACGAGCTCGCTGCGGTGACGACGTTCGCCATCCTCCTCCGGCTCGAGAGCGGCACCGGGAACCTAGCGTTCGACATCGCGACCGCGGTGGCGACGGTCGGGCTGTTCCTCACGACCATCCTGGCGATCCACATGGGGCTCCAGAGCCTGCGCCAGCTCCACGTCTGGGACCGATGGGTCGACCGCTTCCGCCTCACCTGGCGGTCCCGCGAGGCCGGGTTCGGGTTCCTGATGATCGCCGGGCTGGGCGCCGCGCTCTACTCCCAGTTCCTAGGCCTCACGTTCATCGTCGGGGCGTTCTATGCCGGACTCCTCGTCACGCCGGAGAGCGCCGGCCGAGCGGGCCATCGCACGATCAGCCTCGTCTTCAACGCCATCACGTGGGGATTCTTCATTCCCCTGTTCTTCGCCCTCGTCGGCTTCGGGATGGACTTCACCACGCTCAGCTTCGCGGACTACTCCATCCTCGCGCTCGCCTCCCTCACCCTCTACGCGTTCTTCTCGAAGGTGTTCGTCGGGTCCGCGTTCGCCCGCGCGCTCGGCTGGTCCGGGGACGAATCGCTCTGCGCCGGGATGCTCGTGTCGAGCCGGGGAGCGGTCGAGCTGGCGATGGCGGTGATCCTGTACCAAGAGGGGTACTTCACCAAAGAGATCTACACGGTGGTCGCGGCGGTCGGGTTGTTCACCACCCTCTTCGCCCCGATCGGTGCGAAGCCGTTCGTCCGGTCGATCACCGCGGCCCGCCGGGCCTCGGCCGAGCGCGCCGCCGCGATCGCCGAGAGCCTGCCGCCGCGGCACATCATCTCCGACGGCGAGATCAACCTTTCCCGGTGACCAGCTCGAACGGGTCGGACGCCGGCCACCACGGTTATCTCTCGTCCGTCGACTGACCCTGACGTGCGGGTCGAACCGAGGCCTCCAGCCACCTCGAGAAGGAGACCCGGTCGGCCGGAGCCGACCCGGACGGAACTCGACCTCGGGTCCCGCACGAGGACCGTTCGCCGTTCCTAGCGAGGTCGAGGGTGGAGCGAGGGTTCCCTTGGTATCTCGTCACCGTCGATATCGACGGGACGCTGACGCGGACCCATGGCTGGAAGGAGATCGCCGTGGCGTTCGGGCGGCTCGAGGGGTTCGAGGAGACCAACCGCCGTTTCTTCGCCCATCAGATCGACGAGGACGTCCACCTCGCCGACCTGCTCGACCTCGCCACCGGGCACACCGTCGCCGAAGTGGAGGCCGTTCTGGAGCGGACCCCGATGCTCGCGGGGATCGCCGAGGGGATCTCCCAACTGCATGACCGAGGAGCCGAGGTCGCGGTACTGACCCACAACCCCACCTACGTGGCCGACTGGTACCGGCGCACCTTCGGCTTCGACGCCGCCGAGGGCGTGGCGGCCCAGGCGGTCGAGGGAGGGAGGATCGGTCCTCCGGTCGATGTGCGAGCCGACAAGCCGGGGGGCTTGCGCGCCCTCCTCTCCCGGGACCGGACCCCGCCATCGCGCGTGGCGCACGTAGGCGACGGTTGGTCGGATGCCGAGGTGTTCGCGCTCGTAGGCGGCGGGGTCGCCTTGAACTCGCCCTATCCTGAGGTGAATCGCGCCGCCGACCTCGTGCTCACGACCCAGGACTTCCGGGACGTGGTCGAAGGGCTTTCCCACCTCGCCCCCCGAACGTGAACGGCGACCGGCCACGGTCCACAGGATTCTTATAGCGCTCCTACGTCGAACGGTTCGCGATGGAGTACGTGATCGTCCGGGCGACCCACCCGACCTGGCTCACGCTGCAGCTCCCCGCCGAGGTCGCGGAGCTCATCTGCTTCCGGCCCGAGACGGGACCGCACCGGGACTCCAGCCGTACGATCTCGTTCCTGGCCCGAGGCGCGGGGGTCGTGCGGGTGATCGCCTCGCATCCGGCCCGGGAGGCCCTCGCGATCGAGACGGTCCGTAACCGCTTCATCGCCTCGGCGCGCCCGGGAGAGCGTCATCTGTTCACCCTTCCCACCCCGGTCGTCCAGCATCTCGGCCTCCAGGTCTACTCGCGGGGCACGAAGCTGAGGGGAACGGACGACCGGATCATCTGGTTCGTCCCCGCACCCGAGTACTACGAGTATCGTTCCGTCGTGGAGGCCGGAAAGACCTGGAACGGCCCATCGGGGGCCCCGTTCGCCCGCGTCTACGTCGCAAAATCGCTCTTTCCGTTCCCCAAGGAGTTCCAGCCGCTCGCGGAGCTCGAGTACCGCATCGAGGAGGAAGAGTGGCGCCCGGCCGTCGAGGCCCTCCAGCGGGTCGGTCGGGGCCGTCGGGTGGTCCTCTAGGGGGAGGCGACGGTTTCCGCCCCCCCAAGTGCCGCCTCTTCAGGCTCCGGGCAGGGGTCGGCCAGGGGAAGACAGGAACCGCGGAAACCCGCGGTTTTCCATAGTTACTTATACCGGTCCGAAAGATAGATTCCACCCATGCGGGGACCGGCCAGCGGGACCTCCAAGAGTCCGGGTCCGAAGCGCTACACCCTTCGTAACCCGGTGCCCCTCCGCACGGAGCAGGACGTGACGACAACTCGTGCCGGGATTCCTACCGACGCCGCATTGTCGTACGCCGCTGGGCCCGTCGATTTCGACTCCTTGGCGAAGGCGATCCGACGGTCGGTCGGCCACGAGGGGATGCGCCCCGAGGACGCTCGGTCGATTGCGGCCCATGTCCTGAACTTCTTCGGGTTCAACGAGAGGATCATCGACAACGTCCTCGAGCCGGACGACCGGGACACGTTCTACATGCTCGAGGATACCGGCATCCTGGAGACCGAGCGGGACGAGACGACCCTCTATGACGGTCGCGAGTGGCGGATCCACTACTGGATGTTCCGAAAGGAGCGCATCTTCGAGCTGGCCCGCGAGGAGTCGGCCGCCATGGCCGCGGCGGGCGAGGCGGAGGTCGTCTACTCCTCGAACGCCAACCGCTCGGGAGGGTTCCTGCTCCCGCACGGGGAGACCGGCACGGGGCTCGCCGCCCATGCTGTATATCATGAGCTCGGGGACGAGATCTGGCTCGAGCGACGCCAGAACCCGATGCCCGCCCCCCCAGCGCCTCCGACCTCCCACCGCCGAGGCCCTGTCCCCGAGCCGTAAGCTCGGGCGGCCCTGCGGAACCGTCATCGACTTACCATCGGACGCGTCACCGTTGCCCATGCGCCGATTCTTGGTCCTGGCGCATCGGGTCCCGACCAACGGCCAGTTCACCCTGAACGACCTCGCCGGGGGTGCGGGGCGGATGGACGAGGTCGCCCGGGCGGTCTCCACGGCGTTCACCCTCTCAAACGACCTGCGCCGGGACACCGAGCTGACCGTGCTCTTCGTCGCCGACCCTCCCCCGAAGGCACGGCGGGTCGTCCTCACGGGCGCGAGGCTTCGGTTCCTGAACCCCGACGAGCGGTCCACTGCGGCCCTCCTCAAGAACGCCCTGGTCCGCTCGGTCGACTTCCCGAGCCCGTTCGAGTCGTCCCCCGGCCTCACGGTGGCGCCCGCGGACCCGGCGAGGGAGCTTCGAGCGTTCCTCGCCCAACCGAACCCCGTTTGGCTCTGCGAGGACGGCCGTCCGATCGAGGAGTGGTCCTCGCCCGGGGGGAACATCGCCGCGGTCGTCTCCGACCCGTACGACCCAACACCCGACGAGCGCGACCTGCTCGTGTCGACCGGCGTTCCGCGTGCCTCCGTCGGCCCGCGCTCCCTGAGGACGAGCCAGGTCCTCGACCTCGTCCACCACGAGCTCGACCTCCGGGAGGCGGGACGCTCGTCGGCGGACCCCTCGGCCGGGTAGCCCGCTAGTGGACGAAGATCGGCCGGGTGACCTCGGCCGTGCTCTCCAACGCCTCGCGGACCGACCTCGGCTTGAGGCCGCCGATCACGGCGGTCAGGTGGACGACCTCCCTCGGCTCGGGCCGTACCCGGGTCCCGAACACGATCCGGTCGGGCTGGTTGAGCTTCAAGCTGATCGTGCGGAGCACCCGGTCGAGCGTCCGAAGGGTGAGGTTCGACCCCCCATCGAGGTGGACGAGGGCGGACGGGCGCTCCGAGAGGTGAAAGTCGAGGAGCGAGTCCGTGAGCGCCTGCTGCACCAGCTTCTCGGGCTCGGAGACATGATACTCGCCGACCAACAGGGTCGAGAGCCCCGCGTCGCGCAGGTGGTTCTTCAGGCTCGCGAGGTCGACGTTCAGCTGCGAGGGGTTCTCGACCATGTCGACGAGGCTCGATACGAGCGAGTGGAGGTAGGCGTTCCGGACCTGGAACACCCGGTTGATCGGGAGCGACTCGAACCGGCGGAGCTTCTCGTTCGCGAGCGCGACCAGGAGTCCTCCCATCTGTTCGAGCTCGGAGACCGTCGCTTCTACGTTGTCCCTCCGGGTCTGGTTGTTGTCGATCTCGACCTGGAACGGAAGGAAGACGACGGGGACGGCAAGGGTCTCCGTCTTGCGGAGGGCGCGCGACAGGAACGGGAGAAGGGCGCTGCCGGTCCCGCCCCCGAGGCCCGCGAGCAGGAAGACGATCTCGAGAGGTCGGAGGCGACGCAGCAACTCCTCCTGACCTTCCTCCGCGGCCCGGAGTACGAGGGCCCGGTCCCCTCCGCTGCCTCGCCCTCGAAGCTCCCGATGGCCGAGCAGGATCCGTTCCTCGACCCCCGTGCGAAGAAGGTGGGCCGCGTCCGTGTTCACCGCGATCGCCCGGACCCCGGGGATCCCGAGGGCGATCAGGTCCTGGACCGCTTCGCTGCCCGCGCCGCCGAGACCGACGACCCCGATCGAGGGCGCCACCGCGAGGGGGCCCCAGGCGTTGGCGGTGATCGGGTCGTCGGTCATCGGTCCCCTCGCCGCCTAGGGCGGAGGGGACCCCTCGGCTGCGACCGGTTCCCCCTCCCGACGGTGGACCCGGGCGGTCGGGCTGGCCTGTTCGATCCGGCTGCGGATGTACTCCCGGACGGCGGAACGAACCGCGTCGTCCACGCTGACCGAGTTCCCCTCGCGGACGAACTCTTCGAGCCGGCTGTTATCCTGCCGGGAGAGCTCGACCACGACCTTGCGGATGTTCTGGGGAGGGAGGTTCAGCTCGATGTACTGGTCGAGCCCCTCCCGGATCGTGTCGGAGATCGTCGGGGTCCCCTTGAGCTGCTGAATCTGCTTCAGCTTCTCGAGGAGCTCCTGCGGGATCCGTACCGTCACCCGCTCCGACGTGTCGACCATGCCCGTCAGACAAGACCCCTATCTTTGTCTGACGAATGACATATCGAAGAACTGGTATATGAAACGAACTGGGCGTCGGTACCGTTCAGTTTTCGGGAGTCGGCTGTCCGACCACTTCTCGGCTTTCCAAGGGCGGGACGTGGACCTCCCTAGGTCAGGGACTCTTTGCTAGAGGACCGGTATCGGGCAGGGTGTGGAGATTCCGCGGATCGAGGTGGAAGACCCAACATGAGAGGTACCATCCGAAGAACCCGGTCGTGACGATGGCACCTAAAACGAAGGTCCAGAAGAGGAAGGGGCTCCCGCTCCCGGTCAGATATGCGCCTAGTACGAAAACTACGACGAGACCCCCCGTCGACCCTATCAAAAGCTTCGTGCCTCGACGGACCATCTCCATGGTGATTGGAGCGCCCAGCAGATGGGTCCGCACCACGAGAAGTACGGCCCGACGGAATATGAAATCTCCTTGAGACGTCTCCGCTTCCCGTCTGGAGCTCGAAAGAGGAGGCCCGTCCGAAGCCCGCGAAGTATCGGCAACCGCCATGAATGGAGACGGGGTCTCCAGGAAGAGAGCGTAACTCCGAATACGGAACAGAACCCTGGGCGTCCGAACCTGCTCCCACCCGGCCTGGAAGGCAGGGACCGGCAGGCCCGGCCTCGGAGCCGGTTCGGAGGCCTCGACCGCTAGTGAACGCCGAGGACCTCGCCGTCCGGCGAGAGGTCGATCTCCTCGGCCGAGGGACGCGAGGGAAGTCCCGGCATCGTCTCGATCGTTCCGAGGTAGACGACCGTGAACCCGGCCCCTGCGGACCGGGTCAGCCGGTCCACGGTGACATTGAAATCTCGCGGCCGGCCGAGGACGTGCGGATTGTCGGAGAGGGAGACGGGCGTCTTCGCGATGCACACCGGCCCCTCGAGCTCCCCGATCCGCCTCAGGAGCTCGAGGTCCTCGAGTGCCTCGGGAGTGCGGTTCACGTGCGTCGCGCCATACAGCCGGGTCGCGATCGACTCGACCTGGTCGAAGATCGGCATTCCGGGAGCGTTCACCGGGTGGCTCTGATGCCCGAGCGCCGCCGCGGTCTCGACCGCGCGCGCGAGGTCGACGGTCCCCGAACCGCCCTCGGCGAACCCCTTCGCCTCGACTACCTCGACGCCGCGCGCCTTGCAGAACCGCTGGATGACCTGCGTCTCCTCGGCCGTGTCCCCGGGGAACCGGTTCAGCGCCACGACGGCGGGAGGCCCGAACGTCTCGATGTTGTCGAGGTGCTGGGCCAGGTTGTCGAGGCCGCGCTCGAGCGCGGCCCGGTTCGGGCGCTCCGACTCCTCGTCCGAGGCCCCTCCCTGGTACCGGAGTCCGCGCTGGGTCGCGACCAGCACCGCGGCGTCCACGTTCCGTCCGAGCGTCGGCGTGACGATGTCGATGAACTTCTCTCCACCCAGCTCGGTCGCGAACCCGGCCTCCACGATGGAATACTCGCACGTGGCGAGGCCGAGCTCGATCGAAAGGCGACTGCACGTGCCGTGGGCGAGGTTACCGAACGGTCCGGCGTGGACGAGCGCCGGTGTGCCCTCGGCGGTCTGCACGAGGTTCGGCTCGAGCGCGTCGCGCAGCAGCGCGGCCATCGCGCCCGCGCCCTTCAGGTCCGACGGACGAACGGCCGCTCCATCGGTCGTCAGCGCGGCGACGATGCGGCCGAGCCGGGCCTTCAGGTCCACGTAGTCGCGGGCGAGCGCGAGGATGACCATCACCTCGGAAGCGGCGGTGATGACGAACGAGCTCTCGTGCTCGACGAACCGGGGGTCGTGCCCCTTCCCGACGACGATGCGTCGGAGGGCCCGGTCCTCCATGTCGAGCGTCCTCGGCCAGAGGATCCGGTTCGGGTCGATTTGGAGCGAGTTCCCGTGGAAGATGTGGTTGTCGATGAGGGCGGAGAGGAGGTTGTGGGCGGACGCGACGGAATAGATGTCGCCGGTAAAGCCGAGATTGATCTCCGCGGACGGCTCGACGGTCGACCGACCGCCACCGGTCGCGCCGCCCTTCACGCCGAAGATCGGCCCGAGCGACGGTTGGCGCAGACAGGGGACGGCCGTGTGATGCAGCCGAGAGAACCCGTCGGCGAGCCCGATCGCCGTGACGGTCTTCCCTTCCCCGTGCTTCGTCGGGGTCATCCCGGTGATGAGGATCAGCTTCCCGGACGATCTCTTCGCGGCGCGCTCGCGCACGACCGAGACCGGGACCTTGCCAACCCACCGGCCGGCCGAATGGACCTCGTCGGGCCGAAGCCCGAGGGCGGTTGCCAGGTCGTTGAGGCTTCGCATCGTCGCTCCGGATTCCTCGTTCCCGTGCTGGGTCCGAGGGACAGAACGTACGTTCTAGGGGCGCTCTTTATAGAATGCCTCTCGTGAACCCGGCGTGACCCTGACCCTCGTACCGTTCCCGGTCGACCAGACGACCTCGCTTGCGCTCGCGGCGGGCGCGCTCCGAACCCGCCTCGCCCCCGGGGAGGATATCCGCGACCTGCTTCCTCCCATCGAGTCGGCGATCCGCTCGGCCCGTGCGACGGGAGGGCTCCTTTCGTCCGAAGGAGAGGCGAGGGGCATCGTCCTGTGGGAACCGGCCGGTCCGCTCGGTGTCGCGGTCCGGCTCCTGTACCTATCTCCTCCCAACGCCGACCGAGAGCGCTACTGCGCCGCGCTCGCCCTTACCGAGCGCGCGGCCGGGCCGATCGCCTTCGCCCCCGGGCCGTTGGCAGGACTCTCGGCAGACGAGGAGTCGGCGATCATGCGGGAGCGCGGATTCGCTCCGTACGGTCGGTCCGAGATGTCGTTTCCGCCGGCCGCACCGGTGCCGACGGTCCCCATGCTGCCCGGAGGCGACGCCCGGCCGGTGCGCCCGACCGACGAACCCGCTCTCGCTCGGCTGCACGAGAGGGCCTACCGAGACCACCTGGACCGGTACCTCGCGCTCGAGGCCCTCGACCCCGTGCGCGACGCCGACCGCCAGCTGCGGGAGTACTTCGCCGGTCGTTGGGGGGCGCTCCTTTCGCCGGGCTCGGTCGCCGTCACGCTCGAGGGCCGCCTCGTGGCCGCGGTGATCGCCGTCCAGCGTGCGGCCCACGTGCTCATCCTCGACGTGATGACCGAGCCCGCCCTCCAAGGGAGGGGGCTCGGACGCGTGGCGCTCACGAGCGCGGTCCGGGCGCTGCGCGACCGAAACGTCTCCGCGATCGTCCTCAACGTCACGGAGGGGAACGAACCGGCGGTCCGTCTCTACACGCAGCTAGGGTTCGTTCGGACGATGGGGCCCACGCAGGAGTGGTACGACGCCCGACGGATGTCGGTTCGACTCCCCGCCCCCAACGACCGCTGGTCGGTCGTCTAGGGTGGACGCTCGGGGGGCCGGTATCCCAGGTGCCGAAGTGCACGGAACGAGGCGGCCATGATGAGGCCGAAGACGACGAGCGTGCCTCCCGCAGTAAGGTAGGTCCCTTGGACCCCCACCGCCACCGTGAGGACCCCTCCGGCGTACTGTCCGACCGGGATGAGGGCCATGCTCCCGACCTCGTCCGCCGAGAAGACGCGGCCCATCATCTCGTCCGGGACCGTCGCCTGGACGGTGGATAGGAAGACGGTGTTGATCATCCCGGGCATCAGCCCGTAGGCAAAGATGATCGGGAGCGCGAGCCAGATCGAATGGACGAGCCCGAGGCCGAGGATTGCGAGTCCCATCGCGAGGGTGAACACGATGATCGCTCGGCCCGCCCGTGGCTCGAACCGGAGCCGGGGCGCGACCACGAAGCCGACCGCGACCCCGAGGGTCGAGGTCCCGACGATCGCCCCGTACCAGATCCCTTGGGTTAGGTTCAGCCAGCTCGCGACGTAGAGGGCCAGCTCGACGAGCGCGACCGCCGAAAGGAAGTTCGTGACGAGGGCGGCGACCGTGGCCTGGAGGAGTCCCCGCCGCCGAGCGAGGTACACGTATCCCTCCGTCGCGGCCTTGAGCACCGAGCGGGCGGGGCCGCGGCGGGAGACCGAGAAGTCCGCGTGGACGAAGAGCAACGCCACCTGCACGGCGAAGAACAACAGGAACGCCACGCTGAGGGCGTAGGCGGGGGCGACGAACGTGAGGACCACCCCGACGATCACGCTGGCGAGCGCGCTCACGCCGGCCGCGACCGCGTAGATCACGCCGTTCGCGGTCGGGAGTTCGGCGGTCCCTACGAGGCGCGGCAACGACGCGTTGAATGCCGGTCGGAACAGCGTGGCGGTCACCGCGACCCCCGCCCAGCACGGATAGAGCAGGAGGACCCAGAGCGGGATGTAGAACCCTCCCGGCCCCGGGAGCGACACGTGCGCCGACGGCAGGAAGACCAGATCGCTCACCAGGGCGGCGGTCGCGAGGAGAGAGCCGAGGTTCACGGTCCGCATCAGGACCGCCCGGTCGAACCGGTCCGCGAGGGCCCCCGAAAAGAACGCGGCCGCGAGCGTCGGGAGGGCCGACGAGAGCCCCAGAAACGCGAGGGCGAGCGCGCCGTAAGTCGTGCGTTCCCCGGCGGGGTACGCGAACGCGATACCGTAGAGCAGGACGACGAGGACCGCGGAGGGGGCGGCGAACTGGAGGGCGCCGGCGGTCAGGAACGCCGTGAACGAGCGCTGCCGGAACAGCGCCCCGTACCGGCTCAGGGGATTCCGCCTCCGGGCGACGCCGACCCGCTCCATCGACAATAAGCCTGTCGGCGGGCGAGGCGCCGTCTACGAAACCCGCTTGTACTTCCCGCACGTCCCCGAGGTCTCGGAGCGGACCATGCGCCTCATCCACCGCGACCCTTCCACCGGAGTTCATCGCCTGCGTCTGGAGACGCCGAGCGACCTCTGGCGGATCGCCCGGCTCGTGCGGCCCGGCGACCTTGTGGGCGCCTCCACGACCCGCCGGGACCCCGAGGCTCCGCCGGACGTCGCGGGAGCGGAGCGCACCCGCCGTCGTGTCTATCTGGTCGTGCGCGCGGAGCAGGTGGAGTTCCACGGGTTTTCGAAGCACGTCCGCATCACCGGCCCGATCGTCGAGGGTCCGTTCGACCTCGGCCGTCATCACACGCTCGACCTCGCCGAGGGCGACGAACTCTCGGTGGCGAAATCGAGCTGGACGACCGGCGACCGGACGATCCTCGAGGAAGGCCTCGACCGCAAGGGCGACCCGACGATCCTCGTCGCCGCCGTGGACTGGGGGGATTCCTCGCTCGTGCGGTTGCGGGGCCGGTCGGTCGAACCGGTGGTGGACCTGCGTCGGACCATCGCCGGGAAGCGCTACGAGGGAGGCCAGGCGGAGAAAGACCGCAGCTCCTACGTGGCGGAGCTCGTGATGCTGCTGCGGCGCGAGGGAGCGGAGGCGAACGCGGTCGTGATCGCCGGCCCGGGATTCCTCAAGGAGGAGCTCGCGGGTCGTCTCACCGAGGAGGACCCCGCCCTCGCGCGTAAGATGCGGGTCTACCCGACGGCCGAGTCCGGCCGGGTGGGCGTCGACGAGCTCCTCAAGAGCGGACGCGCGACCGAGGTCCTGCGGGGGAGCGTCGCGGCGGAGGAGGCCGAGGTCGTCGAACGGCTCGTCCGTGCCCTCGCCGGAGGGGTCCGAGCCGCCGTGGGACCAGTCGAGGTCGCGGAGGCGGTCGAAGTCGGGGCCACCGAGACGATCCTCGTCTCGGAGTCCCTACTTCCCGACCCGACCATCGCCGTCACGCTCGACCGGGCCCGGGACGCCCGAGTGCGGCTGTTCGTGGTCCGGGACGACGGAGAGGCCGGCCACAAGCTCACGGCCCTCGGAAGGATCGGCGCGCTGTTGCGCTACGACTGGACGAGCCCGTCGAGGCTCACGGGATCGCCTGGATCGCCTCGCGGAGCTCCTCGAACCGGCGCTTGAGGTCCTTGAGCGAGAAGCGGAGCGCCTCGCGTGCGGTCAGCGACCCGTCGGTCTCGAACCGCAGGAAGAAGTCCTCCTCGTCGGCCGTGACCTTGATCGAGCCGTGCTCGCAGACCTCCTCGCACGCCTTGCAGAAGATGCACTTCGGTTCGTCCGTGACCGAGAGCTTCCCGCCGGCGAACTCGAGGATCTTGACGGGGCACGACGCGGCCGTGCGCTTCAGACAGGCGTCAGAGCACCCTTCCTTCTTCGCGATCTTGACGTGCGGGCGCGGGTACATCCCGACCCCATGGGCGACCTGCCACTTCGCGTGCTCGCGCGCGGTCCCGACGACCGCCGTCATGTAGGCGAGCAGCGCCTGCCGGGCCCCCAGGCGCACGATCGGAACGTCGGGCTCGAGGATGGCGAGGGTGCTGTCCCCGAGCGGGACGACGTCCTTCGCGTAGACGGTGCACGGTCCTTTCTTGTCGACGGAGAACATCACCTGGCAGTGGACGCACCCAGCGCCGCCGCACTCGCATTCGGACTTGCGCCGGAACTGGGAGAGGTCCGTCGGGATCGGGAGCAGGCCGAGGCGCAGCGCGACCGCCTCGTCGAACATGCTGGTCGAGGAGTCGTAGTCCTTGTTCGTCGCCTCGTCCCGGATCGGGCCGAGGTGGAACTCGACGTCCTCGATGGCGAGCTTCGGCACGTCCGAGAGGAGCGTGCGCCGGATCGCGTTCACCTGGGAGGCGGTCATCCCCTCGACCTCGAGCGCGGTCGAGCGGGGCTTCAGTTCCTGGACCGTGATCGCCATCGACTACACCCGCCGTCCGCGGCGGCCCCCCTTCGGCTTCGTGCCGTCGTGCGGGACCGGCGTGACGTCCTCGATCCGCTGGATCCGGACCCCGGCCCGTGCCAGGGCTCGGATGGCGGCCTGAGCCCCGGGCCCGGGAGACCGGGAAAGGTTCCCACCGGGCGCGCGGACTCGGACATGGAGCGTGTCGTACCCCTTTTCCTTGATGACGGCGGCGATCTGGTCGGCCGCCTTCATCGCCGCGTAGGGGCTCGATTCGTCCCGCGCGGCCTTGACGACCATCCCGCCGGTCGCCTTCGCTAGGGTCTCGGCGCCGGTGATGTCGGTGACGGTGATGTGGATGTTGTTGTAGCTCGCGAAGATGTGCGCGATGCCGATCTTCGCCATGGCCTACACGCCCTCCGTGGGAGGCTCGGGAGCAGGCGGAGGCGTCGGGGCCGTGCGGGCCTGCAGCCGCTCCCGGAGCGCGACCCGGACCATGTGGTCGTCGTTCGCGAGAGGGCTGGTGGGGCAGTAGGTGATCAGCGGCTCCTCGGCCGACGGGACCAGGTAGCCGGGGCGCGTGACGCGATGGTCGCCGATCGACATGTGGCCGTGCGAGATCCACTGCCGGGCCCCGTTGGCCGTCGGAGCGAGCCCGCGGTGGAAGACGATCCACTCGAAGCGGCGCTGGAGGAGGTCCTCGGTCGTGAGCGCGAGGACGTCGTCGATCGTGGGAGTGCCGACGGGCAGGAGCCCGAGGCGGGTCAGCCGGCCGATGAGCTGGTCGGTCTCGCGACGGGCCTGTGGTTCACCGGCCCGCAACCGGGCCTGGAGGTCCCGCGCCTGTCCGCGGAACCCGCGAAGGATCGACTGGGCCTTCCAGAGCTCCCGCTTGTTCTTGAGGCCGTACTTCGTGAGCAGCTTCCGCTCCTCCTCCATCCGGGCCGCCTCCCACGGATGCTTCGGAGTGTCGTAGGTGCGTCGCAGGAACTTCGGGTCGCCCATCGTCGATCCCTCACACCTTCTTCGGGGCGGCGGGCGCGGCCGGGGCAGCGACTGGAGCCGCGGCTGCCGGGGCCTCTTCCTTGCCCGCGGCGGCGGCCGCTTCCTTCGCGGCCTTCTTGAGCACGCCCGCGGCCATGCCCGTCCGGCCGTTGGACCGGGTCCGCTGTCCGCGGACCTTCTGGCCCCGCTCGTGGCGGACGCCGCGGTAGCTCCGGATCATCTTCATCACGTTGATGTCGTCCCGCCGTCGGGTCTCGAGGTCGGGGCCGAAGAGGTGGGGCGACTCTCCCGCAAGTGGCTCGTTCGGGTGGTTGACCATCCACGGGGGCAGCTTCGTGGCGAGGGACCCCAGGGCAGTCTCGAGGCCCTCCACCGTCGGCTCGGGCAGGTTCCCGATCATCTCGCTCGCGTTGACCTCGGCGAGGCGGCAGGCGACCTCGGCGATCCGAAGACCCACGCCTCGGACGCCGGTGAGGGCGAGGGCCGTCGGGCGGGTGCCGTCCAGGTCGGTGTTGGCGATACGGACGATGTAGCGAAAGTTCGGGTTGTCGGGGATGATCTTGGTGGTCTTCCCCGGGGCGCCGGGCTTGGACTTGCCCTTCGATTCCTTGGCGTCCTTCGCCTCCTTCCCCTTGCCGGGCTTCTCCTTTCGACCCGCCTTCTCGGGAGCGGGCTCATGCCCGGCGTCCGCGGCGGTCGCGGCTGGTTCGGCCGGGGCTTCCTTCGGTTCCTTAGGCGCGGCAGTCACTCCCCTAGGGGTGGAGCCTCACCGGATGGGGGCGAACGGTCGGACGGATGCCGGGTTCGACCCCCTCCATCGAGGGCGCGGCCGCCGAGAAAGCCGTGCCTCTTAACGGCTTCGGCCGACGAAACGGCGGCGACCTACGTTGCGCGGCCGCGCCGTTCCTCGAGTCGCTCGGTCCGCGCGCGCCGCGCTTCCAGCACGCGGTACCCGGACCCCCGACCGAGGACGGAGACCGTTCCGGGCCAGTGCGCTTCGAGCCACTCCTGGTAGAATCGGATCCCTTGGCTTCCCTTCCCGACCAGGACGAGGCGTCCGTCGGGAGCGAGGTAGGCGGGGGCCTCCGAGAGGATCCGGAGGACGAGCGGACGCCCCGCGTGGAACGGAGGGTTGGTCGCGATGACGTCGAACGTCTCGCCGGCGACCGGTGCATACAGGGACCCGACCCGAACCTCGGCGTTCGGGACGCGATTCCGCTCGATATTCCCTCGGGCGAGCCGCGCCGCCCTCCGGTTCACGTCCGTGAGCACGGCCCGGCCTTCTGGAGCGGATTTCGCGGCCGCGATGCCGATCGCCCCCCATCCACAGCCGAGGTCGAGGACCCGGTCCCTAGGACGGAGGGTGAGGTTCTCGATGAGCAACGCAGTCCCGGGGTCGAGCCCGTGCGAGGCGAAGATGCCGGCATCGACGACGAACGTGAGCAGCTCTCCTTGGAAGAGGAACCGACGCTCCGACCGGTCCGAGCGCGCGCGCGGCTGCTCGGCGAAGTACTGGTCCGTGACCGGCTCCTCTTCGTCCGGCATGGTCAGGTCGAGCGCCGACGGAACGACCACTCCCGCTTCCCGGTCGAGGGGGCCCCGGCCCCCAGCGCCTCCCGCAGCAGTTCCTTCTCTCGGCCGGAGAGCGACCGTGGCAGCTCCACGTGGGCCGTCACGATCTGGTCACCGCGCGACGAACCGCGGAACCGAGGGAACCCGCGGCCGCGCAGGCGGAACTGGGTCTCGGGCTGAGTCCCGGCGGGGATCTTGAGGGCCGCCCGGCCCTCCAAGGTCGCGACCTCGACCTCGCCGCCCAGGAGGGCTACCGACAACGGAACGGTCGTCTCCGAGAAGACGTCGGTCCCCTCGCGGTGGAACTCGGACGAGGGCTCGAGGACGACCTGCACGAACAGGTCGCCCGGCCTCCCGCCGCTCGCGCCGGGGGCTCCGTGCCCGGGGACGCGGAGAACGGAGCCGTCATCGACCCCGGGCGGGACCGTGAGCTCGATTCGCTCGACGGAGGTCGCCCTCCCGTTCCCTCCGCACTTGGGGCACTTCTCGAGGACCCGCTGGCCGAGGCCGTGGCATCGCGGGCACTCGGCGATCGTGATGAGCTGAGTGTAGCCGCGGTTCTGGACGCGGCGGACCTGCCCCTCGCCGCGGCACTCCGGGCAGGTCTCGAGGGCCGTGCCGTTCCGGGCCCCCGTCCCACGGCAGTCGGGACACGGTCCGGTGTGCGGCACCTCGACCGTGGGGTGGGCGCCCTGAACGGCGGCGAGAAGCGGGAGGCGGATGGTGAGCTCGACGTCGCTCCCCCGGTACGCGCCGCCCACCCGGCCTCCGCCGCCGCCTCCGAACGGCATCCCGAAACCGGAGAAGAACTGCTGGAAGAGTGGGGAGGAGCCGAGCAGGTCCTCGAGGTCTCCCATGTGTGTGAAGTTCTGCCAGTTGAAGCCGCCCGGCCCGAAGTCGGTCTCGACCCCTGCGAAGCCGAGCTGGTCGTACTTCTGCCGCTTCTCCGGGTCCGCGAGGACCTCGTAGGCCTCCGAGAACTCCTTGAACTTCTCCTCGGCGGCCTTCGGGTTCTCCTTGGCGACGTCGGGATGGTACTGACGGGCGAGGCGCCGGTACGCCTGCCGGATCTCATCCTCCGTGGCCGTCTTGGGAACGCCGAGGACCTCGTAGTAATCGCGTTTGGCCATGAGTTGCTCGCCCGGAGAGAACGGTCCGTCCGTTACCGCCGTTTCCTAGGTCGCGCGCTATTAGCCTTTTCAGTCCGAGGCGCGGGCCGCCGAAGCCAAGCGAGCCGGACGGTCGCGCCGACCCTCACGCCCAGCCGGTCCGTGGCCCGTCCTTCCCCGACCGCGACCTCGACGAGGCCGAAGCTCGAACCGAGAGCCCCGAGGACACCGGGGCCGAGCGACTCGTAGCTGGTCGCCCAGCGGACCGCGCGGAACCGGCCACGTCCCGTGGCGACCCCGAGTCGGGCGACCTCCGGGCCAACCCATCGAGACGGTACATTGGTGATGAGGTTCCCGAACCGGTCCACGTGGAGCACTTCGCCGCGAGCCCCGGTCGGGGTGCGCGTGGCATCGGGGATCGAGTATGGCCGCAGCTGCGTCACCGGACCCAGCGTCGACGCGCGCGCGCCGCCCGCGAGGAGCGCCGCGGCCGGAGCGAAGAGGTCCCGCCCATCGAACGTGGTTCCGACCGGGGGTCTCCGACGGAGCCGCGCGGGGTCGATCCGGTACGCCGCCCGGACCCCCAGCTCCTCGGCGAGCGGAACGAGGATCCCGTTGTCGGGGCCGACGAGGAGCGGACCGGCCCTCGTCTCGACCGCGACCGGGGCTCGACGACCGCCGACGCCCGGGTCGACGACGGCGACATGGACCGCGAACGGCGGGAACCGCCGCGCCATCTCGCGGAGGAGGAACGCCGCCTCTCGCAAACCGTGCGCCGGCAGGTCATGGGCGAGGTCGACGACCTGCGCCGGAGCGACGCCGGCCGAGATCAGCACCGCCTTCATCTGGGCGGCGTACGCCGACCCGAGGTCGCTCGTGAGCGTGACGAGCCGGCCGCGTGCGACCTCGGCCGACGCGCCAAGGAGCCCCGAAGGAGCGGAGCGAGCCGTCTACGACTTCATGATCGCGACCAGGAAGATCCCGATAGCGACCAGCGCTCCGATGACGGCGGCGACGATCACGAGGAGCGCCTGCTCGATGAGCGGCCCGAGGCCTCCCTGGTTCGACCCGAAGTCCCCGGCGTGGTAGAGCCACGCGACCAGAACGCCCACGACGAGCCCGACCACGAGGAGCGCGACCCCGATGGTCCGGCTCTTTCCGCTTCCGAAGTAGGCCGTGAAGATCCCGGCCAGGATGAGGAAGAGCGCGAAGACGAGCAGCAGCACGACGACGAACGCGTTCCACTTGGTGAAATCCACCGCTGAAGCCAACAGGTCGAACATGGTTCCTCCTTCAGAATTTGATGCCCGTCAGAGTCTTGGTGTCGATCACGCCCGGGACCGACCGGATCTTGTCGACCACCAGCTGGCCCAGCGCGTTGAAGTCCTCGGCCTCGACCTTGGCGATGAGGTCGTATTCGCCGAAGAGCGGATGCAGCTCGACGATTCCCTTGACGCGAAGGAGCTCAGTGTAGACCTCGTGCTCCTTGGCCGGCGCGGTACTGATTAGGACGAATCCTATCGCCACGCGGAAACTCCTCCGAGAGGCGGCGAGATAGTCCCCAGCTAATAAGCGTGTCGAGGAGGCGGAGACCGCGCCTCCTCGAAGAACCGGCCCACTGACCCCCGTCGCCACTCGAAAGACGGCCGCTTAAGTAAGCGCCGTGTAGCCCCGGATTCGGAGATGGCCCTTTCGCTGCGTACCTGGCCGAGTCGCCTGCTCGCCCGGCCGTGGCTCCTCGCGTTCGTTCCGATCAACGCCGCGACGGCCGGCTTCGGCGTCGTCCTTCCCTTACTGATCCTCATCACGCTGCACGGCTCGTGGGCTGACGTCGCGGTGGCGGCGACCCTGTTCAACAGCGCGGTCATCCTGATGTCGGTGGTCTGGGGCCACCTCTCGGACCGGTACCCGGTCCGGCGGACCTTCCTGGTCATCAACTTCGCCGGGTACGGAATCCTCTATGCCCTCCTCTCGGGAGTGCATTCGATCCCGGAGCTCTACGTGGTCTACGCGGTCATCGGCGCGATCGCTCCCGCCGGGGCGAGCGCGTCCAACCTCCTGATCCTCGAGAAGTTTGACGACCGCGAGCGCCCGAACGCGTTCGCTTCGTTCCAGGAGATGAGCATGATCGGCTCGATCCTCGGGGTCCTGGTCGGGTACTTCTGGACGCTCGCGTCCGCGGCCCTCCTCAACCTGCTCCTACTGCTCGCCGCTCTCGCGTTCGTCAGCGCGGTCGCGATCTGGTTCGGGATCCGGGAGAGCCCGTCCAAGGCGAAACCGACCCAGGTCGCCCATCAACCCGAGAGCCTCCTATCGCGAGTCCGAACCGTGACCTCGTTCCGCATCCCGTTCCCGTTCTTCCCGACCCGCCCGTCCCTCGGACCCGGCGTCTGGACCCGGCTGCGGCGATGGGCCCGGGCCGAGCTCCACCACGAGTTCCCTCTCATCATGATCGCCTCGTTCCTGTTCAACCTCTCCGGGAACCTGTTCAACATCTCCTACACGCCGTACCTGTACTCGGCCGGTCTCGCGGCCTCGTCGATCTTCCTCGTGAACGTCTCCAACAACTTCGCCCAGACGCTCGTCTTTCCGTTCACGGGAGGGCTTTCGACGCGGGCCGGCCCCGACCGTCTCGTCCAACGGGCCTCGTACCTCCGAAGCCTGGGGTACCTCGCCACGGCCGGGTTCACGTTCGTCGCGTTCAGTGAACCGGCGGCGTTCGAAGCGAACCTGGTGATCTACGGGGTCCTCGGGGCCGCCATCGCCGTCTACACGACCGCGAGCTCGCTCATCCTCTTCCGGAGCCTCGTCGGAAGGGACGCGGGAAGCCTCATCGGAGTGAACACCGCGCTCGGCGGCGTCGCCGCGGTCGGGGGCGCCGCCCTCTCGGGGATCCTCTCCCTCGTCGGGAGCTTCCGCCTGGTCTTCCTCGTCTCGGGCGGTCTGCTCCTCGTGTCGCTCCCGCTCTGGACCGCGGCGTCGGTCGCCTACACCCGACGCAAGTACGGGCCAACGCGAGGCGGCCGTGGGCCGCTCGACAAGCCCCTTAGGCCCGCGGTCGACGCGGGCGCCGTCGCGAAGGCGCCCTGACGGGTCGGGTCGGCAGCGTCCTCCCGGCGGGGCGGCGCTCCGGGTCGTTCATTCGGACGACCTTCATCAGGGGGTATCGCAGGTCGGGCCGGTGCTGGAGGCGTGCCTCCACCGCGGTCGGTCCGTCGACGAGCTGGACGCTCACGTCCAGCATCTCGGGGATGAGGTAGCGGTACGCGAACCTCCCACGGCCGAGCGGCCCGCCCCGCTTCGGATGGATCCCCACGGAGACCCGGCGCACGAACGGCTGTAGCCCCACCGCCGCCTCGATCGCCCGTGCGAGGGAGGTTGCCGTCCGCTCCGATACCGGGATCCCGAGGTACTGATGGAAGACCCCTCCGAGCTTGATCCCGGCTTCGAAGAGGAGCGTTTCCCGTCGCGACAGCCGGGGTGCGGTCTCGGAACGTGAGGGTGTCATGGACTCGGAGGAGACTCCGCTCGCTCCCGAGGGACCGTGAACGGTCCGAGGAGATAGTAGCTCGCCACCCCGACGAGGAACGCCACGGAGGCTCCGTAGGCGAACTCGTAGAGCGCGGAGCCCGCGGCAAGATGGAACTGGAGCGGGACGAGGGCGAGCGCGGCGACCACCGCGGTCGCGGCCATCGGGCCGCGGAGCAGGCTCCCGCGGTGGACCTTCGGGTACCGAACCGGCACCACCATCATCACGGCGAGGACGGCGACTCCGACGAGTTCGGCGAGGGGTTGCACGGTCCAGAAGCCGGGTGTGTCGAGGAACAGGAGCAGCGCCACGAGCGCGAGCGCGCTCTCGGGGGTCGGGACCCCCAGGAACTCCCCGCGGTCGAACGCCCGGGCCGTGAAGTACGTCAACCGAGCAACGGCGGCGGCGAGGTAGACCGCGGCGAGCGCCAACGCGAGCGGTTCCCACGACTGCCAGGTCGCCGCGGTCCCGTGGACGGCGATGAGGAACGCCGGAGCGACCCCGAACGAGACCGCATCCGCGACCGAGTCGGCCACGCGACCGAACCGGGTTCCCGGAGCGGGGCTCCGGCGGGAGAGGATCCCGTCCAGTCCATCGAACCCGATCGCGCAGACGATGAGGAGCATCGCCCAGAGCTTGTTGCCGGCGAGGACGTAGAGGACCGCGCCCACCCCGAGGACCGCGTTCGAGAGCGTCGCGAGGTTCGCGCCGACGCGCCAGCGGTCGGTCACGGCCCTGTCTCCCGCGCGATCGAGCTCGTCCCCGCATGGACCCGGTCACCGACGTGCACGACGGGGCTCGCGCGGTCTGCGGGCACGAGCACGTCGACCCGAGAGCCGAGCACGACCATCCCGAGGCGGTCTCCCTTCTTTCCGACGGACCCCACCCGGACGAAGGAGACGAGTCGTCGGGCCACGACCCCGGTGATCTGGACGACCTCGACCGTTCCGAGAGCGGTATCGAGACGGTAGTGTCGCTGAACGTTGCGGTCGGCGTCCGGTCGGTACGCGGCCCGGAACCCGCTCCCCCCGCTCTCCATCTCGCGTACCCTACCGTCGACCGGGAACCGGTTCACATGGACGTTGGTGACGTTCATGAACACCGAGATCCGCCACACATCCCCCTCCCGGTCAACGGCGCGGACGCGCCCGTCGGCCGCGGAGACGACCCCCTCACCGACCGTCCGGTCGGGGTCCCGGAAGAAGATGGCGAAGAACGTCCATATGGCAACGCCCGCGAGAAGCCCCACGCTCCAGGGAAGCGTCAGAGGGACCGCCCGGACGACGGGAAGGGCGGCCAGGAACAGGAGGACCGCGGCGGCCGCTCCTAGGTAGCGGCCCGCGCCCGGCGCGAACACGCGGTCAACCGGTGAGAACGATTTCGATGTTGACGCCGTCGGGAACCTGGATCCGCATCACCTGGCGGAGCGCCCGTTCGTCAGCGTCGATGTCGATCAGCCGCTTGTGGATCCGCATCTCCCAGTGGTCGATGGTGCTCGAGCCGCCGCCGTCCGGGCCCTTGCGTACGGGGACCTTGAGCTTCTTCGTCGGGAGCGGAATTGGCCCGGCGATCGCGACCCCGGTCTTCTGAGAGATCTCGCGGATCTGCTTGCAGATCGAGTCGACCTTCCGGGAGTCGGTGCCGCTGAGCGAGATTCGGGCCTTCTGCGGCATCGATAGTCCCTCCCTTCCGGCCTCGCCCGTCCGCCTGCGAGAGGCTTACTCGCGCTTCTTGAGGTCGACGACGACCCCGGCGGCGACCGTCTGCCCCATGTCCCGGA
Organism: uncultured Thermoplasmata archaeon; assembly: GCA_963735185.1. GTDB lineage: Archaea > Thermoplasmatota > Thermoplasmata > Lutacidiplasmatales > UBA184 > Lutacidiplasma. The sequence goes on from CAVTJV010000007.1 coordinate 1,277,683, forward strand.
CGGCGAACCGCCCGAGCTGCGGGAACTCCTTGTACTTCTCGATGACCAGCGGGCGCTTCGGCGTGATCTTGACGACCGCCGCGTCCCCGGTCTTGAGCGTCTGCGGGTTCTCCTCGGCCGTTTGACCGGTCTTGGGGTCGAGCCGCTTCAGGAGTTCCGTGAACTCACAGGCGACCTGGGCGGTGTGGCAGTGGAAGACCGGCGCGTACCCGACCGTGATGACGCTCGGGTGGTTGAGCACCTGGATGTTCGCCGTGAAGCTCTCGACCACGGTGGGCGGGTTCGAGGCCGGCCCCGCGACCTCACCGCGGTGAATGTCGTTCTTATCGATGCCGCGGACGTTGAAGCCGATGTTGTCGCCCGGGACGGCCTCTTGGACCGCCTCGTGATGCATCTCGATCGACTTTACTTCCCCGGACTTTCCGCCCGGCATGAAGACGATCTTGTCGCCGACCTTGAGCGTCCCAGTTTCGACGCGCCCGACGGGGACGGTCCCGATGCCGGTGATCGTGTAGACGTCCTGGACCGGGAGCCGGAGGGGCTTCCCGGTGGGCTTCTCGGGAACCTTCAGGTTGTCGAGCGCCTGGAGGAGCGTCGACCCCTTGAACCAGGGCATGTTCGGGCTCGGCTTGTTGATGTTGTCGTCCTTGAACGCCGAGATCGGCAGGAACGTGACCTGTTCCGCGATCTTGAAGCCGATGTTCTTGAGGAGCTTCGTCAGCTCCTCCTTGACCTCGTTGTACTTGGCCTCGGAGTAGGCGACCTCCTGGCGGTCCATCTTGTTGATCGCGCAGATGATTTGGCTCACCCCGAGCGTACGGGCGAGGAAGATGTGCTCCCGGGTCTGTTCCTGGACCCCTTCGGCCGCGGAGCAGACGAGCACCGCCGCGTCGGCCTGGCTCGTCCCCGTGATCATGTTCTTGACGAAGTCCCGGTGGCCGGGCGCGTCGATGATGGTGAAGTAGTACTTCTGGGTGTCAAAGCGGCGGTGCGCGATGTCGATCGTGACCCCGCGCTCCCGCTCTTCCTTGAGATCATCCATGACCCAGGCGAACTCGAACGTCGCCTTCCCCTTCGCTTCGGCCTCCTGCCGGTACTTGTCGATCTCTTCCTGTCGGATGTATCCGGTATCGAGGAGGAGGCGGCCGACGGTCGTGGACTTCCCGTGGTCAACGTGTCCGATGAAGACGATGTTTAGGTGGGGTTTCTGCGCCATTTTCTAGGGCACCGGGCGCGCCCAGTTGGTCCTCCTATATAGGCGTTGTCTCCGCGCGCCTCCGAGAGAGACCGCGCGACCGGTTCCGGTGGGTGCGTCGAGCTACCGTCGCGCGAAACCGGGGAAAACCCGGACCCCGGCGTCGGTCGGGGCCCGGGCGGCGGGCGCTAAAGGTCGGGCATCAGGAAGAGCTCGTTGCCGTCCGGGTCGCGGACCGTCGCGTACCAGCCCCACGGCTCTTTCTTCGGTCCTTCGATGAACTCGACCCCGTTCGCCTTGAGCGCGGCGCATGCAGCGACGAAGTCGGTCCCCGGTACCCGGAGCGTGATCCCCGAATTCCCCGGCTCGAGCGGAGCGTTCGGTTCGAACTCGGACATCTGACAGAGGTGGAGCAGCCCCCCCTTCCCCTTGCGGCCCACGGCCACCCAGTGGTCCATGCTCTCGACCAGGTCGAGACCGAGGGCACCCGTGTACCACTCGGTCGCCTTCTTCCGGTCGGAGACCACGACCGCGATGGTCGCCACGTGCGCTTTCGGCAGCGATCCCTTGGCTCGGCTCGTTCCCTTTCCCTGGCCCTCGCTCTTGCTCTTGGTCGGCATAGATGACCTTCCGGTGGGGGGAGAAGCCTCCCCTCTCTTCAGGTGTCGGTAGGGTGATGAAACGGTTTCACCTCACCCCCACTTCAGGAAACACTTATATCGAATAAACGATATCGGTATTCCGAGTATGTGGGCGTACGCGTGGGGTTCGAAACGTCACCGTGGCCTTCGTGTCTGGGTGCTTCAGCTCCTCGAGCGAGGCCCGATGAACGGAGCCGAGATCATGGAAGAAATGGACCGAATGTCGATGGGTTGGTGGCGACCGTCCCCGGGCTCGATCTATCCCCTCCTCGACCAGCTCGCCGAAGAGAAGCTCGTTCGTAAGCGGGACGACGGGCGGTACGAGGTCACAGAGGCCGCTCGCGGCGGACCGGACTGGATGCGGGGATGGATGGGACGCGGGCCGCGGACCCCCCAAGACGCGCTCGCCGAGATGGAGGCGTACATCGCCTTCCTCGAGGACCTCGGTCGTGGCGGGAAAGGGGACCTCACCCCGATGGTCCCCCGTCTCAAAGCCGTGGCGAAGCGGCTCGACGACCTGGTCGACCGGTCGGCCCGGGGGAAACCGGCATGACGACCCGGGCGGACCCGACCTTCTTCCCGGGACCGGCGGAGACCGGCCACTTCTTCCGAGGGCTCAAGGCCCGTATCGCGGCCACGATCGCCCTGCTCGTCGGAGGGCTCTGCTGGGTGATACTCTACCTTGCCTTCCTCGCCGGGAAGTTCGCATGGTACCAGAACCTCGCTATCGTTCTGGTCTCGTTCATCGTCGTCCCGGTGGTCGTCGTCGTGATGTGGATCTTCTGGGGGATCTCCGTCGGCCGTCGGTTCCATCGGGGGCTCTGGGACGACGAGTTTCCCTGAGCGTTCCTTCCGAGAGCTCTCGCTTCCGGTTCCCCGAGGGCGGACGATGACCGCAAGCTACCGACCGTCGCGACGGGATCGGTTCCGGATCCGGGCGCGGCGGGCGCTCCTCGAGCGTCTGCGCTCGCGGGTCGAACCGGAAGGGACCCGCTTACTCGACCTCGGTGGGGGCACCGGAGCGACCACGGTGACGTTCGGAACGGGGGCCCGGGAACTGGTGGTCCTCGAACCGGACGCTCGGAAGGTCTCGCGCGGACGCGCCGCGGGCGCTCCCGTGACGTTCGTCCCGGGGGTTGCGGAGGCGCTCCCGTACGGCGACGGTCGGTTCGACCGGGTGGTCTCCCTCCTGTCGTTCCACCACTTCTCCCATGCGGACGTCGCGCTCCGGGAGGTCGCGAGGGTGCTCGGGCCGGGGGGTCGGCTCGTGGTGTACGACTTCGACCGGTCGACCCTGTCGGGTCGGTGGGTCGCCTTCTTCGAGGGGCACGTTGCCCGTCACCCGATGCGTTTCGTCACGGCGGCCGACCTCGAGCGGCAGGTCCGGGCTGCCGGATTCCGCAGAACGCGCCGGGAGTCGTTCGGGTCGGGAGCGTTCGTCGTCGCGGAGCGATGAAGATGCTGCGCGTGGCGAAACCGCTTTAGAGGGCTGTCCCGTCGGTCGCCCGGTCTCTCTCGGGCCGACTCGCACCCGTGCCGCCCCTCGTGGTCGAAGCGCGGAGGAGCGCCTCCGGTTCGACGAAGGTCGGCGGAGAATGGAAGAACGCCGGCGGACTCGGCCCCTGCGACCGAAGTAGGAGAGTTCGATGCTCTGTGAGATGTGCGGCAAGGAAGTTCCGCTGACGAGCCGGGTCCGCCTCGAACGCTCGGTCCTTTCCCTCTGCCCCGAGTGCGCCCATTTCGGCACCCTCGTCGACCCGGTCCCGGCCCCCGCGACCGCGCCGTCCGCCGACGGTACGCGGTTCCGACCCGGGATGGGCGTCACCCACCCTTCGGGTCCCCGGCGCCGTTTGGAGGAACGGGACCTCTACCAGGAGATCGGGGAGATGGAGCTCGCTCCGGATTGGGGCAAGCGCATCCGCCTCGCGCGGGAGGCCCGCCAGTGGACCCCCGAGGTCTTGGGAAAGAAGCTGAACGAGAAGAAGTCGGTCGTCCTCAAGATCGAGTCGGGGAGCTTCCGCCCGCCCGACGCGCTCGTGCGCAAGATCGAGCACGTGCTCCAAGTCCGCCTGCGCGCCGAGCCCGAGTCCGCGGGTCAGACCTGACCCGAACCCGGTCCATCCAGAAGCGACGCGTCGTTCTCCTCTTCCGACGTCCCCGGATACCGTCTCCGGGCGTGGGGAGAGGCCGCGGTGGGCCGACCGACGTCCCGTTCGAAACCGACCGGCGAGCCGACCTCCGCGCGGGTGAAGCCATCGGATTCCCGTCCTTCTCGGGCGAGCCGAAGGTCGTCGGAGTAGCTTGCGAGCATCCCCTCCGACCAGCCGAGGTACACCGCGCCGAGGGCTCCGAGTGCCACGACCGACGCGAGCCCGGCGAACGGGATCGGGACCTCAAGACCGAACCCGGCCAGCAGGACGACCGCGGCGACCACCGTCCAGAGTGCCCGACGTACGTCCCGGTGGGCGCGTCGGTCCCGGTGGGAGTATGCGTCCACGGACCGGACCCGGCCTCGGGAGGGTTCTCACCGAGATCGCCGGGGCTTGCCCCGGGGAACGAGGAGATGCTCAAGGATCGCCTTCTGCGCGTGCAGCCGATTCTCCGCCTGGTCCCACGCGGCGGACTGAGGTCCGTCCAGGACCGAGTCGGTGATCTCCTGGCCGCGATGGGCGGGCAGGTCGTGGAGGACGAACGCCGTCGGCTTCGCGAGCTCGACGAGCGCGTCGTTCACTTGGAACCCGCGGAACGCCGCCTCGCGGGCCGCGGTCTCCGCCTCCTCGCCCATCGAGACCCAGACGTCGGTGTAGATCGCGTCGGCCCCCCGTGCCGCCTCCTTGGGGTCGGTCGTGAACGTGAGCGTCGCCTTCGACCGTTGGGCGAGCACCTCCGCGGCCCGGACGTACTCGGGCTGGGGCCGGTACCCGGCCGGGGTCGCGACCGACAGGTCGAGGCCGACCGCGGCCGCCCCGAGCAGGAGGGAGTGGAGGACGTTGTTTCCGTCCCCGACCCATGCCAGGCGGTGATGGGCGAACCGGCCGGCCCAACGCTCGCGCATCGTCAATAGGTCCGCCGTGATCTGGCAGGGATGTTCCATGTCGTCGAGTGCGTTGATGACAGGAACGGTCGCCCAGCGTGCGAGCTCGAGCATGTCGGCGTGCCGGAACGCCCGGTAGCAGATCGCGTCCACGAACCGAGAGAGGACGCGGGCGGTGTCGGCGATCGTCTCACCGCGCCCGAGCTGCAGGTCCTTCGAGGAAAGGTAGAGGGAGTGACCGCCGAGGTCGTTCATCGCCACCTCGAAGGAGGTGCGCGTGCGGGTGGACGGCTTCTCGAAGATCATCGCGAGGTTCTTCCCGGCGAGCGTCGGCTTGAGGACCCCCCGGGCGCGCTCGGCCTTCAGGACCGCGGCGCGGACGAGGACTCGGTCGAGGTCCTCGGCGAGGTCGGAGATCGAGAGCAGGTCGTTCGGGGCAGGATGGGGCGCCATCGGAGGGAGCACCGTCCGACCGCGTTAAACGGTTCTGGGGCCGAGCCCCCCGGGCGCCCATGCGAAGGTTATGAAGGCGACCTGATTGCCGCGGACCGAGGGAGTACCTGTGCCCGCTCGCGCGAAGAAGAGTTCGAAGCGTTCCCCGACCCGACCGACCCGAGCCCGAACGTCCCCCGCTCGAGGGCGGCGGGTCTACATCGTCTCGGGCGGGGTCACGAAGTTCGCGAAGGCCCATCCGGCGATGGACTTCCGGTTGATGGTCAAGCGAGCGTACGACTACGCGCTCAAGGGGGTCCCGAACCTCACGGCCGACCGGATCGACGGGACCCGGATCTCCTACTTCTCGGACCACTTCACCCGGCAGCTCAAGGCCGCGAGCATGGTCCAGGATTACCTCGGCCTGAACCCGAAGGGGTCGGTCCGGATCGAGTGGGGCGGGGCCACCGGCGGGGAGTGCGTCCAGGCCGCGTACGAAGCGGTCGCGAGCGGACGGATGGACGTCTGCCTCGCGGCCGGCTTCGAGACGATGAGCCGGGTCAACACCTGGAAGGGGAACGAGTTCATCGCGCTCGCCTCGGACACGAACTTCGACTTCCCGCTCGGCGGCTTCTACACCGGCTACTACGCGCTGATGGTCATGCGCCACATCTACGAGTACCTGCGTCTCGGCAAATTCGCGAACGTCCGCGACGAACGGGAGGCCCAGCGCCTCGCAATCGCCGAGGGGAGCCGCATCATGAGCCTCGTTTCGGTGAAGAACCACCGCAACGCGCTCCACAACCCGTACGCGCAGTACCCGAAGCGCCTCACCGTCGAGGACGTCCTCCACTCGGAGATGATCAGCTATCCGCTGACGCGCGAGCAGATCTGCACGATGAGCGACGGGGCGGCATGCGTCATCCTGTGCGACGAGCAACGCGCGAAGGAGTTCACCGATAAGCCCGTGCAGGTCACGGGCGTCGGCTGCGGCACCGACACGATGCGTCTCTCCGACCGACCGTTCGGCCGCGTCCCGCTCCTCCCGCACGAGAAGGCGAAGGGGTACGAGAACCTCCCCTACCCCGGCGTACACTCGTTCCGCGCGGGCCGCACCGCCGGGATCGAAGCGTATCGGATGGCGGGGATCACGAAACCGACCCAGGAGCTCTCCTTCGTCGAGCTCCACGACGCCTACGCTTCGAGCGAGATCCAGACGTACGAGGACCTCGGGCTCTGCCGGTACGGTGAGGGGTACGAGTTCGTCGAACGGGGCGACCCGTTCCTGAAGGGGATCGACTACGGCTTCCCGGTCCCCCGCGCGGGGGCGAGCCCGGTTAATCCGTCCGGCGGCCTCATCGCCTGCGGCCACCCGGTTGGGGCGACCGGCCTCATGCAGGCGGTCTTCGCGTTCTGGCAACTGCAGGGAACGATCCCGAAGCACTTCGGGGACCCGGCGCTCCAGCTGCCCAACCCGCGGCGCGGCGCCATCCACAGCCACGCGGGGACGGGCTCGGCCGTGACCGTTTCGATCCTCGAGCGGGGGTTCCGATGAGCGCGCGTCCCCGCAGCTTTGCGAAGTTCCGTGAAGTTCAGGCGGAGCTCGAGCAGAGCGGCGCGGCGATCTTCCGGGACGCTGACGGGGTCGAGAGCCTCCTCATCCGCAACCCGTACTCGATCACGTACATTCACAGCTACGCCGAGGACTCTCCGTTCTTCCTCGGACTCGCCGAAGGGCGGCTGCGCGGGTCGAAGTGCCGCAAGCCGAAATGCGGTTTCGTCTATGGGACGCCGCGCAGCCACTGTATGGTCTGCGGCGCTCCGACGGAGTGGGTCGACCTCCCCACCCAGGGTCGAGTCCATTCCTGGACGACGTGCCACTTCTCCGGGGAGCTGTTCCTGAAGGAGACGCCGTACAACCTCGCGCTCGTCGAGTTCGACGGGGTCGGGAGCCTGTTGCTCGTCCGTCTCCGCGACTGCGCCGAGTCGGAGATCTACGTCGGGATGCCGATCGAGGCACGGTTCGAGCCGAACCCGAAGTTCTCGATCACGGACGTCTGGTTCGTCCCGTCCAAGTAACCCGTCCGTCGGCCGCGCGGGCTCTCCGTCCCGGTCAGTCTTTCGGCAGGAGGCCGATGAGCTCGAGCACGTCTCCCTGGCTCCGGGCGATCTCCGCGCGGCCGGTCCGAGCGACCTCGACGAACTCGAGATGCCTCCACGTGGGGGCCCGGGGAGCCGAGGAGGAGCTCCACCGTCCGCGGTACACGAAATGGAAATCCCAGTGAGGGTCGCGGCCGGGGGAACCCGGCCGCACCGAGGGGTCGGAGAAGACCAGAGGACCCGTGAGGGGCACGGGTCCCGAGTCGAGCTGCTCCTTTAGGATCCGCCGGCAAGCTTCCGCCGGCGACTCGAACAGAAGCAACTGGCTCGACGGCAACATCCAGCGGTCTCCGATCGCCGCGAGCAACGCCGGGGGAATGGCGCCGATCTCCCCCCACGGCGCGCCCGGGTCGACCCGGCCCATGAGAACGGCCCCGTCCCGGCCCGGCGGCTCGAGGACGAGAAAGACCGAGAAGCACATGCCGTTGTCCGGGACCTCGGAGGCACCGGGGTATTCGGTGAGCGGTCCTCGACGAAACCGCGTAAACCGTCGCTCCATCGTCCTACCTCGACGTGAGGGGAAGGGATGCCGCGGGCCGGGCTTGAACCGGCGGCTTCAAGATCTTCAGTCTTGCACTCTCCCAAACTGAGTTACCGCGGCGCCGGTCGCCCCGACCGGCCGGGCCGTATAAAGAGTCGGTCGGAGGCGGGTCCCAACACGCCGCCGACCGGTCGGCGGTGCCCGTCGGCGTTTTTCCTCCCGGTCGAACGCGCGCGCTCACGTTCGAAGCGGTCGACCCCCGTCGCTGGCCCCTTGATTTTATCTACGGTGCCCGGCCTGATAATCGGGCCGTGGTTCGCACTCTCGTCGTTGCCGAGAAGTTCAATACCGCCCTCCGGATCGCCGTCGTGCTCTCCGACGGGCGGATGAAGCGCGCCCGCCTGGAAGGGACGAACGTCTTCCGGTTCGACCGCCCGGACGGGCACTATGCCGTCGTCGGATTGCGGGGTCACATCGTCGAGCTCGACTACCCGAAGGAGTTCTCCGAGTGGACGCTCGCCGGTCTTCCGAAGCTCCTCGAGACCCGTCCGCTGAAGCGAGTGACCGAGACGGGAATCGTCACGGCGCTGCAATCGATCGTCCGCGAGTTCGACCGCGTCATCATCGCGACCGACTTCGACCGGGAGGGGGAGCTGATCGGGCTCGAATGCCTCGAGCTCCTGCAGCGGGTCCACCCCGGGATCGAGGTGAAACGGGCCCGGTACAGCGCGCTCACGCGCGACGCGATCGAGACGAGCTTCGCGCACCTCGAGGAGCTCGACCGAGCGCTGGCCGAGGCTGCCGAATCGCGCCAGGAGATCGACCTCGTGTGGGGCGCCCTCCTGACGCGCTATCTCTCCCTCACGGCGCAGCAGCGAGGCAAGAGCTTCCTTTCGGTCGGGCGCGTGCAGACCCCCACACTCGCGCTCCTGGTCGAACGGGACCAGGCGATCAAGGAGTTCGTTCCCGCCCCGTTCTGGGAAATCGTCGCCACCGGGGAGAAGGGCGGGGAGGAGTTCCGCCTGCATCATCATCACGGTGTCTTCGAGAAGAAGGCCGACGCGGACCGGGTCTTCCGCTTGGTCGCTCACGCCAAGAGCGGGGTCGTGCGGGAGTTCGCCGAGGAGGAGACCCGCCGCCGACCTCCGGTTCCCTTCTCCACCACGCTTTTCGTGGCCGAGGCGACACGCCTCGGCCTCGGCGCCGCACGGGTGATGCGGATCGCGGAGGACCTCTACACGCAGGGCCTGATCAGCTATCCGCGGACGGACAACACGGTCTACCCGCGGGGCCTCGGACTGAGGACCCTCGTCGAGAAGTTCCGCGAGGGTCCGTTCGCCGAAGCCGCCGGGTTCGTGCTCCACCAGCCGAGCTTCCGGCCGACCCGGGGCCGCACCGAGACGACCGACCACCCGCCGATCTATCCGACCGGCGTCGTCGACCCGAAGAAGCTGCGTCCCGACAACGCGGCGGTCTACGAGCTCGTGGTCCGCCGATTCCTGGCGACGCTCGCTCCGGATGCCCTCGGCATCGCACGGACCGCCGCCGTCGAGGTCCACGGGGAGCGGTTCGAGGGCAAGGGTCAGTTCCTGACCGACCCGGGCTGGTACCGGATCTATCCATATTCGACGCCCGAAACGGTCCCGATGCCACGCTTGGTGGTGGGCGAGACGGTCGCGGTCCCGAAAGTCGAGCTCCTCGAGGACCAGACCCGCCCGCCCCGTCGCTACTCGCAGGGTTCCCTCATCCAGGAGATGGAACGCCTCGGGCTGGGGACGAAGAGCACGCGGCACGACGTCCTCCAGAAGCTGTTCGACCGCCACTACGTGAACCAGCGTCAGCTCGAGCCGACCTCGACGGGGATCGCGGTAACGGAGGCGCTGAAGGCCCACGCCCCGGTCATCACGCGGCCGGAGATGACCCACCGTCTCGAGGAGGACATGGAACTGGTCGCCGAGTCGAAGAAGCCGAAAGCGGAGGTCCTCGAAGAGTCCCGGGAGATGCTCCGTGAGGCGTATGCCCTCCTGTCGGCGAACACCGTCGGGGTGAAAGAGACCCTCACGGGAGCGCTCGACAGCCAACACTTCGTCGGCCCGTGCGCGAAGTGCGGTGGAGCCCTCCGGCTCGCGCGCAGTCCCCGCGGGGCGCGCTGGATCCAGTGCGTGAACAACCCCGCCTCCTGCACCGCCACCTACGCGCTCCCCTCGGCCGGCTTCGTCGAGCCGGCGCCCGAGTTCCTCTGCGGGACGTGCAAGGTCCCCCGTGTGAAGATCACGTTCCGCGGTGTCCGCCCGGACCTCTACTGCGTGAACCCGGAGTGCCCCGAGCATCACAAGGCATTTCGGATCGGGGTCTGCCCGACGTGCGGGAGCCCGCTCCAGATCCGATACTCGTTCGCGGGCAAGCGGTTCGTCGGGTGCTCGGGCTACCCGGCGTGTCGGGTCACGTACCCGCTTCCGCAGCGCGGCAAGCTCGAGAAGGACCAGCCTCCGTGCCCGGTGTGCCGGGCTCCGGTCGTGACCGCGATCGAGGCCGGTCGTCCGCCGTGGACGCTTTGCATCAACCCCGAGTGTCCGTCCCGGCTGCAGAAGGCCGAGGAGAAGGCAGCCCGGGCCACGGCCCGGACCGAAGAGAGGGCAGAGCGAGCATCCGTGGCGAAGGCCAAGAAAGCGGCGACCGCACGGAAGGCCCGGAAGGCGAAGGCTTCGGTCGAACCCGGCGCCCCGGCTCAGAGGCCAGCGCCCGCTCGAAGGCGCGCCCGCCGTTCCCCGTCCGCGACCCCCACCGCGGGCGGACCCTCGACCGACAAGGCTTCGTCCGCGCATTGACCCGGTCGACGGGTCGAATCCAAACGGTAGACCCGCATCGCCTAAGAGCCTCCCTACCCTGGACCGGAGGGTCGACCGTTTCCCCACCTCTCGGCCCGCGTTAAATACGCTCGTCCCGTCCTTCGGGACGTGTCCACTTCCCGCCGCCTTCTCGATATCGACTACCGTTCGTTCGAGCGCCGTCTCGCCTCCAACCCGCTCGTCATCGTCCCCGTGGGAGCGCTCGAAGCGCACGGCCCCCACCTGCCCCTGGGCGCCGACCAGATCCAGCCGGAGGCGACGGCCGCAGCCCTCGCCGAGCGCGTCGATGGGCTGGTGGCCCCGACCATCCCGTACGGGTCGGCGCCGGGGGCCCGTCGGTTCCCCGGCACCGTCTCGCTTTCCATCGCTCCACTCGAGAACTATGTCGAGGGCGTGCTCTCGGAGCTCGCCCGCTCGGGGGTCCGACGGATCCTCGTGCTGTCGGGGCACGGCGAGCGCGGGCACATGGCCGCGCTCCGGGAAGCCGCTGACCACACGGTACAGACACACCCTGGGACCCGCGTGGTGGTGCTCTGCGACTACGATTTCGTCTATGAGCTTCGGGGGAAAGAGTCCCCGCCCAACGACGGTCATGCAGGCCTCCTCGAGACGTCCCGCATGATCGCGCTCGCTCCCGAGACCGTCGGCCCGGCCCGGCCGGTCGTCGAGTACCACCATAGTCCGTTCGTCCCCGGGAGCCCGACCGAAGAGGACTGGCCGGACAGCGTGATCGGGGACACCCGGAACGCCTCCGCGGAGATCGGAGCCCGCGTGCAGGCCTACGTCCTCGACCGCCTGGTCGAGACGGTCCGAACGCTGCTGCCGTCGTAGGCCCGGACCATGGCCGACCCATCCGACACGATCCGGGTCCGCGGCGCGCGCCAGCACAACCTGAAGAACATCTCGATCGACCTCCCGCGCGGGAAGTTCATCGTCATCACGGGGGTGAGCGGTTCGGGAAAGTCGTCGCTCGCCTTCGACACGCTCTACGCCGAGGGTCAGCGGAGGTACATCGAGAGCCTTTCCTCCTACGCCCGCCAATTCCTCGGACAGATGGACAAGCCGGACGTCGACTCGATCGACGGTCTCGCCCCCGCGATCGCCATCGAGCAGCGGTCCGGCAGCAAGAACCCGCGCTCCACCGTCGGCACCGTCACCGAGATCCACGATTACCTCCGCTTGCTGTACGCCCGAATCGGGGTGCCGCACTGTCCGAACGACGGGCAGGAGATCACGCCGCAGTCGGTCGACCGGATCGTCGACGCGGTCAAGGCCCGGGCGAACGGGGAGAAGGTCGACCTGCTGGCCCCCGTCCTCCAGGCGAAGAAGGGCGAGCACCGCGACGTGATCGACAAGCTGCGGAAGACCGGCTATCGACGGTTCGTCATCGACGGGGTCGAGGTCCGGAGCCCGGGCTCCGAGGTCCGGCTCGAGAAGAACAAGAAGCACACGATCGAGGTCGTCGTGGACAGCTTCGTGGTCTCCCCCGCTGAGGAGAGCCGGCTCGCCGAGTCGGTCGAGCTGGCCCGCAGCCTCGGCGACGGGTTGGTGATCCTCCGGCGTCCCGGTGGGGACCGGCAGGTCTTCTCGAGCCGGCGGGCGTGTCCCATCTGCGGCTTCTCGATGGACGAGCTCGCGCCGCGGATCTTCTCGTTCAACAATCCGTTCGGGGCGTGCCCGGAGTGCCTCGGGATCGGAGCCACGCTCCACGCCGACCCGGACCGGATCGTCCCGAACAAGGAGAAGCCGCTGACGAAGGCGATCAACGTCTGGGGCCTCACCCCGGTCACGTCGTCCCTCGTCCGGTTCGGCCAGCTCTACGGCTACGACCCACGTCGACCGATCCGGGAGCTTTCCGAAAAGGGGTGGAAGGCGCTCATGTACGGGGCCGACAAGAGCCTCGGCCAGTCCACCCACCGCCCCGAGGAGTGGTGGGTCAACGGGTGGCTGCGCGAGGGTCTCGTCGCCGCGCTCGAGCGCCGGTGGCGAACGACGAAGAGCGAGGGCGCCAAGGAGTACTACCTCGGCTTCCTCTCGTTCATCCCTTGCCGAGCGTGTGGGGGGCGTCGCCTGAAGCCCGAAAGCCTCGCCGTCACGGTGCAGGGGCAGTCGATCGCGGACGTCACCGCGATGACGGTCTCCGAATCGGTCGAGATGTTCCGCTCGCTCGCGCTCTCCGAGCGCGACGAGCAGATCGTCGGTCAGGTGGTGAAGGAGATCCGGGCCCGGCTCGGCTTCCTCGAGAACGTCGGCCTCACGTACCTCACCCTCGACCGCGCGTCGGGCACGCTCTCGGGGGGCGAGGCCGAGCGGATCGCGCTCGCGACCCAGATCGGCTCCGGCCTCGTCGGGGTCCTCTACATCCTGGACGAGCCCTCGATCGGTCTCCATCCGCGGGACCAAGCCCGCCTGCTCTCCACGCTGAAGACGCTGCGCGACCTGGGCAACACGTTGCTCGTCGTGGAGCACGACGAGATGACGATGCGGGAGTCCGACTGGCTCGTCGACCTCGGGCCGGGGGCCGGCGCGCTCGGAGGGGAGCTCCTCTACTCGGGGCCTCCCGGCCAGATCGGTGGGACCCCACGCTCGCTCACGGCGGCGTTCCTTTCCGGGACCCGTTCAATCCCTACGCCCGAGCATCGGCTCGCACCGGGCCGCCGTTTCCTGACGATCCACGGCCCTCGGGAACACAACCTGAAGGGCAACGACGTCGCGATCCCCCTCGGCCTCCTGGTCGGTCTCTCCGGGGTTTCGGGGAGCGGCAAGTCGACGATCCTCCAGGAGATCCTCTACCGAGCGGTGCGACGGCACCTCGGGCTCGGTCGCGAGACGCCGGGCCGCCACGATTTCATCGAGGGGATCGACGAGGTCGACCGGGTCCTCCTCATCGACCAGGCGCCCATCGGACGGACCCCCCGGTCGAACCCGGCCACCTACACCGGCGTGATGACCCCGATCCGGGAACTGTTCGCGGGCCTCCCCGACGCGAAGGCGCGAGGGTTCGCACCCGGCCGGTTCAGCTTCAACGTGGCGGGAGGGCGGTGCGAGACGTGCGAGGGCGACGGGGTCCTCCGCTACGAGATGCACTTCCTGCCCGACGTTTACGTTGTCTGCGAGGAATGCGGAGGGAAGCGGTTCAACGCCGAGACCCTCGAGGTGAAGTTCAAGGAGAAGACGATCGCCGACGTCCTCGACATGTCGGTGGACGAAGCGCTCACGTTCTTCGCGCACCACCGAAGGATCGCGACGCGCCTCCAGCTCCTGGTCGACGTCGGGCTGGGCTACATCCGGCTCGGCCAGAGCGCGACCACGCTTTCGGGTGGGGAGGCCCAGCGGATCAAGATCGCCTATGAGCTCGCGAAGCCCCCGACCGGGAAGACCCTCTACCTTCTCGACGAGCCGACGACCGGCCTCCACTTCGCGGACGTCGACCGTCTCCTCCAGGTGCTGTTCCGGCTTCGTTCGGGAGGGAACACGGTGGTCGTCATCGAGCATAACGTGGACGTGCTCAAGTCGGCCGACTGGCTGGTCGACCTCGGGCCAGAAGGCGGGAACGCCGGCGGGCACGTGGTCGCCCAGGGACCCCCCGAAGAGGTCGCGCGGGTCCCCGCCTCCCACACGGGCCGTTTCCTCCTCCCGCACCTTCCCCCGCCCATGCCGACGTTGCGCCGCGCGCGCCTATGACCGAGGAGAACCATCGGACCGAGCTCCCGTCGTTCGTCCCGGCGAGCCAGCTCGCGGCAGAGAGCCGCGAGGGGTTCCGACGCGGCCCGGACGTGCCGGGAGTCTACCTCTTCCGCTCCTCCCGCGGCGAGGTCGTCTACGTCGGGAAGGCCCGCAGCCTGCGGCGTCGGGTCCTCGACCACCTGCGGGCGCGCATCGAGAAGGACGGCACGATCCTCGCCCAGAGCACGAGCGTCGAGTTCGCTCCCACGGCGACCGAGCGGGAGGCGTTGCTCCTCGAAGCGAACCTCGTCAAACAGTACCAGCCACCCTACAACGTCCTTCTGAAGGACGACCGGAGCTACCCGTACCTGGCCGTCACGGTCGGGGAGGAGGTCCCCCGCATCATCCTCGTCCGGCGACCCCGGCGCCGCCCCGGCCTTCTCCTCTTCGGGCCGTACACGAGCGCCCGTGAGGCCCGTGGGGTCGAGAAGCTCCTCGGCGACCTGTTCCAGCTCCGCCGCTGCGTGCGGCTCCCGAAGCAGGCGTGCCTCTACTATCACCTCAAGGTCTGCAGCGCTCCCTGCATCGGCGCCATCAGCCCGGACGCGTACCGCGCGCAGGTCGACCGGGCCACCGAGGTGCTCCGGGGCCAGGTCGCGCTCGTGCGTCCCCTGGTCGAGACGGAGATGCGTCGCGCCTCCGAACGCGAGGAGTTCGAGCGCGCCGCGATGCTGAGGGACGCCCTCGCCGGCCTCGGGGCGCTCTCCGAGCGCCAGTCGGTCATCGGCCCCGGGACCGGCCGGGCGGACGTGCTCGCCCTCGCCTACCCCCAGGACCCGTCGACGCTGCGCGTGGCAGTGGGGCTCCTCCGCGTGGAGGACGGCGAGGTCCGGCAGACCGAACCGCACCTCCTCGAGATCCCCGCTAACGACGTCCCGGAGCCGGGGGAGCTCCTGCGGCAGTTCCTGACCCAGTACTATGGGGCTCAGTTCGAGCTCCCCGACCGAATCTACGTCGCGGCTCCCCGACCGGCCGGGATCGACACGACGCTCGACGAGCTGTTCGGTCCCCGGGGCGTCGAGGTCCACTTCCGCCCCACGGGTCGGTACGCCTCGCTCGGCCGCCTCGCCGAGCGTCTCGCCCGGGCCACGGTCGACCAGGTCGTCGCGCGTCCCGCCCCGAGGGAGGTGCTCCTCGCCGTTCAGAGCCTCCTCGAGCTGCCGACGATCCCGAACCGGATCGAGGGCGTGGACATCTCCCTCTTCCAAGGTTCGGAGGCCGTCGGTTCGCTCGTTGTCTTCGAGCGGGGCCTCGCCAAGCGCTCGGAGTATCGTCGGTACCGGATCCGCACGGTCGAAGGGACGAACGACTTCGCCATGGTCGCCGAGGTCGTCTCCCGTCGATACTCCCGCCGGCTCGCCGAGAACGAGATCCTCCCGGACCTATTGCTCATCGACGGCGGGGCGGGGCAGCTATCGGCCGCTCTGGGCGCACTCGCGGAGCTCGGGCTCTCCGACCGGATCCCCACGATCGGCCTCGCGAAGCGGGAAGAGGAGGTGTATCGGCCCGACCGGACGACGCCGATGCGGCCGAACCCGAACGCGGCGCCGATGTTGCTCCTGCGGGCAGTGCGTGACGAAGCGCACCGGTTCGCGGTCACCTACCACCGTACCCGGCGCCGGATGCGCCTGCGCGGGGAGTTCGAGGCCGCGTCCTCGAAGCGGTCCTCGCCGTCGGGGTCCTAGGAGCGTCGAGGGGCGCGCGTTGGGGTCCGCCGGACGTCGATCCACGTCATCGAGGGAGACGCGAGGTCGTCCTGCCAGAGGGCGCCGATCACCTCTCCGAGGTGATGCGCCTGCTCGACCGTCGCCTGGAGGAGCGCGTCGGCGACCGTGTACCGGCCGGGCATCCACGGCGCCTTCACGGTCCTTCGGAGGTCCCGGGCGGTGAGCGACCGCACCACCGTCTCGGTCTCGTTCCACACGCGGTCCGAGTACGTGCGGAACCCCTGCCACGTCGTCGGGCGCCGGTCCGCCTCCCGGAACCGCGTGGAAAGCTCCTTCGCACGTCCCGGGACGATGTAGGCGAGCCACGCCTCCTGAACGTGCAGGATGTGGACGAGCGTGTCGAAGAGCGTGTGGTGGCCGGTCTGGCGCTCGGCGGTCACCGTCTTCCACGGGAGCCGGGACAGGCGGCGCGCGAACCGGTCGAAGACGGCCCGGTTGTACTCGAAGATCGCCCGGGCGTCCCGGGGGGATAGGGTGAGCGATACCGTCCCGGCGGTCGGTTTCGTGGTCGGCGTCATCGACCCCTCGGGAGATCCGTAACGCTCGACTCTACCGGGAGTTCGGACGGCGTTCGGGCGCACCGATGAACGGCATCCCCTGCACGCGGCGGGCCACGTCGGCCACGGGGAGGCGGCGGAGGTCGGTATCCGGTTCCAGAATCGCCACGTCCAGGGCTTCGGGTTGGAACGGGGTCGGGGAACCCTCGGCGACCGCCTGGACCGCGAGCTTGAACGCGGACTCCTCGGTCAGATGGTCGGGGAGCTTCTCTTCGAGGAAATCGGCGACCGCCCGGCGGTTCCGACCGATGGCGTACGCCTTCCAGCCGATCGTTGCGCCGCTAGGGTCGAGCTCGACCAGCCCCGGGGCCTTTCCGTCGAACCCACCGAGGAGGAGCGAGACCGCGAACGGGCGAGTACCCCCGAACTGGGTGTACTGCTGAAGGAGCGTGCCGAGCGCGTGACCGAGCAGGGTGAACGGAGGTGCCTCCCCGTACGTGAGCCGGTGGCGCTGGGCCTCGACCCGGAGGAACTCGACCAGCACGCGCGAGTCGGCGATCAGCCCGGCGGTGACGCATCCGAGCCCCTTGTCGATCGCGAAGCTCTTTTCGATCGACCCGGCCTCGGCGAGCGAGCTCACGGGAAGGTTGCGGTACGCGACGAAGACGATCCCGGTATCGTAGGTCATCGCGACTGCGGTGCCTCCCATCTGGATCGCCTGGAGTGCATACTCGACCTGGAACAGTCGTCCGTCCGGCGAGAACACCGTGCTGGCCCGGTCATACGCCATCTGGCCCGGTTGCATTTCCATCGGCGACGTTCCTCCGCGAGTGAGGCGCTCAACCGGGTGGGGGATTTGAGCCTACGCCTCACCCTCCCCCCGCCCCCACTTGGTGGCGAGAGGCCACCACGGGAACCGCGCGTCGCTGGCCCCGGGGCTCGCTCAGCGGGCCCCCCGGCACGGAAGAAACGCTTATCCTGAGCGGACCGGCTCCTCTCGCGATGAACGCGAACGGCCTCCATCTTCTCCCGATGGCCTCGAGCCACCGAGGGCCGCTCTCGCCCGCGTGCACCCAGTGCGCGGAGGGTCGCAAGATGGTGTTGTTCGTCACGGGCCTCTGCCGGTTCCGGTGCTTCTACTGTCCGGTCTCCCCGACGCGCAACCAACTGGACGTCGTCTACGCGGACGAGCGTCGGGTCCGGTCGGACGAGGACGTGCTCGAGGAAGCTCGCGCGATCGGTGCCTCCGGGACGGGGATCACCGGCGGGGACCCTCTCGGGGTCGTCGACCGGGTGGAGCATTACATCCGCCTCCTGAAGCACGAATTCGGGCCCGAGCACAACATCCACCTCTACACCCACGAGCCGAACCCGGAGAAGCTCGCCCGCCTCGCTCGCGCCGGGCTCGACGAGTTCCGCCTCCACATCCCCCACTATCTGTGGGGCCCCCTCGCGAGCGAGGGTGGGGCGTACCGCTCCGTCCTCGAGAGCGCCCCCGACTGGGGGGTCCGGCGGGGCGTAGAGATACCGGTCCTCCCCGACAAGGAGGCCGAGCTCCGCCGCCTCCTACGGACGCTCGACGCGATCGGGGTCGATTTCGTCAACCTGAACGAGCTCGAGTTCTCGGAGACCAACGAAGGAAAGATGCACGAGCGGAGCTACCGGGTCGACCCGCGCAACGGGTGGGGCGTGCGCGGCAGCCGCGCGGTCGCCGAGCGCTTGGTCCGGGAGGTTTCCCTCTCGATCCCCGTGCATTACTGCTCGTCCCGGTTCAAGGACGGGGTCCAACTGCGGCAGCGTCTCCTGCGCCGGGCCGACCGCACCGCTCCTACGTTCGCGCACCGCACCGAGGACGGGACGGTCATCCTCGGCATCGTCGAGGCGGACGCCCGCGTCAACCTCGACCGGTGGTCGGCACGGGTCGCCCGGCGGCTCGGCGCCGGACCCGCGGACTACCGAGTCGACGCGGACCGGCGCCGCGTCGAGGTCTCCCCGCTCACCTTGCGTCGGGCTGCCCGTCGGCTTCCCTGGGCCGCCTTCGAGGTGGAAGTGTATCCCACCGCGGATGCCCTCGAGGTGGAGCGGACCCCGCTGAACGGAGCCGCCCGTACCAAGACGGACTTCGTTCTGGGCGGGACGTAATCCTCGTCGCACTCGTGGCCCCCCCACGTAAGGTACCGTTCGTCCCCCCGGCGGTTCTTGATCGAGCACGGTCCCCACCCATCGTCCTCCGCGCCGTACCACATCGGGCAGTCCCGGCATCGCAGGGGCGGAGGGGTCGCCCCCGGCGCTCCGGGGTGGTGCCGGGTCAACGACGTTCCTCCACCCTCGAGAGCCGATACGCTTCGAGCGTGCTCGCCATCAACTGGGCGACCGTCACCGGTCCGACGCCGCCGGGAACCGGCGTGACCCCCGCGGCCCAGCCGTCCAGCCCCGCGAAATCCGCGTCGCCCGTGGTCTTCGAGCTCCCCGGTCGGGCCGGGTCCGGCACGGTCGCAACGCCGACGTCGACCACATAGGCCCCCTCGGGAACGACGCCTCGGGTCAGCATCCCCGGACGCCCCATGCAGGAGAATATCGTGCGGGCGTTCGCGAGGGTCCCCTTGAGGTCTCGGCTCCTCGAGTGAACGACCGTGACCGTGGCGTTGAGCCCGATCCCCTTCCCCGCGAGAAGGAGGGCGAGGGGAAGGCCGACCGTCTCAGACCGGCCGAGCACGACCACCCGCTCCCCTTCGATCGGGACCCGGTAGTGCCGAGCGATCGCGACCGCGGCGAGCGCGACCGCCGGGACGTGAACGGGTGTCTGGGCGACCAGACGACCGAGGTTGGCCGTTCCGACCCCGTCAACGTCCTTCGCGGGCCGGAGCGTCGCGACCGCGCGGTAGAAGTCGAAGGGTGGGGGCAACGGATGCTCCAGGAGCACCGCATGAACGGCCGGGTCCCGGTCGAGGTCGGCGAGACGACGGGTGAGCTCCTCCGGTCCGTCGCCCGGGCGTAGGGGCTCGTCCCGGAACGAGATGCCGAGCGTGGCAGCCGCCTTCGCCTGACGTTTCAGGTAGAATCGGAACGGGCTTTCCACGCCTCGGTGTACGCTCGCGAGGCACGGAGGGGATCCGCCCGCTGGGACCGACCGGACGGCCTCCCGGGTCGCTTCGTCGATCGCGTCCGCGACCGGCTTGCCCTCGAGCCGAACGGTCATCGCTCGCCCCCTCGGGGTCGAGCCCGGGACGGTAGATAACGGCCGACCCTGGCCGGGCGCGAGCCGGCCACCGGCAGGGAAAACGTTCGCCGAAACCAGGGTACTCCGGTTTCACTGGCCCTAAGGGCTTTATACGGACCCCCCCATGGATTCCTTGGCGCAACGGCCCCGGACCGTCGGGAACCGTGACGCCCCCATGGGAGAAGGAACGGAACCACCGGCCGCCGGGACCCCTACGACTCCGCCGGCCAGCGAGCTAGAACAGTGGGCGCGGACCCTACCCTATACGTCGAGCGCCCAGGTGGAGGTGCCGCCGCGGCTCCTGGACCAGGTGATCGGTCAGGACGACGCCGTCGAGGTAGCGCACAAGGCCGCGACCCAGAAGCGGCACATGATGCTGATCGGCGACCCCGGAACGGGCAAGAGCATGCTCGCTCGCGCGATGGTCGACTTCCTCCCCAAGGAGCAGCTCCAGGACATCCTCGCCTACTCCAACGCCGATGACCCGAACGAGCCGAAGATCCGGGTCGTCCCCGCCGGGAAGGGAAAGGAGATCGTCGCCGCCCAGAAGATCGAGGCGGCCCAGAAGAAGGAGCAGCGGAACATCCTGTTCGTCGTCATCGCCATCCTGGTGATGGCGTTCACCCTGTACATCGTCATCGTCGACAAGGACCTGACGGCGATCCTGGTCGGCGTCCTCATCGTGCTCATCATCTGGGTGCTCGCCCGCTTCACCGGTGGACGCTCCGATACCGGAAACGCGGTCGCGAAGCTCCTCGTCTCCCATACTCCCGACGAGAAGCCTCCGTTCGTGGACGCCACGGGAGCGCACGCCGGCGCCCTCCTCGGGGACGTGAAGCACGACCCATTCCAGTCGGGCGGCCTCGAGACCCCCCCGCACGAGCGCGTCGAGGTCGGAGCAATCCACAAGGCGAACGGCGGGGTGCTTTTCCTCGACGAGATCAACCTGCTCAAGATCGAGAGCCAGCACTCGCTGCTGACCGCGCTCCAGGAACGCAAGTTCCCGATCGTCGGTCAGTCCGAGCGCTCCGCGGGGGCGATGGTCAAGACCGAGCCGGTCCCCTCCGACTTCGTCTTGGTCGCCGCGGGCAACGTCGACAGCGTGCAGACGATGCACCCGGCGCTGCGCTCGCGCATCCGGGGCTACGGGTACGAGCTCTACGTCAAGACCACGATGCCCGACACGCCCGACAACCGGCTGAAGCTCGTCCGATTCATCGCCCAGGAGGTTGTGAAGGACAAGAAGATCCCGCACTTCGACCTCGGGGCGATGGTCGAGGTCATCCGCGAGGCTCAGCGCCGGTCGGGCCGCTCGGGCCAGCTGACGCTGCGCCTTCGCGAGCTCGGCGGCCTCGTCCGCGTCGCGGGCGACATCGCGCTCTCGGACGGCCTCTCCGTCGTCCACGCCGAGCAGGTCGTGAAGGCGAAGCGGGCGGCCCGCTCCCTCGAGCAGCAGATCGCCGACCGCTACGTGGAGCGCCGCAAGGAGTACCACATGTTCACGACCGAGGGCTCCGCCGTCGGGGTCGTGAACGGGCTGGCGGCGATCAACGCCCAGACCGGCATGGCTGAATTCTCGGGGATCGTCCTCCCGATCGTGGCCGAGGTCACCCCGGCGCAGACGCGGAACGGGGGGGTCGTGGTCGCCACCGGCAAGCTGGGAGAGATCGCGCGCGAGGCGGTCCAGAACGTCAGCGCGCTCATCAAGAAGTACACGGGCGAGGACATCTCCCGCTACGACATCCACATCCAGTTCGTCGGGACGTCCGACGGGGTCGAGGGCGACAGCGCCTCGGTCTCAATCGCGACGGCCGTCATCAGCGCCCTCGAGGGCGTGCCCGTCGACCAATCGGTCGCGATGACCGGGTCGCTCTCGGTCCGGGGCCAGGTGCTCCCCGTGGGCGGCGTCACCGCGAAGGTCGAGGCGGCGGCGGACTCGGGCATCAAGCGCGTGCTCGTGCCCGAGGAGAACCTGGACGACCTCGTGCTCGAATCCAAGTACCGTGGCATGGTCGAGGTCATTCCGGTCTCCACGCTGCGGGACGTGCTCAAGTACGCCCTGGTCGGCCAGGGGACCCAGAAGGAGTCGCTTCTCGAACGTCTTTCCGCGATGGTCCGCGCGACAGGCCGTTCCTCGGAGGAGATCCCCTCGCCCGTACCGCCGACCGCCGCTCCGGCTCGGCCCACCGGTTCGTGAGAGGCTCGTTCCGCGTCCCGGCGCACGGGCCGGTGGTCTCTCGGCCGTTCCCCGCGTCCTCGACCTTCGAAGAGGAGGAGGACGTCGACCGGTTCGTCAACCGCCCGTGCTACGAGTTCAACGACGACCTCACCAGCGCCTGGAACGACCGCCACTGCGCGCATTGCCGCCATTACCTGACCGCCCGCTGCCCGCACATCGATGAGTTCCTCGACGACGTGGAGGATTTGACCCCCGAGTGATATCGGCGGACCCGTGCGCGCTCTTCTCATCGGCCGATTCCAACCGTTCCACCGGGGCCACCTCGAGGTCGTCCGCCAGATCCGGGCCGACCGCCCGACCGCGTCCCTCGTGATCGGCGTCGGCAGCGCCCAGGAGTCGTTCACGTGGGAGAACCCGTTCACCGCGGGCGAGCGGCTCGAGATGATCGGGCTGGCCCTCGACGAGGCGAAGGTGAAGGAGACGGTCTTCGTGCCGATTCTGGACATCTCCCGCCACGCCCTCTGGGTGGATTATCTCGAGTCCCTGCTGCCGACGTTCGACTCGGTCTACACCAACAACCCGCTCACCCGCCTCCTTTTCGAGCGGTCCGGCTACCAAGTAGAGAGCTCTCCTCTCTTCGACCGGGCCCGTTACGAGGGGGTCCGGATCCGCGAACAGCTGGCGGCGGGCGCCGGATGGAAGGACGCGGTGCCCCCGGCCGTGGCCACGTACCTCGAGGAGATCGGGGCGCCGACGCGCCTTCGGGTCCTGAAACCGACGACGAGCCCGACGGGCCGGGGCCTCACGTGACCGAAGCGGCGGACTCCCAGGACCCGGGCCTTCGCCCCCGGCCTCGTTTCGACCCCCTCCCCGAGTGGGCGGGGCCGTCGACCCGCCTCGTTCACGGAGCGCGCCGCCCCGAGTACAACGCGGGCGCGGTCGTCCCGCCGATCTACCAATCGACCACGTACCACTTCCCGTCGGAATTCTCCGAAGCGGCCGACCGGGGGGGCCTCTACCTCTACAGCCGCCTCGCGAACCCGACGGTCGAAGTCCCGGCAGAGCTCCTTCGTCAGCTCGAGGGCGGCGAGGCGGCCCGACTCTTCGGGTCCGGGATGGGGGCGTTCACGAGCCTCGTGCTCTCCCTCGTCCAGTCCGGGGACGAGGTGGTCGCGCTCGACGTGCTGTACGGCGGGACGTTGAGTGTTCTGGCCGACGTGCTGCCGCGGTTCGGCGTCTCGGTCCGGTTCGTGAGCGAACCCGAGGCCCGGGAGCCCGAGGCGGTCCTCTCGTCCAAGACCCGGCTCGCGGTGATTGAGAGCCCCACGAACCCTCTGCTCACGGTCCACGACATCGCCCGCTGGGGAAGGGCCGCCGACGCGGTCGGAGCGATCCTGGTCGTCGACAACACGTTCGCGACCCCCATCAACCAGAACCCGCTCGCGCTCGGCGCGGACCTGGTGTTCCACAGCGCCACGAAGTATCTCGGCGGCCACAGCGACCTCGTCGCGGGCGGAGTGGTCGGCCCGAAGGACCTCCTTTCCCGGATCGATGCGAAGGGGGACTTCGGCTCGTCGCTCGACCCGTTCGCCGCTTATCTCCTGGGACGGAGCTTGAAGACGCTTGCGCTGCGCGTCGCACGCCACAACGAGAACGGCCGGCGTGTCGCAGACGCCCTGACCGCGCACCCCCTCGGTACGGCGGGTGTACTGCCCCGGCCGGGCGAGCGCCGAGGAGGAGGCCATTGCGTCCCGCCAGATGCGGGGCAGGGGGGGCATGGTCACGGTCTCCTTGAACGGTGGGGCCGAACTCGCCGAACGGTTCTTGCGACGGCTCCGGTTCGTCCATGTAGCCTCCAGTCTAGGAGGGGTCGACAGCCTCGCGAGCGTGCCGGGGCTCACCTCGCACCGACATCTCCCTCCCGAGGAGCGAGCGCGCCGGGGGATCGACGATGGGCTCATCCGGTTCTCGTTTGGCATCGAGGACCCCGAAGACCTCGTCCGCGACCTGACCGAAGCGCTCGACTCGCTCCGCTGAGCCCGCGCCGCCACCATTATAGGGCGATTCCCATCGACCGTACGTTCACGCCACTGTAGCTCAGTTTGGCAGAGCGGCTGATTCGTAATCAGCAGGTCGGGGGTTCAAGTCCCTCCAGTGGCTTGCAAGAACCGGTCTGCGACGCCGCTCGCGGCCCGCGTTCCCGGTCCGTGTGCCTCGGCGAATGGCTCAATCGGGGCGTTTAGACATCCCCCAGAGACAGATTGGCCGGGCGCTTGGAATGACCCTCGCACCGTGCCAACGTGCCCCTGGATGGAACGCGCGCGCGGTAAACGGCCATCCGCGAGAAGCGCAGGAGGACAGCGCGCGCCGCCTCGGATTTAGGTTGATGTCCCCCCCTCCGCGGGTGGCCTCGTCTTCCACCAGGGCCGCAGCCATGGCTGCGATGCGCGCCTTTACTACCCCCTTGAGGATAGGTGAAGAGAGTCCGCCCGGAGGACGACGATGGCAGAAACGAGAGGTGCGAAGGTACGAGCAGACTTGGCGAAGGAAAAGAAGGCGATCGAAGCTTGGGCAACGAAAGAAAAGCGATCGATCGAAGCGTGGGCGACGAAGGAAAGGGCGAAGGGTCAGAAGAACGAGAAGGAGATCGCCGCGCGGGCGAGGGCGCTCAAGCAGCGGCTCGTTGCCAAGGAGAAGAAGCTCGTCTCGGACCTGAAGCGGAAGCGCAAGAAATAGTCCGGGCGACGAGCTGCGCCCGCTGCGGCGCTGCGAAGATCGCGCGGGTCCGATGCCCAGCCGCGAGAAGCGTGCGGGACCGTAGGGTCGACGCGAGGTCGCGTCCCGAGCGGGAACGCCCCCTTCCGAACCCGAGAGTCAGCGAGGAAAGTCATCCTTGGGACCTGCGGACTTGGACCCCCAGTTCAGGTCCTTGCCGTGGTTTAGGGACCCTCGTGGACCGAGAGCAAATGGCGCGCTCGGCCGCACGAAGGTGATTCCTCATCGGAAACCGTAGGGAAGATCCCCGCGGCGTTCCGCGGGCCGTCCCGGCGGGCTGAGGATTAGTTCGGTGAAGGGGTTGGGCGCGGCAGGGGCCGGGGGATAGCCTAGCCGCCGCGCCGGGGGCGGTTTCAGTTCCTCGGACCTACGGCGAGAGGATCACCTAGTCGATGACGTGAATGACCCCGTTGCTCGCCTCGATGAATGGAAGCCGGTGGAACCGCGGACGGACGACCTACCCCCTCCTCCCCCATCCGAACCCCAGTAGGGGAAGGGCCGCGGGGCCAGAGCCAACCCCTTCCCCCTCCGTCCGAGGGATCACCGGGGCCGTTGCCTTGCGCGGCCGATAGCGTGGCGTGCGCCGAGTTCCGCCGGGAGGAGTCGGCGGGTCATGACTTACCCGAGCAAGAACGGAGCCGACGGTCCGCTTCCGCGTCGGTGATCCCTTCCGCGGACAGCAGTTTCGAGCGGGAGGAACCCGCCTGGAGCCATTGGACCGAGGAGCGAGGCAACCGCAGCCAGTCCGCCATCATCTCCGCCACGGCCCGGTTGGCCTCGCCGCCCGTGGGCCGGGCGCGACAGGAGACGGTCCAGCACTTTCGCCACGCGTCCCAATCGAGCGCGTCCGTCGCACTGCCGGCCTTGACCCAGAGCCGGATCCGCGCCACAGGTCCTCCTCCCACCGAGAAGACCGCCTCCTCTCGGACATCTACTTTGTGACCCCTACCTCGGAAACGCGCCCGGGGAGGCCGTTCGGGGGTTCGATAGGTTTTCAAAGGAGGGCCACGCGTCTCCAAAGAGGGTAGTCGCGGATGGCCGCGTTGGTCGTGCCCACGTATCGGCAGCCTCCCGCGGCCTACCGGGCCGCGCGAGCCCTCCGTCGGGTCAGCTCGATCGTGCTGGTCCTGCTCATCCTCTACGCGGGGACGGTCGCATTCTCGGCGGTCGAGGTCGCGCGGTCGAGCGTACAGTCCCGCTCCTTGTCGGCGTCGTTCGCGCCGAACGGGACGGTCGAGGTCGTCGGGTCGTTCACGCTGTCGAACCCCGGGCTCTATCCGGTCGATGGGGTCACCCTGACCGCTCGCGTCGCGAACGGCGCGGGCGTCTTCCTCGGGAAGCTCGCCGTGGGGCCGAACGACATCGGGCCCTCCTCGACCGGGGTCTTTCCCTTCGCGCTCTACCTACCGGTCTCGGCCGCCGGACCGGCGGCGTCCCTGCTCACCGAGGACCAGTATCTCGGGGTGGACGCATGGGGGAACGCGACGTACGCCTACCTGTTCCCTATCTCCGTATCGCTCACAGAGAACCGCTCGTGGGGAGCCCCTTTCGAGGGGTTCCAGGCGACGGTCGGAACCCCGTCGGGTGGGGGTGGGACCGTCACCATCCCCGTCACGGTGACCTTCTCGAACCACGCGGGATCCCCCGATGAGGGAACCCTCGCATTCGTCATCGACTCCCCGGGCTTCGTCCATTGTGGGGGCGGGTCGTTCGCGATCGACGTTCCCTCGGACGGGTTCTATGACCAGACCCAGAACGTGGCACTGAGCTCGGGGTGCAACCCGTCCGGGGGGCAGGTGTTGAGCACGTACTCGAGCTCCGGCGGCTCGGCCCCGCTCCCTCCGGAGGCGATCCCGTGAGCGTCCCGGGTCGGGTCGTCGTACCGACGCCGGAGAGCGGCGCCTACCGGGTCCCGTCGCTCGGCTACCGCATCCTCGTCGCCGCCCTGCGCCTGATCCCGTCGTTCTTCCTGCTGGTGGCCCTCCCGGTTGCGGCGCTCACCTTCGTCGACTCGCGCGGGATCGCCGTCCCGATCTCGACCAACGCGGTGATCGTCTGGGGGTTCCTCCTGCTCGGGCTCGGCACCGCCCGGTCGATCCTGAAACCGACGCGGGCCTACGGACCGTTGTCGGTCGCCACGTCCCTCGTGAGCATCCTCTACCTGCTCTACCTGATCGCGCTGTCGCCCTACCGGCTCGTCGTCCCCGGAGGTTCGGCCTCGATCGCGGCCGGCTACTCGATGTTCCTCGAGCTCGCGTTGATCGTGCCGGCGGTCGGTCTCATCGCGGGACTGCTCACCACGGTCGAGGACGTCCGGGCACCGACGGAGCGTTTGCCGTTCGACTACCCCGCGTGATGGGGTGGGGCCGACTCTACACTCCCGAGACCGTCGCTTCGACGATGCGGACGGGAGTCCGCGGTCGGTCGTGACCGTCCCGTGGGACCGCCGCGATCTTCTCCACGACGTCCTGGCCGGAGTGGACCTTGCCGAACACCGCGTGCTTGTGGTCGAGCCAGGGTGTGGCGGCGAGCGTGATGAAGAACTGGCTTCCGCCGGTGTTGGGGCCGGCGTTCGCCATCGAGAGGACTCCCGGGCCGTCGTGCTTCAGCGTCGGTTCGAACTCGTCGGGGATCGTGTACCCCGGCCCGCCCGTCCCATCGCCCTTCGGGCAGCCTCCCTGGATCATGAACCCGGGGATAACGCGGTGGAAGGCGAGCCCGTTGTAGAACCCTTTTCGAACCAGCGAGACGAAGTTCGCCACGGTCTTCGGGGCGCGGTCCGGGAAGAGGTCGATGCGGATATCGCCGAGCGTCGTGCGAAGGGTGGCCGTCGGTTGTGCCATGCGCGGGGGACGACCTTCGAGATGAAAAGCGAGACGTCCGGCCGTCCGGTTTAAGTGGAACCTCGGCCGTCCTCAGCTCCGGGGACGGAGGGGCCTACCGGCGGGTCGGATGAACCGGTCGATCGTGTACATCGGGGTCGTGCTGATCGGCCTCGGGTTCGCCCTCGTCGCTTCCCCGATCGCGTTCACGGGGACCGAGCAGCTCGACATCGAGCAGGAACTCGGGTTCCTCGTCGCCCCGGTCGGCCTCGTGGTGGTGATGCTGGGTGCGCTGGCGCAGGACCCGACGCGCACGACCGTCGGCGGGGCGTTCGGCAACCCGTATGCCGAGCTCGAACGGTCCGCTCGTGGGCCGGCGGCCGGACCCCGGCTCGTCGTTTGTTCAACCCGCACGAGCCCGCGAACTGTCGGTACTGTCGCACGGTGATCACGTCCGACCTGGCACAGTGTCCCCGATGCGCTCGGGCCCGCGAGTGTCGCAACTGCGGGCGCCCTCTCGGAATGGTGACCAACCGCGTGACGTGCCCGACGTGCGGCCGGGTCGAGGGGTTCTGCAACTGTCCGCAGCTCGTCCGTCCGACCCCGACCGTACGTCCCAACGTGCCCCCATCCCGGAGGCGGTAAGGACCGTGGCGGACGACAGCGCCCTGCCCCGGGGGATCGCCGTGCCCGACGCGTCGAGCCCAGTGTTCGTCCACTTCGACGGGTCGTGCCAGCCTCCGGGCGGCGGAGGGGTCGCGGGATGGGGGTTCGTGATCGAGGGCCCCGGACTCCACGTCGAAGAGTGCGGGCTCGCCACCCGGCCGTACTCGCCCCACTCCACCAACAACGTCGCCGAGTACGTCGGCGCGATCCGGGCGCTCGAGCATCTCCGTTCGATCGGTTACTCCGGAGAAGTGGTGGTCGAGGGGGACAGCCAGCTCGTGGTCCGCCAGATGAACGGCGAGTACGCGGTCCGGGCCGAGCACCTGAAGG
The DNA here is from genome assembly GCA_963735185.1 of uncultured Thermoplasmata archaeon. Lineage (GTDB taxonomy): Archaea > Thermoplasmatota > Thermoplasmata > Lutacidiplasmatales > UBA184 > Lutacidiplasma. The sequence goes on from CAVTJV010000007.1 coordinate 1,306,417, forward strand.
CGTACCACGAATGGCTCGGCCAGCTCGCGCGGTCGTTCCGCAAGGTCGAGTTCCGATGGGTCCCCCGAGAGGAGAATGCCGTGGCCGATGCGCTCTCCAAGGCTGCGGTCGAGGACGCCTGGGAGGACGCGAAGCGCCACCGCCCTGTCCGCTCGTTCGCGGCGGTGGAACGAGAAGAACCCGGGGATGACTCGCCCTGACCGGGCCGCGCCGACCGTCCGCTAGCCCCAGCGAACCGTGTACACGAGGGTGCGCCCTTCCATCGCCGCGCGAGCCCGCGCCGGGTCCACGTACGTGGCGAACGCGGCGGCCGCCTCCGGGGTCAACTTCGGCCGGACGCCGTAGCCGCGCGGCTCTCCCTGACCCAGGAAGACGCGGTGGGAGGGGACCTCGACCACGGGCTCGGGCGGAACGGGGGACGACTTACGGATCGTGACGCTCATGCGACCCAGATCCCCTCGCGCGCGACGGAGAGCGTGTCGAGGCGAAGGCAGGGGAGAACTGCGAGCGGAACATCGAGGTCATTGATGGGGAGCCCGAAATGCACGGGCAACGCGGCGAGAATGGCCCGGCCATCGGGGTTGTCGGACACGTCCGCTGAGGACTGTCAGACGCACGTCGTACATAAAGCTGAAAGTTCGACTGGAAACGGGGGGGTCCCTTCGATCACACTGACGTAAACCCCTGGCGGACATCGGGCGGACCAACTCCGGTCCGGCGGCCCGCTTCGGTACCCCTTCTTAAAGGTAGGGTCGTTAAGCCCCGATCTCAGGGGAGCGGACGATGGCAGTGTCGGAGATGGGGGAGTTCCTTCGGAAGGCGGAGATGCGGCTCCTCGACCTCAGTGTGGAGTCCCAGGAGGCGGATTGGGTCTTCGACACGTACATCAACTCCGACAGCGAGCTCCTCGCCGCCCGCGCCAGCTCCCGGCTGATCGGGGCGACGGTCGAGCTCGCGAAGGAGTCGACGGGCCTCTCGACGAGCGACCTGTCACCCACGGACGCAAGGAAGGTCAAGCTGTTGCGGCTGATGCTCCCGCTGGTCGCCCCGTCGGACCCCCCCGAGTCCGAGGAGCTCGCCCGCCGGGTGACGACGATGCGCGGGACCTACTCGAAGGGCCGGTACACTCCGCGGTCCTCGCCCGAGCCGCTCGACCTCCAGGGCCTCTCCCGCATCCTCCTCGAGAGCCGAGATGCGGCGCTGCTCGAGGAGGTTTGGGGAGGCTGGCACCGCATCGGTCGGGCCATCCGGCCCGACTTCGTCCGGTACGTCGAGCTTGCCAACCGTGGCGCCGCCGAGCTCGGATTCGCCGACACCGGAGCGATGTGGCGCTCGAAGTACGACATGGACCCCGTCGCGTTCGCCCACGAGGTCGACCGACTATGGTCGGAGGTCGAGCCCCTCTATCGAGCTCTCCACGCGTACGTCCGCCGTCGGCTGCTCGAACATTACGGGGAGGACCTGGTACCGCCGCGGGGGCCGATCCCGATCCATCTGCTCGGTGACATGTGGGGACAGTCGTGGGAAGGGACGTTCCCGCTCCTCGCCCTACCATCGAGCGCGCCCGACATCGACCTGACGTCGATCCTGGTGAAGCGGGGTCTCACGCCGACCGAGATGGTTCGGATGGCGGAGCGGTTCTTCGTATCCCTCGGGTTCGACCCCCTCCCGGCCACGTTCTGGGAGCGATCCATGTTCGTTCGCCCACGCGACCGGGAAGTCGTCTGTCACGCGAGCGCATGGGACGTCGATTACGTCGACGACCTTCGGCTGAAGATGTGCATCGAGATCACCGCGGACGATTTCCGGACGGTCCATCACGAGCTCGGCCACAACTACTACCAGCGGGCGTACGCCGGGCAGCCGTTCCTGTTCCGGGAGAGCGCCCACGATGGGTTCCACGAGGCGATCGGGGACACCATCGCGCTCTCGGTCACCCCGGAGTACCTGGTCCGGATCGGCCTCTTGGACCGGCCCACGGACCCGAGCGGGGACATCAGCCTCCTCCTGCAGGGGGCCCTCAACAAGGTGGCGTTCCTCCCGTTCGGCCTCGTGGTCGACAAGTGGCGATGGGACGTCTTCTCGGGGGAGGTCTCCCCGGCAGAGTACAACTCGAGCTGGTGGGAGATGCGTCGCCGGTACCAGGGAATTGCCCCGCCGAGCCCACGCACCGACGAGGAGTTCGACCCCGGTGCCAAGTTCCACGTCCCCGCCAACGTGCCGTACATGCGCTACTTCTTGGCCGACATCCTTCAGTTCCAGTTCCACCGGGCGCTCGCCCGGGAGGTGGGCGCCTCCGGGCCGCTCCACCGGGCTTCGATCTACGGCTCCAAGGAAGCCGGCCGGCGCCTCGCGACGACGCTCGAGATGGGGGCGAGCCGCGAGTGGCCCGACGCCCTCGAGGCGCTCACGGGAGACCGCCGGATGGAATCGAAGGGCCTCCTCGAATACTTCGCGCCGCTCCAGCGGTGGCTCGACGAGCAGAACCGCTCGAGCCCCGTCGGATGGTAGCCGGCCGCCCGAGACCTCCCTCCTGGGCGGAGGGGGAACGGCGTCGGGTCCTTCGCGAGCTTCGGGCCCGCACCGGGACCTCCGGGATCGCGTCCCTCCGGGCCTATCTCGGTTCCCCGGTTCCGGTCCTCGGGGTGAGCGTCCCTGACCTCCGAGAGGTCGCGAGCGCCGTCTCCCGCCGTCTCCAGGGAAGGTCGCGTGCCGAGGCACGAGCGCTCGCCCGTTTGCTGTGGGGCGGGGCGTCCTTCGAGGAGAAGGAGGTGGCCATCGAGCTCCTCGGCCGTCCGCCGCTCGTCGAGGACGAGCTCGCGTGGCGACTCGGGGTCCGCTGGGTGGACGCCGCCACCGGCTGGGCGTTGTCGGACAGCCTCGCTTCGGGCCCCCTCTCGACCCACGTCGCAGCGCACCCCGAACGGTTCGCGGAACTCCTTCGCTGGACGGGCTCGAAGAATCTTTGGCGCCGGCGTGCTTCGACGTACGCACTCCGAGCGTGGGTCCGCTCGGGCGAGCTGGACCGACCGTTCGAGCTGCTCACTCGCCTGCGGAACGACCCTGAGCCCTGGGTCCAGCGGGCGGTCGGTACGTGGCTCCGGGAGTGCTGGAAGCAGGACCCGACCCGGACCGAGCGATTCCTTCGCCGGGAGGTGCGCCATCTCGCTCCGGTGACGATCACCGTCGCGACCGAGCGGGCTCCGAAACGCTTGCGGGAGGAGCTCCGTCGAGCGAGCCGGCGGCAGCGCGTCGGGCGGCGAGGGTATTAGATTCCGGACCCATTGCTGCCGAAGATGCTCCTGGGTCACGGAGAGAACGTACTCCGCAGCGCCTACGCGGTCGCCAGCCGCGGCGACGGGACCGACGGTCCGCCCATGGGTCCGGGGGTCCTCTACGTGACGACCGCGCGGATCGTCTTCGAAGCCCCTGCGACACGGGGCCGTCTCGGACGGCGGCCGCTCGGCGAGACCGAGACCCAGCTCGATGTCCCTCTCCACGAAGTGAAGAACGTCGCCGTGCGCCGAGGCCGCATCGGTCGCCCGCGGCTCGTGGTCGAACTCTCCCACAGCCAGCCGTCGTTTGACGTCCTCGAGCCGGAGGCATGGATGGGCACGATTGCCCAGGCGAAACAGGCGCTTCCACCCTCCTCGGGCCCCGGATGGGGCTGGGCCCACACGATCGAGCGGCAGGTGGTTAAGGTCCGGTGTCGGTTCTGCGGAGTCCTGGGCAACGAGGTCGACGGGAGATGCCCGTCGTGCGGTGCTCCGCTCTAGGCGTCGGGCGGGGTCTCAGAACGGCAGTTCCGTGACCAGTCGGCGGAAGCCCGATATCGTCCAAATGACCGCGAGGCTCCCGAACCCGAGGACGAGCGCGGCGGAGACGAGTCCGAGGGAGAGGGAGGCTTGCGAGGGGGAGAGGAGGGCGAACGTTCCCGGGAGCAGGATCGCAAAGAGGACCACCATGCCCGAGCCGGTCGCGGCGAGCATCCCGCCCGGACGCAGGAACTGGGGGCGCGGTCGGTCCTGGAAGTCGGAGTACCGGGAGGCGAACGCGAGCCCCCAGAACGTGAGGACGACCGAGGCCGCGACGACGAGGAGCAGCACGCCGAGGACGTCCCCCGCCGGAAATCCGAAATAGATGCCGACCAGGAGGCCGAGCACCGCCGCCACGACGAGGGACGGAAGCACGACGAACGTGGCCTTGGCCCGCACGAGACTCTCGGCGGAGAGCGGGTAGGCGAACAGCGACTGGATCGCCCGCCGTTCCTGCCCGAGCGACGTGCCGGCGATGAGGAGCGAAAAGAACCCGGCGACCCATCCGATCCACAGGACGGACACGAACCCTCCGAAAGCACCGCCTTCCACGAGGACGAGGACGATGAGGACGATGGGGACGACCAGCGTGGGGAGCATCTCCCGCCGACGGGTGAGCCCCTTCAGGTCCTTGGAGACCAGTGCGGACTCCGCGACACTGAGGCCGAAGAGGGCGAGGACGGGATTCCGCGCGGCGTACCGATGCTCCTCAAGACGAACCTCGGCCGAGGACGGCACCCAGTAGCGGACCCGGAGCTCGCCCGCGAGGTAGACGAGCACGCCCACGAAGGCCACCTGCCCGAGGGCAAACGCGACGCCGAGGCCCAGGTTCCCTCCGACCCACTGGGTCAGCGCCTCGGTCGCCCAGAAGAACGGGACGATGGACGTGACGAGGCCGACCGCCGAGAGCCGCTGGGCGAGCCCGAGCAGGAAGACCGGGTTGAACGCGAGCTGGAGGGCGAGGATGACGACCACGAGGACGAGCGCCCGAAGGATGAGGTTCACCTGTCCGCGACGTCCGGCGCCGACCGAGCTCGCCCGTTGGGTGGCGGAGCGGACCATCTCGATGAGGACGGCCCCCTCGAAGAGCGCGACCACCGTCAGGACGGCGGCCAGGAGGTAGGCGACGAGGGTCCCCCCGTAGAGCGCGAAGGGCAGCAGAGCACCGAGGGCCAGGGCGGCCGCCGGAGAGTACGTGTACGCGATCGCGGCGGCGGACGCGGCGACGTACTCGGCTGGGGTGAGCGGCAACCAGTTCGCGGCATCGCTGCCCGCGAACTTGGCCGTGGTCGTCAGCTCGAACATGACCCCGGCGACCAGGACCACGCCGAGGGCGACGAGCGGGAGGAACGGGAGGAGCGCGTTCGCGAGCGCCGCGAGCTGATGGCTTCCGAGCGAGCTCCCGCGCACCGCAGCGAGGGTGAGCCCGAAGACGGCGAAGAACAGGACCAGGTCCACCGCCGCGATGAGCTGGGGTCGTCCGAGGAGACTGTTCGGGTTGGACGAACTGCGTCCCGACCGAAGCTGCGAGGCGACCAGGGTCGCTGCGAGGCGTCGAACGCGGTGGGCGTCCATCGTCCTCCTACCGGCTGAGCGCGTCGACCACGTCCCGGAGGTCGCCCGTGCCGGTGAGGGCGAGGAAGACCTCTTCGAGGTCTCGCCCCGCAAGTCCCGCGCGGTCCCGCAGGGCCGCGACGGTGCCCGACGCGAGGACGCGTCCGTGGCCGAGGATCACCACCCGGTCGCAGATCGCCTGGGCGATCTCGAGCACGTGGGTACTGAAGAGGACCGCGACGCCATCGTGGGCCGCCAGGTTCCGGAGCAGGTCCTTGGTCACTCGCGCGGATCGCGGGTCGAGGCCGTTGAGCGGTTCGTCCAGGATGAGGAGTCGGGGGCGATGGGCGAGCGCCGAGATCAGCGCAACCTTCTGCTTCATCCCCTGGGAGTAGCCGCTGATCAGCGAGTTCTCGTGGCCCTCCAGCTCGAGGCCCGTCAGGAACTGCCGGATTCGGTCCCGTCGGGTCGTGGGGTCGAGACCGTACATGTCCGCCACGAAATCGAGGTACTCGGCCCCGGTGAGGAATTCGTACAGCGCCGGAGACTCCGGAACGTACCCGATCTGGCGTTTGGTCTCGACGGGGTTCTCGCGAACGTTCCTTCCGAAGACGCGGATCTCCCCGGAGTCGGGACGCACGAGACCCAGGACCGCCTTCATGGTCGTAGACTTCCCCGCGCCGTTCGGTCCGAGAAGCCCGACGATCTCCCCCGCCCCCACCGAGAAGCTCACGGAGTAGAGCGCGTCCACGAACCCGAACGCCTTCGAGACCCGGAGGACCTCGAGGGACGTCGAGGGGGTCGTCGGTGTGGGGCTGGGAGGGAGTGCGCCCGAAGGAAGAGCGACCATCGGCCCGACCGAGATGCGGACCACCGCTCATTAACCCGCGGGGAGCACCCCTCGGGGGGCAAGCGGCGGACCCCGAGGAACCACGGGACCGGACCTCCGGCGGCGTTATGACAGCGGCGCCTTTTGGGGAGGTCGAGAAACGACCCATGACCGTGGACTTTGTGATGAAGAAGACGTCGAGCCTGCGCGTGGCCGCGATCCGATGGACCGGACCGTACAGCGAACGCCGCATCCAACAGCGGTTCGAAGAGGTCGAGAAGTGGGCGAAGGCTCGGGGCCTGCGCACCGGTCGTTGGATCTTCCGCGAACCGGGCTCCCGTGTCTGGGATACCGCCATCGAGGTCCGGGGGAGGGCTCGCTCCGACGCCCGAGTGAAGCTCCGAACGCTCCCGGCGGGCACCGTCGCGAGCGTGCGCTTCGACCCGAACGTCGTTTCCCCCGGGTCGTGTATCACGGGCTTTCGGACTGGTTGCGCTGGCAGCGTAAAGAGAAGGAGGTCCGCTCCGTCCTCTCGTATCGCGAGGTCTACGAGGGAAACCCCTGGAAGGACCAGAAGGCCTGGTCGAGGACCGAGGTCCAGTTCGTAGTTCGGAAGTAGGGGCCGTCGTTCGCCGCCCACGCCCCGCGCCGGGGGCGCGAGGAGAATCCGCCATCCAAGCGTAGATAGCTCGGGATACCCTGGGAGGGCGAGTCGTCGGAGCGGGTACGGATGGCAACCCCGTCGATCCCAAGGAGCGAGCAGGACCGGACCGGCCTCTTTCGAATCGCCACGGGTGCGGGCCTCGGCCTCGCGGCCGCGCTGCTCGCGCCCTACTTCGTCTTCCGCGGAGCGAACCGGGACCGCCCCAGCGGAGCCGGGGCACCATCGGCAAATTGAAATCGACCGCCGGCTTGCGCCCTCCCTCCGCCGAGCATGGCCCTCCCACAGGGAGGACGGCCCGGAGACGAGCGAGAGATGTCCGAAACCGCGCGAGGGACGCCGCGACCGTCCGAGACCGCCACGTTAGGAGGCGGATGCTTCTGGTGCACCGAAGCGATCCTCTCCGAACTCGCCGGCGTTTCGAGCGTTACCTCGGGGTACGCCGGGGGGACGGTTCCTTCACCGACGTACGACCAGGTATGCACCGGTCGGACCGGCCACGCCGAGGTCGTCCAGGTGACGTTCGACCCGAGCGTTGTCAGCTACCACGACCTACTGACCGTCTTTCTGACCACGCACGACCCCACGAGCCTGAACCGCCAGGGGAACGACGTGGGCACGCAGTACCGCTCCGTGATCTTCTGGCACTCGCCCACCCAGCGAGCGACCGCAGAGCAGGTGATTGGCGAGCTCGAGGCCGCCCAGCTTTGGAAGCGGAGGATCGTCACCGAGGTCGCGCCGTTCACCGAGTTCTATCCCGCGGAGGAGTACCACCGGGACTACTTCCGGCGGAACCCCGGGAGCGGGTACTGTCGGGCCATCATCGCGCCGAAGGTCTCCAAGTTCCGTAAGCAGTTCGCCGCGCGCCTCAAGCCGAGCTGATCGGCGCACCGGGGAGTTCCTGCATCATAGCGCGAGGTAGACGAAGTACGCCGCGAAGGCGAAGATAACGACCCCCGACACCACGACCACCGCCCGAGCGACGCTCGGTCGTCGCTCGGTGCCAGCGTGCACCGCGTACGGGAACGCCACGACCCACACCGCGATGGCGCCGAAGAGCCCCAGGAAGAGGACCCAGCCTCCGAGGTAGGCGAACGCCAGACCTGCCGTGAGCCACCAGACGATCTGGAATGGGTTCGAGACTCCGAGGCCGAGCGCCTTCGTGTACGTTCGGAGGCCCGTAGCTTCGGGGGGAGGGTTCCTCGACGCCCCCCGCAGAACACTGACCGCGAGGACGACCATCACCGCGGCGCCGCCTAGGTAGATCCATCTCAGCCCGGCCGAGAGGTCGACCACAGAATGGACCGCATAGACGAGGAGTCCGAGGAAGAGGTCCGCGCTCATGGCGCCGAGGCCCGCGGTCACTCCCTCGCGGAACGAGCGGACCGACTGCGACACGATGAACGCGTTCATCGGCCCAGGGGGGATCGTCAGCGAGAAGCCCAGCACGAGCCCGAACGCGAGCTCGAAGACCCAGGAGGTCACCGCCGCCCTTCCAGGTGCCGCGATCCCCCGCGCCTACCCTTTTCGGCGAGCGCGCCCGGGTACTGCCCGCTACCCCGGGGGCGGAGGAACCGTGCGCGCCTCGATGGTGATGACGCCCTGCGCGGGAGGCTTCCACGTTAAGGCTAGGATGCCCCCGATCAGGGTCAGCACGAAACCCACGACGAGGCCGCCCAGCGCGACCGCGATGCTCACGAGGGCGAAGATGACCGCGAGAGCGCCCCAGACCACGTGCGCCGAGGGAAGCAGGATCATGAGGACTCCCACGACGATCGTGACCAACCCGAGCAGAAGCCCGAGGAGGAAGATCCCGCTCGAGAGCCCGAACGCCGCGAAGATCGCGCCGATCAGGGCGAAGACGAGACCTCCCAGCAAGATGAAGGCCCCGCCGATAATCGTCAGGACACCAGCTCCCACGGGTCGCGGCATGGAGACCGGACAAGTGCGGAAGGAGAAAAGGTAGATTCCCGGCCCGAGGACCCCGCCACCGGCGGAGTCGGTCGGTTCGTCGACAGCTCCCGCCGCGGGAGGCGCCCGGAGCGGCCGCTGGAGCGAGGGACCGCCCGCCACCGGGGGTCACCGCCGCCGAGCGGGATGGGTCCGATAGGGCGCTCGAAGCAACCCTTTCCTCTCCCCCGCGCCAGACCCGCCCGGGGTGACTCGGGTTCTGGGCGACATCAGAACGAATGGCCTGCGCGCGGAAACGGCCGCGCCGGTCCTGGCCTTACTTCGAGGGCCCGTAGTCGGAGAGGTCGTCTTCCTGCTCGACCACGATCATGTGCCCCATCCGGTCGCGTTTCGTCTCGAGGTAGGGGCGGTTGATCTCGTTCGCCGGGATCTCGACCGGGATTCTACCGGAGATCCGGACCCCGTGCTTCTCGAGCTCCCGGACCTTCGCCGGGTTGTTCGTCATGATCCGGATCGAGCGGACGTGGAGCGCCGAGAGCATGTGGGCCGCGATCTCATAGTCCCGCTCGTCGGGGCGGAACCCGAGCAGCTCGTTCGCCTGGACGGTGTCGTATCCCGAGTCCTGGAGCTGGTAGGCCCGGATCTTGTTGACGAGGCCGATGCCCCGCCCCTCCTGGCGGAGGTACAGGACGACCCCCCGCTCCATCCGACCGATCCGCGTGAGCGACTCGAGCAGCTGGTCGCGGCAGTCGCACCGCAGGGACCCGATCGCATCCCCCGTGAGGCATTCGGAGTGCACCCGTACGGGAACATCTTCCTGTTCGAACACGTCCCCGTGGACGAACGCCGCGTGGTCCTGTCGGTCGAGGCAGTTCTCGAACGCGACCGCCTGGTACTCGCCGAACCGCGTGGGGAGCTTCGCGAGGGCCCGGACCCGTACGCAGTTGTCCGGGGGGCCGTCGCAACGATGCTCGTCCCCCTCCCGAAGGAGCTGCTCGACGATCGTAGCGGGAATCCCCATGGCCGTTCCCGCCTGGATGGCCCGCGGGGCCTGATAACGGTTCAGGGCGCGGCACTTCGGCGGTCAGCAGGTGGCGTTAAGGGAATCGTGTCCCCTCGAAGCCGGCGGTCTACGTCAGCACGTGAATGTTGTGCTGCGCGCTGATCTCGCGCAGCTTCTTCGGCCACACCGTGACGGTGACCTCTCCGATGTGCGCCTTGCGGAGGAGCAGCATCTGGGTCCGGCCCTGACCGATCCCGCTCCCGATGCTGAGCGGGATCTGGCCGTTCAGGATCGCCTGGTGGTACGGGAACTTGAGGAAATCGAGCTGGTTCGACATCGTGAGCTGCTGGCGGAGGGTCTCCGCGGTCACTCGAATGCCCCCGCTCATGAGCTCGTGGCGGCGTCGGGTCACGGGGTTCCAGACGAGGATGTCCCCGTTGAGGCCGTGCATCGGCCGGCCGTCCTCCGAGCGGGTCTCGGTGACCCAGTCGTCGTAGTCGGCGGCCCGCATCTCGTGAGGGTAGCCGTCCTTGAGCGGCCAGCCGATCCCGATGAGGAACACCGCCGGGTGCTTCTGCAGGATCGCGGTCTCCCGCTGCTTCCGAGGAAGGTCCGGATAGGCGTCCAGGAGGTCCTCGGTGTGCAGGAAGTAGATGTCGTCGGGCAGGTTCGGGTACCGCGGGTCCTTCAGCTGCGGGAAGAGCCGCTGAACGTGCTTCTGGGCTCCCGTGATGACCTTCCAGATGCGCCGCACCGTGTCCTTGAGGTAGTCGAGGTTCCGGTCCTCGACGGTGATCGCCTTCTCCCAGTCCCACTGGTCGACGTAGGCGCTGTGGTCGTGGTCCAGGAAGTAATCCTTCCGTACGGCCCGCATGTCCGTGATGAGCCCCTCACCGGACTGAAGGTCGAACTGCTTCAGGGCCATCCGCTTCCACTTGGTCGCGGCCTGAACGACCTGGGCATCCACCGGGTGGAGGTCGCGGTCGTTCGAGATGTGGAACTGGACCGGTGTGCGGGACCCGTCCCGGTCGAGCATGTCGTTGACCCCGCTCTCGGTCTCCACGATGAGCGGCACCTGGACCATCATGAGGTTGAGTTCCTTGCACAAGTGCTCCTCGATGTAGCCCTTGACCGCGTAGATAGCGTGCTGGGTCTGACGAGGCGACAGGAGCGGCTCGTAATCCCCGGGCAACACCCGGTCGACCTCTTCGTAGGTGCCGATCCCCGGACCGGCGAGGTCGGCCTTCTTGTTCTCGGCGACGTTAGTGACCGTCATCGCCGATAGGGCGGAGTGCGCGCGAATAAACCCCCCGTCAAACCCGCTCGACACCGCGGTCCGAGCGCAGCAGGAAGGCGGAACCGACCTTTGGGAGGACGGGTCCGTCCCGGGCGGGCGCCGGTGCACGGCGACGTGCTCGAGAATGCCCGAACCTGCGTGGGGCGCGACCGACTGGGTTTATGAGGCCGGCCACCGATGAACCATCGGGTCGGACCCGGACCGGGAACATGGTCGACCTTCCGCAGGAGTTTCGCACTACCCCCTTCTCCTACTACGTGTGGAGCCGGAGCCGGCGATCGGGTCACGTGCTCGCCTACGCCATCGCCAAGTTCGGCGACCCGTCGTTCCGGTGGATGACCATACGCGAACTCGCGGCAGAGCCCTCGGTGGAGGAGGGCTGGGTCCGTCGTCTCATCCCCGAATCCCGGGTCATCCCGCCGTTCTCGGACGTCGAGTTCGTCACGGAACCTCAGGTTTCGAGGGGGACCTTCGATTCGATGATCCGACCCGATGGCGCCGCAGCGGACCGGGCGGCGCTCGACCACTTCTTCCTCCTACCACGACGGCTGCAGCAGGTGTTCGACGAGTTAGTCACTCTCCCGGCGCCTCGATTTCTCGTCGTCGCGAACACGAACCGAGTCCGCCAGTTCTATCCGGCCAACCCGGACCGCCTTCGGGCCTACACGGACGTCTTCCCTCGGAACGGGTTCTCGATGATCACGACCTCGATACCGCCTCCCTACGAGGGTCGCCACGGTTTCGGTATCGTCCTACGGCTGAACGTCGATTCCGCCGAGGAGTGGCGAACGGGCCAGCTCGTGGTCGAGAAAGGCCTTCCGATGGGGGAGTTCCGGACGGGAGCGACGGTCTCCTTGGAGAAGCTTCCCTGGTATCTGGAGGCCGGAACGGAGATCGAGAGGGCCTCGGTTCCGTAGGCCGCGGCGACCGCGAGCGTTCCGTCGGACCTTCGTGCGCTCTCGGCCGCAGGTGAGGGCTCCCCGTCACCGTCGGTCCTGACCGATGAGGGATTCGGTCCGCGGATCCGAGCCCGGAACCCCACGGAGGGTCCTCTCCTGAGGACCGAATGCCTCAAGTCCCGGTCCGCAACCCATTCCATCGGATGGCGAGGATTCGAACCGGCGTGAATGGGGTTCGTGAGCCTCGCGAGACCCGATGAGCGGAGACCCTCCCCCGGACGTCATCTACGCCAAGGAGTGGCTCGCCCGGTTCCGAGCCCAGTTCGATGAAGCGGCGAACGACCCTCGAACGGCGCTCGGCCTCTTCTATGAGCGGCACCGCCGATTCACAGCCTGGCCCGGGACCATACCTCTCAGCCGCCCGGAGTACACGTACGAAGAGTGGAATCGGACTTTTGCCGCGTTCCTCGCCACGCTCGCTCGGGACTTCGGCCTCGTTCAAACACCCGATTGGACCGACCTTCCTCAACTGATGTGGTTCTGGCACGGCATCCCGGACCGGCCGGCGGTCGCGATTCGCGAGGTCAAGGTCGCCGCGGAGTCGGTCGTGGACCACGACATTCCCTCGGTCGTGAACTCTGGCGCCCTCCTGACCGTTCTCGTCATCTATCCTGACTATCCCGCTCCCCACGGTGCCGGCTCGGTGGAGGAAGCGACCGAACGCTGGCGGGAGAGGGTCGGAAAGGAGCTCGCGCACCTCGGGCTGACCCGCGAATTCCTCCTGACGACCATCAGCGCCTTCGATTGGGAAGTTCCGGCCCCCTGGAAAGGGTTCGCGTGGCATCCGGGCGAGCGGTCGATGCTCGCCGTGGAGTAGCCGCCCGAACTTGTCCCTCGGGAGCGTTCCCCGCGGAGACGTTCGCGCTAGGGAGCGTCGGGCGCGGGGCCGTCGCGGGCTGACGGCGAGTCCGTCGAGGAGAAGCGAATTCCCATGAGGACCTCCCCACCGACGAGGGTCATCCGGCTGCGGAGCCCCCATGCCCCGAGACCCCCCTCTCGGAAGCCGAGCTCCTTGCGTTCTACGGGACGGAATCCGCGGGAACGGAAGAGCTCGATCGAAGCAACGTTCTCTGCCTCGGCGGCCCCGTAGGCGACGACGGCCCCCTCACGACGGAACAACGCAAGGGCGTCGTCGAGCAGCAGCGCTCCCAGCCCTTCTCGACGGTGGGACCGCACGGTCGAGAGGTAGTAGACGTACCCTACGGCGGGGTCGAGCCGTTCCAGGATCGATACCGCGACGACCTCGCCTCGGAGCAGCGCGGCCCGCACCCAGGTCGCGCTTCGTAGGGTCCGCTTGGCGTGCCACCGGTAGATCCCTTCGAACCCATCCTTCAGGGCAGGCACGGCCCGCTCGCGGTCCTCCCCCAGGAGGTCGATTACCTCGACCGGCGGGACCCGAGGTTCGACGTGACCGCCCTGGGTCGACGTCCCCGCTTCGTTCACCGTCATCCGCAGCCCCTCCTCTCCCCGTGGTCCTCGGGTACGGAGACCGGCCTCCACCTGACCGTCCCCTCCCCGCTCCCAGATAAGACCCCGTCGGTTATCCCGCAGAGAGGAGTCGGGGTGGCAGCTTCCGGCAGCGGAGTCGCAGGAGGCGCTGCTGGGACCCCGGTGCGGGTCGGTCGAGCCGACGTGTTGTTGCTGGTCGCGCTCGCCGTCCTATGGGGTTCGGCCTACGTCGCGATCCGGGAAGGCATCGTGGCCGGGGCCTCGCCGTTTCTCTACGCGGACGCACGGTACGCGCTCGTTGCCGGGCTTCTCGCGCTCGCGGCTGTAGTCCGCCGGGAGCCGTGGCCGGATCGACGCGCGGGCCTGGTCTCCGCGCTCGTGGGAGGCACCCTCATCATCGGCCTCTACGGGATGCTCCTCTACTGGGGCGAACAGTTCACCACCGGGGGGTTCGCTTCCGTGCTCTCCGGCATGGGGGCTATCCTCACGGTCGTTTTCGCCTACTCCCTCCTTCCGTCGGAACGCCTCTCCCCGATCGCCATCGTAGGGATCGTCGTCGGGTTCCTCGGGGTCATGGTGTTGGTCCTTCCCAGCCTCCTCGCCGGAGTGGGGAGCAGCTGGGAGGGACCCGCCGCGGTGATGGGAGCGTTCGTCGTCTTCCCGCTCGGTTCGGTCCTCCTCCGCCGTTGGGGGCAGGGTCGGCAAGGCACCTGGCAGCTCTCGTTCCAGTTTGCGGTCGGCGCGGCGATCCTCGTCCTCGCGATCCTCCTGCTCCCCGGCCCTCCCGAACGACTCCCGTTCACGCTCGTGGTCTGGGCCCCGCTCCTGGTGCTCGTGGTGTTCTCTTCCCTACTCGGATACGTCGTCTACTTCCGGCTGCACCACCAGGTGGGGCCGGGCCGGGCCAACCTCGTCACCTACTTACTGCCGGTCGTCGGCATCGGGCTCGGCTCGGGGCTCTTCGGGGAGCCGGTCACCGTCTGGGAGGTCGGCGGATTCCTTCTGGTTGTGACCGGCCTCTCGCTGGTATTCGTCCCTGGGAGCCGGGCGCGCCCCGCCATCCCTCCGGCCCTGGACGCGGGGGAAGATGGCCCTCCTCGACCTGAGGTCGGTCCCGAGCGGGTCGGTTGACCTGATTCGAGGCCGGCGGGCGTTCGGGGAACGGGGGATGCATAGCGTCTTACCTTCGCCCCGCGATGCGCGAGGCGACCCATGACGAAATGGCCCCCCTCAGAGTACCATATCGAGACCGTACTGCGTGTGCCCCTCCTGTTCGCGTTCCGTTGGTGCACCGACTTCCGTCCGGACGACGCCCGTCGCGAGGGTGAGGCGTACGAGCGCAAGGTCCTGGAGCGGACGGCCCGCCGCGTGGTCTTCGAGGACCTGGAATCGAGTCCCACCGGCTGGCGGTGGGTCCGACACACGGTCACCCTGAGGCCTCCGAACCGGTGGCACTCGGAATCCGTGGGGAACTACCGGGACGCCACCCTCGACTACACGCTGACCGCGCTCGGCCCGAAACGGACCCGGTTCGAACTCACCTGGAAGCGCCGCGTCTCCCCGTTGGGCGGGCGACCTCCGTCGAAGAAGTCGATCGAGAAGGGCACCCTCGCCGCGTGGCGGCACTTCGCCCGGGCGATTGAAGCCGACTACCGGAAATCTCTCCGGCGATAGAGGGGCTCGAGGGCTTCGCTCGAGGTCCGCCGGGGTCGGCGTCCGTACGCCATCGCCAGGTGCCAGCTCACCGGCGGAGAGCTTAGTTGATGCCCACGGACGGGGCGACCGCGCAGTCGACACACCAATCATGGCCATGCGTGGCGCGGGCCTCGCGGAGGCAATCGTTGCAGATGGGTCGGAGGCACTTGGGACACGGACCGCTGATGCGATGGTTCTCGACCACCTTGGAGCAGGAGGCGCAGACCGACCGCTCGCTCGCCAGGTCGGTCGACCGCGCGGAGGGCCGGCCGGTTTCGGTGCGCAAGAATCCGCCCGTCTCCCTCAAGTGGGGAGGCACTGGGTTCGTCGCCTCCCGGAAGAGATCGGCGGTCTGCGATCTCGGTCGGGAGAATCCGTCGGACGAAGTGGACCGAGGAGGAGTCGTCGCCTCGGGGATCAAAGGATGTTCGGTCCTTGGACCTGCGAAACGGTCGCCTCGGGAGGGCAGGTCCTCGGCGTCCTCAGGGGAGAACAGACGGCCACCGGACGACGGTGAGGGCTCATCGGGGGAGGTCGGAGGGTCAGCGGGGAGGCTCAGTTCCCTCACCCACGGCGACCGCCCACCCACCTTCTCCGGAGCGTCGGCGAGAAACACCGGTCGCGGCCCCGAAAGCGGAGGGAACATGCGGTCGAGCTCTTCTACGGACATCGGTCTCTCCCGGGGAAGCGGCTCCGACGGTTCGTGACTCCGGTTGGCGCTTGCCGTGGGAGCGGCGAACCGGTCGTTCGTCCCGGTGACGCTCGGCGACGGTTTCGCCACGGCCGAAGGACGAGGCGGATCGGTGGACCCCGCAGAGGACCGGACGCCGTGGAAGAAGTTCCAGACGGGGAACGCCACGAGATTGCCGGCCCTGCCGGGCGAATGAACAACACCGGGAATCGGATCAATTCCCTCGACACCCGTGCGGCTGTGTTCCCGCGGAAGCCAGGAGAGCCAGCCTCCGTCCCCGGAGATCGATGGGATGGAAGGCACTCTCCATTCGGACCCCCGAGCGGTAATCCGGGCCCGTGGTCGGTCGGTCGGGTCGCGGGCAATCGCGATGGGTCGGGCCACCATGCGGGGGGGAGGAGGCCCGACGGCCGCCACCACCGGAGTTGCGGGCAAGGCAGCGGAGCTCTTCCACCCTCGCAACGCGATGAAACCGGATAGCCCCCCGACTCCGATCGCGAGCAGGGCGATCGGGATCTCCCCTCCGACCTGGGCCAAGGGGTCGAAAAAGAGGGCAAGCCCAAGAGACAAGGATGTGAGCGCGACGGCCGGGAGAAGGAACCGGTGAGAAAGGTCCCTGAGCCGCTCCCCACGGGCGGGTTTCGATCGGGTGCGCGCGCTGGAGACGACCTCGCTCATACCCGAACCGGTTGGGAGTGCCGGGAAGGAGGGCCATGAACTTATCGAACTATAGGAACGTTGTCCCGGAGACCGCACCCCCGCGAAGACATCGGTCGCCCGTCGGCGTGGGAACCCGGAGTTCATGGTCCGTGGTCGAAGGCAGCCCGCCCCGTGGAGGGCGAGGGCTAGGCACCCGTGGGCACTGGGTAGGGGAGTCCGCGAACATCCCTCGCTCGCCGGAGCGAGGAGAGTGGTTCACGCAAGCAACTCCCCCGGTGTCGCTCACCGAAGCAACGGCCGGAATCGGCCGTTACCTCTTCTTTTTCGAGCCCTTCTTTGGCATCTTTCGTGCGTCAACCCGGCCGGCGACCGAGCGTGATGGTACGTAGGGTGGTCCCAGTATTTCAACACCGGACCCGCGCGCGTGTTCTTCCTCGACCGATTTGGGTCGAGAGCGAACAACGACGGGTCGTGCGGTCGTTCGGCCGCGATTCCCACCGGCGAAGAAGCGAGGGCAAACGCTCGAGCCTTCGCTTCAGCCGGAGGAGGAACCGCTCGTCCCCGACGCCATGGCGCGCGAGAGAACGTCCGACAGAAAGGGGATGGTCCCAAGGAGGACCGGCCGGGAATCCCGTAGCGGTCCCGACGTGATCCCGCGTTCGCAGACCAGTCGAGTCTCCCGCCAATCCGCGACGTTCTGGCTGTGACCGTCCAAGTGGAAGACGAAGTCGAACACCTCCCGTCCTACGCCAACCGCTTCGTTGTACCCGATGAAGACCGAGAACCCAGCGTTTCGGTGCACGGTCAGGATCGACGGAACACGGCTTGCCGCAAAGTTCCGCTGGACACGGTGGGCGTTGGCGATCGCGACCACTCCGGGCCTCCCATTCGGGGGTCGGGTGGCGAGGATCCGCTGCGACCGGTCGGGAAGTCGCAAGAACTCGGTGATCTGAGCCAGTACCTCGGGCGGCTCGTCGGACCGGATGGTTCGAGTCAGGGAGAGGCTCGCGCTCAGGTCATCCGGTCGGAGAGCGTCCGGATGGTCCACGAGCCAGAGCCGGTCCTTCGGGATCCACCCCAGCTGGACCGGGTCGAGCCGGTTCCGCTCGTCGTTTGCCTCCTCGATCTCCACCCACTCGAAGTCGGGGTTCGTGGTCGTCGCGAGGGCGAAGAGGGTCAGGTTGACCAGCGACCGATGCTCCCCGTAGACCAGGACCGAGTTCGGACGGTCGAACAGACGCGACGGAAGGACCGCCGAGTCCCGGTCGGGTCCGCCTTCCGTCGATGTGGGGCGGCGGCGGGGGGGAGCTTGTGGGGAGGGCCGGAAGAGAACCCGCGGTCATCGCCAGAGCCGGAAACCTGCCCCACGGGAGCAGGGCCGTCGGCCGGGGAACCGGTGGTAGGCGACGAGGGAGTTGACATCTGCGCGCTCGGACCTATGCGGCCCAATCCCACAACCCCCCTCGGGGGTCAAGGCGTGGTCCCGAACGAGTTCGGCCTCCCGAACGGGTTCGGAGGGCGCTTCGTCGGCCTCCGCTAGCTCGGGGGACCGACCGTCGTACCGGGTCAAGCCTCACCGGGGCGTGGTTGCCGGGCTCATCCCTCTCTGTTTATAGCTTCGCGACGGATTCCGGGGCGACCAGGGTGTCGGTGAGCCGGGCGAGCCGGGGGTTGAGCAAAGTGGTCCCACGGAGCCGCTCGCAGCGGAGCGAGAAGAGCCGCCGTAGAGTGCGTTCGTCTCGCAATGGAACGACCGCACGGTTGCGGAACCTCCGAGGGGAGAAGGATGTCCCGTCCAATGCTCGCCTGCTCCTCGCGTTGCTGCGCATTCGAATCCAGAACAAGGGGCTTTGGACGGGGCCATTCTCCCGGGCCCACCCGGACCTGACCCTCGAGGTCCTGAACCGCTCGGACCTGACCGAGCACGTTTCGGTTTCGGACTACTGGATCAGCGGCGGCCCTCCCGGCGTGTGGGCCCGAGAGATCGTCGAGTACTCCGACGTACGGAAGGTCGATACCCTCGCGGAGGTCGGCGGCGGGTGCCTCTACCGGATCACGTACACCAGCCCGCCAATCGTCTACGTCTATCGAATGCTGGGGGTGCCGATGCAATTCCCCATTCGCATCCAAGCCGGCTACCTCACCTGGGAGGTCGTCGCGCGGCGCTCCGAATTCGAGGCGGTCCTCAAGCACGCCCGGAAGGTCAACCCGGACTTTCAGGTGGTCTCGATTCGCGACCGCCCCTTGCGGAGCCACCTGCCGATGCTGACGGACGCCCAGCAACAGCTCCTGGCCCAAGCGATGGCCGCCGGCTACTTCGCCGTACCACGAGGGATCACGCTGACGGACCTCGCGCGGCGGCTCGGCCGGAGCAAGTCGGGGCTGTCCGAGGCGATCGCGAACATCGAGAAGAAGCTCCTCGAGAGCGCGCTGCGACCCACCTCCCTCATCCCGTAGCGGTATCGGGACGAACCCGAGACGCGGCCGGTCAGGGTGCGTGAACGTCAGCCATGGAACGAGGGAAGCGGGAGGGGAGGAACGCAATGGTCCCCTCCGGCACCGACCACGAGACGACGTCGATCCGGTACAATCCCGCCCGGACCGCGGGGTCCGCCTCGACCAGGGAACGGGACTCCTCGGCATCGCATCGGAAGATGCAGACGCCCGCGACCTCGGCTCCCGGGCGGCCCCGAACCGGTCCGGCCGCGAGGAGTTGCCCGTCGGCGTGCAGCTTCGCCAGGTAGGCGAGGTGGGCGTCCTGCACCGTGTCCTCGGTCGCCTCGTCGAGCTTCGGTGCATCCTTCCGGCGCAGGAGGAAGAGGATCGTCCAGCGGTCGAACTTCATCGGCTACCTACGGAGAAGGCGCAGTCAAGGAGGCGGGAGAGGCGGCCGGACCTCCCTTGGCAACCCCTGCGACCCACGATTTCACTCGGGACTCGATCAGCCCGAGCGGAATGGCACCCTCTTCGAGAACGCAGTCATGGAACTTGCGTACGTCGAAGCGGTCCCCGAGCGCCCGCTCCGCCGCGGTCCGCACCTCTCGGAACTTGAGCTGGCCGACCTTGTACGCCAACGCCTGAGCCGGCCAGACGATGTACCGGTCGACCTCGACCGCGATATCGACCTCGCTCCGGCCGACGTTCTCCCGGAAGAAGCGGATCGCATCGTCGCGCGTCCATCCGAGGGCGTGGATACCCGTATCGACGACGAGACGGATCGACCGCCACATGTCGTTCGTGTACTGGCCCATCTTCGAGTACGGGTCCTGGTAGAGGCCGAGCTCCTCCCCCAAGCTCTCGGCGTAGAGGCCCCAACCTTCGACGAACGCCGTGGGGCCGGTGAAGCGACGGAAGTCGGGGAGGTCCTCGACCTCCTGGGCCAACGTGATCTGGAGGTGATGGCCGGGGACCGCCTCGTGCAGGCAGAGCGATTCCATCTCCCACCGGGGGCGGGAGTGGAGAGCAAAGGTGTTCGCGAAGAAGGTGCCCGCGCGGCCGGTCGCCGGGGCCCCAGGCATGTAGTACGCGGACGGCGAGCTTTCCGCGCGGAAGTCCGGGACGGCGAGGACGCCGTACGGGAGGCGAGGCAGCCGTCCGAACAGTCGCGCGAGCCCAGGGTCCGTCTTCTTGGCGATGACGCGGTAGCCATCGATCAGCGCCTCCGGGTCCGTGAAGAAGAATCGGTCGTCGGTGCGCAAGAACTCCAGGAACTCGGAGAACGTCCCGGAGAACCCGGTCTTCGCCATCAGCTCCTCCATCGCCGACCGTAGCCGTCGGACCTCCCGCAAGCCGGTCTCGTGGATCTCCTTCGGAGTGAGCCCGGTGGTCGTCTGCCAACGCACGAGGTAGGTGTAGAGGGCGGGCCCGTTCGGGAGGGCTGACACGCCCGGAGCGTCGCGGCAGGCGGGAAGGTAGGTAGTGACCAGGTACTCGTGGAGCCGCTCGAACGCCGGAACGATCCGGTCGGCGTAGGCGCGCTTTGCCGCGGCGACGAGCCGAAGGCGGTCGGACTCCCCCACGCGGCTGGGCATCTCGGTGAACGCCCGCAGGAGCGGGCTGGCCATCGGGTCGTTCGGGACCAGGCCGCGGACCTGTTCGGGCACCCCTCGCATGGCGACGCGGTGCGGAGTGAACCCCTGCTGACGACCGGCCTCGAGGAGGACGAGGTTCTGCTCAACCGATTCCCCGAGCGTGCTCAGGCGGGAGACGATGTTCTCGTAGTCCGAGAGACGCTCCCGGGGCTGTATGTCGAGGGTGTCGGACGCGGTGAGATGGACCCCTTCCATCTGGTTCAGAGGAATCAGGAGATTGTGGGGCATGCCGAGGTGGAAGGGGAGCGGGTCGAGGCCGAAGCGCAGGGCGCTCTCGGCGAGCTCGAGGAGCTCCCGGTAGAGGTCGTAGCTCGTCCGGTCCCGGGCGGGGAGGGAGGCGACATCGAGGCGACCGAGGGATTCGAGACTCTCCGAGAGGTGCCGTTTCCGGCGTTCGATCCCGGCCGAAGAGTCGTCCGTCCAACGGTCGTCGAGACCGGGGAATCCGACGCTCGTGGCGAGCTCCGGGTACTCGGCGAGCCATCGCTTCCAGTCCTCTTGGAGATAGGCGCGAAGTGCTTCCGCCGCCGACCGTTCCGAATGGGCCATGGTGCTTCCGCCCTCGGGGGGAGTCGAGAGCGAAGCTCCAAGGCTCTCCGCTATTTGAGCCAACGCGAATCCGGGAGGGGAGAACGGAGCTGACCGACCTCCCGGTCCTTGACGGACAAAGGGATAAGTCGAGAACGCTCCCGGCCACCATGGCACATCGTCCGGTGCGGTTCCTCTACTCGGGAATCCGGGTCCGCAACCTCCGCCGCTCGCTCGCGTTCTACCGAGCCATCGGGTTCCGCGTCCGGGCCCGGGGGCGGATGGGGCACGGGGGGCAATGGGTCCATCTGGTCTTCCCGGGTTCTCGCCACGCGCTCGAGCTGAACTTCTACCCCGTGGGGAACCGGTTCTTCGAGCCGTTCCGCAAGGGGTCGGAGTTCGACCATTTCGGGTTCTTCGCCTCCGACGTCGCCGGCTGGTACCGGCGCGCCCTGCACGCGGGTGGGAAAGCCGTCGAGGATTTCGTCGACGGCAAGAGTCGGCTCGTGTACGTCAACGACCCGGACGGCGTCTGCATCGAGGCGTTCGGGCCTGCTCGGCCGCGCCGGAAGCTCCGGGCCCGGAAGCGGTCCTAGGACGGGCCCCCGGAGGCGCGCCCCCCGGCCGCGGGGTCAGAGATTCGCCGCAGGAACTCACGCGATAGGACCCCAACTTCTGAAGCGAGCCGCATGGGCGCCGTGACGATCGTGGGGACGCGAACCCCTGCATGGATGTAAGACCGCACGCGCGCGGCCCAGAACACGACGGTGGCCGACCCCGCGCCCGCCGGCCCGCCCGAACTCGGCTCCGGAAGCGTGACCATCGCAACGTCACTGTCGTAGACCCTGCCGAACAGCAGCCAGAAGGCTCCGGCAGCCCCTGCCGCGACGAGCACCCAGAGCGCTCCGGCGAACAGGGAACCACCCAGAATGTAGGCGTCCAGCCCTCCCAAGATGCATCCCGCGAGGAACAGCGTGACGATTGGAGGGATGGCCCTCGAGGCGGTACCAGGCCTCCGTCGAACCCCGCGTTCACCTACCCAGACGCTCGTCACCGGGGACGGAGCGTTGCCCGAGATCGCCGACGGAACCGTCCTCCGAACGCGTGAGAACCCGGCCTCCTCGAGAACGGCGCGAGCGACCGCATAGGCTCCCGGCCCGGGGTCGGCGGGCAACGGAACCTCCCGTCGGAGCGCGAACCGGAGGCCCGAGCTCAGGTCCAGGTCCGGGGTCCCCCATCGGCGCTTCGGGGGGTGATCGGTGCTCATCGAAGCTCTCGAGCGGTCGCTGCTCATCGAAAGAGCCGTACTCCTCTTATGCCTGGACCCTCGAGGCCCGCGGTTCGGGACGCCCGAGGAGCGTACGAGCGCTCGACGGGACCGCTTCCGCCGAGGTCGGGCCGTTCCCGCCGTGAGGTCGTTCTCCCTCTTGTTTCATAGGCAGGAGTGCGTTGGGGTATACCGACCCAGGCGCCGGAGGCTGCCGTAGGACGGCGGGCGGGAAGGGGTGAGATCTCGAAGGCAATGCCGTACGTGGAGTACGACGAGGTCGAGGCGGTCTGCCGGGACTGCGGACGCGCGTTCCGGTCCGAGGACTCGCTGGAAGAGCATCGCAAGGAGGCCCACGCGTCGGCGGTGAAGGCTCCGGAAGAGTCGGCCCGCCCCCGGACCGTGAAGTGTTCCCTCTGCCGCCAGCATTTCAGTACCACCGCAGCGTTGCAGGAGCACACGCGCAAGGCGCATTCGAGCTAGACGCTTCCGGGCCGTACCGGGCTTGGGGGGACCGGGGGGCTCGCGGACCCGTCGAGCTTGGAGACTTATGTAGGTGCACACCGTCCCGCAAGAGACCCGTTATGCCTCCTTCGAAGCAGAAGCCCAAGGCGCGTTCGGGGCGAACCGACGACCCTTCGCCGATCCCGCCGGGATTCGGGACGGTGACGGCGTACCTCTCGGTCATCGGAGGACTCGCCGCGATCGAGTTTTACAAGAAGGCGTTCGGCGCGCACGAGGTCACGCGCCGCGTCACCCCGAACGGGAAGCTGATCCACGGCCAGATCCGGATCGGGGACACGATGGTCTTCCTCTCCGACATCTTCCCCGATTCCGAGACGGCCGCCCCCGCCTCGATCGGGACCACGACCGTCACCCTCCACATCTACACGGAGAACGTCGACGCTCTCTGGGACCGGGCCGTGGCCGCGGGGGCCAAGGTCAGCATCCCCCTCGAGAACCAGTACCTGGGGCGAGCGGTACGGCAAGCTCCTCGACCCATTCGGTCACCAATGGACCCTTTCCATGCGGGTGAAGATGCCGCGCGAAGAGATGGAAGCGAAGCGGCTAGAGGCTGATGCGGCGTTCGCGCGGGATGAGCATCCGGGGCGGAACCCCCGGTACGGCGACGCGTAGGGTCGCGGCGGACGCGGGCCGTCTCCGGCGCGCCTCCGAGCCGCTCGCGTCGCTCCGGCACCTGGCCTCTCGTTAGACGACCCGGCGAAGGGACCCAAAAAGCTCTTGGTCCCGGTCGCTGGGGGAGGGTCGCCCCACGGGGCGTCGGAGCGCTCGTTCGATGGTCGATTGGTTCAATATCGCGGTCTGGTCGCTGGTCGGGACCTGGGTCCTCGTCGTCGGAACGCTTCTGCTGATGCTGTGGCAGACCCTACAGGCGCAGAAGCTGAACTCGGCGAACGCGGTCATGAACCTGCGGGAGCGGTTCGATAGCCCGCGGATGCGGGCCGCCCGCCGTCACCTGAGCGAACGGATCCTCCAGCAGGCGCACCAGGACATCTCGAACCTCGAGGTCATCACGTTCTTCGAGCTCGTCGGAACGCTCACGCACCGAAAGGTCCTCCACGACGACCTCGTCTGGGAAGCGTTCGGAGGCTGGATCACGGCGTACTACTGGGCCCTGCGAAACCCGGTCGACATGATCGGCGACCTCAGGAGGTCGATGAACGACCCGCTCATCTTCCACGAGTTCGAGTGGCTCCACCACCGGGTGGTCGAGATCGACCGACGGCGCCTTGGGCCGAACGCGGACTCGGGGCCACCCGCGGCCGAAGACGCGAATCGGTTCATGAACCGCGAGTCGAAGCTCGAGTCGATCTGACCCCGGTCCGCACACCGCTCCTCTCCCTCGCGGAGTAACCTGCGTCAACCGGGGAGTTAATCGGAGCCAAGTTCTTCCTCCGAGAGGTAGGCCATGACCGAGCCGGGAGTCCGGCCCGTGCCTCTTCCCGACCGCCGGACGGCCGGAGAGCGCCTCGCCGAGCGGCTGCTCTCCTATCGGGACCAGGACCCCGTCGTGCTTGCGCTTCCCCGCGGGGGCGTGCCCGTCGCGTTCGAGATCGCCGTGCGTCTCGGGGCCCCGCTCGACCTCCTGATCGTTCGGAAGGTCGGCGCTCCGGGAAACCCGGAGTACGGACTTGGAGCGGTGGTCGAGGGCGGCACGCGATACCTGGACGAGCCTCGGATCCGCGCCGCCGGTTACACGGTGCGGGAACTCGGACCCACGATCGCCCGGGAGGCGGCCGAAGTCGACCGAAGGGCCCTGGAATACCGTGCCGGGCACCCCCCGGTCGACCTCCGGAACCGAACGGTCATTCTGGTCGACGATGGGGTTGCCACCGGGGGAACCGTTCTCGCGGCCCTGCAGGCGATCCGCTCTCGCGGGCCGCGCCGGGTCGTCCTCGCGCTAGGGGTCGCTCCGCCCGACACCGTGGAGGCGCTTCGGTCCGAGGTGGACGAGATCGTCGTGCTGGTGGTTCCCGCGATGTTCTTCGCCGTCGGGGAGTGGTATCATCGGTTCGCCCAGGTGAGCGACGAGGAGGTCCGTCGTCTCCTCGAACGGTCCCGAGCGCCTCTCGCGTGATGCCCGTGGGGGGGCCGGGGGCCGCCTGGGACGGAACCTGCACCTTGAGTCCGTTGCAGGATAGGGGTGAGCGAAATCCATCCGAGCCGCTGAGGTCGGTCGGGGCAGAAGACCGGAGGGTCCGGGGAGGGGTCGAAGTTCCTTGCGGCCGCTCCTGGAGGACCCTCCTCCTCCCGCGAATAGCATCCACTAAATACCACTCAGCCGGATACTACCCCCTGTGCCCTCTTCCGTTCATCCGACGGGTAAGACGCCCTCGGGCCGCGGGCGCCCGCCACGTCGGTCCCACCCCCCTACCTCCCGCTCGTTCGTCATCAATGTGAGCGTCCGCGACGTGATGAGCCGACGCCCGGTCACGGTCGGGCCCGACGCCAACCTTCTCGATGCGCTCGTCCTGATGAGGGGCCAGAAGGTCTCCGGGCTCCCGGTCGTGGATGAGGTAGGAAAGCTCGTGGGGGTCCTCAGCCAGCGGGACGTCGCGCGGACCCTGAAGAGCGCGGGCGGTATCCCCGAGGTGACCGGTCTGTTCGACCTCTTGATGTTCGGCCTCTCCGACGAAACCGGGGTGAGCGTCCAGGTCCTCCGTCGGATCTTGGAAGAGACGAACGTTCGGGACGCGATGTCCAGCCCGCCAATCTCCATCGCCTCGGACGCGTCGCTTGAGCTCGCCGCCGAGGTGATGGGTGAGAACCGGATCAACCGCATCCCGGTGGTGCAGGGGGACCGTCTCGTGGGCATCGTCACCCGTAACGACCTCGTGCGGGCCCTCGTCCACTAAGAGCGTCGACCCCCCAGAAGGGCCGGGAAGCAGGGGTCTCCTAGGCTGAGCGACCCGTCGGAGCGACCACGGCGATCACGTTGACCGGCACGTGCGCATCGCGGAAGAGCCGTCCGACCGGGCAGAGCTCAGCCGCCGCGCGTAGGGTCGTGTCCACATCGCTCCGGTCCGCGCGGCTGCGCAAGCGCAGGGTCCCATGGACCCCTCCCATGGCCGCGGAAGGAGACGGCGCGTCGCTTTCGAGGACCAGGGTGAGTCCCGAGAACTCCAGGTGCCGTTTCCGAGCGAGCGCAACGAACGTCGAAGCGAGGCTCCCAGCGAGCGCCAGCAGCGAAAGCTCGAGGGGGGTCGTCCCGGCGCTCGTCCCCCCTTCTTCGGGAGAGAGGTCCACGACGACCGAATGCGTGCGACCGTCCTCGAGGAGGACCTCGTGACCCTTCCTCCACGTCGCGACCGCCTGCATCGTCCCGACCTAGTTCCGGGCCTGGAAGAACGAGGGGTCAAGCGGAGGGGACACAGGGAACGTCCTCACTCCGCGGAGATGAGATGGCCCGGAAGCCGAGGAGGTCGAGGACGTTCGAAGACGAGGACGTAGTGGTAGGGACCGAGCTCGAAGGAATCCACCGGCGTCAACCCGTGGGCCGATAGGGCCGCGGTCGCCTCGGCGGCGGTGAGGCGATGCCGCACGGGAGGCCCCTCGGGGGTGGACTCCTTCTTCCAGTCGACGTTCACGAGGCGCCCTCCGGGTCGGAGCACGCGGACCGCCTCCTCCACGGTCTTCGAGGGAATCCCGTGGAGAACGTTCGCGAGGATCGCCACGTCGGCCACCGCATCCTCAATTGGGATGTGCGTCGGTGTCGAGAGGACGGTTCTGACGTTCGGTACGTTCCGGCTCGCGGCTCTCTCCCGGACCAGTTCCACCAGCTCTGAAGAGACATCGACCGCGTACACACGACCGCTCGGCCCGACCGCAGAGGCCGCCGGAAACGCGTAGAACCCCGACCCAGCCCCTACGTCCACCACGGTCTCCCCGGCCTTCAGTCCGACCCGGCGCCAGAGACGGTCCGGATCCTGGCTCGACCGGCGTTCGGGTGAATCGAGGACGGTCACCGCGTCCGCGCGGGACCACGACCCCTCGTTCATTCGGTGGTGACCCGGGGCGTTCTTCGACGGGGGTGCCCGAGGGCGACCGCTCCCCCTGCGTCGCCCGGGCGCCCGACCTCGAGCAGGCGTCCGTGCCGGGGGGACAATCGCCTTCCGCATCTCGCCTCGTCCCAGTGGCGACCGAGAGGTCGGAGCCCCCGGGAGTTGTGTAGGTCCCTAACAGATGGCCTCGGAATTAGATGTTTCTCCAGCCCCGTCCGTATTCCTCCGAGGGCGTGTCCGCCCGATGAAGTGCCCTGCGACGGCACGGGAGCTGGGCGGAGCGCGGTGGCGGTTTCGACACGTGCTATTTGGGCTGCTGTACGGAGGACACGGTGGCGATTAAACGCGGACCATGAGGCGGACCGAGGTCCCGCCCAGCAGGCCACCGGGCCAGTAGACCGCGAACAATCGATCCGACGACAGGAACAGGGTCGTGTTCAGCGGCGGGTTCACGGATTCGCCCAAGACGAAGGAGTAGACGGTCCCGTTCGGTTCTGTGCCATTCCCGTGGACCAGACCTCCGGAGAACGAGTTCCAATTCGAGACCCAGAGGACGAAGGTTACGTTGTGGAACGCGAAGGACTCGGGAAGGCTGTAGTTGAGGAGGAATGCAGGGAACGTCAGGGAAACCAGGGTGAAGTAGTACGGTTCCCCCTCGAGCAGGAGGGTGGTCGGCTGGGTGTAGTTGGGTCTCAGCCCCGGGATGGCTCCCCCGAACAGGGCGGCGCCGAACGCCCCCATGACCACCAAGCCGATGATGAGCGCCTTCGCCTGGGTTCCGGTGATCGGGTAGTCCTGGTCGATCCTCATGCCGGCTCGATGGGGTCGGGAGAGGCGGGTGCGTACTTAGGCTTCCGTGGAACCGCTCCAGCGGCGAAGGATTCCTTGAAGACCCGCGGCGACTTTCGGTCGACATGCGGGCAGTGGCCGTCACCCGGTTCCGCGAGCCTCCTCACCTGATGGATCTCCCGGCACCGGCCGCGGGCCGGGACGAGGTCCTCGTGCGTGTGGAGTACGCAGGAATCAACCCTTTCGACTGGAAGATCGCGGACGGGATCTTCGAGGGTCGTCGCCCCCACGTCTTCCCGCTCGTGCTCGGAGTGGACGCCGCGGGGGTCGTGGAAGCGGCGGGTCCGGAGGTGACGAGGTTTCACGTCGGCGACCGAATCTTCGGCCAGTTCTTGCACGACCCGGTCGGCACGGGAACCTATGCCGAGCTCACTCCCGTTCCGGAAGGGATTGGCGTCACCCGGGTCCCCGACCCGATGAAGAGCGAGGAGGCGGCGGTCCTCCCCACCTCGGGGATGACCGCTCTCACCAGCCTCGACGCCCTCGCTCTTCCGACCGGAGCCTCCCTCGTCATCGTCGGCGCTTCCGGGGGGGTCGGTTCGTTCGCGACGGGCCTGGCCGTGGCGAGGGGCCTTCGGGTCACAGCCGTCGCACGGGGTGGTTCGGCGACTCGCCTTCGTTCGATGAGAGTCGAGGAGGTCGTTGACCCGAACGAGGGGGACCCGGTCGCCTCCGTCGCGCGAATTCACCCCTCCGGGATGGATGGCCTTCTTGATACGATGAGCGACCGACCCGGGTTCGCCCGGTGGGCGACGGTCGTCCGTCGGGGGGGCGCGGCGGCCACGACGACGTTCTCGGCCGACGTGGGAGCGTTGGAGCGGGCGGGGGTTCGCGGGGTCAACGTGAACCTGCAGCCCGCGGCGCCGCTCCTCGAGCGCTTGGCGAAAGTTGTGGTAGACCACCATGTCCCCGTTCCCCTCGAGCGTCGAATAGGACTTCCAGAGGCGCCGGAGATGGTCGCCGACCTAAAGGCTGGGCGCGCGCACGGAAAGACCGTGGTCGGTCTCCGGCCCTGAGCGCCGCCCGGAACCATCGGGACCGGCTCGGGGAACGGAAGTCGAAGGAACGTCTTCTCGCACGAGCAAAGGGACGGTGGGAGCGCGGGACTCAGCGACCGTTCGCAACCCCACGGGACCAGGGTTCTGGCGCCCGCATCCGAACTATCCTACCCGCTCAAGCTCCCCACCTTCCGGCTTGAGCTCAAAATCAGGCGGACGTGCGGGTGGAAACCGCCGACCGTGTCCCGCCGCTACTCGAGGATCTTGACCTCGGCCTTAACGGCCCGGAACCCTGCCTGGTGATGGGAGCCGTCACAGAAGGGCTTCTTCGCCGAGTGCCCGCACCGGCATAGCGCCGCCACGACCTTTCCATCCACCATCACGAGGTTGGGTCCGTTCTCATTCGCCACTACCGTTACTTTCGGCATAGTGCTCCTCATTGGGAGGTCGCCGGTCCGCTTATCCTCTCGGGGAAGGACCGGTCACCCGCGGTGCGGGGCCCTGGTCCGAGAAGGCGGCGGACTTGGTGGCGGGGTCGAAGGTTCCGAGTGGCCCATGAGGGGATTCAAGACCAGCTAGGCCCCCGTCCCCCGGCAATGCCATCCGGCCCGATTGGTCCGTCCGTCGAGTCGGCAGAACGAACCTCTTTTTGAGGGGCCGCAAGTCTGTAATAGCGCCGAAGGGTGATTTCGGCCGCCTCTCCTGCCGGACGCGGATCGGCTGGGCGGCTGGATCCACACGCACCAGAAGGGAACGAGGAGGGGACCGTTGGGGACGTTCAACCTGGACAAGATCTTCAAGCCCCGCGTCGTGGCCATCCTCGGCGCGACCGACACGGAAGGGTCCGTAGGTCACGCGGTCTCGGCCAACTTCGCACGGGGCGTGTTCGAGGGCAAGTTCTACTTCGTTAACAATCACAAGTCCGAGATCATGGGGGTCAAGGCGTACCCCACCATCGGCGACGTTCCGGAAACCGTCGACCTTGCGATCATCGCCACGCCCGCGAAGACCGTCTGTGGCCTGGTGGGTGAGTGCGGCAAGGCGGGCGTGAAGGGGGTCGTCATCCTCTCGGCCGGGTTCAAGGAAACGGGACCGGCGGGGAAGGCCCTCGAGGACGAGATCCTCGCGGTGGCCGCTCCGTACGGCATCCGACTCGTGGGCCCGAACTGCCTCGGGATCATTCGTCCCTCCACGCGCCTCAACGGGACGTTCCTCTCGAAGGTCCCGAAACCGGGTACCGTGGCGTTCCTCTCTCAGAGCGGCGCGCTCGGCTCCGCGATCCTCGATACCGCGATCCACGAGAACGTCGGGTTCTCGACCTTCGTTTCCGTCGGGTCGATGATCGACGTGGACTTCGGCGACCTCATCGACTACTTCGGCAGCGACCCCCAGACCCGAAGCATTCTGATGTACATCGAAGGGGTCACGAATGCCCGACGGTTCATGAGCGCCGCCCGGCACTTCGCCCGGACGAAGCCGATCGTGGTGGTCAAGGCCGGACGGTTCCGGGAGAGCGCTAAGGCGGTTGCCTCCCACACGGGGTCCCTGTCGGGCGAGGACGACATCTACGACGCGGCGTTCAAGCGGGCCGGGATCGTCCGGGTCGATGAGATCGATGACCTGTTCAACGCGGCCGAGGTCTTGAGCACCCAGCCCCTCCCCGTCGGTCCGCGGCTCGCGATCATCACGAACGCTGGCGGGCCGGGAATCATGACCACCGACGCCCTTCTCGCCCGGGGCGGGAAGCTGGCCGAGCTCAGCCCGAAGACGATGGAGCGGCTCAACAAGGCGCTCCCGGCGTTCTGGAGCCACGGGAACCCGGTCGACTTGATCGGTGACGCCGGGCCCGAACGGTACCGAGCCGCGCTCGAGGCGTGCCTCGACGACGAGAACGTCGACGGAATCCTGCTCTTGTTGACAGTCCAGGCGATGATCAATCCCCTTGCTGTGGCGGAGGCGGTGGTGGACGTTCTCCAGGCGAAAGCCTACCAGAACAAGACGATCCTCGCGTCGTTCATGGGTCGGAGCCGGGTGACGGAGGCGAACGCCTACTTCGCCGGGCACAACATCCCGACGTACTCCTCGCCCGAGGAGGCGGTCAAGACGTACCTGACGATGTACCAGTACCGCCGGAACATCGGGCTCCTGTACCAGACCCCCGAGGAACTGCCGGTCGACTCCTCCCCGCCCCGTCGCCCGATCTCCGTCATCCTGCAGGGGGCGGCCAAAGAGGGCCGCGACGCGCTGACCGAGGAAGAGGCGAAACGGCTGCTGAAGTACTATGGCTTCCCGGTGGTCGCGACCGAGGTCGCGACGACCCCGGACGAAGCGACGGCGAAGGCGCGACATTTCGGCTTCCCCGTGGTGCTCAAGATCCTCTCCCCGGAGATCCTCCACAAGACGGAGGCCGGTGGGGTGGCGCTCGACGTCGGCTCCGAGGAGGAGGTCCGTCGCCAGTTCGACCTGCTGGTCGCGCGGGCGAAGGCGTACAAGCCCGACGCCCAGATCCTCGGCGTGACGGTCCAGCCGATGATCCCGAGAGGCGGTCACGAACTGATCGTCGGAGGAAAGACCGACCCGCTCTTCGGGCCGGTCGTCCTCTTCGGGATGGGGGGCGTGGGCGTCGAACTCTACCGGGACGCCGCGGTCGCGCTCCCGCCCCTCAATACGACGCTCATCCGTCGGATGCTCGAGGAGACGAAGGTCTTCCAGCTGCTCAAGGGATACCGGAACCAGCCGCGGGCGAACATCGAGCTCTTGGAGAAGACGCTCCTGCTCTTCTCGCAGCTTCTGGTCGACTTCCCGCAGATCAAGGAGATCGACATCAACCCTCTCCTCCTCAACGAGACCAACCTCCACATCCTCGACGCGCGGATCCTGATCGACCGGGAGAAGGTAGGGCGCGAGCACGAAGCCCACGCCCACCTCGTGATCAGCCCGTACCCGAAGAAGTACGAAGCGCACTGGAGGATGGCGGGAGGCGAGGAGGTCCTCCTCCGACCGATCAAGCCCGAGGACGAGCCGATGTGGCTCGAGATGTTCAAGGGGTTCTCAGAGGAATCGATCCGGTACCGGTTCTTCCAGATCATCCGGGACACCTCGCACGAGATGCGGGTACGCTACTGCAACATCGATTACGACCGAGAGATCGCGATCGTGCCCGAGCTGACCCAGAACGGAAAGCGACGGCTCCTGGGCGTGGGCCGTCTGAGCATCGAACCGGACGGGAAGAGCGGGGAGTTCGCCGTCATCGTGACCGATGAGTTCCAAAACGCCGGACTGGGGACGAAGCTTACCGACCACGTTCTTGAGGTCGCCGAGGACATGGGGATCGAGCGGGTCTACTCCGTTATGCTGGCCGAGAACTACCGAGCGCTCTCCCTCATGAAGAGGATGGGCTTCTCCCTCTCCTATTCGGACGACGGAACGGTGGAGGCGAGCCTCGACCTGCGAGGGGACCCTACCGCCGACGTTCCCCCGGCCCCGTCCCCTCCTCCGAACGTCGAGAACTCCGCACCGGCGGTCAAAGCCGGGCCATCCTCAAGCGGCGCGGCGTCGACCACGACGCCCGTTGGGTGAGCACTACCGGTTCGGGTAAGTCATCTGGGCCAGCGCAGAGTAGGCGTCGCGCCGTGCCGTGATTTCGGCCGGGTGGGCGAGGAACGTTGGGTCGTTGGTCGCGATGAGCCTCATCGCGTTCAGCGACGCCTGCTGCGCCCAGCTCCGAAGGTGCTCCATCGTGTGAAAGTAGTGGCCCCGCAGGTCCTCGGGGAGGGACGTTGGGTAGACCGCCACACGGACCCCGGTGGTCCCTTTCAGGATCGGTGTGCTGCACCAAGTGCATACATGGCTATCGTCCGCCATCGGGACGGTCTCTAGGGCAAACGGGGCCGACATCGGCTAGTCAAGGAGTTTCCGGGACATCAGACTTGCCCTACCGCTTTCGGGCACGGCGTCCCGCATGCCCTCGATCGGAAGAGTCCCGAGGAAGGCCCTCGCGCAGCGTTCCCGTTCCCGAGGGCGAACAACGGCAGGGGTGGTTCACCGGTCCCAGGTTCTCGTTGCAAACGGTCGTTCGTAAGGGTCGACTACATCATTTGTTCGGAGGCTTAGGGAGGAGCCCATGCACGCCATCATCTGGGAGTTCATTGCCCGAAAAGACCGCCTCCAGGAGTTCGTGTCGGCCTACCGCAGCGATGGAGCTTGGGCCCATCTCCTCCGCCAGGCGGAAGGGTTTCGAGGCACGGAGCTCCTTCGCGGTTCGCAGGACCCTACTCGCTTCCTCACCGTGGACCGTTGGGAGACCGCCGCCTGCTTCGAACGCTTCCAAGAACGGTTCGGCGCGCAGTACAAAGAGTTGGACGCTCGGCTGGGAGCGCTCACCTTGTCCGAAAAACCGTTGGGAACCTTCTCCGACGATTAGGTGGTGCGAAGGCGCTACCGTCAAGCGGTTGTCCGGGGACCCTTCTTCTATGGAGGGCTTGGACGCCCCTGGGTGTCCCGCTGTCCTACCATGACGGTTTCGTCGGCGCCTCAGACCGTGGAAGCCCGGCGGAGCCGTACCTGCTGGCCGGTCCGGCCGGGAATCGCTCGTGGCGAAATGGACACGGGGGGATTTGAACCCCCGACCTCTGCTTTGCGAAAGCAGCGATCTTCCGCTGATCTACGTGCCCGCGGAGGCGGGGATAGGGACGGCCGCTTAAGCCCTTTGGAAACTCCTGCTCGCCGTGGGATCGCGCCGCCGGACGGGGGCCGGTCGCGAGGAGACCGATGGAGTGAGTGGGACTGCCGCCTTGAGGCTCCCGAGCCCTCGGAGCATCAGGTCGAGTTCAGCTCGCGGCGGACAGGGCCACCGCGGTGCGGACCTCAGACCCCGATGAGGAAGGGGCCGCGGTCCTCGAACTCGACGTAGAGCCCTCTCCCGGAACCGTAGGCGGCGAGGGGGGATGCGACGGGCCGGAGCCGCCCTTTCCCCCCGACGCCCGTCGGGTAAGGACCAGGCGCTGGTCGGCGGAATCGTAGCGGAAGAGGTCCGCGTACCGGCCCCAGTTGACGATGTTCTGCACGGCTTCGTCGGCCGGAGCGGTGGTGAAGGAGACGATCTGACCCAGGTCCTCGTCGGAGAGCGAGTGCTCCGGCGCGCTCTCGAGGGCGCGGAGGAGGGTCCTGAACAGCGTCGTCTTGCGGAGCTGGTCCCGGATGATCGTCTTGCGGTCCCGGATTGACCCGATCATCAGCTTCTTTCCGAGGTCGGTGAACGTGGCGCGCCCGTCCACGACCTTCACGAGCTGGAGGACCTCGGCGAACTCGAGGGCGGGAAATATCTCGTCGATCTCCAGGTCGAGGTCGTCCGCGAGGAGGGCCACGTCCTCGGAACCGTTGTGCGAGTTCAGAAGGACGAGCAACCCCATCATTTCGGTTGGGTTGCACTTCGGGAAGGTCGTCGGCACGTCTGTCCTCTGCAACCGACCTTAGGAAAGCCGTTCTATAAATCTTACCCGGCGAGGGGGGACCCCTCCCCCTGTCGCGTCCGGGGCGCGAACACGGTTCCCCCTTCCGTGATGAGCGAGTAGACCCGGTCGGTGAGCTCGTAGAACGCCGGGGACTTGCGGTCCCGCGGTCGGGGAAGGTCGACCTCCACCTGAGCGAGGATCTGCCCGGGTCGGCGGGAGAGCACGATCACCCGGTCCGCCAGCTGGATCGCTTCTTCGATGTTGTGGCTCACGAGGAGCACGGCATCGGGGGGAAGCTGGGGGTCCCGCCAGAGCTGAAGCACCTCTTCTCGAAGGCTCTCGGCCGTGAGCGGGTCGAGGGCGCTGAACGGTTCGTCCATGAGCAGGACCGCGGGTTCCACGGCCAGGGCTCGGGCCAGTCCCACCCGTTGCCGCATCCCTCCGGACAGCTCCCGCGGATACGCCTCCTGGAAGCCATCGAGGCCGGTCACGGAGATGTACCGCTCAACCTGGGAGGCGATTCGCGCGGGCTCCCAGCCGAGAGCCTCAAGCCCGAACGCGACGTTCTGCGCGACCGTAAGCCACGGGTAGAGCGCGAAGCTCTGGAAGACCATCGCCATCTGAGGGCAGACCGCCTCGACCTTCTTCTCCTGAAAGTAGATCGCCCCCGCGGTGGGGTGGTCCAGGCCTTGGATCAGGCGCAGCAGGGTCGATTTCCCACAGCCGGACGGTCCGACGATCGCGACGAAATCGGAATCCTTGACCTCGAAGGAGATGTCGCGCATGATCGAGATCGAGCCATGCCGGGACGCGAAGCTCTTGTCCATGTGCTCGACCCGGATCAGCGCCACAGCCCCCTCCTCACCCTTCCCCACCGGTACCCGAAATCAGTCGTACCGGTATCGCTCGACCGCCCGGCGGTAGAGCGGCTTCCATATGAGTTCGTTGATGGTGATGACGGTCGCGATCAGCGCGAACAGCGCGGCGACCATCAGCGGATACCCTCCGTTGGCGGATTCGGCGTACCCGATGTCGATGAGCTGGCCGACGCCCAGGACGCTGAGCGAGGGACCCGCGGACCCGATCTTGAGGTACTCGGCGACGATCAACGTGTTCCAGCCCCCTCCGAACGCGGTGATGGAACCCGTGATCAACGCCGTGAAGACTCCCGGAACTAGGACGCGACGAAGGTACTTCCGGCCCTTGAGCCCGAACGACCGTGCGGCCTCCTCGAGGTCCGGCGGTATCGAGCGGACCCCCGAGAGGAGGTTGAAGAAGAGATACCAGATCATCCCCGTCATCAGCATGACGATCGACGCTCCCTCCTCGCTGATGTAGGGAACCACCTCGAAGATGATCACCGGGAAGAGGGCTGTCGCCGGGAACGACGCGACCACCTCGACGATGGGCAGCCCCAGACGTCGGGCCCGCGGGCCCCGCGCCATGACGATCGCGAGGGGAAGCGCGATGGCGAGGCAGATGGCGAAGGCGATCACGAGTCGCACGATCGAGAATCCTACGGCCAGCGGGATCTGCAGCATCTGAGCGCGCACGGAAGGCAGGATCGTGCCGCTGAACACGGTGTAGACGGCCACGATGATGGCGATGAGCATCAACCAGACGAGCACGAGGATCGTTCCCAGTGAGAGGTGGTAGATGACCGCCTGTCGGCGGGAGTTCTCGGGCCGCGCGGGTCGGGCCCGGATCGCCGCCAGCTGCACGAGCGGCGTGCTCAGGCGAGAGACGCCGGTCCGGACCCCGCGCGTGACGTACGAAGCCGCCCGACGGAATCGACCCGCCGTGGCCGCGGAGACGATCGCTTCCCCTTCACCGGAGGGGGCCTGGTCGTACCGGTACCTCTCGGCCCGGTGGCCGAGCGGCCTCCAGAGCGCGAAGTCGAGAACCGCGATGACGATGACGAGGACGATGAGGCCGGCGAGGAACTGCTCGGTGTTGTGAGCGCTGGCGGCGAACGAGAGGAAGCTTCCGATCCCAGGAAGCGCGGTACCGTTGGTCGTGAAGATCTCGGCCTCGACGAGGAAGAACCAGCCCCCCGTCCAGGACAGGACCGAGTTGTACACCAACCGGTTCACGGTCGCCGGGAACAGGAGACGGCGGAAGCGGAGCCAACCTTTGAGCCCGAAGGTGTCCGCGGCCTCCCGCAGGTCGGAGGGGACCGTCTTCAGAGATTCGTAGACCCCGAAGACCATGTTCCATGACATCGAGGTGAAGATCAGGATCACGGAGGCCAGGTTCGGGCCGAACCCGGACGGCGGAAGGTTGTACAGCACGAGGACCACGATCGGGAAGAAGCCGAGGATCGGGACGGACTGGAGGATGTCGAGGATCGGGATCATGACCTTCTCCCCCGTCCGATGGGAGGCGGCGTAGTACCCGTACGAGAGCGCGAACGCGAGGGAGAGCAGGTACGCCGCCGACATCCGCAGGAACGAGTACGAGACATCGAGGGTCGCGGTGGGAAGGTAGCTCGCGAGCCCGGCGGCCGTGAAAGCTGGGTCGGCGGCCGCGAGCACCCCGATAGAGAGCGGGACCCCGAGGTAGAGGAGCGTGGCAGGGCGGCTCCACCGCAGCCGGGCCGGCTTAGGGGAGGGAGCCGAACCCACCGATGTTCCGCCGTTCGCCGGGTCCTCGGCCCTTGGTGTGGAATCCGCGAGTCCGGTCACGTGGATTCACCCCCCCTCCGCCATGCATCCGTCCCGGCATGTACGCGCGGGGGGACTGTCCCGGTCTATTTGTGCCGTGTGGTCGACTTTCGGACGGAGCTCTTCGGAAGCTCCTCCGCGCGGCAACGTTTATCAACGGCCCGAAGCTGGCACTCCCGTAGCCCCGTAGTGTAGTGGCCAATCATGCGAGACTCTGGATCTCGCGACGCAGGTTCGAACGCCGTGAAGGTCGGATTCTCTCACGGCCGAAACTCCTGCCGGGGCTACTCTCACGATCACGTCGTACTTCCGGTGCGGGGGTGCTCCAGCTCGGCCAATCCGTCCGACGCGTTCGGAGGGGCCACCGAGGCAGGGCTTAGGACCCTGTTGCCTAGGGCATTCGCCGGTTCAAAGGGCGGGTCGGTCGACCGGACCGGCCCCCGGGAACTCCGGCCCCCCGCACTTCCTCCGGCGCTCTAGAAGGGTCGGTAGCATGGCCGAGACACGAGCCCTTCGCTCCCCTGCCGAGATCCTCCGCCTCTCGCACGAGGAGGCGGACGACCTACTGGACTACCTCGAGCGCCGCGTTCCCGTTCGCCCCCCGTTGGTGGAGGACTCGGCGGGGATGGCCGAGGAGGCGGTCGTCTTCGGGGACTCCCACGGCGACTGGAGGTCGACGGAAGAGGTCGTGAAGCGGTATCGCGAGGGGAATCGATGCCTCATCGGCCTCGGGGATTACGTCGACCGGGCTCCCGAAGATTGCGGCGCGGGCTCGGTCGCGAACGGGCTGTATCTCCTGAGTCTCGCCGCCGAGGCTCCCGACCGTGTCTTCCTCATCCAGGGTAACCATGAGGTGGTCCGTCGGATCCCGGCGGTGCCGCACGACCTTCCGGACGAGGTGGATGAGCTGTGGGGACCGGACTCCACGCGCTACGACCGTCTCCTCGGGCTCTTCGAGAGGGGACCTTTGGCCGTCGTCACGTCCAACCGAGCCTACCTCGCCCACGCGGGGTTTCCCCGGGGGAAGCTGCCCACTCCCTGGACGGAGGCGTTCGTCGAGCCGGATGAAGAGCGTCTCGCGGAGATCACATGGGCCGAGTGTGACGTCTCCCACATCCGACGGGGCGCCGCCCTACCCTGGGGAGAGCGGGAGTTCGACCGGTTCCTGCGCGTGGCCGACCTTCGGCTGATGCTACGAGGCCACGACCCAGACCTCACCGGGCGACCCCTCTTCGGAGGAAGGTGCCTCACCCTCCACACGTCTCGTATCTACGAACGCTAC
The DNA here is from genome assembly GCA_963735185.1 of uncultured Thermoplasmata archaeon. Classification (GTDB taxonomy): domain Archaea; phylum Thermoplasmatota; class Thermoplasmata; order Lutacidiplasmatales; family UBA184; genus Lutacidiplasma. Next base: position 1,344,595 of record CAVTJV010000007.1, read on the forward strand.
GGCGGTGTGATCATCGCCCGTCTTCCGCTTCGAACGCCCCTTCGGTCGCTTGCCGACGTCTCGGTCGAGCACCTGCCGACGGAAGGCCAGTCGTACCCCGTACCCGAGTGACCCCGTCCCACGGGCCGAGGCCACCGGCGTTCCGTCCTGACCATCGGCACAGGGGGGTGCGCGACCGAGTGAGCGAAGGTCTCACGTCCCCCGGAAGAGTTCCCTTTCCGAGGTCGTGATGTCCGACGGGCCCGAGGCCTCTCGGTACCGGTCGAGCCGTTCCCGGTTCACCTTGAGGAACTCGTCCCCCCCGGCGAAGCCGGTGATCACGTCCTCGGCCTCCTGGGTCCGTCCCAGGACGAACAAGGCCGCGCAGAACGCCTCCACGGTGTTCAGCTGCGCGACCCGCCCGTAGTGCTGGGGGTTCGTAGCGATCAGGACCGGGAGCCTGCGGTGGGTTCCGTGACGGCGGTCTCGTCCATCGTCCCCCGGGAATGCGCCGCGCGACGCGAGGCGGTTCCACGAACAGTCCACCACGAGGAGGCCTCCTCCTTGAGCGGCCTCGAGGTCGGCGCCCGAGAGCGGCGTGGGAGCGTAGGGGTCGAGCACGACCGGGGAGGGGAAGCCCGCATCTTCCCGGGGGACCTGGACGACCCGCCCCCAATGCAACAGGCGGCGCCCGGTGCACGCCTTGGGATGGTCCTCGCCCGCCAACACGACGAGAAGGCGCAGCGGCGTGTTACGACGGGGGTTGCGCGTACTCCCGGAAGATCGCATGCATTTCCCGGGTCAGGCGGAGCGCGTCGGCTTTCGGCCGCTGCCAGAGGTTGCGACCGAAGATGATCCCTGTCCCGCCCGCGTCCATGGAGGACCGGACCTTGAGCAAGAGCTGTTCGTCGCTGATCTTCTCGCCGCCCGAGACGAGGACGAGCGTACGGCCGGCGCTCTGGACGACCTTCCGGAACGCCTCGGGCGGAGGAAGGCGCAGGGTGTTGTACGGGGCCGGGCTCTCCGCGTCCTTCTCGGAGGCGACCGGGTAGTTCAGCTTCACGACGTCGGCGCCGAGCTCGTGGGCGACGCGCGCTGCGTAGTCGACCGCGTACAGGCTCTCCTTGCCGCCCTTCTTCGCCACGGCCTCGCCGCGGGGGTACGCCCAGACGATGAGGGGCATCCCGAGGCGCAGGGCCTCCTTTCGGACATCGAGGAACTGTAGGAAATCGCGGTCCTGCGCGGGCGAGCCGACGTAGATCGTGTAGCCGACCGCGTCCGCGCCGAGACGCACCGCGTCCTCGACGGTCCCCGTGAGCGGGCTGAACGCCTGGGCGTCGCCCGGGATGGTGGTCTTCCCGTTCAGCTTGAGGATGAGCGGAACATCGCCCGCGTATTCGTGGAAGTACTTCTCGGCGAGCCCGATGTGGAGCGCGATCCCACTGAACTTTCCCTCCTTGGCGAGGTCGTACTGGTACTGGGGGTCGAGCGCGTCCGGGTTCGGGAAGAAGTCGACGGGGCCGTGCTCGAGCCCCTGGTCGATGGGGAGGACGAGGAGCGTGCCGCCGCCCGGACCATGCGTGTAGAGCAGGCGCTTCAACCGGGTCAGCTTCCCCGGGCCGAGTCCGAGGCGGCTGAGCCGAGGGCGGGCATACCGGTGGGGGGTGACGGCCGGGGCGACTGATCCGGCGGACAGGGGCGGAGGGGAGGTTTCGCTCATCGGAGCACCTTCGGCCGAGGACGGACCGCCGCAATTTAACCCTATTTCCCGCCGCGCCGGGCCGGTGAAGGTCCGTTTCCGATACACAACCCTTTATGGTCGGTCTCTCCGTGCCTCGTCCGCTCGGACGGAGACTTCGAGCCTCATGCGTTCCCAGGTCGTCATCATCGCAACCCTGGTCCTTAACGGGGCGCTCTTTGCCCTCAACCTCGACGTAGCGCTGCTGTCGGGCAGCCGGGCGGTCCTCGCCCAGGCGATCTACAGCGTCACCGACCTCCTCGGGGCCGCCCTCCTCCTGTGGGGGCTCTACGCCTCTCGCCTACCCGCGGACTACCGCCACCCGTTCGGCCGGGGCAAGGAGCGGTTCTACTGGGCCCTCGTGTCGATCGTGGTGACGTTCACCGTCGCCGGCATCGTGGCCCTAACGACCGGCATCGACCAGGTCGCGAGCCCGGTCGCGATCTCCCACATCGGCGAGGCACTCCTCGTGGTCGGCGCGACCCTCGCGGTCAGCGCGATTGGCATCGCGGTCACCCTCCGGGAGCTTCGCCGTTCTCAGCAGACCCTCCAGGCCTTCCTCGAGTCCCGCCATATCGGGCTCAAGTCGGTCTTCTACCAGGACGTGGTCTCCATCATCGGCTGCCTCGTAGCGTTCACGGCGCTGGTCGTGGTCTACCGGACCGGGCAGTACGCGGCGGACGGCGCGGCGGCCATCATCGAGGGGGTTCTTCTCGTCATCACCGGCCTCGTCCTCACGCTCGAGAGCCGCGGGCTCCTCATCGGCCAGGCCCTCGACCCCGAGGAGGCCCGCACGATCCTAAGCGTCGTGGAGCGGAACCCCCGCGTATCGAAGGTGCGCGCTCTTCAGTCGATGGTCCTCGGACCGGACGACGCGCTCCTTGCGCTGCGCGTCAACTTCCACGACGGGCTGACCACCGACCAGATCGAAGCGACCATCGACGAGGTCACGCTGGCCTTGCAGCAGAGCCACCCGGTCCTGCGGCACATCGTCATCGAGCCGGAGTCGTAGGCCGGACCACCGGTCCGAGTCGAACCTCCCGGTAGCGGAAGACCGAGAGGATCACGAGGGTGGCCCCGACGCCGCCGAAGAAGAGGTAGTAACCGTCGTTCCCGAAGCGTTCCACGAGCTGGGTACCCACGACGAGACCGAGCACCATGCCGAGCGAGATCGTGAGCGAGTAGATCGCCATCGTCGTGCCCCGACTGAGCGCGGATGCGAGGTCCGCGAGCGCCGCGAGGGCCGCCGGCCCGTAAGCGAGCGCGGCCAGAACGCACACGCCCAGGGCGGCCAGGAGCTCGGGGAGGGGACCGAAGGCGATCAAGAGCGAAGCGAAGACCATGACCCCGACGAAGCCCGCGACCCCGATGTTCATCAGGCGGGTTCGGCCGTAGCGGTCCGCAAGGCGCCCGAATCGAGGCTGGGAGAGGACGAGGAGGAAACCCCCTCCCGCGACCCCTGCGGCGAGGTACAGGTCCGAGAACCCGATGCTCGCGGACGCGCTCCCGACGAAGACGAGGACGTAGCCGATGAGCATGTAGACGATCAGCCACGGGAGCGTGACCAGCAGGACGCTGCGACGGAAGGCGTTCCGCAGGACCTGGCCGACCGGGAAGCCTTGGGCCGGAACCGTTCGGGGGAAGGTCCGGACGAGGTCCCACGCGAGCAGGAACCCGACCACCAACGTAGCCGCTCCGAGGACGAAGACCCAGGGAAGGGAGGCCACGGAGATCTCGTGGTCCTGGAGCAGTCCGAGGACCGCGATCCCGAACGCGAACCCGCCCAGCCAGCCCGCGAGATTCATCGCGTCGAAGCGGCCCATCTCGAGCCCGCGCTCGTCCTCGGTCGACCGGTCGGCAATGACGGCGAGGCTCGACGCCAGGATCGCCCCGCTCGCGATCCCGAAGACGAAGTTCAGCGCTCCGAGGGCGTAGACCGAGCGCGTGAGCGCGACCAGGCCAAAGAGGAGCGCCGAGCCGAGCATCCCCGTGAACAGCACCGGGAAGCGCCCGACCCGGTCGGTGGCGATCCCGGACAGCAGTACGGTCGTGAACTCGCCGACCGGGGCCATCGCCGCGACGAGACCGACCGTCCCCTCGTCGTTCCCGCTCAGGCCGGAGAGCCGGCCGAGGATGTAGCTCGCAAAGACCGCGAGCGTGATGCCGAAGGCGAAACGGACGAAGAAGGTCGCCTCGAACACCGCGAGCAGCGACCGTCGGTGGAGGTCGGCGCTGGGGTCGGGCACCGCCTCGGCCACGGCCGTCCGTTCAGCCCGCGGTCGGCGCGTGCTCGATGAGCTCGATCCAGACGTCGTTCGGGTCGAGGATGAACGCGATGCGGGAGCTACTCCCCGAGAGCCGGTACGGCTCCTTGGCGACCCGCACGCCCTTGGTACGGACCTTCATCAGGAATCGGTCGAGGTCCTCGACCTCGAACGCGAGGTGGTCGAGCTGCTCGCCCGCCTCGAACTGGTCCTTTCCGTCCCAATGGGTGAGCTCGACTCGAGCTCCCGAAGCGGGGTCGTGGACGAAGGCAATCTCGGCGTGGTTCTCCGGGATCGTTCGCCGTCGCTCGAACTGGAGTCCGAGGACCTCGGTGTAGAACGCGAGGCTCTCGTCCATGTGGCGAACGGTGATGGACGCGTGGAGGAACTTCATGAAACAGCCTATTCGGGGAGCGGTTTCCGGTACTAAAAGCTCGGTGGGAGACTACGGGTGACCGAAGACGACGCGCAGCGGTGTCGTCCCCGGGACCCAGTCCGACTCGATGCGGACGAACCCGACGCGCTCGAACTGGACGATGTCTCCCGGCCGCGCTTCCGAGAGCGCGGCCTCGCCAAGTCCCGCCGAGTGGTCCCCTTCGAGCCCGAGCAGGTCGACCGCGACCGCTCCCTCGCTGCCGACCCACTGGAGTCGCGGAAGCTTGCGGTTCTCCCGGCTCGTGAAGACAGCGTGCATAGTTCCCCCCGGGGCCGGTTCCGTGGGCTCCAACCGGACGTTCACCAGGTCCTTCAGGCGGACCTCTTCCCCGACGTGGGCCATCAAGTCCCGCCGGGGCAGGTAGAACGACGGACCCGTGACGACCGTCCGTCGCCCGAGCTCCGGCCGGTCCGGATGGTTCGCGAGGCTCACGTGCGCGAGGTCGAACGGATATCCCTCGACGTCGACGCGGACCGGGTCCGGGACGAACGCGCGACGCACGGTGGTTGCATCGATCCGCTTGCGGTTCTCCGAGTAGAGGGTCTCCGCCGGGACCTCGATGTCGGCGAGCGACATCCCGAAGGAGAGGATGAAGTCGCGGAGCGCGTCCATCGAGATCCCGCGGCGAACGAGCGAACGGAGCGACCAGGTCCGTGGGTCCGCGAAGCCGTCGTAGAGCCCTGACTTCACCTCCTGGTAGGACTTGCTCTTCGCGACCTTCGCCTCCCGGACCCGGAGGATCCCCCAATGGACGAACGGAGGCCCCGGGATACCGAGGAGGTCCCAGACGTACCGCTGCATCTTGTCCTCCATCACGAGGTCTTTTCCCCGGAGGACGTGGGTGACCCCGAGCTCGATGTCGTCCACGGCCCAGGAGAACTCCAGCATCGGCCAGACGCTGTACTTCCGACCCACCCGAGGGTGGTCGAGGTCGCTGATCCGCATCAGGACGCGGTCCCGGAACGCCGGGTCGGGGTCCGCCATGTCGGTCCTCAGCCGAAGGACCGCTTCGCCCGGCCCGTAGACGTTCCCGAGCATCTTCTCCCACTCCTCGAGCGTATCGGAGACCGTCTGCGCCCGTTCCGGGCAGGCACGGCCCGCGACGCGGTTCTGCCCCAGGAGCTCCTGCGGGCAGCGACAGACGTAGGCGCCCCCCTTCTCGATGACCCGACGGGCCCATGGGTAGAACGCGGGGATCCGGTCCGACTTGTAGTAGACGGCGTCCGGCCGGACCCCGGCCAGCTCGCAGTCGCCGAGGATGAGGTCGAAGAACTCGGTCTCGATCCGCTTGGCCGCGGACCCGACCGTGTCGTCGAAGACGAGGAGGAGCTTCCCGTTGTACCGTTCGCGGTACAGCTGGTGGACGAACAGCATCCGGGAGTTGCCGATGTGGAGGACCCCGCTCGGGAACGGCGCCATGCGAAGGACCACCTTCCCTCGCACGGCTCCCAAGAGCTCCGGAAAGTCCGGAGCCTCGTTCCGCGCCACCCGGGCCGGCCCGGTTTGGGGACCTCCAAGGACCGCGAGGCGGTCCTCGAGCTCTGCCGGCGGAAGGCCCCGGATCTCGGCTACGATCTCGGAAACGAGCGACCGGACCGCATCCGCCTGAGGACGTAGCGAAGCGTCGGTCGCCAGCAACCGTGCCACGATCGGGCCCGCCTGGGCGGCGCCGTCGTGCGCGAGCGCGTTCTCGAGGGCCGTTCGGCGGGCCCGAGCCTCGACCTCCGGGGAGAGCGCCACGTTCTCGCCGACCTCCCGGCGGATTAAAGGGGTTCCCCGGGGGGACCGTCTCGGGGACCGGTCGGGAACGGCCCGGTCGGGCCATCGCTTCCGCGACCGCCTCCGCGAGCGTCATCTCGCCCTGGAGCACGCGGTGCGCGCTCGAGCGGGAGATCGTCAGCCGTCCTCCGCTTCCTTCGCGGCTCAGCCGCTGTAGGTTCGCGATCTCGCCGGGAGTGACGGTGAGCGGGAGCGGTTCCCGGACGGGGTGGCCGGGCAGATGGGCGATCGTGCGAGCGGCGGCCGCGTCGCGGGGTCGACGATGCCCCCGCGGCGTCGTGCCCTGTTCGTCCACGAGCTCCACCGACCGGTTATGCTCCAAGAGCGAGTTCACGATCCGGTTCCGTGCGGGCGGGTCTCCCCGACCGACCCGGAAGAGGACCGTGCGGGACGGGAACCGGTGCCGCAGCTGGCTCGCGAACGTTCCGGCCGACTCGGGGGATTCGAGTATCCCCTCCGCCAGGACGGTTGCCCCGGCGAGGATGGAGTACCCGGTCGGGGCCCGGGGTCGAGGCCGACCACGATCGTCTCGGTGGGGTCGGCGGACTCTAGAGCGTGCCGGACCGCGGCGGCCAGGCTCCGGCGGTCGGCGGCCTCGGTGACCGGCAGGACGTTCGAGTGCGAGATCAGGGGAGCCTCCGAGTTCGAGGTGAGCACCACCGCGACCTGGTCCGGGATCCGGTCGCCCGGCAAAAGGCTGATCGTCGGTACGTGTCGCTCCCGCAAGAACCCCGCGAGCTCGTGGTAGAGCTCAGGGTCCCGAGTCACGAGTGCGACCGACCGGTGTCTCACTGAGGACCTGACGGTGATATACGCCATTAACCTTGTCCCCGGACGTGCCGGTCTGTCTCCACTGCGGCGAGATCGCGAACGAAGGGGCGTTGTTCTGCACGAAGTGCGGATTTACCCTTCCCCAAGTCGATGCATCGGCGGGGACCAACGCCGGCCCTCCCGCCTCCCCAGCCACCCCCGCGCCCGGGGCGCCTCTCGGAACTCCGCTCCGCGGGGCGCCCCAGCCTCCTCCCTCGCCTCCCTCCGTCGGTGCTCCCTTTGCCTGCATGCCCGGAGGTTACGCCACGCTCGCCCCGCCAATTCCCGGGGCGGTGGGACCGATTCCGCCGCCTCCGGCGGGGAAGTACTGCATTCGGTGTAGAACGATCATCAGCCACGCCGCGGTCTACTGTCCCGTATGCCAGCAACCTCAATCGTGAAGCGGACCGGACGTAAGGGTCGCCGGACCGGGGCGATGGTGCGGATTGCCCGCGAGCGGGTCTCCAACCTGTTCGGTCTCGCCGAGCGGGAGGCTCGCGGCGCGCACCCTGAGCTTGCGGACCGGTACGTGGCGCTGGCGCGACGCATCGGGATGCGCTACAACGTACGCCTCCGACAGGAGTACCGGGAGCTCTACTGCCGCGCGTGTTCGGCGTTCTGGGTAGAGGGTCGGACCGTCCGGACCCGGCTCCGGTCGGGGTCCCGGGTCCGGACCTGCCTGCGGTGTGGGTACCAGCGCCGGACCCCCTCCGCCCGGCGGACAGCTCCCACCCCGCCGCCTGCCCACTCGGACCCCCGAGAGCTCCGGCGGGACGAAGGAGCGCTCTCGATCCCGATTGCGGACGAAGGCGACCTCGTGGACGAGGAGACGGAAGAAGAATAAGGCCCGTCAGCTCCTCGCGTCGACAGCGCCGGGGTGGCCGAGCGGCCAAAGGCGGCAGACTCAAGATCTGCTCTCGCAGGAGTTCCCAGGTTCGAATCCTGGCCCCGGCACTGAACCTCCCTTCCTCCCTCTCCCGACCAGTGGGGCTGGGTGCAACGGCTGTCGCACACACCTGAGCCGAGTTAGGGGGCGGGCCCCTTCCCTACATGACGTAACACGAGCTCATTGCCATCCGGATCGGCAAAGACGCCCAAAGTGACAGTTCCCATCGGATTGACGAAGGTTCTTGGCTCGTTGACAATCGATCCACCCCGCTTCAGAATCTCGTCACAAGCAGCTCTTGGGTCATGATGCGAGAAGACGATCCCCGAGACAGTCCCGGGTTCGCGGCCCCCTTCGTCATCTCCCATGATATGCATCGCTATAACCGTCGAAGTTCCAGGAATCGCATATGCCGCCCGAGGCACGGTCGGCATGTAAGAAACTTCCTTGAGACCCAGCACCTCGGAGTAAAATCTCCGTGCACGCTGAATATCTCGAATGTGAACCGTAACCGCTTCCATTCCCTCGATTACGTCAGACATTACTGGCTCCGGGCTAACCGTAACAATGATCGGTTATAGCGCTCGACGACGCGTGATTGAGCTTCGCCGTCCTCAGTTTTGACGGTCTCTGCTCGCGGTCGCCGATTTGGCTTTCCGGAATGCCCCCGCTCGATGCGGGTGCAATGGTCAGTATACCCACTCTTGACCGAGGAACGGGCCACTATCGGCTCACGAGTGTCCGATCGGAGACCCTCGGCGACCAGACAGCCGATCACCGCACCGTCGAGAGCAGCTTTCCTGACCTGATGACGTAAAGTATGTTCTCCGGAGCCAGCGCCTCAATATCTTCGGCAGGGTTGCCTTTCACGATTATTGCGTCCGCCCGGAAGCCTGCCTTCAGCATGCCGCTCTTCTCAAGGCCGAGGCACTCGGCCGCCCGGGACGTAGCCGTGATCAGCGCCTCCCGGTTCCCCAGGAACTTTGCCTCGGCCACGATCTCCTCGTAGTTCCGGCCATGAGGCCGGGCCGCATCCCCTACGATGTCCGACCCCATCACCACCTTCACCCCGTGTTCCTTCGCGATCACCATATCTTCGGAGAGGTGGCGCTTCACCATCTCGTTGTACCGGTTCTTGTAGGCAGGATTGCTGTACGTCACGAGGGTCGGAACGTAGTAGATCCCCTTCCTCGCTATCATGCGGGCGATCGCTGACGTGAGTCCCAGCCCGTGCTCGATGGAGTCTACCCCCGCGTCGACAACGTTCTTGAGCGCCTCCTCGCCGTAGGCGTGGGCCGCCACCTTGAGGTCAAGGCGCCTCGACTCGTCCACGATGGCTTCGAGCTCTTCGTTCGTGAAGTTGGGTTTGATCCTCCCTCCTCGTGAGAAGGCCCCCGAGGCGTAGAGCTTCACCACCTTCCCGCCGTCTCTCGCCACCTTCCGGACCGCTTTCCGGCACTCCCAGGGGCCGTCACAGAAGTAGGTGTACGACGCCAGCTGCTGTGCCAGCTCGAGTGGGAAGCCCGGAGGATCGTCGTCCTCCCCGGTCTGGGCGAGAGCCCTCGAGCAGGAGACGACTTCAGGACCCTCGATGGAACCCTCCGCGACCGCCTGGGCGAGGTGAACTCCCCCCTTGGTCCCGAGTTCCCGGACAGCGGTGAACCCTGAGCTAAGGAGCCGCCTCAGGTCCCCGGCCCCTCGGAGCGCGGCCAATGTGTCCGGGACGGACGCCCATGCGGTTACCCCTTCGCCCTTGGCGGAGTAGAAATGGACGTGGGCGTCAATGAGTCCGGGGAGGATCGTGGCGTCTTCGGACTCGAGCTTCCTGGCTCCGCGGGGCTCCTCCACCTCTCCCCTCTCGCCAAAGCGTTCGATGAGTCCGTTGTCGGTGTCAATCTTCACGACCGCAGACTTGTGGAAGTTCCTTCCGTCAAAGGCCCTGCCCCGGAATATCAGAGTCGACATCGGTATCTCCGGCCAACCAGCAACCGCCGGTTCGTATTTGTCTATGGGCGCGCACGGGCCTGAGCGGGCAGCACGGCGACCTCGAGGGAGAAATCAATCGGCGAAACCGGTAGTGGAGGCCGCCGACCAACGAGGCGGAGATAGGTGCAAGAGTCGTTTCACCAGCTTCACGAATGGTAAGCTGATTCCGAGAACCTGAAGGTCAGCGTCTCTTCGAAGCCGGGGAGTACTTTTGGGTCCACGAATCGGACAGTTCGTCTCGCCCTGGTTTGTACACTTCCTCGTAGAAGCGTCGCCGCGACTCAAGGGTGGCCCGATCGACCTCTCCCACGATGCGAACCGCCTCGTCCCAGGCGGCCCGGAAGTTCTCCTTGGTTCCGAAGCGGGACGTTACTTGTCGTGCGAATCTGTCGACCGTCTGGTCCTCGCCACCGATGGTGAAGATGATTCCCTTTGCATACGGGTCCCGGAACGCCTCGTCGTCACCGAGGCGGAAGACTTCGGCGGAGGGAGCCGTGGACGGCTTGCCTGCCTCCTCGCCGATCTTGCTGGACGCCTCTCGAAACCCCTGCTTCGCGGCGGCGAAGAAGATGGCTCTGTTCAACCCCCAGGATAGGGCGGAGTCGTGCGGCAGCCCAAGCGACTCGGCGCGAGCCGCCTGCAGCATCGCCATCACCACAAACCGAGTGACCCGTCCTTGATTCCTTACCATGAGGATTACAATCCGTTGCCTCGAGCCGCCTCGTCAGGGTACGCGAAAGTCGATATCACTTCCTCGACATGAGGGAGGCAGTGCGGGATCGGACACGAATCCCGCGTCACGCCGACTTCCATGTCCCGGCACGCATGCAGAAAGTGGGTGCAATCAACCTTGCGGGGGAGCCCCCGCAATCAACCTTGCACCCAGCGGATGCAAGACTGGGTGTAACACCGCTTGCACGTTGCCCGGTTGAGTGCCTTGCCTGTTGCACCCACCGATCAATCTCGGGCAGCAGGTTGTCACAAGGTCACAAACAGGCAACCGTCTCCTCGGAGATGAATACCCAGGCTTCTGTGGGTCCGGGATTAGCCGTCCAGATGCCGTATCCACCGCCATGGGCTAGCTCGATCGCGTTCTGGCCGGTCAAGCTCGGGCCCGCAGCCCACAGGATGCTGGAGAAGTACGGAGTTCCATTCTGGATCACGACGCCCGCACCGCCAGGTATGACCCAGAGGTCGACTGGATTCGTGGCATTAAACTCGACGAAGAGGAATAGACAACTGTTGTTCGTCCCGGTCCCCTCACCGAACCCGATCGAGTCTGGAGCGATCTTCCCATTCGACCCTAGACCGAACGGGTAGGCCGAAGGCCAAGGAGGCTGGAGGCTCGACGTGCTCCGGGGAGCCGCGAAGACGCCCGCAACGACAGCGACGGCCATAATCACGCCAACCGCCACAGAGAACGCAGATCGCCAGGGGTTACCAGAGCTCGGAGGGCGTCGTGCCTCCGCCATCTGAACGTCTCAGAAGCTGAATCGGTCGGCATCTGTTAAGGATTGCGTCCTGTATCCCCGGGCGCATGAAATGAGTGCAACAACTGTTGCACCCACTCGGTTGATAGGTCAATGAACCCCCCATTAGACAACCCCCTCCTTAGAAATCGTTCCGAGCCTTTGGACCGCTGCGATCCTTGAATCAACGGGCCCGTTGAGCACAGTGCGTGGGAGGCCTTCCCGAAACCGACGGGGGCGTCGCGGGATTCGGCAGAGTCCTCCTCTGACGCCCCAAGCCTCAGAAAAGGCCCTTCGCAGGTCCCAAACCGCACTTGCGCCCGCCCTGAGCCCATCCGAGGGCTGGGAAGACCCTCTGTCAGGAGCTCTGTAACGAAGGGCCGGGCTCTCCACGCGGCTGTGCCTCGAAATCCTCCTCTGCCTCGATGGAAGGGGGCTCGTCGTGGTCTACGAGGTGTCGATAGGAGTTAGCTCAACTGGGCATGCGCCTCCAGCCCAGTCGTTCATCTACCAGAACATCGCCTCAAGTTAGAGATGACCAGCGTCGGCCCGTCGCGCGCGCAAGCCAAACGCATCGGACCAACCCTGGTTCCCGACCGCTCGCGAGTGCTCATGCGCCCCTTCTATCCCGCCAACGACGACATCGCCCGCAGAATCGTCGCCCGCGTCATGACCCTTTCAGATGAAGCGGTCGCCCAACTGCTGGGTCAATTGATGGGCGAGTTTGCGGACCGACACGAGAACGCTGAAAGAACCTTCCGCGACCGCTTCGTGGAGGTGCGCCACTACCTGAACGAGACGTGGAACCCTTCGGCGGAGCGGCAGGCGCTCATCGGCTCGTATTTCACGCACGAATACTCCCCAGAGTCCGCGGCTCTGTTCAATCCATCCATTGTACCACATCCGGAACAGACCGGACTTCCTAAGGGTGCGCTCCGTTTCATCCTGAGTTTGCGGGCCACGGGCGAAGGGCACATTTCCTCTATCCGGTTCCGCGTCGGCGTTGTCAGCGCGCGGAATCGGATCACCCTCACGCGGCCTGCGCGGTTCGCCATGGAACCAAAGCGTGTGCCGGACGCGGTCTACGACAAACCTCTGTTTACGCGTAGACTTCAGGAAGCCGATGTGCAGAACGACTTTTGTCAGCGAGTGCTGGATCAACTTCCGGAGACTTTCGTCCTAGACGACCTACATCGCGTCCTGACAGCGGAGCGCCGGAAGACGGACCCGGCCGACGCCACAGCTGACCGTGCCGGGCGTGGGATCATGCTGTTGGCCGAGTCGAACTACGAAGCGAACTTCGCTTCCGCCAGCGATATCTCGCAGCGGGTCATCTTTCCATCCACGACCAGCCAGCGCAACGGCATCGAGGACGCTCGCTTCGTCCGCTTCGAGAACGAGGACGGCAGTTTCACCTACTACGCCACCTACACCGCCTTCGACGGCAAGATCACCCTTCCGCAATTGCTGGAGACGCCGAACTTTGTCCACTTCAAGTTCAGCACGCTCAATGGCCCCGCCGTGCAGAACAAGGGAATGGCGCTGTTCCCACGCAAGATCAAGGGCCATTACGTCATGCTCTCGCGCCAGGACGACGAGAACATTTTCATCATGTTTTCCGACAACATCCATTTCTGGGAAAAGCCCGAGCTGTTACTCTCGCCCTCGCAGCCGTGGGAGTTCTTTAAGATGGGCAACTGCGGCTCACCCATTGAAACCAAAGCGGGTTGGCTTGTCATCAGCCACGGCGTCGGCGGCATGCGCAAGTATTGCCTCGGCGCGTTCGTACTCGACTTAAACGACCCCACCCGCGTGATTGGCCGCCTGCGCGAACCTTTGCTGTGCCCGAACGAATCAGAGCGGGAAGGCTATGTTCCGAACGTCGTCTACACGTGCGGCGCGCTGCTGCACGGACGCGAACTCGTCATCCCTTACGCGATGAGCGATTCCGCCACAAAGTTTGCCACCGTGCCGCTAGATGAGCTGTTGGCCGCGATGGAATAGTCCGCCCGGTATTCCAGGACCGGCAATGTTGCCGCAACCAGATCGTTTCTGGGACAGATTCTAGGCGTGTCTTGCTTCCGTAGCTATGTCTATGCCAAACTCCAAGGAAGATCAAGCTGATCATCCACGGCTCGACGGTAATTGCATCGAGGGTGCAGCTTCCCATCTCTTCTATGAGTCCTGCGTTCAGCAGAAAGTCGAGCATAGGGATGGAGCGCGTCGTTGGTTAGGATGGCTCCGAACAGGGCCGGGGGTGGGGGTTCCTCCCCAACCCTATTGGGCGCTCTTCGGCCTGCTCCGGAACGAGCTGGTTCCTCGGTCTCGAGCCATGGGAAAGTAGCGGCCTAAGAGAACGAGAGCGGTTGGACGCCTCCCGTCGATTGACCCAGGACGATCAGGTGCCCGTGGGTTCCTTGAAGCTAGCGATAGTGTTCTGGAGCGCTTCCATCTCCGCGAGTGCAAGCAAGAAGGCAAGCGTGGACTCGGCACCCTGGTTTTGGCTCAGACGGTCCACATGCAATCCGTCCCGACAGCCACCGGTGGTCGAATCGTAGAGTGCCAGTCCCAAGTCGTTTCGACCGAGAAACCATTCGAACGCGCGCCATGCTTCGGCAACCCAAGACGCGTCGCTCGTTGCGCGATACGCCTCGATGCAGGCAGAAACCGTTGCTTGTGCTTCAATGGGTTGCTGATCAAAGATCGCACGTTCCTTGCCACGCGGGAAGAATCCGTTTGAGCCGATGGGCCGGAAGGAGCCCGCATCCGAGGTCTGAATATTGGTCAGCCACCGCAAGGCCGTGAGGCCGAGTTCCAGCATCGTTCCGTCATTCATACAGCGTCCGCTGAGGATCATCGCGTGCGCCAGTTTAGCGTTGGCATAAGAGACCACATCTTCGAACCACTGCCACTCGTCGGTGGCTGTGTCGGCGTAGCGCTGCGTGAGTTTTGCCGAGAGCGATGCACGAATCTGTTCCGCTCGCCTGTCGCCGCTCAAGCGTCTCAGGTATTCATCAATGCCGATGAGCGTGTACGCCCAGGCGCGCGGCGAAGTGAACTCGGCGGCCAAGGGCAGGGCCTGTTCGAACAGTTCGGCCGCCAACATTTGAAAACTATCCTGGCCCGCCTGCGATACGCACAACCCCAGTGCCCACAGCGCGTGACCGTGGCAATCCTCAGAGCCCACTTCCTCCAGCCAGCGTCGGTCGAAGCTCATGAAGTTGCGAAAGCGCCTGCGCTTGCGGTCGAACGCATGATTCAGAAACGCGGCGTATATCGCGGCCTGGTCCCCGAGGCGCTGCGATCCGTGGCCTAATCTTCGCAACATCAGCGCTAGCACCAGGGCGCGCGCATTGTCGTCCGTACAATAACCTTCGGCGAAGTTCGGCACCGTGAAGCTCGCGTGCTGGAAGATGCCTGTCGAATCACTCATCCGAAACAGGTGGTCGAGCTTCATCGCCGGCAACTGGCCAGGCTGTTTGTCGAGCGTTTTGATGGGCGATGATATGTGTCCAATGAAGTTGTAGTCCTGGCGCGCTTGCTCGAAGGACTTCATGTAGAGCTGTGCCACACGCGTCCACACCATGTCGCGACCCGTCCTGTAGGCGTTCTTTCGCATCGAGTCACGCAACGGCTCATCGCGAAGCAGTTCGACCACAGCCGCCGTGATGGCCTTGGCATCGCGGAAGGGCACCAACTTGCCGCGCCCCGCGGCCAGCAGCTCCGCCGCGTGCCAGTATGGCGTTGACACCACCGCGTTACCTGCCCCAAACGCGTAGGCCAACGTGCCCGACGTGATCTGTTCCTCCGTCAGGTAAGGCGTCAGATAAATGTCCGCCGCGCCAAGGAATCGCGTCAACTCCTCCAGTTCGACGAAGCGGTCGAAGAACACAACATGTTTCCCCATGTGAAGGTCCTTCGCCAGCCGTTCTAGGCTCAGTCGGTAGGCTTCGCCCTCCTGGCGCAGCACATTCGGGTGCGTCTGCCCCACCACGACATAGACCGTGTTCGGGAATTCCCGGATGATGTCCGGCAACGCACGAAGCGCATACTCAATGCCCTTGTTCGGCGAGAGCAGGCCGAACGTCAGCAGGACTTGGTTGCCCGTCACGCTGAATTCGTGCTTGAAATAATCCGTGTCCAAGAACGGCATGTCGGGTATGCCGTGAGGAATCAAGTCAATCTTGGCTGGGGGTGCATGGCTGACATCCAGAAGCAACTCCCGGCCCTTTTCGGTCATGACCACAAGCCGCGTCGAAAGTTGGATCAAGTCGTCCATCACGCGTCGCTGCTCGGCGTTGGGCTTGCGGAGAATGGTGTGGAGAGTGGTCACGATGGGCATGCGTAGCTCGCGCAGCAGCGCCAGCACATGACTGCCCGCCGGCCCACCGAAAATGCCGAACTCATGCTGTACACAGATGACGTCCACGTCCGTGATGTTGAGGAAATCGGCCGCGCGCAGATAGGACGTCAAGTCCTGCTCCGCAATCTCGAAGCGCACCTCGGGTGGGTAATCATAGCCGCCCTCGATGTCATTAACCGGCACGACCGAGCAATGTATCGTCGGAAACTCCTTCGCGACCGAATTGTACAAGTCGTTCGTGAACGTGGCAATGCCGCATTTGCGCGGCAAGTAGTCGCCGAGAAACGCGATCTTCCGAATGCCCTGGGTCACGAAGGCTTCACATTCGTTTCATCCTTAAAGGACTAGTACGTGACTTCTCACGCCCCAACGTGCGGGAAGAGCTGGGCGCTGCTCTACAGGCTCAAACAGAGGTACTGATTCCGGGAACCCCTTCCCTCGCCGACGTGAGCCAGCGTCGCCTTGTTGGGCCTGTCTCCTTCTCCGCTGACAAGTGACGTACTCATCTCGTGCGGGACCCGCACCTCCGGGACAGGTGAGGCGAATCGCTTGGTTTGGCCCCGCTGGCAGCGAGCCTGGCGGCCGCACCGGCAGGATGGACGCCGACCTCCATGACGACACGGCGGCCTCGTAGCCATCAACGTAACTGACGTCGCCGCTGGGGTCTCGGCGTCCCACCCCTTTCGGGACAAGCGTAGCGGACGCAACCCCGAGGTGTAATCGACCTTGCAACCACGGCGGCCCATCGCGGGCGCAGTATGAGGGTACAGTGCCGTCTGCACCTAGCGGATGCAGGGTTGGACGCAACACTACTTGCGACCCTCGGACGCGACGGGTGAGGAAAGGACACATTCGCAACTCACCACAGTGAGGGCCGTGGCCCCTTCGGGACCCTCGCCACCTGACCGCGCAGAACTACTATAGACTCGATTCCGGTTCCGGCCTAACCGGGAACATGACCGCGGGCCCCGGACCAGTTCTAGTCACCGGCGCGAGCTCCGGAATTGGGCGCCGTACTGTTGAGCTGCTCTCCGAACAAGGGCATCCGGTCTTCGCAGCCGTGCGTAAGAGGTCAGACCTTGCTTCTCTTGCCGCGCTGCCCCAAGTGACTCCGATTCTCCTTGACGTGACCCGCGAGGAAAGCATACGGAGGTCAATTCGGGCCATTCAAAACGAAGGGCAGGGACTCTACGGTTTGGTGAACAACGCTGGCATCGTGGATTTGGCCCCGTTGCTCGACACCACCGTGGAAGAACTCGGCAAAGTCCTGGACGTCAACGTCTACGGGACACACCGGATGGTCCGAGCCTGCTTCCCGCTTCTGATGGAGGCGCAGGGACGTATCGTGAACATCGGCTCCGTCAACGGGGTTCTTCCCGAGGTGTTCTCGGGCGCATACTGCATCAGCAAGTACGCCGTCGAGGCGTACACCGACGTGCTCCGCAGGGAGTTCCGCCCATTGGGGATTGGAGTCAGTGTGGTGGAACCCGGGGAGTTCCGAAGCAACATCGTCTCAACCTTCCTGGGGCGCAAGGGGGACAAGCTCGTCACCCCGTATGACAACTCGCCATTCCGGGACGAATTGAGGAAGTACTTCGCCCAACTACAGACCACGCCGGGGGAAGCGGATCGCTCTAGGTACCCTGACCCTCTTCCCGTGGCGGAAGCGGTCCTCGACGCACTCTTCTCGAAAGACCCGAAGCGGCGGTACCTGGTGGGCTCGGCGGAGGACACGGACGCCGTGATAACCCAAGTGATGCGCCTCCTGGCCCAGCTAAACCAAGGTCACGAGCACTCGTTGACGGTGGATGAGCTGGCTAAGCGGCTACGCGCGACCGTGTCGAAACTGTAGCCTCCCGTCGCGGCGTCTTATCGATGCAGGCAGGCCGACTGTGGGTGTAACACGCGCTTGCACATAGAGTCCGCCAGCGTGGGAAGTCGACCTCGGTAGACCCACCGTTTGCGGTGATCTCCGCGATTTTCCAGTCTTCATGGACGTCGGCCTAAAGGCGAAACCTGGCGGAGAGCTGCCCGGTTCCCCTGGGGGGCCGGCGATACGAAGGCCGGCCCCGGCCCGCGCTCAGTGGTGGTACAGGACGACCACTAGCTTAGAGTGGACCACCTCGATCGTTCCGCTCGCCGGGGTGATGGTGCCGTGCCCGTGGACGAGCGTGACCGTGTAGGTGTAGGTGCCGGGCGTCTCGTAGAAGACGAGGTACGGCACGTAGCTCGTTTGGGTCACGCCATTGAGCGTGACCGACCAGACCGCTGCGAATCCTTGTCCGCGGAGTTCGAACACTACGGTGTGAGCCACTATGGGAAGCGGGAAGTAGTCCCCACCGGACTGGATGTATCCGTACTCGTCGTACGGGAGCGAGGTGGTTCCCGCGACGTAGTCCGCCCAATAGTTCCCGCCCTGCCACCGCGAGGGGACGATCGTCCCGCTGAGCCAGTAGCCGTTGAACTCCGTGCCGAAGTGGCGCGGCTCGACCATCGGGAGGTTCCAGCTCTCGAGGTTCAGCTGCGGGAACCCGAAGAAGATGTTCTCATCGGGCGCGTACGCGGTGATCGACGTCGCCACGTAGTTGTTGTAGATCAGGTCGCCGGCCTCGAACGCGAAGATCGCGATCGGAGGGCCGTCGAAAGCGCCGTTGCCCGGGTACATGCCAGGGGAGAGCGTGGTGCTGTTGACGAACGTGTTCCCCCAGACGACGTTCCCGGTCGGTCCTCCGAGCGCCGTGCCGAGGAGCAACGAGCTTCCCTGGCCGTCGAACGTATTGTCGCCGATGAGGTTGTGCGAACCCCCGAAGACGATCACGTTCGCGAGGATTAGCCCCCCGGTCGGTCCGTAGTCCTCGAAGAAGAACCACCCGGTGATCCCGTGGGCTCCCCAGATCGAGACGTGGGACGCGTCGAACAGCTCGAAGGCGAGGTTGTTCGTGAACGGTAGGCTGAACGCCGCGAGGAAGTTGTCGTACGCCGTCGGATACGTCACGTTGAGCAGCGACGGGTGGTTGAGGTCCGCGTACGCGGTCGTGCCCGCGAACAGGACGCCCGGGAAGACGGGGTACAGGTAGTCGTTCGACTGGGCGAAGACGGGGTTGAGCCCGCCCGGCGCCGGGTTGTTGACGATCTGGTACGGCCACCACTTCGTGCCCCAACCGCCCGTGGAGATCGCGGCGAGCTGGGCGTTGTTCCACGCGTAGAGCGGCGTGTAGACGCCCTCCGCGGAGTTGTGATGGAGATTGAGGTGCAGGTGGACAGTGCTCCCCAGCCCTCCGGTCACGGTCGTCTGGATTGGGGTGTAGTCACTCAGCATCGCCGTAACGGTGTACGTCCCCGGCGGGAGCTTGTACGACACGTGGCTCGCGGTCTGGGTCGGGGCCCAGCCGGCAGAGTTCGCGTCAAAGCTTGATCCCTGGTTGAAGAAGACGAACGCGTTCGACGGCGAGATCGGACCCGCGAAGGTCGCGACGCCCGCGTTGCCGCCGGGCGTGGAGCCCCAGAGCGGCATCGTGAACGACGGACCCGCGCTCAGGTCGACCGTCCCCAGAGAGGTGTAGGTCTCCGCGATTCCCTCCGAGGTCTCGCCGGTCTCCGAGCCGACGTTCCAGGTGGTCGGGGGTATCGCGTACGAGTCACCGCTCAAGTACAGGAGGCTCTCCGACCCGCTGATCCCGTAGACCGAGGTGGTCGTCCCACCGCCCGGACCGCCGATCATAATCTCGGCGTCCCACGGGATGTAGCCCGTCGGGGTGAACTGAGACCCATCGATGAGATACGGGGCGACCGGGGTCGAGCCGGCGGCCATCGTCGAGTTGAACAGGACGGTGTCGTAGACGCCGGAGGCTTCGGACGCACCGGTCCCCGCGTTCACGATGTTGTATCCGAACTCCACGGTGGGGTATCCGTAGCCGTTGAGGTCGGTGACACTGGAGTTCAGGTACAAGTGGACGGTGATCGGCAGCGAGATCGAGAACGAAGGACCGAAGTCGTAGTAGTAGGCCGGATACACCGCGTTACCGTTGTACGAATAGAGCGTCCCCGGGGCGAGGTAGAACGCCGGGGAAGAGAAGTTCCAGATGTTGTCGAGGAACGTGACGTCCCCCGGGGAGGGGAAGTTGAAGTACAGGACGTTCTGCGTCCAGAACGAGTACGCCGACGAATTCTGGAGGGTCACCCCGTTCATCACGGCGTTCAGCTGGACGCCAAAGGTATTTTCCGACCCATTGGTGGTGAGCGCCCCGTCGTTTGTGACCAAGAGGGTGTTGACGCTATTGAGGGTGATCGACCCCTCCCAGCTCGACGTAGTGTACGAGTAGGGGACTGGGGTGCCCGTCGTGTTTATGACGCCATAGGCCCCGAGCCCCATCGGGGCCGGCGACGTGGAACCCGGCGTAATGACGCCGTTCGACACGTGGGGCTGAGCGAGGAAGGCCGGCAACGAGGCGGCCTCGATTGGCAGATCGTGGTTCTTCGTAATCGTCAGGATCTGCTGGGCGAGCGACTCGCGCGCCGAGAGCGAAGGCGCGTGCGAGAGGGGGGTCGTCGCCGCCGTCGAGGCTGTGGTGGCGTGGGTCGTCTCGGACAGGGACCCGCCTATCGGGTGCGCCCCGGCCGAACCGACACTGAATGCCGAGAGCGCTATCGCGGCTACCGCTAGCACCAGCGCAACTTTCCGTGCCATCATGGCCTGTGTCGTATAACCACCCGCTAAAAGACCGTTTCGAAAGTGGCCATCCGGAGGTCGACTACGTATGGATGCGCCTATGTCCCGCTGCTTCCGAAAGTGCCCACAGCGCGGGGCCGGAGCGAGCCGCCCGGAGAAGCGGGAGACGCGTAGGAACGAGCCCGATTTGGACTAGCGAACGGCCTCGGGCCCTGAAGAATCTTGGTCGAGCGGGCGATACACCCACTTGGTGAGCGGTGTTGTGTATTGATCGAACTCTGCCCACGCGATGGAGTGGCCAACTTACCACCGTTGGTTGGTCCGATCGATTAGGGTTGAGCGAAATCCCGGCAACTTCCCACTTGCAAACGATTTTCCAACAAGAGAACATCAGGGTGATGCGAATACTTCACCATGGCCACTCCTTTCGCGACGAAGGAACATCAACGGCGAGAACAGATGTGGGAGCAACTGGACTCGAGGGCGAACCCGGACGATGCTCCGCCGCGCCTCTTGGCCGAGCTCAGAGTCTACCGGGGTCAGGCGGGCACGTGGGCGGACCTATCGAACACTTCCGACGATACCGCCCCACACGGTGTCACTGTATCCTTCCTGCTGGCCGGCAGTCTCAGCGGCGATGAGCTGCGTCGAGACGGCGTGACGTATCACGTCCCGGCGACTCAGCGGCCCGGTCATGCCGAGTCAGAGATCGCATCGACCCAACTAGCGATGGAGCTCGGTCTTCCGGTGTTCGTTATCACTCAGGGGATAACTCCAAAGGGCCGACAAGTCCGCCGTGGCAAGATCACGGGGTACGACGAGAGCGCTCGGTCCTTTGAGATACGGTTCCAATAGGTGCAATGAGACGCTCACCCACCAGAAGATTTGCTAAATCCGGCGAGCCAAGGGTCCTCACCCAGCCGTTGTCCTGGACGGTCGCCGGGCCATTCGAGCCACCTCCCGGTACCGATAGCATCCAACCACATGGTCATTGACCATCCCAACCGCTTGCATGTGCGCGTAGATGATCGTTGACCCGACAAAGTTGAACCCTCGCTGCTTCAGGTCCTGGCTGAACTCATCCGATTCCTTGGAGGTTGGCGGAATTTTTCGGAGGGCGTCCCATCGATTCTGGCGCGGTCTTCCCCCGACAAACTTCCACGCATACGTGTCGAAACTCCCGAACTCGTCCTGGACTGCGAGGAACGCCCGGGCGTTGCGGACCGCAGACTCGATCTTGAGGCGATTTCGAACGATGCCGGGATCATGCATCAGTTGGGTGACGCGCCTTGCATCATAATGGGCGACCTTTCTTGGATCGAATTGGCGGAACGCCCGCGCGTAGCCTTCCCGCCGGTGAAGAATCGTGGACCAACTCAGGCCCGCCTGCGCGCCCTCCAGGAGTAGGAACTCGAAATGCTTCTGGTCATCGTGGGCCGGGACCCCCCACTCGCGATCGTGATAAGCGCGCATCACGGGGTCAGCATCGATCGAGGCCCATCCGCATCGCTTCCTGTCGTTCATCGACCAACCGGCCCCCGCCTGCGTCCGGACCGAGTACGGCGCAGCCATTCGGGGCTCGGTTTTGAGTCCTTCGTGGAGAAGATGCGCGCTGAGTGCGATGGTACCCTCAGACCCACGTCAACGTGCGTGCAATGCGTTGCACCTATAGGGACAGGTGCATCGGTGAGCGCAATCGCGCTTTCAAGGATAGGTGAAGTAGGGGATTCGAAGAGATGTACGGTGCCCCCGCCGGGCACCACCTCTGAAAAGGGGTGGGTTTCCGGACGGGACGCGACGTCGCCCTACGAACGACCCCGTGAGCTCCTCGCGGGCGATGACCGCCCGCGCGCGCCGTTCACTTCGAGACGATCTCGGCGATCTCCTTTTTCATGATCTCGATGTAGGACAGCCATCGCTCCGGATAGGTAGTGTGCTTCGCGATCCACGGGTGCATCACGCAGCTGCGCAGCACGTAGACCGTTCCGACCCGATCCCACTCTCGGTGGGCGATGCCCAATCGGTCGAGGAAGCTTCGGGGCGCGTCTCCGTAAATCTCCTTCGTCAGCTCGGTGTGAGAAGTGATCCACTCGTCTCCGTAGAGGGGACCCGATTCGTACGAGGAGGCATGGTAAATCGCTTCGTTCAGCCCATTCATCTTCTCCAGGTCTCGGTTGCCTTTCCGGTTGAACGCCATGCAGACGATGTTGAAGTCGGGACGCAGGAGGAGAGGCTGACAGACCATCGTCTTCCCCCCCACGCTGAACTCACGGACCGTTTCGAGCGTCTTCTCGAAGTGGTAGGCTCCTTCGATGCTTCGGGCGATGATCTGGCCGTATCCCTCCATCGTGAGGGGCAGCAGGCGGTGAGCGGCCCAAACGGCCGCCACGGCGGAACCGGATTTTGACCCCTCCAGAATCACGCTTCCGAGGTTCACGTCGAGCGGGGTCTTGGCGTCGAAGACGTACGCGGCTGTATAGGAGACGAGTCCAAGGATGCGCCGGTCCCGGATGGCGATCCCCCCGGCCGAGTACGGGACGTATCCCATCTTGTGGGGGTCGATGGTCACCGAGTCCGCGAACGGGATCGCCTTGTAGGCGGACCACACCTCCCGGCTCGGGATTCCCGGCCCCCAGTTCGTGAGGCCTTCCGACGTGAGCCGGCGTTGGAGCTCGGCGTAGGCGAGGAACCGTCCGTTCGCATCGAGGAAAAGGCTCCTCCCGTAACCGCCGTAGGCGGCATCCACATGGAAGTAGAACGCGAGACCCCGACGCTGGAACTCTTGGCGCAACCGGACGATCCCACCGATATCGTCGATGGCTCCTTCCTCGGTGGTACCGACCACCCCGACAACGGCGAGGACCGGTGTCTCCTGTTCCACGCAGTCGTCGAGGGCCGCTCGGAGGCGGTCGAGGTCCATGCGGAAATCATCGTCCACCGGAATGCTCACGAGCTGGTCCACTCCGATCCCGAGAATGTCGACCGCCTTCTCCCAGGAGTAGTGCCGGCTCGAAGGGACGAACACCTTTCCCGGCGTTCCGCGGCCGGTGCCTGTGCCCCGCACGGAAGCTTTGAGCGACCGCGCGAACGAACGGTTCTTCTTGGTGGCGTCCAGGAGGTCGAATACCTCCGAAGTCGGCAGATTGAGCAGTTCCCACTCCGCCCTGCCGCGTACCAGACCGGGGCTTGCCTCCTTCACGGCGAGCGGGAATGACTTCAGGTTTCGCGCCAGCCACAGTCCTTCGTAATTGGCGACGGTCCCGTCCGTGGTAACATGCCCCCACGCCGTTGCCGGATCATATCCCATCAGCTTCGCAAAGTCCGCACCCACCTCGATCTCCATGTGCGATGTCGCGATGGAGGATTCGTACGCCACGTTGTTCGGGTTGTAGAGGATCGAGGCCATGTAGGCCAGGTTCGACACCATGAGGGTATCCGAGTTCATGTGCCCGAGATACCGCCGGGAGAACCACGGGGTAGAGGTATCCTTGAGACGAGCCGATAGTTCCAGCAGGACGGACCGCATGCGATCCGTCGTCGCCAGGAACGGATCGGCCCGCATCTCGGCAGGGGTGACGACCGCGGCGTCCCTCGGGTGGAAATCCCGTCGCCAGTGAAGGTGTTCCTCTACGAGGAAGCCCAGCAGAGAGGTGAAGATGTCCCGGTTCTCCGATTTGGGCCCGAGAAAGAGCGCCTCGACCGTCGGCCGAGGAATCACGGCCGTCGTTTCCTTGCCACGTCGAGCTTTCGGCATCAGTTCGTCTCCGCCGGGGGGTCATCCTGCGACTTTGTCCGAGAGGTGACGGCAGCCGGTGCGCCGCCGGCGGGGGCCTTCGGTATCCAGTGGGGCTTTCGGAGCCAGTAAATGACGAACGGCACCGCGACGACTACGGCCGTCCCGACGACCAGGAAGATCTCGTACGTCAGGGGAGTACCCTCGGGGATCTGGCTCGGAGGCACCATGGCGATCACGAACACGAAGCCCATGGCCGCGAACCCCCAGCCGGCCATGAGCCACATTCCGAGCTTGCCGCCCGGAACGCGGAACTTCCGCGGAGTGTCGGGTTCCTTGTACCGGAGCTTGATCGCGGCCGCGTACATGATGAAGTACATCACCAGGTAGACGGTCGTGGCCAGTGCGAAGAGTTCCCAGAAGGCCGAGTTGACGTCGCCCGGAAGGGCGACGAACACCAAGCCCCAGGCCGTCACGATGACCCCCTGCAGAATCATCAGCGAGACGGGAATGCCGTTGCGGTTGACCTTTTGCAGAACGGGGGGAAGATCACCCGCTCGAGCCGCGACGGCCAGGCCGCGGATCGGACCGTAGACCCAGGCCATCACCTCAGCGATTGCCCCGATGATCACGAGGACGCCGAGGATCGTGACGAACCAGGAGAGGCTCGGCCCGAAGATCGTCACGTAGGTCTGCTGAATTCCGGCGATCAGGCTGAGGCTCTGGACCGGGACTATCCAGGCGACCACGAGTCCACCGAGAATGATGGTGACCACTCCGAACAGGGCGATCACGAGGATGGTCAGCGGATAATTGCGACCCGGGTTCTTCAGGTCGTTCACGTGGGCCGCCGACACCTCGATCCCGAGCCAGAAGAAGACAAACGTCACAAGGAGGACGAGCTGATTGATGTTGGTGAGGCTCGGGACCAGGTCCCCGGCCGTCGGAACCACGGGTATGAGGGTATGGTGCCCGCTTCCGACCCACCACAGGCCGCCCCCGATCAAGATTACCATCGGCACGAGCACCCCCACGATCGTGAGGACCGTCGTGTAGCGGGCGTAGGCCTTGATTCCGCGAAGGTTGACGAGAGTCGCGGCCCACCAGACCACCACGATGACGAGGAAGACCCACCACTTGTTGTTCGCGAGCGCGGGAGCGAAGAGGTAACCGAAGGTTCCACCGATGAAGGCGAGGATCCCGATGAACCCGATCGTCAGCTGGAACCACTGGAGCCAGACCGCGGTGAACCCCCAGTGCTCCCCGAACGCGTGCTTCGCCCAGGGGTAGATCCCCCCCTCTTCGGGCCATCCGGTTGCGAGCTCCGCTGCCACGAAGGCGGCGGGGATGAGGTACATGACAACGGCGAGGATGTTGAAGGTGATCCCACCCCATCCGACGAGGGCCATCGTGGGGAAATTCCGGATGCTGATCACCGTCGCGATGGTGATCATGGTGAACACAAACAAGGTAAGCGAGTACGTCGACTTCCTGCTCCCGGATTCCGACGGGGAGCCTCCGTTCTTCGTCACCGGTTCTCTCGGAGGCGTCTGCGCGGGCGGCGTGGCGACCGTAGCCATGGAAAACGGCGAGGTTCGCGCTGGATAAATTCATTCTGCTCGGAAAGGAGAACCCGGGGCGAGGGGTGGTCTCGACGAAGCGGGGGTAGAGGAGCCCACCCGCTCTCCACGGTTGAGCATCGAACACGCGTCTTCCGTCGACGTCGTGATTGCATTGATCGCGCGACCGTTCCTTTGGTCACTTCTGTCATGAAACCTTTCGATGGAGGTGGACGTACCTCCGATCTCGCTTGTGCGCGGAGATTGGCTGGAATACCCGAACGAAGCCTGTCACGGCCGAAAGCTGATGAACCGGAAGAGCGTCAGGCGGCGCCGAAGGCGGCAATGGGTCCTCGCAATGCGTGCGCCGAGTCGTCCTGCTGTTCCACAAGTAGCCCGAAATACATGATGCCGGGCGCGTAGCTACGATGGCACGAACCCCCGCTATGGAATCCCGTACCGACCCGGCCAAAGCTCCCGGATCCCCGCCGGGGTCGAAGCCCGATGCAAAGGAAGACTTGAAATCCCTGCCCCTGGCAGAGGTGGAAAAGAGATTGGGGTCGTCCCCGGCTGGCCTCAGCCAGGCAGAGGCGACGAAACGGTTGACCCAATACGGGCCCAACGAGATCGAAGAAGAGAAGGTCAATCCGCTCCGGAAATTCCTCGCCTATTTCTGGGGTCCCATCCCGTGGATGATCGAGGCCGCGGTGATCCTTTCGGCGGTCGCCGGGAATTGGCTCGACTTCGGCATTATCCTCCTACTTCTGCTGGCTAACGCGAGCGTCGGATTCTGGGAAGAACACCAGGCGGGCGACATCATCGCGGCCCTCAAGGCCACGCTGGCGGTCAAGACCCGGGTAAAGCGCGACGGGAAGTGGATCACACCGGCAGCGCGGGAGTTGGTGCCGGGGGATGTCATCCGCGTCCGCCTCGGAGATATCGTGCCGGCGGATGCACGCTTGCTGACGGGCGACCCGGTGGAGGTGGACCAGTCCGCCCTGACGGGGGAGTCGTTGCCGGTCACGCGCAAGCCGGGAGAGGCGGTGTTTTCCGGCTCGATCATTCGTCAGGGAGAGATTGACGCCCTGGTCTACGCGACAGGCACGAAGACGTATTTCGGCAAGACCGCGCAACTGGTCCAGGAAGCGCACACCAAGAGCCACTTTCAGCGCGCGGTGCTCAAGATCGGCAATTACCTGATCATCCTCGCGGTGGTTCTGGTCTCGGCTGTCACCGTCATCTCGATCTTCCGCGGCAACCCGATCCTTACCACAACACAGTTCGCTTTGGTGTTGACCGTCGCCGCGATCCCCGTTGCGATGCCCACGGTGCTGTCCGTGACGATGGCGATCGGCGCGCGCATGCTGGGCAAGAAGCAGGCGATCGTGACCCACTTGGCGGCCACCGAGGAATTGGCAGGTGCGGACGTGCTGTGCGCGGACAAGACCGGCACCTTGACCCAGAACAAGCTGACGCTCGGCGATCCGTTCACCGTGAACAATGTCCCCGCCGAGCAAGTGATCCTCACGGCCGCGCTGGCGTCGCGCGCGGAGGATAACGACACCATCGACTTGGCCGTGCTGAGCGGCTTGAAGAATGACCAGGCCTCCAAAGGCTACCAGGTCGTTCATTTTCAGCCATTCGACCCGGTGCACAAGCGCACCGAGGCCACCGTCAAAGGGCCGGATGGGAAGGAATTCAAGGCGACGAAGGGCGCGCCGCAGGTCATCTTGGGGTTGGCTGCCAATGCTGGGCAAGTAAAGCCGACCGTGGAGAAGGCGGTCGACGAATTCGCGGCCCGCGGCTTTCGTTCGCTGGGCGTGGCCCGGGCCGAGGGGAGTGGCCCATGGCAGTTTCTGGGCGTGCTGCCCCTGTTCGACCCGCCGCGAGACGATGCCAAGGCGACCATCGCGACCGCGCGCGAGATGGGGGTGCCGGTCAAAATGGTCACCGGAGACCAACTGGCGATCGCTCGGGAAACCGCTCGGAGATTGGGGATGGGAACCAACATCCTCGATGCGAGTGGCTTCGGCGACATGAAGCAACCGGCCTCGGCGCAGCTAGCGGCGTCCATCGAGAACGCGGACGGGTTCGCTCAGGTGTTTCCCGAGCACAAGTTCCACATTGTCGATGTCCTGCAGCAGCGCGGCCACATCGTGGGCATGACGGGCGACGGGGTGAACGACGCGCCGGCACTCAAGAAAGCCGACTGCGGCATCGCCGTTTCAAACGCCACCGACGCGGCGCGCGCGGCGGCGGCCATCGTGCTGATGGCACCCGGCCTCTCGGTGATCATTGACGCGATCAAGGAGAGTCGAAAGATCATCCAGCGGATGAGAAGCTACTCGATCTACCGCATCGCTGAGACGCTGCGCGTATTGTTGTTCATCTCGCTAGCGATCGTGATCTTCAATTTCTTTCCGGTAACGGCGGTCATGATCGTGATTCTAGCCTTGCTCAATGACACCGCCATGCTGTCCATTGCGTATGACAACGTTCTGCCAGCAGACCGGCCCGAGGGCTGGAACATGCGTCAGGTCCTGCGGATCGCCACCGTACTGGGTGTCGTAGGCCCCGTAGCGGCGTTCGGTCTGTTCTACATGGGCGACCGCGTCCTCGCCCTCAGCCATCCGCAACTCCAGACCCTGATGTTCCTGATGTTATGCGTAGCCGGACACATGACGATCTTCCTGGCACGCACGCACGGCCCGTTCTGGTCCGTACGTCCGGCCCGAATCCTGGTGGTGGCCGTGTTCGGCGCGCAAGCGGTAGCGATGCTGATGGCAGTTTATGGGGTATTTATGGCGCCGCTCGGCTGGGGCTTGGCGTTGTTCGTCTGGGGGTACGCTATGGCGTGGTTCCTCCTGACAGACCGTCTAAAACTGGTCGCGTATCGCTTCATCGATCCACCCAAGGGCAAGCCCGAGTCCGCCAAGGTCAAGCCATCGTCGGATCTGACACCCCAGGTCGCGATTCGAGCGTACGAGCTCTATGAACGCAAGGGCCGCAGGGAGGGCCATGCGAATCAAGACTGGTTGGAAGCGGAGCGGGAGGTCCGGAATGAAGATCTGCCCGGATGAACCGCCGTGGCCCTACCAGTCCGGACCACCGAGGGAAAGAAAATGAAGATCCGTTCCAAGGATTTCCGAGTCCGCGAGGGCGACCAAGTTAACCTTCGGAAGTGGCCGACCACCGTCGAGGCCGTCGCCAAGTCGAAGGAAGAGTATCAAGGTCTGCTGGAACGGCACATTCGAAAACTGAACTCGTTGCAGGAGCGGCTCTATGCTTCCGACCGGTACGCCGTCCTGATGATTTTCCAGGGGATGGACGCGGCCGGAAAAGATGGGGCCATCAAGCATGTGATGTCGGGTGTGAATCCGGAAGGCTGCCAGGTGTTCAGCTTCAAACAGCCTACCCCCACGGAATTGAGACACGACTTCTTCTGGCGAACGTATCGTGACCTACCCGAACGTGGGCAGATCGGCATCTTCAACCGGTCCTACTACGAGGACGTGCTGGTCGTCCGTGTGCATCCCGAAGACCTCCGCAACGAAGGAATCCCGAGCGTACCGCAGGACGACGAACTGGTCTGGAAAGCCCGCTATCGTGCCATCGCGGAGATGGAGAGACACCTCCATGATAGTGGCACCCGCATCATCAAGTTCTATCTCCACCTCTCCAAGGAGGAACAGCGGAAGCGCTTTCTGGATCGCATCGACGATCCGTCGAAGAACTGGAAGATCACCACGGCGGACATCGAGGAACGAGAATTCTGGAAACGCTACATGAAAGCCTTTGAGGAATGCCTCAGCGCCACCTCGACGAAAGAAGCCCCGTGGTATGTCGTTCCCGCCGACGACAAGGACTCTGCTCGGTTGATCGTATCCCAGATTGTCCTCGACACGCTGGAAGGGCTCAAGTTGACCTACCCCGAAACGACAAAGGAGCACCAGCACGAATTGCAGTCGATCCGTAAGCGGCTCGCGAAGTGAAATCTTGGTCGCTCCTCGTGGTCGGTCATCGACCGTACGGACCGTTCATCAAGCTCGCCGCCCGAGGTTCGAGTCGCCGCTCAACCGGCGAATGGCAGAAGCGAGGGGAAGACCGAGAAGAGAAGCGTAAGCAGGCCCACCGTGATCAGCAGCCCGCCTAGGACCACTCGGAGGCGCTCCTCCGGAACGTGTTCGTGAAGGTATCCTGCCCCCCTGGATGAGACCGCCGTTATCATGACCAACGCCGCCGTCGCCGCGACGAATACGAGGACGACGTTGCCCGTCGAGGCCACGAACAAGATGGCCAGGATCTGGGTGTTGTCTCCCATCTCGAGCAGGAACGCGAGCCCGAGGGCGACGGTTCGAACCTGTCGTGCGGTGCGGGCTACGGCGGGCGTCCCCTCGCCCGGCTCGTGAACCGGGCCGGGAACCCTCAGAATCTCGCGAAGGCCGAACGCGATCAGGACCAGTCCCCCGACAACCTTCACCCAGAGGAGGTACGGGCCGAGGACGGTCTCGGCGCCATAACCGAGGGTGACCGATACTACGGTCGCCGCCCCGAGGCCGACGGACGCCCCGATGAAGACGTCCCGATGCGGGTGGCGCGTCGCGAGAGTGATGACACCGAAGTTCGATTTCCCGGGGAGCTGGAGTATTGCAACCACTGCGAAGACCACGATTCCCTCGATCAGTGGATTCGCGTCCAAGAATCCCGCCGCCACCGGTTAGGCCGCCGCAGGGATGACTGCTTCGTCGGGGGACGCGAGAAGATCCCGCCCATAGTCGGTCCCGTACCCGTCCCAAACGGGCTCGTTTCCCAGCGAGAGGCTATCGCAGGGACCTCTCGGACCGACTTGAAACGACGGGGTCGCGTAACGGGGGAGATTCCTTACCCGGGAGCGCATGTCGGCCTTCGATTGTGTTCTTTGGGCACTGGTATAGAATCCGAAGATGCGTTCCAGGCGTGGCCCCGGCATGAACTTCTTTCCAGTGGCCCCCTCGGCCACCCCCTCTCCCACGGGCTCCCTTTGCGATACTGAGGTCGCTGGTGGTATCCTCATGAGCCGACCGGCGGTGCGGTCCTCCGAGGACCAATCATGAAGTGGGTGACTCGAGAGAAGGCTCGGGTGGACCGGATTGCCTGTCCATGGCTAATCCGGAAGTTCATCGACCCTCATGCGGAGTTTCTCTATGTCCCGAAGGAGAAGGTGACCGAGGTGGCCAAGAGAGAGCGAGCCACCCCGTTCGACACACCCGGAGCGGAGCTCCACCACTACGAGGAAGAGGGAATGGAGTACGTGAGCTTTGACGCGATCATCCGAAAGTACAAGCTGACGGACCCGGCTCTGCTCGAGCTCGCGAAGATCGTGCGTGTTGCCGACGGCGGTTCCGGCCGGGAACCGGAGGCAGCCGGGCTCGAAGCGGCCGCGACAGGATTCCGGTTGCTAGCGAAGGACGACTTGGAGAACCAACGTCTCCAGTTCCCTCTCTACGACGCACTCTACACCTATTGTAAGTGGAAGGTCGAGCAGGGAGGGAAGCTCGACCACACCGGCGGTAGTTCTCCTTCGCGGTAGCGGGCCGGGCCGAACGCATTCGGTGGTCGCTCGTCCACACCGAGGAACGCAAGGATAAGCTCGGTCGCGGACACGATGAGGGCAGCCGTTTCGTTCGATTCGCGGGCGTTCTCGGCGCGACGCGACCGCGTGCTGCTGATGGGCACCCGGACCGCTCGGGGCTTCGGCGCTGGCGCACTCTCGATCGTCATCGCTCTCGACCTCGCGGGAACGGGTTACTCGTCGTTCTACATCGGGATCATTCTCGGTCTCGCCCTCGGCGGAGCAGCGGCCTGGGCCATCGCGGTGCCGCGAATCGAGCTGCGTTGGCGTCGTCGGTCGGTATTCGTGTTGTCGGCGGTTGCGCTCGCCGTCGGCGGCGGGCTCCTCTGGGTCGACATCGCGAATCCGGCGATCCTGCTCGCGGCTCTCCTTCTGGGCGGAATTGTTGCCGGAGGGGCCGATGTGAGCCCCCTCGGGGCCCTCGAACAGGCCGCTCTATCTGGCACGACAGAGGACCGGGCGCGAACCCAGACGTACGCGGTCTACAATCTGTTGGGGTACGTGGGGGTCGCGCTTGGCGCGCTCGCCGCCGGTCCGCTCTACGGATTGAGCCCTCCGACGTTCGCGGGTCTCCCTGCGGGTCCGCACGACGCGACGCTCCTCTTCTACGGTCTCCTCGGTCTCGCTCTAATCCCTGCCTATCGGAGTCTTTCGAGCGACGTGGATCGCCAGGCGGGCGGCGAGCGGCCGTCTCCGCTCTCGCCGGCGAGTCGATCGATCGTCTACTCTCTCTCGGCGTTGTTCTCCGTCGACGCGTTCGCCGGGGGGCTTATCGTGAACAGCCTCGTCGTCTACTATTTCTCGGCCCAGTTCCACCCCGGGGTCGACGTACTCGGGTTTGTCTTCTTTCTGAGCAATCTCGCCGCTGGGCTCTCGCTCGTCCTTGCAGCGC
This sequence comes from uncultured Thermoplasmata archaeon, assembly GCA_963735185.1. Lineage (GTDB taxonomy): Archaea > Thermoplasmatota > Thermoplasmata > Lutacidiplasmatales > UBA184 > Lutacidiplasma. Next base: position 1,376,769 of record CAVTJV010000007.1, read on the forward strand.
CGCTGGCCCGACGGTTTGGCCTCGTCAACACCATGGTCTTCAGCCACATTCCGTCGAACATCTTCCTGATCCTAGTGGTCTTCGCTCCGTCCTTTCTGATTGCGTCGTTCCTCTGGGTGGCGCGCGCAACCCTCTCCCAGATGGACGTGCCCACCCGGCAGTCGTACATGCAAGCGGTGGTGCCGCCGGAGGACCGTGCTGCCGCGGCGGGCTACACTACCGCGGCCCGGAGCTGTCAGGCATTCGGCGCCCCCGTGACCGGATCATTCCTCGCGGCCGGCGGGCCGTGGGTCGCCGCCCCTTTCGCGCTCGCCGGATGCGTGAAGATCGGCTACGATCTCGCTGTCTACTCTCGTTTCCGCCGGCTGCGACCGCCCGAGGAGATCGTCGGCCATGCCGAGGCTCCAGTCCCATCCCGGGAGCCGAATCGACCGTGACGTGCGTCCCGTAATCTCGGAGCTGGGTGCGCTCCTGGCGGTCGGTCACCCCCGTTGGTACGGAATCGGAGGATAGGCTGTGGAATACCGCCGGAACTACCCGCAACGGGCCGGTGAACCCGAACGGATCATACGTACTGCTTGTCGGTGAAGCAGTAGTACCGCCCGTACTGAGCGACGTAGGTGGTTGGGTTCCCGCACTTGGGGCAGCTCGGACCGGCGGCGGGGGCGGAGGAGGGGCCGCCATGGCCGCCGGAGCCGGCGCTACAGGTGCAACGTACGCGACAACCGGGCGCGGCCGAGCCTTGAACTTGGGCCAGATCGCGTGGAAGCCCCACCCACCCATCGCGATGAGGATTCCGAACCCGGTGAGGACGAAAAACGCCTCCAGGTCATTCACGTAGTTCTGAACATTCCCCTGGTTCGTGGCAGACGTCCCAATGTTGGACGCAGCTAGCCCACCGAAGATGAATCCGAGGAAGATGATTATCGCCCCGATTCCGACGATGACTTGGCCAAGCGTGATCCAACCGGGCAACGTCACCGGAGTGGCGGTAGGTTCTGCCATGGGAACGGCGATAACTTCCACCTATAGGAACATGCTTGTCCGGGACCGTCGGCGGAAGGACTGGGTTTCAGTCTAGGATTGGCCCTCGGCTCTCGTCGCCTGGGCGCAATATCTGTTGCGCCTAGAGACCAGACCCGGGAGCAACAATCGTCGCACTCGGAACAAAGGCCCCCTCAACGATCGGCGATCGTGCGTCGCACGAAGAGGAAGGTGCCTCCGATACACCTTGGGCCCACAGCCCCATGCTGTGGCTATGGGGACTGAGGGGGATTGGTGCGCTCACCTTCCGGGCGTGTTGGGCTTTCGCCTCAGGGTTCTCCTTTCGGACTCCAGGACCTGCTTCAACCCATTAACATTCTCTCGAAGGTACACGAGATCCGAATGGAACATTGTCACGCCCTTGGTCAACCGAGCGGAACCTTGCGACTTCAACTGTAGTTCCAGCTCCCTCACGTGCCGTAGGAGTGGTTCAACCCTGAGCTTGATCCAATCCGTATTGGAATGGATCTCGGAGAACTCAACCTTGAGTTTCTCAAGAGCCTTCCTCTGCGTGGGAATATCGGACTTGTAGACCCTATCTACCATCGAGTTCGCCCCGGCCCCTCATCCATCAGCTTCAACTTAACCTGACCTGCTCGAATACGTCGACGTAACCCGGCTGACGGCCTTCTCACGAGGCTAAGCGTGGCTGGTTACAGGGGCCTGGTGCCCTTACGCGCTCCGTAGCTCGTGCCGGGCGCGATCTCGGCGGTGGGCACAACGTTAGATCGAGCACGTCCACGTCGTCGTCACGTTCACGGTCTCGCACGTGCCCGGCGGGTAAGATGAGATTGGGCTTGGGCTGAACGCGATCGGAAACGCTTGGGAGACGAAGCTAGCGTTCCCACTCGTTCCAAGCTCATCGAAGACACTAGGGTCGTAAGGACCATTTGCTGTGTAGTAGACCGTCGCACTCGCCGTCCAGTGCACATTCGCCGAAGCCCACAGGGGAAAGACGTGCACGGCGACCCGTGGGTGGTTCGACCCGAAGGGGTTGCCGGAAAGGTCCCACCCGCGCCGCGAAGTTCGGCGGAAGGATCCTTTCCGGTGCTCTCGTTCCGATGCTGGCGGATGTGCGCAATTACGGAGCGAACCTCGCGATGACCGGCGCGGGCGTGAAGGTCGGAGCGGTCGCGGAGACGGGCGACATCAAAGCGACAACGGCCGCAACCGTGTTTCCCTCAAAGGTCACCGCTCCGAGGTGGGCCAGCGCCCGCCCGTGCAATGTCGCCCCGGTCGCCAGCGAGATCGACTTGTGCGCGAGAATGTTCCCGTACACGACCGACGTCGACCCGAGGGTTGCCGAGCTGCCCACAACCCAATAGATGTTGCTCGCCAGAGCTCCCCGGCGAGAACGACGTGACGGCCCGAGGTCACGGTGAACTTGGACACGATCTGGAAGATGAAGACCCCTTTGCCGGTGAGCGTCAGAGTACCTGAGGAGATGGCGAGAGATGACGTGGAGCGGTAGAGTCCGGGAGTGAGGGTCTTCCCACCGATATTCCCCGCGACCTTGGTCGGGCAGTTCGTACGCCCCATGCCATTGTTGTAGGCCGTGACCAGAGCCGCTTGAGCCAGCTTCGCGGCGGCGTTGGCCTTGTCGATAGTCCCCGTCACCTTCCCCGGCGGGAAACCCGTAACGGCGGAGCCGGGGCTCACTCCGAGATTGCCGTGCACTACGGTGGCGCCGATGTTGGTGACCGTGGTCCCCGCCAGGACACGGAAGTTCCCGGCAGCTCCGAGTGGAATCGCAGCCTGTGAGTGGCAGGTGGCCGCCGTAGTAGCTGAGGCAAGGCCATTATCCTGGGTCGCAGCGGCACTCTGGGTCGTCGGGGTGACGCCCGCACTTGTTGACGTGTTGATCGCGCCTTGGGTCAGTCCGACCGCGACTGACATCATCAGGACGGCGATTGCGGCGATGGTCGCTAGCGACGCTATCAGTTTTCGGTTCATGTTCGTTCCAATGGACCCGTGATGGTTTGAGGGAGAATGGAGGAACAGCGAAGGGACCTCAAGGGCATGGTAGGAGCGGCAACCCGGAAGGGCATCGTGCTCGCGAAAGTCTGCCGCCGGGGACCGGGCCTCGCCCGCCGGAATCGCGGGCTTGCGAGGGGGGAATCCGCGTTCCGCATGCGAACGCGGGTGGAATTACCGCTTTAATTATCGCACCTTAATTCGCATTCAGGAGCGCACGTTTTCGGACTCTTGTCACCACTGAACCGACCCAAACAGGGGGAGGACGTTGGCAGGCGAGGAGGGATTCGGTCCCCTCACGGGTACGAATACCGCGGCCAGAAAGTCCGTTTCCCGTCGGTCGAAAGGGCGCTCACGATGCCACACCCAGAATAGGTTCGTATATACGGAGCGAGTCACTCCCTGGATGATGAACGGCACCGCAGCCGACCACCCCTCGCCCCCATCAGGACCGCCTCCCCTGGTGTACCAGCCACCTCCGCCGTCCCTGGTCCCCCCACCAGCTCCGCCGGCGGCACGTTTGGCGATCGAGTTCCCGCGGTGGCTAGACCTCGGTATCTTTGCAATCGGAATCGGAGCTCTCCTCATCTTCATCGGGTTCATTTTTGGAGACGCCGCGTTCACGCAGTACGGACCCGGCGGCTCTCTCACGAACTTCCAGGGTGACATGGAGACATTCTTCGTCCTGACGGGCGTAGGCCTCCTCCTCACCATCGGAGGATGGCTGTTCCGTCTGGTCACGACCCTACGGCGTGCCCGTCTCCACTGAAATAACCCGGAGCCACGGCGTGGGGACGGGTTTCGCTGCTCAACTGAGACCCCAGGCTGGCAGGCCGGTACTCCCCAGTCACCCGTCGTGATTTTGAGGTCTTCAAGCCGACCAGCCCTGCGCGCTCCTCGCGGTCGGCCGTCCAGGGTGCGTCGCTCTGGACACGCAAACGGACTCGGTGTAAGGAGTGGGGCGCGTTTCCTCGGGGAGAATGGTCTTCCTGGGCGTTCCAGGGCCGTTTCTCGAGGTGCGGTCGAGACTTGGGGGGTTACGGCCCTTAAGTATCCTGGACATGTCCAACAATGCGAGTGGATACAGACGCATGAGGAAGGTCCTGATCCTGATGCACATGACGCTGGACGGAGTTGCCGAGCTCCCCGACTACGGAGCGGAGCCCGACACGGCCCCAGAGGAACCGGATGATCCGATGTGGGATTCCCGCATGGAGTCCATCGATACCCTCCTCCTGGGTCGTCGGACCTACGAATTGTGGGCGGGGTTCTGGCCCGGAAAGAAGAGCGACTCGTCCGCGTCGGCGTGGATGAAGAAGTTCTCCCGCTTCGCAGACGAGGCGGAGAAGGTCGTTTTTTCGAAGACGCTCCCGTCGGCGGACTGGCCGGGCTCAAGAATTGTCCGCGGCGACATCGTACAGGAGGTCGCCCGCCTCAAGGCCCAGCCGGGGAAGGACATGGCAGTGGGAGGACCCCGACTTGCTCAGTCGTTCCTCGCCGCAGACCTGGCCGATGAACTCCTCCTCGAGATCTTTCCCAGCATCGTGGGCCGGGGGAAGCCACTATTCCGTGTCGTCGGCGACCCCGATCATGGCGATGACATCGTCCCGCTCGGGGCCTCGGGGCGGCACGACTTCCATCTCGTGGAGTCGAGAGCCTTGAGAGATGGCACGCTCTTCGTAACCTACCGACGCGCGGATCGAGCCCGACCAACGCCGGATGCGGTGACTCCAACGCCTCTGAAGGGAAGGTCGTAGTGGGCTAAGCTCTTACCAGGCTGGGTTGTGTTCCAATGGGCTAATGGCCAGGAAGTGTCCGACCTGCGGTAGGTCTGCGCGACCCAACGACCGATTCTGCGGTGCCTGCGGCCGACCCATCCCCAAAGGTTCGCGCGATGAGCCCTTGGTGTGCACGGACTGCGGCGCGGAAGTCGAGGACGAGAGCAATCGGTTCTGCACGAACTGCGGATCGAAGTTCGAGAACTGAAGTCGGAAGGAGCGTCAGAGACTCGAACGTTGCGCCGGCCGCCTCTCCCCGCGAGCGGGTGTAACAGACGTTGCGACCATCTCTCGGCGGGCCGGCCTTAGAGATCGGTCGTGCCCGACGCGCACAGCCCGTCGAGATTAGCCTGTGCGATTCTAGTGGCCGTGGACGTCATCCACGCGCCCGATCGGTGTGTTCTGCTTCCGGGCATAGCCACCCCGGGAGATCATCACGGCTCCGAGGACCAAGAAGACGAGGAAAAGGACCAACGCAAACACCCAGTAGCTTCGGCTCAAGTACAGCAAGTAGACCGCGAGGCCCAGCCCGACCAGGATGAGGAAGCCTCCGAACACCTTCATGAGGCCGCCCCCTTCATACTCCCCATACCCCATAGGAACCACTTCGATTCGAGACCTGGTCTTGCATACATATACACAAACTTAACCCGGTTTCAGGACGAATGCCATATCGTCGTAGCAATCGTCTCCCGCTCCGGTTTGCGTGGTCCGACCTGGAGCAGGTAAGGCAGGGGTTAGGAGGTTGCAAGGGTCTCTATCACTGTTGATCCCTCGGACCACCAGTCAAGTGTGTAACAACTGCTGCACCACCACGGGCTCTCGGTAAGGTTAGGCTCTCCACCGACGAGCAGGGATCCTGCGGGATTCCAGACCTTTAAGCTCATGGAGTCGCATCCTAACTCAGGATGGGTGGCGTTCGGCCGGCTCGGAACTACTTCATACTCCGCGAGCCGCGCACGGCAGCCAAGGCTCTTCGGGTGAGTGTGATTTGGGTCGTCATCGGCGTCTTCATGGCGACGGCCGACGCGCTTTCCCCGCAAACGTTCGTCCAAGTTTCCGCGTGGCTGGCGCTCTTCTTCATGGGGGTCCTGCTCACGTTCTGGGCCCTGTTCAGCCTCTCCCGAGCGGCGGCCGCGACGGGGGCCTTGATCGGTACCTTCCTCGGCCCCTACAGCTTGACCTGGCAGCTCTGGGTTACCTACGTCAAGCGCTGGAACGCCTTCTTCCCCGTCCGTCTGTTTCCCTTCACGATCGTCCTCGACGCGGTCGAGTGGTATGCGATGATGGCTTTCGGCTTCATTCTGTTCGGCGCGTCGATCGCGGTTCTGGTCCACCTCTCCCGGCCTCGACCGACTTTCATTCGCGTCCATCATGACTCAGGGGAAGCCTATCGGGTCGGCGACCCACCGTAATCTCAGCATTGTGTCGGCCTGCGCTTGCGGTCTTTGCGCAAGTGGAGTTGCGACAGCTCAAATGCGTGGAATCCGCCTTACACCCTCCAGCCGCGAGCGCAGTTACTGTTGCACCCACGTTGTCGAATGGGTCACTGAACCCCCCCCATAGACAACCCCCTCCTCAGAAAACCGTCAGTGCAATCGAGGAGGACTCGTCTCCACCGGCAAAGGACCCCTTACGGACTGAGTAGAGGAGCGCTTCTCGAACGCGCGTGCACTACCGAGCGTGTGGACTGTTACGTTAACCCTCTCTGTAATGCTGGGCGGCTGTGCGGCGAGCTGGCGAACTATGGCCTCTAGGGCGCGGGGTACCCAAGGCAAGCCCAGGGTGCCATCGGCAAACCCCTCAGCGGATGATGCCAATCCAGAACAGCACGACGGCTACGACCACGATAACGACGATCCAACCGAGCACTCCCATGGTCGCTGCACACATGGTCCCCACATGAAGCGGTCCTGAATCTGAATTGAGAAGCCGGGAGAGTGGCGCTTCTCGTCGTTGGTCCCGCAAGTTCACAGACCCATGGCGCAGGCCAAGTCGACTTCCCTAAACGGACGGACCCCTTTCCGAACGCAAGAATCGACCCGAACCCGAGGGAGGGATCACAGGAGCGTTCTCGCCCCCGGGTCCTTCTCGAACGGCGCGCGGTCGTTAGCCGACCGCGAGGAGAGCGCGGGCCACCTCGAGGCGGGAGCGAGGATCAATGTGGCGGTCCGTTCGCCCACACAGGGTCACGCGGGGACCCCGCCCACAACGTCAAGAGACGCGCGTGATACGGACGAGGTCAGGCTGGGAGATCACCGAGAGGGGGGACTGCCGGAGCTCGGTCTCCTCGGTCCTTGCGGCGGGTCTGGACCGGGAGAACGATTCTCGCCGTCGTCGGACCTCCGTAGGGACGCTGCATCCCCCTGGGGCATGGAATCTTCAGCGATCAGCGCGGGCAGAAACGCGAGAATGGGAGGGGCTTCACTCCTCGATCGCATGGCGCACCTTCAACCGGAACTGTGGCTGGAGCGAGATTGATAAACGGAAGCTTGATGGAGATTAAGCTCCCAGAGAACCACGCGCGTTTGTTATACAAAATCACCCGGTTGTTATACATACTTCATTTCGCACCTTCGGCCGGCGGACATTCGACCCACGTGAGGTGACCTTTCCCTCGCGAGTGCTAATCTCAACGCGACCGCACACCAATTCAGAATGAAGACGGGCCTTTGGTCGCACCGAGGGGGGAATGGGCATGAAGCACGCATCAGATGTCTAGCCGGTGCCTTCGTTGCGGTCCTGATTGCAATCGTATGGTCTGACAACCACCCATTTTCGGATGAGCGTAGCAGGCGCGAGCCCTAGGTGCGACCAACCTTGGACGCGTCCGCCTGTGGGCGCACCAACGGTTGCACCCGCTTTGGCGGACGGGCCGCTGTACCCCCCCTTAGAGAACCCCCTCCCTAGGAATCGGTCCGTGCAGTCGGACCCTTGCGTTCCATGATGAAACAGGCCCGTTGATGGAGGGCGCGAGCGTTCGATGACGGACCGCAATCAGCTCGCGGGACGAGGATCGACCGCGAGGAGCGCGCCGGTTCCAGTGAAGGACAGCCGCATCCCCCAACTGGGAATCTACTCGATGATCGTGTCACGTCGGGCTCGGCGTTGGAGATAGGCCCACCAAATCCAGAATCTCGTCATGCGAGCGGGCGATTGAAGCGCGACCCACCTTTCGCGGGTCCACGAACTCGAGATCAGTCCACGGAGGAGCCGGTTTCACGTCGGTGGGCAGTAGTTGACCGGTGAAGACCAGCTCGAGGTCCCAATGTCCCTTCGCGCCCGGGAATCGGCGCGGGGTCCCCACCTCCGAGAAAAGGCGAGGCCCATCGAGCGGCAGGTTGGGAGAGAGTTGCAGCTGCTCCGTCAGGATCCGTCGGGCCGCATCCGGGGGACTCTCGCCGTAGATGAGGTGGGATGAAGGAAGCATCCATCGATGGCTATGGACCTCGACTCGCGACGGGTCGAGCGCCCCAATATGGTCCCATGGAGCCCGAGGGTCCAGATGACCCATCAGCACGCGCCATGGGTCGTATGAGTCGTGAAGCACCAGAAACGCCGAGATGCAGAACCCGTCCGGCGGGATTTCGGTCACGGAGAAGGAGGCCGTCTCCGGCGACCGATTGAACCGACAGAATCGACGGTCCGTAATCACGTTTACCCGATGCTCCAACCAGACTTAACCGATGGTCGTCGAAACCCCCGCCGCGCAGGCTTCATGGAGTACACGCGAGGCCGATGACGGAACAACGATTAGCCTGACGGGCCACGAGGAGGACGACGCGTTCTCCGGAAACCCACCGCTTTCTATAACGCCCCATTCGACTCGAGCTTTGCGTTGGGGCTCGTCGTTCTTCTCCGTAACGACGTGAGGCTATTTCTCCCTGATAGGGGCAGCTGTTACGTCCGGGTCATCATGCGCGACGTGGGCCCCCCGGGACCCGCGGGCCCCTCGTTGATCACGGCCACCGGATGCATCTGGACGATAGCCTCACAGACGTCGTGGATATGGATCAGGTAGTTCCCGGTCGGCAAGGGAGCCCCGCTCCGATAGGAAAGGGGAACCGTGGCGTTGAAGACCGTCGCGTGGGCGCTGGTGTTCTCCCAAATCGACTGAATCTCCGTCCCGTTGTTGGGGTATTCCAACACGGTCCGGAACGAGGTGCTATTGACGAACCCGTTGAGCTCCAGGTTGAAGATCGTTCCGGCAGCCACCGGCGAGGCGGTGGTGGACACCACACCCACGTAGGGGGCCGGGTAGAAGATGCTGGGTAGGTAAGGGGAGGTCGCATTCTTCGACGGCACGGACCATGCCCCACTCTGGACCGGTCCGCCTTTTTCCGGGACGAAGCTCCAGAGCCAACGGAACTCGAGCGTCAGAGATCCGGAAGTGGCGTTGGCCATCACCGCATACTTTGAGGTCGTCAAAAAGGCGCTGGCCGCGGAGAAATACTCCTCGGAGGTGAGCTTCTTGGTCCCGCTCAAGAGGGTAGGCGTGGACCACCCGTTTCCGGCGACGGTTACATGCTTGGCCGGGAGGGTCAGCGAGAGGCTGCCCGCGGGCGTTGTCGGCAGCACGGCCTTGGTGGCCGGGAGATACACGCTAGTTCCGAGGTCGGAGTTGGCGTACCCGACCACTTGAAACTCGTAGGTGACCGTGAGGGTTGCCCCCGATGGCATGACGAGCGTCGGGTTCTGAACGGGGATGTCGAGAGCCCCGGGGCTCGGGTTGTTGGGATTGCACGTCCCTGTGTTCCACGGCGGGATCGACGCGCTCAGGGCAAGCCCCGAATGGGCAACCGGCATGGGGAGGATCAGCGAGGGAACAAACAGGACTCCCACCAGCAGTACCACCACAATTCCCGTGAGTCCGAAAAGGAGGGGACGTCGCGAGCCTTGGGAAAGGGCTCTCGATGCGTCCGATCGCAGGGGGATCATGGATCTGCTATCTCCTTGGGCCGAAGGGCAGCGTGACCCCACCGACACTTATGGTTACGCATCAACCCTTGGATGTGCCGACCTTCGTCCCTTGTCCCAATGCCTTGCGGAGTTCCTACGAGGTGCCGCACTTCCCATCGGTACTGGCCCCGGGCGCGCACTTCAGGACCAACATAGGATAGCTCCCCATTCGGTTCTTCGCCACTAGCCATCATGGTGCGAAGTGCCTTCCCATCCCCCGTGACGCGTCAGCGGGACTGGTTCCGGCATTGAAAAGGGACCCCTTTCCAAACGGGGGTGGCGAGCTCGACCTCGAATAGCTGCGATGGTCATTGCAGCCACAGCGCGGAACGCGGGATTGGCCTCGCATCCCGGTGGAGGCAACTCCGACCGACCTTCAGCTGGAAGGGGATCTCGCTGATTGGAATGAGGGATCAGCTACCGCGCCTTCCCGACGTCTTGACTCTTCGCTGCAGGGATTCCTTCTCGGACCGAAGGATCTCCTTCAATCCGTTGACATTTTCCCGAAGGTACGCCAGATCCGAGTGGAACAACCTCACCCCCTTGCTCAACCGCGTGGAACCCTGCGACTTCAGCCGTTGTTCCAGCTGCTTAACGTGCTGTAGCAAGGGGTCGACCCTGAGCTTTGTCCAGTCGGTCTGGGAGTGGAGTGCGGAGAATTCCGCCTTCAGCTTCACTCGAGCCTTTCTCTGTTTGGGGATGTCGGCTTTGTAGACCCTGTCTACCAACGAATTTGCCCCTGCCCCTGATCGAATCGCTTCGTTTCATCCTGACCGGCTCGCCTGGGCAGAATCAACTTTAGACGTGTCCGCCTGTGGACGAACCAACTGTTGCACATTCACCCCCCGAGAAGTGTCCCTCAACGGACAAACTGTGCGACAGGCATGCGCCGGAGGAAGTCCTCGATAGGAGATGCCGGTCCCGGAACCCGCCATTCTATGACTTTCTCAACTCCATGACGAAACTGCATACCCCCTATCGCTGTACTCCGGATTCCATCCGCCGTCGCCGTGATGGCGAGAGCACACATATCCGGATCCGAAGGGAGGGCGTGCACCTTACCGACATGGACAGAGACGATTGCGGAGATGTCGAATTCCCATGCAGGCGGCTCGGCCGGGGCGACCCAAGTTCCGCTCAATTCGCGAGTCCGGGATAGCGCGGGCAGCGAGGCCTTCCATTCCTTGTAAATGCGCGTGCTCGGGAAGAACTGGTGCGGACCAATCCATAGAACCAACACTCGTTGGTCCGTGATCACGATCCGAACCGGGCCGAATCCTAACTCCCAACTGAAGGCCATCGGAATGTCCCCGAGCAGGAGTTCATTCACGGCGAATGGTTGCGGCGGAACGAGAACCAGCGAAGAACCGCAGGACTGGCAGAACGCGGCTCCCGGGACCGATCGAGCTCCGCACTTCGGACAGTTGGGGGTCACGTTCACTCGATAGTCACAAGGATTAAAGGAGTGGTTCCGAGGTCCGTCAAACTCTGGCGCCAGTGAGTGTAATTGAGACTCACACCCTCGTCCTCGTGGGTGCAATAGCACCTGCGACGCTTCTGCTCGCCCGGGGCGGAATGCATAGGCGCAGCACCTACTGGACCCCGTGCTCGGAAAGGACATTCCCAGCCTCTGCGGCCGGTCCCATGGTCCACGGGTTCTCCTCAATTCTCGTCAAGGCGGGCCTTAACCGTACCGTGCCGCTCGTCGACTCCGCTAACGGTGGACTTGAGATGAGAAACTACGAGCAGAGGTCGAGGATCAGATACGTGACCAACGATTTCATCCCTGGCACGGACGTGCTGGCTGTCGACAGAAAGGAAGGCGATTGGGCCGTGTCTCCGGCCCCCAGGCGATTCATGCCGGAGGTCCGACCATGAGTGCAGAAGGTGCGGCGCGGTCAATTCTCAGTGTGATCTGCCTGGTGATCGGGATCGTATTCCTCATCTTCGCGGCGGTTGACTTCCTGGAGGGATTCGGGTTGCTCTACTGTGTGATCCTAGTGATCCTCGGCGTTGTGTTTCTTGCCATTTCCGGGCGCTTCTAGCGGACCCAACGCCCGGAACCATTTCTCGCGTGGGTGCGTTTGACATCTCGACGCGGGGGCGCTGCTCACTTGTGAGGACCTTGAGCTCCCCAGATTTTCGGAAATCACCTCGGAAACGCTTATCTGGCATCCTTGGCGCCCCCGCGCATGCGGTATCTCGTCAAAGGAGTCGTACCTGCGGACGTCGGCAACAAGCTAGATGCATCGGGGGGTCCAGGCAAGCTCCTGAGCTACGTGAATGCCCGATTCAAGCCCGAATGCGCGTACGCGAACTACGAGAAGCGCGAGATCATTTACGTGGTGGACTTCGAAACCCCCGCGAAGCAGGCCGAGTTCATGATCCTGTGGTCCCGGTGGTTCGGGAACTACGCCGAGATGACTCCGGTCCACCCCATGTCGGAGACCCCTAAGGTTGTCGAAGAGGCGATCGGCCACCTGAGCAAGGCTCCTCAGTGGCCCTAAGGTCCTGACGACTGGTATCCTCCAAGTCACGAGGTACGACTACCCAGGTCGGCGGGCATCCCTGCCGACCTGCGCCCGAGTGCACCCGGGTCTCCACTGAGGAGCAGTGCGTGCAACGGGCCGTACACATTCAGGGTAGGCCGCGACAGCGAGAGCAATGCGGGTCACGCCTACGAGGTGGGCCGCGGTAGAACGCGCAATTGGTACTTGCGCAGACTCAGTCGCGCCCCTCCGGAAAAGGGTGCCTTTCAGGAGCGCCGGCCGAACTCCCACCCCTTCTTGTCGATTACGTCGAAAAGGTTCCCGTCGGGATCGGCCAACGTAACGAAGTCGTACCCCATTTCCGCGGCCTTCTTCAACTTCGCCCCCAGTCGAATGAGTCGCTGAACCTCTTCCTCTCGGGCGGAAGAATAGAGGTCCAGATGGATTCGGTAGTCGCCCAAGGGTCGTTCAGGAGTCAAGTTCAGCGAAAGGTTGGGACCCCGGCTCCCAGGATCCTTCAGGACGACCCCGTCCGGCTCCGGGGGATCTCTCGGGACGTAGTGAAGTGCTTCTTGCCAGAAGGCGATCATTCGCGGGAGATCCGTGCAGTCTACAACAATCGAGCCGATCCAAATCTCGCCCGGCCTTGTCGCGGTCATCGTGGGAGGGAGGTCAAGAAGCTGTTTAGATTCGACGGTCGCGACCCTCGGAGTCCGCGCTTCAGCCACCCGCGCTCATCGCGGTCCGCCCTCGACCGCGCGGGTCGCAGATACAGCCCGCGCGGCGCCTGCCGCCCGCGCGAGCATTATCGCGGCGAACTCGACTCGTCGGGTTCGGGATGATAACGGAGGAAGACAACGCCGCTCGCAAAGCGAGAGGAATCCAGCAGTTTCAGGTTGAGCCGCAGTTTCTTTGGTAGCCACGGCTTCCCGCCGCCGACGATCATCGGGACGACATACTGCTGAAGCTCGTCGACCAGCCCGGCTCTGATGGCCTGCCCTGTAACGTCCGCACCCCCCACGGACAGGTCGTGGCTGGTCGTCGCCTTGAGGCGTCGTACCGCTTCGGGGTCAAAGCTTGGTTCGATTCGTGTCTTGGCACTCGACGCCGACTTCAGCGTCCGTGAGTAGACCACTTTCTCGGCGGCTTGCCACATCTGGGTGAAGTCCCGCTCAAGGACCGATTCGCTCCCATCGAGAGGTGCCGTCTCCCAGTAGAGCATCGACTCGTACATCCGACGCCCATAGAGGTACGTCCCGATCGGTCGCTCAAGCTCGGTGATGAAGCTGAACACTTCTTCGTCCGGCACAAACCAGCGAAAGTTGCCTTCGGAGTCCTCAACGTAGCCGTCCAAGGAGGTGATGGCCGAATAGATGAGGCGTGACATAGGGCCCTCGGCTCGCTCACTTACCAAATAGTCCTTCTCCCGCGAGCCGGACGTTTGTCGCTTCCGCGAATCGGGGCGCGCTCATAGCGGTCCCTTCTCTGGACGAACCTCTGGGGTTCGTCCGCTCGGGAAGGGCGAGCCGTTCCGACTCGACCGCGCGCGCTTCATGGAGCCCGCGCCGTCGCCGCTTTCGGGTCTCGCGTGGTTAGTCCCTTTGTCCCGAAAGGGGCGGAATCTGTCACCCCCGGCCCGGCGAGTACGACGGTCTGACGTGAGTCAGCTGTTCCCCGCTTTCTATCAGAAGACGAGGGAGACCGTGCCCGCCCCGGAGTTGGAGACGAACCCGGTCTTGGTGGCGGCGTCATATACATACCCCCCCGCGGGCCCTAGACCGAAGATGAGGGTCGCAACCACCTTGTTCGTGCTCGAGATGACCGTCGCGTTGGTCTTCACGGGCGTACCGGTGGCGTTCGAATCTCCGACTACGAGGACGTCGCCGTTGCCCGGGTCGTAGACCGCGATGAACGGGTATTGCTTCACGGTGAGGTTCGTGCCGGTCCACTTGTTCGTGCTGGCGTTGACGACGTAGGTCTTGTTCGACCCCTGGCACGGAATGTAGATGTCTAGGGTCTTGGGCGAGTACGCGAGTTCCCCGGGCTGGACGCCCACGTGGAGGGTCGCCACGACCTTGTTCGCCGTGCTGATGACGCTGACAGTCGATTTGGGGTAGGCATGGGTGGTCTTGTTCTGGACCCCCCAGTCCGAGACGTAGACGTCGTGGTTTGCCGGATCGAGGAACGCGAAGACCGGGAACGCGCCGACCTTGATCGTCGCGGCGACGGTGTTGTTGGGCCTCAGCACCGTGACGTTTCCAGTGGGGGTTTGCCCTTTGGAAGTGATCCCCAGGTCGAGGATATAGAGGTCCTTCGAAGCCGGGTTGTAGATGCTGAAGGCGGGGTCGAGCCCAGCCGGTAGCGTCACGGTGGTCACGGCGTTCGTAGAGCTGTTGACAACCGAGAGCTTGCCGGAGGTAGAGTCCGAAACGACCACGCACTTGGACGCGTTGTCGTAGGCCATGTCGTACGCCCCGGCGGCCACATGGATGGTCGTTACGACCTGGGTCGTCTTGTCGACCTTCGAGACGTTGTAGTAGAACGTGGCAGGAGGTACGAACCCGGTCGAGAGGCCGTAGACGTCGCCGTTCGCGGGGTCATAGAGCGGAGCGGCGCCCGTGAGGCTCCCCTGGATCTTCACGGTCGAGACGACCTTGTCGGCCGTGCTGATGACCGAGTAGTTCGAGGAGCCGAAATTCTCCACATACAGATCCTTGTTAGAGGGATTGTAAAGAAGGGTCGTCGGCTGGAGACCAACCCTGATCGTCTTCACGACAGTGTTCGTCGTGGCGTTGATCACGCTGACCGAATTCGACCTCTCATTTGCCACGTAGACCTCGTGGGTCGCGGGGTCGAGAACCACGGCGGTGGGGTCCTTCCCGACCGTGAGCGTCTTGATTACGGAGATGGCGGGCACCAGAGTCCCGGGGGAGGAGACCGTCCCTCCGGGAGCGCGAGTCGAAGGGCTTGCACCGAAGGCCGATGCACAGATCAGGAGCGCCAACACCAAGCCCACTACGAGCGGTCCAACCGTTCCAAGCCGTTTCATTTGGGTTTCCGGCCCCAGACGGGGCACCGAACCTGAACAAGTCGGGTACAAAAGGGTCTCGGTTTCCACGAACCGGATCTGAGCGCCTCGGTCTGTCACATCATGGGCGAATTCGAGTCGGAAGTGTCGAGGACGGGGGTACCTGGACGAGCCATTCCCTGCTCGGGACGAACGCATTGGCGTCGATTGCCGACCCATCCCTTCCCGGAAAAGGGTCTGAAACGGGTGGGTTTCCAAACGGAGAGCGGCAATGCGCTTACCTTCGCGTAGTCCCCGCAACCCTCGCGATCAGACCGCGGCTGGAAGAGCCTCACGTGTCGATCGTGGCGGCTCTCGCTCGAGACTCACTGTTTCGGTGTGTCACTCCCAGAGCGGAGATCGCCACGGCCGTAGCTGGGCAAAGAGGGAACGGTTAATCCTTCAGGTCCCTTCGTCGATGGAATGGCGTCGGCGGTCACGGCCGGAGGCGTTCTCCCGCTGCTCTTGGCCCTGATGTTTGTTGTGTGGATCGGTAGCGAGTTTGTCGGAGCGATGCTCGTGCCCTACCTCCGTGGAGGAAGGGGATCCGGAACCCGGACGTCGGACCGGGGGTCGGGGGCCGTCATTCTCGTGGGGATGTTCGTGGGTATCGCCGCCATCTCCGTGTTTGCGAACCTGGGCTACGCTACGTTTCCCTTGGCAGTCGTCGATTCAGGGATTGTCCTCATGGCCGTCGGGATTGTCGTTCGTCAGTGGGCAATAGCGACCCTCGGCAGGTTCTTCAGCACGCACTTACGGGTCGTGGAGGGCCACCGAATAGTCGATGTCGGACTCTACCGATACGTTCGGCACCCGTCGTACACCGGGGCGCTCATCATCATGCTCGGTGTGGGTCTCGCCGGGGGTTCATGGGAGGGGCTTGCGGTCATTCTCGGGATCTCAGCCCTCATTTACGGGTACCGTATTCACGTCGAGGAAAAGCTCCTGGTCGGTCAATTTGGAATCGAATACCGGACCTACCAAGGTCGGACGAAGCGCGTGATTCCCTTCATCTTCTGAGGACTCCCGTCCTCGGTCCGTATCATGAACCTCTCTCCCCCGGGCCGTTTGCCATCACGTCCTCGGTCGCGCGCGTCTTCCGTCAACGGGCCCTTTGCCCTTGGACACTATTCCACCACGATTGCTCCGACGGTCTTCTAACAAGGGGGTTGCGTAACGGGGGGTTCCCCGATTAGGCGTGGGCTTGGCCCCGTCAATCCCCTTTCGAGATTTCGGAAGTGCAATGGTACCGCCAACCGGGGCTGCTTCGGCGGCTCGCTAATCGCTGAGCCTCGTGAAGGGAAGGTCACACGTGCCGTCGTAAGGCCTCCATTCGACGCCGCTTTATTCTTCGACGAACCAGTCGTGCGCGCAACCGGACCTCCATGCCCCTCTCGAACCTCACGGCAACCGCATTGGCAGGAGTTCAGGTCGGGCACGCCCAAGACCTCAAACGGCGGACGGGGACGACGGTCGTCCTTCTCAACCCCCCCGCAATGACCTTCGCAAGCATTCATGGGGGATGGCCGGGTAGCTATGACACGGCTGGTTCTGATCTCGGCAGAACGTTCCTCAATTATCATGCCCTGTTCCTGACCGGCGGTGACATCTACGGATACGACGCGTCGATCGGCATTCGACGATTCTTGCTGGACAAGGGGCTAGCCAAGCCCCGGGGTGCAGGGCGCATGCCGGCGATCATGGGAACCAACATCTACGATGTGGACTTCGGCCCTCTCGAAGGGCGGGACTATGTCGCCCTCGGCGAGAGGGCGTGCCGAAATGCCTCGTCTCGTCCCGTGGTCCAAGGGACGGTGGGGGCGGGAACCGGGGCAACGGTTGGTCCTTTCTTCGTGGACCGTGGATTGAAGGGGACGAAAGGTGGCCTTGGCAGTAGCGCGGCGAAAGTGGGTCCCTGGACGGTCGGGACGGTTGTGGTTACGAACTCGGTAGGGAACGTCTATGACCCATTCGAGGGACGAACCGTCGCGGGTACCCATCGGAGAGGTTCGAAGACGTTCCTAGAAATGGACGACGTCCTTGACGACTACCTGAAGCGTTCGTCCACGCGCTTCGGAACCACCATTGGGGTCGTCGGCACGGACGCACCCTTGGACCACGAGCAGCTGGCTAGACTCGTGGACCTCGCGCACGATGGGCTGGCCCTCGCGGTCCGGCCGGCCCATATGTCAACCGACGGTGACGCCCTCCTCGGGTTCTGTACCGGTAGACGTCCCCCGAGGCGTCTCGACTACCGCGCGTTCGACGTCTTGCACCGGGTAGCCGTCCGGGAGGTAGCGAGGGCCGCCGTCAATGCGGTTCGGAAGGCGACCGGTCTCGACGGTTACGCAGGACTCGCCGATGGAGGGCGCGCCTCTCCCGGCCAATAGATACTCTTGCACCGTGCTGTCACGACTTAGGTGTGCGGTAGGAAGTGGGTGCGTCTGAGGCTGAACCCCGGCGGGGATCCGGACCGAGGACTTCGGGAATGTCCAACAGTACTTGCGCCTGCTCAGTCGCGCTCTTCCGAAAAGGGGGGCGCATGCAATGTACTCCCCGACGGCCATCGTGATGATCGGAGCGACCGCGGGCCGACCCACCGTTGCGCTTACGGTCACATCAGCGCAGGAGCGCCTTCGCCGTCGTCTCGTCGCAATCTCGGTGTGGAACTCGGCGGCTCTGTTGTCAGGGTCGCGGGGCCCGAGCGAGAACCTCGACCGTGGATGGTTCGACGTATCGAACGGACCGAACTCCGGGTAGCGCCAGCATCAGAATGCCGTTGGCAAAGAACCCGATCGCGGCCATCGCGTAGGTGAAGAGAATGCCATGGCTGCTCGACAGAAGTCCTCCGAAGATGAGTCCCGCTGGGACCGCAACGAGGGAACCGACCATGTCGATGCTGAGGACGCGGGCCAATACTTCGTTGGGCACGATCGCTTGCATCGTCGAGTAGTAGACAGTCCCGATGAAGCCCAGCGCGAAACCGAGAATCGTGGCTCCCGTGAGAGCCCATACGAGGGAACCCCCGACCACTAGAAGAACGGTGGCCCCGCCCATCACGAACAAGCTGAGACCCATCACGATCCCGGCGTTGCGACGGGCTCGTAGTTGCCCGACCGAGAGCGCTCCGGCCGCCGAGCCCGCGGTGAGAGCGGCGACCAGGTAGCCAAACAGAGCGGGGTTGGGTCCGAGGACGACTGCCGCGTAGACTACGAAGAAGTTCGTGACGAACGGAAAGAGCAGGCTGGCCGGCAGGAAGGCGAGCGTCACCTCGAGCACGGGGAGATGATCCCGCATGTAGGCCAAGCCTTCGAGCAGCTCTCCGCGGATCGAGTGGGTTGTGACCCCCCCGCCCTCGCGGGCTCGGCCGAGCTCGGGGGCAATCTGGAGGAGCAGTATGGCGGAGACCGCGTACGTGGCCGCATTCAGCCCGAGTCCGGCAGTGGCACCGATGAAAGCGATTGCGAGGCCGCCGGCTCCGGCCCCGACCGTGTAACCAAGCTGGGACGCGGCAGATAGCACGCCGTTCGCGTCCTCCAGATGACGCTTTGGTACGATGCGGGGGAGGATGGCCTGACTGGCGGGGTAGAAGAGCGCGGAGAAACTGTACACCAACGTCATCACGGCCAGGACGAGCAGCAGCGAGAAGCCGACCAGGTACAGAGCCACGGCGAGCCCCATCATCGCCAGTGCCCGGATGACATCGGAGGTCACCATCAGCCTGCGACGATTGTACCGGTCCGCGAGGACACCCGCCAACAGTCCGAGCACGATGCCCGGCACGACCCCGGTCAGACCGAGGTACGCGACGTCCAGCGCGCTGCCGGTAAAGTGGTAGATGAGCCAGCTCAGCGAAATCCCAGTAATCGAGCCGCCGATGGCGGAGGTTGTCGTCGACCCGAGGAGGAACCGGAACCCGGGATTCACCCAGATGGTCAGGGGAGGACGGGTCCCTTTCGGCAATTCGGACAGGGTCGAGGGGCCGCCCAACGACTTCGCCGGGGCTCGCACCGTAAGTCGCTACATGAAGGTGCCTTTTCTCCCGGCCCTGTGCGCGGGGTCCTTTGCTTTCGTATAGACGCGGCCGTCACTCATCGTGTCCCTTAGCAACGACTGCGTTGACCGTCTCTGCCAGGCCTGCAGGGTTGCTGCGGTTGACGCCGGTTCTGAGGATCGCGCCTCATGCCCATGTCTGGGGGCTTATTTGGTAAGGGACGCCATCCCGAGCTTATGCAGGACGCGTTGGTCGCAAACCCGAAGGATGGTCAACCGTGACCGAACATCCGTACCTTGCTACCATCCGCAGGTACTACGACGGATGCAATCGGGGCGACATTGATCTCATGATTTCTACCTTTACGCCGGATGTGGTGCACTACTTTTCGGACTCGCATTTACCTCCTGAGCAGCGAGGACCTATCCGGGGCGCGGCTGCATTAGCGAAGTACTGGGCAAGTTGGCAGAAAGGAGGACATTCGGCCCGGTGGTCGGTCGACCACGGGATTGTCGAGGGAAACGAGGCGGCGATCGAGTGGTCGGTGGTGCTCAGGGGTCCAAGGGGCGGGAACCGCCGATTGCTTCGAGGGACGGAGTGGTACGTGTTCAGGAGGGGGAAGATCGCGGAGGTTCGGGCGTATTACCATTACACCAGTCGAACCACCGTAAACGAGCTTGGGGGCTTCCCCTACGCCAAAAGGGGCTATCCGGGGACGTAGCGGCGTTCGAAAGGATACCAACATTGCGCCAGAGGGGCGCGGGTTGACGAAGGGGCTCCTTGTCGGTAGTTTTGCGCCCTCCCCGGTTGCACTAACCGTTTTCCAACGAGGGGGTTGTCTAAGCCCCCGAAATCGATGCGAGGCTTCGCCCTCGTGCAGTAGTCGGTGATGAACCGAACGTCTTGGGAACGACCGCCTCGATTGCCGCTGTCATCCCTTCGCGGGCTGTGGCCTAAATCCCCCTGGTCGACATCGAGTGATGCCGACCGATGATGCGTGCAATCGACATCGCGCCCAGTCGTGCCTCTCCGAGCGAGCAGGCAACGGTGCTCACAGGTCGATGCGGTGACGCCGGGATTCGAATGGGTTGAGGCGGGTCGCCCCCGCGAGTCTCACTTCTTCTTCCGGTGGACTTCTTTGTGCAGGGTAACCACGACGGCGTGGAGCTTGTCCACCTCGGCGTGAAACTTCTTGTGGATGTTATCGACTTCCTTGTGGAGCGCGTCGAGCTCCCGATGCAGCGCGACTAGTTCCTTGTGTTCTCCGGTCATGACGGTCCCTCAGTCGGCAATGCTCCGGTAGGTCTTCAATGCTGTGGCTAGCCATTGATTTCGCGAGACTACCGCTGGCCGGACTGTCATGACCACCGGCCCGATCGTGTCAAGACGAAGTGGGTCCGATTCTCCCTCGCGATTCATTCGGAATTGCAACGCGCCTTGCATCCACTTGAACCGCAGCCCCGCTACTTCCACTTCCCTCGGACCGATTCGTAGTGGAGCAGGAGCTCTCCATCCTCCATCGTCTTCGAGGTGAGGAGCTTCAACGTCCGCTGCTTGCTCAGAGCGCCCCAGTACTTGGGTCCCTGACCGTAGACGACAGGCTGTATGACTAACCAGTAGTCGTCGGCGAGATCCTTCCGGAGGAACTCGAGGATGAGGCGCGGGCCCCCCTCTGCAATGATGTTCCCGCCCTTCTCCTTCTTGATCTTCGCCACGATCTTCGAGAGGTCGCCCCGCATGACCCGCGAGTTTTCCCAACCTGGCGACTTCAAGCGTGTCGAGAGACATACCTTCTCGACACGGTCGAGCCAGCGCGAATAGTCGACGAGGTACTGGGGGTCGTCTGGCGTTCGTGCCGTCTCGGTCCAGACTCTCCGGTGGCCGGTGAACGACCTTCGGCCCATGATCACGGTGGTGACATCGTCGAACCGATTGATCCACATCTCGCGCCAAAAGTCGTTGGCCTCTTTCGTGACTCTGTCCGAGCCCGGGTACTTCGGGAATGCGCCGCGCCCGTCCAGCGTCATATACAGATTGGCGGTGATCTTTCGACTCATCGATGCTCTCCTACGCGGGGGCTTGGATATACTCTGGCCCTTCCCCTTTCGGACCGTCCCTCGAGAAACGGAGGTAAATCGCCCCGGGAAACATTCTTCCTCGGGAGAACGCGCGCGACTCGAGTCACGCAACTGCAGGTTGCCAACACCTACGTTTAGGGTCGCATCTCGAACACACGGTTGAACGGAGTCTCGGTCGCCTTTCGAACCCGGGCGAATCCGCCCGTGCGGAACACTTCCTCGAGACTCGAGTCGGAGGCTTGCGCGCCGAGGCCACTGCCGACCTCCTGGGAGAGAGAGGCCGGGACGCAGATGAGGAGGGATGCGTTGTAGAAGACGCGTCCGACAGGAGTGAAGTTCTCCGCGACCATTTCCTTGGCGAACGGCTCGACGACCATCCAAGTCCCGTCGGGCTTCAGGGACTGGAGGACATGGCATCCGGCTCCGACCGGGTCGCCCATATCGTGGAGACAATCGAAGAACGTCACGAGATCGTAGTCCTTGCCGGGGTAGTCCTTCGCGGTGGATACCTCGAAGTCGGTGTTGCCGGTCACTCCTTCGGTGACCGCATCGTTACGCGCCCATTCGACCGACTCGGCATGGTAGTCGAATCCTACGAACTGCGACTTCGGGAACGCCTTGGCCATGATGATCGTCGATGCGCCGAGGCCACAACCCACGTCGGCGACGCGCGCACCCTTCCGAAGCTTCTCGACCACTCCGTCCAGGCTCGGCAACCAGCTGCTGACGAGGTTCGCGAGGTATCCGGGCCGGAAGAACTTCTTCGTTCCCATGAAGAGGTCGACGTGGTGCTCATGCCAACCCATCCCCTTCCCGGTCTTGATGGCCTCCGCAATCTTCCGCTGGTCCTTGTAGACCGAGGCAACGGTGTAGAAAGCCCCGGGAATGTACAGGGGGCTCTCTTCGTTGGTCATCGCGTACGCCTGCTCCGGCGTCATCGAGTACCGGTTCGATGCGGAATCGTACTCCACGTACCCCGCCGCCGCCTGGCCGGCCAGCCATTCCCTAAGATACCGCTCGAGAGTCCCTGTCGTCTCCGCGAGCTCCTCCGAGGTAGTGGGCCCCTTCGCAGCGAGGGCCTTGTAGAGACCGAGTTGCTCCCCGATCAGTATCGAGGGGCCGGTGATCGCTGCCCCCATGTCATTCAGAAACTTCCCCGCGAGCGCGTTCATCTTGTCCGGATCGACGGGCATGGTGAATTAGCCCGCGATTAAGGGGTGGGAGATAAACCTACCGAAACCGGGTTTTCGGTTGCGGCCACTTCTCTGGGTGCAATCGTGCGATACGCCCTTGAACCACGGCGGGGGACGCGGCGAGGTGCCTCGATTCGGAGACCTTAATGGCGCTTTTGCGAAGGTTTTTCGAGAATCAGGTCGAAGAAGTGCCAATGCTTTCGGCCGGAGAACGACAGTCCCTCCTCCTCGGTTTCTCGAAACATGTCGACTCGGTAGCCTCGTGTCAGAGCCCGCGCCTGGCGAAGCGTGTGGAAGACCAATGGCCGCTCTCCGACCCATTCATCGCGGCTGCCGAACAGCTGCCCCGCGAAGTGGCCACCGGGAACGAGGGCCTGACGGATGTTCTCCCAGACCCCGGGAAACTCACCGCGAGGGCAGAACGGGAGAGAGAAGCTGGCGTAGATCAGGTCTGCCTTCGGGAATCGGAGGTCTTCCATGCGAGATGCCTGAAGGGTCAGCGACCGACGAAGGAGAGGGGGGACGCGTTCTCCAAGGAATTCTATGGCCTCGGGCTGCTGATCGGTTGCGATCACACGCCAGCCACGACGAAGCAGTTCCAATGCGTCCGTGCCCGCCCCGCACCCTATCTCGATAGCCACCCGCGTCCGCCGCGGTTTCCTTCCCTCCCATTCGAGTTGCTGGAGAGTTCGGAGGAGCAACTCACGCGGAGGGCGATCTGCGCTCCAGCGATGGTCCGAGGGCCAATTGGCGGAGGCCCATCCCCTCTGGACCGGTGCCGACGTGGGTGGGCCAGGTGGTCAGCGCAGATTAATCCGAGGGGAGCCAACGGGTATTGGGATCGCGCCTTGCCCCCTTTCACACCTAGGAATTCCCGGAACTGAGCCGGGTCATAGGGTTCGATGCGGGGTGCCTTCAGTTAAGTCTCTCGCCGCGGCGTAGCCTTTCGATTGCCGTAGCCACTCGACGCTTGCGGGTCGCTTCTTGCTTTGCTCCGGCAACCCAGCGAACGTACGCCCGTTGCTGCGAGGGAGTGAGGCTGTTGAAGGCCGCCTTCGCCCGGGAGTCGCGCGCGAACGCCCGTTGGAGGACGGGGGGCACTTGGATCCCAATTGGGTTGGAGTCCAGCTCGAGTTCCAGTCGGACGACATCTCCCGTTGACTTGCGAATCCGGTCGCGCAGTTCGCTGTTGACGACCACGAAGACCTCACCGCCTCCTCGAGGAATCAGGGAACTTCGAAACGGGGTTCCTTCGATCGTTCCTTTGACTCGCATCCGTGCCCGGAACCCTGCCTTGACAGCTTCCAGCTCCGGCACGCGAACGAAGGTCCAGGCACCCGCAACGTCGGGCCGGATCAGCTGGGAGGAGAACGAAACCCGCATCCTGCCTCTCCCGTATGAAGGGTGCATAAGAAACATTTCGCCGCGGCCAGAGGAAACGACCTGCGTGACGATGCCTCTCCTAGGCTGAAGCGAGGTGCACCGTACTTGTACCTACGCCGAGGATTGGGCTCGGCGAAGAAGATCGGGGAGGAAAGGGTTCACCGGACGTTCGCGGCCTGCTAGGTCCCACTCACCCGTTTCGTCGTCCTGGTAGCATCGGTTCCGGGCCGGCGGGCGGACCGGGCATCGGGTGCAAGGGTAGTGAGACTTCTGTCGCGATCATTCCGAGAGGAGCTTTTCGAGGCGCACGTAGAGCTCCTGGAGCTCCTTCTCTTTCTGTCGTCCGCCTTCCCAGCGCGCGTTCACGACCTGCACCAAGAGGTCCGCGACCTTGTCCATCCACGGTCCCTCCTGGGCATCGAACCGTTGCTTCACCTTCTCGCGGAGGAGCTCGTTGTAGGCACGGTACGCCGACCACATCCACGGCCCGAAGTTCGGCTCGCACGACGCATACTCTCCCTCATTCTCGGTCATCTTGTTCCTCGGGAACCTTCGTTCCCGTCACCCTCACCTCGGCGAGGAGGATATTGACCGGGTCGCCTCCGGTTCGGTCACACGCCAGAGGCATCGCGCGCGGTGGGGTTGAGCTAGTAACGGGCACGTTACCGACGGGCTAAGTGCCTCAGGTCCTCTCATCGGCCCAATGGTGACCGACTGGGACGGGCTGTCCGAAGAGCGGTCGAAAGGGCTGGACGAGCGCGTGCTCTCGACCCTCCTTGGCCTCGGGGGACGTATCGCTTTCAGCGGCCTGCGACGGGTCCTTCACGCCCATCCGGAGTCGCTCTCGCGTTCCTTGCGTCGGCTCGAGCGGGAGGGCCGTATCGAGCGCGCGAGCGACGGGTACCGCGCGGTCGGTAACGACTCGAACCGGCTCCCCCAAAGAACCTCGGAGCTTCGGCCGATCGCACAGGTGGAACTGCCTCCGGGAACGGTCTCGGGCTCGGTGCTGGGGCGCCTTTCGGGACGGTGGTTCGGTTCGTTGCGATGGGTCGGGGTCGTGGATAGGCCGACCGGTAGGCTCCTGACCTGGGCCCGGAGGGATGGGGCTGGCTACGTCCTCCTGGGAATCCATCGGGGTGTCCTTCGTGTGTACGTGCGGGACGACGACTCCGGTGACGAGGTAGGCGAAGCGGAGGATTCGGCCTACGAGCTGCTGACCCACGCCGTGGACGCGTTGCGTCCTTCCGCGCAGGGCCCGACCGGTTCGGTGAGCTTCCTCGCGGCAAGTTCGGGGACCCTATTCGCGCTTTTCGAGAACTGAGGCGATGCCGTACCGTATCGCACCAGGACCGGTGGGAGGGCTGCTCTCGGCGATATTGGGCGGATCGCACCTTGCACCGAGATTTGGCACGATGCGCGCTTACACCCCCTGCAACGAAGGGAGTCACGTCGACCGCTCGTTCAAGAACGGATCTGTTCTCCCGTCGCCTCCCGTCGCGCGACAGACAGTTCTTATTCGTGGCGGCCGCTCGTGGTAACCGTGGTAAACCCGTCGCCGGATGACGAGCTGTTCCCGGGAGGATTCCAGAAGCCGTCCTCGGTCTTCATCTCGGGAGCCAGCCGAACGCTGTTGAAGTGGTTCGCCTTCGCCTGGCTTGCCCCCTACGGTTCGCGGGTCCACTGGACCGACGTTCGGCTGCCGGGAGAGATCCTCGACCCGCTTGACCCGATGGCCCTGCACGCAGTTCCGGAGGATTCCGTCTACGTCCTCGAGCCCCGGGACCTTTTCCCGGACGATCAGGGCGGCCGGGCTGAGGCGGCCGCGGCAACGATGCTCGAGTCGCATGAGTCTCCGGATTCGGTTCGAGGCCTTGTGGAGTTCCTTCGCATGCCGCCGCACGGTCAGAAACTGATCGCGGCCACGGGGCGTGCGGAATCCCCTTCCATCCTGGTGACGACAAACTCCCAACGTATCGCCATCGCCTACGCCCAAGATCGCCTCGAACCGCTGATGCGCGCTATGTTGGAGGCCGGGACGTGCCAGGTCGCACTTTGGGCCGAGGCTCCGACGACCCTCACTTCGATGTTCGATGCAATTCTCGCCTTGGAGGGGAACGACCCTACCGACTGGCGGAATGCAACCATCCGCTGCGAGAGGGGTATCTCGACGGGCGTGCTTTCGAAGGGAAGAGCCATCCGTCTTGCGGACATCGAGTCGATCGCGACGGTTCTTGAGAAGTTCATTCCGGCACGGCCTAAGTGACCGACTCGGACTTGGTCGCTAGCGGTCCTGATGAACCGCCCTGTTCCCGACCGACAAGCTGCCGAAAGCCGGTCATCCTGAGACGGACGGGTTCAGATCCTCTGGACCATCTCGTCTACGGCTCGTCGTGGCGTTTCGGGGGGGTCCTCGGCGCCGTGACCGACCGCGATGATGGCGATAGGTCGTAACTTCGTTTCGCCGCACACAGCTCTCACGGCGGACTCTTCGAACGCGCCGACCCACACGGTGGAAAGGCCTTCGTTCGTGGCGGCCAGAACGGCGAAGCAGGCCGCGATCGTCGCGTCCTGGACGGCGTACAGGGACGCTCCTCGGCGCCGGTATTTCGTGGCCGAACGGTCCGGGTCGACGAAGAACACGAGGTCAATCGGAGCCTGCGCGAGGAACGGTTGCTCGCCCGCAGCGGCGGCAAGGAGCTGACGCTTCCGTGGGGAACCCACCACGAAGACGTGGTACGCCTGCAGGTTGCCGGCCGAGGGTGCCCGCGAGACGGCGTGAAGGACCCGGTCCAGGGCTGCCGAGTCCACCGACTCCTCGGAGTAGACTCGAATCGAACGTCGGCGCTCGATAACCTCCTGAAACTCCATGGACCCACCGTAGCTGGTTGACCCCTAGGCCTCCTCGGTTAACTCCTTGAGGGTCTTCGGGGTCGTTTCCGCTCGCCCTCACCCCCCACGCGCGCCGAGCGCGGTTCTGTCACGGACCGCGGGCTGAGGACCTGTTCAGGGCCGCGGCGGCGCGGACCAGGGACTTGAACCCCTCGCCGTCGATCTCGTCTCCCTCACGGAGAACGATGGCGCGCATGGAGTTGCCTTCGAGGCCGGAGTTGAAGAGGCTTTTCGGGTCCTTGAGAGAAGCTCCCTTGGCGAAGGTCAGCCTCACGTGGTTCGTGTGGGCCTCGCCGGTGCAGATGATCCCGTCGTGCGACCATACCGGAACGCCTGCGGGGTTCGCCGGCCTCCTCCATTTCACCTCCTCGACGACGTCGGGGACGGCCTGTCGGATGAGGCCGCGAATCCGGGATAACGTCTCGCCACGCCAGTCGGGCAGCTCCTTGAGCCTCGCGTCCACCAGCTTCGAGGGAAACTCGGCGTCCTGCGAGGCATTCTTCTTCATGCTCCTGCACCCAGATGGTCCCGGGTTTATCTCGAATCGGGTCTTCGCGCAGCGCCTTCGTGGGGCCCCCTCGATGAGGGGAGCACCCGGGTCGATCGCCTCGTACGGGCCAGGACCGCCCGGGGAGGCTTGGAGTGTCCCGCGGTCGGTCGGACGCTCCCGGGTTTCGTGGACCCGCGTGCAACGACCCGGCGGCGGGAATCGGCCGTCCGCCAGCGACGTCAGGGAGCCAGTGGGGGGGAGGAACCGGACTCTTCTGGGACAGTTCGGTCGAGCGCGCGCGGGTCACGTACTCAAACCCTTCCTGCACGGCCTTCACGTTCAGGGGGATGTACACCGCCTTCCGTCCGGTCAGGAAGTGTCCGAAGACCTCCCGAATTCCCTCGAGCTCGTCCCGGAGGTTCTCGCCACTGACCGCGAGGCAGGCCCCGAACATCACACTGTTCGCAGCGATCGTGGTGTCCTTGCCCTTCTCCGGACTGTACTCGCGCAGCCCACCGGCGAGCTCGGTCGCCGGTACCTCCACGACGGTCACGTCGTCGCGCTGGGGGGTCTCCTTCACGAGCGAGCTGTTGACCAGGAGGGTCCCTCCCGCCTTCAAGAGGGGAAGAAAGTCGAGCGAGGGACGGTTCATCACGACCAGGATGTCCGGGTCCTCGACGATGGGGGAATCGATCCGCTCGTCCGAGCTGACGACATAGCACTTCACCTTCCCCCCGCGGGTCTCAGGACCGTAGGACGGCGTGTAGGCGACGTGCCGCCCCCGGACGAGGTTGAAGTAGGCGAGCCAGTTCGCGAGCTCCAGGACCCCTTGGCCACCGTGGCCGGCGAGGATCGTCTCGATCTTCATCGCTTCTCCACCCCGAACTTGTCCTTGAAGAGGCCCGGCGGGAAGACCTTCGCCAGGACGTCGGTCGCGTACTGCTTCGACTTGAGGATCGACATCTTCCAGTTGACGTTGCAGGTGCTGACGAACTCGACGAAGGAGAATCCGCCCATCTCCTGGACCCGGAACGCGTTCCGCACGCTTCGCTCGCCTTCGAGCGACCCGCGAGCGTTGTAGAAGTCGCCCGCCGGGGTCGGGGTCACGGGCAGGAGGACCCGCTTCACGTAAGCCGGGGCTTCGAAGGTCGCGAGAAGCTTGGACGCGTCGATCGGGGCCCCGGTGACGGCGACATCCCTCCCGTGCGGGGTCGTCATGGTGACCATGCCCTCGGGTGTGGTCGGAGCCATCTGGCCACCGGTCATGCCGTAGATGCCGTTGTTGACCAGGAAGACGGTGATCGGCTCGCCCCGGTTCGCCGCGTAGATGAGCTCGGATAGGCCGATGGAGACCGCGTCCCCGTCCCCCTGGACAGCGAAGACCAGTAGCTCGGGGTGCATCCGCTTGATGCCGGTCATCACGGCGGGCGCCCTTCCGTGGGGGGACTGGATGGCATCGACGTTGATGTACTCGTGAGCGAGAACGCTGCATCCGACCGAGTCGACCAGGACGGTTCGTTCCCTCACCCCCATCTCATGAAGGGCGTACGCGATCAGCCGCGTCAAGGTCCCGTGTTCGCAACCCGCGCAATAGTGCGTAGGCTTGCCGGTGAGCGTGGGCAGCGGGCCGAGCTTGACCTCGTAGTGTCCTTCGATATCGATCATTGGGCCATCCCCTCCACTTCGCGAACGATCTCTGAGGGCGAAGGGAAAAGGCCCCCGACCCGTTGCAACCCCTCGATTCGGGCTCGGCCGGCGGTCGCGAGCTGCACGTCCTGGATCATCTGGCCCGTGTTGAGCTCGACCACGATGAACCTTCGGACCCCGCGGTTGACCAACGCCTCGAGCTCCCCTTTGGGGAACGGCGAGAGGGTGATCGGCCGCAGGAGTCCGGCTCGGACCCCCTTGGCGCGGAGCGCGCCGACGGCGCGCTGGCAGAGGCGCGCGCAGATCCCGTAGGCTACGAGGACGATGTCCGCGTCCTCCGTCTGGAACTTCTCGGACCTCTGTTCCGACCGGTCGACTTCTTCGAACTTGGACCGGAGGTGCTCGGAATGGCGGCTCAGCTCCGGGATGTCGAGATGCATGGAGCTGATGACGTGCCGCTCGGAACCTCGGGCTCCGGTGGTCGCCCAGGAGGTGTCGAACTCCGGGGCTGGGACCTTGGGGAATTCGAGGTCCTCCTTGAGCTGGCCCAGGAAGGCGTCGGTGAGGACGATCACCGGTGTTCGATACTGGAAGGCGAGCGAGAACGCGAGCGCGGGAAAGGCCGCCATCTCGGGCACCGAGCTCGGCGCGAGAACGATGGTGCGGTACCCTCCATGCCCCCCTCCCTTGGTAGCCTGGAAGTAGTCCGACTGCTCGGGTCCGAGGTTCCCGAGGCCCGGCCCGCCTCGGTTCACGTCGACAATGAGCATCGGCAGCTCCATCCCCGCGGCGAAGGAGATTCCCTCCTGCTTGAGGCTGAACCCGGGACCGGAAGTGGCGGCCATGACCTTCGCCCCCGTCGCGGCCGCTCCGATGACCATGTTGATCGCCTCGATCTCGCTTGCGGCCTGGAGAAAGACCTTGAACGCAGGGTATTGGGGATTGCCGAACTCGGCCGCGAGGGTTTCCGGTATCTCGCTCGAGGGCGTGATGGGATACCCGAAAAAAGCATTGAGCCCGGTTCGGAGGGCCCCGTAGGCCAGCGCTTCGTTTCCCTTGAGGAAGTCGCGGGCCGTGGTCATGGTTTCCACCTCGATACCTCGGTGATCGCGAAGTCCGGGCAGACCCAGTAACAGATACCGCACGCCGTGCAGGCGCCCTTCTTCCCGTGGTACTCGAACACGGCCGGGTGGTAGCCGCTTCGGTTCAGAGCATCCGAGAGGTGCAGGTTCTGCTGCGGACACGCCACGACGCAGAGGTCGCAGCCCTTGCAGCGTTCCGCATCCACGACGACACGCGATTTCGGAACCTCGGTGGCCACCGTGCTCGCCATCACCGCCGTACTCCACTCCGATGCTAGTTAAGTCACGGGTCACTTGCTCTTAACCCGAGAGATAGGGGTATCATCCCGTCGACCGCCATGGTATGACGTCGCAGACCCCAACCACGTTCGGTGGGAGGCCATCCAATCGGAGTACTCGTTCCGAACCTGGCCCCGACCCTGAGAATCTCCTCGAGCCGGGTCCCGATGTCCCTCGAGGGGCGACTTTGAAGGCGAAAAAAAATGGCCGGACTCCACCTTTTAACTAGTAGGAGGTAGTCCCGAAAAAAATCGGTCTCAGGTCATGGGCGCACCAGGGCAGCGAATCACGGCGGTCATTCTCCTCTCGATGGTCGTGGCGTTCCTCATCGTCGCCTTTTCGGTGGTGCTTCCGGCCGGGCCGGCACCGTCAACGCCGACCGGCACGCTCCGGGAAGCCAGCGTGACGACCACCATCACGAGCTGCACCCAGGCGGCACTCGCCGCCGCGGTCGCCGCCGGAGGAACCGCCACCTTCGGAGTGAGCTGCACTCCGCTCGTCATGAGTGCACCGATCACGATTCTAGCGAATCAGACGATCAACATCTCGGCGGGCGGCAACACGGTCTACTTGAGCGGGAACGGCGTCACTCAGCTCTTCATCGTTCAAGGGGGCCATCTCAACCTCACCGGTCTTCTGCTCGAGTTCGGCCACGTCTCCGGATCCAAAGGGCAGTCTGGCAAGATCGGAACGGCCGGCTCCAGCGGTACCGACGGCGCCCCCGGCGGCAACGCAGGTTCGGGGGCCGGTCAGTCCGGCACGGCAGGAAAGGCCGGGACCAAAGGAAAGAACGCGACGGCCGCCGGCTCGGGCGCTTCCGGGGGTGTCGCCCGAGGTGGCGCAATCTGGATTCAGAGCGGAGTCGTGGTTCTCTCCGAAGACACCTTCAATGTGAACTCCGCGACCGGCGGAAACGGGGGCTCGGGCGGAAACGGTGGATCGGGCGGCTCCGGCGGTAACGGCGGCATGGGTGGCAACGGCGGAAGCGGCGCCATGGGCTCGGCGGGAGGCGCCGGCGGAGCCGGCGCGAGCGGTGGGAACGGGGGCTCCGGAGGGACCGGCGCGAAGGGTGGGAACGGCGGCTCCGGCGGCGCCGGCGAGGGCGGTGCGATTTACAACGGCGGCACGCTGACGTTAATCGGTGTCACTTTCAATTCCAACACGGCGAGCGGTGGCGCCGGGGGCACGGGAGGAAACGGCGGATCGGGCGGCTTCGGCGGCACCGGGGGAGACGGGGGGATCGGTGGCCCGGGGGGTACGGCCATCAACACGACCGGCGGGCAAGGCGGTGCGGGCGGGCGGAACGGAGCCGGCGGGGCTGCCGGAGCTGGGGGGCTCGGAGGCAACGGCGGGTCCGGAGGGACGGGAGCGGGAGGCGCGGTCTACAGCGCCGGAACGCTCAAGGTAAACTCCTCCACTTTCGAATTCAACGGAGTCTATGGCGGAGCCGGCGGGAATGGCGGAGCCGGCGGCCACGGAGGCGACGGGGGCGACGCGGCGGCCGGAGGGGGTTCTGGTATCGGCGGAGGACAAGGAGGGAGCCCTCAATCCGGAGGTACCGGCGGTAGCGGAGGAGCCGGAGGGTCGGGCAGGCCGGGTGGCTCCGGGGCGATGGCAGGGGCCGGAGCGGCAGGCGGCCGCGGAGGCACGGGAGGGGCCGCAGAAGGTGGCTCGGTTTTCAATCTCAAGTTCGCGACCATTTCCGGAACGACGTTCACCCAGGATGAGGCCAACGGCGGCGCCGGTGGCTCCGGTAGCTTCGGAGGGACCGGGGGGGTCGGCGGCGACGCCGGACCCGCCGGCAACGGAGGCAGCGGCGGAGCCGGCGGTCCGGGAGGTCTCGAGCCTGGCGGGAAGGGAGGGGCGAACGGCGGGAACGGCGGCGCTTCCCTGGCGGCTGCCAGTGCCGGCTCCGCTGGGAACGGCGGAGCGAGCGCACCCGGCGGCGCCGGTGGCGGTGGCGGCGCGGTGGCCGGTGGTTCGATCTACAACGCAGCTCCCTCCGGGAGACTCTCGTTGACGCTCAGTCAAGTATCGGGCGACGAGATGCTCGGCGGCAACGGAGGATACGGGGGCGAGGGCGGTGCGGGAGGTGCCGGCGGGTTTGGCGGCCCGGGAGGCTACGGTGGTAGCGGCGGCGCCGGAGGCTACGGCGTCAGTAACGACACGTCGGACGGTTATGACGGTGGGTCGGGGAGCCAGGGGCACCTCGGGAGCCTCGGGTCGGCGGGGGGTGCTGGGGCCGGCGGGTCTCCGGGCGGTCCGGGCGGAGCTGGGGGCAGCGCGTTCGGCGGGGCGGTCTTCAATGGCCATAATCTCACCATCACCTCGGACCAGGTCGAGACGAACACGGCCGATGCGGGCTCGGGAGGGACCGGCGGCAACGGTGGCGGGGGAGGACAAGGCGCAGCCGGAGAGGGCGGCGGGACCGGCGGGACCGGCGGTCCCGGGGGCAGCGGCAGCGTTTCGGCGGGCGGAGGGGGAGGTGCCGGTGCGGGAGCTTCCGGTGGGTACGGGCGGCGCGGGCGGTCCCGGTGGCGGTGGCGCTTCGGGTGGACCGGGAGGCCCCGGTGGCGCCTCTTGGGGCGGGGGAATCTACAGCTCCGGCAACCTGACGATCACGAAGAACACCATCACGGGGAACTCAGCGACCGGGGGAGCCGGCGGTCCCGGGGGCGACGGAGGGTCGGGAGCGGGTGGCGGCGCGGGAGGTGCTGGGGGACCCGGGGGCGGCGGTGGTACGGGCGGAAGCGGATTCACGGGTGGGTCCGGAGGCCCGGGTGGCAACGGTGGCGCCGGCGGTCATGGAGGGAACGCGGGTTCCGGGGGGAATGGCGGCAACGGCGGTCCCGGAGGTAACGCGTCGGGCGGCGGTCTGTTCAACACCACGAAGCCCGTCAAGGATTCCGGAAACACCTTCAGCTCGAACAGCGTGAACGCCGCGGCCGGAGGTGCGGACAGTTGCTCGGGCGGCATCGGGACCGGCTGCGCGGGTCAGGGAACGCTCGGAGGCTCGGGTGGAGGCGGTGGTACGAGGGGACTCGGCGGATACAACGGTCTCGGGGGAGGCCACGCCGCGAACGGGACCTCCGGTTCGCCCGGTGGGGGCGGGGAGAACGGGGGAAACGGCACGGCCGGGGCCAGCGGACCGACCGGTGTCGCTCGTGATCCGGAGCACAACTAGACCGAGGGGCAGCCACGGGCGGGCACGACCGCTTCTGGCCTGCCGCGCAAACGATCGGCAGCACATCTCAGGCTTCGGCGTCGGGTCCGTGGACGGGGGCGCGACCACGTCTCGCAGCGAAACCGGACGCGATCCATCTAGCAAACCGCAAGGTCGATCGCCGT
Organism: uncultured Thermoplasmata archaeon; assembly: GCA_963735185.1. GTDB lineage: Archaea > Thermoplasmatota > Thermoplasmata > Lutacidiplasmatales > UBA184 > Lutacidiplasma. The sequence continues at coordinate 1,410,463 of CAVTJV010000007.1, forward strand.
GCGACGTACCACCTCGGTCCGGGGTAGAGCCCCTGCTGCCCCACGATGGACCCACTTACCATGGAGGGCCGCTCTGACGGCACGACGGACGCTACGGTAGACCGACCGGCGGTGTTGTACCGGAGTACGACCCCGTCCCAATCGCCACGAACTGATAGGAAAGGCCCGTGGGGTTGGCCGTGCCCATGTCGACCTCGATGGTATAGAGGCTCGAGAACAGGGTCGATGGACCACATGCGACGCCGTTGCAAACCGGCGAGGCTCCGTACGTACTGAACGACGAAGTCATGGCCAGAGTCGCGCTCGCCGTGGTCATCTGGGCGGCGACCTTACCGGTGATCGTCAGAATCGTGAACCCGCCGACGCCGGCCGCCGTGTACACGCCTCCGCCGGAGGTCCGGACCTCGAAGAGGACGCTCCCGAAGTTGGGGCCTGCCGTCTCCACGGTCAGGTTGTAGAAGTAGTCGCCGGCCAGGCAACCGTTGGTGGCGTACGTGTAGGTCGCCGGGCACTTCGAAGATGTCGGACCACCGACGGCGAACGCCGACCCGATCTGCTTCGTTCCCACCCCGCTACTGGTCAGGCCCGCGACCAGCGCATACAGCACGGCCGCCAACACGACCACGATCGCGACGAGCAAGATCGTCGCAATGATCGGTTCCACCCCGCGCCTCCGTGCCGCCATCGAGCGTCGCGCTCGTACCGCCAGGCTGTCCATTCGTCGCTTCCGCTCCGTACCGGTTGGGTTATCGGGATACGTTCGCGGGCAGGGCTATTTGAATCATTCTGCGGAGGCGGGAACGATTGTCGAGGTCAACGTCGTCATCTGTCGGACGGGCCGTCGTGCACCGGAACCGTGGGGGACCCACAAGCGGTCCTCCTACCGCTGCGGACGAGGGCGGCAGAGGCTTCCTTTCGCTCCATTCGGTTCAGGGCAGATGGGGCATTCGCTTTCGAAGCGCCAAGTACCCGACCGCCACGACCACCGTGAGGAGGGCGAAACTGCCCCATAGCGCGAGGGGGTTCCCGGTGCCGAGGAGCAAGGTCCCCAGGGACGGAGCGAACACGTTGGCGCCGTTCGTGACGGCGGCATACGCTCCAAAGTAGCTTCCGCGAGTGTCCTCGGTGGCCATCGCCGCGATGATCGTGTTCTGGAGCGGGCTCACCACGTTCTCTCCGATCGTCAAGATGCCCATGCCGACCAGGAACACGGCGTAGACCGTTCCGACGTAGAAGAGCATGAACGCCGCCCCGTAGCAGAGCGTCCCGACCGCCATCCAGATCAGGTGCTGACGTCGGAGACCCCATGCGATCGGCATCTGCAGGGTGACCACGAGGACGCCGTTCAGCGAGTAGAGCCAGCCTACCTGTTCGTAGGAGAAGTGACGGACTCCGACAGAAAAGAGGGAGAGCGCGGTCCCGAACTGCCCGGCCGCGAGCGTGAGGCCGATCCCCAAGACTCCCAGCGCCAGGAACATCGAGTCGTGGAACGGGAAGGACGCCGTTTCTCTCAGCGGTCGGACGGACGGGCCGCTCACCGGTCGGGTCTCCTCGAGGAACAGGGCGAGGAGCAGACCGCCGGCCAGGGCCGCGACGCACGCGACCAGGAAGACGACCGGGATACCGAACTGGCTCGCGAGGAGTCCGCCTAGGGCGGGAGCAATCGCGAAGCCGGCGTTGCCGAAGATGCGCAGCAGGCTGAAGACCTGCATCCGCCGGGCCTCCAGCGAGACGTCGGTCATCAGCGCGTTCTGGGCGCCCGACCCGATGTTCCCCAGGAACATGTTGGCCGCCCAGAGGCCCATCACGACCGGGAGTCCCTGGCTCCAGGTACTCGTAGAGGAGGAACGAGACGAGGGCGTAGGCGAGCGGAGGATACGCCAGGAAGGCCCGCCGGCCGTACCGGTCCGAGGCCGCCCCGCCCACGATCGCCGCGAGGAGGGAGACTGGGATGACGAGAGAGACCAGGACGCCCACGTACAGGAAGGAGAGATGGTAGGAGGTGTACAGGAGAATCGGAAGGAAGAGCCAGGCCGCCGAGCGGCCCGCCGACATGACGAGGTTGGAGGCCCCCAGCAGGTAGATGGTTCGAGAGAACCCGAGGAAACCGGCCTCCTTCTCGGTCGACGTCATACGAGAACGACGAGGGCCATCCGACCCAAGGTCCCCCTACGCTTCATGCGCACCTCCTTGAAACCCAATCGGAAAAACTCCCATCGCGAGGCGTACTCCGTTTCGCAGTCCGCGGGCTCGAGCGCCCACGCGGTCGCGCGAGCCTGCCTCGCGCCCGCGCAGAATCGTCCCTCAGGGGCGGGGAGCTCGGGACTCGCGCCGGGGTGCGGGTGGCCGCCACGCCATAAGCCGGTGGGGGTGTCCCATGGGAGAGGAAGGACGGGTGAGGTTCGATGGCGTTAGACCTGGACCAGAAGACCACGGCCTTGGTCGTGATCGACCTCCAGAAGGGCATCGCCTCGATCGGGAGGCCGCTCGGCCCTCACCGCGTCGAGGACGTGGTGCAGAACGCGGCCAAGTTGGCCGAGGCATTTCGGAAGAACGGTATGCCGGTCTTCCTGGTGCACGTAACGGCGTCCGCCGCGGACCGACTCAACGTGATCGCGGACGACCCGGGGTGGCGTCCGACCGGGACCCCGTCCGCCGACGCCTCGGATTTTGTCGCGGAGATCGGACCCCGGGATGGCGACCTGCTCATCACGAAGAAGCAGTGGGGAGCGTTCTACGGCACCGACCTCGAGCTGCAGCTGCGGAGGCGGGGGATGCGGACGATCGTGCTCTGCGGGATATCGACGAACTTCGGGGTCGAAAGCACGGCCCGGTTCGCCTATGAGTACGGCTTCCAGCAGGTCTTCGCCGAGGATGCGATGTCCTCGGCCACCGAGGAGATGCACAACGCCGCGGTCAACTTCGTGTTCCGCCGGATCGGACGGGTGCGGACGACGGCCGAGATCCTAGAAGCCCTTCCATAGAGTGCGTTCGCCGGCTCCGCCCGCTCGGTCCGGGCCTGCCGAGCCGACGCCGCTCAGCTCGATGAGGTCCCGAGCCGAGGTAGGACCCGGATCGCATCCGGCAGGTCGGTTGGAGGAGCGTACTCCGACACGGGGCGGCCGGAGACCCGCAGCACCTTCTGAGCGACGTCGCGGCAGTACCCGCACGCCTCGCACGTCGTGTGCTCGCAATCCACGGCGGCAATGTGGCGGAGGAAATCCGGAGGGAACTCCCGATTGTCGATCGTGAGCTCCGATAACGGGGCGAATGCCTGGGCCAGGGTCCGTGCCTCCTCGCCGTGGGGGCCTTCCCCCAGACGCTTCAGTGCCGCCGACGGTCCTTTCACCTGCACCAGGCTGAGAATATCGACCAGATTCCCCGAATACGACCTCTGGGCATAGGCCCGGGCGGACCGGACGAGCCAGTCGGTCGAGCGGTTCCGGCCCGACACCTTGAATCGAGTGACCCCGGCCTCTTCGAACACTTCCAGGTCCTCCGGCCGGACGAAGATTCCCGAGATGATCTTCGCGGGGTCACGCACGTACTCGAGGCCGCACTCGAGGATCGGGTACTCGAACGCCAAGGGCGGAGCGCCCGGCTGCGAAGCGAGAGAGCTCGTGTTCAGGTGATGGCCCCGGTAGGGGCAGGACGGGAGACAGCTCTGGTTGACCAGGATCTCGACCTCCGCGCCCAGGCGGACGAGGCCGCGGACCAACCGGAAGTCCCGGTTCGCTTCTTCCAGGATGATCGTGCGCGCTCCGAGCTTCAGGAAGTACTCGGCCTGGGTCACGGTCCGGATGCGAGCGAACGTGGAGACGGTGATCGGCACGTCCGGCCATTCGGTACGGACCGCCTCGATCAACGCCGGTAGGGCGATCACGAACCCGTCTACCCCAAGGTCGATCAGGTCCCCGACCTCTTTGAGAAGGCGGCTCACGTAGCCGGGTCCGTACTCCTTCAACCCGAGGTCATTGCTGTTGAGGGTGGCGAAGAACTGACGAGAATGCCGGTGGACCACCTCGAGATGGGCGCGGAATCGGTCCCGGTCGACCGGGGGAAGGATCTGGGGGGGCCGCCCGCCTCCGGTCAGCTGGACCGGGAACCCGCCGAAGAACGTGGAGACCGGAAGGTCGGCGGTCTCCTCGACCAGCCGGTCATCGAAATTGGAGGCCAGAACGATCTGCATCGACCCGGACACCGCGAGCGGTATGTGAGCCGGCCCCCGCACCCGTGCGGTCGAAGGAACATGGCCCAGGTCGAGCTCGGTCGCCCGGCATGGTCGTCCGTGCGAAGGCCGCTTTGCCGTTGCGCGCGGTCCGACGCGACCTCGAGGAGATCGACCGGGCCATCGTTCTTCTCGTAGCCGCCCGCACCGAGGCCGCCGGTACGGCGATCCGGCTCCGTTCCGTGGGAAGCGGAAAGGTATCGGACTCGGCACAGGAACGGCGAGTCATCGCTCGGGCCGAAGGCTGGGCCCGGCAGGCCGGTCTTTCTCCCACGCGGATGAGGACCATCTTCCGTGCGGTCGTAGAAGCGGGGAAGGATCGTTTCGTGGCGGAGAACCGACGTACCTCCCCAAGGGGCCTATCGGTCGGTTCCGGAAAGAAAGCCCGAAGTCGGGGTCAGCGATCCCCACGCCGGAAGTTGGGTGGTCGGCCTCGTACCAGACCTCCGGGCCGGGCATAACCGCCCCGACCCGTCCGCGGGCCGGTCCTGCCAACGTCCGGGCGAACCCTCTACGGAGGGCGGTCGACGGGCGGTTCGGCGAGGAACCTCTCCGCTGCCAGTTTGGTGGTGGCCTTCCGCAGGAGCTCGAGCGCGGTCGAGCGACCGACCCCGAGCCGACCGGCCAGTTCCGCGAGGGACGACTTCCGTGGGTAGTCGAAGTAGCCGATCTGGAACGCCACGCGGAGCGCTCTCTCCTGACGTGCCGTAAGACCCCAGCGCCTCCGGTACGCCCCGGCGCGGACGAGGGACGGTCGCGGGCCTCCGCCTCGCGCCGCCGCCTTGAGGAGACGGCGCGCGTCGACGATCTGCGGGACCAGCACCTTCCACGAGCCCGACCCCGCTGCTTGGTCCCCTCCGAGAAATGGGCAGCTGATGCAGAAATCCCCCAGGTCGAATGCGGCCGCACAGACCGAGGGCATGGGCACGGAGACCCGCAGGAGCGCCCGGTCCGGGCCGAGGCTCGCTGCCGCGATGTCCCGGGCCGCCAAGCGCGTGCGGAGACGTCGGACCACGGGTGCGATCCCACCCCCGTCCGTCTGGACCTCGAAGAGGCGGAGAAGCCGCCCTCGGTGGGTCGGACGGCAGGCCAGGAGTCGGACCGCCACGCCCTGGGACCCTAGCGTCTCGGTCACCCATTCGTCCCCGGCGACCCCGTCCAGAACGATCTCGACCATCGGAAGGGGTTCTACCGGATCCGGGGCCGTATGGCTGCGGAGCTTGGCTCGGGGTGCTCGGACTCGGGTGGGGATTCTCGGCAATCCCGGGCCTCCTCACCAGCTCGGTCGTTCGCCGCGTATATGGGAGCCCCGTCGGCCTCGGTTGACGGCAACCCGGGTCGCCGCCGTGCGGGTTCGCAGGAGAACACCCTAGTTCAGGGCAGGGGCGCCCGGGAGGGACGTTAGCTTACGATACCGGAGTCGCGAAGGTCGGCACGTAATCGTCCGGCAGCCGTCCTACGATCGGGATCTTCCTCCCGCACTTCCGGCAACAGTTCTCCGGGTCCAGCCGCCAGGACCTGATCGTGAAGCCCAGCCGGCGGACCGCGATGGTCCCACAGCCCGGGCAGTAGGTGTTCTCGAGCGGATGGCCCCACACGTTCCCGAGGTAAACGAAGTCGAGGCCCTCCGCCTTCACGACCCGGTGCAGATTCTCGAGTGTCGCCACGGGGGTTTCGGGAAAGTCCATCATTCGGTAGTCGGGATGAAACCGCAGGAGATGGAACGGGGTGGAAGGGCCGAGCTCGTCCCGCACGAACCGGGCGAGCTTCTGGGTCGCCTCGACCGACTCGCCGACCTCGGGGACGATGAGGTCGGTGATCTCGATGTGCACGCCCCGCTTCTTCAGCTCCACCGCCGACTCGAAGATCGGGTCCGGTCCGGTGGCGGCGACGTACTTCCGGAGGAAGCCCGCTTCTCCGCTCCCTTTGAAATCGATGCTGACCGCGTCGAGCTGCGGTCCGATCAGCCCGACGGCCTCGAGGGTCATGTACCCGTTCGTCACGAAGTTCGCGAAGAGACCGGCCTCATGAGCCTCCCGCATCACGTCGAGCGCGTACTCGGCGAAGATGGTCGGCTCGTTGTACGTGAACGTCACACCGCTGCAGCCGAACTTTCTCGCCTCGGCCACCGCGACCTTGGGGGGCAGCGACCGGCCCACCACCTCGCGCTCCTGGGAGATCTCGGCGTTCTGGCAGTACGCGCAGCGCCAGTTGCATCCGACCGTACCGATCGAGTAGACTCGGGTCCCGGGATGGAAGTGGGAGAGCGGCTTCTTCTCGATCGGGTCGACCTGCACCGCGGAGGCCTTCCCGTAGCTCAGGAGGACGAGGCGACCACCCACGTTCTTGCGGACGAAGCAGAACCCGTGCGACCCATCCGGGATCGTGCAGTACCTGGCGCAGGCGGTGCACCGCACCTTCCCGTCGGCGGTGGTTTCGAAGAGGGTGGCAGGGTGCCCGAGCGTGGCCGGCATGGGTCTCTCACCTCCAAGAAGCCCCACCCGCCGATAAGCGTCGTCCCGTGCCGGCGTCTCGAGCCGAAGGTTCATCTGTTCCGGAACGTCCCCGGACGCTCGATGACGGGAGCCGGCGGAGGTTCCGCACAGGCCGGGCTGGCCGACGCGGTCGAGCGTGAGGTGAGCGCCCGGATCACCCCGTCGGCCGAGTTCATGGAGCGCGTTTCGCGGGTCCGAGAAGCGCTCGTCGAACGGGTGACCAGGGCCGCCAAGGCACGGTCGAGCCCCCTCGTCCGGGCGCTCGTCGCCGGAAGCGCCGCCCGCGGCACCTTCCTCCAGGACCGACTGGACGTCGACCTCTTCCTCCTCTTCCCGCCCGACCTCTCCCGGGAGCGGCTGCGCGAGGAAGGGCTCGCCCTCGGGAACGCCGTCCTATCCGAGCCCGAGACCCGATACGCCGAGCACCCGTACCTGCGCGGGAAGTTCGAGGGGTTCACGGTCGACGCCGTCCCCGGGTTCGCGATCACCGACCCCTCTCATCCGCTCTCGCCGGTGGACCGAACGCCGTTCCACCAAGAGTACCTCACCACCCGGGAGACCCCCGAGCTCGTCGACCAAGTCCGCCTCACGAAGCAGTTCTTCCGGTCGCTGGGCGTGTACGGTTCCGAGGCGAGGACCGAGGGCTTCTCGGGCTACCTCGTCGAACTCCTCGTGATCCAGTTCGGCTCGTTGCGCCACCTCCTCGGCGCGGCCCGGGACTGGCGGGTCCCGGTGCGTCTCGCAAAACCCGGAACGGAACCCCCTCGGCTGCCGTCCGACGTGGCCCTCGTGCTCGCCGACCCCGTCGACCCGAACCGCAACGTGGCGAGCGCCCTCTCGCGGAGGAACCTCGGGCTCTTCGTCCTCGCCGCAGGGGCGTACCTGGACCGGCCGAGCCCCGGTTCTTCGAGGTGCGCTCGGACGCGACGCTCTCCAAGGAGGCGGCGCTCTCGCGGGTCCACCAGCGCGGCACCCACGTCACGGTCGCCGTCCTTCCCCGACCGGACCTCGTGGACGATACGCTCTACCCGCAGGTCCGCAAGGCCGCGCGCGCGGTCGCGGACGAGCTCTCCCGCTCCGACTTCTCGGTCCTCGGAGAGGCGAGCGCCGCGGACCCGAGCTCGGTCGTCATCGTGGTGGAGCTGGCGCATCCTCGACGTCCTCAGGTCCGCGTCCAGGACGGGCCACCGGCGGGGATCGACCGGGTCGGGCATTTCCTCGAGAAGTGGGGCACGAAGAGCGAGCAGGTCCTTCAAGGGCCGTACGTCCGCCCCGACGGCAGCCTCGGGGTCGACACGCGGCGCGCCGAGCGGGACGCGGAGGCGGTGCTCCGCGCGGCGTTCCCGCGGCTCTCCCTCGGAAAGGACCTCACGCCGAAAGGACCCGGGCCTTGTGAGGTGAAGACCCTCAGCGAAGCCGACGAGACTCCGGCGCTGGCCGAGGCACTCCGAGAGCTGCTCGGGAAGCGGCTTCCCTGGCTCGACGAAGCGTGAGGTCGGACCGCGACGCGGCCTAGACGGCGTGCGGCGACAGGTTCTGAAGGACGAACCAGAGCGCGAGCCATCCAAAGAACTCGAGCGCGACCAGGCCGGCCCAGTCCCCTTTCGTGTAGGTCGACGAACGGGACCGAAGGCGCCGGATCAGGAACGGGATGAGGGCGATCAGGACGATCCCGATCGGGAACACGTAGTACCAGAGGAGACCCATCACCGACAGCGCCCACGACAGGATCCCGACGAGCACCGTGAACCCGCCGGCCAGCGCGAGCGCGTAGGTCATCTCGTACTCCTTGGTCAAGAACGCGACCTCGTCGAAGACGGGGAACTCGAAGGCCGGGGCCTGCTCGTCCTCCGGTTTACGCCGGACCTTCTTCGCCATCGCTCAGCCTCCCCGGGCGGCGCGGGCGCATCGGTAGAGCTCTTCGGCCCGGTAAGAGCTTCGCACTAGGGGACCACACGCGGCGCCCCGGAAGCCGAGGGAGAGGGCGGTCGCCTGCCAGCGGGAGAACTCTTCCGGCGGCACGTACCGGCGGACCGGGCGGTGGGTCGCGTCCGGACGCAAGTACTGCCCGAGCGTGAGCAGGTCCACGTCCGCCGACCGCAGGTCGGCGAGCGCCGTTTCGAGCTCGGAGTCGGTCTCTCCGAGCCCCAGCATGATCGAGCTCTTGGTGACCAGACCGGGGGAGCCGAGGCGCCGGGCCGCCTTCAGGACGCCGAGCGACCGGTCGTAGCCGGCGCGTGGGTCGCGGAGCTCGGGGCTGAGCGACCGGACCGTCTCCAGGTTGTGCGCGAGGACGTCCGGAGGTGACTCGAGGAGCGGCCGGAGCGAATCGTCCTCTCCTCCGAGGTCCCCGATCAAAAGCTCAACGAGGGTACCCGGGGATTCGACACGGATCCGACGGACGGTCTCGGCTAGGACCGAGGCCCCTCCATCGTCGAGGTCATCCCGACAGACCTGGGTGAGGACGACGTAGCGCAACCCCCAGCGATGGACCGCCTCGGCGACGCGCGCCGGTTCGCTGCGGTCGACCACGCCGCGGGGCCAGTGGGTCGTGACGGCGCAGAACGTGCATCGGCGGGTGCATTCGGTCCCGAGCAGCATGAGGGTCGCCGCCCCGGCCGACCAGCATTCCGACAGGTTCGGGCACCGGGCCTCCCGACAGACGGTGTCGAGCCCTAGCTCCCCGAGGATCCCCTTGACCTCGGGGTACGCCGCCCCGCGGGGGGGACGAACGCGGATCCACTCGGGCAGAGCGGACGGCTCCGTCACGAGAGCGGGCACAGAAGAGCTGGCCACGCCGGTCCGACCCGCGCGACCGCTTTAGGCTTTGCGAGAGCGGGGACGGCCGACCCGCTCTTCGAGGAGGGTTGTGAGAAGGCTCGCGGGGAGCTCGTCCATCGACACGCGGTTCGACTCGCCCGACGAGCCCATCTCGAGCGTGATGAGACCGTCCCGCTCGAGCTCCTTCAAACTGCGCCAGAACGTCGTTCGGCTCATCGGGTCGGCCCCGAGCTCTTCCAGAAGCGCGGTGTGGTTCGCCCGGAGCTTCTGGCTGGTGGTGGACGCTCCGCGCCGCTTCAGCGTCCGGGAGAGCGCGAGGAGCACCCCCAGCTCGTGGGTCGAGAGCGACTCGAGCTGGGTCTCGGACACCGTGGGAAGGAGCGAGCCCTTGGCACGACGGACGTGCTCGGCCCCGACCGAATCGGCCCCGGCCTCCTCGGCGGCGTGCGCGGCGCCCGAGAGGACCTCGAGCGCGAAGCGGGCGTCTCCGGTGGGGGCGGCGATGCGGGCGATCTGGTCGAGGACCTCGCGGTCGAAGCTTCCGGGACGGAGCGCGAGCTCCGCCCGGGACTCGAGGATGTCGGTGAGCGCGGCGCGGTCGTACGGGGCCAGGGAAAGGCGGTGCGTCACGCCGAAGCTCGAGCGGCTCGCCGGGTCGAGGAACGGGAAGAGGTCCTCCGACGCGACCAGGACCAGGGAGATCGACCCGAGCTCGACCTCGCGGGACCGCGAGAGGAGGTAGACGAGCTTCGTCTCCTGCCGGACGAGGCTCGAGGCCTCGTCCAGGAGAACGAGGAGGTGGGACGGGTTCTTCCGGATCCCCTGCTCGAAGACGTCGAGCATCTCCGACAGGGAGTACCCCCGGTCGGGGAGCGAGACCTGGACCATCCGCAGCAGGTCGAGCATGACCGTACGGTCGCTCGCCCGCCGCCAGCAGTTCACGTAGGCGGCCTTCACCGAAAATCCCCCGAGCCGTCCGCCCCGCTCGAGGTCCGAAGCGAGCCGGCGGACGAGCGCCGTCTTCCCGCTGCCGACTCCGCCGGTGAGAAGGAGGTGGAACGGGAGCCCCTTCGCGAGCGACTCGCGGTAGCGACGACGGAGGAGTTCGAGCTCGGTGTCGCGGCGGACGAGGTGAGCCGGAAGGTACGACGGGTCGAGGGTCTCCTCCCGGACGAGGATCGGGGACGTGCGATTCATCGCTGGAACGAGGGGACCCGGGGCGGGCTTATCATCTTCGCCGTCGGACGAGGCGCCTCCGCCCGGTCGGGGCGGGGAGGTCGAGCGCCTCGAGGACCTGGCGGAGCAGTTCGCGCGGAGGGGCCCGTGCATCCAGGACCTGCCAGTGGTGGGAGCGGGCGAGGGCTCGGTAGGCCCGAGCGACCCGGCGGAGGGTCCGCAGCCGCTCGAGGGGACCCCGTTGGAGGTCCCGACTGCCGAGGCGACGGACGGCCTCCTCTGGGGCAAGGTCGAGCAGGACGACCCGGTCCGGCTCGCGGGTCGCCGACCGCTGGAGCTCTGCGAGCCGTCGGCGGTCTCCGGGCGGGATCGCGCTTCCCTGGTAGGCGAGGGTGGAGTAGAACGATCGGTCCTGGAGGACCACATCGTTCTCGGCGAGGTCCAGCTCGAGGTCGGAGGACGCAAGCTGGCGGTCGACGGTGAAGTAGACCGCGCCGGTCCACGGGTCCTCGGCGGCGGCCGACTGAGCTAGGGCTCCGAGGCGTGGGTCGGCCGGCTCACGACGGACCGCGACCGAGAGGCCACGGCGTCGGAGGGCTCGGGCGAGCGCCCGGAGGAGCGTCGACTTTCCCACGCCGTCGATCCCCTCGAGGACCAGGAAGGTCCCCCGACCTCGCTGCGTCATTCGGCGGCTCCCTCCGGCCCGAGCTCCGGGCGCCAGCCGTAAACGCGCTCGACCGACTCCACGAACGGGACCCAGAGGCGCTCCGGCCCCTGGGCTGGGTCCTCGGCGATCGCGGTCGCCCGACGCGGGACCGTCGCGAGGTCCAGGTACTGCGCCGGGACGCTTGGGGTCATCGAGAAAGTCCGTTTCGAGGAACCAGGGTCCGGGGTCTATCGAGACCTCGCGGACGAGTTCGCGGCGGGCCAGGTACGACGGGACGACTCCCCCCGCCGACCCAGGGGCGACCCGGGTCCGAGAGTAGTGCTTGACGACCCGGTCCGGACGCAGTCCGACCTCGCGGGCTTGGGCGGCGAGCGCGAGGTGGCCTTCGGCGGTCAGGTCGGCCGAGTGCACCACCACGGGACAGTCGGAGTCGCGCGCCACCTCCAGGGCGTGTCGGAACGCCTCCTCCACGACCGCTGTCACCTCCTCGCTCACGGGAAAGTGCGGACGGCCGACCTCGCCGAGAGCGACCGCCCTCTTCTCACGGACATAGCGGCCGGCGAGGTCAAGGGCCGAGCGGTGGAGGTCGACGGCCGCACGGGGTCCGAGCTTCGCCGTCGCCTCCACGAGGTCGATGGGGTACGGGGCGAGCACCGGGTAGGCACGCACGCCGACCTCTTCGCGCACCTTCTGCGCCAATTGTACGGTGGTCTCGAACTGGCGAGCGTACGTTTCGAGGGAGAGCGGGACGGTCCCTTCGTAGTTCTGGGTGGCGAGGAACAGATGCGTCCCTCCCGCGGCCCGGAACCGTTCGACCGCACGGACCCCGTCCCCCTTCAGCGACAGGTGGCAGTGATGGTCGACGACCGGGAGACCTCGTGGCAGGGGCATCCCGGCTCTCTCCGGGGGCGTCTCAGCGGAGGAGACCCGCGCCCTGGAGCTCCTTCGTGATCTTCTTGACGGCGACCTCGACGTCCGAAGGCTTCCGCGCCCCCGTGCAGACGAGCTTGCCGCTGCCGAAGAGGAGGACCACGACGCGCGGCTCGTCGATCCGGCAGACGAGGCCGGGGAACTGCTCGGGCTCGTACTCCACCCGGTCGAGTCCCAGGGTCACGGCGATGGCGTTGAGGTTGATCTCGCTCTCGAGGTCCGAGCTCGCGACGATGTTCTGCACCTCGATCTTCGGGTGCATGTTGATCTTCTGCCCGCCCTTCTTGATTTGCGCAGCGACCGTCTGGATCGACTCCTCGACCTCGTGCATGCTCTTCGCGCCGGTGCAGACGACCTTTCCCGAGCGGAACAGCAGGATCGCGGTCTTCGGCTGCTTCAGGCGGTAGATGAGGCCGGGGAACTGTTCGGGCTCGTACTCGGCGCCGTCGAGGCCGAGGGCGATCGACTGCAGGTCGAGCTCGTCCCCGAGGGAGGTCGACGCGACGACGTTCTCGATGCGAATCTTGACCATTTAAATCCCCGCGGCGTGAGTATTTAAACCACTATTTAAATGCACGGGTTCCGGAAACCCCCCCCATCTCCGAGGAGAGGGCAGCGGTTCGCTGGCGGGGGTCGCGAACGGGCGGCTCAGCGGGTCCGGTCGGGAAGGGAGAACGCGATCAGCAGGGTCAGCCCGACGCCGAGGAGGATGGCACCGGCAGCGACCAGCGGGATTTCGGCCATCGTCGAAGGATAGAGCAACACTCCCAGCAGGATCAGCGCCGCTGCGGGCGCGATCACCAGCGCGCCCCAGCGGGCCATCGGCCGCCGGTCGTTGAACCGAGACACCGCGCGGCTCCGTACCGGGGCTCCCCCCGTTCTACGGGCCTTGTCCTCGGGCGGCGGGACGCCGGTCGATTCGGAGGCTGCGCGGCTTCCCGCGTCCTTCGGCCGGGTCAGCGGGAACCGACCCCACCGGCGGCAGAGGGGGCAGCGCATGTACCGCGAGGTCCCCAGCCGGAGCGCCGTCACCGACATTCCGGGTACGAAGTCGTAGTCGAACTCCCCTTGGCAGTGGGGGCAGCGCAGCCTTCGAGACCACCGGCTCCCCTCTTCCATCCGACCGCTCCGGCCGAGGCCGAGACCGTTTCCGGATCCCCTCGGACCTCATCCATCCGGGGGTGGGAAGTGAGGCGCGAAGATGGGCCCGATCAGTTCGTCCTCGTTGGGGACCCCGAAGAACTGGCAAAGCACCCTCCTCGAGAACCCCCACAGGATGTGACCCTCGAAGACCGTGGCCCGGACCTCGGCCAGCCCCCGGCTCGTCTCGCGCTCGATCGGCCGGGACCTCGCCAAGGCGGAGCGGGGGAGCCAGAAGACGTGAGCGACCTCCTCGGCGCTTCGGGCCGTCGGAGGGGTGGCGTCCGCGGACAGGGCCGTCGCGAACACCGCGACCTTGAGGCCGAAACGTACGGCCAGCACGGTGCTGACGTAGCGGAGCTCTCCCGAGAGGTCCGCCCGGTCGAGCCCGACCTCCTCCTCGAGCTCTCGGAGGGCCGTTACGGCGAGCGACCCGTCGCCGTCCGCCACGTGGCCACCGGGAAAGGCGACCTGCCCCGAGGCAGGGTCGTCGGGCCGCTCGGCCCGCTCGATGAGCAGCGTCTCGACCTCCGAACTTCCCTCTCGCAGGACGATCGTGACGGCCGCGCCCGCCGTCGAGACCGGAGGAGCGAGGGCGGGGAACCGCGAGAGCAGGTCCGAAACGCTCCTAGGCGCGGTCCCAGGGAACTGTCCCCCGGCCGCGGGCGTGCTCATTTCTGCCAGTCGTACGCGACTTTCCGTTGAACGGTCGACGAGTCTTCCGGATGCAGTTCTCCGGCGCCGAGCTTCCGTTCAAGAGCGATCACGCGAAGTCGCAGTTCCTTGAGGTCTCGCTCGGCCTGGGCGAGGCGGGCGGCGAGGTCCGGAGCGTCGGGTGGCGCCATCGACCCCGGGATTCGGTCCGGGGCTCATAAGCTCACGGTCGCCCCCGGGACCGCTCGCCTACGAGGGGGCGACGCGCGGCGAGGACTCCACCGACCGGACGAAGTCCGCGATCGCGTTCCGGAGCTCCTGGGGCCGCTCGACCGGAATCTCGTGACCGGTCTCCGCCAGGATTCGGATCTGGGCACCGGGGATCGACTGGCGGAGGATGCGCCCGTGGGAGGCGTCGACCACCGCATCGTTCATCGCCTGGACGATCAGCGTGGGCCGAGCGACGGTCGCGATCCGGGCGCGCTCGTCGAACGAAGCCATTGACTTTGCCCATCGGGCCGCGGGCGTGAAATCCTGGTGCTTCACTTGCTCGCGTACGGCGTCCGCGAAATCGAGGTTCGCCTCGACCCAGTCCGGGTAGTACAGGTCCTTGAGGAGGCGCAGGGCGTAGCGGTCGGTGCCCTCCTTCGCGTAGGTCTCCGCCCATCGCTCGGCGACGGCGCGGGTGTGCGCGTCGGTGTACGCGGCCCCGCTCACCATCGTGAGGCTGCGGACTCGGTCGGGCCGCTCCAGCGTGGCTCGAAGCGCGAGGAGGGCGCCCGCGCTCAGGCCCACCCAGTGGGCCGATGAGATGCCCTGGTCGTCCAGGAGACGCAGGACGTCGCCGATCATCTCGGCGAAGGTGAAGTGGGAATCCGGTGGCGCACGGCTCCGGCCGTGGCCGCGAAGGTCCGGGACGAGTACCCGGAACTCCTTGGCGAGTCCCGGGACCATGTCGTTCCAAATGGAGTGGTTCCCCCCGACCCCGTGGAGGAGGAGGATCGCGGGGCCGCTCCCTTCGACCCGGCACTCGAGTTCGACCGGAGGAGCGGCGGGTTCCTCGGGCATCGACGATTGGACCAAGGTTCGCTATTTACCTCTCTCGGAAGGAACGCGCGCGAGCGCACTCCTAAATACCGCAACCGGGTGGAAGAGGTCGATGGCGCGGGGCGTGATGCTGATGAGCGGGGGTATCGACTCCCCGGTCGCGCTCCACTACATGCTCCGCCAAGGCCACGAGATGGTGGCGGTCCACATGGACAATCGCCCGTTCACGGACGATTCCCCCCTCGCGAAGACCGTCGACCACCTCGCGATCTTGCGGGAGCGCTATCACCAGCCGATTCCGATGTACCTCCTGCCCCACGGCCCCACCCAGGTCACGCTGATGCGGTCGACCGACCGGCACTTCGGATGCGTTCTCTGCCGTCGGTTCATGTGGCGGTCGGCGGAGAAGGTCGCGTCGCGCGAGGGAGCCACGTTTCTCGCGACGGGCGAGGCCCTCGGCCAGGTCGCCTCCCAGACGCTGTCGAACATGCGGACCGCGACGGCCGCGGTCGGCCTACCGATCGTTCGGCCCCTCATCGGGTTCGACAAGAACGAGATCGAGACCGTCGCGAGATCGATCGGGACGTACGCCATCTCGACCCGTCCGGGGGTCTGCTGTCAGGCGGTCCCGGACCGACCCGCCACGCGCTCGAACCTCGTCCAGATCCAACGGGAAGAGGAGCGGATCGACGTGGACGAGATGATCGACGACTGCATCCGCAAGGCCGTCATCCTGTAGGTCGGGCCGCGACCAGAATTCGTGACGTCGGCCTCGGGCCTATCCCCCGGGGAGACCTCGGAGGACGACGGCCGAGCGCCCGAGAAGGGCTATCTGCCGGGGGGACACACCGCCCGGACGGCATGTACCGGCGGTTGCGGCTCTGTTCGAACCATGGGGGTTACGAGGCCCTGGCGGAGCCGCCGAACCCGCTCGACCTCGCTTCGGTGAAGGCGCTCCTGGAGAAGGAGGGAGTCCCGGTCCTCGATGCTCGCGTGATGCTGATCGTTTCGCTCGAGCCCGAGGTCACGATCAGTCGAGCGGGCCGCCTCCTGTTCAAGACACAAGATGCTCGCGCCGCCGGACGAGCGTTCGAACGACTCCGGAGCTTGATCGGTCTACCGGAGATGGAGGGGGACCACCCCAGCGCGCGCGTCGGGGCCGAGTGAACGACCGATGGGAACGACGGCTTCCGAGGTCCAGGACCGGGTCTGGTTCCGGCAGTATCCCCCCAAGGTGCCCCGCCATCTGACGATACCGGACCGGCTCCTGACCGATCTGGTGGAGGAGAGCGTCCGGCGCTGGCCCGACCGCCCCGCGATCGTGTACTACGGAGCGACGTGGAGCTACCGTCGGTTCTGGCAGGAGAGCGAGCGGTTCGCCGCCGCACTGGCCCGTGAGAACGTCGGCCCCGGGGACCGAGTCGCCCTCTATCTGCCCAACTGTCCGGCGTTCCCGATCGCGTTCTTCGGCATCCTGCGGCTCGGGGCGATCGTTGTGCCCGTGAGCCCCCTCTACCTCGGGCAGGACCTCGGGCGCGTGATCGAGGACGCGACACCGAAGGCGTTCGTCACGCTGGAGACCCTCTACCCCAATCTGGAAAAGGTTCCGGGCGGTCCTACGGTTCCCGCGGTCTTCGTCGCGCGGGCGCGAGAGTTCTACCCGTGGTATCGCCGCCCGTTCGTCTCGGTCGGCTCCCGCGACAGCACCTCTCCGAGGAAGCTACCCCGGGGCCCCTCGGTACGGTCGTGGAAGAAGGCGCTCGCGACCTCGGGCTCCGTTCCGCTCGTGCGGTCGGACCCTCGGACCAGCCCAGCGGTCCTCCAGTACACGGGCGGAACGACCGGCGTTCCGAAGGCCGCCCTCCTGACGCACCGCAACCTGGTCGCGAACGTCGTCCAGGGGAACGCATGGAACCTATGGCTCGAGCCCGGCGCGGAGGTTGTGATGGCAGCCATCCCGCTCTCCCACATCTACGGGCTCACGGTCGCGCTCCTGATGGGGCTCGCGGCCGGAGGGACCGTCGTCCTCCAGACCCGACCCGAGATCCGGGAGCTCCTCTCGCTCATCGACCGGTACCAGCCGACCCAGTTCCCCGGCGTCCCCGCGCTCTACCAGGCGTTCAACCGCCAACCGGACCTCGCGAACCACAAGATCCGCTCGATCCGGTACTGTCTCAGCGGGTCGGCACCCCTCCCGCTCGAGGTCCAGCGGCGATTCGAGGAGCTCACGGGCGCTCGGTTGGTGGAAGGGTACGGCCTCTCCGAGACGTCGCCGATAACCCACGAGAACCCGCTCGCGGGCGAACGCCGGGCCGGCTCGATCGGGGTTCCCGTCCCGGAGACCGACCAGCGGGTGGTGGACCTCGAGACCGGCACGAGGGTCCTCGGCGTCGACGAGGTCGGCGAGCTCGCGGTCCGTGGACCCCAGGTCATGTTGGGGTACTTCCGACAGCCGGAGGAAACCGCCCTCGTCCTGAAGGACGGCTGGTTCCGCACCGGGGACGTCGCACGGATCGACCCGGACGGGTACGCCTACCTGGTCGACCGAAAGAAGGACATGGTCAACGTGGGCGGGATGAAGGTCTACCCGAGGGAGGTCGAGGAGGTGCTCTTCCAGCATCCCAGCGTGGCGGACGTGGCGGTGGTTGGCGCCCCCGACCCGGAACGAGGCGAGTCGGTGGTCGCGTTCGTCGTTCCGAAGGCCGGCGTCTCGGTCACCCCTGAGGAGCTCATCGCGTTCGTCCGCGAGCGGATCGCCCACTACAAGGCCCCTCATCGTGTCGAGTTCCGCGACCAGCTCCCCCGAAGCGGCGCCCAGAAGGTGCTTCGACGTGTGCTGCGGGAGGAGGCGGCGACGGCCGTGCCCGCGGCTCCGAGGAGCTGATGGACAGACGGGCCTCGAAGGCACCCTGCTGACGAGGTCGTCCGGGACCGCGGGCTCGCGGGTCGTTGCCCATCTCGTCCCGTTCGGGTCCCGGGGGTGGGGTCAGCGGGCCAACGTCCCGTGCGCGTTTTTCGGCGCTCAACGGTAAGTAACTCTCGGGCGTGGAGCACCGATGCCTTCTCGGGAACTCCTCTCGCTCTCCCTGTACTCGCTCTTCGCGAGCAACCGAGGCGGGCTGTTCATCGTCTTCCTGCCCCTCTACCTCGTGGAGGTCAAGGGCGCCTCCCTTCCGGCCGCGCTCACCATCCTGACCCTCGCCTGGGTCCCGGCGAGCCTCATCGGTCCGTGGATGGGCCGTCTCTCGGACCGCGCGGGACGGCGCAAGCCGTTCCTCCTCCTCGGGGAGGCCGGCGCGTTTCCCCTATTTCTCGCCATCATCTTCGCTCCGGGCTACGTGGTCGCGGGTGGCCTGTTCATTGCGGCCGAGCTCGTGCTCGCCATCGGAAGCCCGGCCTACACCGCGTTCGTCGCGGATGTGACCAAGACGACGGAACGCGGCGAAGGGTACGGCCTCCTCAACGCCACCTCGAACGCGGGCGCGGTGGTCGGGTTCGTCCTGGCGGGTGTCGTGACCTTCTGGTACGGCCTGTCGGCGCTCTTCCCGTTCGTCGTCATCATCATGGTCGGGACGCTCGGCGTGGTCGTCTTCCTCGTCCCCGATATCCGGGTCGATGTCCCCACCGAGCGCCGGCCGCTCCACGAGATGCGCAACGTGGTGAACTTCTCGTTCGCCGTCTCCATCCGAGCGATTGGCTCCGGCGCGGTCGCGGCGTTCTACGGGTTCCTCGCCGCCGCTCTCGGCGCGAACACGATCGAGGTGAGCGTGGTCGCGATCGCGGGGCTCGTCACGGGGGCGCTCACCGGAGTGCCGCTCGGTCGAGCGATCGACCGGCTCGGAGAGATCCGGGGGATCTGGTACGGCACGGTGCTGACGCTGGCCTCGTACGGGATCTTCATGTTCTCCACGTCGTGGACCGAGACGGTCCCCGCGCAAGCCGTCCGCAACGGGGGGCTTTCCTTCCTCGGTCCCGGCATGAACGCCTGGGTCGCCCGGATGGCGCCTCCCGGACAGCGGGCCGAGTACCTCGGCGTGTTCACGCTCATCAACTCCTCGTTGTGGAGCGTGGGGCCGCTCGTCGGTGCCATCGCGATCGAACTCTACGGGTACTTCGGGCTGTTCGTGATGGCGATCGGAACGACGGTGATCTCGCTCGCCGTCATGGAGCTCCTGTACGGGGAGATGGGCATCCGAGCGCGCCTCCAGCGCGCTCCGGCCTAGGATCCGGCCGGCTGAGCCGAGGGCCAAAGGCACCGTCTTATAGAGCGCGGTCGTCCGACCGACGTGCAGCGGCCCACCACCTTCGCGGACGCTAGCGCATCGTTCGATGACGCCGAATTCGTGATCGTCGGCGTCCCGTTCGACCGGACGACCTCGTTCCGCCCGGGCGCGCGGTTCGGCCCCGATTCGATCCGGATGCATTCGTGGAACTTCGAATCCTACGACCTCGAGACCGGGGTCGACCTTTCCGAGGTCCCGGTCCACGACCTCGGGAACACGGAGGAGTTCGGGAGCTCCGAGGAGATGGCGGGGTCGCTCCGGGAGGAGATCCGCCCGATCTACGCCGCGGGCAAGGTGCCGATCGTCCTCGGCGGGGACCACGCGTGCTCGCCGCCGGTGGTCGAGGCGTACCCCAATTCCGCCCCCAGCGTCGGGGTCCTGTACTTGGACGCGCACATGGATTTTCGCGCGAGCTATCTCGGAGACCGCCGCAGCCACGGCTGTTCGTCCCGTCGGATCCTGGAGAAGGTTGGGGCCCGCAACATCGTCGTGCTCGGGGTCCGTTCGGTCTCCCGGGAAGAGATGGATGACAATCGCACGATCGGCATGCCGTACGTGACGACCGCCGATATCGAGCGGGACGGGATCGAGGCGGCGGTCCACCAGGCGCTCAACATGCTGAAGACCGAGCGGATCTACATCTCGCTCGACATCGACGCGATCGACCCCGCGTACGCGGGAGCGACCGGGACCCCGGAGCCGTTCGGCCTCACGCCTCGGGACGTGAAGTACATCATCGGACAGGCCGCTCCGCGTCTCGCGGGCCTCGACATCATGGAGGTCAGCCCCCACTACGATTCGGGGAACACGAGCCTTCTCGCGGCCCGCCTCGCGCGCGAGGCGATCGTCCGGGCCGTCGTCGCGCGGAAAGGGCGATAGGACGCGGTCGAAGGTCGATGTCCGCCGAGCCGACGCCCGAGGGTCCCCCGGTCTCGCGGGGAGCCGAGGCGTCGCTCCGCAAGGTCGACTGGTGGGGGTTTCCGGCCCTCCTCAAGGAACGGGACCTGAAGAGCTACCGACCGAAGGCGCTCGACGATCGGATCCGACGCGAGCGAACGCGCAACGAGGCCCGCCTGCTGGTCGACGCCCGCCGGCTCGGGGTCCGCACACCGATGATCTACGACATCGACCTCCCGCGTCACCGATTGACCCTCGAGGAGCTCCCGGGTCCGACCCTCCGGCAGATCCTCGAGGACCCGAACGTCCCCCCCGACGACCTTCCGGTCGCGGTCCGCGCGTTCGGCCATGCGCTCGGTGTTCTCCATGCCGGTTCGATCGCGCACGGGGACCTCACGAGCTCGAACGTGCTGTTCCCCGACGGCCCTCGGGGTGCCCCGGCGTTCCTCGACCTGTCGATGGGGACCCGAAGCCCGGGGATCGAGGAGCTCGGGATCGACCTCCACCTCGTGGAGGAGGACCTGAAGGCCATCAGCGCGAGGTCGGATGCCCTCGTTCGAGCATTCCACGAGGGGTATACGGATGGGAATCCCGTTGGAGCGAAGGACGTCCGAGCCCGGGCGAAGGTGATTCGAGGCCGGGTCCGGTACGCCTGAGGACGCCCACCGGACCTAGGACCCGCGTTCGACCCGTTGAAGGCCCGCGACCAGCGCCGCCGGGAGCTCTTCGATCACGTCGGTCGCGAGGATGCCGAAGCCGCGATGGGCGGCCGACCGCAGCCCCGCTTCCCCCGTCCAGTACGTCGCGAGACGGGCCGCGTGCAGGGGGTTGACCCCCTGGGCGAGGAGGCTCCCCAGGACGCCGCCCAGGACATCGCCCACCCCTCCGACCGTCATCGCGAGGTGATGGTGCCGGTTCCCGACGGTGGTCTCTCCGTCCGTCAGGATGTCCGGCGAGCCTTTCACGACGAGCGTCAGGTGACGGTCCCTCGCGATGCGCTCGGCGGCAGCGCTCCGCTCCTCGAAGGACCCCGTGGAGGGGCCATGGAAGACCCGTTCGAACTCGCCGGCGTTCGGGGTCGCGACGAGACGCTGGGCCGGCGTAGCTTCGGGGCCCGCGGGGCGCTCGGTGAGCGCGGCCAGGCCGTCGGCGTCCACGACGAGGGGCAGTTCGGGCGCCAACGCGTCGATCACGGCCCGTAGGGCCTCGACCGTCTCAGCGTGCGCGCCAGCCCCCATCCCGAGGACGACCGCGCCGGGAGGAGCGGCGCGAACGGTCTCCAGTATGCCGGGAACGTCGTGCGGACGGAACCGGTCCGTACCGATGGGCCGGACGATCAGGTTCGGACTGGCCGCTCGGACCGCTCCCGCCGCGACCTCTGGGGTCACGACCGTGGCCCGCTCGGCCCCCGCGCGCATCGCCGCCAGCGCCGCGAGCGCGGGGGCTCCCGTGTAGGGGCCTCCCCCGATCACGACCAGCCGACCGCTGCGACCTCGCGGCTCCCTCGGCGCGGGGAAGAGGTGGAAATCCCCCGGGCCGGTCTCCCTCCACGCGTTCGGGGGCATGCCTATGTCCCGGACCGTGAGCTCTCCGACCTTCCCTCCCTCCATCTCCTCCTTGCGGATCGTGAACGTGACGGTCCACGACGGCTGCAGGCCCTCCGGGTCGGTGATTCCCGTCGGAACGTCGACCGAAAGCACGGGGGCGCCGCTCGCCCGGATCGCCGAGACCGCCTCCCGGATCGGGGACCGGAGCCGTCCGGATTGACCGGTCCCGAGCAGCGCGTCCACGACGAGCGGCATCGTCGCGAGCTCCTCGGGTCGGGGGGGCCGATCCGGACGGGAACTCGGTCCTTGACCCGTTCGAAGCAGCGCTGGGCGGCCCGGGAACGGATGTCCACCGGCGGGTGGACCAGCCAGATCTCGGGAGAGTACCCCCACTGCAGGAGGTAGAATGCGGCGCAGGTCCCGTCCCCGCCGTTGTTGCCGGTGCCGGCGACCAGCGCGACGCGGGCGGGAGGCGAGGGAAGGTGGCGGGTCGTTTCCTCGGCGGTGGCGCGGCCGGCGTTCTCCATGAGGGAATCGATCGTGACGCCGAGGGCGACCGCGTTCTGTTCCACGACCGCCATCTCGAGGGACGAGAGCGGACGTCGGGAGGAGGCCCACATCGTGCCTCTTAGGGGTTCGACGGCGACTCCGCGGTCTGGAAGATGTTGACCGACGACGGTAGGATGTTCCGCCGGGCGAGGTACTGGGCTTGGGTCCGGCTGTAGCGGAAGAGGATGTCCGCCTTTCCTTCCTGGAAGCCCCAAGGGCGCAGGATCAGGAGGTCGCCCTCCCGGATCCACATCTTCTTCTTCATCTTCCCGGTGATGCGCCCCATCCGCGAGACGTTGTCCTCGCACATCACGCGGATCCGCGCCGCCCCGAGGAGCTGGTTCGCGATCCCGAAGACCTCGCCGCGGTTGCGTCGAGGGAGTGGGAGACGACCGAGGTCCTGGCCGCCCTCGACCACCTCGATGGTAGGTGTCGGCTCCTCCTCGGTCGGAGGGGTCGGGGCCTCCTCGGGATGCTCAGGGGTCTCGGGCACGGCAATGCGAGTCGGCCGCAGTATTTCAAGAGGGCGCCCGGCGAGGAAATACGCCGCGCGGTTTCTCCTCGAGGAGGGGAGGAGGGCTCCCTCGGAGCCAGCCGAGGGTTTATCTTCCGACGGGCCCCATGCCCCTCGGAACGGTTCCCATGTCGACGACCCCTCGTACCATGCCGAAGCTGCTCAAGGCGACGTACCTCGGTGACACAGAGTACCTACTCGAGGAGACCCGCGCAACGAAGCTCTTCTACTTCCCCGCCCCGGTCGTATGGACCGTCTTCTTCGGCGTGCTGGCCTTCGCTTCCGCCCATGCGATCACGTCGGCCGTGCCCGACTGGTTCCCCAGTCTCTATTCAGGGTTGACCCTCTCGAGCTATCTCTCCTCCACCGGCCAGATGTATCTCGCCTACTTCTGGCTGCTTCTGTTCATCATCGGCCTGCTCTGGATCCTGATCCGGTACTTCCGCTGGATCACCACGGTCTACGCGGTCACGAATCGCCGGGTGATCATCCAGAAGGGGATCCTCGGGAAGGACTTCGACGAGATTCCCGTCACCCAGGTCCGGGGGGTCGACGTCCACCAGACGTTCGGCCAGCGTATCCTCGGGTACGGCTCGGTTCGCGTCAGCGCCGAGGGGGGAGGCCGCATCGGGAACGAGGACTGGAAGGGGATCCCGAAACCGTTCCGATTCCAAAAGCTGATCGAGAACGCGACCCAGAACGTGCAGTCGGCACCGGGGCCGCTGGTGATGCCGGGTCCCGGACACTGAGCGTGGGTCAGGCGGGCACCTTAAATCGAAGCGGTCGCGTCGGGCGCCGGGCCCATGGCCGACGACTTTGACGTCATTGTGGTCGGTGCCGGCATGGCCGGCGGCCCGGCCGCGATCCGTCTCGCCCAGGGCGGCGCGAACGTGCTCCTCGCGGAGCGCGGGGCCGAGGTCGGCACGAAGAGCCTCTCGGGGGGGATCCTCTGGGGAAACGACCTCGCGCGCATCCTGCCCAACTGGTGGCGGGAGATGCCGGTCGAACGCCATCTCGTGCGCAAGCGGTTCGGGTTCCTCACCGCCGACAGCGCCCTGTCGTTCGACCTCCAAGAAGGGAGCTGGAATCGGGAGCCGTACGTAGCGCACTCGGTCCTCCGCTCCCGCACCGACAGCTGGCTTGCCAAGAAGGCCGAGGAGGCCGGGGCCACGGTCGTACCGTCGGTCCCCGTGGACCGGTTGAACTGGGAAGGAACGCGCGCCCACGGGATCGTCCAGGGCGGGGAGACGATGACCGCGCCCATCACGATCGTCGCCGACGGAGCGAACACCCGACTGTCGCTCGGGACGCCGATCCGTCCGAATGCCCGGCTCTCTCCCGAGACGACCGAGCTCGGCATCAAGGAGGTGTTCCACCTCGAGCCGTCGGTCATCGAGGACCGGTTCCACCTCAGCGGGAACGAGGGACACTCGGAGGAGTGGGTCGGCGGCCTCTTCCCGCCCGGCGTGATGGGCGGGGGGTTCCTGTACACGAACCGCGACACGCTCTCGCTCGGGATCATCGTTAGCATCCAGTCGCTCTACGGGCGCAACGCCTACGCCCACGAGCTCATCGAACGGTTCAAGCTCCACCCCGCGATCGCGAACCGTCTCAAGGGCGCTGAGCTCGTCGAGTACGGCGCGAGGCTGGTCCCGGGCGGATGGGCCGGTCGCCCGGCGGCGTTCCACGGCGATGGATGGATGGTGGCCGGAGATGCGGCCGGTTTCGTCTTCTCGAACGGCGTCATGATCCAGGGAATGAACTACGCCATCCGCTCCGGCATCGAGGCCGCCGAGACCGCGCTCGCATCCAAGGCGGCGGGCGACAGCTCGGCCGCCCGGCTCGCCGAGTACGACCGGCGGCTCGAGGCCACCGGGATCCTGCCGGACTTCCGGGACTTCGCCCGCCTGGACCGGGTCAAATGGAACCCTCGGATCTACTCCGTCTACCCCCGGTTCGCCACGGAGCTCCTGCGCTCGATGATGGCCGAGAGCGGCTCTCCGAAGCGGTCCGCGCGCAAGCTCCTGCGGGCGGCCCAGAAGGCCGCGGGTGTCAAGATCACCTCGCTCATCCGGGATGGGGTAGAGATCGCCTGGGACCTGTAGCGCGAGAGCGCCGGCCCCGGGAGGCCCTCCCGGGCCCACGGGCGAAACGGTGTTCGTCCGGGGTCACTGTCCGCGCGCGCGCTTGACTTCGTGCGTGAGGGCGGGCACGATCTGGAACAGGTCTCCGACGATGCCGTAGTCCGCGACCTTGAAGATCGGAGCGGTCGCGTCGGAGTTGACCGCGACGATGACCCGGGAACTGATCATTCCCATCAGGTGCTGGATCGCCCCCGAGATCCCCACGGCGATGTAGAGTTGCGGCGAGACCTGCTTTCCGGTCTGCCCGACCTGGTAGCTCTCAGGCCGCCAGCCGGCGTCCGTAACGGCCCGCGAAGCCCCGACCGCAGCGCCGAGCGACGTCGCGAGCTCGTCGATGAGCCGAAAGTTCTCGGCCGCCCGGACCCCGCGGCCCCCCGAGACGATGATCGACGCGTCCGTCAGGCTCGGCCCGGCGCCCCGAGCCACCGCCTCGACGCTCGACCGCTTCGGAGCCCAGAACGACGGTGGGACCCCATCCACGGGGACCGCGGTCAGGGCCACTTCCCCAGGGACCTCGGGAGGTGCCGCGGAGGCATGGGGCCGGAGCGCGACCGCCGCGTGCGCCCCTTCGAGCTTTCGGGTCTCGGTGGCACGCCCGCCGAAGACCGGCCGGCGGACCTCAAAGGTGGCGCCGGTCCGCGTCAGGCTCGACACCCCGGTCGCGACCGCGGCGTTCCAGCGGGTCCCGAGGCGAGCGACGAGGTCCCGGCCGAACACCGAGCCGCCGACGATCACGAGCTCCGCCCCGAGCGAGTCGGCGGTGGCTGCGACGAGGTGGGCCACGACCGCCCCGACCGACCCGTCCAACCGGGGGTCCTCGGCGACGAACGCCTTCGCAACGCCGCAGCGGCCGAAGCCGGCGGCAGGGCCGCGGGGCGAACTGCCGGCCAGGAACCCCACGACGTTCTCCTTCCCGGAGACGCTCTGGGCGACGCTCACCGCTTCCTTCGTCGCGTCGGAGAGCGCGCCGTCATGGAGCTCACCGACCACGAGCGTCGGGCCCGTCATGGGAAGACCTTCGCCTCCTCCTTAAGGAGCTTGACCAGCTTTTGAGCGGCCTCCTCGGGGGTCTTGAACTCGATGAGCTTCGCGCCCGTTCGCGGAGGGGGTAGCTCGAACTTCGTTGGCCGGGTCGTGCCGACGGTCGGAACCGCTGGCTCGAGGGCGACCTTCGCGATCGGTGCCCGCCGCGACTTCAGGATGGCAGGGAGCTTGGCGGTCCGCGGGTCGTTCCAGGCCTGCTGGAGGGCGACCACGCACGGAAGGGGTGCTTCCCACTTCTCCATCCCGGCCTCGGTCGACCGTTGGAACCGGAGCCGGGAGGCACCGGCATCCCAGCGCAGGTCGAGGACCGCGCTAAAGTCCGGGAGGCCGAGGAGCTCAGCGAGCGCCCCC
Organism: uncultured Thermoplasmata archaeon; assembly: GCA_963735185.1. GTDB lineage: Archaea > Thermoplasmatota > Thermoplasmata > Lutacidiplasmatales > UBA184 > Lutacidiplasma. The sequence continues at coordinate 1,436,910 of CAVTJV010000007.1, forward strand.
GCAACGACCCCTGACTCATCGTCCCCCGCGTTCTTCCCGCACAGCACGAGGTCGTGCGGGACCGCCGATACGGCGCGTGCAAGGGCCCGAGCGGCGGAGACCGGGTCGGGGGAGACCCCGGGGGGCGTCTCGACCCAGGTAGCGAGGTCGCAGCCGAGAGCGAGCGACGCCCGTAGGGCCTCTTCGGCCCGGGCGCCGGCCCGGCGGAGACAACGTGCACCTTCGAACCTGGCGTCGCCTCCTTCAGAAGGAGCGCTTGCTCGACCGCGGACTCATCGTAGCCGGTGAGGACGAACTTCACGCCCTCGATGTCGAGGGTCGTCCCGTCGGGGGCGACGCGGAGCCGGGTCTCGGCGTCCGGGACCGGCTTGACACAGACGACGATCTCCACGGTGCCGCCCCCGCTAGCCGTATCCTCGTAGGAGCTCGCGCGCGATGACGATCCGCTGGATTTCGTTCGCACCCTCGTAGATCTGGGTGAGCTTGGCGTCCCGAAGGAGCTTCTCGACCGGATACTCCCGCATGTACCCGTATCCCCCGAACGTCTGGATCGCCTCGTCCGCGACGGCGAAGGCGGCGTCGGAGGCGAAGCACTTGGCGACCGCCGACTCGAGCGTCGCCTTCTGGCCGTGGTCGATCATCCAGGCAGCATGCCACGTGAGGAGGCGGGCGGCGTGAACGGCCTGGGCCATGTTCGCGAGCTTGATCTGGATCGCCTGGTGCTCGGAGATCGGCTTCCCGAACGTCTCTCGCTTCAGCGAGTACGAGGCGGCATGGTCGAGGGCCGCCTGGGCGATCCCCGTCGCGAGGGCCCCGATCGGCGTCCGGGTCTGGTCGAGGGTCCGCATCGCCAAGGAGAACCCGGTCCCCTCGTCCCCGAGACGGTCGGAGGCCGGGACACGGACGTCATCGAACCGGATCGCGGCCGTGGACGACGCGCGATGTCCCATCTTCTCGTCGTCCGGGCCCACCGAGACCCCGTCCGCGGACCGAGGGACGACGAACGCCGTCACTCCCTTATGCCGGAGGGTCGGGTCGGTGTTGGCGAAGACGACGAAGAGGGACGCTTGGGGGGCGTTCGAGATGAAGCACTTCTCGCCGGAGAGGATGTAGTCGGCCCCGTCCTTACGCCCGAGGGTTCGCATCGACCCGGGGTCGGAGCCGCCCGACGGCTCGGTGAGGGCGAACGCCGCGAGGCGGTACTCCGCGCAGAGCGGCTTCAGGAACCGTTCCTTCTGCTCCGGCGAGCCGGCGAGGAGGATCGGCTCGACCGCCAGGCAGTGCGCGATGACCGTCGTCGTCATCCCGCCGCAGCCGTAGGCCAGCTCCTCGACGATGAGGCACTGGTCGAACGATCCCAGCCCGCTGCCCCCGTACTCCGGCGGAACGTTGAGGTTCAGAAGTCCGAGGTCGAACATCTTCCGGTAGATCTCCTCGGGGAACCGGGAGACCCGGTCGCACTCGGCCGCGTGGGGGGCCATCTCCGTGCGGGCGAACTTTCGGGCGAGGTCCCGGAGGCTTTCCTGCTCCGACGTTAGCGAGAAATCCGGCATGGACCGCGAGAGTGCCGCCTAGGCGGTATGCGCTATATCACGGCTTGGGTGGTCCTCGGCGTGGCGTCGAGGAGGTCGGGCTCCGGCCCGCGCCGGGAACCGAGGGCGCTTCGCGTCCGCCATTTCGCGAAGCTGGACCGGGACCGGGCCCGACGCGTTGGCGTCCCCGAGGTCGTCCTCGGCGAGGGGAAGAGCATCGAGCACCTGCTCGGGATCGTCGCGGCCCTTCACGACCGTGGGCTCGGCGCGCTGATCTCCCGACCGACGCCCGCCCAACTCCGTGCGCTGCGGGCGTGGCGTCCCGCGGGCGGGTCGGGTCGACCGCTCAAGCTCCTGGCGGGCGGTCGGCTCGTTCGGGTGCCGGGACCGCTCGGTCCGCGCTACCGCAAGGGCGTCGCGGCGGTCGTCACCGGGGGGACGAGCGACGTACCGCTCGCGGAAGAGGCCCGGGCGGTCTTGCTCGAGCTCGGGATCCGGGTCGTCCGAGCGTACGATGTCGGTGTCGCCGGGCTCCACCGGCTCCTCGCGGCCGTGGACCGTTTGGAAGCGCGCCGGCCAGAGGTCTACCTCGTCTTCGCCGGCCGTGAAGGGGCGCTTCCCACGGTCGTCGCCGGCCTCGTGCGAGCCCCGGTGGTCGGCGTTCCCACCTCGGTGGGATACGGGCGGGGGGGCCACGGCGAGGCCGCCCTCAACGCGATGCTGCAATCGTGCGCCCCCCTCGCGGTGGTCAACATCGATGCGGCGGTCCCCGCGGCGCTCTTCGCCGCGCAGCGGTTCGCGGAGCGGCCGGCGGCTCGACCCACCCGTACCTCGCGTCGGCGCTCGTAGTTCCCGGAGCCGTGTGCATCTCTCCCGGCGGGCGCGAGCCTGAGGGAAGGGCTTTTGAGAGGTTCGGCTCCTCGGTGAACCGTGCCTCCGCGCGCCCTGCTCTCCGACGAGGAAGAACGCGAGGACCGCGATGACCGGGAGCGTCTTCGCACGCTGGACGGAAAGCTCCGCTCCCTCTTCGACCGCCGGGAGGAGCTGATCGTCGAGGTCCGTCGGGTCTCCGCCGAGCAGAAGGCGATCTACGACCGCCGTCAGGTCCCCCAGGCCGAGGTCGAGCGTCTCTACGAGGAACACCACGCGCTCGGACGGCGCATCGCCGAGCTCCGCAACGCCCGCGAGGCGGCTCGCAAGAAGGTGGAGGAAGCGGTCGTCCAGGTGCGGGAGGTCCGGCTCACCATCGCTCCGGGAGAGCGCGTGCGTCCCGACCAGATCCGCAAGGAGATCGCCGACCTCGAGCTCCGCCAGCAGACCCGCGCCCTACCGCTCGACGAGGAGAACGCGCTCATCGCGCTCTTGCGCCAGCGGACGCAGGACCTGAAGAAGACCGAGGCTCGGACCGCGGTCGCCGCGGCCCATCAGCAGAAGCTCAAGGACGCCGAGGCCGCGCTCGCGGCCGCTCGCGAGGAGTTTGCCCTCCGAACGAAGGAGCTCGCCGCGGCGAAGACCGAGCGGGACTCGAAGATGACCGCGGTACGGGAGAAGCTCGAGGTCGCGGGGAGCCTCATCGCATCGTTACGGGAGAAGGGGCGGGCCCGCGCCGAGATGATCGCCAAGATCGACGCCCTCAGCCGCGAGATGGACGACCTCGACCACGAGGCCCGCCAGCTCATCGCGAAGTCCCGCTCTCGGCGCGAGCAGGCGCGACGCATGCTCCGTACCTACGCCCACGCCCGCGGCCCCCCGTCCGAGGAGCTCCTCGCCAACGCCGCGGAGGCGCAGCTCGAGGAGCTCCTGAAGCGCGGGAAGGTCACCCTCGGAGGGTGAGCTCGGCTCACGCCGGGAAGATATCGACGACCGTCACGATGAAGTCGAGGGTCTCTCCCTGGACTTCGGAGTTGAAGTTCTCCGTGAAGGTGCCGTCCGCGAGGTCCACCGCGCTCACGATGAACTCGGTCTGTCCGCAGAGGCCTCCGCTCGTGACGTGACCGAGGACGAGCCCGGCGCTCGCCGGAGTGAGCTCGCTCGAAAGGGTGATCGTGGTCGCGTTGAGGCTCGAGACCACGAACGGAAGCCCGTTCGGATGGGTCGTGGCGCCGAGGGTCGCGAGCGCCTCGACCGCGACGGTCGTCGTGTTCACGGCGAACACGGTGTCGTTCCAGCCATAGGTCGGGTCCGGGAACTCGAGCCCAACGGTCGTGGCGACGTTGGGATACAGGGTCGCGAACTCCCGGAGCGAATCGAACGTCAGGACCGGAAGCGTGTAGACCATCGGCTTCGTGCCGAGGCAGCTCTGGTTCAGCGGGCCGTAGCCGAGGTCGGGGGGGATCACGAGCGTGCGGGTTTGGTTCCCGGGGAGCCCGAGGAGCCCTTGCCAAAACCCGGTGACGACGGTGTTGAACGTGAGGTTCCCGAGCGTGTACCCGCTCGCCGGGGCGGTCGGCCCGACATGGACCCCGAGGGGGATGTACGCCGTGATCGGTCCGCGGGGGGAGTACTCGAGCGACTTCGGGTACGACTGGTTGTTCACGGCCACCGAATAGATCGACGTATCGAAGACGCGACCGACATCGGCGCCGCTGCCGAACTCGCCGATGTAGTTGACGGTCACGTTCCCGCCCTCCTGGACCGTGAGGATCGGGCTGACCGACTTCGGCTTGTTGTACTCATAGACCAACGCCGCCGCCACGCCGGCGACGACGAGGACGACGACCACGAGTACGACGAACAGGATGCGGGAGGGTTGCTGGGTCGCCATCGGTTACGAAGAACAGAGATTGGGGGTCAGCTCGTCGCTGGTCTCGTCATCGATTCGGAGAGACAGGTGTTCCTCATTCCCCCGCGCCCCCGAGGTGGGACCCGATATAAACCCTCGGGGAGGGTCTTCAGGCGCGGCGCAGCTTCCCTACGATCGGCTCTTCGATGACTCCGTCCTCCTCGAGCCGGTTGAGGATCGTCTCGGCCCGCTCCCCGACCAGCCCGTGGGCCGAGACGCGGGAGAGGACCTCCTTGAGGTCCGCGTAGCCATCTGCGGAGACGTCCGCGACCTCGTCCAACTGGTCGAGGAACAGCGACTCCTCCGCCCGCTCCGCGGCGGTCGGAGGCGGCGCGGCCGGGCGGGGCGGTGGCGCGCGGGTCACGGTGACCGTCGGCGGGGTCGGCAGGGTGGCGCGGGTGGGGCCGCTCTCGCCCGCGACGCGACGGACCGCGCTCGCGAGCTCGCGTCGGAAGGCGGCGCGGTCGACGTTCGGGTAGCGGCTCCGGGACTCCTTGGCCGCGCGCAACCACGCCGCGGGAATCCCCCCGGCGCGAACCGCGTCCTCCGATAGGCCGGGTTCCTTCTCGAGCCGTTCTAAGAGGTCGAGGCGGTCGAGGGTCTGCCGGACGATGTCCGCGAGCGCCGCTCGTTCCTCGACCTCGCCGACCGAGCGGACGGCCTCCGCCCGGACGGAGACGTACCCGACCCCGTCGCGTCCGCGGAAGAGGTGGACCTTGCCCACCACGATCGCAGGGCGAGGTGCGGAGGCGGAGCGCAGCTGGGCCATCGCGCGCGGTTGGAAGGAGCCGGCGGTGACCGCCACGGCTCCGGTAGGGTCGCTCAACCGTGCCCGCCAGAACGCCTGCGCCTCGTCCCGGCCGATCGATTCCGCGGGCGAGAGGCTTCCGGTGACGAGGACACGGTTCATGCGAGCGGCGAACGGGGAGAGGAGGTACGTGACCGGTCGGTCGCCCTCCCCCTTCTCCTCCTCGAGCGAGCTCTCGAGCTCCCGGGCGGTGACGCGCCAGGCCGGCTCCCGCAGCGACATCAGGGTGGGCCCCCGAGACGTGCGGAGAGCTCCTCGGCCGCCGCGTCGAGGTCGATATCGACCCGGGCGATCGACTCCGGAGCGAGCGTGACGCCGAAGTCGTCGCTCGTCCCGGTCCCCCGGACGCGGAGCCGGCGACCGAGGAGGGTCTCGAGCAGCTGCTCTTCGAGCAGGCTCGGGTCCGGCTGCTGTCGGAGTCGAGCCTGGGCCTCCTCGAGCGTCACGCCCCAGAGCCGTTCCGTGTCGGCCCGGTTCGCGTTTACCGTGAGCGCCCCGGTGCCATCGTCCAGCACGATCCGGGCGCGAAGGTCGGCCTGGCCTTCGACCTGGCCGTGGACCCGACAGATCCCGCTGCGTACGGAGCGTTGACAGGTAGGGCAGCGGAAGACGAGCCCGCTCGGGGGGAGGAGGCCCACGACGACCCCCTCCACCGCGACCGCCTCTCCGCCGCCCGCCTCCTCTACCTCGGCGATGGAGCGGGGCGGAGCCGCGAGCAGCTGAGCGGGGTCCGGGAGGTCGTTCCCCTCCACACGGACGACGATCGACCGTTCGTCGAGCACGAGCTGCGGGCGTCCTCGGAACCCCCGGACGTACCCCCCGCGACCCGGACGGCCTCGCCGACCTTGAGGCCGAAGTCGCTCCACGCGGAGAGGGCGATCGTCCCGGTGCGGTCGGCGACGAGCCCCTCGTACACGACCCGCCGCTCCGTACCGACGGTCACGCTCTTGGGCGCGATGCGCACGACCCGCACCTCGAGGCGGAACCCTTCGTCCGCGGGACGGAGCTCGTCGACCGTGCGGAACGGGACCTCCTCGGCGTCGACGCGCGGGAGCTCGGCGGGGCTCGCGGGCCCGACCCGGGTCCTCCAGCTGAACGTCACTTCGGCGCGTCCGCGGAACTCTCGGACCTCCGCACCGACCGCGCGGATGACCACTCCCCGCTCGACGCCCTCCCGGGGAGGGTCCCACCAGGTGAATCTCACGGTCGCCGTCCCGTCACTGAGGAGGCCCGAGAGCAGCGGCCGACGGCTTCCGTCCGATTTCCGCGTGACGTCGCGCCGCTCGCACGTGACCACGCGTGCGACGAATTCGACGGGCGACGAGGTTGGCCGCAGGTCCCGCAGACGGGTCTCGATCGGGGTGGAGGGGGTCGGTTCCGCGGTCATGGGCGGGGACGCACGGACGAGCACCTCGCCCGGTCATAAAAGCGCCCCGCTGGCCGCGGACGGTGAACGGCGCGATCCGGCGAGCGCGGCCGATCTCGGTCGACGGCGCGCGAGGCTTCGGGGATAAGCCTTTTCCGCCGAGGACCATGCCCCGCGAGCCGTGGTGCTGAAGTTCTCCCAACGGGTCGACCGGATCCTCGTCGCGAGGGACTCGCTCGTCTGCGTGGGCCTCGACCCGGACCCGGCGTTGATGCCGAAGAGCCTGCGTCGGCTTCCGCCGCGACAACAGCTCGACCGGTTCCTCGCCGGCATCATCCAGGCGACCTACCCGCACGCGGCCGCCTACAAGATGCAGCTCGGCTCCTACCTGCAGTACGGCGCGCCCGGGATGGAGATCCTGTCTCGCCTCTGCCGGGCCATCGGCCCGACCCGGGTCCGCATCCTGGACCTCAAGGCGAACGACATCCCCAACTCGCTGAGGATGGTGCGGGAGGGCGCCTTCCGCCAGTTCGGCTTCGACGCGGTCACGTTCACCCCCTGGCTCGGCTGGGAGACGCTCCAGCCGTTCCTGGACGACCCCGTCCACGGCGTGTTCGTCATCGCCCACTCCTCGAACCCCGGCTCCCTCGACTTCCAGGAGATCCCCACCCCGCGGGGTCCCCTCTGGCTCGCGGTGGTCGGGGAGGTCCGACGGCTCGCCCACGCCCATGGGAACGTGGGAGTGGTCCTCGGTGCGACGTTCTCGGACGCGTTCCATGCCGCACGCGCGACCCTGGGCAACGGGATCCCGATCCTCGTTCCCGGGGTCGGGGCGCAGGGCGGATCGCTCGCCACCGCGGTCCGCGAGGGGGTCGACGCCCACGGCCGCGCCCTCCTCGTGAACGCCTCCCGCAGCATCCTGTACGCCTCGGCCGAGGCGGACTGGAAGAAGGCGGCGGGCGCGGAGGCCGAGCGCTTGAAGGTCCAGATCAACCAGTTGCGCGCAGGCCTTCGTACAGAGTGACGAGCGCGCGTGCGACCACCGGCAGCGCGTAGCGGGCCTCGGCTCGCTCCCGGCCCGCACGACCCATCCGCTTCGCCATCAGGGGGTCGTCCAGGATGGTCCGGATCTTCTCCGCGAGGTCGCTCGCGATCAGGGGTTCGGCGAGAAGGCCTTCCCGCCCCGACTCGATGACCTCCCGTACGCCGGGCATGTCGGCGACCACGACCGGCAGTCCGATCGCCATCGCTTCGGCGACCGCGAGGCCGAACCCCTCGAGGCGGTTCTGGGACGGGAAGACGAAGACGTCGCCGAGCGCCAGGAAGCGGGGGAGCTCCTCGTCGGAGACGGCCGGGCAGAACCGGACGCGGTCGCTCACGCCGAGCCTCCGGGCAAGCCCGACCAGGCTCGGAAGGCGAGGCCCGGCCCCGATCACGACGAGCACGACGTCGCGGGGGAGCAGGGCAAGGGCCTGCAGGATGACGTCCACCCCTTTGTGCGGGACCAGCCGGCCCGTGAAGGCGATGACCCGCTTCCCCTCGAGGTGAAGGTCGGCCCTGAGCCGGCTCGCGTCGATCCCCGGCCGGAACCGCTCGAGGTCCACTGCGGACGGGATTACCGTGAGCTCCCGCCCCCGAAGCATCGCGGAGGTGATGCCGTAGCTCTTCGTGTGGACGACGATCCGGTCCGTTCGGACGAGGGTGGCGGGCAGGAAGACGGTCTGGTAGAGGCCCGCGAGCAGTCTTCCCGCGGCGCCGGGGAGGTAGAGGTCACAGTGGTAGGTGAGGCAGACCGGGACGTTTCGGCGGACGAGCTCGCGGGTCGCGAAGTAGGAGGTCAGCGGGGGAGGGTAGTGCAGATGGAACACATCCGGCGCTAGAGCGCGAACGGTGCGCGCCGTCCCCGTATCGAGGGGCGTATCGAGCAGGACCCCCAGCGTCCGGGTCCGGAGGATTCGGTACCCCTCCGTCTCCTCCTCGGCCGGGAGGGTACGGTCATACTGAGAGGTGACGACCGTGACCTCGTGTCCCTCGCGGGCGAGCTCGCGGACGACCCCACGGACGTGGGATTCTACGCCCCCGGCATGCGGGTAGAAGAACGGCGTGACCTGGACGATCCGCACGGGGTCGCCCTATCGCGCCTCCCCCTTTACGGCCATCGGCGCGGGTCTCGCTGCCGCGCTCAGGTCGCGGGGAAGACGCGCCGGGGGGTCGCCGAGATCGGCTCGCCCTCGCGGCCTTGCAGCCGCTCCTCAGGGGGGATGGTGGCGATCTCCAGTCCTTTCATCGCCTCTCCGAGCCCCGACGACACGCGCGCGAGCACCTCGGCGTCCTCGTAGTGAAGGGATGCCTCGACGATCGCACGGGCGACCTTCATCGGGTGCTGGGCCTTGAAGATCCCACTTCCCACGAACACCCCGTCCACTCCGAGCAGTCGGCAGAGGGCCGCGTCCGCGGGTGTGGCGATCCCACCCGCCGCGAAGTTCACGACCGGCAGGCGCCCGAGCTTCCGGACCTCGTTGACGATCGCCTCCGAGACCCGCTCCTTCTTCGCCCAGGCGGCGATGTCCTTCTTCTGTAACCTCTGGACCGTGGCCACGTCGTAGCTCATCTGGCGGATGTGCCGGACCGCTTCGACCACGTTACCGGTGCCCGCCTCCCCCTTCGTTCGGATCATCGCCGCGCCTTCCTCGACCCGGCGGAGGGCCTCGCCGAGGTTCCGGGCGCCGCAGACGAACGGGATCTTGAACGCCTTCTTGTCGACGTGCTGGAATGGGTCGGCGGGGGTCAGGACCTCGGACTCGTCGATCATGTCGACCGCCAGCGCCTGGAGGATCTGGGCTTCCGCCGTGTGGCCGATCCGGCACTTCGCCATGACGGGGATCGAGACGCGCTCCTTGATCTCGCGGACCTTGACGGGGTCGGCCATCCGGGCCACCCCCCGGCCGCTCGAATGTCGGCCGGAACCCTCTCGAGGGCCATCACCGCGACCGCCCCCGCTTCCTCCGCGATGGCGGCCTGGTCGGCCGTGGTCACGTCCATAATGACCCCGCCCTGCTGCATGCGGGCGAAGCCGCGCTTGACGAGCTCCGAACCGAATTGGAGCTTCATGGATGGGTCGCTCATACGTTATTTCCGCCCGAGTCAGAACCGACGCGCGTATAATACGGTCGGCTCCCCGGGTCCCGAAATCTTAATCCGAGCTAGGGCTTCGGGGAGGTCGGCAGGGGGAGCTGGGCACCGGCTGAGAGGACGAGGGGAACCTCGTCGACCCCACGAACCTGCACGGGATAATGCCCGCGAAGGGAACGCGATGCGAAACTTGAGGCGACTCTCCGCCGGCCCGCGGAGGATGTGACAAGCTCTGGGACCCCCATCGGCCGGGCCTCCCGGCGGGTACGCCGGCCCGGGCGGATTCTCAGGGCTCTACTCTCCGTAGCGGTCGCGCTCCTCGTCGTCGTGGCGAGCTTCGCGACGTACGAGGTACTACTCGAGCGGACAGGCCTCGGGGGGCACCACGCTCGTGGTCTACACCTATCCGGCGCTCTTCAACGGCAACTGCGGCGCAGGCGCGGCGAACCTATCGTTCCTCCTCGGGGAGTTCGAGCAGGCCCACGGGGTCCACGTCGAACTCGTCTGCCCGTCCGGGAACCTCGTGAGCGCGCTCCAGGACCCATCGGCCTATGGCCTCCCCGCCGCCGACCTCGTGCTGGGCCTCGACGAGATCACGGCGCCGGAGGCGGAATCGTTCGGTCTGCTCGCCCCTTACTCCCCTCCCGACCTCGCGACCATCCCCCCCTGGCTCGCCTCGGAGCTGAGCCCCGACCACGGCGTCGTGCCGTACAAGTACGGGTTCCTCGCGGTCGATTACACTCCGGCGTTCTGGAACCAAACCGCGGGCGCCGTGGCCAACGCCACGATGCCCGACCTCGTGGACAACTCGAGCTGGGCCTCCCAGCTCGTTACCGAGAACCCGGTCTACGACATCACGGGGGAGGAGTTCCTCGCCTGGGAGGTCGAGTACTACGAGACCGTGCTGCATCAGCCCTGGCAGGGATTCTGGACGAAGTTCTTCTCGGAGACCCACCCGAACCCGGCCACCGACTGGTCGACCGCGTTCGGGGAGTTCGGGACCCCCGCGGGCGCGAACCAGCTCGTCGTGAGCTACGCCACGGACCCCGCGTACGCGCTCGCGAACGGGGAGGCGGGAACCCTGAACTCGACCGTTTCCTGGTGGAACGGCACCGCGTACGGCTGGCAGTCGATCTACGGGGTCGGTGTCGTCCAGGGCTCCCGACATGTCGCTCTCGCCCGGGACCTGGAGGACTGGGTCCTGAACGGCACGTTCCAGTCGTACCTCCCCGAGAACGAGTGGGAGTACCCCGCCAACGAGAGTGTGCCGCTTCCCCCGGTCTTCTCGGCGGCGATCGACCCGGCGACGGTGGTCGCACTGAACAACGCGACGACCCCGTCCGAGCTCGTCGCGAACCTCACCGAGAACGGGGGTTGGCTCGACACGTGGCAGGAGCTCGCCGGCAGCTGACGATGCGGGGCTCTCGCGAAGGGGTCGGGTTCCTGATCCCGGTCGTTGCGTTCGTGGCCATCTTCGCCCTCCTACCGGTGGCGATCCTGTTCGGGAACGCGCTCCTCCAGGTGGGTGGGCTGAACGGGTTCGTCTCGGTCGTCTCCGCGGCGAGGAACCTCCGCTCGTTGGACAACTCCCTCGAGCAGGGCGCGCTGTCGGCCACCCTCGCCGTGGGCTTGGGGTACCCGGCGGGGGTCTTCGTCGGCCGGTATTCGTTCCGGGGCAGGTCCCTCCTCCGCTCTCTCCTCCTCGTCCCGTTCCTCCTGCCGAGCCTCGTGGTCGTCCTCGGCGTGCTCGACCTCTTCGGCCCCTCGGGCGTCGTCTCGACCGCCCTCCCGTTCACCGCCTGGTTCGGGAGCGGGATCCCGGCGATCATCGCGGCGAACCTCTTCTTCAACGTCCCGATCGTGCTCCTCCTCACCGCGACCGGATGCGAGGGCGCCTCGGTCGAGCTCGAGGAGACGGTCGCCACGCTCGGGGGAACGCCGCTGCGCGCGTACCGCGAGGTGTGGGCGCGCCCGACGTGGGTCGGCGCGGCCGCCGGGGGGCTCTTGACGTTCCTCTTCTCCGCCCTCTCGTTCGCTCCCCCGCTCCTCCTCTGCGGGGCGAGCTCCCGCTGCTACACGCTCGAGGCCCAGGTCTACGCCCTCGACCAGACGTTCCTGGAGCCCAACGCGGCCGCCGTCCTGGCGCTCGCGATGGTGCTCCTGCTGCTCCTTCCCACCGCGGTGTACCTCGCCCTGGTGAGTCGCCTACGGGCCAGTCCGGGACGCCGGACCGCCGGGCCCCGGCCGATCAACTGGCGAGCCCCCGCGAGCTGGGCGCTGGCGCTCGAGACCGGACTCGTGCTCGCCGCGGAGGCCGCGCTCCTCGGGGCCGTCCTCTATCGGACCGTGGCTCCGACCGGAAAGTACGGCGCCGGTGCGGCGTGGGCGGCCCTGTTCTCCTCTTCGACCACGGCCCACCTCGGCGTCTCCGCGGTCGGCGCGGTCGGCAACACGCTGTTCTTCGCCGTGGTCGCCGCGCTCCTCGCGCTCCTCCTGTGCGTCGTAAGCGGCTACGCGGTCGTGCGTCGACCGGACCGGGCCGTTGCCCTCGGCCTCCTCCTGTTCGTCCCGCTCCTTCTGTCGCCGGTCGTTCTCGCGTTCGCCCTCTCCTCGTTCTGGCGGCCGCTCGTCGGCACCGGCTCGAACGTGTGGACGCTGGTGGTCGTGAGCCAGGCGATCCTCGCCCTTCCGTTCGCCCTCCAAAGCCTCGAGATCCCGCTCGCGGGCCTCTCCGCGGCGGCCCGGGACACGGCGCGGACGCTCGGAGCGACCTCGTTCGGCGCCTTCCTGGACGCCGACCTTCCGCGGGTCCAGGACGGTCTCGTGACCGTGGGGATGTTCTCGTTCGCGTTCGGCCTCGGCGAGTTCACCGCGACGAACTTCCTGGTTCCCCCACAACTCACGACCCTCCCCGTCGCGCTGTACGCGCTCTCGGAGGTCCGGCTCTTCCCGGTCGCAGACGCGGCGGCGGGCCTCCTCCTCCTGCTGAGCCTCGCGGTGTTCGCCGTGATCGCCGTCGGAGGTCGACGTGTCGAGCTCTAGGTCGCTCCTCGAGGTCCGGGGCCTGTCGGCGGCGTGGGACGGGGTTCCCGTCTTCCGGGACGTCTCGTTCGACCTCGCCGAGGGCGAGTTCCTCGTCCTTCTCGGGCCGAACGGCTGTGGCAAGACCACGCTCCTGCGATGCCTCGCCGGCCTCGAGCACCCCACGGGGGGAACGGTCCGCCTGGACGGGGTCGACGTGACGCGACGGCCTCCGCACCAGCGGGGGATCGTGCTGATGTTCCAGGACCCCGCGCTCTTCCCCCACCGGACCGTCTACGAGAACATCGCCTACGCCCCGCTCCTGAAGCACCGTCCGGCTGCCGAGGTGGAGGACGAGGTCGGGCGGCTCGTCGACCTCCTGCACCTCGCCGGGTTCGAGGACCGGCGGCCGAACCAGCTCTCGGGCGGGGAGCTCCAGCGCGTCGCCCTCGCGCGCACGCTCGCCGCCCGTCCCCGCCTCGTCCTCTTGGACGAACCGTTCGCCTCGATCGACGTCGAGCTCAAGGCGGAGCTCCGCTCCGAGTTCCGCGAGGTCCTCCGCGCGTCCGGCACCTCCGCGATCCACGTCACGCACGACCGGGAAGAGGGGCTCTTCCTCGGGGACCGGGTCGGCCTGCTCTTCGACGGAGGGCTTCATGCGATCGGTCGACCGTCCGAGGTGTTCGGGCACCCGGGAACGGTCCGAGCCGCCCGGTTCCTGGGATACAACGTCCTCTCCAGCCCCGCGGGTATCGTCGGGGTCCTACCGACCGACCTTCACCTCCGGCCGGTCGCAGGCGCGGGTCTCGGGGCTACCGTCCTCGTCGCCGGCCCGGTCGGCCGTGACAACCAGGTGGTCCTGCGCACCGATGACGGGCAGCGGCTCGAGTTGAGGACGACGGACGCCGTCCCTCGGGCCGGAGCTCACGTTCGACTCGGCTGGGAGCGTTCGGTCTCTTTGGTCCCGGACTAGCTGGGCGCGGGCAAAGAACCCAAAAGCACCCGTCCCCTGTCCCACCATGGGCTCGTCCGACCCGCTTCGCGTGACCGACTCGCTGACCTGGGGCTCCGAGCGCGCCACGATCTACCGTGCAGAACGCCTTGCCGGGGTCGACCCGAACCGGTTCGCCCGGCGTCCGCGGACGACCCGCGTCCTGCTCGAGAACCTCGTTCGGCACTTCGACGCGCGCGTGACCGACCCGAAGAACCTCGTGGCCCTTGCGAACGGCGAGACGGTTCCGGACGGGGCCGAGTTCGCCTACTATCCGGAACGCGTCCTCCTCCAGGATTTCACCGGGGTCCCGGTGATCGTCGACCTTTCCACGCTCCGCAACGCCGCGTCGCGCCGTGGTATCGAGCCGACCCGGGTGAACCCGGTCGTCCCGGTCGACCTCGTCATCGACCACTCGGTGCAGGTCGACAGCTTCGGCTCTCCCCGTTCGCTCGGGGTTAACCTCGACCGCGAGTACGAGCGCAACGCGGAGCGATACCGGTTCCTCCGCTGGGCCAAGAGCGCGTACCGGAACGTGCGCATCGTCCCGCCGGGGAACGGGATCTGCCACCAGGTCAACCTCGAGTATCTCTCTACGGTGGTCGAACTCCGCGGGTCGGACGGGAGCCGCGTCGCGTTCCCGGACACCGTCATCGGGACCGACTCCCACACGACGATGGTGAACGGACTGTCGGTCCTCAGCTGGGGGGTCGGGGGGATCGAGGCCGAGGCCGTCCTGCTCGGCGAGCCGTACTTCCTCGCTCCGCCGGTGGTCGTGGGCGTGGAGCTCTCGGGGTCGCTCCCCGAAGGCGCGACCGCGACCGACCTCGTCCTGACCGTCACGCGCCGCCTGAGGGAGAAGGGCGTCGTCGACAAGTTCGTGGAGTTCTTCGGGCCGGGCGTCGGCCATCTCTCCGTGCCGGACCGGGCGACCGTTTCCAACATGTGCCCGGAGTATGGTGCGACCGCCGCGCTATTCCCGATCGACGAAGCGACGGTCGCCTACCTCCGCGGGACCGGGCGGAGTCCGGACGTCGTCGCCCGGGTCGAGGCGTACGCGCGGGCCCAAGGGCTCTGGGGCTCGCCGACCCCCGGGTCCGTGGAGTACGACGACGTTCTCGCCATTGACCTCGGGTCGGTCGTCCCGATGGTCTCCGGACCGAGGAACCCGGAGGAGGGCGTCCCGCTCGGCGAGGCACCGTCCTCCTTCCGCGCCGCGCTCGGCTCCTATCGGCAGGCGCATCCGCCTCCGACCGCCTCCGCGTCCGGCTCGCCCTCCCCACCGGTCGAGGACGGCTCGGTGGTCATCGCCGCCATCACCAGCTGCACGAACACCTCGAACCCGAGCGTGATGGTGGGTGCGGGGCTGATCGCGAAGCGCGCCTGCGAGCTCGGTCTCACGGTCCCGGCCCACGTCAAGACGTCCCTCGCGCCCGGGTCGAAGGTCGTGACCGCGTACCTCGGGCGTGCGGGTCTCCTTCCGTACCTCGACCGCCTGGGCTTCGAGGTCGTAGGATACGGTTGCACCACGTGCATCGGCAACTCGGGGCCGCTTCTCCCGCCGGTGAGCCAGCAGGTCCGCGACCGGGACCTCTTCGTCGCGGCCGTCCTGAGCGGGAACCGGAACTTCGAGGCGCGGGTCCACAACGAGGTCCGCGCGAACTACCTGGCCTCTCCCATGCTCGTGGTCGCCTACGCGCTCGCCGGAACGGTCGACCTCGACCTCACGCACGACCCGCTCGGGCGGGGGCCGGACGGTTCACCGGTCTACCTACGGGACCTCTGGCCGTCGGCGGTCGAGGTCCGACGGATCGTCGACGCGAGCCTCGACCCATCCCTGTTCACGGAAAAGTACCGCCAGATCGAGGTCGGAGACCACCACTGGGAAGCACTCGACCCGCCGTCGGGCGCCGAGTACGGCTGGTCCGCCGATTCCACGTACCTCGCGGTCGCTCCGTATCTCGACCTCCCCGCGCCGTGGCTTCCGTCGGACGGGGTCCTCGCCGAGGGAGCGCGCGCGCTCGTCGTCTTGGGCGACCGGGTCTCGACCGACCACATCTCGCCCGCGGGGGAGATCCCCGAGGATTCCGCCGCGGGAAGGTACCTCCTCGCCCACGGGGTCGCGGTCCGGGAGTTCAACACGTACGGCGCGCGACGGGGCCATCACGAGGTCATGGTGCGGGGCACCTTCGCCAACCTGCGGCTCAGGAACCATCTTGCCGGAGGGAAGGAAGGTGGGTACACGGTCCACCTCCCATCGGGCGACGCATCGACCATCTTCGAGGCGTCGGAACGGTACCGTCTCGAGAAGACGCCGCTGATCGTCCTCGCGGGCAAGAGCTACGGTCAGGGAAGCTCGCGCGACTGGGCGGCCAAGGGCCCGCGACTGCTCGGAGTCGGTGCGGTGATCGCGGAGAGCTACGAGCGGATCCACCGCACGAACCTGGTCGAGATGGGCGTCCTCCCCCTCGCGTTCCGGGCGGGCGAAGGATGGAAGCAGCTCGGCCTCACCGGCCGCGAATCGTTCACGCTCCGCCTTCCCACCGGAGGTTCCCTCGGTCCCGGCTGCCCCGTCGAGGTCCTCGCCCGGGCGGAGGACGGTACGACCCGAACGTTCCCCGTCACCTGTCGATTGAACTCGACCACCGAGCTCGAGTACCTACCGGGCCGGCGGCGTCCTTCCGTACGTGATGGCGCACCGGTTCGCGAAGTAGCCCGGGCGGGGTCGGGATCCGTCAGGGCGGCGACGCCGCGGCGTCCGGCACTTCGGACCACCACGCGACCGCTTCGGTCCTACGGTAGGTGACCCTCCGGGTCCCTACCTTCGCTCGGGCCGCCGCGACGGCTCGCGTGAGAACGTCAGGCGGGACGTGCAGGACGTGCCGGTACGCGCGCTTCTCGAGCGCGTCGAGCCGCCGGGCGAGCGGCTCAGAGACCTCGCGGTCGCTCAGCACCCGAAGTTCCGTGGGCGGAAAGCTCCGGAGGACCTCCTGCTCCTTCGCACGGGGACCGGAACGGAGGAGGTCGGGGTAGCCGGCCTCGACGAGGGCTTCCCGAACGATCCGTCGGGGCTCCTCTTCGAGGGACCGGTCGGCCCCTTCCCCCTTCGGAGGAACGTCCAGGACCGCGAGGACCCCGTGCCGGCCCACGCGCGCGGCCTCGCGAAGGCCGAGCTGGGGTCGCTCGAGGATGTGCAGAACGTGGACGAACAGGGCGACGTCGAACGAACCGTCCGAGAACGGGAGGTGGTAGGCATTCCCCCGGACCAGGTACGGGAGGCCTTTCGCCGCCGCGCGCCCGAGCATCCCTCGGGAGGCGTCGACTCCTACGACCCGGAGACCCCGGTCGACAAGCGGGAGGGCGATCCGCCCGGTTCCGACCCCGACCTCGAGGATCGAGCTCCAGTCGTGATCGTCAAGGTACTCCACGAGCCGTTGGAACGTGGCCGGGTCGAGCGGCTGCCGCGTCACGTCGTAGACGTTCGAGAGCATGTCGAAATCCCGGCTCACGTCGTGGGTCGCCATCTCGGTCCGGGGTCCGCCACCAGAACCGGCTATTTGGGGAGGACTCCCGGCGGGTCGTTCCTGAAGCCCCCGTTCGTGGACCCGGCTCGGGGATGATGGGCGAGAATTGACCGAGGTTTCTTAGCCCCGTTCCCAGGTCGGTCTCCCTCGAGGGGAGAAGTTCACGCTCTCCCGCCCAAAGGGTCGCTGGATGAAGCTCTGGTCGGCGCTCTACCTGGCCATCTGGGTCGTGTTCTTCGAGTTCCTTTTCGGGCTCTGGCCAGACCCGCCCGTGGTCGTTCCGTACCTCCACCTGGCCCTGGGTCTCGCTATCATCCTGATCGCGTACTACGGTTTCGACCAGCTCCGGAAGACCCGAGTCCCCGGACGGGTCAAACGCGTCGCGAAGGCTTCGTGGAGCCTCTCGATCGCCAACGCCGTCCTGGGGTTCTTCCTCTGGTTCAGCCTGGGAAACGACTGGGTCATTCCGGTCGCGAACCTCTCCATCTTCCGGGGGGTCCTCCTCCTCCACGTCACACTCGCCCTCGCGATCATCACCAAGTTGGCGGCGGTCGCGATCGCCTACGATATGTGGGAGGACCACGAGTTCGGCAAAGAGACCGAACCCGGCGAGGTCCCACCCGCACCGACCCCATAGTCGGTCGGTGACGGCGGTGACTGCGGCCGTCGGTCCCCTACCGCAGGCTTCGCGTCGTCCCCGCCGCGGCGTCAGGGGTATAGGGGCTGGTTCCTCTCGGTGCGCCATGCGCTTCGAGAACGTCGGGTTGCGCGTGACCCAACTTCCGCGGTCGCTCCGTTTCTACACCCGGGCGCTCGGGCTCCGGGAAGTCCGCCGAGGGGACACCCGGAGATGGGGGGGTGGCATCTGGGTCCTCCTCGAGGACCCTCGCTCGCGCCGGAAGCTCGAACTGAACTGGTACCCCAAGGGGTCGATGTTCTGGGGATCCTACCGCCCCGGGGATGCGGTCGACCACCTCGACTTCACCGTCGGCGCCGTGTCCCGGCAGGAACTCGAGCGCGTCTACCGGCGCCTATTGAAGCACGGAGCCAAGCCCACCGGCTACGACCCCTCCACGACCGCGGGTTGGATGGCCAGTGTCACCGACCCCGATGGGATCTGGGTCACCATCGGTCGACGCCCCACTCGCCGCGAGCTCTCGGGCCGGCGCACGACCGGGTGAGGGGTCCGCATGACACGGTCGAAGCCGTCCCAGTTCTACGGGGAGCTCGCGAAGTACTACGACGGCCTGAACGCCATGAAGGACTACCGCGCCGAGGCCGGGCGCCTGGAAGCGATCGCTCGGCGCTATGGCCGTCCGGGGCCGACGACCTGGCTCGACGTGGCGTGCGGGACCGGCCGGCACCTCGAGTTCCTGCGCCGCCATCACCCGGTCGCCGGCGTCGATGCAAGCCGCGAGATGCTTCGGGTCGCCCGCCGTCGCCTGCCGAAGGTCCGGCTCGTGCTCGCGGACATGCGCACCTTCCGGCTGAACGAGCGCTTCGACGTGGTGAGCTGCCTGTTCAGCGCGGTCGGGCACCTCAGGACCGAGCGAGAGCTCGCGACGACGTTCGCCAACTTCGCTCGTCACCTGAACCCGGGCGGCGTTGCGATCGTAGAGCCGTGGATCGACCCCTCGATGTACCGGTCCTCGATGCTCCACGTCCGCACCTACGACACCCCCGCGGTCAAGGTAGCCCGCTGCGCGTTCTCCTCGCGTCGGGGGAACCACTCGGTCATCCACTACCATTACCTGATCGCGGAAACCGGCCGGGGTTCCGGCACGTCGAGGTGACCGATGTGGGACTTCTGGTCTCCCGCGCCCGGCTCGTGGGGCTCCTGGAGGCGGCGGGGTTCCGGACCCGGTTCCAAGCCCGAGGGCTGACGCCCGGTCGGGGCCTGCTCATCGGGACGAAGGTCTAGCGGGGTTTCGGGTCGTCCGGAGGAGCGGCAGCAGGCCGGACATCCGAGGCCCGGGGTGATGGCTCGGTCACTACCGCGTCAACCCCCGGTCCCAGACGGGTCGCGGAGAGGACAGCGGCTACCACGAGGACCGCGGCCATCACGTAGAACGCTACATGGATCGCGGTGAGGAACTCCGTCGAGACCGAGCCGATGAGGCTGTGGCCGGCCACGAACACCTCGAACGCCACCGCCCGGGGGATCGCCAGGGAGGCCACGGTGATCACGAGGGTGTAGCTTCCGATCGTTCCTAGGTTGGAAAGCGTACGAAGAAGTCCTGACACCGCCCCGTAGTACCCGGGAGGCACGTCGTGCATGACGGCCTTGTTGTTCGAGGGCCAGAACAGCGCCCCGCCGATCCCCGTGACCAGCGAGATGAGCGCCACCTCCACGATCGGGGTCGTCAACCCCATCTGGGCGTAGAGCAGGACCCCCACGAGCATGAACGCGATTCCGAGGGTCGCGAGGCGCGCGGGTCCCCAGCGGTCGGCCCATCGGCCGGCCACCGGCGCGAGCCCCGAGGAGAGGACATATCCCGGGACCAGGAGCAACGACGCGTCGAGCGGGGTGAGCCCCCGGATCCCCTGAAGGTACATGATCAGCAGGAAGACCGTGGCCAGGTAGCCCAGGCTTTGGAGGAACGACGCGCCGAGCGACCGAGAGAGCAGCTTGGAACGGAACAGCACGAGATTGATGGTCGGGCTGACCGCGCGCCGTTCCCACCAGAGGAACGGCACGGCCATCGCCGCGCCGAGGACGATGAGGCTCAAGTTCCACGTCGAGGCGCCGTACGATGCGAAGTCGGTAGCGCCGTAGACGATCAGCCCGAGCACGGCGGCGAGCAGGAGCATTCCCACGAGGTCCAGGCGCGCCTTCGTGCGGTTCCCCACCCCGAGGAACCGGTAGCCCAGGACCACCGCGACGACCCCGATCGGGACGTTGATGAAGAAGATGTACCGCCAGCCGACGAAGGTCGTGAGCACACCCCCGAGGACGATGCCGAGCGTCGCTCCGACGTTCCAGCCCATGGCGGTAAAGCCAAAGACCCGGCCCCGGACCGCAGCGGGAAAGGTGTCGGCGAGGATGGCCGTCCCGGTCGCGACCATGAAGGCGCCACCGACCGCCTGGATCCCGCGGAACGCCACGAGGCTGGTCGCCGTGGGGGCGAAGCCGCAGAGGGCGGAGCCCACCGTGAAGATCACGAACCCCGCGTTGTAGAGGAGGCCGTGCCCGAACAGGTCGCTGATCCGGCCCGCCTGGGTCGTGAGGATCGACACGATCAGTAGGTAGATCAGAATCGTCCAGAGGACGGTGGAGAGGTCGGCGTGCAGGCTCCCGGCGATCGTCGGAAACGCGAGGAGGACGATCGTGGTGTCGACCGAGGCCATCAGGGTCCCGAGGATGACGACGAAGAGGATCCACCGGGGTGAGGAGCGCGTTTCGGCCATTCGCGAATCGGCGGCTCACGACCTCCCCTCATAAAGCGCCCGCGGGAAGGGGTCCCGTTCGCTGGCCCGTATTGGAGACGGAGGGCGCCGCTCCCGGTCCACGGCACGGGAGATGCCGTGGCGCTAGCTTCCGCCGCTCGCCTCGCCGGCGCTCCGGGCCGGGTTCGTCCGTGCGGAGAACCAGGTCGCCCCCCAGACGCCAAACCCCACGAGAAGCCAGGCGGTTCCCCACACGAGAACGTCGCTCCATCCGGGCGTTCCAGGGAGGACCTGGAGAACGAGGAGCGTGGCGGTAACGCCGAGAGAGGCCAACGGGATGGAGAGACGCCAGGGAGCGGACCGCGCGACCCCCTCCCGGACGAGGACCACGAGGTAGGCGAGGCTCAGGAGCGCGTACGCGACGAGGGCCCCGAACACGAGGAGTTCCGGCAGCAGGACCAGGAGGAACGACGGCGGGGCCGATAGGACCCCCAGCGGAACGGTGGACCACCAGACGAGACCGAAGGTCACACCCGCGGAGACGGCGAGCGCGGGCCACGGCGCCTTCTCGCGACCGAACAGGCGGGCTAGGGGATAGGGGAGGACCCGGTCCCTTCCCATGGCGAACAGCACCCGAGCGCACGCGTTTTCCACGCAGATCATCGCGCCGAGAGAGCTGACGATGATCACCGCCGTGACGAGCTGTCCGCCGCCCGTGCCGAGCACGCTCCCCACGGCCGCGGGGAGCGACGCTCCCGATGCGCTCCACTGGGAGGCCGGGATGGCGTGAAGGTAGGCGAGCGCGGAGACGACATAGACGGCGCCCGTGGCGAGGATCGTCGCTCCGGTGCCCCAGGCGATATCCCGAGCGGGGAGCCGGGTCTCCTCCGCGTAGGCGGAGACCGACTCGAACCCGAGGAAAAGGAAGACGGCCGCTCCCCCGCTTCCGCCCAGGGCGATCAACGTATCGAGAGGACTGACAGGGGGCGCGGGAAGCGTGGCGGCCGGGTGCAGGAACAGGGCGGCCGCGATCCCCAGAAGGATCGCGGCCTCGGCCACGAATACGGCGAGCGCGACCCGGCTCGATGGGCGTAGGCCGAGCGCGTTCAGCGCGAACACGCCGACCGCTACGACCGCGGCGATAGGGACGAGGGCACCGGCGGTCTGTGGCACGAACACCTCGAGCAGCGTGACGAACAGGAGCAGCGGGATCGCAGGCCCGAGCAGGTACAGGAGGCAGAGCGCCCATCCGGCGATGAAGCCGACCGGAAGCGAGAGCTCCGCGCCGACCAGCGCGTACGCCCCGCCCGCCTTTGGGTGGCGAGCGGTCATCCGGGCGAAGCAGGCCCCGGTCAGCAGGACGGCAAGCGTGCCGAGCACCACGCCGACCCACGCGTAGCGTCCCCCCTTCAGCGCGAGAAGAGAGAAGATCGCCGCGAGGCTGAACGCCGGGGCTACGAATGCCGCACCGACCCCCAGAAGCTCGACCTTCCCCAGGCGACGCAAGGGAGCATCGGCCGCCGGACGTGCGGGGGGGCGGTCCGGCATCAAATCCTCCGGGACGCGAGTGCTGGAGAAGCGCGTTTCCTCAAACCGAAGTCGTCTCCGTCGGGGTGAACTCGAACGCACCGTGCTCGGTACGAGCGATGATGTCATCTTGCAGGGCGCGGGTCAGGTCACAGAAGAAGTCGCTGTACCCGGCGACCCGGACGATCAGGTCTCGGTACTTCTCCGGTTCGGCCTGCGCGGCCCGCAGGGTGGCCGCGGTGACGACGTTGAACTGGATGTGGTGGCCGCCGAGCCGGAAGTAGGAGCGGACCAGGCTCCCCACCTTGCTCAATCCGTCCTCCCCTCGGAGCAGCTGGGGCGTGAACTTCTGGTTGAGCAGGGTCCCGCCGGTGCGAGCATGGTCCATCTTCGCCGCGGACTTGACGACGGCGGTAGGTCCGTTGCGGTCGGCGCCCTGGACGGGTGAGATGCCGTCGGAAAGGGGCTCTCCCGCGCGGCGTCCGTCGGGGGTCGCGCCGGTCACCGAACCGAAGTAGACGTGACACGTCGTCGAGAGGTAGTTCACGCGGTACTGCCCCCCCTTCGTGTTCTTCCGCCCGTCCACTTCGTCAAAGAAGGCGTTGAACAGCGCCACGAGCAGGGCATCCGCGTAGTCGTCGTCGTTGCCGAACTTCGGCGTCTGGTTCCAGAGACGTAGCCGCAACTTCTCGTGGCAATCGAAGTTGCTCGCCAACGCAGCGAGCAGTTCGGTCATGGTCACGGTCTTGCGGTCGAAGACGTGGTACTGGATCGCGGCCAGGCTGTCGGTGCATGTAGCCGGGGCCACGCCCATGATGTAGGTCGTGTTGTAGCGCGGGCCGCCATCGTTGTAGTCCCGGCCCCGGGCGATGCAATCGTCCACGAGCAGGGAGAGGAACGGGGCCGGCATGTACTCCGCATACAGCCGCTCGATCGCCTGGTTCCCTCGCACCTTGACGTCCACCAGGTAATGCAGCTGCTGACGGAACGCGGCGAATAGGTCCTCGAAGGACGAGAAGGCACGCGGGTCGCCGGTCTCGATACCGACCTTCTTCCCGGTCCGGGGGTCCGTTCCGTTGTGGAGCGTGACCTCCAGCACCTTGGGGAGGTTGAAGTATCCCGTCAGGATGTAGGCCTCCTTCCCGAACGCTCCGGTCTCGACACATCCCGAGGTCCCGCCGCACCGCGCGTCCTCGACCGACTTTCCCTGGCGCAACATCTCCTCGACGACCATGTCGGCGTTGAAGACCGACGGCTGGCCCCACCCCTGACGGACGATCTCGAGGCCGCGCTTCAGGAACGCATCCGGGTTCTTCGTGCTCAGTTGGAGGTTCGAAGAAGGCTGCAGGAGGTGCATCTCGTCGATGACGTCCAGGACGAGGTAGGTGACCTCGTTCACAGCGTCCGACCCGTCGCGCTTCAACCCACCGCTGTTGATGTTGGCGAAATCGGTGTAGGTCCCGCTCTCCGCGTTGGTCACACCGACCTTGGGGGGCGCGGGCTGGTTGTTGAACTTGACCCAAAGACACTCGAGCAGCTCCTTGGCCTTTTCCCGGGTCAGCGTCCCTTCCTCGACCCCCTTCCGATAGAACGGGTCCAGATGCTGGTCGAACCGCCCCGGGCAAAAGGAATCCCACGTGTTCAGCTCCGTCACCACGCCGAGGTGGGTGAACCAGTAGGCCTGCACCGCCTCCCAGAAGTCCCGCGGAGCGTGGGCCGGGACACGGCGGCAGACTTCGGCGACCTTGCGGAGTTCGGCCTGACGCTCCGGGTCGGCCTCCGACCGGGCGAGTTCCTCCGCCTTCTCGGCGTGGCGTTCGGCGAACCGGATCACCGCGTCGGCAGCGATCGCCATCGCCCGCAGCTCATCGCGTTTCGCGGACGCCTCCGGGTCGTTGAAGGGGTCCAACCGCGAGAGCGCGCCGGCCACATCGGCCTTCAGGTCCAAGAGCCCCTTGCGGTAGATCACATCCCCGAGGACGGTGTGCCCGGGGGCGCGCTGTTCCATGAACTCGGTGAAGATGCCCGCCTCGTACGCGTCCTTCCATTCCGGGGTCATCTCGGCGAAGATCAGGTCCCGCATCGAGCGACCCTGCCAGTACGGGATGACCTCGTCCCGCTGGACCTGCCGAGCGTGGTCGTCCACGGAGTACGGGATTTTCTCGCGGGAGCTCAGGACCTCGAAATCCTCGAGACTGTGGCAGCAGAGCTCCGGGAACGTGGGGGTCGCCTTCGGATCCGGACCCCGCTCGCCCACGATCAGTTCGTCCCGGCCGATGTGGATCTTCTCGTTCTCCAAGAGGTACCGAAGCGCGAGCGCCCGGCGGACCGGTGCGGACGCGGTCTTGTCCCGACGGTAGAACTCGGTGATCAGGGCCGCGCGGTCGATGGAAAGCCGAGGCTTCGCCTCGAGGGACGCTTGCCTCAGCCGCGCCACGCGTTCGTTCACGTCAACCTCCGACCCGCACGGTGAAGCCGTCCCGTCGCAGGCGCGCCGCCAGGGCCTCCATCCGCTCCTCCGACGGGGGGACCACCCCTTCCATGCCGTTGACCAAGTGGAGTCGGCGGTATTTGTCGCTTCCAAGCCGGTGGTAGGGGAGCAGGTCGACGTTCCGCAGGTCCAAGGGCAGCAGGAACCCGGCGAGCGCGTCCAGGTTGTCCGCGTCGTCGTTCACTCCGGGGATCACGGGTACGCGAACGACCACGGCGCTCCCGCGTTCGGCCAGCATCTTCAGGTTCTGCAGGATCACGTCGTTCGTCACGCCGGTGAAGTGGCGGTGCCGTTCGCTGTCCATCAACTTCAGGTCGTAGAAGAACAGGTCCACGTTCTCGCGAACCCGCAGCAGAACCCTGGGGTCCGCCCATCCGCACGTGTCGAGGACCGTCCGGATCCGCCGCTCCCGACATCCGGCGAGCAGCGATTCGAGGAACGACGCCTGCATCAGGGGTTCACCGCCGGAGACGGTGATGCCGCCTCCGGACTCATCAAAGAAGACCTGGTCTTTGGAGACCTCGGCCAGCACTTCGGGCACGGTCATCCAACGGCCGGCCAGCTGGCGCGCCGAGGTCGAGCAGGCCGTCACACACTCTGCGCAATGCTGGCACCGATGGGGGTCGTGGGTGAGCCCCTGCGGGTCCAGACGGAGCGCGCCGTGGGGACACGCACGGACGCAATCCCCCGAGCGAATGCACCGTTCTTCGAAGTAGATCACGGTCGGCTCGGGCGATTGGCTCTCGGGGTTGTGGCACCACCAGCAGTGCAGGGGGCAACCCTTGAGGAACACGGTCGTTCGGATCCCCGGTCCGTCGTGGAGTGCGAAATGCATGATGTTCAGGACCAGACCGACGGGCGCCGGCTGGGGGACGAGGCCCGGCTCGCTACGTGCGGCGGCTTGGTCTGTGACGTCCATTTCCCAGGGTCGGTGTAGGTCCCATGTACCCCTCACCGAATAAGTACGGCCCTCTCCCGTGACACCCCGATGCGAAGGTCGGAGGTCACGCACCCGCCATCGACAAAGCTCATAGGTCTCCAGAGTTGCCATCGAGGAGGCCGCTCCGATCCGTGCCGAACTCTCACGTCGGAAAGTACTCTGCGAAGACGTTAGTCTCCTTCTGCTTAGACCATCCGGAGTATCTCGCGAATCGACTGCGCCACGCCCTTCCTGGGGGCAGTTACCGAGCGACCTTCTACTCGCTCCTCCTGCGGCAGAAGAGGTTCGCCGACTCCGGGGGGGCCCCTGGGGGTCGTACTACGAGTTCGGGGTGGGGGGAGGGGGAACCCTCATCGCGTTCATCCAGGCCTTCCGCGACTTTGAAAGGACACAAGGCCGGGTGGACGAGCCGTTCCACATCTTCGCCTTCGACGGGTTTCAAGGGCTGCCGGAGTCCACCTCGAGTCGGGACCTCCACCCCGGGTGGAAGCGGGGCGCCTTTGCCCATACGCTGGATGAGGTTCAGCGGCGCATCGCTTCTGAACAGGGTAGCGGAGAACGCCTTCCGATCCGCTTCGTTGCCGGCTTTTTCGAGCAGACGCTGACCGAAGAATTGCGGGGCGAGCTGCTCCGCCATCCCCCCTCGATCGTCATGATCGATGTGGACTACTACAGTTCCACTCGCACGGTCCTGGAATGGTTGCGTCCGATCCTGCGCAATGGCACGGTCTTCTACTTCGACGATGTCTGGGGCTACGGCGGAGACCCGGAGAAGGGCGAGCTGGCGGCGATTCGGGAGTTCAACCACGGCGGTAAGGGGCGTCTGGTCAACTACCCGGTGGAGCCGGGAATGCGACTCGTCTCGCCGCGCTACGTCTTCGTGCAGGACGACACCGGCTCTTCACCTCCGGCCTAGAGGTTCCGGTTCCTGAGGGTCACGGCTCGCGAGCGTCAGGGCCTCAGTGCCGTCGGGCGATGGAACGAGAGTCGGTCGGTTCGCGTGGCAGAAGGGTCATTATTCGGTTCGCTTTCGGAGGGTCATGAAGCTCAAGAAGTTCGGACGGACCGGCACTCTGGTGAGCGAGCTCTGCCTCGGCACCATGACCTTCGGTTGGCAGGCCGATGCGGCGAACAGCCACCGCATGCTCGACCAGTTCGTCGAGGCGGGAGGCAATCTTCTCGACACCTCGAACGTGTATTCGTCCGGGAAATCCGAGGAGATCATCGGAACCTGGCTTTCGCACCAGGACCGGCAGAACATCGTGGTCGCTACCAAGGCACGGTTCCGAACGGCGGACGGCGCGAACAGCGTTGGGTTGTCCCGAAAGCATCTGCTCCACGCGGTCCACGACAGCCTTCGCCGTTTGCAGACCGACTACATCGACCTCTTGCAGGTCCACGCGTGGGACCCCCTGACCCCGCTCGAGGAGACGTTCGGCACCCTGAACACTCTGGTGGAGGACGGACCCGTTCGGTACGTCGGCGTGAGCAACTACCGAGCCTGGCAGTTCGAGAAGGCTTTGCAGCTGTGTCGGTCGCGGGGATGGCACGAACCCGTGAGCCTCCAACCCCAGTATAGCCTGTACGCGCGGGCGACCGAGTTCGAGCTCGTCCCGATGTGCCTGGCGGAGAACGTTGCGGTCCTGCCCTGGAGTCCTCTCGCCAGCGGCGTCCTCTCCGGGAAGTACAAAGATGGGATACGGAACGCCCCGCCCGGCACCCGGATCGCCGATTCCAAGGAACCCGAGTTCTATACCAGCCGGTTTGACAACGACCGGACCTACCGCATCGTCCGCGCGGTGGAGACGGTCGCCCAGGAAACCGGCAAGACCATGTCGCAGGTGGCCCTGAACTGGCTTCTCGGCCGTCCGTCGGTCACCGCTCCCATCATCGGGGCGCGGACCCTCGTCCAGCTCTCCGAGAACCTGGGGTCGACCGGCTGGTCGCTCAGCCCGGACCAGGTTGCGACGCTGAGCGCGGCGAGCGAGCTGGAGGTCACGTACCCCTATGACAAGCGAGCCGAGGAGCAACAGAGAGCCGGTCGGGAGCTGGAATAGGCGTTCGTGCAGGCCGCCGGCGCAGGCCGGCCTCCCCGAGCGCGGGGTGCAGCCCAGTCCTCCGACCGTTCCGCATCGTGGGACCGGAACGGCTTAGTATTAGTACGTGCGCCGGCGTCCGCGGAAACCCCTACGAAACCATGCCGGACCCTGCGTTCGCTATCGAGACCCACGGGATCACCCGGACCTTCGACACCCGCAAGGGGTTCCTGTTCCGGGAGGTCACGCACACCGAGGCCCTCAAGGGGATCGACCTGACGGTCGAGCGGGGCGCCATCTTCGGCCTGCTCGGCCCGAACGGCGCCGGCAAGACCACCTTGGTGAAGATCCTCTCGACGCTCCTCCTTCCGACCCAGGGCCAGGCGTTCGTTCTCGGACACGATGCAGTTCGTGAGGCGGAGTGGCTGCGGCCTCGCATGGGACTGGTCCTCGGCGGGGAACGGGGCCTCTACACCCGCATCAGCGCGCGGGAGAACCTGCGCTACTTCGCCGACCTGTACGGTATCCCCTACTCCGAACGGGAGCATCGGATCAACGAGGTCCTCGCCCGGGTCGACCTGGAGGAAGCGGCCGACCGGCGGGTGGAGGAGTACTCGCGCGGGATGAAGCAGAAGCTCCATCTCGCCCGGGGGATCTTGCATCGACCTCAGATCCTCTTCCTGGACGAGCCGACGATCGGCCTCGACCCGAAGAGCGCGCGGGAGACTCGCAAACTGGTCCGGTCCCTCGTTGCGGACGGGGTGACGATCTTCCTCACGACGCACTACATGTTCGAGGCAGAGGAGCTCTGCCCCAAGCTCGCGGTCCTTTCCAAAGGACGTATCGTGGCCCAGGACACGGTCGCGAACCTCCGCCACCTCGTGGGGGGCGACCGAACCATCGACGTGGAGGCGTACGGGTTCGACGACCGGGAGCTGGAGGCGCTCCGCCATCTTCCCGGGGTCTCGCGGTTCCTCACGGAGGAGTTCGGACCGGTCTCCCGGATCACGCTGCGGATGAGGACGAACGAGCTCGGCCTCGACCAGGTCCGGGCGGTGCTGCCGAACCACCCGGAACTGATGGTCCGCGAGCGCCGCACGTCGCTCGAGGACGTCTACCTGGACCTCGTCGAGGAGGAGGCCCAGTAAGCCCATGGCAGCGCCCACGGCTCACTACTCCCGGGTTCGTTCGACCTACGCCTCGCTCCGGCTCAGTGTCCTCCAGTTCCTGGCCGACCCGCAGTGGCTCGTCCCGTCGATGATCGCCCCGGTGGTTTTCGCCCTCGTTTCGTTCGAGCTGTTCCGAGGGGCGGGGCCGTACTTCCTCACGTACGCGATCCTCGGCGCGGGCATGATGAGCATGTGGGGCCAGACCCTCTACGGGAGCGGCTGGGCGACCGGAATGGACCGGGAGTACGGGACCCTCGAGCCGACGATCCAGGCGCCGACCCCGTACCTCTACGTGGTGGTAGGGCGCGTGCTGTGGAACGTGATCTCCGGCCTGTTCGGCGGGGCGATCGTCTACGTGGTGATCGTCGTCGTCGCGGGAGGGCCACCGGCGGTGCCCAACCCGATCGGCTTCGCGCTTCTGTTCGTCTTCGTGATGATCACGCTCGCGAGCGTCGGGGTGATCTTCGCCGCGTTCTACGTGTATACCCGCTACGCGGGGTTCATCCAGAACATCGGCGAGTTCGCTTTCTACATCGGGACCGGCTGCATGTTCCCGGTCGTTCTTCTCCCGTTCTTCACGAACCCGGTCTCGTTGGTCTTCCCGCCGACATGGGGACTGGATGCTCTGCGGTACCTGTCGATCCCTGGGTACCAAGGCTTCGGGTGGGGGTTCTGGGGAGACCTCGCGGGGGCTGTCCTCACGACGGTGGTCTACCTTTCCATCGCCGGCCTCGTCTTCCACCGCGTCGAGCGGCACGTCCTCGAGGAGGGGAATCTGTCCGAGTACCGAACGGACGGTGCGATCTCCATGGCGACCCCTCTGCTCTCGTACCGGCCTTCGTTCTGGCGGACGTTCTGGACGAACGCGGTCCTGGCCCCGCGTACCAGCCTCGGCTTCATGCGCGTGGATTTCGTCGTCGGGACGGTCTTCATCGTCCCGCTCACCCAGATGGTCTTCTTCGCGTTCGTCGTCCAGCTGGGCGGCGGCGGGGCCTCCGAGATTGCGTATACGGCCGTCGGGAACGCGGTGGCGACCGTGACGTACTCGAGCGTCTTCTCCGTCTGCCAGACCACCGATTCGGAAAAGCAGCAGGGGACGATGGAGCACCTCCTCGTTTCCCCGGCGAACCGCTTCGCCCTGTACTTCGGCCGCGGGCTCATCCCGATCTTGATCTCCCTCGCCACGGTCGCGGTCGGGTTGACCTACGCCGCGCTGCTCTACGGGGTCTCGATCCCGCTCACGGTGTTCCCGACCCTGATCGTCTCGATCGTGCTGACGGCGTTCGCGATGGTCGGGTTCGGCCTCCTCCTGGGAGGGGTCGCGCTCTACCTTCGCACGTCGATCATCCTCGGGAACATCTTCCTCTTCGTGGGACTTCTCCTCTCGGGAGTGAACTTCCCCCTCTCCGCGTTGCCGGTTCCCCTCCAATGGGCGGGGGACGCCTTGCCGTTGACGTGGGGACTCGCGGCAATCCGTGCCGCCGTAGCTGGCGAACCGCTGGGAAGCGTCGCGGTCCTCTGGGGGGCGGTCGGGATTGCGGCCGTAGCCTCCTTCGGGGCTGCGATCGGGCTGTGGAAGTTCTTCGAGCGGCGGGCGCTCTCTACGGGCAGCATCGCGCGGTTCTAGACGGTGCGTCCCCTCGAGGGTCCTCGGGTGTGCCGAACTCGTCCAGGTCCGGGAGACCCCACCGCGTGGTCGATCCTGCTCGTGCGTTGGGGTGCGTTCAGAACAGAGAGCGCCCGGGGTTCCGCACGAACGGGGGGGTCGCAACTGGGTCGAGGAGCATTCTACCGGGGGCGCGTTGGGCTGTGGGTCCCCGCTACGATGCGGGATCCCGCGCGTCCGGTAACGCGTCGGTCGCGACGGCCCCTCCGAGAGCGTCCGCCACCCCCGACAGCTGGTTGAGCGGGAAGGCATGCCCCACCGGGATCGACCTGGGTTCTAGGCTCCGCTCGCAGACCAGTTCTCCTTGGTCCCACGTCTGAAGGCTCGGCACGCGGACCTCGAAGACATAGTCGAAGACGAACCGGAGGGGGCCGGGTCGATCCGCTCGCCCCACCAGGAAGGAGATCGATAGCTCCTGCAGGGTTTGGATGATGCGTCGCAGGACCTCCGGCCGATCGATGTAGAGGTCGGCCAACAGGTCTGAGTTCGGGACCGCGAGGACCCGGGGCCCGAGTTTCGGAACGGACCGGGCCGCGATCGCTTGCACGGGGGCAGGAAGCGCCATGAACTGCTTCAATCGGGCTAGCTCACCCGCGTCACTGTCCAAACGCAAGAGATGGGAGAGCGACGCCGCCGCCACGGACGGTTGAGGCAGCAGCTCCTCAGCCCGCACCCGGACCGACCCCTTGAGCGGGTCGGACAATTCTCGGTCGAGCCCGTGGTCGAGAGGCTCGGAGGAACCGCGGTCTTGAACATCGAGCCAGACGAACTCGGGGTCCGTTCGGCGAGCCAGAGCGAAAAGGACGAGGTTGACGGTGGGGCGCGAGGTTCCCCAAAGGTAGACCGAAGGTGTTCCGTCGAAAGGACCAGCGGGACCCCGGCCGGCGTGCGCGCGGCGCCAGACCTCAAACATGGCTAGCACTGGGTCACGGCCGGGCGTCATCGATAGACCATCGAGGCGCTACCGCATCAGGGTTTGACCGTTTATGTTCGGGTTACGCTTGCCCGAGGAGCTCGTTCCGAGCCGCGTCGTCCTCGGCCAGCAGAACCCGTCCGACGGCCACGAGGACCTTCTGGCGGGCCAAGGCGAGCGACTCGGACAGTGCGGACTTCCCCACCGAGCAGGTCCGGGCGAGCTCGGTCAGGGTCGTTCGCCGCGGGACGTCGAAGTAGCCCCTTTGGACCGCTATCTGGAACCGCTCGCGTTGCTTGGACGTGAGGTCCCCCAGCCCGGTTCGTCGCGGGAGCGGTCGAACCTCCAGGACCTCCGTTTCGAATCTCCGTTTCGAGGCATCGCGGACTAACTGCTGGAGCCGTGCCCGCGAGAGGGCCAGAGTGATGTCGACGTGACGAGCGGTCAGGGCGAATGGAATGACCCCTAAGAGGTCGTATTTCCGCAGGAGGGAGGCGTAGTATTCGGGTGCCTCCCACGTCAATCGGTAATCGTTCGGGCGGCCGATCCTGTCGAGGCGAGTAGCGGAAACGACCTTGGGGAGGGCTCGGAGAACCTCGCTCCAGTCGCGTGACGGCTCTCCCCGGATTCGCGCCTCCACCACGATATGGCGAGAATTCGCCAGGAACCGGTTCAATGCCTCGACCTTAAGGTCGGGATGCACCCGGAAGAGGTCCGACCAGACGGGGAAGGTCCTCGGCATGGCGATTCTCAATCGTGCCTCGACCATGGGGCCCTCCGGTGGAACAGCCCGAGATGTCCGCCGCCGGCTCGTCCGTCGCCCCTTCCCGTTCCGGGCCCGAGCGGGGTTCCGAGGAGGTTCGCTCATGCTCGCTCCATCTCTCGGTCTCTGAGAATCGGTTTTGACTATCCGCTCCGACATCGGGCTCCCCCCTGATTAACGTGTGGGAGACGGTCGGTCGGGTTCCCGGGAGAATACTTCCTCGCGGAGAGACCGACAGAACGAAGCATCCGGCGAGGACTCGCTTCGTCCTGGGGCTATCCATCGCCACATGCCTGCCAGCGAGCCCAAGCGGCGCGAAGCGGACCGGACGTCCTTCGGACCGCCGCGGCATCGAGCGCGGACTTTCCTTCCGGACGCGGGCCCGTTGGTTTCGCACCGGAATCGTCAGAGCGTCAAGGTCATGAACGGAGTACTTGTCCCCGCATCGATGCCGACCGAGCTCGACCTCCTACGTGAGCTCTACGATTACAACTCGCGAACGAGGTCCAAGTACCTGGCCGCGATCTGGAAACTGCCGCCCCGGGAGCGGTACCGGGACCGGGGCGCTTCCTTCCCTTCTCTTGTGGACATCTTCATGCATGTCCTCGACGCCTACCGCCAGTGGTTCATCATGGTCTACGGCGGCGAGGGCGAGCCCGAATGGTACCCCCTCGGGAAGCGGTACACCCGCGCCGAAGCCAGCCGTGAGATGCGGTCGGTCGACCGCTACGTCCGTCGGGTGCTCGGGGAGCTCAAGCCCCGGGATCTCGACCGATCCCTGAGCCTCCCGTGGCGTCCTCGCCGTACCATCGAGCTCCGCGTGTTGCTGGTCCACATGGTCGAGGAGGAGCTCCAACACCGGGGCGAAATGAACGCCCTTCTGTGGCAGGCGGGGCACGACCCGCCGGTCACCGGGTTCGACGACTCAGCCGGAGTGCGGTGCGCCCCATTCCACGACGGTAGCTACGGCGAGTTCGCCGCTGTTCTTGCCGCGCTCCTCCCTGTCGGTCGTCGGACGTGCGCGCCGTTCATCGGGCTCCCGGCCGCAGCGGGAGGTGCATCCGTGGGGGGTCACGTCGGTCCATCCGCCGCCGTGTGGCGAACCCCGTAGGATCCCGAGGAGGGCAGGGTCTTTAAATAGTCATTTAAATACTATATAAACAACCGTGACGCGAATTCGAATCGAGAACGTTGTGGCCTCTACCAGCCTCGGCGACAAATTGGACCTGCACGCGGTCGCATCCACCCTCAACGGGGCGGAGTACGAGCCGGAGCAGTTCCCCGGGGTGATCTACCGGCTCAAGGAGCCCAAGACCGCCATCCTCCTGTTCCAATCGGGTAAGGTCGTCTGCACCGGCGGGAAGAGCATGCGGCAGGTAGACGAGTCGATCCGGGCCGTCTCGGAGATGATCCGTAAGGGCGGTCAGAAGGTCCTCCAACGCCCGAAGATCCAGGTCCAGAACATCGTCGCAACCTCCGACCTGGAGAGCGAGATCAACCTGAACACGATCGCGGTCACCCTCGGCCTCGACCGCGTGGAGTACGAGCCCGAGCAGTTTCCCGGGCTGGTCTGCCGCCTGACGGAACCACGCGTGGTGATCCTCCTTTTCGGCAGCGGCAAGCTGGTGTGCACCGGCGCTCGCCGCCCTTCGGACGTCAGTCTCTCCGTTGAGAAGATCACGAAGGAGCTCCAGGATGCCGGTCTCTTGCACCGTGGTCGCAGCGATGGGCCGTATGTGTCGGACCTGGTCCCCCGGAAGTCCCGCTCACGGGCCACGGTTCCAGCGACAGCCCTGTCGGGTCTCCCCACGCAATCGGAAGGCACGGCAACGGCACTCGCGACGTAACCAACCTCCGGGCCCCCCCACCCGAATCTCGTCTCGGACCGGGCCGCATGCCGGCTTCGCAGAAACGGGCCGCCCGTTTGATGTCGGAACCGGAACCGCCCCGGGAAAGGAGGTCGCGCCCCTACCCTGGGGTGGTCATCATTGCCCGACCCAAGTTGCGAGGAAGCGCGCGGTCCAACAGATCCGGAGATAGTAGCCTTCGGATGAACCGCGCACTCCTTGCGCTCGGTCGTCGAACGCGGTCGGGACGCCCTTGTTCCAGCCTCCGGATCGGATAGCGGAGCTTGCGGTCTCGCGGGAGACGCGCCAATCGGGTGCGGGAGGGCCGTTCAAAAGGCCAGCGTTCGGGTACCTTGCAGCAGGAATCCGATCGCTGCGCATCCGATGAAGCCTGACGCGGTGACCTCCGTCAGCGTGGCGGGGTCCCATACGGTAGACAGCGCGCCGATCGCGAACGCGCCGGCGGTGCTGGTGATCCCAATGAACAGGTAGTTGTTCGCGGAGATCCGCGCAAGCACCTCCGGTGCAAAGCCTCCTTGCAGGTAGTTCGAAAACGCCGTGATCCGTGCCGTCGTTGCCACGCCTACGAAGAACCACGCGGCCGCACTCGCGACGGCGGACCCGGTGACGAGTTCCACCCCGATGAGAGCGGCCCCGGTCGCCAGCAGCGCTACGTTGCCGACAAGTCCGACCTGTCTTCGAGGATTGAGTTTGCCCAAGACGATTCCGATGAGGATTCCTCCCACCAGATAGGCCACGTAGAACCCGGCAAACGTGACTTGAGAACCCGAAAAGAACCGGCCGACGTAGAGGGTGAGCAGAAGCACCGGCGCTGCGATGAAGAACCCGTACGCCGATTGAAGGATCGCAAGGTGGCGCAGCGGCTTGCCGCTCGCACCCCGGTACAGGGCCCACCCCTCGAGGAATCCCGCGAGGTAGGCGGACTTCTTCGCGCTCGGCGTCGGGATGGGAAGGAGGAAGGCGAAGCCCGCGCCGACGGCCAGGAGGGCGGCGTACAGGTACGACCCCCCCGCGACCCCGAACAAGGCGATGGTGACGCCGGCCGCGAAGAACATCGCGATGTCGACGCCGCCGCCGATCGCGGTCCCTAGGCCGGTGACGGCGAACAGGCGTTCCTTACTGAAGAGAAGCCGCGTGGCTGCCGAGTCGGCGGCCCACGTGAAATCCCAAAGGGCGGCCAAGAGGACCACGATCGCGAGCAGGAGCGGTATCGTCAGAAGCCCGAAGACATAGGTCAAGCCGAGAGCGAGCGACGCGACGGCCTGGATGGGATAGCATACCACGTAGACCCAGCGTTTGTCGCCGATCCGGTCGACCAGCGGACCGACCAGGAACGTCAACGTGTAGACCGCGGTCTCTACGCCGACGACGATCCCGGCGAGGAAGATTCCGTTCGTGAGCCGGAAGGACAGCCAGAGAACGGTCGCCAGGTAGACCGCGTATCCCACCCCTGCGGCGGTTCCTCTCGCCTGGAGCAGAAGGAACGTGCGGCTCCGAAGGAGAGGGAGTAGCCGGGAATCCGCCTCCGTCGCCGACATGGTCGGGTCTGGTCACAGACCCATTCCCCTGGACGTGGCGCAGGTATTTTCGATTGGGGGCCCGGGACCCACCGCGTGCTCTTCGGGGTCGGCCCTCGACGGGAACCCTTTCCCCGGCGGGTTCCTGAGCCTAGACGAGGGTCGCCAAGGTTCTCTGGGAGAATGGGCGGATCTCGCCGGTTCGTCCGTCGCGGACCTTCACGGGCCACGACGGGTCGACGAGCAGCGCTCGACCGATGGCCACCAGGTCGAAGTCTCCTCGTGCAAGCATTTCCACGAGGCGGTCGAGATGCCGCACCTCGCCACCCACCTTTCGTGCGGAACCACCATGAGCTCCGCGAAACGGTTCGGTGAAATCGGTGTCGAGCCCGACCGAACCCACCGTGATCGTGGGTATCCCCGTCAGTCTCCTGGTCCAGCCGGCCAGATTGAGGTCGCTCCCTGGGAACTCCGGCTCCCAAAAGCGGCGTGTCGAGCAGTGGAACGCATCGAGGCCGGCGCTGGCGAGGGGCTTCAGGAACCGACCAAGCTCCGTCGGTGAGGTGGCCAGACGCGCGGAATAGTCCTGCGGCTTCCATTGGGAGAATCGGAGGAGGAGCGGGAATCCGGGTCCGACTCGGCGGCGGCACTCGCGGATGATCTGGACGGCGAATCGAGTGCGGTCAACGAGATCGCCCCCATACTGGTCCGTGCGGTGGTTCGTGCCGTCCCAAAAGAATTGGTCGATCAGGTAGCCATGCGCCCCGTGCAGCTCGATCGCATCGAACCCGATCCGCTGAGCCTCAGCGGCGCCTTGGGCAAAGGCCTCGATGGCGGCATCGATCTGGGCCTGGGTCATCGGCCTGCCGACCCGCCGGTCCGGCTTGTACAACCCGGACGGGCTGACCGGGGATGCCGGAAGCTTCGAGGACCCGCTCCCGTGCTGGGCGGCCCCGACGTGCCAAAGTTGCATGCCGATGTACCCGCCGGCGGCATGCACCGCGGAGACCACCTTCTCCCACCCGTGGATGGCTTTGTCCCCGTAGATGTGCGGAACTCTCGGAGCATTCTGGGCCCCCGGGCAAG
This sequence comes from uncultured Thermoplasmata archaeon, assembly GCA_963735185.1. Taxonomy (GTDB): domain Archaea; phylum Thermoplasmatota; class Thermoplasmata; order Lutacidiplasmatales; family UBA184; genus Lutacidiplasma. The sequence continues at coordinate 1,473,429 of CAVTJV010000007.1, forward strand.
GAGCGGTTCCCTCGGTCAGGATCAGTCCGACGCCTCCCTCGGCGCGGCGGCGATAGTAGGCCTGGACGTCGGTTCCCGGGATGCCCCGCGGGGAATAGTTTCGGGTCATGGGAGCCATCACGATCCGATTGGGAAGCATGAGTCTGTTCAGCCGGAATGGCCGAAACAACTCGGATGCGGACACCGCGGTACCTCACGGCTTCTGGGTTGAAGGGTTTGCGGGGACGACCTGCACCAAAGCGTCCCCCAACCTCTGTAACCGCATCCCCGGCGGTCGCCCCGCGCCCTCCTCGCGGTCGCCTCTTCGGCCGAGTGCGAGGTTGCACCGGCACCGGGAAAGACGCCTATGCTGGGCCTCGTACCCATATGGTTCCAATTGCGTCCGATTCGTTGGCAGCGGCTCCCGGGCTTGTCGCGGTCTCTCCATCGGCCGCGCTCGTCCGTCAGGAAGGCTGCGCGGCCGTCCCGGCCAACTCTCGCGTGGTTGGGCCCATTCATCCGGAAAGGCTGCGCTGAGGGAGCCGGACACTCGGAGGCGAGGTGTATCGGGCCGAGTCCTATCTTACCGATTCCGTCGTGTGAATGTGGCCCAACTCGAGACGACCGCCTTATCTTTCACACCGGCTAACCCTCCCGTTGCCAGCGGATCCGACCACTTCCGAGGAACCCCCGTCACTGCTCGGGACCACGGTTCGCAGGGCCTCCGTCACTGGCCGCTTTTTCCTGGTCTACGGGACCGTGATTTGCCTATTGCTCGGGTGTGTCCTGGCACATTTCTCGGGGCCCTCGTTCGCGAGCTCGTACCCCCTATTCGTCCCGATCTTCGGGGTCGTCGGGTCGATGGGGGGGCTCACGGTCTTTACCAGCGACCGAACCAAGGGCGTGCTCGAGTACCTGATCGCCTACGGGTACTCGCCCCGCCGACTGTTCACGGACGTTTTGCTGACGACGTTGGTCCTCGTGAGCATCGTCGTGGGCATCGGTGTCTCCGTGAGCCTGGGGGTGTACTTTGCCGAGGGGCATACCGTGACCAGCAGCCTAGCGATCGGGTTGGGGGTCTACGCGGTTCCCATGGCATTCGCTTGCGCCGCGTTCGCGTCCACGGTCGGGGTCTACTGGACTGCGCTTTCCTCTCCCCGGATGGGAATCAACAGTCCGGTCGGACTCATTCCCTTCATCGGGATCCTTCCGGCCCTAGTCACGCTCTTCGTGATCGTCGTAGCCGCGCTTTCCGGCCCCGTCTCCACCACGACCCTCCTCCTGATCCTCGGGTCCGCAGTAGGGCTGGTCGCGGTCCTCGTGATGGTCCTCCTCGTGAGTGTGGGACGGCTCCTGCGACGCGAGCGGTTCCTCTCGCCGGCGTAGGGGGTGCGGTCGGTTCTCCATGCGGTCCGCTACGGGTGCGCCGGATTCGTCCGTTTCGTCCGGGGATGGCGTAGGGATTGACTGTCGGTCGGTCACCGCGGGGTACCTCGGCTCGAGGGTCCTACACCAGATCTCCTTTCGGATCACGGAGCCGTCGATCTACGTCGTTCTCGGACCGAACGGCGCCGGAAAGACCACGCTCTTTCGAACCCTGGCGGGGATCCTTCGGCCCTACGAAGGCGAGGTGTTCATTGGGGGAGAACCGATCGACCGCCAGTCGTCCCGCGACCGGTTGCATTATCTCACTCACATGGACGGGCTGCCGGACGGCCTGTCCGTGCGCGAGGCCCTCGAATTCTTCGCGCGGGCCGAGGGCGCCCTATCCCGAGATGTGGACCGCGTGCTCGACCAGCTCGAGATCCGCGACCTGAGCGAAAAGTTCCCTTCTCAACTCAGCTCGGGGCAGCGCAAACGAGTCTCGATCGCCCGCGTGTTCCTTCGAGAGCGGTCGATCTACCTCCTCGACGAGCCGACCGCCAATCTTGACCCTAAGGTGGCGCGCGAGATCCGAGAGCTCATCTTGAAATTGAGCCGCGAAAAGATCGTGCTGTACTCTTCGCACAACCTCTTCGAGGCGCGCGAGATCGGCCGCTACGTTCTCGTGATCAAATCGGGGAAGGTCTCCCGCTTCGACCGGATCGAGAACGTGCGGGGTTCGCGTTTCGTACTGGGGATTCGAGTGCTCCAACCTTCCCCCGCGCTCGCGGCCTACGACCATGAAGGGGAGTACTACCTCCGGGAGCTCTCCGGACCCGAGGAAGTGCCCGCGGTTCTTCGTGAGCTGATGGCTCAAGGCGTCCAAATCCGTGAGGCCCGCGAAATGGAGAACCCTCTCGAAGACCTATTCGCTTGACCGAGTCGGCCCACGCGCTGATCGCGGTCATGTCATCGGCCGAGGGCGAAGGGGGATTTCGCACCGAGGAAAGCGCCCGTGCTGGGACACGGAACGCCCGGCGTAACGAATCCGCTTTCCGAGCGCGGCGCGGGAGGTATCGGAGTCGGTGCGAACCCCCTCAGGTCCGCCCACCCCGTTTCGCCGCTCGGCCACGAACACCGGCGGTCCCGAGCAGACTTATCGAGAAGGTTTGACTTACGGCCTGGGCAGAGGCAAGAACGCGTGAGGATCGCGCAACGGTTTCCCACACGGCGGGTCCGCCTTGGTGTAGTGCTCGCTTCCGCTGGAGCCGCGCTCGCGGCCACGAGTGCCTACACGCTCTCGCAGCTCCAGACATGGTCCGTCTCCTGCGGCGGGCCGTACTGTAAGGCAGGTCCGATCGTGTACACTGAGTACGTCCCATCGTGGATCCTCGTTCTGATTGTCGTCGCCGGAGTGGGACCACTCTTGATCCTGCTTCATCCCCGGCTCTGGTGGGCGGGCGCGGCCTGCTCGCTCGCGGTCCTCGGCTTCTTCGGTGAGTATTACTTCTACCTCGCGAACTACAGCTACCTACCCCTTGTACAACAGCCGTGGGTCGTGTCGCTGGACGCCTTGGTTCTCATCGCCGCGGCGGTGACCTCGGCCGTGGGGATGATGTTGGTTCGGTCCGGAGGGGGACTCTCCGAGCTAGCGCCCGGACATCCTGCTCCCTCGCAGTAGTCCCGCTCTGTTCCTTCCCTTTCTATGCCGAATCCGGAGGCTACAGGACCGGCCGCGAAGCGAATGTGGTTGCCTCTGCGTGACTTGGACAACTAGTTCTCCGAATCCCTTTGCGTGCGGATTCGACCTTCCACGCATTCGATTACCGGGAAGCTACAGCCAGTCGGGGGATGCGCCCGTGCTGGGACTCGTACTCTGATGGTTCCGCTTCCGCTCGATTCGTTGAGCGCTGCCTCGTCAACCGCGGGAGGACGACGTGCACGGTGGGTGCAACTACACCGGACGTGGTCGAGAACCTCGCGCGTCCCTCGCGGTCGGTCATCGAACGCGCGCGCCCTTGATGAGGGCAGGCCCTCCCTCGTCGGTCGCACGATCTCCGCTTTTGAGAAAGCTTGAGCAGACGAACTGCTGGGAAATCCTGGTGTTCAGAAGGGTACTCGAAGTGTCGTTGACCTGGGCGTGGTGGACCGTTCCATTGTACTAGGTCGCGCCCGGTCCCGACCCCCGTCTAGGCAGAGGGCACGTCGAGCGGTCGGTCGTCGGGGACCACCCCAAGGAATGGGTCGACTAGCCTGTTACGAAGTGGAGGTTCCGGGACGCCGCGGATTTGCTGGTGAAGGACCGGCCAAAAACAACCGATCATCAGGCTGTATGTGACGAACATCGGGGACATCGCCACAAGGAGTGGACCTACCGTCACGACCAGCGCGACCCAATTGGTGACGAACTCGGTCAGCAGCAGCAGGGCTTGATCGCCGATGACGAGGCCGGAGACCGTCGCGACGCCCAGCGAGCACGCGAACGCAGCCGAGCCGAGGGCGTTGCGCCAGGACGAGCCCAGGAGTTGCGCCTCTTTTCTCAACCCGAAGAAGAAGCTACCGAATACGAGGACGACAACCCCCCCGACCGGCCACACGATCCAGAAGGGGTCCGCTCCGGTTCCCCCACCCCCAAGCGCGATGCTCAGAACGGCCGTCATCGCGGTCCCGCCGGTCCAGTACGTGAGACCGACCCATGGCCACCGACGCTTCGGGGGGACCGACCGAGTCCGCGCCACCTTCGGGTAGAACGCGTGCCATTCCCGAAGTCCCAGAAACATCAGATAGAAACCGAGAATCGTCGTCGCGAGGGTGGTGTAGTACTCGAACGCCCCTAGGGTGAGGTTCGCTCGTGTTAGGAACTGGTACACCTCGGTCGCGCCTTCGACCGCGAACCCAAGGACGAGGACGGAACCTGCGTGAGCGGCCGAGACCGGCGAAGGAAGCAGAAACCGGGCGGAACGACCGCGCGCCGGCGGTGAGGTGGTCGAGGGGGACCCCGACCCCTTGGACAGCTCTTCGGGTGGAGGGCCGAACCCATCCGATCGAGGTCGGACAGTCCGCGAACGCTCGGTTCGACCGGCACGGGGAACGGACGTATCTTCCCTCCCCGTCACCGCGAATGCGGACGTTGCTGACCGCAAAGTTCGTCGGAGTGATTCCGGCTCGGACTCCGCCGTGTCTGGGAGCGAGTCCTCGGGCAGACCGCCTCCCGGCTCAGCCTCTGCTTCCGACCCAGGTGAGAGATCGCCGCGTTGGGACTCCCGGCGGCGAGGTCCATGGACCGGTTTCGAGCGAGAAGAATGGTTGAGATATGCTTATCAGTACCTTTCCTGTCCACCGGTCGCAAGGCGACACCGATGGCGAAGGACGATGTTGGTAAAGAGATCAAGGCAAAGAGCCTTGAATTGAGGAATTTCCTCAAGGACGTAAAGGCGGTCTTGGAGGAGTGGAAGTTTTCCGTTGAGGAAACGAAGGAAGGCACGCGCATCGAAGTCCACGCCATCGCGCTGATCCGGCACAACAAGGGCGAAGACCGATAGACCATCATCCTCGCCTCTGCCCCGCGGAAGGCGTGAAACCCCGTCCGTTCAGCCCCGCAAGAACTGCTTCAACGAGTCCTTCTGTTCGTCGCTGAAGTGGAAGTCCTGGCGCCGCTGGATGAGGTCGAGGTACTTGACCACGTCCAGTAGGTTCTGCCGCGTGTAATACTTCCGCGCGTCCTTGACGGTCTCTTCGACCGGGTGGCAATCCAGGAAGGAACAGATGAGGCAGGCTAGGTCGTAGGCCTGCTTCTTGGAGCGGGGGACATCCTTGCGGAAGACCCCGGCATCGAGGATGTAGATCTTGTCCCCCAGCATGATGTTGTCCCGCTTGATATCCCCGTGAAAGATCCCCTTGCTGTGCAGCATCTTGAGGTAACCGAACATCGTGTCGATCTGCTCGGTCGTGACCTCTTTGCATTCGGTAGCAGGGTGTGAATCGAGATACTCTGCCACCAGAAGCCACATGCTCCCATTGACCGAGTGATAGCCCAACGGCTTCGCGGTCGGTATGCCGGTCTCGTAGATCGCCATCTGGCTCTGGAACTGCTGCCGCGCCATGTCCTCGGCGGTCTCCGTGAAACCGAAGATCGGGTCCAGGGCGTTCATCTGCAAGTAGAGGTTCTTGAACAGCTGCATCGAGCGGTCGGACAGAATGTCGTTGCTGCCTAGGATCTTCCCGAAGTACCGGGCGTTGTCGTCGGCTTTGTTGACGCCGGTGATCTTGACCGGGATCGATAGGTGAGAAGCGTCCGATGAGATCGGACGGACCGAGGTTCGGCGGAGGTCATAGTTCTCGGACATGATCCGACGAATGTCCCCCAGAACTTCGCGGAAAAACGCCATGTGAATGGCCTCGTGGCTGGAGCGGGACGCGAAATCCACCATCAGCCCGCCACCTCCCTAGCCTCCCCGGTGTTCGGCACTGTCGCCGAGATGGTGACCAATTGCCGTGCTCGGCCCTCATCTCCCCGGGCCTTGGCTCGGTTATTCTTCCTCTTCTCTCGCCAGGCCGCCATCATCAGAAAGCACAATTGGGGGATGTGGACCTTCATGTCGTTCTTGACCCCGCGGCCGTATTCAACGACCGGCTTGCCGCGATAGGCGAAGGTGATCCGCCAGATCGACAGTTCTGGAACGGCCGTGTGAACCTCATTCATGTTCAGCAGGACGTTGTTGTCCTTGACCACGAGATCCATGTCCATCGTACCGTTCATCTTGAGCGGCACGTGGAGACCGTCTCGGAACAACGTCCGAAAGACCGCGAGGGCCAACACTTCCACCGTCTTCGTGTCGAGCGTCTTCTCGAACTCCAACCTGGGCTGGGACGGAAGATTCTGGCCGTGCGTCATACTTCGTCCCTCGGGAACTGTCGTTCCGCCCTACGTGATGCGCCCAGACTCCGGTCGCGGGCCCCGATTACCCTGGGCGCGAGCCCTTCCTGGGGCTGCGACCTACGCGCTGGCATTGGGATCCTATGAATCTTCATCGGTACGCTCGTTCGCGACCTCAGGCGAGAGCTCGTCGCTGGTGCGCGTGTGACCTTTCCAGTCGGAGTGCGCTTCCATGTACGGAGCACCGGGTTTGTGGTACTCGCCGCCCATCTTGCTGTCGTGCTTGCCTCTCCAAGTCTCGACAAACGAGGCGAGGTCCAGGTCGGCCCGTCGGGCGGCGCCAGTGCCGTCCGGCTGGTGAATGTCCTCGGTGACATCTCGCCCGTCGGGCAGGGTTCGCCCACCCTCAGGCACCGATACGTCCATCGCGGTATCGTCCGTCGAGTTCAGGCGCGGTGCCCATTCCTTCGACCGGGGGGACTCGGGGAGTCCTCCGACCGGTTGATGTGGACCTGGAATCGGACGAAGATCCGGGTGCCATCCCCGTAATCCTCCATCGAGAATTTCCAATCCTCGATGTCGGCATGGACGCTTTTGAAGAAGCGGTCCACCTCGTCCACGATCGTGACCATCTTCTGTTTCCCCCGGCCCGCCAACTCGGTGACCGAGCCGGTTCCTTTCTTCGGTTTCATGGACATGCAACCCCACCTTCCTACGAGAAAAGGGAGCGGGGAGTTTCTGCCCCGGTACGAGTCTGTCCACCGAAGGATTCCGGGGTCTGGACGGGGTCGCCGTTTCGGAGGCCAGCGCCCAACAACATGCTCCTGAGGTCGAAACGAGGCGCCCGGGAGGCCAAATTCGACGACGCAAAGTCGATGGATCTCCCTAGGTCGGTCATCGCATCTGCTGATCCTCCGAATGAACCCGCTATCGGGACATCGAAGGCACCGACTGTGCCACGATAGCCCCGAGCTTGATTCGAATTCAGTTGCTCCCCTTCCGCGGGTCGGACCGGATTGGTCTTGGCGTTGCGCCTTCGGGTCCTCCCGCGATCGGTCACGGTACCGTCCCAGAGTCCTGCGGCTTCGGTTGATTTCGCCCGCGTTCCCCGGACCCGGCTCGTTAGCTCAACCTTGGTAGCGCGGCGCGGAGTCAGGGCTGGTCGTTTCCTTCGAGGTCCGTTGACCACAGGAGGGCGCGTTGTGTTCGTTTTGTGACGACGGTCCGCAATGTCGGAACTTGAGTCCCTACTGGCATCGCTTCGGCCGGAGATCGAATCGCAGCTCAAGCCCCACCTCCGAGGATTCTGGCGCGGTATCATTCGAGGTTACCTTCCGCAGGTCTGGGCATTCCAGACCGAGGTCGTGCCCGAATCATTGACCGTCTCTGCCGAGGGGAAGGTTCGCGTCTCGCCCGGTGTCTCACGGAATTGCGACGTAATGATCAAATGGACTCACAAACAGTTGACGGCGGCGTTGCGTACGAGGGACCGGTCCCAGGTTCCGCCGGGGACCGCACCGACCGTGGAGTTCAAGACTCGGAGGGGAAAGACCTCCTTCTCCTTCCTCAAGTCCCGGTTCGGGTTGTGATCCCGCCCCGCTCCTCGCGGTCGGTCATCGAACGGGCGCGACGCGGAGTCCCGTACCGAGGAAAGCGCCCGTGCTGGGACTCGTACTCTTATGGTTCCACTTCTCATCGATTCGTTCGCCACCGACTCCGCGCCCGCGTGAAGGCGGCGGGGGAGGTAATCGCAACTGCACAGGGCGTGGTCGAACCGCGCGCTCGCTTCTCGCGGTCGGTCATCAAACCCTCGCCTTCTTCCTGAAGGTCGGTCCTAGGAGGCGCGATTCGCGGATTGTCACTGATCGGCTCGCTTGGTGAGCGGAAGCAAGACCGACGGTTTCGGATTCCTTCAGCGAGGGTGACCACAGCGAACGAGACCGGTTAGCGCGCTGCGCGGGTTCCCCCTACGTGTGGGATAGTAGCCAGGAGCCGTTCCTCGTGAGAAGCCCCGACCTCCCACGCTCCACAACGAGCAAATATCCGCGCTACCTTCGGACGGCAGATGACCGGGGCTCCGGTCTTCTTCCCCGGATCGAGCGGGACCGGGCCCGACCGATCTCTCGGTCCGGCCACATTCCATGGGCACGACGACTGCTCGACTCGGGCGAGTCAGCTAGTTCCCCCCCGCGATCCAGGCAAGGTTTCCGGATGGACGAGCTTCCCCCGGAGACCGGCCCCGTGACCACCCCTCCCTCCGAGGCGCGCTCCGGTCCCGGTTCGAGCCCGATGCCTCCCGATGCGCCACCCGGCGCTCCCGCACCGCGAGCGCGTCGTTGGGTCCTTTCGGGACCGGCTCGGTACGCTCTGCGACGAGTTTTGACGATTCCCGTACAGCTGGTGATCGTCCTCCTGATACTGTATCTCGCTATCGAAGTGCCCACCGACCTGTCCAAGTTTCCGCCCGACAACCTGATCGGGATCGACCAAGGATTCCTTCAACTGGTGTTCAACATCTTCACCGGAAATTGGGGGACCGCGGATTACCTGAAGTATCGGTTTGTCTGGCCCCAGATTTTTGCCTACTATATTCCCGCTTCCCTCCAGCTCGCGGTCTTCGCGCTCCCGATGGCCGCCATCCTGGCGTATCCCATCAGCCTGGTCGCCGGCTGGAGCCACCGTCCGGGAATCGACCCTCCCGTTCGGCTCGCGACCCTGGTCGCGGCGTTGCTTCCGGCCTTTGTCGTGGGAGCCGTGGTGCTGAACGTCGTCTTCCTGGGCTTCGTGGGCTACTTCCAGGACATTCCGGGCCAAGGACTGATTCCCGGGGACATCTGGTTCATCGTCCGAGGCGGGTACCCTTCCTGGATACTCTACGACTTCGCGACCCAGCCGACCGGGCTCCCGCTCGTCGATGCGGTGATCCATCAGGCCTGGACGATCGCCGCGATCTCTTTCGTGAAGACCCTCATCCAAGGTTCGGCCGTCGCGGTTGTCTACGTCGCGATCTTCTTCCGGCACGCCCGTTCGATCGTTCGCTCGGCCCGGGAAGAGGTCTACATCGTCGGAGCGCGGGCGCGGGGAGTCTCCGAACGCACGCTGCTTTGGCGTCACGCCGCCCGATCGGTCACCCCTTCGTTCCTGCTAATCTTCGCGCTAACCATCCCGGAATACCTCTGCGTCCAGTTCGCCGTGGAGGTGGCGTTCGCCGACCAGGATGGCTTGGGGTATCTGGTCTTCTCCGTCCTGACCGGCGGAGTTCTGTCTCCCATCATTCCTCTCGTCTTCCTGATCGCAATCGTGGTCCTTTCGTGGGCGCTTCTCGTCGACCTCATCGCGTTGCGGCTGGACCCGCGGGGGTTGGCCAGCCGATGACCGAGGTTCCGGTCTCCCCCGACACCGACGCGCCCCCTGTCCCGCAACGACCCAACCTGAGGGAGCGATGGGCCCGGCGGCCCCCCCCCTTCGGGCTCTTCGTGGGCGCCGGGATCCTCGCCTTCTACGTGTTCGCCGCCTTCAGCGCGCTGGTCGTCTTTCGCGGCTCGCTCAATCAACTTCCCCAGACTGCGTCCTGGGTCCCCCTCGTGAACGCTCTCGGACCCTCAGCGGCCCACCCGTTCGGGGTGATGGCCGGGTTTGGCACCGACCTGTTCGACGCGATCTGGCGGGCGACGCCCTGGGACCTGAGCATCGTCGCCGGCGTTCTGGCGCTCGATGTGTTCTTGGGTCTCTTCTTGGGAGCGTTGGCGGGTCTCGACGAAGGGGGACTCTTGGACGGGATCGTGACCCTTGTCGGCGACACTGTCGGCTCGATCCCGTCGTTCATTCTCGTCGCCGTCATCTTCATCGGCGTCATGACGGAGGCCCCCGCGTCGCTTGGCCTCCCTCTCACTGTCGTAGTCTTCGGGATAATCCTCTGGCCGACGATGGCGCGGGCGGTTCGAGAAAGGGCCCGCAATATCGCCCATCAACGCTACGTGGAAGCGGCTCGAGCGTCAGGTGCATCGTTCTCTCGTATCCTGTTCGCGCACGTGTTGCCAAACGCCTTGGGCCCGGTACTTGCCCAGGTACCCCTGGACGTGGTGCCGATCTTCTTCGTTCTCTCCGTGTTTCCTTGGTTCTGGGATTGTCAGTACCCCGGCGGGGAACAGGTCCACATCACTGCGCCGTTTGGCCAGTTCCCGCCTCCCTACCTCATCCCTCTCCTTCCCAGCTTCTGGCCCCTTCCCTCAGGATCCTTCCCCGAGTGGGGATACCTCCTCGGTTTCGGGACGTGTGAGGGGACCAGCTTTCCGGGAAGCTTCGACTACTGGTGGATGTATGTCTTCCCACTATTGGCGATCGTGGGCCTCGGGGTCGCAATCGGGCTCGTCTGCGATGGGATCGAGCGGTGGCGCCGGCTAGAGCGATAGTCCACGGGAGGGATAGAGGCATGGAATCGGGGGTGGGAGGCTCAGGGCCCAACTGCCGTCCGGTACACAGGCTGGACGCCGGACCGTCCCCGATCTCGAGGGGAGCCCGAGCGGCGTCCAGAACCCTAAATCCGACGCGCCAGCTTCACTTTCGCCGCCCCCGGGGGGGATAATGAATCACCCTCGCCGGGGCGTCGGACACTCCGCGCCTGCGGTAGGGCCGATGGTCTGGCTCCTGACCTCGGTCCTAGTAGTCGTGGCGGTCCTCTCGGCCTCGGGACTCCCATGGGATGCGGGCCTCTCCCCTCCGGCGGTTCTCGGCCCACATTCCCTTGGGAGAACCCCCACGGCAGCAACCCTCGACCAGGGATTGTCGACCGATTTCGCGCCGGCCATCGGCGTGCTCACCAACGTCACCGTGGGAGGCTCACCCAACTGGGCGACGTACGACGGAGGGAACGGGTACGTGTACGTGGCGGACGACTTCTGGAACAACGTAAGCGTGATCAGTGGGACCCACGTCGTGGCTTCCCTAAACGTAGGGGATGACCCGGCGTACGTGGGGTACGACCCCGGGAACGGGGATATCTACGTTCCGAACGAGTATTCCAACAATGTGAGCGTGATCAACGGAACTGAGTTGGTCGCGTCCGTGAACGTCAGTGCCGGCCCAGCTTGGGCGACCTACAACCCCCGTAACGGGTACGTCTACGTGCCGGACGAGGACTCCACCAACACGAGTGTGATTAGCGGTACGTCGTGGGTAACGAACGTGCCCTCCGGGCCCGGGCCCGAGATGGCCGTCTACGACAGTGGGAACGGGTACGTCTACGTGCCGGACATGGGGTCGGACAACGTAACCGTGATCAGTGGGACATCCGCCGTCGGCTCAGTGGATGTGGGAGCTATCCCGACCTTTGCTACGTACGATCCGCGCAACGAGTACGTCTACGTCCTAACCCCCGAGAACGCCGACATGTGCGTGATCAACGGCACCACGGTGGTCGGACAAGTGAGTCTGGGCGCCGAACCGGATTCCGCGACCTACGACAGCAGCAACGGCTACGTCTACGTCACCAATCTCCAGACGACCAACGTGAGCGTGATCGACGGGATTTCGGCGGTTGGATCGATCTTTCTTTTTGGCGCACCATACTACGCCGGTTACGACCCCGCCAACCAGTATGTCTACGTGGTGGATGACACCGACAATCTTACGATGATTAGCGGTACGTCCGTGGTCGAATCGATCCCCCTCGGTTTCGATCCGACCAACGTGGCGTACGACGCGAGCAATGGATATGTCTACATTCCGGACGAGGGGTCGGGTTACGTGAGTGTGGTGGGACCCTTTTCCTATTCGCTGCTCGGGGAATTTACCGGGGCATCATGGTGGGTCTACGCGTTGAACGCGCTCATCATTGTCGCGGTCGTGGTCAGCGCCGTCATGTACGTGAGGCGCCGGCGGCGTCGGTCGAGGGGCCCGACCCTTTAGGACCGTTTGTCTCCCGACCCGAACTGGGGTCCGGACCGGGGGAAGGGCCGATGCTGGGACTCGTACTCTTATGGTTCCGTTTCTGCCCGATTCGTTGGCTCAGAATCCTCGTCCGCCTGAAGGGGGCGCGAGAAGTGGACGCGACCACCTCCGACGGCGGGTAGACGCGCGCCCACGATAATAAACGACGCAAAAGCGGTTTGAAATCTAGGTATGGTTAGATAAATACGGTAGAAGACACATACATCGTGCGGCGAATCCGTATCGGTCCGGTTACGCAAGAATCGCGGACCTGCCTCCTGTCATACGCCACCCTTGCGGCGGAGGCGTGATGAGCACCGTCGTCCGAATTCCTCCCGAGCTCGAGGTCTTCATACAGCCACCGCACGCGCAGACCCTCTTGATCCGAGGGCCACCGGGATCCGGCAAGACGATGCTGGCGCTGGCCCTGATGGAATCGTTCCATGGGCGCCGCGTCTACGTAAGCCTCCGAGTGACGCGGGGGTCCCTCCTCCGCCAGATTCCTTGGTTGGGTATGGTGTCGCCTGAGGGAATCGAGATCGTGGACGCCTCCGAAGAAACCGCACACGTTCAGGATCGCGGCCCACTGAATATCAAGGAGAACATGATAGCCCAACGGGACGAAGCTCAGGAACTAGACGAGTTTCTCTGGCTCCCGAAGGCCATCCAATCAGCTTGGAGCAAAACAGACCCCAAGAACCCCACCCTGATGGTCCTCGATTCGTGGGACGCGATCATCGACCAGTACTTCGAAAGAGTCGTTAGCCCGGGGGAGCCGGTTCCGTCGCGAACCGAGATCGAACGTATCCTGCTTAGGCGGATGGCGAAGGGAAACATCTCGCTCGTTCTCGTGCTCGAGCGGGATACGCCCTCGACGTTGGACTACCAGGTGGACGGGATCGTGGAGACATCGCGACTTTTGAGGGAAGGCAGGCTAGAACGGTGGCTCGGAATTCAGAAGCTTCGCGGCGTTAAGGTCGCTGTCGATACCTACCCTTTCACGATTGCCGGGGGTCGCTTCGCCGCGATCACACCGGCCGGGCCGGGAGCCTTCGACCGAATCCACCCCCCGGCCAATGACCCCCATCCCGAAGACCCGGGAATGTGGCCCGGAAGCACCGATTATGCCGATGCGTTTGGACGGCTCCTTCCCGACGCGCTGACACTATTCAACCTCGATACGGAAGCGCCACGGGAAGTTTGCCGGGCGATCTCGGGCCCAATGGTAATTCAGGCCATCCGAACCGGTGGGCGGGCCCTCGTTATCGGCCCAGGCTCATTAGAGCCCGAGGACTCGTACATATCCATCGCGGACACCCTCCCTAAGGACGCGGTCAGAAGCGGGCTGCGGGTCATGTCAGCCCTTCCCCGACACAATCGCGCAGAGGAAATGCCGGAGTTAGTCATTCCATTCGACCGGATTCGCTGGACCAAGGCAGGCCCGGCAGTGCCGGTCCCCGATGACTCCGAGTTCCTTCAGGCCGCCCCCCAGACTTCCGATCGACTGAACCTCATTGTGGTGTACCTATCAGGACTCGAGGCGATGGCAGAGGGAGCCGGGATGCCCATTGCCCATGCAATCCTTCCGGCACTTGCTGAGACCATATTTCCCAAGAGCCCAGTCCACGTGATCGCGATGGGACGATCGGATGACCCGGTGCTGCCGACGGTGAGCCCGATTTGCAGAAACATTATCGATGTGGAATACTCCAACGGACGGGTCTTCCTTTCCGGTCTCCGACCATACATGTCGCCCCGCATCCTATCCGATCAGAGCGCCACTGAACCGTACCGGCTTACCCGGATAGAGTAGTCGCGTAGCGGCTTCGCCCTCGTCAATGCCCTCGAATAGGCGATGAGCGTCCCCTTAAGCAACGGTTCCGTTGCGCCGTTTGACATCGCACAACCCCGCGTCGCGGGTGGGATTCCCCCCACTTCACGCCTCTCGCCAAGGCAGGCTCTCTGATCGGGTTCGGTCATCGACCGGGCGCGAAGTGAGATTCCGACCCCGAGGAGAGCGCCCGTGCTGGGACTCGTACCCTTATGGTTCCGTTTCTGTCCGATTCGTGGAGCGCCATCTCAGAGGCTGCCGGATCGCGTCGTGCGCGGTGGTTGTGACGAAACCGAGCGATGTAGATCCCTTCGTCCGCTCCTCACGGGGGCATCCTGCTCGCTGATCGCGGTCCGTCTTCGGATGCGCGCGGCTCATGTCGAGCCGGATTCTGGTGCCTCCCCGAGGCTACGTTTTCCCATGACTTCCCGAGCGGCTACTGCCAATAATCCTACCACGACGAATATGGCCCCTGCGGCGTAGAAGCAGTAGTGAAACGCCTCGCTCGTCGGAAGTGTAAGCCCGTGCCCCGCTACGATGTCCGTAGCAACGAAGGTGGAAAGGATGGCGCCCGACAGGGGGGCTCCGAGAGTTTGGCCCATGTACCGGAATGCCGTGTTCAACGAGGTTCCGAGTCCCATCTCGCCCTTCCCAAGGGACAGCACAAGGAGGTTCTGAATCGACACGCTCATCAGGCCGCCCCCGAACGCGTACACCACGAGGTAGCCCGAGACTTCTAGGGCACTCGTGGACGTTGAGACCAGAAGGAATCCGACCGCAGCGAGACCGGACCCAAGGAAGAGAAACGGCTTGACACCCCACTTCGGAATCGCCATACCCACGAAGTAAGAGACCGGCAGGATGACGACGACCACGGGTAGCAAGTAGAGTCCGGTGTGGATTATATCGAGGCCAAACCCACTAGGTGCTGGCAACTGCATGTAGAAGGTGAACGCCTGGAGCGCGACCCCAAGGGACATGCCGAACACGAGGACGATGACGTTAGCGATCAGGATGTTCCGTCGACGCAGGAGCTTGAGGTCCAGTATCGGCTCGGCCCGTCGGCTTTCATACCACCCGAGCGGTAGGATCAGGGCCACGCCACCCAGCAGTAGCGCGAGTACCGGCGCGGATAGCCATCCCCAATTCGCTCCTTCGGATAATCCGAGAACAATCGCGGTGAGGGAGGTTCCGAGCCACGCGGCACCCACATAGTCGAGGTGGACGCCGGGTTTCCGGTTCTTCGACTCTCGGACGAAGACCACGGTGAGCAGGGTCAGGACGAGGATGAACGGTAGGGCGAGGTAGTAGTTTCCTTGCCAGTGAAACTCGATAGTGACCACCGCGCCCCCCAGGAGCCCCGCAGCCGATCCTGAAAGTTGGACCGCACTGATCAATCCTTGAGCCCGGGGGACCATGTTGCGCGGGAATTGCTCCCGGGCGAGACTGAAACACAGCGGGATCGCACCCAGTCCGATCCCCTGGAAGAACCGGGAGGCGGCGATCAGGCCGAAACTCGGTGCCAAGGAAGTTGTCGTCGCGACGGCAAGGTACGCCGTGAGGGTGTAGACCATCACTCGCTTCTTGCCGTAGATGTCCCCGAGCTTGCCGACGATCGGCATGATCGCGACACCGAACACGGTATAGAGCGAGATCAGCAAACTCGTCTGGGCGATGCTTACTCCGTACTCCTTCGCAATCGTCGGCAGCGCCGGAGTGAGCATGGTATCGACGTAAAGGATGAACGCCGGGATCAGGGCCAGCAACACCAGGGTCCGGTTTGCATAGGACCGGTCAAAGGTCGGGTCGGTTCCTTGAGCCTCATCGATCGACCTTGCGCTACTCCCCGATGATGGCTGAGTCAAGGTCGTCCCCCCTATAGGATACTCTCGTATCCTATGACGGGGTAGGGTATATTAGAAACCATCGTATCCTATGTTTCATGGCACGACCGCAGGGCGTTGATCCTCGAGTGGGGGTCCGAGACGTGGGGACGCCTTCACGCCGAAGGGGAGCGGTCCTCGAAGATGCGATTCTACAAGCAACGTGGGCCGAACTGAAGAGGGGGGGCTACGAGAGCCTCACATTCGATAACGTCGCCGTCCGAGCCCACACCAGCAAGCCAGTGATCTACCGCCGGTGGAGAAGCCGGGCCGAGCTCGTTCGTGCCGCACTGCGGAGCCGGACGGGAGCGATGGCCGACAACATTCCTGACACAGGAATCCTACGAGAGGATGTCCTCGAGCTGCTGCGTGACCAAAATAGACGGTTGCGGCGAGCCCCCAAGGACGTGATGCGAGGGCTCCTGCTCGATGCTCCCTCACTCGAGAGGGCGGGCCATCCCGTTTTCGAGGTCGTGCCCGGTGTCATGGCCGTCATCCTGCAGCGTGCCCGTAGCCGGGGCGAAGTCTCAACGAACCGTATCTCGTCGCGAATCGCACGGTTGCCGGTCGACCTGTTTCGTCACGAGATGATCGTCACGCAGGACGTAGTTCCCGATTCCGTGTTGGAAGAGATTGTCGACCAGATCTTCCTCCCCCTCGTTCGACGTTGAAGCTGGGCGACGAACTCTTTCAGCGTCCCTATCGCACGGTGCTCGCGGTCGGTCGTCGAGTAGGTGAGAATTGAGTCCGGCACCGGGGAAAGCGCCCGTGCTGGGATTCGTTACCCCCGGGGGCACGAATACCACCCTAAGGGCGACCGAAGCAACCGACGGAGGGGGCACCGAGCGGCGCGGTCGAACACCACCATGTAGACCGTGCTAGACTATGTCATTATACGGGTGCGGGGCAGTTTCGTGCCACCCACGGTCGATGAACATGGCCGCCCGCGGAAGGCGCGTGGGCAATGTGGCCCCGCGTGAGGATTCGGACCCATCCTGGGGTGCGGCGGAGCGGACGCGTGATTTCCAGGGGCTTTCGACGCTGTCTAGGGTCTACGTCGTATGGATCAGCCTCGTCGAGCCGGCGCTCTACGGGGTTCCGGGTGCGCGGGCCCTTTGGGGGTGAGCGGAGGCGTGGACGACCGCGACCTCGACATACTGCGGTGGATGTATCCGGACGGGGTGTTTTCTTTTTGGGGCGCCGACCCTAGGATTACTCCCACCGAGATCTCCTCTCACGTCGGACTCGACCGGACCGCGGTTTGGGATAGGCTAAGGAGGTGGAAACGGGAAGGGTTCTGGAACGGCTTTGAGGTGACCCTGAACCTCACGACCCTCGGCATCGGAACGGTCCGCGCCGAGATTCATGTAGCGGACCCCGCAGAGGGTTGTGCCCTGCTGGACGAGCTCGAACATATAGAGGGGGTCCTCTGGGCGCGAGCTACCTTCGGGGACACGATCACCCAGCGGGATGTCGAGGCAGTGAGTGTGGCATTGGTCGCCGAAAATCCGGCTCACCTGGACCAGAGGATGCGCTGGCTCCGGCGACTCTCCCCGACAGGAATTGTGGGCGGGCCGTTCCGCCGCGAGGAACCTCCGTGTTCGCGGGAACTCACTCCCCTGGATTGGCGGATCATCGCCGCCGTCGTCGCCAACCCCGATGCACAACCCTCTCGGGTCGCACGCATCGTCGGTGTCACCCCCAAGACCTTCGCGTATCATCATTCTGCACTCATCGACGGCCACACGGTGTTCTACCTCCCGAAGGTAGATTGGTCAAGGATGGGATGCGTTCTCCTCGAACTATTCTGCGACGATGCCCGAGATGTCAATCGGGTCCAGAGGGAGGTCAATGCCCGATTTCCTCACTCGATCCCGCTGGCCCCCCTCTGGGAATTCGGGGGGATAAATGCGAATTGGGACGACTCGACTTGTTTTAGCGTCATCGTCCCCGCTCATTCACCTCACGAAGTCCAGACGATCGTTCGTGACCTCTCCATGGTTAGTGGAGTGAGATTGGTGCGCCCCGAAGTCTGGGGACCGGAGCGTCGATTCCCAAAGTGGGTCAACCAACGCATCGTCGAACACCTTGGCAGCCTGGCACCCGTCGTGCCCACCCACGTCCTGCGCTCGGGTGGTCGCAAGGGTCGCGGGTACGCGACCCCGCCCCGACGGAGGAATTCGAGTTAACGTTGCAGTAGCCCTCGACTCCTGACTCGCTACGGTCGAACCGGGAACCGTCGGGTCAGCCTCGCTTTTCATCGTTCCTCGATTCGACCAGGTCTGAGACCTCGGGCGTGCGACTCCCGGTTTGTTGGGCGTCGCTCAACGAGGGGTCTACTACGCCGACGACCCTCCCTAGTCGGGACGGTGCCGCGGAGCTGTCGCGCATTCTTCCGATGCTTTCGGCATTGTTCTTAGTTCCGAAAAAGGAGGGACAATGAAGTGGAATACAAGGGGAGAAAAGACGCACACGACAATCGTACTCGCGGCAGTGGTCTGCATCGCGGCGATTATGTTGACCATCGGGCTGACGACATGGGACGCCGCCCGCCCCACGCCTGCGCCTGCATTGCTACCGGCCGGTAGCGGTGTTGGGGGCGGCTCCCAGCTCGTTCAGTATTCGACCGGCAGCCACACCTACGTGGTCAAGCCGAACGGGCACGACGATACGGCGGACATCCAGGCCGCGTTCAACGCGTGCACGAGCTCCCGTGGAACGTGCACAATCCAGCTCGAGACGGACACCTACTACATTGGCCAAATCTATGTTTACGGGTTCCAAGGGAACTTCGTCGGGATGGGCCAGGGACGGACCATCCTGCGGGGCCTTCCGAATCTTCCGTCGCCCGCTCCCGCGGACAATACCAGCACCAGCCCGTTCTGGGCGGGACTCCCGGGCCCGCAGAACCCTTGGCCGGACCTGATCACCTTCATCAACGGATCGTTTGCGGTTTCCGGGATGACGATCACCGACCCGTATACGAACGCCATGCTTGGATGGAACTCACAGGCCATTAGCGGTGGGTTAGCTGTCGATACTGCGCTTTTCTCGGCGATCGAGGTAGGGGGTGTGCGAGCTTCGGCCGCGATTGACCACGTCACGGTGCTCGGAGCCCCCGGGGATGCCGCAGGAACCAACATGTGGGACGCGATCACCTACGAGGGCCTCATCCTGAGGCCGGGATGGACCAATCTGGGCCTGGACACTTACCAGCTTTCCGGCACTTTCTCCGTGACCAATAGCGTGTTCAACTCCGTAGAATCCGGGGTGTGGGTGGTTTCCATCGTGAATTCTATGGTTACGGTATGCGACAACACACTCACCAACAGTCCGGAGCCGCTGGGTTTCTTTGACGCGTCGAACAGCCAGCTCACATTCTGCGGGAACCGTGAACCGAGCGTGTCATACTATGTGGGCCTGTTCGCAATCCAATCGTTGGAGCGACCCGACACGCCGTCCACGGTGTACATCACGGGCAACGACTTCCAGGTCAATAACGGAGCCAACGCGGTCATCCTGCTTGATCTCGGTGCGGTCGACTTCGGAATTGCAAGCACCTTGAGCGCGGTGGTTTCCGGCAATGTGTTCCAAACGGACACAACCTGCGGTTGCTACGTCGGAAGCGATCCGGGGGGTACTCTGTTATCATCAGCGAGAGCCTCAAGTCCCTGGTCGTGTCGGGGAACATGATCCTCGGCGGAGGGGCGGCCGGGGTTTACGTCATGGGCGGCCCAGCAGTGATCAGCGGGAACACCATCCTGGGAAGTTACGCCGGAGTTTGGGTCGACTACGCCAACAACGTTCGGGTGGTGGGCAACCTGATCAAGAACAGTGTCGCGTACGGCATCGCGGTCACGGATGGGTCGAGCTACAACACAGCGGCCTGGAACGTGGTGAAAAGCAGCGGCGTGGACGACCTGTACTGGGACGGAACCGGCACCGGTAACGTATGGATCGGGAACGTCTTCGGGACCTCGAGTCCCCCGGGGTTGTGAAGACGCAAGCGGACCCAGCTCGGGCGTCCTCGCGACTCGGCCAACCCCTTCCTCCTATCCAACTCCGCTCCGGGGCCCGCACGGGCCCCGGAATTCCCGCGGTGATTCGAGAAATTGGGTTCGCCCGAGCTCTGTAGGGTAAGCCATCCTCGAGAAAGCGCCCGTGCTGGGATTCGTTACCCCCGGGGGCACGAATACCGCCCTAAGGGCGGCCGAAGCAAACGACGGAGGGAGTACCCGAGCGGCGCGGTCGAACTCCATGTAGACCGTGCTAGACCTTGTCATTATACGGGCTGGGGGCATAAACGCCCCACCCAAGGTCGAAGGACATGGCCACGCGCGGCCAGCGCGGAGGCAGGGTTGCCCTGGGTCGTGGTTCGGGTCTAGCTCGGGGTGTCGCGGGGCGAACGCGTGGTCTTCCGGGCGTTTCGGTGCCGCGGTTGTTTAACGCCGTGTTCGGCGGTCTCCGCTCCCACGTTCTCCCCGCGATTCCGGGCCGGCGGGCCCATCGGGGGTAGGCGAAGCATGGACGATCGAGACCTCGACATCCTGCGATGGATGTACCGAGGAGGCGTTTGGTCGCCGTGGGGAACCGACCCCCGGATAGCCGTAGCGGAGATCGCCTCCCATGTTGGGATGGACCGAACGGCGGTCTGGTCCCGTATCCGTAGCTGGCGACGGGAAGGCTTCTGGGACGGATTCGAGGTCCACATGAACCTCGCAATCTTCGGTGTGGGAGTGGCGTACTCGGAGATCCAAGTGGCGGATGCGGCGGAGGGCTGGGCCCTCTTCGACAAGCTCGAACCGGTGGACGGCGTGCTCGGCGCGAGTCTTCACTGTGCGGACTCCGCGACCAATTGGAACGTCAATCTCGTGGCGGTGATGATGGTCCTCGACGATCGGACTCATATCGAGCGCAGGATGGGATTGCTCCGAAAACTCTCGCCCTCCGGCAAGGTGACCGGCCCGCTCGCCTTGGAGTGCCCTCCGTGCTCGCGGGAACTGACCCCCTTGGACTGGCGCATCATCGCCGTCATCGTTGCCAACCCTAACGTGTCGTCTTCTCATGCTGCGAGGCTGGTGGGCGTGACCCGGAAGACCTTCGTCAGCCACCATTCCGCGCTCCTCAACGACCGAATTGTGTCCTATGCCCCCAAGATCGATTGGTCGAAACTGGGGTGCGTCACGCTCGGCTTCTACTGCCGTGCCGCCGGAGACGTCGAGCGGGTCCGAAGGGAGCTGGAAGCTGACTTTCCCCATATGATCCCAATGTCCCTCGAGGGCATGGGAACGATGACCCCGGAATACGATCCCGCGAGCTGCTTTGCCGCAATCGTCCCCGCGCGTTCTCCTCACGAGGTCCCGACCCTCGTGCGAGATCTTTCCCGGTTGGACGGCGTGAAGATGGTCCGTCCAGAGCTATGGGGCCCATCGCGACCCTACTGTCGTTGGACGGACCAGCGCATCGCACGCCAGCTTGCGATTTCGGCAGCCGCGGTCACCCGGGCGAACGTCGTCCCGCCTCTGATCAGCCCGAAGCGCAATGGATGCCCGGCTTCGGAGCGTGCGAATACGCCCGTTGTGGCGACGCACTAGCCCCCGACTCCGTCCCCTGGCTATGAGCTCGGGCTCGGGTCGAGTCGCCCCGACCGCGCGCAATGCGTGTGCCAAGCGAGTCCGCTGAGCCGACTACCGGTTTGTTGTGTAGCGCTCAACAAGCGGTCTACTAGGGTCACCCCGTTCTCCGGTCGGGCGGTACCGCGGGGCAGTCGCACGCTTTGCCGACGTTCTCGAGACCGTCCCGCGTATCCGGAAAAGGAGAAACCATGGATAAAGAAGAAGGGGGAGGAATCACCAAGAGTATCGGGCTCGGAATGCCCGCGGGGAACCTGCCGCGACGTTCTCGGCGACTAGCACCGGGCGTGATCGGAGTCTGTCTTGTCGTGATCCTCGCTTCGGTTCTGGCGCTTGTGCTGGTCCCGGGGGCGCGCGCTTCGGCCACGCTGTTCAATTCGAGCGGGGTGAAGGTCCCGTGCGGGGGTAACCTTCAGAACGCCATCAACGCCGCGCACTCGGGAGCCACGATCTCCCTCTCCGCGTGCACGTACGTCCAGCAACTCACTATCGACAGATCCATCAACATCGTGGGCGCGGGGGCAGGAAGGACGATCATCCAGAGTCCCACAACGCTGAAACCGGACGCCTTTGGCAATCCTTGGACCATCGAGCTCGGTCACGCGGCCACAGTGACCCTGTCGGGATTCACGGTCGTCGTGACCCTCCAATGCGTTATCTCCTCCCCGTACGCGGCCAATGGGTTCCAACGTGGCTACGCGGGGGGAGGCATCGGAGTCGGGGGAGGTGCTTTCCTGAACCTGCAATCGGCCACCCTCACTACAACCGGGGCCGCAGAGGGGGCGTCGTGCGATCTTGGGGCCGGCTTCATGTCATACGGGACTGGGGTTGCTTTCGGCCTTGACTACGTCGTGGGATCTCCCCCTGCCCCCGCACTGGTCGGCCTCGGGACGCTCTCCGGAGTGACGATTTCCGGATTCGGGTTCGGGGGAGCCAGCGTTTCTGTGGGTGGAGGAGTGGATTCGCCGGCCGGGAGCTCCGCGCTCATTTCAAACACCGAGGTCATAGCCGGCGCGGATGACTGTGGCCCAGCCGCGGGGTGGGGTCCGGCAGTTTCGGTGGGTCAAGGAGCGAATGCGAGTTCTGCGGCCATCGTCGACAACACCCTGACAGGCCTGCCGGGATCCTGCAACACTGGGGTCATCGTGGGTTATGGGAGCTCGGCGTACATCGCCCACAACACGATCCGCGTCCAGCCCTATGGCTCAGGGATACTCGTAGGGGATTCGGGTTCGGCTACGATCCTCTACAATTCGATCGTGGGGAGCACGACTGGTCTTTCGGGTTCGGGAATCGAACTGTATGACGGCACCGCGACGATTGCCTTCAATGTGATCGGTGACTCCGAGTGCGAGTACAACGCGACGTGGGTCGCCGAGGGCCTGTGCGGTCCGTCGTTTGCGAACCAGTACCAGGTTGCCGGAATCATGGACATCTTCGATCCGGGACTGGGCACAACGATCGAGAGCAACATGGTTTTCAACACGGATATCGGGGTCGAACTTTACGGTGGTTGCGACGGCTGCGTCGTGCGGGGGAATACCCTGGTGAACAGCGTCGACTACGGGTTAGAGGGGGCTGACGGGAGCTACGCCTTCCTCCAGAACTGGATTGTCGGTGGGTCGTACGGGGTCGCCGCAATCGCGTTTACCGTCAACACAACGGTGACGCTTTCCCACGTCGTGATGGTCGGTCAATCCGTCGTCCCGTTCTACTACGAGAACGATTGCCTCTCACTCTGGGGGTACTCCTGCACCGATACGATTGTCGGGACCTAGACGACAGTATTTGTCGTGCGAAGCCTGGTTCCGGGGCCAGAACCGTCCCCGGAATTCCCGGGGTGGGTCGAGCGGGCAGACTTGCCAGCCGCCTTGCGGGTCGATAGTACCGGGACCGGACGGTTTGCTTCACCAAGGGAAAGCGCCCGTGCTGGGATTCGAACCCAGGTCTGAGGCTCCGCAGGCCTCTAGGATAATCCATTGCAGCGGGAGGGGGTTCGTGCCCCCGCCCCGTAGCTACCCCACACGGGCATCTCGGTGCTCTATCGGTCCCGGCGCGCCGAGGGAGCGTCGTCTATAAAAGCCCGGGGTCGCGGGGTCCCCCCTCGGAACGACATCTTATACCGGACGCCGCTCCGTGGTCCGTCGAGCCCGGTTCCGTACGAATGAGCGACCCCTCTCGTCCCGATGCCTGGAAGGAGCTGAGTGCCCTGCCGACGGGCCAGCGCGTCGAGCTATCCGACCCAGAGGGCCACACCTGGAGCGGTACGGTGGTCCCTCGTCACGATTTCTCGGGGGATCGGGTCCTGCAGCTCAAGCTCGAAAGCGGATACAACATCGGGGTGCAAATCGAGCCGACGTTCCGCTTCCGCCTGCTCGGGGGAAGCCCGCTGGTTGCAGCCCCTCCTTCGAAACCTCCCGCGCCTTCCCGGGCGGGGGACGCGGGACCTTGGATCGCGCTCCTCACGACCGGTGGAACGATCGCTTCCCGCGTGGACTACGAGACGGGAGGGGTACGGCCCGTGAAGGAGGAGCGCGAGATCCTCGCCTTCTTCCCCGAGCTCGAGGCCTCAGGCCGCGTCCAGATCGTGCCCGTGTTCGACCGACTGAGCGAGGACCTCGTGCCGGACGACTGGCGAGTGCTCGCCGAGAAGATCGTTACGACCTTCTCGAAGGGAGCACGGGGGATCGTCGTTGCCCATGGGACCGATACCCTAGGTTTTACTGCCGCGGCGCTCAGCTTCCTGCTGGTCGACCTTCCCGGGCCGGTCGTCCTGGTCGGAGCCCAGCGGTCCCCCGACCGTCCCTCGTCCGACGGAGCTTCCAACCTCCGGGCCGCGGTCGACGTCGCCCACGACTCCCGGATCGGAGAGGTCGTGGTCGTGATGCACGCGGGGCCGTCCGATGACCGGTTTGCGATCCACCGCGGGACGTGGGTGCGAAAGATGCACTCGAGCCGGCGGGACGCGTTCCGAAGCCGGAACGGACCTCCGCTCGGGTTCGTGGAGGGCGGGAGGGTCGAGCTCCTGCCTACCGTGCGGCCTCCCGCCCACGGCCCCCCGCGCGTGGACGGGCCTATCGACACCCGAGCCGCATTGCTCTGGTTCTACCCCGGCCTCACTCCCGAGCGGGCCGCCCGGTTCGCCGAGGGGTGCCGGGGGTTGGTCCTGGCCGGCACGGGGCTCGGTCACGTGGGCTCGGACCATCTCCCCTGGATCCGCGCGGCGACCGAACGTGGGGTCATGGTGGCGATGACGACGCAATGCCTCGAGGGGAACGTCGAGCCGTACGTCTACTCGACCGGACGCGACCTCCTTCGAGCGGGCGTCCTGTACCTCGGCGACCTGCTCCCCGAGACCGCCTACGCGAAGATGGTATGGGCGCTCGGTCATTCCTCCGACCCGGCGATCGTGGCCCAGCTGCTCACGCGGGACCGAGCGGGCGAGTTCCATGAGCGGCACGACCCGAGGGAAACGGCGTGAAGGCCGGGCTCGAGGTCCACCAGCAGCTCGCGGTGGGGAAGCTGTTCTGCGCGTGCCCCGCCGAACTCTCCGAGGAGGTCACCGAAGCGTTCACGCGGAGCCTTCGAGCGGCGGGGGGCGAGAGCCGGGCCGTCGACGTGGCGGCGGCCTTGCAGGCCTCTCGCGGCCTGGTGTACCGGTACGAAGGGGGCCCGTCGTCGTGTCTCGTGGAGATGGACGAGGAGCCTCCTCACCCCTTGAACGAGGCGGCGCTCGATACCGCGCTGACCCTAGCCCTCCTGCTTCGTGCCCGCCCGGTCGACGAGATCGAGGTGATGCGGAAGATCGTGGTCGACGGGTCGAACACGACCGGCTTCCAGCGCACCGCGCTCGTGGCCGTGGACGGGGAGCTCGAGGTCTCCGGGAAACGATACTCGATTCCCACGATCTGTCTCGAAGAGGACGCGTGTCGCAAGGTCCGAGAGTCACCGGGAGAGGTGACCTACCGTCTCGACCGATTGGGGATACCGCTCATCGAGATCGCCACCGGCCCCGAGATCGTGTCGGGGCCGGAAGCCCGTGCGGTCGCGGAGGAGATCGGTGCCCTCCTTCGGGCGACCCGACGGGTCCGGCGCGGCATCGGAACGATCCGGGAGGACGTCAACGTCTCGATCGAGGGCGGCCACCGCATCGAGGTCAAGGGCGTCCAAGAGCTTCGCTTGATCCAGGAGTACGTCGAACGAGAGGTCGCCCGTCAGAAGTTCCTGCTCGAGCTTCGGGACGAGCTCGTCCGCCGGCAGGCCCGGGTCCCGACCGACCCTCCGGTCGATGTCACCGACCTCTTCCACGACGTAACATCGGGCCCATTCTCGGGAGCCGGCCGAGGGGGCCAGGTCGTTCTCGCGGTCGGGCTGGTCGGGTTCGACAGGCTCCTCCGGTCCCCTCCCGGCAACGAAGAGCGGCTCGGCCGAGAGCTGGCCGACTACGCCCGGTCCGTCGGTCTCCGGGGTCTCGTCCATTCCGATGAGCTGCCGGCCTACGGGGTCTCCGACGCGATGGTCTCCGCCGTGCGAGACCGGCTGGGGCTCGCATCGATAGACGCCTTCGTTCTCGTGACCGACCGCTCCCTCGAGCGCGCCTCGATGGCGCTGAAGCGTGTCGTGGAGCGGGCGCGCATCGCCCTCGAAGGCGTTCCCGGGGAGACCCGGGACCCGCTTCCCGATGGACGGACCCGATTCTCCCGGCCGCTTCCCGGCCGGGACCGGATGTACCCCGAGACCGACATCCCCCCAATCCCGATCACCGAGGAGCGCCTCCAACGGTTGCGTTCCCAGCTCCCCGAGCGGCCGGAGGAGCTCGAGGCACGGCTCGCCCGGTCGCACGGGCTCCCCGCCGAGGTCGTCCGTCAGCTCGTCTACGCGGACCTCGTCGAGCGGTTCGAGGCCCTCGCCAACGAGGGCCACCCCGCCGGACTCGTCGCGCGTCTCCTCACTCAGGACCTGCCGTCCGTACCGACCGGTGGAGCCGGAACCCCACCCTTCGAACCGTCCACGGAGACCCTGGGCGCCGTGCTCGCAGCCGCGGAGGCCGGGCGGATCGCAAAGGAAGGTGTTCCCACCGTACTCGCGGCGCTCGCAGCAGGCGCCCCCTCGGTGGAGGTCGCGGTCGAGCGTGCCGGCCTCTCCGGGTTCTCGAGGGACGACCTCGTCGGCCTCGTCCGCAAGGTGGTCGAGGCGAACGCCGAGATGGTCCGGACCCGGGGCGAGGCCGCCTTCTCGCCGCTCATGGGCGACGTGATGCGGGAGGTCCGGGGACGACGGGACGGCCGCGAGGTTTCGGAGACCCTCCACGCGGAGATCGCCCGCGTCCGGGCTCCGGCGAGCCCGTAGGTCACGGACCGGTGGCCATGACGCTCTATTCGGTGGAGCGGTCGTCGAGGAGAACCACCCTGCGCGTCGTCGTCACCGACGTCGACGGGACCCTCACCGATGCCGGCCGCCGACTCGACCCGCGGGCCATCCAGGTCGTTCGCGACCTCGAGCACCGTGGCATCCCGGTGGCGTTGGCGACGGGGAACGTCCTTCCGATCGCGCTCGGGCTCTACCGTTCCCTCGGCCTCACGGGACCGATCGTCGCGGAGAACGGGGGGATCATCTACCACCGGGACGAGCACGGCCGGGACCGGGTCGAGCGGCTCACCGACCGGCGGGTCGCCTTCGCGGCGTTCCAGAAGCTCCGGGCGGCGGGGCTCCCCGTCCGCCGACTCTTCACGGACCGTTGGCGGGAGAGCGAGGTCGCTCTCGAGCCGACGGTCTCCGTCTCCGCCGTGAAGCGGGCGCTCGGAAAGGGCGCCGTCACGGTCGAATCCACGGGCTACGCGCTCCACCTGATCGAGCAGGGCGGGGGGAAGCTCCCGGCCCTCGTGCGCGCCCTTTCCTACATCGGGCGGGCCCCCTCAGACTGCGTGATCTTGGGGGACGGAGACAACGATGTCGCGATGCTCCGAGCGGCCGGGTTCTCCGTGAGCTTCGCCTCGGCGAGCCCGCGAGCCCGCCGGGCCGCCCGGTACGTGACCCAAGCCGAATTCGCGGCCGGGTTCGTCGAAGGGCTTAAGGCGAGCGGAATCCTCGACTGACCGTTCCCGCCGGGGGAACCGAACTTGCTCGTCGGACAATGCGCTCGATGCGGAACGCCCGCGACGCTGGGCTGCACGGTTTGCGGCCGGACGTTCTGCCGGAACTGCCTCGATTCGGACGAGCGGATCTGTTCGGACTGTCTCGAGACGCAGAAGCACGCGAAGAACCCGGTCGAGGCACGACCCCCGCCGTCGCGTCGGATGAACCGAGGGCCATTGCGCACCGGCCGGGTTCAGTAGTCGTATCCCGGTAGGACGAACGGTCCTCTCGGGGACGCGCGGCCGAGCGCGACCAGGAACACCCCAAAACCGCCCGCGAACAGCCCGAGCGCGAACGTGGCCCAGGCATAGGCCCCGAGCGTCGAGGTGAACACGTGGCCGCCGACCGTCAGTTCCCCGCTCCCCGCGAGGAGGTGGAGCCCCAGGTTGACGAGGACGGCCAGCCCCCAGCCGAGGGCGATGAGGATCCCTCCACCGAGGAGATACCCGATCCGTTCGTCGCCCCCCGGGTCCATCGGCGGGACCGCTGGGGTCTCCTGGAGGTCGACCACGATGGGCCCACTCCCGTTCCCCGTAAAGCGGTTTGCGCCGGGGGGGCACGTGGAGGGTTCTACCGGAGGCACCCGTGCTGGAATCCGCGGGTCAGGACCGTCCCTTCTTCGAGTCCACGTCCAGGCTTCGGAGCATCACGGTCTCCGCGTTCGGGTGGTTCGGGTCGCTCGAGGTCTCGACCTCGACGTCGGCTCCCGAGAGGACCGTTCCCTGGACGGCGTAGGCCCAATGCTCCTTCAGCTCGGGGCCGGCCAGGTGGCAACGAGCGCCGACCCACAGGCGCACCCGGGTCACCCGGGTCGCCCCCTCCCGGCGGGCGACCTCCTCGGCCTTGCGGACGACGTCCTGGAGCATCGCCTCCTCATGCATCGGGCGACCCCCGTTCGGGTGCGTCCGTTCCCAGTTCGGCCTCGAGCTCGGCGAGGATCCGGTCGGTGACCTCTCGGACGCCATGGGCGACCGGGGGAGTGAGCGTGACCCCCATGCCGACGTTGTCCGCCTCGATACCGTAGACGACGAGGTGGTGCGGCAGGCACCCCAGCCCCTTCGCCAGCGCCACGGCCTCGGCGAGCGAGAGCCCGTGGGTCGACGTGGCCGTCCGCAGCCCCGGTAGGAAGCCATCGCCCGGCT
Source organism: uncultured Thermoplasmata archaeon (assembly GCA_963735185.1). Classification (GTDB taxonomy): domain Archaea; phylum Thermoplasmatota; class Thermoplasmata; order Lutacidiplasmatales; family UBA184; genus Lutacidiplasma. Next base: position 1,502,198 of record CAVTJV010000007.1, read on the forward strand.
CGAGGCGATGGACCGTCCCGGGCGGTGCCCCCGAACGTACGGCGTCGATCACGATGACCCGGTCCGCGCCGCGCCAGAGCTCGAGCAGCGCGATCCCTTCGGACTCGCACTCCTCGACCCGCACCTTCCCGGCGAGCCGGGGGCGGAGCGCCCGCGCGACCTCGAGGCCCGAACGGTCGTCGCTCCGTTGATCGTTGCCGAGGCCGATGACGAGCGGGAGCGGCGGCGCGCGGGCGGGGTTCGGGGGAAGCGGTCCGCTCATCCTCCAGGCCGGGGTCTTACTGCCGCTCGATATCGAGCTTCAGGAAGTGCGTCGCGCAGGAGATGCACGGGTCGTAGTTCCGGATCGCGTGCTCGCAGGCGTCGGTGAGCGCCGCGTCGTCGAGCGCGAGGGACTTCTCGACCAGGTGGCGAACGTCGTCCTCGATCCGCTTCTGGTTCTGGGAGGTCGGAGCGACGATCCGCGCGTGCTCGATGAGGCCTCCCGGACCGATGCGGTACCCGTGGTAGAGGATGCCGCGCGGAGCCTCGGTGACGGCGCCTCCCGAGCAGACCTGCGTGACGGGGGGCGGCTCCACCCAGGACGGGTCGGGGCGCTTGTACTGGTCGATGATCCGGAGCGCTTCCTCGACGGCGTAAACGGTCTCGACCGCTCGCACGATGATGCTGCGGTACGGGTTCCGAACGACGTTCTCGAGACCGACGTCGCGTGCCAGCTTGTCGGCGCGAGACGAGAGGTGGTCGCGGTTGAGCGCGTAGCGCGCGAGCGGACCCACGTGGTAGGAGGTTCCGGTCCCCTTGCGGCGGGATTGCAGGGCGTTCGCGTACGGGGCGTGGACCTCCTCGAAGACGTCCTCCCAGCGGTCCTGCGGGACCTTGAGGCCGCGGTTCGAAACCAGGTCGCCCTCGCACAGCGGGTACTCCTTCTCGTGTCGCAGGGAGACGAACTCGTAGTCCTCCTCGACGCTCGGGAAGTCGAGGTCGGCCGTGAAATGCACCGTCTGCTCGGCCATCTTGAGCGCCTCCACGAGCTGGGGGCGGAAGGCGTTGAGCTCGGTGACGGTCGGGGCCCGGTAGAAGCCGCCGACGCGGACGTTGATCGGGTGGATCTCGCGCCCTCCGAGGAGGGTCATGAGCGAGTTCCCGACCTTCTTGAGCGCGAGGCCGAGCTTGACCGCGTCCGGGTAATCCTTCGCCATGTGGATGGCGTCCGGGTACCCGAGGAAGTCGGGGGCGTGCAGGAGGAAGATGTGGAGCGGGTGGCTCTCGATCCACTCCCCGCAGTACAAGAGACGGCGGAGCTCCCGGATCTGGCCCCCGACCTTCATCCCGAGGGCGCGTTCCATCGCGTGGGTGGAGCTCATCTGGTAAGCGACCGGGCAGATCCCGCAGATGCGCGCGGTGATGTCCGGGGCCTCGAGGTAGGAGCGTCCGCGCAGGAACGCCTCGAAGAAGCGCGGCGGTTCGAAGATCTTGAGCTGGACGTCCTCGACCTTGTTGTCCTGGATGCGGACCTTGAGGGCGCCCTCGCCCTCCACGCGGGCGATGTAGTCGATGCCGATCGTCCGCTCGGTCATGGGGCGTTCGCCTCCGCGGCGAGGGCTTCGCTCGCGGTCTTGAACGCGGGGGCGTTCGCATTGAAGGTGCGCAAGAGGCGCATGATGGCCGGCGACGGCAGGCCGAGGGTCTTGAACTCGGCGACGATAGAGTTCGTGTTCGGAGTCCCCTGCGGTCCGAAGCAGCCGTAGCAGCCCCGGTTGAACGAGGGGCAGATCGCTCCGCAACCGGCCTGCGTGACCGGTCCCAGGCACGGCGTTCCGTGGGAGACCATGACGCAGACGGTCCCCCGCCGCTTGCACTCGATGCAGACGCTCTCGTTCGGAAGGTTCGGCGCCCGGCCCTGTAGGAACGCGCTGAGCGCCTCTAGGAGCTGGACCTTGCTGATCGGGCATCCCCTGAGCTCGAAGTCGACGGGGACGTGGTCGGCGATCGCCGTCGAGGTCGCGAGGCTCTCGACGTACTCGGGGCGGGCGTACACCACGCGGCGGTACTCGTCCACGTCGGCGAAGTTCTTCAGGGCCTGGATCCCACCGGCCGTCGCGCACGCGCCGATCGTCACGAGCGCCTTCGACTGGGCGCGGATCTCCTTGATCCGCTGCGCGTCGTGCGCCGTCGTCACCGACCCCTCGACCAGAGAGAGGTCGTACGGACCTTCGAGGACCCGGCTCGAGGCCTCCCGGAAGTCGGCGATGTCGACCGCGCCGGTGACCGCGAGGAGCTCGTCCTCGCAGTCGAGGATGGAGAGCTGGCAGCCGTCGCACGAGGCGAACTTGAAGACCCCGAGACGAGGCTTGCGGGGCTCGGCCATCGTCCTAGACCTCCTTGACGGCGAGGAGCGGCGCGAGCGTCTTGTACGGGATGCACGGGCCGTCCTTGCAGACGAACGACGGGCCGTACTGGCAGTGGCCGCAGAATCCGAGAGCGCACTTCATGTTCCTCTCCATCGAGAGCCAGATCGCCTCCGTCGGCACTCCCCGTTGGGCGAGCGCCTGGGCGGTGAACTTCATCATGATCTCCGGACCGCAAACGAACGCGGTCGTGTTCGGAGCGTCGAACCGGGCGTCCGGGATCCTCACCGTGACGACCCCGACGTCCCCGTTCCAGTCCCGACCCGCGGCGTCGACCGTGATCTGGATCCTCAGGTCCTGCCGCTGGAGCCACGTCCGTACCTCATCGGCGAAAACCAGGTCCTTCGGCGTCCGCGCGCCGTAGATGATCTCCACGCGACCGAACGCCTCCCGGTGGCGGAAGATCTCGTACAAGGTCGGCCGGAGCGGTGGGAGCCCGAGGCCCCCGGCCACGACCACGACGTCCCGGCCGCGCGCCGCGTCGAGCGGCCACCCCTGGCCGTACGGTCCCCGAATGCCGACGACCGCGCCGGGCGTCAAGGCGGCGAGCGCGTTCGTGACCTTGCCGACGGCACGAACGGTATGGACGAGCTCCTCGGGGTGGGTCGAGTCGCCGCTGATCGAGATCGCGGACTCCCCCACGCCGTAGACGTAGACCATGTTGAACTGGCCACCTTTGAACGAGAGGCGGTCCCCCGCTAGCTTCGGCGCCATCCGAAGCGTGACGGTGTCGGGGGTCTCCTGGATCCGGGCGGTCACGACGAACGGCCGCGGAGCGTACGGGTGAGCGGTGGCGGTTCCCACGCTATGCGAGCCCCCTTGGGGATGGAGCGCGTCAGTGGCCATGGATGTCCAAGAGCTGCACCCGAGTGTTCTCGAGTCGGTCGGCGATCACCGGCAGGAACTTCATCAGGAAGTGATACCCGAACGCCGGGTAGGCGGCGAGGGCGTACCGGGCCGCGGCCGCGTTGATCGCGATGACCTTGGTGGGCTTGCTGGCCCGAGCATCGAACCGCCACCGATAGGGGGCGACGAGCCACGACCATCCGAGGATCTCGCCCTTCTCGATCGTCTCGACGGTGAGCCCGGGCCGGTCGCTGGCCCCGACCTCGAGCGCGATCTTCCCTTCGAGGACGAGGAAGAACTCCTCGGCGGGCTTCCCTTCGCGCACCAGCATCTCGCCGACGTCGTACGACCTCTCCTCGGCCTTCGAGACCATCGCATGGACGAGGGTCGGGTCGATATCGACGAAGAACGGGTGGCGCAGGACGCGGTCGGCGATCGCTTCACTTCCATTTGCGGTCATTTCTTTCCCTCCGAGGTCGCCGGGGCAGGCGGAGCCGTCCGGATCGCCGCGACCTCTTCCGTGAGGTCGATCCCGACGGGGCACCAGGTGATGCAGCGGCCGCAGCCGACGCATCCCGAGGTACCGAACTGATCATGCCAGGTCGCCAACTTGTGGGTGAGCCACTGACGGTACCGGGAGAGGTTCGACTTCCGGACCGCCTGGCCGTGCATCTCCGTGAGACCGAGGTTGAAGCAGGAGTCCCAGCGCCGCCACCGCTCGACCGTCGAGACGGAGAGGTCGGGGACCTCTTCCTGGTTGCTGCAGAAGCAGGTCGGACAGACCATCGTGCAGTTCGTGCACGAAAGGCACCGTCGCGCCACGACCTCCCACCGCGGGTGCTCGAGGTTCTTCTCGAGCAGGTCGTGGATCCCCTCCGTGTCGAGCTTCCGCCCCATCGAGGCGGCCGCGCGCGAGACGATCATCTCGGCCTTCGTCGGGTCGTCCGAGGCGGCCGCCTTGAGCGGGACCTCGGCGAGGACGGCGGCGCCTGCCGGCGAGCCGACCTCGACCAGGAAGTAGTGTCGCTTCGCCTCGAGGACCTCCGTGATGACCAGGTCGGCCCCGTTCCGGACCCCCGGGCCCGTCCCCATCGAGACGCAGAAGCAGGTCCCGCCGGACTGGCCGCACTGGACGGCGATGCGCAAGACGCGCTGGCGCCGCGCAGCGTACCCGGGGTCGACCGCGGGTCCGCCCGTGAACACCTTGTCCTGCACCGCGACCCCCGCGAGCTCGCAGGCCCGCATCCCGAGGAACGCCATCGGAGGCCCGTCGACCGGTTCCGGGGTCACGACGAACGAATTCCCGTCCCGAGTCGCGGTCCAGAGTCGCTCGTGCGAGGGGTAGAGGTACTTCTTCCAGGAGAACGGCCCGACCGTGTAGCCGAACAGCGCCTCGTCCTTCCGGCGCTCCAATCGGTACTTCCCGGCTTCCTGTCGGTCGGTCCATCCAACCGGTAGGTCCTCGACTCCCGACAGCTGGTCGTAGACGATCGCGCCGTCCCGGACCGTCGGTCCCACCACCTGGTACCCCTTCGCGTGCAGCGCACGGAAGAGCGAGGGGAAGTCGTGCCGCTCGAGGACCCGACGATCGCCGACCTTCAGAGTAGTATCCATGGTATCGCTCAGGAAGGCGGACGCGCTAACGTCGCGCGGCGGGATAGGCCTGGACCGTAATGGTCCTGTCGACGACAGGTCCCCCTCCGGCCGACCGGCACGCACGCTCGACGAGAGCTCAACGCCGTCCCCGGCGGGGACGTAGCGCAGGTACGGATGAACGAGCGGTCAAACGACCTTGACGTGGCCTCCCGTTCCGCCGAGAACGCCCCCGCTCCGCGACCCCTCCGAGGTCTCCCTCCGGCCTCGGTGCGACCCTCGGGCTGAACAGGTATCTTTTTATACAAACGAAAACTAACTTTTAATGTAAACCGTTGAGGTGAACCAATGACAAATCAAATCCAGCCGACAGAGAGCCCCACCGACCCCTGCATCGATATCGACAGCGCCCTCGAGGCGATGCGGCGCCGCTTCGCCGAGTCGCTCGGTATCGTGCCCTTCGGGTCGTTCGAACCCGAGGCCGCCCTCCGCCCGCCCCGCATGGACGTGACGGACACCGGACCGTCCTACCGGGTCGTCGCCGAGGTCCCGGGGATCCCGAAGGAGAAGCTCGACATCCGCGTTCGTGGCGCGCAGGTCGAGATCCGCGGGGAGAACGGAAGCGAGACCGAGCAGAAGGAGAAGCATTACCTCCGCCGCGAGCGGACGTACTCGGGCTACTACCGGGCGCTAGAGCTTCCGGAGCCCGTGGTCTCGACCGAGGTCCGCGCGAAGGTCGTGGACGGCCTTCTCGAGCTCGAGCTGCCGAAGCAGCACCCGACCCCTTCCGAGGAAGAGGTCAAGGTCTCCGTATCGTAGATGCGCGACCGGACCCGCCCCGGGACACGTCCCGGGGCCCCCCCTTTTTTCCTGGGTAATCGGTCTCAGCCGAAGCCCGGGATCGACTTTCCGTCGCGTCCGGTCCCCGGGCGCAGCGGCGCCTTGCGGAGCTCCTTCGGGCACTCCACGAGCCGCACGAGGGGCGCGGACTGGACGATGTAGGCGGGCAGGCCCGTGTTCGGGTCGTTCCCGGCCCTCAGGATGTTCATGATCTCGAGGCGGATCTCGACGACCGAGCCGTCCTTCAGCTTGAGGCGGACCTTCCCGTCCCCCTCGAGGACCGAGTAATCGACGATCTCGGCGTTCGACAGGTCGGGAGGGGGTCCTCCCGGGGCTCCCATCATCGGGCGCCCCGCGCGGCGATGCGGCTCTGGAGGAGCGTGCGCGGGTCCTCGCCCGCGACGGTGATGCCGAGGGAGACGCAGCTACCGATCACCTGGTTCATCTTCTCCTCCATCGTCCGTCCGTGAAGGTCGTCCCCTTTCGCCTCCGCGATCCGCTGGACCGCCTCCAGGGAGACGTCGCCGATGACCTCGGTCTTCGGCTTCCCCGAGCCCTTCTCCTTCTTCGCTTCCTTGAGGAGGAGCGCGGCGACGGGCGGGCGGCCGACGACGAGCGTGAACTCGCGGGTGTTCGGGTCGACGCGGACGATCACCGGGACGCGCATCCCGGCGAACTCCTTCGTCTGCTCGTTGATCTTCGCGACGACCTGACCGACGTTGACGCCGAGAGGACCGAGCGCGGAGCCGAGCGTAGCGCCGGCCGCCGCCTTCCCTCCCTCGACGAGGATGCTCACCTCAATTGCCACTCTTCCCGCCTCCTCTCTCCAACATGCGTACGTGGTCGCCGCGGACGGTGACCGGGATCGGAACAACGGCTTCGATGAGCTCGACCGTGATCTCCTCCTTCGCCTGGTCGATCTTCTTCACCCGGGCCTTCTCTCCCTTGAACGGACCCGAGATCAGCTCGACGATCGCGCCCTCGACGAACCCTTCGACCGTGATCTTCGGGACGAGGAGCGGCTCGACCTCCTTCAGGGTCGTCTCGCCCTCGACGAGTCCGCGCGCCTTGCGGATCCCCTTCAGCATCTCGCGGACGCCCTCGAAGCTCATCCCCTCGGCGAAGACGTAGCCGCGGAGCGACGACGGGACGAGGAGCGAGAAGACGACGTCCGGCTTCTCCTCGGCCCGGGCGAGCAGCGTGTCGGCGACCTCGCGTTCGTACCCGCGCGAGGTCTTGATCGCGAGGACGGCCTGGCGGGCGACGCACGCGAGCGTCAGCCGGACCGGCGTCCCCCCCTCGGTCGTGGTCGCGGCGAGCCGGAGCTCGACCTGGTCCCCGTAGCGAACACCGACCGGGGCCGTGATGTGGTAGGAGAGCGGGACCCCGGTGTTGGGGGCCAGCTCGATCGGGTACGTCTCCTTGCGGGGGAACAGCTCCACCGGTGTCTTCTTCCCCGGAGGGGTCCACGTCACCGGCCACTCGGCCCCCTCACCGGCGTAGGTCGAGGTGAACGCGACCTCGACGGAGAGCGTCGCGGTGAGCGTCTCGGGCGCCCGGCTCGTGAGCACCGCCGAGAGCGTGGTGACGGTGCCGGCCGTCACGTCCCGGGAGGTGTCGTCGGCGGCTTTGAGGAGCAGCACGGCAGCCGCGTCGAACTTCGGAGGCGTGGGTGGGACGACCGGAGGGACCGCGGGTGCGGGCACTCCCGGCCGGGCCTCGGGTTTCTTCGCCGCGGGCTCCGTCGGTCCGCCCGACAATAGACCGATGCCCTCGTCGTTCCCTTCGCTGACCATCGTGGAAGACCTCGGACTTACAGTCCGCTCAGGAAGTTCGACCAGATCCAGGGCCCCGCCTGATTGAAGAAGATGTAGATCGCGAACCCGGTGAGACCGATCAGGGCCGCGCCGAGCGCCGTCACCTCGAGGACCTTGACGTACTCCTCCGAGGTCGGTCGGCGCGCCATCCGAAGGATACGGCCGTACTTGCCGTGGCCGACGTTGCGGAGTCGACCGTCGAAGTTCTCCTGGGCCCGGCGCGCCCTGTCGAGGAATGCCATACGGTTCCCTAGTGGACCACGTCGAGGTCAGGACCGGGCTTGCGCGCCGGGCCGCCCTTCGACTCGCCCGCGAAAATCTGGGGGGATTTAACTCCGGTCACTACCAGCATGACCCGGATCGTGCTCTGCATGGTGTTGTCGACGGCCGCTCCCCAGATGATCCGGGCGGTCGGGCTGATCGTCTTCTGGACGACCTCGGCCGCCTTCTGGGCCTCGCTCACCGTCATGTCGGGCCCGCCGGTGACGTTGATGAGGGCGCCGGTCGCGCCCGCGATATCGACGTGCAGGAGCGGGGAGTTGATCGCCTCGAGGACGGCGTCCTCGGCCCGGTTGTCGCTCTCCGATTCCCCGATGCCGATCAGGGCGACCCCGCCGCCCTTCATGATCGTCCGAAGGTCGTTGAAGTCGAGGTTCACGAGCCCCGGGCGGGTGATGATCTCAGTGATCCCGCGGATCGCGCGGGCGAGGACGGAGTCGGCGACCTTGAAGGCGGTCTGGATCGGCAGGCGCGGAACGAGCTCGAGGAGGCGGTCGTTCGGGATCGTGATGACCGTGTCGACGACCTCGCGCAGGCGCTCGAGGCCCCACATCGCGTTCTCCTGGCGGACGAGCCCCTCGGAGGCGAACGGGAGCGTGCAGACGGCGATCGTCAGCGGGTTCCCACCCCCGGCGTCCTTCGCGCACTTCGCGATGACGGGAGCCGAACCGGTGCCCGTGCCGCCTCCCAGCCCGAGCGTGATGAACACCATGTCGGAGTTCGCGAGCGCTTTCTTGAGCTCGTCCTCTGCCTCGTGCGCGGCCTGCTCCCCGACCTGGGGGAGCGCCCCCGCGCCGAGGCCCCGGGTGAGCCGACGGCCGAGCAGGATCTTCCGCGGGGCGTGGATCGCGAGCAGGTGCTGCGCGTCGGTGTTGGCCGCGATCATCTCCGCGCCCGCGAGCCCTTCCTCCGAGAGCCGGTTGATGGTGTTGCAGCCGCCGCCGCCGCAACCGACGACCTTGATGTTGGTCTTGAGCGAGGCGAGCACCGCCTCGAGTTCCGCGTCGTCGTTCGACGGGGGTGGCGCCTCGGGCGCCCTCTTGGTAGTATTATCTCCGGGAAGATGAGACAGGATCTCCTGGGCGAGCGGTCGCATCACAACGGTTCCTCTCTCGCCGGGAGCATGGGCCTCATTATAAAGCGTTAGTGCGCAGTCCTGAGGTGCCGGTGGAGTACAACGCGTGGGCCCCCCGCTACGACCGGATCCGAGCGGAGTTCGGATTTCCCTTCGAGCGGGAGGTGGCAGCTGCCGACCTGTTAGTGTCCCTGCTGCCGGCCGACGCGCCGAGGAAGCCGCTCGAGCGGCTTCGACCGCTCCTCGAGGGGCGTACGGTGGTCGTCGTCGGGTTGGCGCCCCGCTCGGGGCCTCCGCCCCTCTGGCGGCTCCCGTCGGCGGACCGGGCCCCCGCGATCATCGCCGCCGACGGCGCGACCTCGACCTGCCTGGACGCCGGGATCGTCCCCACGGTCATCGTCACCGACCTCGATGGTCCGGTCCCTGCCGAGATCGCGGCGAACCGGAGGGGGAGCGTCGTGGTGATCCAGGCGCACGGCGACAACATGGCCGCGCTCGAGGAGTGGGTCGGCCAGTTCCCCGGCGAGGTCGTAGGCTCGTGGGCGGGCCCCCCGCGACCCCACCTCTTGAACGTCGGGGGGTTCACGGACGGGGACCGAGCGGCCTATCTCGCCGACCACCTCGGCGCGCAGCGCATCCTCCTGTGGGGCTTCGACTTCGAGCGCGCCGCCCCGACCGACCCCGCGACCCACGAGCTCAAGCTCGTGAAGCTCACCTGGGCGGGCCGGGTGCTCGGCGACCTCGCCCGTGAGGGACGTGCCCCGCTCCTTTCGTGGCGGCCCGACGGGACGACCGCTCCCTACCCGCCAGGAACGTACGACGAGTCCACGACGTAGACCACCTGCGGGCCGTTCTCGTAGACCGGGAGGAAGGGGAGCTCCTCGAACCATCCGACCGCCGCGCTGCTGAGCGGAAGGGCGAGCTTCGAGGGGTCGAGCGCGACCCCCGTGTACATCACCGAGTCGACCGCAACGAGGTCGATCGGGCGGTCCGTGTACGGAGTGCCCACACTACGGAGCTCCGCCGCGGCCTCGGACCAGTTGCTGCCGGTGAAGAGGGCCGTCGTCGTGAACCACGTCGTCGGATTCCCGTCGACGCCGAAGATCATCGAGCTCAGCCGGTGGTCGGTGGCGACGGTCCAGGCGGGCGGCGCCGCAATGCCCACCCACATCCAGAGCGCGGCGTCCCCGTGGGTCAGGCCCTCCTCGAAGCCGCCGAAATCGTTCTGCGGCGGGTAGACGATCGCGGCGTTCGCCGCGAGCAGGACCACCACGCCCACGCAGGCAGCGACGAACGCGCGCCGGCCCGCGCGGTCTCGGACCCGCGTCACCAGGCGAGCGAGGCCGACCGCGGCCAGGAGCGCGATCGGGAGGAACAGGTACTCAACGTGACGGTACGGAGATAGGGTCGACGACACCCCGCCGAGGGCGGGAGCCCCCGGGAATGCAGGGGCAGCGAGGGAGAGGGCGATCATCAGGGCGGCGGAGAACCCGAGCGCCCCGACCCACGTGAGCGCGAACGGCCCGATCCTCGACGGGGATAGGATCCGACGGCTGCCGGCACAGAAGAGCCCGAGGGCCAGGACGGGGGAGAACCACAGGATCGCGGAGGGGGTCGTGGACTGGGCCGTTCCGGGGACCGGTACGAAGAGGACCACGCAGATGGCGCCGAAGATCGCCACGCAGAGGACCGCCGTGTCCCGGACGAGGCTTCGGTCCGTCGGGAGGCGGACCCAGGCGCGGGTCGAGCGGGGGCGGCCCCGCCGCCACCGGATCAGCAGGGCCGCGAGCACGACGGCCGCCAGGCCGAGCCCCTCGAACAGGGCGAACCCGATGTACGGTCGGTTCCCGAGCGCGAAATCGAGGACCTTGGAGGTGAACGTGGTCGTGCCGTAGAACCAGAAGGCAAAGGTTCCCGTCACGAACGCCGCGACGAACGCGAGCTCCCGTGACGGGAAGCGCCGGCTCCACAGGCCGGGCTTCCACATCTCGAGCAGGAAGATCCCGCCGAGCGCGCTCACGACGAAGAAGTACGACGAGAGGTGGTGCGTCACGATCAGCGCCCCTCCCGTGAGCGACAGGGGGACGTACCAGCGGGCGTCCCGCCGGCTCTCGACCAGCATCCAGAGCGCTCCGACGCACAGGAAATCCCCGAGCGCGAGCGGCGCCGGGTGGGCGATCGAAAAGAGGCGCGGCATCACGAGCGACCCGATCGCGGCGGCGAGGAGCGCGACCGTGTCGTGCGGATAGAGGCGGCGGAACAGGAGAAACAGCGGGAAGACGGAGAGCACCGCGATGACCGGGACGAGGATGGCGAGCGCGCTGAACGGGTCGATGCCGAGGGCCCCGGCACCGCCTCCGGCCAGGAGGAAGATCCCCGGGAAGTCCGGATACGCCGCCCCCCACCCCGCGTACGCCGCGCCGTGGGGGAGCGTCCCCGTCGTGACGAGGTCCACCGTCAGGCGATAGTACTCTCCGGAGTCCGACCCGAACACCGCGTAGGAAAGATAGGGCTCGAGGGCGAGGAAGACGAGCAGGAGGGCGAGGCCGGCGAGGAGGAGGAGCGTCTCGCGGCGGAGCGGCGGGCGATGGTCGCCGAGCTCCGGACCCCCCGGGCTCTCCGAGGACGCCATCGGGTCCGCCGTAGGCGGGCGCCCTCCTATAGCGGTGCCTCCGGACGCGAGAATCGCCGGAACCGCGGAGTTCCCCCAGCATACCCATAAATAGGGGGGGTTGGTGCGGCCGACTCGAGGTTCTCTGGATGCCCAGCGTCGCCCGTCAGAAAACCAAGGCGAAGCGACCGGCTACCCGGCCGCCAACCCGACACACAGCCCGGCCTGCCATCGCGAAGAAGCCCGCGCACGCCGCCCCGAAGAAGGCCAAGCCCGCGGCGCGGAAGCCCCCCTCCCCCTCTCCTAAAGCCTCCCCCTCGGCGCCGAAGGCCCCCGCGAAGCCGAAGGAGCCCGAGGTCGAGCTCGAGCTTCCCCCGCCGGACGGCCGCCGCCACGTCCTTTCCCTATCGTTCGTCCGCGACGGGGACGAGTTCCTCGCGCGCCTCGAGAGCGACAGCGGGCACATCACCGAGTTCAAGAACCGGTCGCTGGACCAGCTCCTGACGCTCGTCGCTGGCGAGCTCGAGGACCTGATCGAATAATCCTCGTTTTTCTACCGGCGCCGGGCCGAGACGTTCGCGCCCGCGAAGAGGTCCGATTCCACGAGGTAGCTTCGGTTCGGAACGCCCTCTCCCCAGAGCTCGATGAGCTCGACCGGGGTGCTCGCGAGCCACCCCGCGGGGTACCGTCGGACCACGCTCACGGAAAGCCGCTCGAGGGAGGGAAGCCGAAGCCGGCGTCCCCAGCGCCCCACGACCGTGACGTGGTCGGCCTCGACCTCGACCGCTCGCGGGGCCGGGTGGAGGGTGTAGACCACCCCAACGACCGCGAAGCCGACGAACATACCGCTGAACAGAAGGAGCCCGTTGCTCGCCGCGGGCGCAGTACCGCCCGGCACCGTGCGGGCATAGAGGAGGAAGCCGACAAAGAGGACCGCGAGCACCGCGACGAACAGGGCCGCGAGCCGGGTCGCGCGTTGGGAACCCCCCACGTTCGGGCGCCGCGGGCGCGCCCCCTCGTCCCGAGGCTCGTCCTCCTCTGGTCCCACGGACGCCCGGACGGCCGGGGGGAGGGCCGGGAGCGAGGGATTCGCACCGCTCGAGGAGTGGCCATGGACGCGCCTTCCCCCGATTCAGGGTCGTTCGACCAGCTTAAAGCTACGGTCGGAGGATGGGCGGTCCATGCCGAGCCGGACCGAGTACCTCGTCCTGAAGACGGAGCGCCCGCGGGAGTTCGTGAACATCACCGAGCGGGTCCGCAAGGTCGTCCGCGCGAGCGGGGTCGCGGAGGGCCTCGTGCTCGTTTCTTCCATGCACATCACGGCGGCCGTCTACGTCAACGACAACGAAGCCGGCCTCCTGCGGGACATCGAGAGCTGGGCCGACCGCCTCGCTCCCCCGGGGGATTACCAGCACCACCGGACCGGGGAGACGAACGGGGACGCCCACCTCAAGAACCTCCTCCTGGGGCACCAGGTCATCCTCCCCGTGACGAAAGGCGACCTCGACCTCGGCCCCTGGGAGCAGGTCTTCTACGCCGAGTTCGATGGCCAGCGACCGAAGCGCGTGATCGTCAAGGTCCTCGGGGAATCGTAGTCCCTAGGACCGCCCGGGTCCGTTCAGCTCTCGAGAGCCGGGTCGAGCGCGGCACCCGTGGTGCCCTTCGGTTGTGGCAGGGGCGCGCTCAGGTCGACGAGCGGGACCTTCCGGGCGATCTCCTTCGCCATGGCGGAGCACGACGACGGAGGCACCGGACGGGCCGTGTACCCCGGCAGGGCGAGGTCGTAGGTGACGACCTTCTTCTCGGCGATCGTCTCCCAAACGGCCCGGAAGACCCGGTCGGCTGCCGTCGTTTCCCCGATGTGCCGCAGGAGGAGTTCGAGGCAGAGGATCTCAGCGACCGGGTCCGCCTTGTCCTGCCCGGCGTACTTCGGCGCCGAGCCGTGGACGGGCTCGAAGACCGCGAGCTCGTCCCCGTAGAGGGCACCGGGCGCGACGCCCAGCCCTCCCGCCAGACCGGCGCAGAGGTCGGAGAGGATGTCGCCGAAGAGGTTCGTCGTGACGAGGACGTCGTACTCCTCGGGCTTCTTCGCGAGCTGCATGCACATGTTGTCGATGAGGCGCTCGTCAGCCTCGATGTCCGGGTAGTGGGGCGCGATCTCCCGGAACGCGGTCTGGAAGAGGCCTCCGGTCGTCTTCATGATGTTCGCCTTGTGGACCGCAGTCACGCGGTGCCGGTGCTCGCGCCGGGCGAGCTCGAAGGCGAACCGGATGACCCGGTCGGACGCCTTTCGGGTCACGACCGCGACCGTTTCCGCCGCGGTATGCTCGCGGTCGACCCAGTGCTCGACTCCCGAGTAGAGCCCCTCCGTCGCTTCGCGGACGACGATGAGGTCGGTCTCCGGATACCGCGTACCCTCTCCCGCGATCGCCCGCGCGGGCCGGACCGAGGCGAACAGGTCGAGCTGCTGCCGGAGCGCGACGTTCACCGAGCGGAACCCGCCCCCGATCGGCGTCGTGATGGGACCCTTGAGCGCGAGGCGGTTCTTGCGGATCGACCGGAGCACGTCGTCGGGTAGCGGGGAGCCGGTGGCCTGGATCGCCTTCTCGCCGGCCTCGACGACCTCCCACTCGAGGGAGACGCCGGTCGCCTCCCCGACGAGCCGGGCCGCGTCCGTGACCTCCGGTCCGATCCCGTCCCCGGGGATCAACGTCACGCGATGGCCCATGTGCATCCTCTCGGCCCCCCGCGAGCTTCGGGGGGATTTAAGGAATCGGCCGCCGCCGGTTTTCATCAGGTCCGGTTGCGGGACGCCGCCATCGAACCCGGGAAACTCGGGCAAGCTGAGCAGTTTTCATGCGCCGGAGGGGTGGGTAAACAGAATTCTTATAATTCATAGTAATACGTCCACTGATGCAGCCGACCGCGCACTCTGAGGTCCTTGCGCAAGACTGGCTCCCGCCCGTGGTTCTCGGCCGCGCTCGGGAAGTGAATGAGGTCGTCCGCCGCCTCGACCCGCCGACCCCGCACGCCCCGGGCCCGTGGGTCGTCGGGGTCGCGGGCCCGTCGGGCTCCGGCACGTCGACCATCGCCCGCCGCGCGGCTCGCGAGGTCGCCGACCGGGTCCGGGCGGCCCGAGGAGAGCCGTTCCCGCGGGTCCTCTCGGTGCGGACGCCGTTCCTTCGGGGAGCGCATGGGGTCGCGACGAACCTGCTCCGGCGGTTCGACGAGGGGTTCGATGGCCGCGGATTCCCGGTCCCCGAGATCCTCGCCGGCCTGCTCCGACGGCTGCGGCGGGAGGGTCGGCCCACCGTCCTCGTACTGGACGACATCGGGGTCGGGGGCCCCGACCTCGTGCCCGTCCTTCGGGCGTTCGCCGAGCCCGACCCATTCCTTCCGGAGGGCGAGGGCGGCCTGCCACCGCTATGGACGATCCTCGCGGGTACTCCCGAGGGACTTCAGACCCTCGAGCGCGCGGTGGGGGGCCGTTTCCCCATCGGCCCGTTCGTTCGGGTCGCGCCGTACGACCCGCCCGCCCTCCGCGCGATCGTCCAGGACCGGGCCGAACGGGCGATGGGCCACACCGCACCCCCAGCCCTCGTGGAGCGGGTCGTCGCTCGGACGGTCGAGGACGGCGGGGGTGCCCGACGAGCGGTCGACCTGCTCCGCCGCGAGGTCCTCGGGATGACATTCCACGAGATGCAGGACGGAACCCCCTCGGCAAGATGGAGAGGGGTAGCGGTCGAACCGTCGGTCGTGCGGGCGATCGGAGTCGCCTCCCAGGGTCGCGCCGCGCGGCTCGGGGAAGTGAAGCGGCTCGAAGCGCTCCTCGCGCGCGCTCAGGGAGCGCGCCCGCTGCCGACCACCACGCTCTGGCGACGGATCGTTCGGCTCGAACAGGCAGGGTACGTCCGACGGGAGATCCGCCCCGGCGGGAGCGGTGGGACCCTCTCGGTCGTCCGCGTCCTCACCCCCGTCGACGAGTGGGTCACGACGGTTCATCGGCCGGGAAGTCGTCCAGACGTCGGACCGTGGACCGCGCCCGCCGCTCCCCCCGCTCCCCCGGACGAGGGGAGCTTGGGGTTCCTGCGGGCGGAGCTCGGACACCTTCCGGACGAACCGTGAGCTGGCTTGCGACCATCTCGGCGAGCCGCCGGGAGCGTAACGCCTGCTCGATGCGGTCGATCGGCGCGTTCCGCAGGGACTCCCGGTCCGGGTAGCCCGCCCGGTAGAGCAGCCGAGCCCGCACCCGCCCGATCCCCCGGAGGCGGACGAGGTCGAGCAGTTCCTCCCGCACCCCGTAGCGGATGCGGAACGAGAGGTCGTCGATCGCGCGGCCGACCCGACGCTGGAAGACGCTCGCGAGCCGTCCCGCGGCGAACAGGAGCCAGTCGGCGTCCTCGACCTTCGAGCGCAGGTCGCCGGCCCCGATCCCGAACCGACGGGTGATCTCCACGATCGGCTCTTCGCTCACCCACGACTCGAGGACCGAGGCGGTCTTCAACGTCGCGAGGAACGTGTCGAGCGCGAGGTCGAGCGGGGGCTCCTCGGGCTTCACGAGGAGCTCCTCGGACTCGTCGGTGAACCGCGTCAACAGGTCGGCCTCCTCCCCCCTACGAAGGAAGAGCGGCGGGAGGTCCGGGGTCGCCGAAACGGCGGCGAGCAGGGGGAAGACCCCGACCCCGATCGGTGCCCGGGAGAGCACCTCCCTCAGCACGATCGCGCTCAGGGGGTCGAGATACAGCTCGCTCGTCATCTCCCCGAACCGCGTCGCGCGGAGGACCTCTCCCGGCACCAGGAGCTCGTTCTCCTCTAGGAACCGACGGACCGTGGCGACCTGACGGTGGAGCTCGGAGAGCGGCAGGGTCCGGCCGTAGAACGTCGCGGCGAAGAACCCCTCGAGGTCGTCGTCGTTCGTGACCGCTCCGCTCGCGACCAGCGCGAGGAGGTGCATCCGGAGCGCGGGCTCGGCCGCGAGGCGGCTTTGGATCGGCTCCGGGGATGCGGAAAGGTACCGGTCGAGCATCCGCTCCTCTTCCTCGGGGGTCCTCGCGAGGAGGAGGGCCTCGCCGACGGTGTCGAAGCGCGGCCGTCCGGCCCGGCCGAGCATCTGGTGGACCTCCATCACGGGGATCGGAGCCTGGATGCCCAACCGGTCATCGTAGCGCGTCGTGTCCCGCACGATCACCCTTCGGGCGGGTAGGTTGATCCCGGCGGCCAGGGTCGGCGTGGCGACGAGCGCCTTCAGCGCGCGGTCGCGGAACGCCCTCTCCACCACGCGTCGCTCGGGGTTCGTGAGCGAGGCGTTGTGGAACGCGACCCCGTTCGGCAGGAGGCCGGTGAGCCGTCGTATCCCCTCCGTCTCCTCGTCCGAGATCGCGACCAGCTCGGCGGCCGCGGCCTTCGCCCGGGTCCGTTCCTCGGGAGAGAGGAGGCCCCGGACCGTGGGGATCAGGCCCTCGGCCAGCAGCTCGCTCGCCTTGCGGCTGTTCACGAAGACGAGGGCCTGCCCTCCCTCCTCCACGACGGTTCGCACGAGGCGCGGAACCGCCTCACCGGGGGCGGAGAGCTCCCGCACCGAGAGGTCGGTGAACGTGATCCTCCCATCGTAGTAGACGCCGAGCTTCAGCGGGACCGGTCGGAAGTCGGACGTGAGGTGGCGGGCCCCCAGCCACTCGGCGACCTCCTCGGAGTTCGCGACCGTCGCGGAGAGCGCCACGATCTGGAGGTCCGGGTAGCTTCGTCGTAGGCGCGTGAGGCTGACCTCGAGCGTCGGGCCCCGGTCGGGGTCACGGAGGAGATGGACCTCGTCCGCGACGACGACTCCCAATCGGTCGAGCCAGGGGCTCCCCCGACGCAGGAGACCGTCGGCCTTCTCACTCGTGGCGACCAGGACGTCGAGCTTGGCGAGCTTCTCCGCGGGCAGGTCGAAGTCCCCGATCGAGATCCCCACCTTGAGGCCCAGTTCCTCGAACTTCTCGAGCTCCTCGACCTTCTCCTGGGCGAGGGCTCGGAGCGGGACGAGGTAGAGGCCGGTTCGCCCCTCCCGCGCCGCCCGCAGGAGCGCCAGGTACGCCACGAGCGACTTCCCGCTCGCCGTGGGACACGCGAGAAGGACGCTCTCACCCGCGAGGACCGGGCCGAGGGCGGCGGCCTGGGGGGGGTAGAGGGAAGAGATGCCGTCGGCCGCGAGCACCTTCTGCCATGCCGGGTCGATGGAGGTCTCAGAGAGCGGGACGAAGCCGTCCGACCGCTCGCCGCGAGGGCGGCCGGTGGACGACGGACGGCTTCGAGACGGCACGGAGCATCGGAGCCGGGGTCGCTACAAAGGGTTTCGTGCGCTGGGGGACGGAAGCAAGCTCCGGGCGAGGATGAGCTCCTGGATCTCGGTCGTCCCTTCCACGATAGGGAACACCCGCGCGTCCCGGAGGAGCCTCTGCGCCGGAGCGTCGGCTCGGGCCCCTCCGGCGCCGGCCACGTCCACCCCTGCCGATGCGATGCGGAACGCCGCCCGCGAGGCGACCAGCTTCGCCACGGACGCCTCGATCACGTACGGAGCTTCCGCGTCCTTCGCCTCCGCGGCCCGGGCGACGAGCGCCCGCGCCGCCGAGAGTTCGGCGAACGCTTGCGCGAGGAGGGTCCGCTTCCACTCCGCGTCGTCCGCCGCGACGGCCCGCTGCATCTCGAGGAACGCCGTTTCCGCCACCCCGAGGGCGCAGCTCGCGATCCCGACCCGTCCCCCTTGAAGGGCTCCCAGCGCGACCCGCAATCCTCCTCCTTCCGGTCCCAGGAGCGAATCCCGGGGGAGGCGAACGTCATCGAGCACGATCTCCGCCGTCTCGCTCCCTCGTAGGCCGAGCTTCTCGAACCGCTGGGCGACCGAGAACCCGCTCGTGCCCGGCGGCACGATGAACGCCGAGATCCCCTTGTGCCCCAGCGCCGGGTCGGAGGTGGCGAAGACCAGAACGATCCCCGCGCTCACCGCGTTCGAGATGAACGTCTTCGTGCCGCGCAGAGAGAAGCCGCCCTCGTCCCGGGAGTAGCGAGTCGTCAACCTCGCGGTATCGGAGCCGGCACCCGGCTCCGTGAGCGCGAATGCGCCGAGCCACTCCCCTCGGGCGAGCGGCCGAAGGAACCGCTCTCGTTGCGCGTCCGTTCCCCAGGAAAGGATCGGGGCGGTGCAGACGGAGAGATGGACGGCGGTGAGCACTCCGACGGAAGCGCTCGCCCGGGAGAGCTCTTCCAGGACCGCGACGATGGAACGCGCGTCGCCCTCCGTGCCGTCCCATTCGGAAGGCGTCGAGAGCCCGAGGAACCCTTCTTCGGCGAGGCCGTGGACGACCGCTTCGGGGATCCGGTCCTCCCGGTCGATCCGTTCCGCCCAGGGCGCGACTGAGCGGGTCGCGAACGCACGCGCCCGTTCCCGCCACCCTTGCGCGTCGGTCGGTCGGTCGCCACCCATGGTGTATCGGCCAGCACGACGAACTCTTAAGGCGTGGCGGCGGGTCGCGGCTCCCGCTCCCAGGGATACCGCGATGTCCGGCGTTCCCACCCCGAAAGACCGCTTCACCTCCCTCGACACGCTCGCGCTCGTGCGCGAGCTCCGAGCCCTCCGCCATGCTCGGGTCGACAAGGCGTTCGACCTTCCCGGCGGTGGCTGGTCGCTCACGCTGCGGGTCCCCCAGGAGGGCCGCCGCGAGCTGCTGCTCGTGCCCGGCCGGTTCGCGGCCCTGCTTTCCGAGAGCGCGACCCATGCCGACGAGCTCTCCCCGTTCGCCAAAGAGCTCCGTCGTCTGCTCGAAGGTGCGGTCGTCGAGGAGGTCCCCGAGCCGGGAGGGGAGCGGTTCCTCGAGATGGTGCTCCGTCGGTCCGACAGCCCGGAGGCGACCCTGGTCGCGCTCGAGATGTTCGGTGCGGGGAACCTCGTGGTCGCCCGGGGTAGCAAGATCGCCGCGGTGGCGCAGACCCGACGGTGGGCCCATCGGACGGTCGCGGTCGGGTCGGAGTACGCACGTCCTCCGGTCCGGACGGACCCTTGGACCGTGGGGGTCGCCGAAATCGAGGCCGAGCTTTCCCGGTCCCGGACCGACCTCGCGAGCACGCTCGCCGCGCGTCTCGCTCTCGGCGGCCCGCTCGCCGAGGAGGTGATCGCCCGGGGTGGCTGGGACGGGGCCGCTGCGGCCTCATCGGGGAGCGGTCAGGTCGGTCCGGAGCTTCACCGGGTCCTGCAGCTCCTTCTTCTCGAGGTCGGCGAGCGACCCTCGGGGTTCCTCTACCAGCGGAACGGCATCGCCGTGGACGCGACCCCGTACCGCTCGCACCGGTGGCGCGACGTCGCCGACGTCGTGGAGGTCGTTCGACCGACGTTCTCAGCCGCGGTGATGGAGTACTTCCCTTCCCTCGTAGCCGCCCCCGTTTCGGCCGAAGAGCAGGGACGCTCGAAGGCCGTCAAGGACCTCGAGCATCAGCTCGACGGACAGCGGGCCGCCGTCCTCGAGCTCGAGCGTAGGGCCGAGGAGTTGAAGGCCGATGCGTCGGCCGTCTTCGACCATTATGGGGAGGCAGAGGCGACCCTCCAGGCGGCTGAGCGCCGAGGAGACCCGGGGCCGGCCGTAGAGACTCGACTGGGAGGCCGCACCGTTTCTCTGCTGGTCGGGGAGAGCCCGCGGACGACGGCCCAGCATCTCTTCGAAGAGGCGAAGCGCGTCCAGGCCAAGCTGAGCGGAGCGCAGGCCGCCGTTCGGGACGCGGAGGCGAAGCTGGCGAAGCTAGCGGCGTCCGCCGCTCCGACTCCCGCCCCCGCGGGCCCGTCCCAGCCCTCCACGGGGTCCCGCCGACGGCGAGAACACTGGTTCACGCGTTACCGGTGGTTCATCAGCTCGGAGGGAGCGGTGGTCGTGGGAGGCCGGGACGCCGCCTCCAACGACGAGGTGGTCAAGCGTCACCTGAAGGCCGGGGACGTCTACCTGCACGCGGACCTTCACGGGGCCGCGAGCGTGGTTGTGAAGCACCCCGCGCCCGGGTCCCCTGCCCTCACGGAAGCCACCTACCGAGAGGCCGGCCAGTGGGCGGTGGCGTTCTCGAAGGCTTGGCGGGCCGGCCTCGCATCGGCGTCCGCGTTCTGGGTCGAGCCCGACCAGGTGTCGAAGGCCGGCGCGAGCGGGGAGTTCGTGGCCCGAGGCGCTTGGGTCATCCACGGAACGAAGCACATCCTGCGGGACCTCCCGACCGAGCTCGCGGTCGGGACCGTCGACTACGAGGGAGAGACCCTCTGGACGGCCGCGCCCCCGGACGCGCTCCGGCGCAGGGGAACCGTCCGGGTCCTCCTGACGCCGGGTCCCGAACGGGAGCGCTCGGAGCGGGAAGTGGAGCTCGCCCGGGACCTCGCAATCGGACGGTCGGCGCTCCAGTCCCTCCTCCCGGCGGGCGGCATATCGGTCCGGCGGCCGTAGACGCGGGTCACCTCGAGCGCCCGGAACCGGTCCCCGGGGTGCCGCCAGGTCCGCCCGAGGGCACGTAGCCCGACGATCCGGACCTCGGTCGTTCCAACGTTCAGCAAGGCCCCGACCTCAAGGACGGTCTCCGGCGGCCAGGTGCTTCGCACCGCCCGGGTCCGGGCCCCTTCCACGACCGAGACGGGAACGACGGCCCCGACATTCGGGGTGACCCACAGCGTCGAGATCTCCTCCGCGAGGGCCTCGGGGCGGGAGGTCCCGCCTCGGGTCTCGATCCGATGGACGAGCATCGGCTCGTCCGACCCGGGGACCCCGGAACCCACGAGCACGCGCGCGCCCCGACGGAGCGTGACCCGGCGCCGGGTCGAGCGAGGACCCTCCGAGACGATCTCGGTCACCTCGACGGTCGCCGGCCGGACCGTCTCGAACGGGTGGGTCCATCGACATTCCCGGCACCGGGCGACCCCTCGGAGTTCCCCGGGCCGTGACCCTTTTCGCGGGACCAGCCGAAGGATCCGGTGCGGGGTGTCCTTTTCGCAATTCTCGCAAAAGAGCCGCGCGGCCCAGATTCGGAGGGGCGGCTCGTTGGCGGCAGTCGGCGGCGGCACGCTATCGCGGGAATCGGGCACGGTGGAGAAGCGAGCATCCCCGAGGGTCAAGACGTTTCCCTACCTTTTGGACCCCGAGTCCCTGCTATGGGAGGCATGGTCCCGGAAGCAGTCATCCCGGGGGGAACCGTCAAGTTGATTTCGTGGTGGTCCCCACCACCCTCGTAGGGTCGAGCGACCGGCACGGTCGTTCGACGCCACGACCCGGAAGAGCGAGGGCGCGAATGACGTCAGTCACGGTGACCGCGGTGATTACCGCCCACGACCGCCGCGCCTACCTTCCCCAGGCGATTACTTCGGCCGTGGATGCCGGGGCGGATGAAGTGATCGTCGTCCGGAACTTCTCCGACCCGATTGTCGGCGTTTCCGCGAGGTTCACCGACCGGTTCTGTCCGGCTGAGGAAACCGGAGCGAAGCAGGCGGACGGGGTGGAGCAGGCGCACGGCGACATCGTCTCGTTCCTGGACGACGACGACCTTTGGGTCTCCACGAAGGTGGCCCGCGTGCGGCAGGTCTTCGAAGGGGACGACCAGCTGGCCTACTATTGCCACGGACAGACCTCCGTCGACGAGCAAGGGCGCCCCGTGAGTGCCCGCCATCCAGAATACGCCGGACGGGACCCGGCGCGGTTCGCCGGCTGGAATGCCCGCGATGTGGATGCGCTCTTCGACCGAATGTGGCCTGGGAACAACTCCTCGACCTCCGTCCGTCGCCCGTGGGCGCGGGGATGGACGGACGCGCTTCGCCGAGTGGGGTGGGGTGCCGACCGATTCTGGATGACGGTGGCGTTGATCGACGGCCGTCCCGTCCGGATCGAAGGGGACCCGCTGGTTCGGCTTCGACTCCACGACCAGAACATGTCGCACGCTCGGGACGCCTCGCCGGAAGAGTTCCGACGCCGCCATGCGCTCTCCTCCGGCCGCTTCGCCCGTTCCTGCCGTGAGCTGGCGAGGATCGCGAGCGCCCGAATCGGCCCCGATGCTCCGCTGACGCGCCACTTCGAGGAGCGCGCGGCCGCGTTCAGCCTCTTCCAAGACCTGGAGGAGGGCGTGCACCCCCGGCGGTCAGCCCTGCGCGCCCTCGCCGCCGGTCCCGGCCTCCACGACCGGGGCGTGCTCGAGACCAGCCTGGTTTCTCTCCTCTCCCCTTCGGCCGCCCGCTGGCTGCTGTATCGTTCGAGCCGGCGACGCTGGTCGCTGCATCCTTCCGACCGAGCCACCGCCGGCGGTTCCCCGGGTCCATAATCTATAATCGACCCGTCGCTCGGGCAAACCGATGGTCCGAGTGGGTGTGACCGGCGCGACCGGTTTCATCGGGGGCGCTCTCGTCCCGGAACTGGCCGCTCGGGGTTGGGAGCTTCGGCTCATCGACAACGGTACCGGCCCGATGCGTGTGGCCCACCGGGAGTGGCCCTCCGTCCACGGGTCGTTCGAGAGCGCGGAGGGCCTCCATCTTCTCTCCGACAGCGACGTCGTACTACATCTCGGGGCGGTCTCCGGGGTGATAGCCTGCGCGAACGACCCCGCCGGAAGCGCACGGGTGAACGTTGCGGGCACGCAAGCCCTCGCCGACATGTGTCGGGAACGGCGGATCCCCCTCGCGTTCGCGAGCAGTATGGCGGTGGTCGGCTCCCCAGAGCGGCTTCCTGTGACCGAGGGGACCCCGCCGGGCCCGACCCATGAGTATGCGCGGCAGAAGGCAGAGGGCGAACGCATCGTGCACGCTTTGGCCGTCCCCGGGGCCGTGGCGAGCGCGGTGCTCCGAATGAGCAACGTCTACGGCAGTTACCTCGTGGGGACCCAGACCATCGCGAAAGGCAATGTTCTCACGCTGTTCCTCGAGCAGGCCCGGCGCGGTGTCCTCACCGTGAACGCCCCCGGGACCCAACGCCGGGACTTCATCCATGTGCACGACGTGGTCGCGCATTGGACCGCCGTGGTGGACTGGCTGCGCGCGCACGGGTCGAACCCCACCGGTCCAGTCTTCAACGTCGCGAGCGGAGAGGGATATTCCGTGCTCGAGATCGCGGAGAAGGTCCGGACCGCATGGACCGGGGCCTACGGACGGGGAGATGACCTGAGGGTCGAGGTAGTCCGGAACCCCCGGGAGGGCGTCGAGCTGGTCGACCCCGACTTCCGAGTGTCGCGCCGAGCGACCGAGCGTGCGCTCGGGGTCGGTTGCCGGTGGACGGTGGACAAGTTCCTCCGACGCGAACTCGCCCGGTAGCGGGGTTTCGACCCATCTCTCAGCGCCCATCGATGGGCGGCTCCAGAGCGACGGGTCGTCTCGGGAGGTCCCATCAGGGTCCCCGGGTTATCCCGCGGGAGGTCGCCGTCGGCCCGCCCGGCCGAGCGTCAGGACGTGCGCCGCGACCACGCCGACGTCCGAAGCGAAGTACCGCTTCCCGCCCGGCGCCCGCGCCATGCGGGCGAGGAGGGTCATCACGTCCTTCCAGGTCATTCCCCCCTGAAACCAGCCGTTGCGGAATCGGAAAAGGGTCCGGGTGTCGTCCCGTCGCCCCCGTCCCCTCTCCCGCTTCAGGTCGATGCCGAGATTCGGGCACACGTGGATGTCCACCGGGGCCCGCGCGAAGAAGATGAAGTCCTGCGGCGCGTAATTCCCCGTCGAGAGGGCACCGCCCATGTCCTCGAACGGGTGCGTGAGGAACGTCTCACGGCGTCCCAGTGCGAACCAGGTATTCCGGTACCGGGAATCGACCCCGACGCGGATCCGCCCTGCCGGGGGGAGGGAACCGATATCGGAGACGAGCCCGGGCCGGTAGTCGTTGTCGACGTCGACGACCAACACGTACGGCGTGTGGGCGAGCGAGATGGCCCGGTTCAGTCCGGCCCCAACGGTCGCCTTGCACCGCACGACCGTGGCCCCGCCCGCTTCGAGCAAGCGGTCGGTCCCGTCCGTCGAGTCGCTGTCGACCACGACGAGGGGGGCCCGCGTCCGCTCCCGGACCGCGGCGATCCCCTCGAGGAACCGCGGGATGTACGCGGCGTCGTTGAACGATGTCGACACCACGGAGAGCTGCGGTTCCATAGAGGGCCGGTCGGTGAGAATGGTAGCTCAGCCCCCGACCGCCTTTATCGCCTTGTCTCTCCAGTCCCGCGGACCCGAGGCGCGCCAGCCCTCGGGCCGGGGTCGCTCGCTCTCAGGGTCCGCCTCGGGTCCGACACCGCCCCACCGGTGGTGGGAGAATCTCGGGCCGGGACGTCGTCGCAGGGGTTGGCATGGGGCTGCCCGAATTTGAATCGGGGTCCCGAGCTCCCAAAGCTCGAAGGATGGACCAGTAGAGCGGACGGAGGTGGATGCCTCGCGTCCGTAGCTACCCCACAGCCCCGCATCGAGGGCTAGACCGCGTCCACGCGTTTCAAGGTTCGGCCGATGCGGCACTCCGCGAGTTCGTCGTCGACCCGCTCGATCCGGTACCGCTGGTTCGGCGGGAGCGATGGTCCCGCGCAGATCGACCAGTTCGGGCAGTCGAGCCGCCGGCACGCGTACCGACCGACCTCGACCGAGCTCCCGACGACCGCGCTCCGGGCGTCCACGACGAGCGGCCTCGCGACCGCCTTTACCTCCACCACGTGCGCGTCGGTCTCCTGGAGGGCGCACGGATGGGTCACGGGCCGGACGCGGGTCACCGAATACCGTCGGCCCGGGTCGAGGGTCAGGCACGCGTGGCGGAACGCGCACGTCCGGCAGATCGGGGCCCCGCCCTGGTAGACGAACTCGAACCCCTCGCGTGATTCGGCGATGGCGAGCAGCGTG
The DNA here is from genome assembly GCA_963735185.1 of uncultured Thermoplasmata archaeon. GTDB lineage: Archaea > Thermoplasmatota > Thermoplasmata > Lutacidiplasmatales > UBA184 > Lutacidiplasma. The sequence continues at coordinate 1,527,507 of CAVTJV010000007.1, forward strand.
ATCTCGGCCATGTTACCCGATCACCCCCGTGACGGTCGCGAGTCGCTCCGCGGCTTCCCGGGTCAGCCCGTTGTCGCCGAGGATGGTGTACCGGTCGGGACGGATGGTGTGGGCCATGACGAGGGCTTTCACCACCTCCTCGTTGCGGACCCCGAGCTCGCGCGCCGTGGTCGGGGCGCCGATCGTGAGCAGGGAGCTGCGAAGCCGCTTCCAGTCTCCGCCGTGTAGGTACATCATCATGATCGCGCCGACCCCACACTGTTCCCCGTGAAGGCTCGGATGCTCGCTCACCCGGTCGAGCGCATGGCTGAACAGGTGCTCGCTCCCGGAGCACGGGCGGGAGGAGCCGGCGACGCTCATCGCGATCCCGGCGACGAGGATCGGTCGGATCGCGATCCAGACCGACTCCTCCAGGTTCGGCTTGATGGAGGAGGCGTGGTCCATGATCTCCTGCGCGGCGTACTCGCTCAAGGTCGCCGCGGTGCTGGAGTACTCCTCGTTCCGCAGCCGGACCGCGAGCCTCCAGTCGAGGGTCGCCGTGAGGTTCGAGATGACGTCCGCGCACCCCGATGCGAGGAGGCGGAACGGGGCCTGGACGATGAGCTGCGTGTCGGCGATGACGCCGATCGGAACCGCGCCTTCGGTGCTCGTGATGCTGGTCGCCCCGTGGAGCGACGCCCGCGGCGAGGAGATCCCATCGTGGGCGGCCGACGTCGGCAGGCTCAGGAACGGGATGTGAAGGCGAGCGGCGACGACCTTGGTGATGTCGATCTTGCTCCCGCCACCCGCCCCGACGAGGAACTCCGCCGCCGCCGAGCGGGCCTCCTCGGCCACTCGGTCGACCTCGACCTCGGTGGCCTCGTGAGCGATGATCGTCGAGACGTGGAATCCCCCTTCCTGAAGGATGGTAGCGGCGCGGCGGCCGGCGATTTCGACCGTCCTCGGCCCGGTGACCACGGCGCCCCGGTTCGAGAAGGCGAACTGGCGGCACGTGGTCGCGAGCTCGTCGAGGACCCCATGGCCGACGAGGACGATCCGGGGGAAGACCATCCCCTTGGCCTTGCCGAAGATCGCTTCGTACCCCGGCCAAATCGTTCGGGAGGACGGTTCCTGGGACGCCATGAACTGGAGATGCGGACGACGGAACGTGCCTCTTTAGCCTAACTGTCGGCCCGAGCGGCGGGGGGCCTCAGCGACCGGGGGTGTCGCCCCACAGAAGCTTGTGCTCTTGGAGCATGACCCGGACGTTCAATCGGTCCCGGAGGACCCAGTCGGCGAGCCGACCGGCATCGGTGCCCCAGACCGGTTGGAAGACGAGGGTCGCGGCTCCGTGGTAGCCGTGGACGACGCGGCGAGCGTAGAGGTAGTCCCTCCGGTCGGCGATGACGAACTTGAGGACGTCACGGGACCGGAGCCGAGGGAGATTGGCCCACAGGTTCCGGCCCTCCATCTTCGAGGAGGGACACTTCACGTCGACGCTGAGGACGAGTCGAGGGACCCCGAGGTAGGGGGAGACGTCGAGCGACCCCCCGGTCTCCACTACCGTCGTGATCCCCCGGTCGGCGAGCCGTTCCACGAGCGTCTCCGACTCGCCTTGGAGAAGCGGCTCTCCCCCCGTCAGGCAAACGTTTCGGGTCTTGTGACGGGCGACCTCGGCGAGGAGGGACCCGACCGACCGGCTCCGTCCGGGTCCGAACGAGTACTTCGTATCGCACCACGAGCATCGCAAGTTGCATCGCGCCGTCCGAATGAACGTGGTGCGGACCCCGGTGAGCGGTCCCTCGCCCTGAAGCGAATGGAACACCTCGATGACCCGCATGTCCGCGGGGAGGAGGGTCGCGCGGCTAAATCGGCTCCGGTGAGCCGCCGGGCACCCCTCGGCCGGGAATCCCTCAAATACGGTGACCGTGTCGAAGGGCCGGCATGGAGGCGACCCGGGTCCGTCACTGGCAGGAAGCGTGGCACCGGGCGGGGCTCGCCACCGGCCAGCGCGTGCCGTCGCGCGGCAAGTTCTACGCGGTGAACGCCTACCCCGGCCCGAGCGGTTTCCTGCACGTGGGAACCGTCCGCGGACTCCTCTACACGGACGCGCTCCACCGGTACCACCGGATGCTCGGCGAGTCGGTCCTGTTCCCGTTCGGGATCCATGCGTCCGGTCTGCCGGCCGTGACCTTCGCCCAACGGGTCCAGAACCGGGACCCGGTGATCCTTCAACAGCTGGAGGACAATGGTGTCCCCGCATCGGAGCGGGAGCGCCTCGAGAACCCCGAGTACGTCGTCCGGTTCCTGGGGGAGTCGTACCGGTCCGTCCTGCGCTCCATCGGGGTCCTGTTCGATGAGACGACGTTCCTCACGACGATCGACGAAGATTACCGCGCTTTCATCCGCTGGCAGTTCCGCGCGCTCGAACGAGCGAAGGTCCTCGTGCGGGGCACGTACACTTCGTCCGTCTGCCCGGTGTGCGGCCCGGTCGCCGTGGACCCCTCGGAGACCGACCTTTCGGCCGGCGGCGACGCGGAGCTCCTCCGATTCGCCACGGTGCCGTTCCGGCTCGACGACGGTCGGATCCTTCTGGCCGCCACGTTGCGGCCGGAGACGGTCTACGGGGTCACGAACCTATGGCTCGCGCCCGGCGAGACGCTGGTCGTGTGGCACGAGGGAGACCACGCGTTCATCGTGGCCCGCCCGGGGGCGGAGCGACTCGTCGAGCAGCATGGCGGTCACTTGGGCCACGAGGTCCCCGCCTCCGAGCTCATCGGACGCGAGGTCGAGGTACCCCTCCGGAAGACCAAGGTCCCGATCCTCGAAAGCGCGCTCGTCACTCCGGAGGTCGGAACCGGGGTGGTGATGAGCGTCCCCGCCCACGCGCCGGCGGACGAGGCGGCGCTCCGCGGTCTGCCGGGGTCGGTCCGGACCACGATCGAGGCGCCCCCGATCCTCCTCAAGATCCCTTCTCGCGTGACGTTGACCGCCTCCGAGACCGAGCTCACGGCCGGGAGCGGGACCCCGGCCGAGCGAGCGCTTCGGGCCACCGGCGCGGCGAGCCTTGCGGACACCGCGGCGCTCGAGGAGGCGACCGAGCGGCTCTACCGGCTCGAGTTCGCCCGGGGAGAGATGACGGTCCCGGCGCTCGCGGGGGTCCCCGTCCGGGAGGCCCGCACACGCGTCGTCGAGATGCTCACCGAGGAAGGGCCGACCTTCGAACTCCAGGAGTTCTCGAAGCCCGTGATCTGTCGGAACGGGCACGCGGTCATCATCCGGAAGGTCCCGGACCAGTGGTTCCTCGCGTACGGCGACCCGGATTGGAAGGAGCGGACACGGGAGGCCGCGTCGCGTCTCGTGACCTGGCCGACCGACTACGGGCGGGAGCTGTCGGGCATCATCGATTGGTTCACCGACCGGCCGTGCACGCGCAAGGGACGATGGCTCGGCACCCCGTTCCCGCTCGACCCGGAGTGGGTCATCGAGCCGATCGCGGACTCCACGTTCTACATGGCCTACTTCATCGTCCGTCGTTTCGTGTCCACGGGCCGACTGTCGCTTCCTCAACTGACCGACGCGTTCTTCGACTACGTGTTCCTCGGCGAGGGCCCCGGCGAGCCCACGGTCGACCGAAAGCTCCTCGAAGAGGTCCGGGCCGAGTTCCTGTACCTGGTACCCGCTCGACTTCAACATCGGAGGGAAGGAGCACAAGCGGGTCCACTTCCCCGTCTTCCTCTACACTCACGCCCGGCTCCTGCCGCCGGAGCTCCAGCCCCGGGGGATCTACGTCAACGGCTGGATCACCGGTCCGAGTGGCGGGAAGGTCTCGAAGAAGGAGGTTTCGAGCAAGGGCGGCCGTATCCCTCCGTTCGGAATGGCCCTCGAGACGTGGGGCGCGGACGCGCTCCGACTCTTCTACGCGATCGCGGCGTCCCCGTCGCAGGACCTGACGTGGGACCCGACCCTGGTCGACTCGGCCGTCGGCCGTCTCGCGGAGGTCGAGCGGCTCATCCGCGAGGCCGCGGGCGACTCCGCCGGTCCTCCCGAGCTCGATGCGTGGCTCGGCTCGGCGATGCACCGCGCCGTCGCCGCGGTCCGGAAGGCCTACGAGGTCACCGACCTCCGCTCCGCGGCGGAGCTCACGTACGTCGGCATTCCCTCTCTTCTTCGCCGGTACTACGCGCGGGGAGGGGTCCCCGACGAGGCCACGTCCCGGGTCGCCCGCGCCTGGGTTCGCATGCTGGTTCCGCTGACACCGCATCTTGCCGAGGAGCTGGGCGAGGGGAAGTTCGCGGACCTGGTCGCGGTGGAGCGGTTCCCTGGCGTTGACGAATTCGCCCCTTCGGAGGTGGCGGACGCGCACGAGGCGTTCCTGGACCGGGTCGAAGAGGACCTCCGGGCCGTGATCCGGCCGGCTGAGGAGCGCGGCGAGCCTCCCGTCGAGGAGGCGGTCTTCTACGTCGCCGAGCCGTGGAAGGAGACCGTGGAGCGGTGGTTGCGAGAGACGGTCGAACGGGGCGAGGAGCCCAACATCCGCGACGTCATGGCGCGGGCGAGCTCCGACCCGGCGGTCGCCGCTCACCGGGGCGACGTCGCGAAGTACGTTCAGCGGGTGGGGCCCCTGGTCCGAGGCGAACCTCCCTCCGCGGGTCCCCGCATTGACGAGGAGTCCGCGTTGCGAGGGGCGGAGGCCTACTTCGTCCGGCGCCTGGGATTCGGGTCGGTCAAGGTCGTACGCGAGAGCGAGGCGGCCGCCATCGACCCGCTCGGGCGCCGGGACCGTGCCCGGCCGGGTCGGCCGGCGTTCTACCTACGACGCCGGATCTAAGTTCCCATCGGGCGGCCGGAGGACCGCTTCCGCCGAGGCACCGGGTCGGTGGCGACCCGAGCGAAGAGGAGCGTGGCTCGCCAACGCCCGTCCTTCTGCACCTCGTCGCGCAGCCGTCCCTCGTAGCGAAAGCCGCACCTCCGCGCCACGCCCCGGGACGCGGTGTTCCCCGGGAACACCCGGGCCTCGATGCGGTGCAGACCGAGCCGCGTGAATCCCGTGCGCACGAGGAGGTTCACTGCCTCCGTCGCGTAGCCGCGACCCCGATGGGCTCGCCCGAGCCAGTAACCGACCTCGGCGCGCAACCTCCCCGTTCCGAGGTCATGGAGCCCGACACCCCCGAGGACCTCGCCATCCGAGCGTCGCACGACGGTGAGCCCGAGCCACCCGCCGGTTCGTCGGCCCTCGGCTGCGCGCCGGACCCACTTTCGGCCGTCCCGGGTCGTATACGGGTGCGGTATGTGGAGGGTCCAGCGCGCGACGGAAGGATCGTTGAACAGGCGGACGACCGCGGGGACTTGGGCGAGGGTCGGTACCACGAGGTCCACCCGCCGACCGTGCAGCGGGAGCCGGAGACGGGCGATATGAATCCGACGCGAGGTCGAGCGACCCGGCATGGGGTCATCTCCGGCGGCGCCGAGCGGTCCGAGCCGCGGGGAAGTTGAGGTACATGCGCGACGGAGTGGGGTGTCGGGAGACCTTGCGGTACTTCGCCGACTTCTTCTGAGAGTAGCTGTGCTCCACCGGCCCCGAGATCTCGAAGTAGATCAGCTGCCCGACCGGCATGCCGGCGTAGATCCGGACCGGCACTTTGACGCTCATCTCGAGCGTCCAGTAGTTGCAGAACCCCTCGTCCCCCTTGCCGGCGGTGGAATGGATGTCGATGCCGAGGCGGCCGACGCTCGACTTCCCCTCAAGGAACGGGACGTAACCGTGGGTCTCAGTGTACTCCTCGGTCACCCCGAGATAGAGCTGGCCGGGAATGAGGACGTATCCGTCGCGGGGGATCTTGAACTCCTTGACCCGGTTGTCCGCGCGCGCGTCGAGCGCGGCGTCCTCGTAGACCGCGAGGTACGGTCCGAGATGGACATCGTACGAGTTGGTCCCGAGGCAGCTCGGGCGGAACGGGCGGATGACGATCCGCCGCTCTCGTAGAGCGTCCCGGATCTTGGCGTCCGACAGGATCATCGAGGGCCGGGCGCGCGGAGCCTCCCGCCCTATTTAACGGGAGAGCGCTCGTCGGCGCTCTCGAAGACGATCGCCGCGTAGCCGACGACGTCGCGCATCTTCTCCACCTCGCCCGAGTGCCCCCAGCGAAGGAGCCGTGGCCGGACGTCCAGCCCTTCGAGCGCGGCAAGGAGGACGGTCGTCGGAGCGACCCCGCACATCGAGATATCGTTCCGGACCACCGTATCGTACAGCCCGCGAGGGTCCCGCGCGAGGATCTGGTCGATCGCCATCCGGTCGAGGCGCTCCGCCGTCCCCGGGGGGACGTAGTGCGAGAAGTCGGTCGACGCGATCAAGAGGACGTCCCGGTCCCGAGTGGCGGAACGGACCACCCCCGCGACCTCCTTCAGGAAAGCGAACGTGTCGAACCCCACCTCGAGCGGGACGAACCGCGGGTGGGGAAGGACGTACTCGAGGAACGGCAGCTGGACCTCGATGGAATGCTCCCGTCGGTGGGCGGCCTCGAAGACCTCGAGCGGGGGATGCCGGAGCGCGGCAACCAGGTCCGTATCGACCGGGGTCGGGCCGAGGGGCGTTAGCCAGGGACGTTCCGAGAGCGCCGCCCCTTGGCTCGCCCCATAGTGGTCGACCCCCAAGATGAGGACGCTCTCGGGCGAGCGGTCCGCGGCGACCAGTCGGTAGGCGTGCGCCGCGATCGGGCCGGAGTACATGTATCCGGCGTGAGGGACGACGATCGCGCGCACCCTTCGGACATCCGACCTCTGCCGGGTCGGGAGCGTCCCCGGTCCCCGCGGGTCGGTGAAGCAGCTCTCGACCTGATGGGCGAGCGCCGCGCCGTCGGCTTCGTAGAACTGGCCCGCGACGGCCGGGGGTCGTGGAACGGTCGTCACATCTCACCCGCCGGCGACAGCTCCGCGACGAGCGCCTTCGCGTCGCCCTCGGCGAGCACGGGTCGCGCGGAGGACTCCCACGGGTTCGCCTCCCCGTATCGCGGGATGATGTGGAAGTGAACGTGGAACACTACCTGGCCGGCGTTCGCGCCCGCGTTCAGCGAGAGGTTGTAGTCCGGGGAGAGGCGTTCGGCCCGTCGGCACAGCTCGTCCAAGGTTCGGATGAGGGCCATCTGGTCCTCCCACGGGAGGTCGGTCAGCCGAGCGCCGTGCCGCTTCGGGATCACGAGCGAGTGGCCCCGGGTGACCGGGTACATCGCGAGGAACGCGAGCGTCGTGTCGTCCTCGTACAGGATATGGGCCGGAGCTCGCCGAGCGACGATGTCGCAGAACACGCAGCGTGTCCCTCGGCTGGCCGCGGCGAGGTGCATCGCACCGCCAAGAATCCCGAGCGAACTAAAGGGTTGCCCGCCCTCGGCCGAGTCGACCTCATTAGGTCGCGTGGCTGGCTTCCTTCGATGCGTTGGCCGATCGTCGTTCTTGCCGCGCTGCTCTCGATCGTCGTCGTCGCCAGCCCCGCTGCGACGGTGACGGCGGCTCGCGAACCCCCCTCCTCTGCGGGCCCGAACGCGACGGCCCTGGTCACCGACGCGGTCTCGATACCGCTCCCGGCCGCTTCAACGCCCCGGGGGTTGGCTCCCTCCACGCTCGTCGCGCTTACGTTCGCGCTGACGAACCCTCACCTAGGACAGTTGGACCGGTTCCTGGCCCAGGTGGAGGACCCCGCCTCCCCTTCCTACCGCCACTTCCTCACGTACGCGGAGTACGTGCAGGAGTTCGCGCCACCCCCCTCGAGCGTCTCCCAGGTGGAAGCCGCGCTGAGCGTCGCGGGAGCGCATGACGTCACCGCGGCCCCGGACCGGTCGGCGGTGAGCGCGGTGCTTCCGGCGAGCGTGGTCGACCAGCTCCTCGGAGTGAAGCTCACGACCTACGGTTCCGCCGGGCAGGTGCCCCTGTATACCGCTGTGGGCACGGCCTCCCTCCCGTCTTCGTGGGGCGGTCTCGTCTCGGGCGTCAGCGGACTTTCGGACTCCCGTACGCTGGAACTAACGGTCCCGGCAACGGCGCATCCCCTCCCGCTCGCGCCCGCCTCGCGCGACCGCTCCGAGTTCGCCTACGACAACACGAGCGGGGAGCAGTGGTTCCTAGGGTCGGACTACACCCAGGAGTACGGTGCGACCGAGCTCTTCCCCGGAGCGACCAGCGTGCCGAATGCGACGTATCCGACATCCGTGGCGATCGCGACCCTGCTCGCGAGCGCGTACAACCAGTCGTCGTCGACCGTACTGCCACCGTGGGACCCGGCGGTCGTCGCGGCGTACTTCAACGGCACGCTCGGTCCCGACTGGCCGCAGCCGAACTTCACCGGCGTCCCCGTTCCCTGGGACGGCGTCACGCCTCCTCTACCGGGGTCGTTCGGCAGCGAGAACGACACCACCGGGTTCGAGACCGAGAACTCCCTCGACCTGGAGATGGCCGGGAGCCTGGCCCCAGGTTCCTCCGTCTACAACTTCTACTTCGCGGCGAGCCTGCTCGAGAGCTCCACGATGGTTGGGGACGCGGCAGACGAGTTCGCCGCCGACCTGGCCGCCGCGCTGAGCTACTCCTACTCGCCGACGCACCTGGCCACGGTCAGTTGCTCCTTCGGGCTCCCCGACCTGAACGACACGGCATGGGACCTCGAGCTGCTGACCGCCGCGGCGATAGGGGTTACCGTCGTCTCCGCGAGCGGCGACCAGGGGAACGCTCTCGACTCGCTCACCGGCCGCGATGACGGGCAGTGGCCGGTCTGGCCGGCCTCGGCGGCGTTCAACATGTCGGGCCCCGTCTCGGTCGGAGGCGTATCCCTGACCCTCTCCGGAACCCCGAGCTCGTACTACAACACTAGCGTCGGGCTGAACCTTTCCTACGACCCGAGCGACGGGACCGTCTCGCGCATGTCCGCGTGGTACGACACCTCCGCGGGAGCCGGAGGGTACGCGGGAACCGAGGGGGGGGTGAGCACGGTCTATCCGGAACCCTCGTGGCAGTTCGATTCGGCCGCGCAGCCGGCGGTGGTCAACGCCACGGTCGTTCAGGGAGCGGCCGCGCTCGGTCGTTCCGGTCCCGACGTCGCCCTCCCCGGGAATGCGACGATCGTGACCGATTTCGCGAACTCGACGGGAGCGGTCTACTTCGACATCATCGAAGGTACGAGCGTGGCCGCCCCGGTCCTCGCGGGCCTCCTCGCCGATGTGGTGGCGGTCGAGAACAACCGGTCCTCGGGTCCCTGGACCTCCCTCGGGTTCATCGACCCCGAGATCTATCGGGTCGCGAGCTACTTTGCCGCCAACATTGGGGCGAGCTCGGACCCGTTCCTCGACGTGACCACGGGACAAAACTACGTCTTCTCCGCCGCCCCGGGCTGGGACCCTACGACCGGCTGGGGCGGGGTGAACGCGGCGGAGTTCCTGGCCGCCGACCAGAACGCGGCCATCGTCGGCTACCATTACACCGGTCCGACCCCCGGCCTTCCGCCCGGGTACACGCCTCCGTCGTCGACCTCGAGCACCGCCCCGGTCCCTTGGGCGTACGTCTTCGCGATCTTCGGCGTGGGGGTCGTGGTGGCGATCGTGTTGGTGGCGGTCGCCGCGCGCCCGTCCCACCCCCGGCCCCCACCGACCGGGGTCCCATGGGGGGCCCAGGTAGGGGGCTCCGGGTGGTCGAACGCGCCACCGCCGGCGGGAGGGTATCCTGGTGCTACGTTCCTGTGCCCGTACTGCGGGGCCATTCGCCCCGCGGAACCGGTGCGCTGCCCCCAATGCAAGATGTTCTAGCCGGTGCTATCCGAGCGACGGCTCGCGAGACCGCGTAGGCGACCGCGCCGGAGCAACTCCCTAAGCGACCGTTCGCTCAGGGGGCCATCGGGGGCTCGGCCGGCGGCGACTCGTCCCCCGGAGCGTCATCCGGGGGAGGCTCTCGGCGGGGACCTCGGGAATGGAGGGGGGCGGTGACCCGGCCTCGACGGGCCCCGCGCCTTCGGGCGCGGGCATCGCGGGCGCCACCCCGAGCTTCTGCTCGAGGAAGCGTCGGATCTCCTCGGGGCGGGTGGACGAGATCCCGAAGTACTCGGCGAACCGGCGCGTCGTGGTCAGCTCGAGCGTGGACCCTTTCGGCTCGGTGTGCACGAGGCCGATGCCCCGCAGGCGCTGCACCTCCTCGTAGGCGACGTCGCCGATCATCCGAACGAGGTTGCTCTGCAGGACCGGCTGGTGGTAGGCGATCAGGGTCAGCGCTCGCAGCGTGCGCGGCGTCATCTCCACCGGCGTGACGGAGTGCACGGTGGGCACGTACTTTTCCTGGAGCTGGAGGGCGTACCGGTCCCCCACGCGGCGGACCTCGAGCGCGGACTGGCGGTTGCCGTACGTCTGCTCGAGCGTACGGACCGCGCGCTGAACCGGCCGGTAGTCGTCGAGGCCGAGCGCGGCGGCGATCTCCTTCACGGCGAGAGGCTTTCCGCTGGCGAACAGGACCGCTTCGACCTGGAAGACGAGGTCATCGAGCTTCGACGGCATGGAACCCCCTTACGCCTCCTCCCCCACCGCCTTTCGCGCCTCCGCGGTCCGCACCACGAGGACCGGGGACGCCCCGAGCACCTCCTGGAGCAGCTCCACGGAGCTCTCTCGGGCGAGGAACAGGAGCGCGAGGAAGATCGCGACCAGGCGGTCGCGGCCGGTGAGCGGGTTCCACAGTTCGAGGAGCGGGAACGGCTTTCCCACGGGGTGGTGGAGCGTCGCGGCCCACGTGTCCTCGAGGTCCCGTTCGGGGATCTCGCCGTGGACGAGGACCTCGGGGGGAGCCCGCTGCTCTTCCCGCAGGCGGTCGCGCAGCTCCTCGATGCGGAGCGCGCGCCGAGCGTCGGCCTCGGCGTCGCCGAACGCGCGGACCAGCTCGAGCAGCGACACGGGCCGCGTTTCGGGATGTCGGACCATCCCGAGGAGCGGGGGCGGGTCCGTGGTGCTCAGGACCGCCGTGGTCACGTCAACGGCCTCGGGGGTCTCCAGGGTCGGCAGGTACCCGTCGTCGGCCGCTTCGGGGAAGCCCGTCCCCCCGTCGACCGGGGCGTCGGCGACGGTACGGATCCGGAGGATCTCCTCGGATTGGAGGTAGAGGATGTTCCAGGCCATGTACACCAGGCGGCCGGCGATCGCGAAGTTGACCGCCCCGTCCTCCCGGACCCGTTCGAGGTACGACTCCGTGAACTTCACGAGGTCGATCTCCCACGGGTCGAACTCCTCTTCCATCACGAGCTCGAAGAGGAGCGCGATCGCCTTCTGGAACGGGTCGGGGATCACGATGTGGACCCCTTCCTTCAGGTTCTCGACGAGCGAGAGATACCGCTCGAGGATCGGCTCCGAAGAGTCGTTCTCGCCGATGAGCGAGCGGTGGAACACGAGGTACCGGAGGACCTTCTCGGCCGCCTCCCGTGGGACGGTCGTGGACGGCAGGAGCTCGGCCGCTTCCGTCTCGGAGATCGTCATCGCGCCTCGAGCGGAGCCGTCGGCTCCGGGGCGCGGGCGTTCTCCCGGCCCTCGACGTCGTGGATGTCGTCGAGGTCGATCCCGACCACGCGGGAGCATCCGTCGCCCCGCATCGTCACGCCCAAGAGGTGGTGAGCGAACTTGAGGGTCACCTTGCGCAGCGAGATCACCACGAACTGGGCACGTTCGGCGTTGCGCCGGAGCATCCGTCCGACGAACTCCGCGTTGAGGCCGTCGAGCGACATGTCGACCTCGTCGAAGACGTAGAGCGGGCTCGGGTCGTACCGCTGCATCGAGAAGATGAACGCGAGGCTCGCGAGCGACTTCTCGCCGCCCGACAGCTGCTCGAGCCGGAGCACGGTCTTTCCCGGGGGCCGAGCCTTGATGAGGAGCCCTCCGGCGAGCGGATCGTCCGGGTTCTCGAGGGCGATCTCGCCCTCTCCACCCGCCGAGAGCTCGCCGTAGATCTCCTTGAAGTGGATCCCGACCTGGGCGACGACCTCGGTGATCTTCTCTCGCTTCTTCTTCTCGATCTCGCCGACGAGCGCCAGGAGCTCGTTCTTCTCGTTCGTGAGGCGCTGGACCTCCGACTGGAACTCCTCCGACCGGGCCTTCTCCTGGTCGTACTCCTCCACCGCGCGCAGGTTGACATCGCCCATCGACTGGAGCTGCTGCTCCAGCGCGGCGATCTTCCGCTTCAGTTCCTCGACCGAGACCGGCTTCTCGTCCGGTTCCGGCTCGGGGAACTGTTGGAGGGCTTCGTTGAGTTCTTGGACATGGGCTTCGGCCTGGGCGAGGCGCGTCTCCTCCTGCGTGAGCATGCCCCGCCGGGTCTCGAGGTTCGCCTGCGTTTGGGCGAGCTTCGCCGTGACCCCGAGCTGCTCGGTGTCGAGCTTCCGCTTCTTCTCGGTCTGGGCCCGCGCGGACTCGCTCTGCTGGGACTCGACGGACTTGAGCGCCTCGAGCGCCGCGCGAGACTCCTTGAGGGTGCGCTCGGTCTGGGAGATCTCTTTCTTCTTCGCGGAGATCTCTTTCTGCGCCTTCTGAAGCTCCGACCGTCGGGACTCGAGGTTGGTCGAGAGGGCCGCGAGGGAGGCGCGGACCGATTCGAGCTCCCCGTTCACCTGTACCCGCTCCTCAGAGGTCTTCTGCGCGGTCTCTTGGAGGGCGCGCAGATGGACCGAGACCGCCTCGGGCAGCTGGCTCAGGTACTGTTCCTGGGCCTTCTGGGTCTGCTCCTTCAACGCCGCGATCTCGGAGGTGAGCCGGTTCACGTCGGCCTCGGCCGTCGCGAGGGCCGTCTCGGCCTTCTTCTGGTCGGCGCGGGCCGCTTCGATCCGGGCCCGAGCGGCCGATAGCCGCTCCCGGGCCGCGTCCAGGTCCTTGTCGAAGACCTCTCGCGCGGACTGGTGGGCCTGGTCCTGGATGGAACGTGTGGATAGCTCTTCGGCGACCGTGCGGATCCGTTCGGTCACCTTGGCGAGTTCGGCCCGGCCCGCGGTCTCGGCCGCGCCCTTAGCTCGAAGTTCGTCACCGAGCCGCTTCAGCTCGACGGCGGAGTCGCTTCCGCGACCCTGGCTCGTGGGGTCGACGTACCCGCCCGAGATCGCGCCCGTGGCCTCGATGAGGTCCCCGGTCAACGTGACCAGGCGGACCCCACCCATCTGGGCCCGGGCCCGCGTGAGGTCGTCCATGACGACCGTCTCTCCGAAGACGTACCAGAAGGCCGGTCGGAGCGATTCGTCGAACTTCACGAGGTCGATCGCGAAGCCGGTCGCTCCCGGGCCCTTGGCGGCGACCAGCGATTTCCCGTGCGCCCGGCCGGGGAGCATCTTGTTGAGCGGGAGGAACGTCGCGCGGCCACGCTTCTCCTCGCGCAGGAGCTTGATGCACTCTTCCGCGACCTGGTCGGTCTCGACGACCAAGGCCTGGAAGCGGCTTCCGCCAGCGACCTGGAGCGCGGTCTTCAGCTTCGGGTCGAAGTCGGCGAGCTCTTCCACCGTCCCCCGAATCCCGGGGATCTTTCCGAGGTTGCGTTGGGAAAGGAGGTAGTCGACGGCCGCCAAGGCCGTGGGCTTCCCGCTCCCTTCGGTGCGGGCCTTGAGCCGAGCGTCGAGCGCGAGGTAGCGTCGGTTGAGCTCGAGGACCTCCTGGGCGAGTCGGTCGCACTCGGCCGAGAGGTTCTTCTCCTTCGTCTTGAGGGCGCCGAGCTCCTTCTGAAGGTCGCCCGTAGCCGGGCCCGACCCGTTCTTTCCCGCCGTCGTTTCCTTGATGCGGAGCTCGAGGTCCTTGACCTCGACCTCGCGCTCTCGAAGGTCGTCCTCGGCCTGCGCCTCGGAACGTTCAGCCGTACGGAAGGCGGCGCTGGCCGTTTCCCGGGATTGCACAGCTTCCGTCCACGCGGTCTGCTTCGCCTCGGTCTGGCGGGCGAACGCAAGCTGCTGCTTGCGGGCGGCCGCGAGCTTGTCGCGACTCTTCCCCGGTGTCCCCGTAGCGGACTGGATCTCTCGGGCGTTCTCCTCCGCGGTCTTCTCGAGGGTCGCGAGGCGGTCGGCGAGCTTCGATTCTTGGGTGGTGAGGGAGGACTCCTGGGTCTCGTCCGCCTTGACCAGCTTCACCAGCTCGTCGGCCTGGGTGGAGATGGCGATGAGCGCTTCGCGCAGGTGGCCGAGGCTCTGGTCGAGCCGCGCGTAGGCCATCTTCTTCTCGTCGACCTCTTGTTTGAACTTGACGGCGGCCGCGCCCCCGGCCTCGGCGATCTCCCGGTCGATCGCCTCGATGGCGGCGACGAGCTTCTCCTGCTCGGCGGAGAGCTCGGTGCGGGTCCTGTCGAGCTGTTCGATTTCGGCCCGGACCGCGTCCACCTGCTTCCGGCAGGTCGCGAGCTCGTGCTCCGCGAGGCGGTGCCCCGCTCGCGCGAGGCGGGCCTCCGAGTGCCTCTTGTCGTCCTGGAGCTGCTTATACTGGATCGCGAGGAGCCGCTGGCCCTCGAGTCCCGCGAGACGGGACTTGATGTCGGTGAGCAGCGTCTGGATCCGGTCGAGGTTCCCATCGAGGTCGACCCGCTTGGTCGCAGCCCGCTCGAGCTCCTCGTCGAACTGGCTGATCCCCGCGAGGCGTTCTACGAGCCCCCGCCGCGGGATCGGGCCCATCGTGACGATCTTGTTGATGTCGCCCTGCTGGACGAGATTATAGCCGTCGCCCGATAGTCTCGCGTGGGAGAGCAGGGAGTCGATCTCGGTCTGGGTCGTCCGCTTGCCGTTGACGTAGAAGTACGAGTAGTAGCCATCGGGGTCGCTCGGAGCGAGTTTCACGTACCGGGTGATCTCGACCTCAGGGGTTTCGACCGGCAGGAGCTTGTCCGCGTTGTCGAAAACGAGGGAGACCTCGCACTCCGTCGCCGGCTTCTTCGAGGAGCCCCCATTGAAGAAGAGGTGGGTGAGCCGTTCCGCCCGCAACGCCTTCGAACTCGTGGGACCGAGAACGAACAGGATGGCGTCTGAGATGTTCGACTTGCCCATCCCATTCGGACCCGCGACGCCCGTGAACCCGGGCTGAAAGGGGATCTCGGTCGCACCGGCGAACGACTTGAAGTTCCGCAGTTTGACTCGTTTCAGATGCATCGGGTGCTTCCTCCGATCCCTTGACCCGCCGCCATCGTCGCCGAAATACGCCCGTTTGTCGGACGGATGTCAGCAGCGCTCTCCGAGCCCTGTCAGCCATATTTAACTATTGGCTTGCTCGGGTACTGTTCAGGGCGCGCGGCTTGGAATTCGGACGACCGTTACCGGCTGGTGGGTGGGGTCGTGGCAGTGGGGCGAGAGATGCCAACTCTTGGACCGACCGGCACGTGGGTCCAGTCCGTGTCAGCCGCCGAAACGGCGTCGGCGGAGGACCAGATAGACGAGCCCTGCGACGACTCCGACCACCACCGCCACCCCGCCTATGATGGACCAGTCGGAACCGGGGTTGCCTCCGGAGGCCCCGGTCCCGGGAGGCGGGGAGAATGCGACCACCTTGACCTGGGGGGCCCCCGTAACATTGATCGAGCCACTCGAAGGAGCGGCTAGGTAGGTGCCCGAAGAGACCCGAAAGTACATCGTCCCGTTCGGCTCGAACGTTGTGATTTGGGTCGAGCCGGAGGTCTGTTCGAGGTAGTAGACATACAAGGCGGACCCCACGGACCCGTCCGTGGTGACGGTCCAACTCGTCCCGACGGGAAGCCCGGTCTCGGAAAACGTGATCGGAATCGTGTCGGGAGGAGAGATGATCGAGACCGTGTCGTTCCCGAAGTTGGTCACGTACCCGTTACCGTTCCCAGGATCGAATGCTACTCCCCACGACTCAGCGCCGGTAGGAATCCCCAGGAGGACGGTATTCGAGGGACCCGCGACCACCGCTACGTCGTCCTGGAAGAAATCGGGCACACAGATGTCGCCGGTGTCCGGGTCGAAGCCCGCCAGTACCGGGTCGTATTGGACCGTATTACCGGTGTGAATGCCGATCTTGGCCACGACCGTGTTCGTCGAGCCGTTGATCACGTTGAGAGTATCCTGGGTGTCGTCGGGAATGTAGACGTACCCGTTCGACGGGTCGAAGGCGCCCCCATTCGAGCCACCCACTCCTGAGATTCGCGCTACGACCGTGTTGGTCGTGCCGTTCACCACAACGATGCCGCCGGAGGTCCCGGTGATGTACATGTCACCGTTCCACGAATCATAGACGGCACCCCACGGCGCACCTCCGACCGAAATGTTCGAGACTAGGGTGTTTGTCGCGCCGTCAATGATGGCGACTTGCCCATCTCCGGGAACGAGGACGTAAAGGTCGCCGTTCGCCGGATCGAACGCAATCCCTCCTGTGGCGACGTCCCCCACTCCGACCCCAGTGACGACGGCGTTCGTCGTTCCCGAGATGACAGAGACCACCGTGAAGCCGGCAACGTAGACGTCGCCGTTGCTGGGGTCCACCGCGACCCCGTCGGCAAACTCAGCCCCCGAGGGGGTCGCAATCACGGTATCCGTGGCCGGAGAAATGACGAACACGGAGCCATTTTGTGCGGCCGCGTACAGGTCTCCGTTCGCTGCGTCCCAGGCTATCTGCGTGGGATCCGCGGACTGGACGGGGCACTGCTGGCCCGAGGTAAGCAGCGTTCCTGTCGCGAGGCAGATCGTGCCGACGGTCGACACGGAATCGGCGGGACCGCGTGTTCCACTCACTCCCGCATCTCCGAATAGAGAGCGCGCAGGCGTCTCATCCCCGACCGAGACGAACTGGGCCGAAGCGGTGTGGTCGCTGAACACCACCCCCCCACTTCCCAGAAGCAAGATTCCGACAACCAAGAGGGAGGTGACCCTGCCGGCCGCTGCTCGGGACCGGTCCGAATCTATCGCAGGTCCGATCATGAAGGCCCGACCCCGGGGTGGCTCGCGAACGAGGGGCTGAGGGCATGGCCTACTATCAATATTCCCCGGCGATCGCCAGGAGCCAGCCGGACGGCCACCCGAACCCGCAACAGGACCGCTTGCTCGGGTACTGTTGGGGGCGGTGACCGACCACAGACCCGAGTCGCGCCGATTTCCCACCGGGGAAGTCCTCCTCTGCTGAGCTTCCGGAGCCACCCGCTTCGTTAGTTCGGATGACCGCCGCCGAGAGAGGTATCGGTGACGGGCTCTCTTCGGGCCGGACCGCTACTCGAAGGCGGGCGATGCCGGCACCGCGCCCGCTCGGGAGGACCCCATTACGATTGGGGACGGGGTTCCCATCTCACCGGACTGATCCGGATTCTGGGTGCATCCCATCGTCGCGGCCGACCCTGGGATGGCGATTCCGGTGGTTGCATTGACATCCACGGTGAACTGGTAGCCCTGGCCCGGGTACCCGTAGCTCGAGAGCGGAGGGCAGGTCGTGAACATCACGATCCATACGGCGGGAAACTGCGCCGACCCGAGGTGCTCGGGCGGCATCGGGACGAACAGGGTCATCTCCAGGGAAACCCCCCTCGGGTAGTCGCTCAGGAAGGCTGCCCCGCCCGCGGCGACCGCCGCCGATACGACGACCGGGCTGTCCACGACCGGGCTGGGAACGGTTTGGCCCACGGTCACGACCCCCAAGCAGTTCGCTCCGGAGAGCACGATGGCCGCGGTCTCGCTCCCTCCCGTGGTGTAGAGCAACATCAGCGCGTTCGCGGCGTGGTCGAGGAACGCAAACTCCCATTCGAGCGCACCCCCGGACAGAAGGTCCCCCTGGAACGCGGGAAAGGAGATGTTGCTGGGAACCGCGCCCAGGGGCGAACTGACCGCGCAGTTCGTCCCGCTGAAGTCGATCGGCCCCGTCCACGTCGCGTTCGCGAGGTCGAGGCCGGTGGCGGACACGAGCTCCCATGCACCCACCGCCCCGGTCATCGACGCAGCCGCACCCTCAGCCGCCGAGAAAGTAACCAATCCCGAGCCGCCCCCGAACTCTCCCAGCAGCAGTAAGCTAAGCACGAGGACGACAACCATCGCGATCGCGACCAGGCCGGCCGTTCTCGCGCTCGGATCCGAGGGAGGTCGGGGAGGCGAACCGACCGACCCGGAGTCAGCGGGGGGACCCGAGGCCGAGGGATCCTCGGTCATACGCCGGCCCGAGAGGGCGACGTTCGGCATCAGGGTTTCGAGTTCACGGTCGAAGGTCCGGAGGACCTTCCGACTTCCCGCGCAACAAGGGCTGTCCGATGGCACCATCGGGGCCCGTCAGGTTGAGTTGGTGGTCGCCGACTTCCCCCCTCGGGTACTGTGCAGAATCGGGTGGAGGCAGGGTCTCGGTCTTTCGTCGCTCCGTGGGCGAGTGAAGAGCAAAACCGGCCGAGCTGAGATCGCGGGTGGACGAGAACCTGCCGTGCGGATTTACGGGCCGGCCAAGTCTCGCCAGGATACCGCCTTTGGCGACGCGACGCCCGAGCGCGGTCGGCTCCCCGCGCGCCACGGCATCCCCCGTGCTACGCCGTGGCTCTCCCTTTCTTCGGCACGCAGGGCGCGCGGGCCTAGTTCCGGAAGGTAAGAAGTAGAAGCTTCCCCATCGGAACTCGATTCGTTCCAGGGAACGGGTGGTTCACTGTGTATCAGAGAGAGGGTTCCGGCGGTTCGTCTCGTCAGATGACGGGCCGGGGGATGTCGATGGGTGCGGCCGTCGTGGTGATGATCGTAGTGGTCCTCATCGTCGGCGGTGCGGGATATGCGGTACTGAGCGGGATGTCGGGCAGTGGGACGAACACGGTCAGTTCGTGCTTCCCGCCGACCAGTTCGCGCTGCCAATCGACCTCCGGGATGTACGATGTCGTCTTGTCGGTGCCGTACCAGGCCGGGTTCGGCGAAGCGGTGGCCCAGACCACCGCGGGGGAGAGTGTCCCGGCCACGGTCAGCGTTTCTGGGGGTGAGGCCGTGACCTCCTACGCGATCTTCTGGGGCGACAACTCGAGCTACGTTGGCGTGAACCCGACGGCGAACCACATCTACACCACGGCCGGCTGGTACGTGATCAGTGCCCAGGCGCTCGTGGGCTCCGTCTGGCATTCCGGCCCGAGGTTCCTCTACCCCCTCGATGTGCAGCCGAGCTACCAGGCCATCTCGTCCGGCTTCTACCCGACCCTCGCGACCACGTTCACCAACGGCAGCGCGGCGACCACTCAGTTCGGGTGGCTCTCGGGCTCGGGCAGCGTGAGCGTCTCCGCGAGATACACTGCGAACTCCACGGCCACGGGCTACACCGACCAGCCCCCGACCCTCCCAGCGCTTGCGGGAGCGGTGCAGTCGGCCCTCGTCTCGACCCCGACCAGTGTGGCGGCCACCTACACGTTCTCCACCGCCGGCCTCTACTACATCACCATGATCGGAGCGGTCACCGCCCCCACGGGGACGGTCTACCAGAACTACACGTGGACAGTTTACGTGGCTCCGCTCGGCGTCGCGACCGGTTGCGGAAGCTGCAGCTCCATCAACACCAACGCGAAGAGCCCGCACTCCGGCCTCATCACGTTCGATGACGTCGCGCCGGGCGGTGCGGTCACCATGGACCCATCGGTCGCGTACGATTGGGTGAGCGCCGATTCGTTGTACAACGTCTATGAGACCCTCGTGGTCTACAACGGCAGCAGTACGTCGTCGTTCCTGCCGCAGCTTTCCCTGTGCGTCCCCGGCCCGGATTGCGCGGCGAAATACTCCGGGCACACCCTCATCGTGAACAATGCGACCACCGGCGGCCCCGAGTACTGGACGTTCCCAATCGACTCCGCCGCCCGGTTCTACGACCCCGCGACGAAGGTCGGCTGGCCGGTCTACCCTTCCGACGTGCTCTTCACGCTCAGTCGAACCTGCGGCTTTGCGGACCTACCCGGGGTGGCGAGCCAGCCCGGATGGATCCAGTGCCAGGCGCTGCTGCCGAACGGGAACGCCAACTGGGACAGCGGCATTCACTCGCCGTACAACAACACCCCAGGTAGTGTGCTCTCCTCGATGCTCATCAACAACACCACCTACTGCCCGGCCTCGATCTTGGCCCACTCGAACGGATGCATCACGTTCAACGCGTGGGGCGGAGGGCACTCCTGGCCCTTCTTCCTCGAGCTGATCGGCTACGTCATGGGAGCCGCGATCGAGCCGTGTGGTTGGTACACGTCGGTCGATGCGGGCGTACCCGGATTCAACGGGGCGAAGGTGGCGGACGGGGACGGACCGTGCTACCTCCCCGGTCCTGCGAGCTCCGAGTTCACGAACTCGTCGGACCCGGCCTATCGGAGCTGGGTCCAAAGTCTCTCCCTAACCTATTGGGACGCGTTCCAGGAGCTTTCCCTGAACTCTCCGGCGATCCAGCCTGGGGTTCAACACTACGAAGTGGGCTCGGGCCCGTACTACCTGGCCAGCGAGCCGTTCGAGCTTTCGGTGGGATACTCGCTCAAGCAGAACCCCGACTATCAGGCTCCGACCGGATGTCCTTGGGCACCGTACTGCTCTCCTCTTCCCGGGCCGAGCCACTACGCGGCCAACGTCACGGTGATCTACCAATCCACCGACACCGTCGGAATCGAGCAGTATCACGCGGGTGAGACCGACTTCGCGACCATCCAGTCGGGGGAGGCCCCTGAGATGCTCTCGCTCATCCAGGAAGGGAAGATCGGGGCGTTCACGTACCCGACCTTGAACATCTACGCCCTCGGGTTCACGTTGCAGTTCAGCCCGGCGGCGGCGAAGACCCTCGACCCGAACCTGCTCAACGTCCCGGGCGACTTCCTCAACTACGTCGGCCTCCGCGAGTTCCTGGTCAACGCGTACCCGTACACCACGGTCGAGAACACCATCTATACGACCGACGGGGTCCAGTACGGGTTCAACTTCGGTGGAGCGATCCCGCAGTACATGGGCAACTACTACCCGACCAACGTCAGTTGGCCGAGCACGGACCCGGTCGCGAATCCGGACGTCAACGGGAGCGCCGCCTGGTGGTGGGCCCAAGCGACGAACCCGAACAGTCCGTACTACGACCCCGAGCTCGCGGCGTGCACGTCGAGTGCACCCTGCCAGTTCCCGATCATCGGTCAGAAGGGCGTCACGTCGCTCGACCAGCTCATGCAGGACTACATGCCGTACATCAGCCAGCTCTCGGGTGGGCGGCTGGCACCCGACACCTTCGATGTCACGGGCACCCAGGATTGGACGTACAGCACGTCGTCGCTCCCGGGTCAGTCGCCGATGCCGGTCTATCTGGCCAATTGGGCGCCCGACTACCCTGACCCGACCGACTACGCGCTGCCGTACTATTATCCGAACGCGACGTACACCCTGAGCGGGTCGTTGGAAGAGGGCCTGAGCGAGTGGACGTGCAGTGGGGCTTCGGCGCCGGCCGGAATGCCGGGCGACTCCGGCACGATGGCCGCCCTGTTGTTCTGGGCGCACCAGCCCGCGATCCCGCAAGCCTGCCAGGGGAACGCCTATTCCGCGATGGTGTACGGGCTGCTGACGGCCGCCGGCATGGCGGTCGGACCCGAGCGTGTCCTCATGTACAACCTGGCCGAGCACATCGCGAACCATCTTGCCCTATACCTGTACTTCGACCAGGCGAACAACGTGGTGACGTACGCGTCCTGGATCAACCCGACGACCGTCAACACCAACCCGGTGATGGTCGGCTTCAACCTCTACTACCTCTACAACGGGAACGGAGTCCTGAGCTAGTCCCAGAGAGCGACGCGGTCTTCACATCGAGCGGACCCCGCTCCGTCTCCTGTAGAAGAGGCAGTTGCCGCTAGGCCGGTAAGTCTGACAATTGTCTAGCGAACTCTGCTGAGGCCGAGTGGTGGAGCGTCTCTGTCCCCTCGGGTACCCCTCAGCTTCGGCTCGCGCCTTCGGAGATCGTGCGAAGCCGCTGAGCCCGCCCCCGGTCACGTCACTTCACTGCTTCAGGCGTACTCGCGCAAGTACTCCGCTCCGAAGGTCGCGAAAAGGCCGATGATCAGCACTGCGATCTCGAAGGCCACGGACGACGCGCCAAAGAAGCCCGAGAGGGCGGCCGCAGTCCCAGGGTTGAAGATGAGCCATAGGTCGAAGATTACCCAAGTCAGAGTAACGACCACGACGGCGGCGAGTTCCATCCCGTCCCCCATTCGGAAGCCTCGGAACCCCCGAACCGCTCACCCGAAGATATGTGTACCGTAGACCCGCTGGGTTGGGTCCTTACCACGAGGCCAGGAGGTGCGGTCCTGAGCTACCGGATAGGGGACCGAACGGTCACCGTACCCCCAATGGGACAAGAGACCGACCTCGAGGACCTCAGCTCGGTACTGGGGAGTTCGGTTACCCGCGGGAGGGGTCTCCTACTCCCGCACCGCTCACGTTGCGCCGGGCGTGTCTTTTCGGTCCACGTAGCGAAAGAGAACGGCGAGCAGCGTCCCTGCGAGGGCGACCACCCCCACGAGGAGGAAGGCCGAGCGAGCGCCGTAGGTCGCGTACACGGCGCTGATGAGCACCGGGCCCACGAGGAGCCCGAGGTCCTCGAACGACCCGAAGACCCCCACCGCGGTCCCCTGGAGCGAGAGCGGCACCGGCTCGAGGGCGAGGGGCAGGAGGCTCGCCGTGAGCCATCCGTCCCCGATTGCGAAGACGAGCGTCGACCCGACCATCTCCGCGTACGAGGCTGAGAACAGCGTTCCGAAGGCACCCAAGGTGAGGAGCAGGAAGCCGACCGGTACCGTGCGAATAGCGCCGAACCGGTCGGCCACGCCTCCCAGGAGGAAGCCGGCCACCAGGATGGTCGCCCGGGCGCCCCCGATCACGTAGCCGGAGTCGGTCGTAGTCCCCTGAAACGTGGAGACCGAGTAGATCTGCAGGAAGCTGCTGATCAGGGTGTACGCTAGGAAGGCCAGCACAACGAGGAGGGCCACGAAGACGAAGCGGGGGGTCAGCACCCTGCGGACCTGGGAAAGCGAGGCCGGTTCGGCGCGCGGGAGTCGGGTCTGGTGCCACGGGAGCCATGCCATAAGGGCGAGACCGACCGCGTACGCCGCGACGACGATGATGGTCAGCGATTGGAACCCCACTTCGACGTAGAGAAGCGGACCCACGGCCGACCCCACGGCCATCCCACCCCCGAAGAACAACCCGTAGCGACCCGTCCCGGCGCCCCCCGTGCCGGGACCCCCTGCGATCATCGCCATCCACCGGAATAGCGGGACCGGGAAGATCGCCAGGGCGCCGAGGAGCCCCAGCGAGACCGTCAGCGTGAGGAACGTGGTGGAGAAACCGACCACCAGATACAGGACCGCGACGACGACTCCTAAGGCGAGGATCGTCCGTAGGTTCCCGATCCGGAAGGCCAGAACCCCCCAGACGCTCTCCGTGATCAGCATCCCGAGGGCGAAGACCCCGATGGCGACCCCGTACTGGACGAGCGAGAGCCCGAGCGCCTGGAATCGGAACGGCAGCGCGACGATGAGCAGCGAGTACGCTCCCCAGACGACCGCGGTGGAAGCGTACACCAGGCTGACGACGGTCGTCGGTCGGAAGCGCGAGACCACGGACCTTCGCACGGAATTCCCACGCTAAGTGGTTGACGTGGAATCGTACGCCGGCGGCCCCGAGTCCATCCGTGGCCCCTGTCAGGAGACCCGACCCTTGCCCTAAGGACCGTGGCGAGGCAGCGCCCCCAAGGAACTAAGCAGGGCCCGGATGTGGGCCCGTCGAGACATCGGATGGACCCCAAGGCGTACTTCGTGCGGCCGTTCGCGGACGCGGACTACGAAGCCGTGTGCCGCCTCTATTCGAAGATCAACCCAGAATTCCCATCGACCCCGGAGGAGGAACGCCATTATGATCAATTGATGGCGGCCCCCCACTTCGTCAACGAGCGGTGGGTCGTCGAAGAACGGGCGACCCGGTCGGTGGTCGCCGCCGGAGGGATCTCCCACTCGCTCTACGACTACGACCCGCACAAGTTCTGGGTGGCGGTGACCGTCGACCCCGCCCACGCTCACCACGGGATCGGGCGAGCGCTATCGGACCTCCTCGACTCGGAGGCGGTCGCTCACCACGCGGTCTGCTTCTGGACCAATGCACGGAAGGACGACCCCCGCAGCCTCGAGTTCGCCCAGAAGCAGGGGTTCGTGCAGCTTCGCACGATGTGGATGAGCGTCCTCGACCTCGGAGAGGTCGAAATCCCGTCCCCGTCGGAAGGTGTCGCGGCGTTGGTGCAGGAAGGGATCCGCATCACCACCCTGGCCGAGGAGGGTCCCACGCGCCCGGAGGTCCGTCAGCGCCTCTTCGAACTGGTCTCCGAGACCGAAAAGGACGTTCCTCGTATGGGGGAGCACACTCCCCTGACGTTCGACCAGTTCGTCGCCGTGCTCGATGGGCCTGCTTCCCTTCCCGAAGCCTACTTCCTGGCCCGGTACGGAGAGGCATACGTCGCGTCGAGCGACCTGGAGCGGGACCTCGCCCGGGACGACTCCCTCGTGGTCGGGTACACGGGAACGCGGAGGCCGTACCGAGGCCGCGGGCTCGGGTCGGAGCTCAAGCGGAGAGCCCTGGAGTACGCCCGCCGTAGGGGTTTCCGTTACCTGCGGACGTTCAACGACTCGCTCAACCTGCCGATATGGTCGATCAACGAGAAGCTCGGGTTCCGCCGCACGGTGGAGTGGGCCAATCTCGAACGGCGGTTCGCCCCCGAGGGAGCCGCGCCGTCGCCTCCTTCCCCGACCTAACGCACCCCAAGGCCCGCTCCCGTCGGACCGTTTCGGGCTCCGGCCCACCCTCGAAAACCCTTTTAACAGGGACTCCCCTCGTAGGGTGGAATGCCTTGCTTTCCGTCGGGGGCGTAGACCTCCTTTGACCCTCAGAGCCTGATGGATTTTCGGTCAACCGTCATGGACGTCCTCGACGCAATTCGCTCCTTCCGACCCTGCACCCAGTACAACTCTCGCCCGGTCCCACCGGAGAAGTTGAAAGCGGTGCTCGCGGCCGCCCGTCTGGCTCCGAGCCAGCAGAACCTGCAGCCGTGGCGCTTCGTGGTCGTACAGGACGATGAGCGCAAGCGGCTGTTGGCCCAGGCGTCGAACCGCGGGAAGCTCATCGCCGAAGCCCCGGCGGTCATCGTCGCCTTCGCCGTGGAGGAGGACATCCCGATCACGATCGGGGGGTACATCTCGGCCTATCCGCTCGACGTGGCGGTCGCGGTGGCCCACCTCCAGCTCGCGGCGACCGCGGAGGGACTCGGCACCAACTGGATCATCGAGTTCAACGACGAGAAGGTCCGCTCCGTCCTCCACGTTCCCGAGGGGATCCACCCCATCGCGGTCATCCCGATCGGGTTCCCCCTCGAGGGAAACGGCGCCGCCCGGTCGAACGGGGACGGACGCAAGAGCCCGGACGAGATCATCGCCTACAACGACTACCCCTGGTAGGCGTGACCGACGTAACCTTTGTCACCACCAACTCCGGGAAGTTCCGGGAGGTCCAGAACCTGCTGGCCCCGTTCGGGGTTCGCACGCGGTGGCGTCGCCGGACCCTTCCGGAACCGCAAGCCGAAACGCTCGAAGAGGTCGTGGTGTCGAAGCTCGCGGCGGTGCGGGACATTCCCGGGTACGTTCTCGTCGAGGACTCCGGTCTGTTCATCCCCTCCCTCCGGGGATTCCCCGGCGTCTATTCGGCCCACTTCCTGAAGACCTGGAAGTTCGGCCCCCTCCTCGAGCTCCTCGAGCGACGGGACCGAAG
Organism: uncultured Thermoplasmata archaeon; assembly: GCA_963735185.1. GTDB lineage: Archaea > Thermoplasmatota > Thermoplasmata > Lutacidiplasmatales > UBA184 > Lutacidiplasma. The sequence goes on from CAVTJV010000007.1 coordinate 1,553,212, forward strand.
GGCCTACTTCCGGACCGTGGCGGGGCTGATGCGCGGCCGCCGAAAGTGGACGTTCGCGGGCGAGGTCCAAGGGCGGATCGCCGAGCGGCCCCGAGGGCGGCAGGGGTTCGGCTACGACCCGATCTTCATTCCCGAGGGGGGGTTCTCGACGTTCGGGGAGCTGCCCCCCACGGAGAAGAACGAGCTCTCGCATCGTGCGCGCGCCATCCGCCAGGTCGGGGAACTGCTTCGCTCGCGCAGCACGTAGATAAGGCCGTCAGAGCCCGAATCCGGGGGCTCGAGGTCGTACGGAAACACGAAATCGTTGGGTCCCCGGGATGACCCGGGGACCGGGAGAAAAGGTTGGTCGAAGGGGGGGTGAGTTCAGTCTTCCCCGAAGTCGCCGCCGCCCATCCCGCCCATGCCGCCCATCCCGCCGCCGGGGCCACCCGGGCCACCGGACGGGGGCGGGCTTGACTTGGACGCGATGACGTCGTCGATCCGTAGGATCATCACCGCAGCGTCGGTCGCGCTCTCGATCGCTTGGCGCCCGACCCGGATCGGCTCGATGACGTGGAGCTCTCCCATGTCCACGGTCTTACCGGTCGTGAGGTTCACGCCGGCCCGCTGCTGGCCGCCCTTGTGGGCCTTGCGGAGCTCGATCAACATGTCGATCGGGTCGAGCCCGGCGTTCTCCGCGAGGGTCCGCGGGATCGTCTCGAGCGCGTCGGCGAAGCTCTCGAACGCGATCTGCTCCCGGCCGCCGATCTTGGCAGCGTGGTCGCGCAGGCGCATGGCGAGCTCCTCGGCCGTTGCCCCGCCGCCGAAGACGTACCGACCGTCCTCGACCGCGACGGCGACCACGTTGAGGGCGTCATCGAGCGACCGCTCGATCTCATCGATGACGTGCTCGGTGCCTCCGCGGATCAGGATGGAGACGGCCTTCGCTTTCTTCGCTCCCGTGACGAACGTGAGCGAGTCCTCCCCGATCTTCCGCTCCTCGACGAGGCCCGCGTGCCCGATGTCCTCGGGGGTGAGCTCGCTGACCTTCGAGACGATGTTCGCCCCGGTCGCCTTCGCGAGCTTCTCCATGTCGGACTTCTTCACGCGGCGGACGGCGTAGATCCCTTCCTTCGCGAGGAGGTGCTGGGCGAGGTCGTCGATCCCCTTCTGACAGAGCAGGACGTTCGCGCCGGACTTCTTGACCTGCTCCACCATCCGGCGGAGCATGTTCTCCTCCTCCTGGAGGAAGGCGTTCAGCTGGGAGGGGTCGTTGATCTCGATCTTCGCGTCGATCTCGGTCTTCTTGATCTCGAGCGCGGCGTCGAGGAGAGCGATCTTCGGGTTCTCGACACGGGTCGGCATCCCCGAGTGGACCTTCTCCTTGTCGACGATGACGCCCTCGATGAGCTGGGTGTCGGCCATCGAGCCGCCCTGCTTCTTGATCAGCTGGATGTTGTCGAGGTCGACGTCGTAGGTGCCCCCCGCCTTCGGCTGGGCCACGGCGGTCACGGCCTTCACCGCGATCTCGCCCATGTGGTCGCGGTCGAACGAGACCGACTTCGAGGCCATGGACGTCACGGCGATGCGCGTCAGCAGCTCGTGGTCGTTGATCGTCACCGGTTGGCTGACCTCGCGGAGGACCTCGAGGGCCTTCTGGGACGCGAGCCGGAACCCCTGCGAGATGATCGTCGGGTGAATGTTCTGCTCGATGAGCCCCTCGGCTCGCTTCAGCAGCTCGCCGGCGAGAACGACCGCGGTGGTCGTCCCGTCCCCGGCTTCCTGGTCCTGGGTCTTCGCGACCTCGACCAGCATCTTCGCCGCGGGGTGGTCGACGTCCATCTCCTTGAGGATCGTGACCCCGTCGTTCGTGACGACGACGTCGCCCATCGAATCGACCAGCATCTTGTCGAGCCCGCGCGGCCCGAGCGTCGAGCGCACGGCGTCCGCGATCGCCTTCGCAGCGGCGATGTTGTTCCCCAACGCGCTTCGGCCCTTCTCTCGCTTCGTCCCTTCCCTGAGCACCAGGATCGGCGTCTGTCCGGTTAACATCGTTCTTCCCTCCGAGATTACTCTCGGCTGTCGATTTGGGTAGAAAAGCGGTTGTATTTAAAACAATCCATTGCCTTCGATGGCACGAAGGCGCGCTGTCCCTCCGTGGACCGCGTACTTATGCGGACTCCCGGCTCCCGGTCCGATTCGGAGATGGAGCCGCCGTCCTCGCCGGGCAATCCGTACGCGCGGCTGCTCGCCACAGGGGCCTACTCCCGGGTCTTCACCGCAGGACTCGGCTCGACCTTGGGCTCCGGCATCTCGGCGGTCTGCCTCGTCTGGATCGTGTTCACGACGACCGGTTCCGCGCTCGACGTAGCCTTCCTCGGGACGGCCTGGCTCGTCGGCGCGATCCTGTTCAGCGTCTTCGGGGGGGCCCTTGTGGACCGCTACGACCGGCGGCGATTGATGATCGCCGCCGACGTGGCCCGAGCGCTCGCGATGGGCGCGGTCGTGGTCGTCCTCGAGTTCCACGGCTTCGAGCTCGTGACGATCCTCGGGGCCGAGTTTGTGGTCGGCGCGTTCACGACCATCTTCAATCCCGCAGAGCAGGCGATCATACCGGCGCTGGTGGAGACCCCGCTGGTCGCGGACGCTAACGGACTCGTGCGGTCGAGCCGCTCCGCCGCCCAGTTCGTCGGGGCCTCCGTCGGCGGCGTACTGATCGTCAGCCTTGGGCCGGTCACCGGGCTCGCGGTGAACGTCGCTACGTTCGCCGTGTCGGCGCTCCTCCTGTTCGGCATGACCGTTCGGCCGATTCCCGGGGTCGAACAGCGTGTGAAGCCGGCCTTTCTCGCGGATGTCCGCGATGGATTTCGCTGGCTCGTCCGAGCGCGAGGATTCCTCGAACTGACTCTCTCGGCCACCTTCTTCAACTTCTGTGGCGGCTTGGTCGGGACCTTCATCGTCGTCTTCGCCACGGTCCTCTTGCACGGCTCCGCGGTCGTCTTCGCCCTCCTCCTGGCGCTCGAGGTCGCGGGGACGGGTCTCGGCTCGCTCCTCGTCAGCCGGACGGGGGGCGTCCGCCGCGCCGGTAGGTCGTGGACCATTGGAGCCGGCGTCGCGTCCGGAGCGGTGGCCGTGGTCCTCGCGCTGTTCCCGACCATACCCGTGGCCCTCGTGTGCCTCTTCCTGATCGGCCTCTTCGGTGGTTACGCCGGCACGGCGTGGCTGACCGCGGCTCAGCTCCTCATCCCCACCGAGATGCAGGGCCGCTATTTCGGGATCGACGCTCTGGGGAGCATCGCCATCATCCCCGCGGCGCAGATCGGGGGGGCTCTCCTGATCGAGGCGTACGGGGTCCAGTGGACGTACTTCGGGACCGCCATCCTGTGGGTGATCGTCGGGATCGCGTTCCTCTTCCCTAGGGCCCTCGCGACCCTCGGATATCCCCCGCCCGAACTGCCGTCGGTTACTCCCCGAAGCGACGGCGCCGGACCTGGAAGGAACGGATCGCCCGAAGGAAATCGAGTCGCGTGAGTCCCGGCCAGAGCACGTCCGAAAAGTAGAGCTCGCTGTACGCGGCCTGCCAGAGCAGGAAGTTCGAGATCCGCTCCTCCCCGCTCGTCCGGAATATCAGGTCCGGGTCGGGGAGGTCCGCCGTGTAGAGGTGGCGGGAGACCGCCTCGGAGTCGATCTCCTCCGGGGTGAGGCGGCCGTCCCGGACCTCCCGAGCGAGGGCCCGGATCGCCTCCACGATTTCGTCACGACCCCCGTAGGCCAGGGCTACGTTGAACCGGTACCGGGAGTATCCTGCGGTCGCCTTCTCGGCGATATCGATCGCCTCCTGCACCCGAGCGGGGAGAAGCGACCGGTTCCCGATCACCCGGACCCGTATCTGGTGACGGTGAACGCGTTCATCGACGGCGATGTCCCGAAGCGCGCGGTCGTAGAGGTCCATGAGCGCTTCCAGCTCCTCGGGGGAGCGGGAGAAATTCTCGGTGGAGAGGGCGTAGATGGTCAGGATGTTGACCCCGACCTCAAGGCACCAATCCAACAGCATCTCCGCCGTGTCGCGACCTTTCGCGTGGCCCTTCGATACGTCGAGGCCCTGGGCGGCGGCGAACCGACGGTTTCCGTCCATGATGATGGCGAGGTGGTTCGGGACGGGCTCGGAGCGGACGAGCTCGAGGAGACGTTTCTCCGTCAGGTCCCGAAGCGCGTCACCGACCGCGTCGGAGAGGGAGGGAGCTGCGCGGGTGGGTTTCGGGCGGTCGGGGTCGGCCACAGGAAAGTGAGACCGCGACGAAGGATAAGGGGGCGGGAGCCACGCCGCGGGGGACCCCGGGCCCGTGGTCGGCCCGGGGCGGGGAGCGCCCTGGTCGGGAGTTCCGGTCCGGGGGCTTGGGACCCCCAGCTCCTTCGAACCCGAGTCGCAGGCTCGACAGACCTACATCCTAGACCACTAGACTACCAGGGCAACCCCGAGGCGCTAACCGTTCCCTGCTATGAATGTTACTCGCGACCCCGCCTCCTCGGGTGGGGAAGGCCCGGCCCGAATCGGAGGCGCCCTTCGGAGCCACGAGGCGCGCCCGCGCGGGTGGGCGTGCGCGCGCGCGTTCGGCGGCGAGGATCCGACGTCCCGGTGCGACCTGCGTTGCGAGTCGAGGATTCCGTTTATGTAGCGCTCGCCCTCCTTTTTTCGTCTACCACGAGGAGGCGACGATGACCGCCGTGACGAGCTGGGCACTTACGGTCCTGGGGATCCTGTGCCTGGTCCTGTTCTTGCATCATCTCGGGGTCGACGTGACGGCCAGCCTGGGCTCGATGCTGCGCGGGACCGAACACTTCCTGGCGCAACCGCTCTAACCGCCGGCGGAGATCCGGGACCCGACGACCGGGTTCCCGCCGCCGTACGTCGGGCGAGCTGGGCGGCGAGCTCCCGGGGACGCACGACGCCTCGCGGGGTGACGAACGCCGTGACGTACTTCGCGGGGGTCACGTCGAACGCCGGGTTGCGGGCGTGGCTCGCCCGTGGCGCGATCCTCGTGCCGGCGAGCTTGAGAACCTCCTCCTCGCCCCGTTCCTCGACCGGGATCGCCCTACCGTCCGGGCGTCGAGCATCGAACGTGCTCCACGGGGCGGCGACGTAGAACGGGATCCCGTTCTCCCGCGCGACGACCGCCTTCTCGTAGGTGCCGATCTTGTTCGCGAAGTCCCCGTTCCGGGCGATGCGGTCGGCGCCGACGATGACCGCGTCAACCTGACCCGCCCTCATGAACGAGCCCGCGGCGTTGTCGACGATCACGGCGTGCGGGATCTTCTCGCGTGCGAGCTCCCATGCCGTGAGCCGAGCGCCCTGGAGCAACGGCCGCGTCTCGTCGACCCAGACGAAGAGGTGAGCACCCTGGTCCCGCGCGACCCGGATCGGGGCGAGCGCGGTCCCCCACTCCACGGTGGCGAGCGCCCCGGCGTTACAGTGCGTCAAGACCCGGTGGGCGCGGCGAAGGAGGGGCGCCCCCGCAACGCCGATGCGGCGGCACTCCTCAACGATCTCCGCCCGGTACCGATCCGCTGCGACCAGGGGGTCCTCGCCGGCGCCCCATGCGGCCCGGACCGCTTCCACGCCGACCGCGAGGTCGACCGCGGTCGGGCGGGTGGACCGAAGCAGCTTCGCGGCACGATCGGGCGAGTAGCCCCCCTCCCGGTGGGCGAGGGCCATCCCGTAGGCCGCGGCGACCCCGATCGCCGGCGCTCCGCGGACGGTCATCGACCGGATCGCCTCGGCGACCTCGCGAACGTGGTGCAGGCGGCGGACGACGGTCCGAGCGGGCAACTCCCGCTGGTCGATCAGATGGAGGGCCCCACCGCGATACCAGAGCGCACGAACCGGCACGGCTGCCTCTACGCGTCGAACGTATGGAGAAGGTCGAGCCAATCCGGGGTCACCGTCTTCGGGTGGTCGAGGGCCTCGTCGAGCGGGATCCCGGTCACGTCCGGGCCCCGCACGACGGCGACCTCGCCGAATCTACCGGCGATCGCGAGGTCGACCGCGTAGGCTCCGAGGCGCGTCGCGAGGATCCGGTCGAAGAGCACGGGGGGGCCGCCGCGCTGAATGTGCCCGATCTGGGCGCTTCGGGTCTCCACGCCTGTCCCTTCCTGGATCCGCCGCGCGAGCTCCGACCCGACCTCTCGCTCCCGAAGCAGCTCGTGCCCGAACTCGTCCTTCGCTCCGGCCGAGCCCCGGCGCGGACCGAGGTCGATCCCCTCGCTCGCCACGACGAGCGCGTACCCCGGGCCTGAACGGCCGCCCGGACGTGCGCGAGCAGCGCGGCCTCGTCGAACTTTTCCTCGGGGACCAGCGTCACGTCCGCGCCGCCCGCGAGCCCGGTCGCGAGCGCGACCCAGCCGGCGTGCCGGCCCATGACCTCGAGGACGATCGCCCGGTGGTGACTGCCGGCGGTGTCGCGGAGGCGCTCGAGAGCATCCACGGCGACCGCGGTCGCGGAGTGGAACCCGAACGTCCAATCGGTGCCGGCGACGTCGTTGTCCATCGTCTTGGGGACGCCGACGACATGGCCGCCCCTACGGTGAAGCTCGCGGGCCGCGGAGAGCGTGTCGTCCCCGCCGATCGCGATGAGCGCATCCACCCGGTGCCGGGCCAAGGTCTCCAAGACCCTCGACGCATCGGCCTCCTTGGCGAACGGGTTGGTCCGCGAGCTTCCCAAAACCGTGCCCCCCTTTCCGAGGAGCTCCGCCACGTCCGGAACCGTCAGCGTTCGGCTCGTGTCGTCCCGAACCCCCTTCCAGCCGTCGAGAAAACCGACCGTCTCATGGCCGAACTTCGCGGCGCGGCGCACGACGGCCCGGATGGCGGGATTCAGGCCCGGGCAATCTCCGCCGCCCGTCAGGACTCCGAACTTCACGCTGGGACCTCGAGGTACGACCGGGGGGCGGTCGTAAGGAACTCGTAGCCGCTCTTCGTGACCACGATGTCGTCCTCGATCCGCACGCCTCCCTTGCCGGGAATATAGATCCCGGGTTCGACCGTGAACGCCATTCCCTCCTCGATCAGGTCCTCCGCCTTGGGCCCGTACCCCCACCCGTCATGGACGGCGAGCCCGATCGAGTGTCCCACCCCGTGGGTGAGGCGACCTTTCCAGCGCGACGCGTTGATGACCGCCTCGGCCGCGAGGTGGACCTCCTTCGCCGGGACGCCCGGACGGATCGCATCGAGCGCCGCTTTCTGGGAAGCTTCGACCGTGTCGTGGACCGCCTTCATCTCCTCGTCCCGCGGGCCGAAGTGGAACGACCGGGTGATGTCGCTCACGTAGCGTCGGTGGATCGCGCCGAAATCGCAGACGATCGATTGCCCCGGCTTCAGCCGGTACTCGCCGGGCTGGTAGTGAGGCTCGGCGCCGTGCGGGCCGAAGGCGACGATCGTGGCGAACGACCGGCCGCTCGCGCCGTGTAGGTTCATCCGGTACTCCATCTGGGCGGAGAGCTCGAGCTCGGTCATGCCAGACTTGAGAAGCGACGGGATCTCACGTCCCACCTCGGAGCCGATCTGGGCGGCCTTTCGGAGGAGCTCGATCTCATGGGGCTCCTTGGTGACTCTCGCGTTCCGGAACGCATCCGACGCGTCCACCCATTGGACCTGCGGGGAGGCCTTCGAGAGCCGGACGTACCAGTCGTGCGTGAGCTCCCGGTAGTTGAGACCGACCGAGCCGACGCCCTGGAGGCTCTTCTGGATGAACGGGTCGGTCTCGTCCCGGTTCACGACCTCCACGTGCACGTGAGGGTCGAGCTTCGCGGCCTCGAGCGCCGTCTGCGCTTCGAGGGGCGAGGTGGCGACGTCCAGCTCCCCATCGGGGTGAGCGACCACGACCGAGCCTTCGAACAGGCCGGCGGGCACGTCGAAGAGATAGAAGAACGACTGGTCGAGGTGGGGGTCGGTCGCGTTCGCGAGGACGAGAGCCTCGGGCTTCGGGTCGAGGCGAGCGAATACTTTCTGAACACGGGCCTTCATGGCCCGGCCAATCCGCTAGGGGGTTTCAGCTTTTGCGCTCGCGGCGCGCAGGTCCTTCCACGAGAGGAGGGGCTCGCGCGCCGCGCGGACCTCGTCAACCCGGGTGACGGCGAGCGACCGAGGAGCCGCGTGAAGGTTCTCGGCGGTATCCGAGATCGCCCGCTCGAACGCCGCGATGTATCCGTCCAGCTCCCGCTTGCTTTCGGTCTCGGGCAGTTCGATCATGAGCGACTCCTCCACGAGCGCCGGGAAATAGACCGTCGGGGCGTGGACCCCCTCGTCGAGGAGCCGCTTCGCGAGGTCGAGCGTGCGGACGCCCCGCTCCTTGAGCGGCGCGCCCGAGAGGACGAACTCGTGCTTCACGAGGGTGCGGAACGGGCGGGGAAGGAACTTTCCGAGGCGAGACGCGGTGTAGTTCGAGTTGAGGACCGCGCGACGCGCGATGTGCTTCAGCCCCTCCTCGCCGTGGGAGAGGATGAACGCGTACGCCCTCAGGTCGAGCCCAAAGTTCCCGTAGGCGGTCTTGATCTTGCCGATCGACTTCGGTCGGTCGTAGTCGAGCCGGAACTTCCGCCCCTCCTTGACGATGCGGGGAACGGGCAGGTACGGTCCGAGCTTCTCCCCCGCCGCCAACACGCCGGCGCCGGGACCGCCGCCCCCGTGCGGCGTGCCGAACGTCTTGTGGAGGTTCAGGTGGGCGACGTCGAACCCCATCCGCCCCGGGTGGGTCACGCCCAGGATCGCATTCAGGTTCGCCCCGTCGTAGTAGAGCAGGGCACCGACGCTGTGGACCGCCTCGGCGATCTCAAGGATCTCGCTCTCGAACAATCCGGCGGTGTTCGGGTTCGTGAGCATGAACGCGGCCGTCTTCTTCGATAGCGCCCGGCGGAGCTCGGAGACGTCGACGCTGCCGTCCTTGTCCGGGATCTCACGGGTCGTGAACCCGGCCATGGTCGCCGAGGCCGGGTTGGTGCCGTGGGCGGTGTCGGGCAGCAGGACCTCGGTCCGCTCCGCGAGCTCGCCCTGGTCGCGGAAGTACGCGCGCACCATCAGCATCGCCGCGTACTCCCCGTGCGCCCCCGCGGCCGGTTGGAGCGAGACCTCGGGAAGGCCGGTGATCCGGGAGAGGAGCCGTTCGAGCCGCCAGAGGACCTCGAGGGAGCCCTGGACGGTCGCCTCGGGTTGGTACGGGTGGACCTCGGAAGCGCCCTTGCGACGGGCGAGGAGCTCGGAGACCTTCGGGTTGTACTTCATCGTGCACGACCCGAGCGGATAGGTCGCCGTGTCGATCCCGAAGTTCATCTGGGATAGCCGAGTGTAGTGGCGGACGACCTCGAGCTCGGAGAGCTCGGGCCACCGGACCGTCTCCTTGCGTCGGAGCTTCTCGGGGATCCCCGAGATCTCCGGAGGGGCCCCCGCGCTGCGGGGCGGAGCCAGGTCCCAGACCGCCGGTTCCTCCCAGCGGGCCTGGCGGAACGTCATGCGCTCCTCCCGACCGCACCGATCGCGGCCTGGGCGCCCCGGACGTACTTCTGGATGTCCTTCTCGCTCGTGCCCTCGGGGATCCCGACGAGGACCCGCTCCGGCTCGGACGGGGCGCCGGGTCTCGGGTCTTTCAAGGAGTGCCCGCCGAGCACCTTGCGGCGCCGTAGGCGGTCGAGGAACTCCTCCGCGGTGCCGCGGCGAACTTCGACCGTGAACTCGCCGAGGTACGGAGCATCGAACCGCGGCGCCTGAAGGCCCTCGATGCTGCCGAGGCCGCTCGCGAGGGTACGCGCTTTCTCGGCGAGGGAGGCCTGGAGCCGGGCGAGGCCCCGAGGACCGACTACGGTCGCGTAGACCACGAACGCGAGGGCCATCAACGACTCGTTCGTGCAGATGTTCGAGGTCGCCTTCGACCTCCGGATGTGCTGCTCCCGGGTAACGAGGGTCAGGGCGAACGCGCGGCGTCCCTCCGTGTCGAGGGTCGCGCCCACGATCCTTCCGGGAGCGGACCGGACGTGTTCCCTGCGGCAGGCGAACAGCCCGAGGAGCGGTCCGCCGAACGACGGCGGGATCCCGAACCCTTGGCCCTCCCCGACCACCACGTCGGCCCCGTAGTTCCCGGGTGCCTCGAGGACCGACAGCGAGAGCGGGTCCGCCGCGACCACGAGCGGAACGTCGCCGAGGATTCCCTTGAGCTCGGGGATCCCCTCGTCCACGTGACCGAACCCGTTCGGCACGTCGGCGAGGACCCCGAACACGTCCTTCTTCGCGACCGCGGCCCGGATGTACTCGAGGTCGAGCCGCCCGGTGCGGTCGTCGTACGGGATCCCATCGACCCTGAGCCCGGGCCCGCTCGCATAGTTCTCGAGGACGCTGCGCTCCTCCCACGGGAGGCTCGCCGGGACGAGGAAGCGCGCTCCCTCGTGGAGCCGGCGGCAGAACAGGAGCGCCTCGCCGGCGGCGGTCGCTCCGTCGTAGAGAGAGGCGTTGGCCACGTCGAGACCGGTCATCTCGACCCAGAGGCTCTGGAACTCGAACAGGGCTCGCAGCATCCCCTGACTTGCCTCGGCCTGGTACGGCGTGTACGCCGAGTAGAACTCGCTGCGGGAGACGATGGCATCGACCGCCGCGGGCGAGTAGCGGGCCGTGACCCGCCCTCCGAGGAAGCTCGAGAACTTGGAGAGCGGTCGGTTCCGGTCGAGGAGCCGGTCGACCTCGGCCACGACCTCGGGTTCGTCCCGAGCGGGACCCACGCCCATGCGGCCGATGCGGGCTCGCTTCGGAACGTCGGTAAAGAGCGCGTCCGTCGAGCTGATCCCCAGCGCCTCGAGAAGCGCAGCCTCCTCACCCGGCTCATCGGGGATCCAACGCGGCATGGGTTCTCACCGAGGGTTGGGAGCGGGGGTGCCCATAAATCATTCTCGTCTCGTCGGACGAACGTAGGCGGGGACCAGGGGCGAACTCGACGCGTCGGCCGCAGGGCAAAGGTATTCGGGACGGGACGTTGCGTTCGGGCGCTCTATGACGCAGGTCCGAGGACGACGGGGAGGGACCCGGCGCCCCCCGCCCGCGCCCCCGCCCTCCGTCGGGATCCTCGACATCGCGTTCCACCGTGCGTCCCTCGCGACGCCCCGGGGCGAGAACAAAGCCTCCCGCGACCGCCTTCGCGCCGAGCTGAAGATCGTGCGGAGCTCGGCGACCGTCCTCCGTCACCTGCGACTCGAGACCCGGCGCTTCGTGCGAAGCCCTCCCACGACGTTCGAAGCGACGTTGCTCGCGCAGACCTTCGGGTCCGGTGGCCTCGAGCGCGCCCTCACCCGGGTACGACGCGCCGAGGAGCGGATCCGCGGCCTCGCGCAGGCGGCCGAGCGGTCCACGAAAGGCGCCTCGGGGTCGGAGGAGCTGGGCGACCAGATCCGGGCGTTCTACGGCCGCCTCTCGAGCTTCGTCCGCGAGGTCGACCCGGACCTCGAGCTCCTCCGCGAGATGGGGAGGTTCCTCGATGACCGACCGCACCTCGACCCCGCCGCGCCGACCCTGGTCGTCGCCGGGTTCCCCAATGTCGGGAAGTCGTCGCTCGTAGCGCGCCTATCGAGCGCGCACCCCAAGGTGGCGGACTACCCGTTCACCACGCTCTCGATCGCCGTCGGCCACGCCGACCTCGGGTTCGACCGGCTCCAGGTGCTTGACACGCCTGGGGTCCTGGGACGCTCCGGCCGATCGAACCCCGCTGAGACCGAGGCCCGGACCGCCGTCGGAGGCGTGGCGACGGTGGTGGTGTTCGTCATTGACCCGTCGGGGAAATGCGGGTACCCGGTCGAGGAGCAGGAGAAACTGCTCGCTCGCTGGAAGGAGGAGTTCCCGCACCTACCGATCATCGCGGTCGAGACGAAATGCGACCTCGTTCGGCGGCCCACCGACCGCCTCCAGGTCTCGGCGACCACCGGTGAAGGTCTCGAGACCCTCGAGTCCCAGGTCCGCGCGCTCGTCCGGCCGCGCGGGGAGCTTCCTCCGATGCAGGAGGCCGTCGTCGAGGACCTGGTGGCCGAGCCCGAGTACGAGGAGCGCCCCGCCCACCAGCCCTCGTCCCGGCGCGGCGGCGCTCGAGACCGAGAATCCTGACCGGCGCTGGGAAGCCGACCCCGCGCGGTTGGGTCGAGTCGCCCTGAGGGCGGGCCGGCTCAGATCCCGAAGAGCTTCCCGTTCTCGGGGAGAATCACGCGGCAGGTCGACTCGAGGGCCTCCCGCAGAGGGTCGCGCTGGTCGCCGTGCATGAGCACGACGGTCTCGGCGCGGGATTCCTTCGCGACGCGGACCAGCTCGGAGTGTCCCGCATGGGCCGAGAAGTCGAACTGCATGACCTCGCACGCCGGGTGGATCACCGTGTCGTCGATCGTGAGGGTCCCCTGGTCCAGGAGCTGGCGGCCGTTCGACCCCTCCACCTGGAAACCGGTGAGGAAGATCGAGCTGTTCTTGTCCCGGTAAAGCTCGCCGATGTAGTAGAGCACCGGTCCACCGTCCAGCATCCCTCCGGTGGTGACGATCACCTCGGCCTCGCGGAGGGCTTTCCGACGGTCCCCGGGGTGCTCGACCACATGGATGCCGTCGATCGCCCTGCGGTAGCGACGCGCGTCCGCAAGGTATTCCGGGGCCGCCTCGTAGATCTCGTTCACGGCACGCGCCATTCCGTCGAGGTACGTCTCGAACCCGGCGGAAGCGAGCGCCATGATCACTTCCTGCGCGCGGCCGACCGCGAACGCAGGCACGATCGCCTTTCCCCCCCGGTCGAGGGTCTCCTCGATCTTGTCGCGAAACCTCCGTTCCGTCTCGCGCCGGTCGGGATGCTCCCGGCCGGAGTAGGTCGACTCCATGACGAGGACGTCGCACTCGAGCGGCTCCGCCCCGCCCACGAGGTGGGTGGGGGTCGTCTGGAGGTCCCCGGTGAACAGCACGTCCTTTTCCCCGCGGTAGAGGATCATCGAGGCCCCGGGGATGTGGCCCGCCGGGGTGAACTCGACCTCGATCCCGCGGTGGCGGAAGGTACCATGGCGGTCGACCGCGGTGAACCGCGAGTGGAGCGAGTGGATGTCGGAGGGGGTGTAGGGAGCGAGGTACCCTTCGAGCCGGGCGATCTTGAGCGCGTCCTTCGTGAGGAGGTCCGCGACCGCGATCGTCACCGGGGTCGCAATCAGGCGGGCCTTGGGAAGGCGGCTCAGCAGCGGGGTCATCCCGGAGTGGTCCAGATGGGCATGGGAGAGGAACGCGATGTCGACGTTCGTCGGAGCCGGGCGTGGGTACGACGGGGGGTCCGTCGGGGTCAATCCGTAGTCGAAGAGCAGGGTCCGGCCCTGGTCCCGGACGACGAGCCCCAGGGAGCCGATCTCGGACGCGCCGCCGAGGAATTGGAGTTCCATCGGCGGGCCGAGCGGTTTCCGCTCTTAACGTACGGTGGGCGGTCCGGCAGGGAAGCCACTTTAACAGCCCCCTCGTGCGGGAGACGTGGCCGGACCGGCACGGGCCGAGCTGGAAGTCCTCTACCGGATCAGCGTCGCGGTCCAGCAGGTCGTTCGCGATGCGGAAGGGTCGCCGCACCGGGCGGACGTCGTGGCGATGGGCGCGGACGGGACCCCGACCGAGGAGCTCGACCGGCTCGCCGAGACCGAGATCCTGAAGGTCCTCGACGCCGAAGGGGTGGACTGGAACCTCCTTTCCGAGGAGATCGGGTACGTCTCCCGCGGCGGTCAGAACACCCTCGTGGTGGACCCGATCGACGGAACGTCGAACGCGCTCCGGGGTCTCCCGTTCTCCACGGTCTCGCTGGCCCTCGGCCGTCGCGACCTCGCCAGCATCGAGGTCGGCCTGGTCCGGGACCTGCATCGCGGGACGACCTATTGGGCCGCTAGGGGTCAGGGTGCGTTCCGCGACGGACGGCGGATCCACACGCGGCCATGGACGCCGCGCAGCGAGGTCTTCTTCGTGAACCTCGGCCGGCCCGCTAGCGAGCGAGCGGCTCGGCTCGCTGTGAAGTCGCGCCGGATCCGGTCCCTCGGATGCGCGTCGCTCGAGATCCTCATGGTCGCCCAGGGAAGCGCGGACGGGTACTTCTTCGAGAACACCCCCGAGACGCGGAACCTCCGGGCCACCGACGTCGCCGCCGCGTTCCGGATCCTGCTCGAGGCCGGCGGTGGCATGAGCGACGCCAAGGGCCAGCCGGTCGAACCGTTCCCGCTCACGGTGGACCGGCGGACCAGCATCTTCGCCTGGGGGGACCCCGCGCTGCGCGCACGAGCGTCGGAAGAGGGGTACCTGTGAGGATCGGCATCACCGCGAACCCCCGCAAGCCGGCGGCGGTCGAGCTCGGTCGCAAGGCGGTCCAACGGATCGGCGACCGGGCCGAAGTGGTCGTCAGTGACGAGGTGGCGAGCATCGCTCCGAAGGCCGCCCACCGGCCGATTGAGGAGCTCGACCCCGACGTCCTCATCGCGATCGGAGGCGACGGCTCCTTCCTCTACGCTCTCCGACGCTCGGACGCTCCGCTCCTTCCGATCAACGCCGGGACCGTCGGAGTCCTCGCCGAGGTCGAGGCGAGCCGACCGAACGAGTTCGAAGGGGCGATCGAGCGGCTGCTGAAAGGGTACTACTTCCTCGAGGAGCGGATGAAGCTCGCGGCCCTCGTCGGGACCACTCCCGTGCCGGACGCGACCAACGACTTCGTCCTCCACTCGGCCCACGTCGGGAAGATGGGACTGTTCGAGATCGCGTTCGACGGCCACGTCGAGGGGCAGATCCGGGCCGATGGGCTCATCGTCGCGAGCCCGACCGGCTCGACCGCCTACTCCCTGAGCTCCCTCGGGCCGATCGTGGACCCGGGCCTGGATGCCATCGTGCTCACGTCGATCGCCCCGTTCCGGGTCGAAGCCCGCGCGGTCGTCCTCGAGCCGCTGCGGAGCATCCGGCTCCGCCCGATCGTGCCGGGGCACGGGGCCCTCGTCATCGCGGATGGGCAGGACGAGTACCCCCTGCCCCTCGGCTCCGCGCTGACGGTCTACCGCTCCCCTCGGCGCGCGACGCTCGTCCGCTTCGGCTCCCGGTTCTTCCAGCGCCTGCGGGGAAAGCGGATCCTGCCGTGGACCGAGAACGGGTCGGGAGGAGGAGCGTCGTTTGCCGATCTTCCGCCCCGCCCGTAGGCGAACCGCCGGGTCCCCTCGCCTCGGCGAGACCCCACGAACGATCACGCGACGCGCGCTTTCGAGCGCCCTCGCGAGCGCCCGGTCCGCCTACCCGAACGAGTTCGGCGGAGTCCTCCGCGCCGACCCCCCGGGGGTCATCAGCGAGCTCCTCCTCCTCCCGGGGACGACCGCGGGGCGGCGGCACGCGAACTTCCAGCTGTACATGCTCCCCGCCGACCTGACGGTCGTGGGGACGATCCACTCGCACCCCTCGGGCGCGCTCCACCCCTCGGACGCCGACCTTCGGTTGTTCCGCAGCTGGGGTCGGCGCCACATCATCGTCGGGACCCCGTTCGGGCCGGGCTCGTGGCGAGCGTACGACGGCAACGGGGAGGAAACCCGGCTCGAGGTGCGGGAGACGGCGAGTGAGCCGCTCGCGACCGAAGAGCCGCCCGAGTATCGACCTCGAGCGGTTCACCGGCCGCTGCCGAGTGGCGCCGAGGAATTCCCCGAGGACGAAGCGTAGGTCGCCGGAGTTCCGACGTCTATTCGCGGACGGGGATCGTCGGGACGGGCAGCCGCTCCGGCGTGCGGGTCGGGTCGACGATCGGCCGACTGGGACGCTGGGGCTCGCTCGTGAGACCGTGCATCCCGGCGAGCAGGTCGAGGAACGCGATGAACCCCCGGAACGAGGCCCGGTAGAGCTTCGTGGAGTGGCCCTCCCAGTCGAAAAAGTCGGTGAGCATCCGCTTCGATTGCCGCAGGCCATGTGTGAGCGCGCGCTTCAGGAGCTCCTGCTGGAGGGGGCTCAATCGATCGCGCCGGAACCAGTCCCGGGACTGGAGGTGACCGAGCGGAACGAAGAACATCGGCACGAGGAGCGCCTTGAAGTTCCAGAGGTCGTCGATGAGGTCGATCGTCTTCTGGACGTCCTCCTCGGTCTCCTGGGGGAGCCCGACGATGAACGTGCACGCCGGGAAGAGGTGGTTGTCGTTCATCAGGCCGGCCGCCTGCACGACGAGCTCGGGCCATTGGGACGCCTTGAACGGGGCGACCTTTCCCGGCATCGCGGCGGTGATCATGCGGGGAGAACCGGTCTCGACTCCGACCTCGACCCCCCACCAGTCCTGCTTCTCGTCGATGAGGACCTCGGCGCACTTCGCGAGGAGCTTCGGCTTGGTCATCAGGGTGGCCACCGCGACGTGGCTCCACCCGACCTGCTGGTAGTAGCGCTTGGCGAGCTGGAGGAGGGGGATCAGCTTCTCCTCGTGCGGCATGATGTTCGGACTTCCGTAGAACATCACATCGTCCGAGTGCAGGATCCCCTTTCGGACCCCGATCTTGGCGTTGACCTTGAGCTCCTCCTCGATCTTCTCGAGGGGGTACCACCGCGTAGGTCGCGTGGTGACCGAGCAGAACGAGCAACCGCGGCAGCACCCGCGGCCGATCTCGACGAGACCGTTCACGCTCGGGAACCGGATGGTGGGGATCTGGTCGACCTTGGGCGCTTCCTTGGCGCCCAGGACGACGTGCGGAGGGAGGAACTCGTCGCGGAGCGCCTTTCCGACGATCTCCTTGACGAACAGGTCCGCCTCCCCCTCGATGACGCTGTCGATGCCACCGATGGAGTCCACGAACTCCTGGATCCAAGGGAGCTTCATCCGGGTCGCGGGCGCGAGCTGCCAGGCGCACGGACCTCCCGCGATGATCTTGAGGCCCTGCTTGCGGGCCTCGAGCACGGCCGGCTGGGTGAGCATCCGCTTGAAGTTGACGCAGTTCAGGGTCTCCTTCTTCATCACCCCGCCGAACGTGGAGCTCGGAGGGTTGAGCCCGAAGTAGTCGTGGCCCGAGATCAGGAGGGCCTTCGCCTCCCCGGGCATGTACTTGTCGAGGTGGCTCGGATGGACGATCCGAGCGTCGAAACCGGCATCCATGAGAGACGCCTCGATCTTCCGGAGTCCGTAGGGAGCCTGGAGGGGGTAGCCGTGCTCGTCCACGGGCATATCGGGGAAGAACAGCCGCTTGTAGACCCCTTCGGGAAGGAGGTAGGCGGGGGTCGTGGTGCCAAACCCGAGGAATTCCTTCCCGTGGTGGTTGCTCATCATCGTCCAGTCGCAGGTGATGACAACTTCCGGCATTGATCGACCTCGTCCCGATGGGCGGGACACGCCGTGCACGGGGAACCCCCTCTTATGTGTATCGAAGCCCCCGAAGCGACATCCCGCGCGGCCCGGAGGCGACGCGGCCCCTTCGGAATGCCCTAACCGAAATCGGTTTCGTCGTCGTCGCGGGGGAGGACGCCATCGAGGGAGTCGCCGGCCTCCTCGGGGGCCTCGTCGCCGTCCTCGGACTCATGGAACGCCGGGTCGCGCTGGATCAGATGGATCCGAACGCAGTCGCGGTGAGCAGGGTTCCCGTTCCACGAGCTGGTTTCCTCCGGGTCGCCGAGCGGCTCCTTACAGAGACAGCAGATCTCGGGGGGCGCGCTGATCCAGGAGATACGCCGGGGGGCGGGCTCCATCGGGCCTCCCCATCGAGTAGGCGGGGGTGGGCCTTTACCTTTCGGAACGAGTTCCCACCGGGCCGGGGACCCCCCCGCAAAGACCCTTAACCTGGGCGGACCGTCGACCCCGACGTGGATACCCTCACCGAAATCCATCGCCGGCGGGTCGCTCTCGGCATCTCGCTCGGCGAGCTCGCCCGGGCGATCGGTCGGAGCGATGCGACGCTGTCCCGCATCGAACGGGGACAGATCCGACCTTCGTACGAGCTCGTCCAGCGCATCCTTTCGTACCTAGAGACTCAGGAAGGGCTCACCGCGCCTCGGGTGACGGTAGGGGAGCTGATGCACCGGCCCCTCGTCACCGTCGAACCGGGCGCCCCGTTGGCGACGGCCGCCGAGCGGATGGAGAGCGGGGCGTATTCGCAGCTGCCCGTTGTGGACCAGGGGCGCGTCATCGGGTCGTTGTCCGAATCCGCCCTGCTCCGGGCGCTGGCGCGGCCGAACGCCCGCCGCGTGCGGGTTCGGGACGTCGTCGAGCCTCCGTACCCCGTGCTCGACGAGGGGTTCCCCGCGGAGCTCCTCCCCCCTCTCCTGGGCCGATACCCCGCCATCCTGGTGGCCCGTCACGGAGAGCTTCAGGGGATCGTCACGAAGGCGGACGTCATTCGAGGCCTCCGGGGAACATCCCTTCGCCGGAGCCCGAGCGCCTAAGCCTCCGGTTCGGAGTTCGCGACCCGGACGGCACCCAGCACAGCCCGGGCTGCGAGCTCGGCCGCGAGAAACCCGAGGCGGTCCGCGATTTCGCCCGGCCGAGCTTCTGGAGGCGCGCGGCCGGCGGCGGCGGTCGAGGCGCCGAACAGTACGTCCCCGTCCGTGGCGCTGTGGAACGGTGTCACCGCCGAGCCGAGCCCGGCATGGGCCATCGCGACGACCCGGGCTAGCGTCGGGCGGTCGACCGTGAGGTCCGTTACGACCAGCCCGAGCGTGGTGCCAGAAGTGGGTTCCGGGACGGACGCTCCTGCCCCGGGAGGTTCTACGCGCCCCCGGTTGCCGCGGGCACCCGCGACCCAGCGACCCGTGCTCGGGTCGCGGACCGCCCCGATGGCGTTCACCACGAGGAGGACCCCGAGGATGCCCCGCCGACCGAAGCGCGCGGCCGCCGTACCGACACCCCCGTGCATCGCGCGGTCGCGGCCCAGGTACTTCCCCACGGTCGCGCCGACGCCCGCGCCGACACGACCGACGGGGACCTCGGCGCGGCTCGCCCGCCGGGCGGCCTCGTACCCGAGGGGAAGGTAATCCGGGATCGGCCCCTTCGTTCGGGGAAGGTCGAAGAGAGCGGCCCCCGACACCGGCGCGACGAGGTTCGGATTTCGGAAGGCGCGGTGCCCGCCTCCGCGTTCCAGCACCCGGAGACGGACCCCGCGGGCCGCATCCAGCCCGTACAGGCTTCCTCCTGCAAAGAAAAGGGCCCAGCGACGGCCGAACGTCGAATCGAGCGAGAGCGAAGCGGTGTCGTAGGTTGCCGACGCGCCCCCCGGACCTCCACCACGGCCGGAACGGCCGAGTCGAACAGGACGGCCGTGACCCCGCTCGACGCCTCGGGATCTTCGGCGTGGCCGACGGCAACGCCCCGTACCTGCGCGAGGTCGACCATCGGTCTCCTCCCCGGAGGGCGAGGCGTCCTACGGAGAAAGGGATTCCGTCACGTCCGCGCGATGGGTTCTTGTATTCCGCGTAGGTGCCCCGCATCAACATGGCCTCGGCCCGGAAAAAGAAGTCCCGGACGGACCCGGAACTACCGAAGGAGCCCGAACCGCCGAAGGGCTTTCGGATCACGCGCGACCTGCCGGTCGGCCGTCATCCGCTGCTCGCGGCGTTTCCCGGGGCGGACGAATTACCGGTGTCCGTCCGTCTCCAGCCCGACCGGACCGCGCGGGCCCAGCTGTTCGAGGAGACGTGCGTGCAGGTCGTCGACCAGGACCTGTGGATGTACGTCGCTCCATGGGACATGCCCCCCGGGGCCCGACGCGAGTGGAACCCCGTGCTGTCGCCCGGCTCCGACTGCATCGTGATCGGGAAGAACCACCTCTCCGAGAGTCCCGCCCTCGTGCTCTATCTGGACATCTTCCACGAGCTCTGCCACGTGATCCAGCGACACGGGGGTGCCAACCTGTTCGCCCCCGGCGTGAGCTACGTGAAGCGGTGGACGGAGGTCGAGGCGTACCGGTTCGTCGTGGCCGAGGGGCGGATGCTCGGTGTCTCCGACGGGTTCCTCCGGGAGTACCTTCGCGTCGAGTGGATCAGCAAGGCCGAGCACCGAGAGCTCCTCGAGAGCCTCGAGGTCCCTCCGACGTAGGGGACCGGGACCCGGTCGCGGTCCGCGGACCGGACGCTCGCCGAGGCCGATGCGCGAAGAACCGATTCTTTATCCCCCTGAACCCCGAATCGAACTGCCTACCGGGGGGCACGCCACACGTCGATCGACATCAAGGCCCGCCCGATCCTTCGTCCCTCGACCAACGACCTGTGGTTCTTGGCCTATCTGCCACTCGCGGTGTCGGACGGGATCGCGACCCCGCTGATCCCGCTGCTCGCGCTCCAGCACTTCGGCGCGAGCGCGTTCGTGGTCACGATCATCATCGCGGCGAGCGCGATGAGCCAGGTCCCGTTCACGATTCTGTGGGGGAACCTCTCCGACCGGGTCGCGCACCGGAAGTACTTCCTGGTCGGCTCCTTCCTCGCGACCGGCGTCAGCATCATCCTCATCGCGCTCGCGACCAATCTCATCGCGTTCTTCTGGCTCAACGTGGTCGAGGGTCTCGCCTCGGCCGCGAGCGCGCCGATCGGGACGATGCTCCTGCTCGAGACCCGCCACAAGCGCTGGTGGCCGACCGACATCGGGCTCTTCGGGCTCATCTCAGGATTGGGCACGACCGCCGGGCTCGCGATCGGGTTCCTCTGGCTGTTCGTGATCGGCTACTCCCAGCCGGCGATCCAGGCGATGACCGCGCTCCTGCTCGTCTCGGGGGCCCTCGCGCTCGTCTCCGCGATCGTCGCGTGGGCCTGGATCGAGGAGCCGGCCGCCCGGGTCGAGCGGAGGACGGTCTCCGGCCTCCTCAACCTCAACCGGGGGGTGGTCGAACGGTTCCGTCACGTCCGAGCCCGGATCTCCGGGCTCGTCGACCTCACCCGCTCCTCGGCCGAACGCCTGCCCGGGCGCGAGTATCTCTTCCTCGCCGCCCTCGGGGTGATGAGCGTCGGCTTCGACATCTTCTACGGGCCGTTCCCGGTGTTCCTCTGGCAGGACGCGAAGTTCTCCGACGCCGGGGTCTTCATCGTGTACCTCGGCTCGTCCGCGGCCTCCACCGCGCTCTTCTTCCACTCGGGAAAAGCCGTTGAGGCCCACTCCCCGAAGACCGTCTTCCTCGAGTCGCTGGCCGGCAGGGTCCTCCTGATGCTGCTGTTCCTGTGGGGTCCGATCTACGTTCTCTTCGGTCTCGGGACGCCCGCGCTCCTCGCCTGGATCACGCTTCTCAATGCGCTCCTCGGGGTCACGTGGGCGTTCATCAGCACGGCGAGCACGCTCTTCCTCGTCCGACTGGTCGGCCGGTCCGCACGGGGCCGCGCGCTCGGCCTCTACAACGCGATCGCGGGGGCGGGAAGCCTCATTGGCACGTTGCTCGGAGGTTGGCTCTACGCCTCGTTCGGCGTCCATTTCGCCTACTCGGTCGCGGCCCTCACCGTCGCAATCGGGGGCGCCCTTCTGCTCCCGATCCCGTACCACATGTTCCAGTTCTCGCACACCCTGACCCACCGACGCCACCTGGGACGCAACGCCCGCGCCGTCGCCCGTCCCCCCGGCGCCGGGGTCCCTTCCGCCGCTAGACCCCGGTCAGCCGAACATCTCCCAGGTCAGGGTGCGTACCACGTACCCCAACGCGAGATGGGCGAAGAACACCTCGAGGGCCGGCGGGTAATCCTCGATCACGCAGGAGCGGAACCCCAGATGACCGACCCCAACGGGTTCGGTCCCTCGGAGCACGGCGAACTTCCCCGTGAGCCGTTCGTTGATCGTGTACTCGACTCCCGCGTACAGGACGGTCATCGGGCCGAACGTCGTCGCCTTCGTCTTCCAGGTATCCTCGCCGACCTGGATCCGGATCTCGTCCGCCTTCGCCCGGTAGGTGATACGCGAGCGCCCGTCCGTGCCGGCGCTCGGCCGGTCCAGGAAGTACTCGGTCGAGAACAGGGCGGCGATCTTCGGAACGAGGCCCGGGCTTTCGGACTCGACCGGCCGGCCCGTCCATGTCTCGGGGCCGACCTCAACCTCGATAACGTTCTTCAGCACGCGAGCCGTCGCCCGAATCATCGACCGCTCGGAGGAGTACCCGGCCATTATGTATTAATGGCGACACCGGTCGGTGACGCGTGACGACCCCCGTCCCGCGGCCACCGGCGCAGGACCGGGCGTTCGGCATGGAGTTCTACGCCTCCCGAACTCCCGGGGTCGTTGGTCGGACGAAGGGCTCGCCCGACGACTTTCGGGTCACCGAGATATCGAACTACCCGATGCCCGACCCTCTCGGGACCTTCTCCGTCCTCCGGGTCCAGAGCCGGGACTGGGAGCAACATGAGCTCGGGCAGGCGATCGCCCGGCGCCTCGGACTGCCGTCGGCTTCGGTCCAGTGGGCGGGGACGAAGGACCGCCGGGCCGTCGCCGAACGTCTCCTCTCGTACCGGGGCCCGCTCCCGGGGGGGAGCTGGGGTTGCCGCGGGTCGTCGTGCTCGAAGCGTACACGGCCCGGGACGGGCTCGTCCTCGGCCACCACTTCGGCAACGCCTTCGAGGTCCGGGTCGACGAGCTCACCCTACCCGCAAACGAGGCCCGCGAAGCGTTCCGCGCGACCGAACAGGAGCTCCGGGCCGCCGGGTTCTGGCCCAACTTCTTCGGGCCCCAGCGATTCGGGGAGGTGCGGCCGGTCACCCACGAGGTCGGACGGCAAGTCGTGCGAGGGGACCTCGGTGCCGCTGTCGAAACGTATCTGGTCGCGCTTCCTCCGGGGACCACCGACGGTCTGGGTGACGCGGCGCGGAGGACGTACGCCGAGACCCACGACGCGACGCGCGCCCTGAGGGAGTTCCCGAGCCACTACCGCTTCGAACGCGCGCTCCTCGAGCGTCTCGCGAAAGGAGACCCGGCCGAGCGTGCCTTCCGCGCGCTCGCCCGAGAGCTCCGGCTCCTGTTCGTCCACGCCTACCAGGCGCTGCTCTTCAACCGCTGGTTGAGCCGCCGCTCCGCGGCGGGGCTACCGCTCGACCGACCCGTCCCGGGAGACCATGTCCTCCGGCTCGGGCGGGACGGAACGGTGCGCAGTCAGGAGGGGATCCCGGTCGCGGCCGACAACGTGGCGGAGTGCGCGGACCTGGTCCAGCGCCGCGGCGCGCTGCTCGCGGGGCCGCTCGTCGGCTACAAGACCCCCTCCGCTGAGGGTCCGGCGGGCGCGATCCTCGAGGAGCTGCTCCGGGAAGAGGGGGTGGACCGGTCGATGTTCCGCGTCCCCTCGACGCCCGAGGTCGCGAGCAAGGGCGCTTGGCGGCCAGCGGTCCTCCCGGTTCCTCCGATCGGGCTATCGGCGGAAGCCTCCGCGGTCTGGTTCCGCTTCGCGCTCCCGAAGGGTGCGTACGCCACCGTGCTGTTGCGAGAATTCCTGAAGACCGGGGCCGAATAGCACGAACGCCCGCTCCTCGAAACGAGGCTACTAATAGTCGACCCCCAGGTGGTCCGGCCGCCGAAAAGCGAGCCCATGTCCGGTTCCTCTCCTCGCGCCTTCCTCGTCCCGCTTCGCACTCCGGGGCCCGGCCCGATTCCGGACCTCCCGGAGGGAGCGACGCGGGTCCCGACCGGGGTTCCGGACTTTGATTCCCTCACCGGGGGGTTCCCGACCGGTTCGGTGGTACTCCTTTTCGGGGAGGCCGGGGCCGGCCATCAGGAGTTCGCGCTCACGTCGGCCGTCCACCTGATGCTCCACTACGACGACCCGCGCATGCACCATTTCTACCTGGGGAGCGCGAAGGGTCCCTTCGTCTACCCCCAGGGGGTCGTGTACGTCAGCACCAGCCGCTCGCGCGAACAGGTGATCGCGGAGCTGCACGGCGCGTTCGACGTGACCTACTCGGAGGTGCTCTCCCGCCACATCAACTTCCACGACCTTTCGCCCGCCTACTTCCAGGACACCGTCGTGCCGTCGTCCTGGGCCTCCCTCACAAGCCCGCTCCTCTCAGGAGCTCCCGTGACCGCCGCCCCCGACGACGGTGGTCCGCTGCGCGCCCTGGCCGACGCGGTCGACCAGGACGGCCGCAAGAACCTCGTGATCGTCGACTCCCTGACCGACCTGCTCGTTCGACGCGGGCTCGAGGCCGCGGACCTCGTAACCCTCCTCAAAGGCCTGCGCCGTCGCGCGAAGGAGTGGGACGGTGTCGTCTACCTCCTCCTATCGAAGGGGGTCGCCCCGCCCGCGGTGGAACAAGCCGTGATCGATTCGGTCGACGGGGTCCTCCACTTCAGCTGGGTCACGAGCCCGAGCCAGTCCCACCGGCAGCGCGCGATGGTGATCGACAAGTTCATGCCGATCCTCGCGCGCCTGCCGGTCGAGTACCTCGGCCGGTTCGTCATCCGGGTGAACGCGGCGAGTGGGCTGGTGACCACACAGTATGAGCGGGTCTGAGCTGGGCCGGGTGCGGGTCCCGACCGGGGTCGGCGGTCTCGACGAGATGATCGGAGGCGGGTTCCCGACCGGCCACGTCGTGCTGGTCACGGGCCTCCCCGGTACCGGGAAGACGTGCTTCGGTCTCCAGTTCCTGATGGCGGGAGCGGCCGTCGGCGAAAAGGGGGTCTTCCTGTCGCTCGAAGAGGACGTCGCGCCGCTCCTCGAGAGCGCCCGGCAATTCCACTGGCCGGTCGACGCCGCGATCAAGGCGGGGATGCTGAAGGTCCTCCGGATCGACCCGAAAGAGACCCGCCAGAGCCTGCACCGGATCCAGGGAGAGCTCGGGAAGGAGCTCACCGGCCTCGGGGCCCGGCGGATCGTCGTCGATTCCGTCTCGCTCCTCAACATGCTGAGCGATGATGAGTCCGGACGCCGTTCGACCCTCTTCGCCCTCGCCGCGGCGTGCCGCGAGGCAGGCGCGACGACGGTGCTGACCGCGGAGGCCGACCCACTCCATCCCGAGGTCAGCCGCGATGGGCTCAGCGAGTACGTCGCGGACGGGGTCCTCCTGCTCGGGTACCGTACGGGACCCGACGGACACCGGGTCGGTCTCTCGCTCCGCGTGCTCAAGATGCGGCGGACGCCCCATGTCCGCACCGTACAGCCCTACTCGATCGGTCCCAACGGGATCGCGGTCGACGCGAAGGCCGTCGACTTCGGCGGACCGTAACGCCCCCGACCCCGTATCGAGGACCGTCCGCGTCTCTTGGTACGCCTTCGCCTTCGTACGTGGGGCCGCCGTTCGATGTCGTCCCCGGAGCGTCCTCGAGATCCCCCCGGTCGAGCGACGCTTCCGGGGATCCCGCCGCGGGAGCGCGCGCCGCCCCCGTGGGTGCTGTACGTCGACCTCGACGCCTACTACGTCTCGTGCGAGGTCCGCGACCGTCCCGAGCTGAAGGGCCGTCCGGTGATCGTCGGCCCCCCTCCGGCGGAAGGACCGACCCGAGGGGTGGTGCTCTCGGCGAGCTACGAGGCGAGACCGTCGGGCGTGCGGAGCGCGATGCCGGTGGCCGTGGCTGCGCGCCTTTGTCCCGAGGCGGTCTGGATCCCCCCGGACTTCGAGAAGTACGAGCGGGTCTCGCACGATGTTCGCGCCGTCCTTCGACGCCATTCGCCCACGGTGGTCCCCTTCAGCATCGACGAGGCCGCGGTGGTCGTGAGTGGGGTCGACGCAGAGGAGGCGCGTCGGATCGCGGCATCGATCCAGCAGGAGCTCCAGGAGGAGCTAGCCCTGCCCTCCTCGATCGGGGTCGCGCGGTCCCGGGCGGTCGCGAAGATCGCCACCGACCGCGCGAAACCCGCGGGGATCCGAGTGGTCCTGCCCGAGGAGGCGGCCGCCTTCCTCGCGCCACTTCCCGTTCGCGCCATCCCCGGGGTCGGTCCGAAGACCGAGGAGACCCTCCACGGCCTGGGGATCCTCACGATCGGGGACCTGGCCGGCCGCAAGCCGTCCGAGCTGACCCGCGCCCTCGGGTCGTTCGCCGGAGAGCTCGTCTCGCTCGCCCGCGGCGAGCCGGGGGAAGAGCCCGAAGTGTCGGAGGAACCCCGCTCCCGTTCGACCGACCACACGTTCGCCCGCGACGTGGACCGCTGGGAGGAGATCGAGGGAACGGTTCGGACCCTCGCCGGCGAGCTTGCGGCGGCGCTCGACCGTGAGAACCTCCGGTACGGGACCGTCGGGGTAGCGTACCGATGGGCCGACTTCTCGCGTTCCCAGCGAAGCCGTTCCCTCGGGGCCGCCCGAGAAGGTTCCGTCCCGCTCGCCGAGGCCGCCGTGCGTCTCGCGCGCGAGCTCTGGGACTCGGAACGGTCCTCGCGCCACCGACCGGTCCGCACGGTGTCGGTGCGGACGGAACGGTTCGCGCCGCGGACCCAGCGGCAGGTCTTCCTGGACGAGTTTCGGTGACCCCGGTCCGGGGGGAGTGAATTAAGTACGGTCGGCCGAGTTCGACCGCCGGCGGTGGAGCGCTCGTGACCGAACCTACCGAATCTCCTGCGGCCGGGGTTCCCCTCGACGAGGGTGCGGACCTGCTGGCGCCGCACTCCCGTCTCGGCGTGCCGATACCGGCCTATCAGGGCCGGTCGCTCGCGAACCTCGCGGGCTCGCTCGCGAGGGCATTCGGGCGGGAAGCGGCGGACCTGCCCCCGCTGCCTCCCCTGGAGCCCGACCTCGACCCATTCCATGGCCGACGACCGGACGGACCGGTCGTGGTCCTCCTGGTCGATGGGCTCGGCTGGTCGGCGCTTCTGGGGTCCGCCGGTCGGGTCCCTGACGGACCCGCCTCGCGCTGGCTCCGCCGGGCCCGGCCGCTCACGTCGGTCTTCCCGACCACGACCACGATCGCGCTCACGAGCCTCTCGACCGGGGCGGCTCCCGGCCAGCACGGGGTCGTGGGCCACCGCATGTACCTGCCGCGATACGGGGCGGTCGTCGAGGTCCTCCGGATGTCCCCGCTCGGCGAACCCGCCGCCGAGGCGCTCGTCGGTCCGGATTGGTCCCCCTCGGTCCTCTCCGTGGTCCCGAGCCTCTTCCGCCGCGGGGTCCCGGCCGTGGCGGTATCGCGAGACCCGTTCGAAGGGACGGGGTTCACGCGCGTCATCTACGACGGCGCGACGTTCGTCGGCTACTTCACGGGGGGCGACTTGGCGCACTCCCTCGTCGACGTACTCTCCCGTCCGGTCCCGCCTCCGCTCATCTTCGCTTACTGGGACGACCTCGACCTCGCCCAGCACCTGAGGGGCCCCCGACCCCGGCTCATCGACCTCGAGCTCGAGCGCGTCGACGCCCTTCTCGCCTCCGTCGTGCGGCGCATCGCACCGAGTCTCGCCCGTCAGACGACCGTATGGATCACCGGAGACCATGGCCAGGTCCCCATGGAACCGGATCGGCAGTTCGTCGTGGACCGGGAGCCCGCCCTACTCGCCCATCTTGCCTGGCCGCCGGCCGGCGACCGCCGCGCAGCGTACTTCGCGGCCCGGCCGGGCCATCTTACCGCCCTGCGCGAGGAGCTCGAGCCGCGCGTTCCGCCGGGAGGCCATCTGATCGAGATGCCGACGGCGGTCGAAGCCGGCCTGTACGGTCCTCCCCCGTTCCATCCCGAACTCGCCGAGCGGCTCGGGGACCTGCTCCTCCTGATGCCGAGCCCCGGAGGCGTGAGCTACACGCCCCCCGGTGCGCGACCCCGGCGGCACCCGATGCGGGGGGCCCACGGAGGCCTCGAGGCGGCCGAGTTCCTCGTGCCCCTGGTCCACGGGTCGCTCTCGGAGCTGGCATCCGAGCCTTCGAGGTCCTCCGGGGCCACTCATCTACCGCGGGTCGTTCCCGCGAGCGAACGGACATGACCGAGTTCCGCCGAGACCCGATCACCGGGCGCAGCGTGATCATAGTCCCCGGCCGGAGCGCCCGGCCCAACGAGCATGCGGTGGACGCGCCCTCGACCCCGAGCGATTCGGACTGTCCGTTCTGCGAGGGCAACGAGTCACGGACCCCGCCCGAGCTCGCCGTCGTGGCGCCACCGAACCGACGGCCGAACGAGCGGGGCTGGTACGTGCGAACGATCCCGAACCGGTTTCCGACCGTTGCTCTAGAGCCCCCCGGACCCGAGCCGTCCCGAGGGGCCGCGGGGTTCGAGCGCCGTCCGGCGTTCGGCTACCACGAGGTCGTCATCGAGAGCCCGACCCATGCCCCGCTGCTACCGTTCCTCGCCCGCGAGCAGGTCGGTCGCGTGATCCGGATGTGCCGGGACCGTGTTCGGGCCCTCTCGGAACGCCCCCTCGTGGGCTCGGTCACGCTCTTCGAGAACGCCGGACCGGAATCCGGAGGGTCGCTCTGGCACCCCCACGCTCAGCTCGTCACGGTCCCCGAGCTCTCTCCGTCCCTCGAGGAGGAAATGGAGGGGGCGGAACGGTACATCCAGCATTCGGGCGGCGACTGCGCGTTCGACGAGGTCCGGCGCGCGGAGGTACGGGACGCGGTCCGCCTCGTGTTCGACTCCGACGGGTTCGTCGCCTTCGCGCCGTTCGCCTCCGGCTACCCGTTCGAGGTCCGAATCCTCCCCACGCGCCACTCGCCTTCGTTCGCCGACGTGACCGACAACGAGGCCGACGCGTTGGCGGAGCGCCTCCCCGCGCTCCTTCGCGCGCTCCTCGTGCTCGTGCCGGGCGCCTCGTACAACTTCGTCGTTCGCACCCCGGTCGGTCGCTCCCCGGCGTACGACCGGTATCACTGGCACCTCGACCTGTACCCCCGACTCGTGCGCCCCGATGGGTTCGACATCGGCTCCGGGTTCCCCGTGAACACCGTGACCCCCGAGGACGCGGCTGCGGCGCTCCGGACCGAGCTGGGCGCAAAACGCTAATGGCCGACCGGCGGTCGGAGCGGTCGTGGCCGACCTGAGGGAGCCGATCGTCTCGCTGCTCGGGCACGTCGACCACGGCAAGACGACGCTGCTCGACCGGATCGCGGGAAGCGTCCGAGCGTCCAAGGAGCCCGGCGGGATCACCCAGCATATCGGTGCCATCGAGGTGCCGGGGTCGACCGTCCGCCGCCTCTGCGAGGGCGTGCTCCGGAACGAGCAGCTGCGACTTCCGGGTCTACTCTTCGTCGACACCCCCGGCCACCGCTCGTTCGAGACCCTACGGCGACGCGGAGGGGCGCTCGCCGACCTCGCGATCCTCGTGGTCGACGTCCGAGAGGGGGTCATGCCCCAGACCCGCGAGTCGGTCCAGATCCTGCGGCGCGAGAAGACCCCGTTCGCGGTGGCGCTGACGAAGATCGACCTCCTGGGCGGCTGGCGCAAGCCCACCGGGCCCGTCCCTCTGCTCGAAGCGATCCAACGGTCGGGAGCCGATTTCCAGAAGCTGCTCGACCAGCGCCTCTACTCCGTCGCCGAGGAGCTCGACCACCTGGGGTTCAGCGCGGAGCGGTTCGACCGGGTGAGCGATTTCACCCGGAACGTCGGGATCGTCCCGGTGTCGGCGAAGACCGGCGTCGGCGTCCCCGAGCTGATCGCGCTCTTGGTCGGTCTCTCCCAGCGGTTCCTCGAAGGGGAGCTCGAGCTGATCACGGAGGGGGGAGAGGCCACGATCCTCGAGCGGAGCGACCAGAAAGGGGTCGGTCCGGTCGGCAACGTGATCGTCTACCGCGGGCGGCTCAAGGTCGGCGACGAGATCGTCGCGACCGGCCGCGAGGAGCCGTTCGCGACCCGGATCCGGGGGATCTATCGCCCCGTACCGCTCAAGGAGGGTCGCCCGTCGAAGCAGGTCCGGCTGGCGTCCCTATCGGACGTGCAGGCCGCGGCCGGAGTGTACCTCGCGGCGACGGGGATCGAGGACGCGATGCCGGGCGGTCTCCTCAAGGTCGTCCGGAGCGAAGAGGAGAAAGCGCGGGTCATCGAAGAGCTCGCCCGGGAGAGCCAACCGGTCGCGGACGTCGCACTGAGCGGCGTCGCGATCTACGCGGACACGCTCGGGGGACTCGAGGCGCTAGCGTTCGAGTGCCGAGAGCGGAACATCCCGATCCACGAGGCCGGGGTCGGACCGGTGGGGCGACCGACCATCATGCGGATGGCGATCGTGAAGGACCCTACCCATCGGGCGGTGCTTGCCTTCGCGGTCCCGATCCTCCCCGACGCGATCCCTGAGGGGGAGGCCGGCTTGGTCCGGGTCTTCCGCGCCGATGTGATGTACCGGCTCATCGAGGAGTACGACGCGTGGAGGACCGAGCGCAAGCGGGAGCTCGAGGTCCAGCGACGGCTCGAGCACGTCCATCCGGCCAAGCTCGAGGTGCTGCCCGGGTTCGTCTTCCGCGCCTCGAAGCCGGCGATCGTCGGCATCAAGGTGCGGGGCGGGACCCTGCGGCCGGGGGTGCGGCTCATGCACCCGGACGGCACGGAGGTCGGCGTGCTGAAGTCGCTCCAGAGGGAGGGGGAGTCGGTCCCCGAGGCGGAGGAGAACTCCGAGCTCGCCGCGTCGATCGACGGCGCGGTCATCGGCCGGAACCTGAAGGAAGGGGACGTGCTCCTGGTGGCGCTATCGGAGAGCGCGGCGCGGGCGCTCCGGGGCCAACCGCTCTCTCCCTCCGAGCAGGGGATCCTCGACGAGGTGGTCCGTCTCCATCGGGCGACCCAGCCGTTCTGGGGTCAGTAGTCGCACGTCCCGCCGCCGGCCGACCCCTACGGGACCGGTTCGTCGGGGTCGGAGTCGAGCTCCTCGGGGGGAAGGCTTGGGTGGCGCACCGCCTCCAGCTCACCGTCCGGATCACGGTAAACCCCGCCCGGAAGGAAGAGGCCTAGGAAGAGGGCGATCCCGCCGATCGCGAGGAGCGCGACGCCGCCCGTGGCGATCCATCCCCAGCTCCACACACTGAGGGGACTTCCGGAGCTGGAGGTCACCGAGACGACCGCCGAGAACTTCAGCGGGCTGTTCCCGGGGTTCGTCACCAGGAGAATGTAAACGGAGGCGTCGGAAGGGGCGACGGTCTCCTTGCCGGACGTCGCCAGCACCCAGCTGAGGTCGGGTGGGCCGGTCGGGCAGGCCCCCATCGGGCCCGCGCAGTTCGCCGCGGGCGCTGAGAGACGTTCGCCACCGTTGACGTCGACCACGAGAGCGTGACCGAGCCGCTGCCCGGGTTCGGTCCCGAGAGGACCCAGGTCTGATTCGAGTGCCCAGTGAGACTGGGGGCCTCGAAACTGATCTGACTACTGGTCACGGGCCCTCCGGAGAGGAAGAACAGGGTGACGATCAACCCCGCCCCGAGGACCGCGATGGCGGCCCCGACCGCGACGAGCCCGGTTCGCACGGACGCCCGGAGGGAAGGCCTCCCAATACCCTTGCGGGGCTCCCGACCGTCCAGCGGGGCCGGTGAGAGGCGTATATACTCCGAACCCGTACGTGCGATGCCGTGACAGAGGCCGGGGAAGGGCAACCCTCCCAACGGGAGGTTCCGCCCGCGTGCCCGATGTGCGGAAGCACGCACCGGACCGTGGACACGGTCCTGGCGGAGACCCACTGCGCGGAGTGCGGTCTCGTCTTCGACGCCACCCCGATCGTCGCGACGGCACCGCCGATCGCGGAGGTGTCGGGTTCCGAAGGGAGCGGCCGAGGAATCGGCCCGTTCGTCCGCCCGGGGGGAACGAAGCGGGCCCTCGGTTCGACGCTATCGCTCGCCCGGGACGGGCAGGGGAAGCGGCTCGGCTGGCACCGTCGGTACGAGTTCCAACACTTGAAGCGGGTGATGCAACGACAGACGTCGCGAGCCGTCGACGGTCCCCTCGACCGCACGGCCGCGCGCGGCGAGATCCAGGCCGCGGGGGAATCGATGGGGTTGCCCGCGGTCGTTCTGGCCGAAGCGGAGCACGTCTACCGAGAGTCCAAGGTTCGGGGTCTCTTCCGGGGCCGGAGCCTGCCCGCGAGCGTCGGGGCCTGCCTCTACGCCGCCTGCCGACGCTTCTCGATCCCTCGAACGCTCGGCGAGGTCGCGCAGGCCGTCGGGGCCCGGCGATCGGACGTCGGGCGGACGTTCAAGGTCGTTCAGCGGGGTTCCGGGCTCCCGATCCCCGGGGTCGGGACCAAGGCGTTCCTGACGCGCTACGCCGAGGAGCTCGCGCTCTCGCCTCGCGTGCGGTCGACGGTCGAGGCGATGCTCGACCAGGCCCGGGAGGACCCCGAGCTCTCGGGGCTCAGCCCGCATGGCCTCGTCGCGGCGTTGATCTACATCGCCGCCGAGCAGAACGGGGAGCACCGGTCCCGCGCTCAGGTCGCGCGCGTCAGCACCGTGACCGAGGTCACGCTGCGGTCGACGAGCCGCCTCGTGGAGAAAGTCTGGGGCCGAACCGGGGCCGCCCGCCAGCCACGGTAGGCGCTTAGGCACTCACTTCAGAAGGTAGTAGCCCGCGGCCTTCTCGCGGACCTTGCGCCGGGCCCAGCCCTTCGTCTGGAGCTCCTGCAGGGCGTTCATCACCATGGTCTTCGGCAGCCGCGCGACCTGGGTGACCCGCTCCGCGGTCCCCATCTTCTCTTCGGAAAGGAATGCGAGCTCCTTCATCGCCTTGTAGACCTTCACCGCGTTGGGAGAAACCTCATCCTCGATCCCCATCGAAGCGCCTCACCCCCGCCGACCGCGGCTCGGTATTAATAATGATGCCGGGCGCGCGCTCCTCAGCCCCCGATGGCTTATTTCGCGGCTCCGCTCTGGGGAACACCGATGTGGGACCCAGGCCCTCGGACCGCTCTTCAGGGGCTCGCTCGCACGGTCGGTTCGACCGCGGTCGCGCCGTTCGAGGGTCGCCGTCGCGCGGCCCGGCGGTGGTGACCGTTGCCGACCCCGCGCGCGCATGTCGTCTGGACGGACCGGTTCCTCGACTACGATTTTGGTCCGTACCATCCGTTCTCCGAGCGGAGCCGGGGGCTCGCAGCGCATCTCCTCGAGACCGTCACGTCGGAGCCCGGCGCGAGCGTCCTCGGGTGGTCCCATTCGGTCGAAGTGGCAAGCCGTCCCACGCTGGAGTCGTTCCACCGGCCCGACTACCTTGAGTTCGTGAAGAGGGCCAGCGGCCTCGGGCACGAGGCGTTCCTGGACGGGGGCGATACTCCGTCGTTCCGAGGCTGCTACGATGCCTCCGCGCGCATCGTCCAAGGGGCGGTGGACGCGCTCGACTACACGCTCGAGCACCGACGTCCTGCCTTCCATCCGGGCGGAGGGCTCCACCACGCCCACCCGGACCGGGCGAGCGGCTTCTGCGTGTTCAACGACGTCGCGATCGCGGTCGGGCGGGCCGTCCGGAACGGCCATCGGGTCGCGTACATCGACATCGACGCCCATCATGGGGACGGCGTGATGTACGGTTTCTACGACTCCGGCAAGGTCCTCGACATCGACTTCCACCAGGACGGGCGGACGTTGTTCCCGGGCACCGGGTTCCCGAACGAGGTCGGACAGGGGGACGGCGCGGGGCTGAAGGCGAACGTACCGTTGCCCCCGAGGGCCGGCGACGAGGCACTGCTGCCGATCTTTCGGCGCGTGGTGCCCCCGCTCTTGCGCCGGTTCCGCCGGAGGTCATCGTCCTCCAGCACGGGGTGGACGGTCACTACGCCGACGAGCTCGCCCAGCTGCAGTACTCGCCGGCCGCGTACGCAGAGGTCGACCGGATGGTGCTCGCCCTCTCCCGCGAGCTGACCCAGGGCCGTCTCCTGGTGACCGGAGGCGGGGGCTACCGGGCCGAGTCGGTGAGCCGTGTGCTCGCTCGCACCGGGTTGATCCTGGCCGGGCTTCCCGAGCCGGACGGTCGCGCGCTCCTCCCGGCGGCCTGGCGAGACGACTTCGCCACGACCTTCGGAAGGGACGCCCCGCGGACGTGGGCCGACATCGCCGAGCTCGAGCCGTCGCCGTGGACCGGGAACGACGAGCGCAGTTTGATCGGAGAGCTCGAGGGCAAGCTCGGCGAACGGTTCCCGGCCCCCTAGCCTATAGGCGACTTCCCCAGGTGGGGCGGTCGAGCCAGTCCTGGTCGGTGGCGCGGATGCCCGCCTCGACGTCCGCTCTCGTGAGACGGGTTCCGACGTTCCCTCTCAGCTTCGCGCGGACCGCGCCGCGGGCCATCACGTCCGAGCCGATCGCGTACAGCTCCCCGAGCGTCGCGTCGACGACCGTTCCCTCGGGGGTCGACAGCATCCCGAGGTGGACCGCCGCCAGGAAGCTGTCCCGGGCGAGCCAGTAGCGAAGGTACCCGGCCAGGAGCGCGTCCGCGTCCGGGTCGAGCAGCGGAGGCTGGTCCGGCGGGACCGCGATCCCGACCGGGCGTGCCCCTCCCTCCGGTGCGAGCTCGTGGGCCTCCCACCCTCCGAGGCCCTGGGCGAGGACCACCGGGCCACGGCGACCGTCGAAGTACATCGGAAGCCGCTCCAGTCCCGCTTCGACCGCGGGCGGGTCCTCGGGGAAGTACTCGGGTACCGTGGGGACCAGCCGGCGCTCGCTCAGCTGTCGGCGGACCTCTTCCTCCTCCACCCAGCGACCCTCTTCCTCGAGCTCTCGTGCGACCCGTCTCCGCCGTCGCTCGGACTCACGGCGTCGGCGTTCGACCGCGGAAGTGAGCCGTCCCCGGACGGACGAAAGCTCGGAGTCGAGGTCCGAGGAAGAACCGACCGCTTCGACCTTGCCGTAAGACTCGAGCGGCTCGAGCCGCAACCCCGGACAGGAAAGCACGACGGTCGCCTGGAGGCGCGTCCCGATGTGGACGGAGACCGGGAACTCCCGACACGGGGCGGGCCGGACCGCGTGCACCGTGCACCGAAGGTGGTCCAGGAACTGGCACGCGCCGCCGTCCGGCCGCGCGGCCACGCATCGCTCGCCCCCTTCGAGAACGACCCGCACGCGGGGGGCTGCGGTGCGGAGACGGCTCTCATCGTCCCGGTCGAGACGCGGGGAAGCGAAGCAGCAGAGACCGCAACCGGGAAGGCACGAGAAGCCGAACCCCGACAGCAGGGACACGTCGACCTCGGGAACCGCTCGCTCGGTCCGGCTCGGCGATCCCATGAGTCACCTCCCGCGCCCGGAGGGCGTCGCCCTTCGCGGCACCGGCGAACCACGCGACCTCATTCTCATAACCTTCGCGACGTTGTCCTGGCCATGGTGCTCCTGGCCAAGAACATCATGGATTCGTCCATCCTCGCGATGGACGACGAGACCGACGCCCTGACGTGCGCGCGGGCCATGGTCGCGCAACGAAAGGGCTACGCCATCGTGACCCACGGAGAATCGAAGACCGTGACCGGCATCGTCACCGAGTGGGACTTCCTCGAGAAGGTCCTCGTCACCGGAAAGGACCCCTCTCGGCTCCTCCTGAAAGAGCTCTCCTCGCCGAACCCCCATTCCTGCTCCCCCGATACGCCGATGGACGAGGTCGTCACCGACATGGCCAAGCTCGGGGTCCGCCGCCTGGTCGTGCGCTCGGGGGAACAGGTGGTCGGGGTGATCACCACGAGGAACATCCTCTCCACCTTCCGTCAGTACATCGACAAGCTGAGCTCGGAGATCGCCGGCTACCAATCGTCCGCGACACCGCTCGGTTGACCCCTACCCACCGTGCCCGAGAACGGCGTGCCGCCCATCCGGAGAGGTCGTTGCTAGCGAGTGGGCCCCCGCCGGCCCCCGCTGAGGGGCGAACGTCGAACCCTCCGGAGGTCGCCGAGCGATGAAGTACAAGTGGCTCGTTCTCTCGAACACGACGGTCGCGACGCTGATGTCGGCGATCGATTCGAACATCGTCCTCATTTCGCTCCCGACGATCGGCCGCGAGCTTCCGGGCACGAACGCCACCCTCCTCCTCTGGATCCTCATCGGGTACTCCCTGCTCACGTCCGTGGTCCTGGTCAACTTCGGGCGCCTCTCCGACATGTTCGGTCGGGTGCGGCTCTACGTTCTCGGGTTCGCGGTCTTCACGGCGGGCTCGCTCCTCTGCGGATTCTCGGGCACCGGGCTCGAGCTCGTCGTCTTCCGATTGGTGCAGGCGGTCGGTGCGGGGTTCCTCTTCTCGAACTCCGTGGCGATCATCACGGACGCCTTCCCACCGAACGAGCGAGGGCGTGCGCTCGGGGTGAACCAGGTTTCCATCGTGGTCGGGGCGATCTCCGGGCTCGTTCTCGGAGGCGTCATCACGTCGACGATCGGGTGGCGGTGGATCTTCTTCGTGAACGTGCCGATCGGGCTGATCGCGACCCTGCGAGCGCACCGCGACCTCAAGGAGCTCGCCAAGCCCGAGGCGAAACCGCATATCGATTGGGTGGGGAACGTCCTGTTCGCGACCGGCCTCACGGTCCTTCTGCTGGGCGTCACGCTCGGGGCGCTCGGTCAGGTGTCCGGGTCGGTCGCCATCGGGTCCGTCCTCGTCGGCGCCGCCATTCTCGCGGTGTTCCTCTGGGTCGAGATGCACGAACGGTATCCGATGCTCGACCTCGCCCTCTTCCGGAACCGTCAGTTCGCCGCGTCCGGGGTCGGGATGTTCCTCAACGCCCTCGCCCGGGGAGCGTTCACGTTCGTCCTGGTCTTCTATCTCCAGGGGCCGCCCCGGTACCTGAGCCCCCTTACCGCCGGGCTGTTCCTCATCCCCACCTCCGCCTCGCTCGCGGTCTTTGGCCCCCTGAGCGGGTGGCTTTCGGACCATTACGGCCCGCGCCCGTTCCTCGTGGCCGGTCTCGGCGTCTCCGCGGCCGGGTTCCTCTGGCTCGCGACCATCGGACCGAGCGACTCGTTCCTATCGCTCACCCCCCCGCTGATCTTGGTCGGAGCGGGGATGGGTCTCTTCGCTTCCCCGAACCGCGCCGCTATGATGACGGCCGTCCGACCGGAACGGAGAGGAGTGGCGTCCGCGATCGGCTCGACGCTCCTCAACACCGGCTCGACGATCAGCCTGGGCATCACGCTCGTCGTGATGAGCTCGGTCATCCCTCTCTCGTCGATCCAGGCGATCTTCCTCGGGGTCGCGAACCCCTCCCTGCCGTTCCCGGGGGCCGCCAGTTTCCTGACGTCGATCCACCTGATCTTCGTCATCTCGGCGCTCTTGCTGCTCGCCGCGCTCGTGCCGTCGGTCCTTCGGGGCTCGTCCGAGCCCCAGGGTGCTGAACCCAGCCCGGAGGCAGGGGACTAGCCCCCGTTAGCCGGGGCCCACCAACGGCTTATCTAGCCCGACCCGGTCCGACCGGCATGGCGCTTCAGAAGGTCGTCATCGTAGGGGCCGCCGGTCGGGACTTCCACAACTTCAACACCATGTACCGGGGGCGGTCCGACGTCCAGGTGGTCGCGTTCACGGCGGCGCAGATCCCGAACATCTCCGGCCGGGTCTACCCGGCCGGTCTCGCCGGCCCGGGTACCCGAAGGGGATCCCCATCGTGCCCGAGAGCGAGCTCACGGACCTGGTCCGCCGAGAGTCGGTCGACACGGTCCTGCTTTCCTACTCCGACCTTCCGTACGCCGAGGTCATGCACAAGGCGTCGATCGCGATGGCCGCGGGAGCGGCATTCATGTTCGCCGGACCGAAGGCGACCATGGTGCCGTCGAAGAAGCCGGTCGTGAGCATCTGCGCCGTCCGCACGGGCGCCGGAAAGAGCCCTCTGACCCGCTACGTGTCGGCCTTCTTCCGCGGGCACGGCAAGCGCGTCGCGATCGTGCGCCACCCGATGCCGTACGGTGACCTCATGGCGCAGGCGGTCCAGCGGTTCGCCACGATGGAGGACCTGACCCGCGCGGAGTGCACGATCGAGGAGCGCGAGGAGTACGAGCCCCACCTGCGGGACGGCGTCATCGTCTTCGCCGGCGTGGACTACGAGGCGATCCTCCGACGGGCTGAGGCGGAGGCGGACATCGTGCTCTGGGACGGGGGGAACAACGACTTCCCGTTCTACGTGCCCAACTTGTCGTTCTGCGTGGCCGACCCGTACCGCGCCGGGCACGAGCTCGCCTACTATCCGGGCGAGGTCAACTTCCGGATGGCAGACGTGATCGTGGTCAGCAAGACGGACTCCGCCCCTCCCGAGGGGGTCAAGACGATCGAGCAGAACGCCGCGAAGGTGAACCCCTCGGCGAAGGTGGTCCGCGCGGGGCTCAAGCTGCTCGCTCCCGAGGCGGAACGCCTCCGGGGTCACCGCACGATCGTCGTGGAGGACGGGCCGACCGTCACGCACGGCGGGCTGGACACGGGCGCCGGTACCCTCATCGCCGAGCGCCACGGGGCCACGATCATCGACCCCCGGCCGTTCGCGGCCGGCTCCATCGATGGCGTCTACAAGCAGTACACCCACCTGAAGCGGATCCTCCCCGCGATGGGGTACGGGGAAGCCCAGGTAAGGGACCTCGAGGAGACGATCCGTCGGTCGAACGCCGAGTTCGTCGTCGACGGGAGCCCCGTCGACCTCGCGCGCCTCATTCACGTTCCGCAGCCGATCATCTCGGTCCGGTACCAGGTACGACGACCTTGGGAACGGCGTGTCGAAGGTCCTCGAGGCGTTCCTGCGGACGCTCCCGAAGTAACCCACGGTCGGCGCCGGGGGCCCTCAGTGGGCGTGGGGCGTGGGACTCGCGGCCTCGATTCCGGTGAGCTGGGCCAGGGCGGTCACGAGCGCACCCGAATCGAGCGGGAGCCCGATCGAACGAACGTTCGTCGGCCACTTCCTCCCGTCCTGGAACGCGCGCTGGCCGACCACGAGGAGCGGCACGTTCCGGGCCTCCAGCGGGAACGCCTCCGGATACCCTCGCAGGGTCTCGCTGTACGCCTGGTTGCAGGCGACGACGATTGCCCGAGGCGGCTCCGCGGTCCGGTCCCGGATCCGGTCGAGCGCGGAGGCAAGCGACCCGAACGAGACCACGCGGAACCCGACCGTCTCCAGCAGGATCTGGACCGAATCGGCGAGGCTCGGGGTCTCACGAACGACCATCAGGAGCGGGCGGACCATTGGGAAATCCACACGTTGTAAGATATTCGTATCGCCGTGGAACCGGCTTGACATCCCCTCTCACGGGTCAGGGAAAGCCCTAAGACCGAAGCCGCCTCGCTCCGCCGAGAGATGCCCGCTCGCGACTGGTTCGATGCGACGTTCGAACGAGGGTCGATGGGCGCGCTGCTCCTCGAACCGGACGGGCGCATCGCGCGGGCCAACCCGGCGTTCCGCGAGCTGCTCGGGGTCGACGAGGACCCCGTCGGCCGCAAGCTTACCGACCTCCTAGCCTCCGGCTACGACCGGGTGGAGGAGGTCCGGGCACGGGTCCAGACCGAGGAGCGCTCGCGCTCGTTGCTCGGGTTCACGCTCGACGCGGTCGGCCGGAAACGCCGGCACGTGGTCGACGTCGACTTCCACCCTCAGTCGAACGAGGCCGGTGCGGTCACGGGGGTCCTCCTGGTCTTTCACGACCGGACCGGGGTCCACCAAGACCCTGCGGCCTCGGCCCGGCTGTTTCACCAAGCCTTCCTGCACTCGACCAACGCGATGGAGCTCACCGACCGGGACGGCTTCCTGATCGATGTCAACCCGGCGTTCGAGCGGATCTATGGCTATCGCCGGGACGAGGCCATCGGGCAGCGACCGAACCTGGTCGCGAGCGGAAAGACCGACCGCGCGACCTACACCCAGATGTGGAAGGACCTCCTCGACCCCAAGCTCGGCTCCTGGTCCGGGGAGCTCATCAACCAGGACCGGGACGGCATCGAACATCCGGTCCTGATCACGATCACCGCGATCCGCGGGGACGATGGGGCGATCACGCACTTCCTGGGCGTGGCCGTCGACCTGACCGAGCTGCGCCGGCTCGAGACCCAGGCGCTGCACTCGGACCGCCTCGTCTCGCTCGGCCAGCTCGCGGCCGGGGTCGCTCACGAGATCAACACCCCGCTCGCGAACATCATGCTCATCGCGGAATCGGTCCGTCGCCGCACCGCCGACCCCTGGACCCGCGGGCGCGTCGACTCCCTCCTCCACCAGACGGAGTCGGCCGCGCGGATCGTTCGAGGGCTTCTTGACTACGCCCGCCGCCCCGAGGCGAAGGTCGGAGAGGTCGACCTCGGGGAGTCTCTCAACAGCGCCGCCTCGTTCCTCAAGGGCAAGCAGTCGGCGGGCGTCGAGGTGGTCGTCTCGCTTCCGGACCAACCCGTCCTCGTGCGGGGGGACCGTGACCAGATCAATCAGGTCATCACGAACCTCATGAACAACGCCTACGACGCGCTGAACGGCCAAGGGCGGATCGAGGTCCAGCTGACGGCGGACCCCGAATGGGCCCATCTGCGAGTGACGGACGACGGGGCGGGGATCCCTCCCGAGGCGCGCGCCCATCTGTTCGAGCCGTTCTTCACGACGAAGCCCGAAGGGAAGGGCACGGGCCTCGGCCTCGCGATCTGCATCGGGATCGTCGAGTCCCACGGCGGGTCGATCGATGTCGAGTCGGAGGTCGGGAAGGGGTCGACGTTCTCGGTCCACCTGCCTCGGCTCACCGCTCGCCCGGTCGAGCGGCCCGCCGAGGGTCCGGCCTGACCCGGAGCTCGGCCCCGCTCCGGCCCCGGACGCGCCGAGGCCAGAGGCAGCGTTATTGCGGGCGGAGGGATTCCGATTCCATGCGGCTGCTCGTGGTTGACGACGACGCGGTCTTCCGCGAAGAGCTGTCGACGCTTCTTTCAGACTGGGGCCACCAGGTGGAGGCCGTCTCCTCCGGCGCGAAGGCGATCGAGGCCCTCGAGACCACCGAGTTCGACGTGATCTTCTCGGACGTCCGGATGCCCCGGATGAACGGGATCGAGCTCCTGCGCCAGGTTCGCGAGCGCTGGCCGCGGGTCTACGTGATCATGATCACCGGATTCGGAACGGTCGAGGCCGCGGTCGAGGCGATGAAGCTGGGGGCGTTCGATTACGTCCGCAAACCGTTCCGCTCGGAAGCGGTGCAGCGGATCGTGGCGCTGATCCAGGACCAGCGGGCGTTCTCGGTCCCGAGCGGGGGCGAGAAGGACCCGGTGCGCCTTGCCGAGAAATGGGCCAAGGCGGGCCATGAGGTCCTGTTGCTGGGTGCGGTTCCACGAAAGCCCGTCGCTCGCGTCACGGCGGTGGACCTCCCGATGGTGGACTCTCCCGCCGGACTCCAGGACACCGTCCTTCGGTTCATCGAGAGCCACCCCCGGCCTGCCGTGGTCGTCTCCGGGGTCGAGCGCCTGTTCGCAGCCCACCGAACGGAGGACGTCGCCCACGCCCTGAGCGAGATCGTCCAGCGAACGGAGGGCAAGGGACCGATCGCGGTGGGCTTCGACCCGGGCGTCCTTCCCGACTCGGCCGTCCTCCAAGTGCGGGCCGCGATCTCGGCCGTTCGAGTCCAGGGCACCCTCGGGGCACTCGCGAACCCGCTCCGCCGCCACATCCTGCGGCGGCTCTCCGAAGGGCCGACCTCGTTCACCGAGGTGATGCGGGCGGCCGGAATCGACGACTCTCCGAAGCTGTCGTTCCACCTGAGGACCCTTCAGGAAGAGGGGCTCATCACCCACTCCTCGGAGGCGTACCACCTCACGGCGACCGGCAAGGAGGCCGTGCGCGTCCTCCACGAGGTCGACGAGCTCGGGTCGGCGGAGGAGGGCCGGGTGTTGGTCTTCCCTACCTCTCGGCCGGCGTCCGGGCGCTAGGGCGCGGGCCGTCCCCGGACCGGCCCGTCCGGGCGGACGAGGCCCTTCGAATGCCGAAGGGCCGAGCAGTACGGGTTCATGAACCCCTGCGTATTGGCCGCGGTGCAGAGGCGAGAGTCCGTGCCCACATCAAAGTCGAATCCTTCCGAGGTCGAGCCGAGCGTCCCGAGGGCGAACAACTTCCTATCTGTCACGGATGAGCGGACGGGAACGAACTACCGGATCCCGATCCAGGACGGGGCGATCCGTGCTACGGACCTGCATCAGATCCGCACCGGGCCGGACGACTACGGGATCCTGAGCTACGACCCGTCGTTCGCGAACACCGCCTCCTGCCGAAGCGCGATCACGTACATCGACGGCGACAAGGGGATCCTCCGCTACCGCGGGTATCCGATCGAGGAGCTCGCCGCCTCGAAATCGTACCTCGAGGTCGCCTACCTCCTCATCCACGGGAACCTGCCCAGCAAGACCCAGCTCGAGGAGTGGCTGCACAACATCACCTTCCATACGATGGTCCACGAGAACGTCCAGAAGTTCATGGACGGGTTCCATCACGATGCTCACCCGATGGGCATGCTGGTGAGCACCCTCGCCGCGCTCTCGACGTTCTACCCGGAGGCCAAGAACATCTCCGACGAGCACACCCGCTATCAGCAGGCGTATCGGCTGATCGCGAAGGTCCCGACCGTCGCGGCGTTCGCCCACCGGCATTCGGTCGGACTGCCGTACATCCACCCCAGCAACGACCTCTCCTACACCGAGAACTTCCTGGCCATGATGTACCGGCCGTCCTGGACCACTCGGTACACTCCGGACCCGGTGCTCGCAAAGGCCCTCGAGACGCTTTTTATCCTGCACGCCGACCACGAGCAGAACTGCAGCAGCAACGCGATGCGGGTCGTCGGGAGCTCTCACTCGGACCCGTACGTCAGCTCGGCCGCCGCCGCGGCGGCGCTCTACGGGCCCCTCCACGGTGGGGCCAACGAGCAGGTCGTCCGGATGCTGCAGGAGATCGGGACGAAGGACCATGTCCCCCAACTGATCCGCCAGGTGAAGGAAGGCAAGCGGCTCCTGATGGGGTTCGGGCACCGGATCTACAAGAACTACGACCCGCGCGCCCGTCTCATCCAGCAGGTCGCGGAGGAGGTCTTCGCGGTGACCGGGCGCAACCCGCTCATCGACGTCGCCCTCGCCCTCGAGAACGTCGCGCTGTCCGATGAGTACTTCATCCAACGCCGGCTCTACCCGAACGTCGACTTCTACTCGGGGATCATCTACCAGGCGATGGGATTCCCGACCGACATGTTCCCGGTCCTCTTCGCCATCCCGCGGATGTCCGGCTGGGTGGCCCAATGGATCGAGATGATCCAGGACCCGGAGCAGAAGATCGCGCGACCCCGGCAGGTGTTCATCGGGCACTCGGAGCGCCACCTCGAGGTCGCCGGGGCCAAGGCACCGGTCCGCAAGCCGGCCCGGACGAACGTCCCGAGACCGAAGAGCGTGACCTAGCCGCTCCGTTCGCCGAATCCGAGGGCACGTGCGAGAATCCCCCGAGGGAACGGGAACGTCGCGCCTGCTCGGGCCGTCGGGATATCCTCGCGGGAGGGCAGCGACCACCGGCCCGCCATGAAGCTCCTCACCTTCGACGAGCTCCCGGCATCGTACGACCCGAGCCGCGCGATCGTCAGCCTGGCCGCCTTCGGGGAGT
The DNA here is from genome assembly GCA_963735185.1 of uncultured Thermoplasmata archaeon. Classification (GTDB taxonomy): domain Archaea; phylum Thermoplasmatota; class Thermoplasmata; order Lutacidiplasmatales; family UBA184; genus Lutacidiplasma. Next base: position 1,596,490 of record CAVTJV010000007.1, read on the forward strand.
TCCGCGATCGACGGACCGTCACCCTCGCGCGGCGTCCTCCCTCCCGGCTCGCCGAGTATGTGGGCGTGTTCGCGGTCGACCGAGGGGTGGTCGTCGGACAGATGTTCGTCGAGCGCATTCCCTACACCTTCCCGCACGGGACGGAAACGGTCAGCGGCATCGCCGGAGTGACCACTCGCATCGACCACGCCCGAGGGGGGATCGCGCGTCGGCTCCTCGAGGAGGTCCATCGTCGGGAGCGAGCCGCGGGGATCCGCCACTCGATCCTGTGGACGAACCGGTCGTGGGGCGCGCACCGTCTCTACGAGGAGCTCGGTTACCGGGACGTTTACACACCCCCCTTCGCGGTCCGAACGCTCCCATCACATCGCCCTCGGTCCCTCGGGAGGGAGGTTCGCGTCGCGCGGCGTTCCGACCTCCGCGAGATCGAGCTCCTCCATGCCCGGTCGGGGGAGGGGAGGTGGGGCTTTGCTCAGCGCCCCCCGGGATTCGCCCGCCGGGAGGTGGCCACGGGGGATTACCGCCTCGAGGACGTCCTGGTCGCGGTCGACCAGGGCCGACCCTGCGGCTACGCAGTGGGCGGTGACCGCCGTGGGCGCGCGAGGTGCGGCGAGCTGGTCGCGAGCTCGGCCTCGGTCCGGGCGCTCCTGAGAGCCGCGCTGGAGGCTCGAGCTTCCACGGGCCAGGTCACGTTCTGGGATGGGGTGGTCAACGACATGGGTCCCGAACTGCGTCGCCGCGGGTACGTGGTCGCCTCGGCCGGATGGTTCGGGTTGATGGCGACCACGTTCGGGCGCGAACGCAGCCGCGCGGAACTCGTCCGGGAGTTCGGAACGAACGACCGTCGTTTCCGGTGTTTCTCGGGCGACCGCTTCTAGGCCCGTGGGCCGCTGCGTCCGTGGGGTGACCGACACGCTTACCCACGGGCGGTCGTTCCCGGGTCGTGAACTCGCCCGAAAGTGTCCCAAAGCCGTCGGGGACCGCGCCGGTGTTGACCCCCGAGGCCCGCCGCTGGCTCCACGACAAGTACGAGCGCCTCGCGGCGGAGGAGGGCCAGCTTTCCTCGGTGAGGACGTCCTACTACGCCGCGATCGGGACGGTGCTGATCACCGGGCTCGTTGTCGTGATTGCGGACCTCATGGGCCAGCCGTCTCTCCTGGTCGTGGTCGTCACGTTCCTGGCGGCGCTCGGCATCCTGATCTCGATCGTATGGGCGGTCCTGCTGCACCGGACGAACGATGCTCAGAACCTCTGGCGGGAAGCGGCCCTTCGGCTCGAACAGAGCGAGCCGCCGGTCGACGGTGAGTGGATTGTCCCGATCACCCTGCGCTCGGGGGCGAGCCTGGACCTGAACCTGTTGCGTCCGTTCGAGGCCCACGCGGAACGGTTCTCTCGCCGGCGGTCGATCTCGTGGATGGACCGCGTGAACCCTTCGAGCCTCACCGAGGTTCTCCCGCTCTCATTCTTCGTCATCTGGGCCACCGTGTTCGCGGCCGTGTGGATCTGGTTCCTCATCCTGAGGTGACTGCCCGCTCGGGCGAGGGAGCCCTGGGGTCTTCGTTACACATCCACGGCGGCGGGCACCCGGCCCTTCTTGATGGCGTCGAGGAGCGCTTCGTAGTCGCGTTGCGTCTGATCGGCATAGGCTTCCGCGAAGGCTGCGACCGCCTCGTCGAAGAGGCCTTTGTTCCCGAGGTACCCGCTGATGCGGGCCGGGTCCCCCGTCCGGGCATGGGCACGGGCAAGGGCCGTGCCGCAGAGCTTGGCCTGGCCGACAAACTCCCGAAGACCCAGGGCCATGATGTCGTACGAGAACTTCATGTCGCGTAACTGACGAACGTAGAAGTCCCGGTTTCGGATGCGGCTCCATCCCAGAAAGATGTCGCTCGCCTCCTGGATCATGTGCTGCCCCGCCACCACTCGCTGAGCATGGTTCGAGTACGCGCTCCGTCCTAGAACGGGCTCGAGGGCAGACGCGGTTGCCTCCTTCAGCTGGAGGAAGAGCGGGTCCTCGACGTCGGGGTCTGCGAGCAGGAGAAGGACGGAGCACCTCATGCCGACGCTCCCCACTCCGACCACCTTCTCGGCGACGTCCGCGATGTAGTACCGGTCGAGCAGCATGCGGCGTTCGTCGGGAAGGCTGGCCAGATACCGATCATAGGCCGATCTCGACAGTTCGGAAGCAGCCCGATCCGTGTAATGGACGATGAGCGGGGAGTCATCCCGGATGCGGTAACGTCCCTTCACCGCGTCGGCCATCTTGGGGAACGCGGTAAGACTGGTCCTTCGGCGCGCCCGCGTGGCCGCGTAACCGATCAACTTTCGAGGGTCACGCCCCCTTGGCAGCGATTGGCTCTGCAGGCCAATGTGGTAGTACCAGATGTCGAGGTAGCGCATCTTCGCAAGCTCGTTCATCGTCTCCCGATACGCGCGGACCGCTGCCCGGGCCGCTCTGCGGGTCTCGGACCGACCATACCGGTTCCGATGGCCCGCGACCACGAGACTCGTCGCGAGACGCTTCACGTCCCACTCCCAAGGTCCCGACAGAGTCTCGTCGAAGTCGTTCACGTCGAAGACCTGGTCGCGCTCCGGTGTCCCGAAGAAACCGAAGTTGCCCATATGCGCGTCACCGCAGAGCTGAACGTGGAGGCCGGTCACCGGGGTCCGGGCCAGGTCATGCGCCATCACCCCCGCCGCGCCGCGGAGGAACCCGAAGGGGGAGATCGACATTCGTCCGTAGCGGATCGGCAGCAATGCCGGTACGCGAGCCGAATCGGAGGCCTCGAGCAAATCGATAGGGTCGGGGCGATCTCGGGACGGAGCCCAGAGCGAGTGGCTGGACCGAGGCACTCGGCGACGCAGGGCGTTACCCGCATCATACCTCGAGGCTCGGGACTGGGAACCCGATGCCGTGTTCGAGGTCCTATTGGGGCCAGTCATCTTCTCTTTCCCCGCTCGCGAGGGGCCCCTACCCGAGGGCCCGAGCTCCGACGAGGTGTCGTGGGAGCAGTACCCGTAGCGGAATCCTCCGCTCTAAGCCTTTCTCCGCCGCAGTGCGCGGCGCACGGGCTCCCCGGACTGCGTCCCTCAACGGGACGGTGGGTCTCTTGTGGCGGCTTCGAGCCGGCCGCCCCCGTTACCTAATTACCTCGATTTCGCTCCGCCTCCGGGACCCTCCGTGAGTTGGACCGAGTACCTCCCCACCGTCGTGCCCGTCGCGGTGGCGATCGCGCTGGTACTGGGAGGGTACGTGCTGGCTCGAAGGAGCGCCCGATGGCTCCGGCAGCGGGGAGCTCCGCGTCAGGCGGTTCGCTGGGCCCGGCTTGGGATCTCCCTCACCGGGATTCTCTTGGCCGCCGCGACCCTCTTCGTCGCGTTTGGACCTCTCACCGTCCCGGGGGGCCTGACGCTCTCGGCCGTCGTCGGCCTTGCGGCCACGCTCGCCCTGCAGACGACAATTGGGAATGTAATCGCCGGGTTCATCTTGCTGCGCGATCGGGTACTCCGGCTGGACGATATCATTCAGATCGGCGGGGTTACCGGGACCGTTGTCCGCCTGGGGTTGGTGACGACCTGGCTTCGTCTCGAGGACGGGAGCATGGCCTCCGTGAGCAACTCGACCCTCCTCGGTGGGCCCCTGGTCAACCGGAGCACGCAAGGCCGTCTCGAAGACCAGTCCTAGCGTGCGCTTGCGCGGGTACAAGGGAACGGCGGTACCCTGACGGGGTAGCTCCCCGGGCCTAAACGGGAGGGTTAAGGAGGAGGAACGTCATGAGACCAGGGCGATGGGGCTAGTCCGGTCCGTGTTCCTCCGCAGTCTGTGGCGGTCGGTCCAGCGGGGCGGCAACGGGAAGGCCCCCGTGATTGCGGGTCACAAGCTGCTCTACCGCTGCAACCTCGAATGCGCCATGTGTCCGTTCTGGCGGCGCGAGGACGAGAACCTCCTCTCCGTGGACGACGAGGTCCGCATGATGAAGACCCTGGTCCGTGCGGGGGTCTCCTTCCTGGGGTTCGAAGGCGGCGAGCCGCTCCTCCGCCGGGACCTGCCCGAGATTCTGGCGGAATCCCGACCGCGGTTCCACACTTCCCTCGTCACCAACGGCTGGCTGCTGAGCAACCGGATCCGGGACATCGCGCCCCATCTCGACATGATCTTCGTCTCCCTCGACGGCATCGGCGACCTCCACGACCGCCTTCGCGGCATTCCCGGGTCGTTCGACCGGGCAGTGGAGGGGATCCGGTCGGCCCGAGGACGCGTTCCGGTCGCGATCAACTCCACGATCACCAACGACAACCTCGACGATACTGAGAAGATTGTCGCGCTCGCCGAACGGCTCGGGGTCGGAGTGACCTTCCAGGTCGCTTACAACTACTCGACGGCCGAGAGCCTGGCCCCCGCGGGGCAAAAGCTGCGGGAGACCCTCGAGCGGTTGCTGGCCCTCAAGGAGCACGGCGCGCCCATCATCGAGTCGCGGGAGTACTTCACGACCGTCATCGACTCCTGGTACCGAGGCATCCCGTGGCGTTGCAAGCCGTGGATGACGATGAACGTCGACCCCCAGGGACGGATCGTCCTGCCCTGCTACACGCTCCGGGAGTACGGCGGCGAAGGCTACGTCTGGGACGTAGATGTCCGAAAGCTCTGGAACACGTTCGACTGGGACTCGTACGAGCAGTGCAACAAGTGCGCCCTCGCCTGCTACCTTGAGCCGTCGCTGTTCCGGTGGACGAACCCGACCATGCTTCGAGAACGGATCCTGGACCCCATCGTGGCGTACCTCGATTGGGCCGCCGAGCTGGAAGGGCCCGTTCCCGCCTAGCCCTCAACGCGGGCCCAGGCCCAGGGATGTCCCCGTCCGGGGAACCTCGGCCGCGTGCGTTCCCTATCTCACGTACCGTAGCGCGACAGAATCTTCCTCCGCAACCTAACAGCCGAATAGGGCGGTGTCCGCGTTAGCCCCCGAGGGCGGGGGTCATTCGGTGATGCGGCGGATGATCTCCTCGGCAGAGTCGAAGACCACGTGTTGCTGGCAGAACCGTGGCAGGTACTTCGCCGCCTTTCCGGAATTCGTCGCGGTGGTCGTGTGGCCCATCGCCTCGATCGGCGCGACGACCATGCAGGTGTCCGCGACCACATGGCCGCCCGCGGCTTCCACGGTGGCGACGAAGCCCATCCGCTTCGACAGCTCCTTGACGGTTCTCGATGTGCAGACCCAGAGCGCCACGCCGCTCCGGACCCTCTTCCCTTCGAGAAGGGACGCGATCTCCTTCACCTCGTTCAGCGAGGCGTGGGGGCATCCGAAGGTGACCAGGTCCAGGTCCTCGGCCTTGCCGGTGTTGAGCCTTCTCTTCACCTCGTCGAGCGCGTCGCGGGTGATCTCGAAATGCTCCTCGATCTGGTCGAGGGCGATGAGATGACCCGCCGCCTCCGGGGTCATCTCCTCGATGTGATACAGGTCGATGGAACCCGAGGCCGCGCCCGCGGCGCTCAGGACCTTGAACTCCTCGAGGGTCGGTCGGGTGCGGATGCCCGTGATGTAGGGAATCCTCCCCCGGGCGAGCTCGCCGAGCTTGTAGCCCAGGAGGCTATAGTCCACGACCCCCCTCAGATCGCAGCTCACGCGGACCGCGACCTTGGGATTCCGGTTTTCCGGAAGGTGGAGCCCGTACCGAGGGCCATATCCGGCAATTGCGTAAAGCAGGGTACTGAGTCCCGACTCTCGGTTGGTCCGCACGGCGAGCACGGAGTTTGCGTAACTGACCACCGAGGACTCGGAAAGGAAGCAATCGGTGAACGGCTCGGGCATGTTCCCGATGAGATACGGGGTGCAGGTGATCGTCGGGATGGCACCCATCTTGCGGTAGATCGCGATGACCTCTTCCTGCTTCCGGGCGAACTCCTCGGGGATCCCCAGAGCTTGCCAATCCTCGAGGTCCATTCCCGCCGGGTTGATCGTCACGTTCTTGGACCGGAACTTGTACTTGCTTCCGAAGTACCGTCTCAGTTCAAGGCCGGTTTCGGTGATCGTCTTGTAGGAAACTCCGGCGATCTGGACGTGGTCCACCGGGATGAACTCGTCGGTGCCGAGGAGCTCTCCCGCCCGCACCAAGAAGTCGACGATCTCCGCATCGATGCCGAGCTTCTCGAGCTTGCTCCGGTCGACCGTCTTCTTGGCCGTGCCTCGGACCTCAATGTCGACCTTCCCGAGGATGGCCCCCCACATCGTGATCGGGTCGGCCTTCTCCAACACGATCTTCTTCGGCGCGAACCCCCGGACCGCCAAGTTCACGATCCGGTCCGAACCGACCGTGGAGCCGGAGGCCGAGGGGAAGTGCAGCTCGGTGCCGGCGATGCTCTGGCCATAGAGCTCGTGGTGGGGGTTGATGATGACGCCGCTGGAATCCACGTCGTCGAGCCAGGAGATCTGCTGGGTCGTCCGAAGTTCTTCCATGGAGCCTCCCATCACACTTGGAACGCCAGCTCGGCCTTCTTCATCTTCAACGCCTTCTCGGGGGGAACGACGAGCGGTCGGGTCGCGTCAATGCCGAGCTTGCTCCCGATCCCGTCGGGGGTGGCCATCGGGTCGAGGCTCGAGCCCTTCACGCCCGTCATCACGACCTCCTTTCCCGCCTCCCAGTACATCGTCACCGCGTAGGTGACCTCGGATGGATTGGTGACGTCCACGTCCGCGTCGACGATTGTGATTCTCTTGAGACTTCGATGTCCGCGGATCGCCGCATCGATGGCTGCCTTCGCGTCCGCGTCGCTGTGCTTCTGGATCGAGACCACCCCGTCAAGCCAGCCGCTGCCCCCTTCCGTGAGGTAGACGTTCCGGACGTCGATCCCTGCTTCTTTCAGCGCTTTGTAGATGGTCGGCGTCCGGGGCGCCCCCATGAGGAGGCGATGCTCGTTGCCTCCCGGAAGCAGCGCATGGTAGACCGCGTTCGGCCGCATGACGATCTTGTCGATGACGAACACCGGCTGCACCCGGACCACATCGTAGGTGTTGGTCAGGTCGACGAAGGGCCCCTCGTTCGTGGTCTCGTCATGGAGGATCTTGCCTTCGAGCACGATCTCGGTATCGGTGGGATACCGGGTCTCGTTGGTCCGGGCCTTGCACACCTCGATCCCGTTCTCCAATGCCGCCGCGATCCCGAGCTCATAGAGCCCCCGTTCCACGCTGGTGGCCCCCGCGAGTAGCACGCCCGAACGGTTGCCGATCGCGATGGAGACGTCGAGGTCTTCGCCGTGTTCCTTCGCGTCCAGGTACATGGTGTGCAGGTCGCGCTTTTCCACGAGGCGGCCGACGAACCGGTCCTTGCCGATCCGCGAAAGCCGATGGAACGACATGTTCCGGAGGTTTCCCCGTCGGGCGAACACGATGCCCGATGTGACGTAGGCACCTTGGTCGTTCGGGTAATGTGTGAGTATCGGTACGAGGTCGAGGTCGGGTTCGAGGTACTCAAACTCGCCCCGCCCTTCCGTGATCGGTCCGGGATGGCGGATCGCGAGATTCAGCCGCTCGATCCACTCGTCCTTCGGGATCCCGATGCTTTCGCAAAGCAGGCCCATGCTGCTGAGCAGGTTGCCCGCCACCGGTACCGAGCCGCCGGTAACGTTCTCGAAGAGGACCGGTTTCCCTTCGTACTTCTTGAGGAGCGCCGCAATCTCGTACTTGGGGTTCACCGGTCTCGAAACTCTCGTCAGCAGACCCTGGGAATCTAGTTGAGAAAGAGACTCTCTGAATTTCATGGCGGTATTCCCCCTCGCATCCCGCCGCCCAGCTCGGGAGTAAGGAAGGACCGGTCCTCGCGCCGGACTCCTGCCAAGAGCCCTCTAAGGACGTCTCGGATGGCGCCGCCCCGCACGAGAGGAGGGAGGGCCGGGCAGCCTCTTAAGGGAAGCCCGAGCACATTTCGGCCAGGGACCCTTCCGGCGAGCTCCGTCCAGGTCGTTCTCGACTACCGGTTGCCTCGAGGGGCTGGGCCGGCCTTGCCCCTCGCATGGTGGCACTCCTCGGAGGGAGTGGGAGCAGTGGGAAAGAACGGAACGATGTGGGACTCATCGCCATCGGGTGAGCGTCCCTCGGTGGTTTCAGGAGATACGAGACCGGGCGCAACCCTGATCAGCCAGCGTTGGGGTTCCCAGGGGCCGGGCCCGGAAGAAACTGTCTTCCGGGCGGAGCGAGAAACCCCACTCCGCCCGGAGTGCGTGACTATACGCCGCTCACCGATGCGAGGAACACGTTCCGTCCTCCGGAACCCAAGTTGGCTAGGGCGTGAGCGCTGCTGGTTCCCGGCGAGACACTGGCGTAGACGTCCAGGTACTCGAACACCCCGAACTCGTAGACGTGGGTCTTCGCGAGCGTCGCGTTGAGGTACAGCGGGAGGACGATCTTGGAGTAGTGGTGGAAGAACGTGCCGGAGGTGATCCCGTAGGTGAAGTAGGGAGAGTTGTCCGAGTTGAAGACCGAACCGTTGGTCAAGTCAATAAGGTACAGCTGCGTCGTGATGATGAAGTTAGCATTGGCCGTCTGCGACGGGCTGCCTGGCGTTGCGACGAGCTTGACCGAGAGGTCGAAGACCCAGGTCGCCTTGATGTGATGGGTGCCAGAGGGCGTGGTGAAGTTCGTGCTGACGAAACCCGCCATCGATTCAGGTGAGGCAAAGCTGGTTCCTGGGCCGCACGACCGAGCGGTCGCTTTGACCGTTTCACCGGCGAGGCCAGTCGACAGGTTGAAGAACGGAGCCACCGGGAAGGATTCGGTAACCCCACAGATGGGTCCCCCAGTGCCGCTCAATAGCCCGAACTCATTCGAGTCCTCCGTCCCGGAATACGGTGCCCGGTAGGTTACGGATGCCGCGGCAGTCACCGGAATGGCTGCCACGCTGCCAGCGAACAGAAGTGCCACCCCGATGGCCGCCACGAGCCCAAGACGGGCAGCGATCCGCCTTTGCCGCATGGGTCGAGTCTCCTCTTTCCCAATCTCGTTCAACCCCATGTTCCGATTTCCTCCAGTTCGTGCCCTAGCTGGAAGCGCCCCTACCGGCCGCCTCCGCTTGCTCGGGTGGAAATGCAATCCGAATACTTAGACCGGTATGGCCACCCCGGGCTGACAAAGGGCAAGACCTCTCTCAGGTAGCCCCGAGCGAATTCGCCCCGAACGAGGGGCGTGTACCAATAGAGACGGTCCCGACTACGAGGCTGCGCGGCCCCTTTCCATACTCTCCGCGCGGCACATCTTTGGCACTCGTCCGCCCGCAGCGTCGCCGTGGCAGCCCCCCGGTCCTGACCCTACCTGCGGCGGTCAGCCTCCTCGTCCCGGGTTCGCTCTACTTTTCCGCGATCGGGCCGGCCGTCCTCCTCCTGCCAAGCATCCTGTCCGTGACGATCCGGGTGTCTTCCCATGCTTCCTCTCAAGACTCGTGCTCGACGCTGTCCCGCCGCCCTTCGGACGTCCCAGCGTCCCGATCACCGTCGTGGCGGCGGTCGTCGCGCCCCGGGGGCCATCCTATTCGCCTTCGCCGGCACCCGACTCGTTCTCTACGTTTCGCGAAATGAAGTACCCGTCAAACCCGCCCCGGCGGGCCTCAGCGAGGGGAACGGAGGTATCCCTCACGATATGCGAGCTCAGCATTGAACAGACTTCCCCCCGCCGCACCTCTCACAGAATTGTTGTCCATGGCGAAGAATCGGATGACCCCGTCATCCACGCGTAATCTGCCGGTACTCACCGCCATGCCCTCCGCCCGCTCGGGGCTCCCCGCCCATCGGTCCCGGAGAGGTTGTGGTCTATCGGCCTCCACCCGGTAGATGATCGGGTTCGTGGGGGCGGTCGGAAGACCCCTATCCGCCATCGGCCTGAAGTCCTCCCATGCCCGTATGATCTTCTCTTTGCTGACCCGCCGGCTCGTTCTAATGGTGATCGCCTCTAGATGTCCATCCCGCGTGCCAACTCGCACACAATTCGGGAACACCGACAGCTCACGCGGAACGATCCCCTCGCGAGAATACGTTCCTAGTATCTTCCGTACCTCGGCCTGAACTCTCTCCTCCTCGTTCGCAATGAACGGGATCACGTTGTCCGTAATGGCGAGCGAGGAAACACCGTCGTACCCGGCTCCCGATAAGGCCTGGTAGCTGCTCATGAAGATCTCCGTCGGCTCGACCATGTCAACGATCGGGGCGAGGGCCATCGCGAGCAGGGAGGCTGTGCAATTCGACTTGCCTACGATGAAGCCGCTGCCGCGTCGGGCATCCAGAAGCTTGAGGTGTTCCGCATTGATCTCCGGGACCAGCAACGGGACATCTCGGTCATCTCGATGGGCCAGGGATGTCGTGAACACTGCTGCCCCGCCTCTGGCAAGTTCGTCTTCTAAGGCCATCGCAGCGCGTGAGGGTAAGGCGCTGAACACCACCTTCACGCCCTTCTTCAGGATCTCCGGAACGGACAGATTCTCGATGACAGAATCCTCCAGAGCGCCCGGCAGGGGGCGGTCCGCGATCTGCCAGACCTCTTTCAGCTTCCTGCCGCAGTCCACGATGTCGACCAGGGTAGGTCGCTCGAAGTATGGGTGGTCGGCCAGCAACCGAGCGCAATGTTGGCCCACCCAACCCTTCGCGCCCAGGATGGCCGTGGGTAGTCTATCCATGCGCCAGCTCCTGTTCCTTGACCGCCTCGCTAAAGACGTCCAATCCTCGATCCGCGAGGTCCTGGGTGATGATCAACGGAGGCAGGAATCTGACCACGTTATCGTAATGCCCTCCGACCTCCACGATTAGTCCCTTCTGATAGCACCGTTTTCTGACCTCCTGTGCGATTTCCTGCCCCGGTTCCTTGGTGGTCACATCTTTGACGAACTCTATGCCGAGCATGAGTCCCCTCCCACGTACATCCCCGATGATCCTACTGCTGTCCTTGAGGGCGTTCAGTCGCTTCAGCATGTGTTCGCCAATCGCCGTGGCGTGCTCCAGCACCCGGTACTTCTCGATGAAGTTGAGGGCCGCATGTCCCGCGGCCATGGCGACCGCCTGTCCTCGGAACGTCCCGATGTGAGAGCCGGGCGGCCATCGGTCGAACTTTTCGAGGCACATACCCGCGGATAGCGGGAAGCCGATTCCCCCCAGACCCTTCGATATCGTCGTGATGTCCGGCGTAGTTCCAGAGTGCTCACAGGCGAACATCTTCCCGGTCCTACCCATGCCCGCCTGAATCTCATCGTCCACCAACACAATTCCATAATCCGTGGATATCTCCCGCAGGTCGGACACGAAATCCGTCGGTGGGACGATGCTCCCTCCCTCTCCCTGAACCGACTCGACCAGCATGGCGGCTGGCGTTACGACCCCCGAGTGCGGGTCGTCCAACACGCGTCGAACATTATCCGCGCATTGCCGGCAGCCATCCCCCGGCAACGCGTCCTTCTTGCCGAAGGGGCACCGGTAGCAGTAGGCATAGGGCAGGAAGTGTACTTCGGGCAGCAGTGGAATGAAATCCCGTTTGAACTTCTTTCCGCTCGACAGGGAAAGTGCCCCGGAGGTCATCCCGTGATACCCCCCCTCGAAGGCGATCACACCACTCCTCTTCGTATCGAACTTAGCCAGCTTCATGGCGGCTTCGACCGCATCGGAACCGGTGGGTCCTCCGAAGAACACCCGAGAATTGTTTCGCATCTCACCGGGAGCGATCGATACGAGCTTCTGTATGAGGTCCAATCTCGGGCGCGTCGGGAAATCGAGCGCATGGATCAGTTTCTGTTCTTGTTCGTGGACGGCCCGGAGCACTTCCGGGTTGCAATGGCCAACGTTCAGCACTCCCGCTCCGCTGAAGAAGTCCACATAGACGTTTCCGTCCATGTCCTTGATCGTCGCACCCTTGCCTTCTTCAAACGCGATCGGAATCGCTCTTGGATATGAGACAACGTTGCTCTCGAACTTTCGCTGGGTCTCCAGGGCCTTTCTCGACTTAGGCCCCGGAACAGTTCCCATGACCCTAGGTGCTTCGGCGTAACTCAGCTCTTCGAAATCCATGGTTGCGATCTCCAGTTCCCTTTGCGTCAGGTCGGAGGACCTCTGGGAGCGAGGTTCGGCCTCCTGGTGAGCGCCCACCCTTTGGCTCTTCTCGACGATTCTCGTGCATCTCCGCAACCGCGGAACTGCTCATCTCGGTCCCGAGTAGTTCTCGGGGAAGGAACGACCATTTGTCCGATCGTACGGGGCGATGAAGGCCCCCAGCCAGGACGTTCATCGCCACCCATCCCGCAAGGCGCGGCCGCCGTGAGGCCCGTTAGCCTAGCGCGGGCGCGCACGACGATGGGCACGGGAGGCCGGGCCATCGCAACGGGTATCCGAGGCGTAAGCATAGTGTGAGTCCCGCACATGCGCGGCACAAATGCGGACAGAACCGCGATCCTGCATCAGCCCCCTCGGAAGACCCCTTGCTGGGTTTGCCACGTACTCCAAGATTGAGCCCGTCGCAGCCGCATATGGATGCTCAAGCAGTAGAATCTAGGAGAATCCTCTCGGAGACTCCCCAGGGAAGGCGACGACGATGATCCGCCTAACTCTCAAGTTTCAGCACGACTGCCCTTTCTCTCGCATTTCTCGGGCCTTTCCCGAATCGACCTTCGCCGAGTGGACGAATGACCAGCAGGAGTACCTCGAGTTTGAGTCCGCCGACCAGAGGACCGTTCGCGAGGTGGGACGTCGACTCGCCCGGATAAAGCTCAGGGGAAGTCCCCTGATCCATCTTCGGGGCGCCACTACGAACCTCGAGAGCTTCGCTCTCCGTCTCAGTCCCCAATATCGTCCGGTCGTATCCAAGTGTCTAGACAACTGGTCCGGGCTCATCCTCTACCCGATCATTTACCGGGGGGGCTGGGAGTGGTACCGTATCTTGGCACTGAAGAACGCCGCGGTCCCCAGTCTCATGAGAGATCTGGGCCGGAGAGGAACGGTGCAACTCATCGCAAAGAGCGCACCCCGAATTCCCACACAGGTTGACTCTGGCTCGCTGGCTCTTGACGAACTCTTTGGTGACCTCACTTCGTTGCAGGCCAACGCGTTGATTGCGGCGTTAGAACAAGGATACTACGCTGTCCCTCGACGAGCGCGGCTCGCAACGGTTGCTCAGGCGAGAGGGGAAGGTAGCTCGGCTTACCAAGAGCATGTTCGGAAGGCCGAGCGAAAGCTGATCCGTGCCCTTGGCCCAGCGCTCGTGTCGTACGTGCAACGAGATGCCACGCCCCATCGGCGGCTTCGGCGTCACCTCGCGTAACGCCCGGTCGCGCTGCTCGGGCTTGAGCTTGGATGTTGGCACGGGTTCACGTCGGAGACATGCAGGGGGTACCAGTATCGAATTCGACCTTCGTTCAGGAAGATGGGCCGGCAGCCTGTTCACCAGGGAAACGGAGGGACAAGGCCGAGGCGGGCCCGAGGCACGCCGAGGGGCGGAAATGTGGCCCCTGTCCGGGGCGACGGGAACTGGGGTCAGTCTTTGGGCTATCTCACAACACACCACGGACAGCCCCGAGCGGATTCGGGGATGGCTCTATTCGAAAGGGATACGTCCGCGAACCCGTCTGAGGAAGGCTGCCTCGTCTCTCCCCGACGATAATCCCTGGTCGAGCGGATGGAGAATGGCTGCCTGCAGGCGTTTCGCGGATTGCCCGAGTTGGCGCCCCTTTTCTCCCGGCATGCAGGGAGGGCGATTGGCTAAAGTCAGGTGGATGCTTTCAACCACCGGCGAGCGAGTTGGCAGAGCCTTCCCGAGAAGGTCGGAACGGATCGTCTCCGGGTCCGATTCGGACGAGGCGGCGGAGGACGTATTTCGTGGCCGCGATTGTCGCGGTAGTCGCGATCGTGCTCGCGGCGCTGTTACTAGTTCCCGTTACCCAGAGCTTCTCCATGACACTGGTGTCGCCGAATTCTCCCGCCGGCGTGACCGAGAAACGCAGTTTTCCATCGGGAAGCGATGTGAAGGGGAGCTGGTCGACCGGCTGTACCAGCAGCATGGGATTCGTCATCTGGGATGGCGGCGACAGCCCCGCGGTGTACTCGTCACCCACCGGAAGCACATCCGGCCAATTCTCGTTCACTTCTGATGGCCAAGGGTACACGTTTCATTTCAGTTGTCTCGGGCCCAACCCTGAACTCAACATTTCCGGAACTTTCACCGGACCGATCTTGTAACTCAACCTCCGTTTGGCCCGTTGCGGTCCTTGCCCCCCGGATCTCCCGGATTAGGTCTTGAACCGGCGCGTGCCCGACCGAGAATAAGCTCAGAGTAGCCCCGAGCGGATTCGCGTGCTGTTGCATCTGAACTGGATACACCACCGGCGAAAAGCAAGCGCTAGGTAGAGCAAGCGGGACGACCGTTTTTCCGTTACCGGGACGTCGTGGGGAAGGCCTTTCGCCGGGCCCGGATGGTCCACATCAGCGGGATCATCCCGTCCTTTGAGTCGATCCGCCACCAACCTCGGGCGTCCTCGGTCATGAACGGAAACTTTCGCCAGTACGTGAACGGATATTCCTGCACGGACTCAATCTCGAGCCCGTGAGCTGTGAGGGCCGAGAGCATCTCGGAGACCGGGTGAATCCAGCCGTAAGTGACCCGGTGGCGCATCGTCGCGGAACTCGCATATGTCCCGTCCGACTCCTCGCGCAGGGCACGCCCACCGAAGTATGGGAATCTGAGTTCGAGCCGAGTCGCGGCTCCGTCGTTGTTGAACACCTCGGCCATCGGGTGGTCTTCGATCAGGAAGAACTTCCCGCCCGGTTTCAGCACGCGCCCAACTGCGGCCGCCCATCGGGTGACGTCGGGGAGCCACCCTATCGCCCCCTTGCCCGTGTAGACGATGTCGAACTGGCCATCGAGGGAATCGGGGAGGTCGTACACGTTGGTGTGGAGAAACGTCGCCCTGATTCTCGCCTGTTGCGCCAATCGGCGCGCCGCGCGGACCGCCGGGAGGGAGAAGTCCGCGCCGGTCACCACCGCTCCCCTCCGGGCCCACGAGAGGGTGTCCATGCCGAAGTGACACTGGAGGTGGAGCAGGGCTTTCCCGCGAACCGACCCCATCTCCCGGATCTCGAGGGGTCGCAGCGAGGTCTTTCCGCTTAGGAAGGAAGGCACATTGTAGGAGGCGGAGGCGACGTGGTGGGGGACGCTTTCGTCCCACCAAGCACGGTTGATGGCCATGTGCCGTCGGTCGTGGGGCCGCATGAGTCCCCCACTCGGTCGGTGCAAGATAACCCGAACGGCTTTGCGTCCCGACTCTCGCCGTTCTTGGAAAAGGCGGGGCCGGCGGTGGGATATCCCCGGTCGGATTCGAACCATAGCCCCGAGCGGGGCTAGGGCGTCCGTGCCGTGCTTTGGGTGTCATTGCCCCGAGCGGATTCGGGTTGAATGGCCCTGAGACCGGTTCTTCTTTCGAACTCAGATCACAGTTCCTCGGAACGGACTCCGGACCATCGAGCCTCCAGAGTGGCCCGCTGCTGCCGGAACAACTTCACGAGGAGGAGTCCGGACCTGCCTCAATAAGGTCCTGGCCCGCCTGCTTCATCCACACTCGATGCAGCACGAATCCGGCCTCGTGAAGGAGTTCATACCATTCTTGCTGAGTTCGTTCACGGCCCCCGGTAATCGCCATCATCATCAGGTCGAGCCCGGCTCGGGCCGGCGGTGGAATTCCTTCCGCCAGAACGACTTCTCGCAGAAGGAGGGCGCCGCGGGCGGGCATGACCTTGCGGCAATTACGGAGCAGGGTCAAAGCCCGCTCATCGGGCCAGTCGTGCAGGATTCGGGACATCACGTACAGGTCCCCCCCAGAGGGGATGGATTCGAATGCGGAACCGGTCCGAATCTCGCATCGGTCCTTCACACCGGCCGACTCGAGAAATGCCGGAGCGTCGACCACGGCATTCTCGAGATCGTAGAGAATCCCTCGCAGTCCGTCGTGGGCGCGAAGCACCGCTGCAAGCAGCGCGCCGTGACCACCGCCGACATCGACCAATACACGATAGTTCCCGAAATCGAAGCCCTCGAGCGGGTCCCCGGCACCCTCGATGGCCCCGGCCATGGCGCGCTGGAACGTTGCGCTTGCTTCCGGGTGCTGCGCGAGGTACTCGAAGTGGCCCTTTCCGTACGCGTGATTGAACGCGGTTTCGCCCGTGTTCACGGTGTGGAAGAGGTCCTCGAACGCATGGTACGGTTCCGCCCCCGAGAAGTCCGCAAAGGCGGCCAATGAACCTGGCACGTCCGCGCGAAGGTACTCCCCAACCGGAGTAAGGCCGGCGCGTCTCCGGCCGTCCAGCGTGAACACGCCGTAGGCCGCAAGAACCCGCAGGACCCGGTATAGCCGATCGGGCTGGGCCCCCACTTCCCGGGCGAGGTCATCCACATCCCTGGGTCCACCACTCAGTCGGTCGGCAATCCCTAGCCTTGCAGCCACGTACAGTGCCTGAGTCAGGCGATATCCGGTCACCAGCCCGAAGAGCACTCCTCGGGCCGACTCACTGCCTCTCTCGGCCAAGCGGAAACCTTCCGGCGTCTGTGCTCACAGTGGACACGTAATTGAACTTTGGTTCCGACCTTGCTCGGTCCACGGATTGAGGATTCGGTGCTGGGGTGTCGGCAGCCGGGTGAGTATGAGGCGGTAGCCCCGAGCGGATTCGAACCGCTGTCGCCGGCTCCAAAGGCCAGCATGCTTGGCCACTACACCACGGGGCTGTGCTCGGACATCCGAGGCCCTCTACAAAAGAATGAGCGGCGCATTGCCCCTCTGCCCCGGACGGTTTTACGGGGGCTTCCCATAGGGGTTCGATGCGGCGCACCAAGATCCTGGCCACTGTCGGTCCCGCGACGGACCGCCCCGACCGATTGCATAAGTTGCTAGAATCGGGGGCGGACGCGTTCCGAATCAACGTCTCGCATGGGACGAGCGGGGAGCACGGTGCCACGTTGCGGCGGTTGCACCAGGTATGTCGCCGCGCACACCGAGAAGCGGCCTTGGTGGTCGACGTGCAAGGGCCGAAGCTCCGGATCGGGGAGCTCGTCGGTGGAAGTGTACGGTTGGCCCGCGGTGGACGCTGGACCCTGGACCGAGACCCGACCCCAGGGAACGAGCAGCGAACGTACGTCGAGATCCCTTCGTTCGAACGGGCCGCCCATCGGGGCGACCCCGTTTTCCTGGGAGATGGAGATGTTGAGCTCTCGGTGGAGAGCACAGGCCCCGGGACCATCGAGACCCGCGTGGTGAGCGGCGGGGTCGTCCGGTCGCATCAAGGGGTCTCCTTGCCGCGGGCCCGTCTCCGGACCGTGGCGTTCGGCCCGAAGGACCGGACGGATACCGCCCTCGCCCTCGAGGAAGGGTTCGACTATCTCGCACTCTCCTTCGTGCGGGACGAGCAGGACGTGCTCACGGCTCGAAAGTGGCTCGACGCCCGCCCCGGGGGTCGGACGGTCGGAATCATCGCCAAGATCGAGCGGGCCGAAGCACTCGGCGCGATCGACGGCATCCTCCGTTCCGCGGACGGGATCATGGTGGCGCGAGGAGACCTCGGGATCGAGGTACCGCTCGCGCGGTTGGCCCTCGAGCAGAAAATGCTCGTCCGGAAAGCCAACTCCGCGGGCCGGTTCTCGATCGTAGCCACCCAGATGCTCCTCAGCATGCTCACCTCGCCACGTCCGACCCGGGCCGAGGCGACGGACGTGGCGAACGCCGTGCTGGACGGCGCGGACGCGGTCATGCTGAGCGAGGAGAGCGCGGTCGGTCAGTACCCGTTCGAGGCCGTCCGGTGGCTCGATCGGATCGCCCGCGCAACCGAAGTAGCGTTCGACCCGTTACCGGGGCGAGCGTTGGTCCGTGCCCGCGAACCTGGCGGGGCCGAGCTGTCGGTCGCACGCGCCGCCGTGAACCTGGCCGAGAACGTCCACGCCCGCGCGATCGTGACCCCCACGCACTCCGGCCGAACGGCCCGGCTCATCGCGGCCCTCCGGCCTACGTGCCCGGTCCTCGCGATCTCGAGCTCGGAATCGGTTCGAAGGCACCTCTCCCTCGTACGTGCCGTCCGGTCGTTCCCCGCGACCGCCGAAAGCGACCTCCAGTCGCTGCGCAAGCGCTCGCTCGAGCTCTTCGAGGTCGCCGGGCTTCCTTCTGCCGGGCCAATGGTCCTCACCGCCGGATATCCGGTGGCCGGGCGTCCGACCAACCTCGTCACCGTGGTCGAGGCCGAAGGTCCCTCGTCACGATAGGGCGGGCTCGGCGACCGGGTCGGCCGAGCCGGACCTCGGGACCTTCAGGAAAAGCAAGAGGGGCAAGAACGCCACGGTCAGGACGGCCGCGAAGACCCAGCTAACGGTGTACCCGACTGCGCCGACCAGCACGCCGAAGAGCACGGCGAACAGGCTTCCGGCGAAGAGCTGGATCGCGTTCACAAAGCCGATCGCGAGCGCCGTGTTCTCCCCCCGACCTTCCGGCAGGTAGGTGGGGACCAGATAGAGGACGGCGAATAGGACACCATCCGCGAACCCGAGGAAGATGAACAGGGGCCACAAGGCCTCGAGCGGAAGGAACGGGATCAGGACCAATCCCGCGCCGGAGGCGATTCCCCAAAGGACCAGGATCCTGCGCATGTCCGCCTTCCGTTCCGCGAACCACCCTCCGATCGGGCCCCCGGCCACCTCCATCAGGATCAGCACGGTCGGGAGCCCAGCCGCGAGGGCGACGGGCCAGCCCGGATGGACCGATTTGGCGAACTGCACGAAATACTGGGCCGCGATGTAGAACGCCGCCCACGCACCGCACAGCCCGAGGGCGAGTGCCCAGAGGTTGCGGGACGTGAGGATCGGTCGACCGGACTTCCAAGCGGACTTCCAGTCCGCCGGGGGGCCTACCATGCGGAGGGGAGGGAGCGAAGCGGCCGAGCCGACACACAGGACGAGCAGCGCCAGGCCTCCGACCGCGAGGGCCCACTGCCACCCCGCGAACGCTCCGATGAGCGCTCCACCGAGGAGCCCGATGGCCGAGCCGATCGCGAACCCCGAGTTGTAGATCCCGATCACCGGCCCCCGAGAACCCACGGGGTAGTACGAGGAGACGAGCCCAAGCGCCGGCGCGAAGAAGAAGGCAGCCCCGGCCCCGGCGCCGAACCGGAGCAGGGCCAGGACGATCCAGTTAGGAGAGAACGCGGAAGCGAGGCAGAACGTTCCCATGAGGGCCAGCGCGAAGATCGAAGTGCTACGATACCCCCGACGCATCGCCCAGAACCCCGCAGGGACCTGGAAGACCCCCGCGCCGACCAGGAACGCACCGAGGACGATCCCGAGCTCCCCGGTGCTGGCGTCAAGCCCCTTCCCGACGAGCGGTAGCACCGCGCCGATATTGTACCAGCTGAAGGCGTACACGATACGGGCCAGCACCAGCACGGTGGCCGCCGCGCGGCGCTCGGACCGGCTGAGCTCGGTCACTTCGGTTCCCGTCCTAGGAGCCCTCGCGTGTCGAAGTACCGAAGGAACCCTTGGGCGGCGAGGGTGTAGCTGGAGATGATCGACTCGCCTTCGGTGGGCGCGGCGCCGGCCGGCGCGTTCATGTCAAACGCCTTCAGCCGTCCCGCGATGTACTCGGGGTCCGCCTTCTCCCGGGCGGCCGAAAGCGCGACGTCCCGCCATTGTTCCACGATCGTCCGGTAGCGCATGAGGTCGGCCGCACCGTCGGGGCTCGGCCCGAAATGACTGAACAGGACCACCTTCGGGTCGGTCCGCCGCATCGCCTCCAAGCTCGTGAACAGCTGCTCCAGGTCCAGGTCGGGAGGCGGAACCGCAGGTCGCAAGTGCGACGAGTGCTCGAGCCGGACTCCCGCTCCGTCCCCCGTGAAGACACCGCGCAGGGCGGTGTCGAAGAATGCGAGGTGGTGCCGCGCGTGCCCCGGCGTCGCGAGGACCTGGAGCTCGCCATGATCGATGGGAAACCGTTCTCCCCCGCGCAGCGCCACGATCCGCTGAGCGGGCACCGGAGCGATCGTTCCCCACAGCCGGTCGGAGGCGGCGGGCCCCCACGCCCGGCGGGCGCTCGCGACGAGCCGGGTCGGGTCTACCATGTGCGGCACCCCGAGCTCGTGCGCATAGAACGTCGCGTTCGGGAAGGAGTCGACGACGGCTCCCATTCCCCCAGCGTGGTCGAGGTGGACGTGGGTCACGAAGATGTGACGGACCTCCTCGGGAGAGACGCCGGCCTGCGCAACGCCCGCGAGCAACGCCTCCCGGCAGGTCGACGGTCCGGTCTCGACGAGGGTCCAGCCTTCGGCTTCGGGGAGCAGGTAAGCCGCCACGAGACCCTCGGTGTCCCGGAAATCGAGGTCGAGGAGCAGACGTCCCCGACCCAGCTCTCGTACGCGAGGAGCGGTCATGGGAATCCGGTCACCACCCTAGGAAGGGCTTTCCGGAAAAATAAAGCGCCCATCGGTGCGCGACTCCCTCGGCCGCTCACGCTGGCGCCTCGGAGGATCCCGACGGAAGCGACTCGACCGGCATGGGTCCCTGTGGCTTCCCACCCTCGAGCAGGGTTCGGATCAGCTCGGCGCCCGCGGCGAGTCTCGGGCCCGGTCGACTGAAGTACGCCTCGTCCGCGACGAATGCCCCGAGAGGCGGACGCACCGCACGGACCGCGGCGAGGAGCGCGGGTTCGTTATCCAGTTCGAGCTTCGACCGGGCGACCGAGAAGCTGCACGGACTTACCACGAGAAGGTCCGGGGATGCCTCCGCCAGCTCGGGCCAGGTCGTTCGGGTCCCGGGCTCGGACGAACCCGGACCGACCGGGATCCCTCCCGCGGCCGTGACCAGGTCCGGCGTCCAAAGGCCCGCGAGGATCGGGGGGTCGAGCCACTCCACCACGGCTACGGTCCGTCCCGTGGAGGGACCAGGTCGAGTGCGGCTCCGCAGCGAACGCGCGAGCTCCCTTCCCCCTTCCGCGTCTCCCAACACCTCGCCGACCATCTCGACCGAGTCCCATACCTGGGGGAGGTCGGTCGGCGCGAGGGAGACAACCCGGGGGTGGACCCCCGCGCGGGAGCACGCGACGGCGACCTCCTCCTCCGTGACGGAACAGACACTGCAGAGATTCTGGGTCAGTAGGAGGTCGGGTCTCAGCTCCCGGAGAAGGTCGAGGTCGAGCTCGTAGAGGCTTTCGTTTCGGGCACGGGCGCTTCGCACCCGCTCGTCGATCTCTCTCGAACGGTGGTCCGCGTCCCGGGTCCGAGGACGCATGACGACGGGGAGGTTCCGGACCTCGGGCGGGAAGTCGCACTCGGAGCTCCGACCGACGAGCTCCGCGCCGTGGCCGAGCGCGTCGACGATCTCCGTCGCGCTCGGCAGCACCGAGATGACCCGCATCCAGACTCCGGCGGGCTTCCGAGTCGGCGTCGGCCTACTTACGTTTGCGGTGGGCGGAGGAGGGGGTCCGGCTCGGGGCCGGGGCCGGGGCGGGAGCGCGTGCCGGCTTCTTCGCCGGGGCGAGCGCCTTCATCGGCGGGCTCCGCGACTTTTTCGGGGAGGCACGCTGCTTGGCAGGGGCGGCTGCGGAGGGTGTTGCGGCCGCCTCCGGCGGAGCGGGTGGCTCGGGGACCGGCAGTCCAAGATGCTTGCAGAGTGCCGCTTCCCGTTCGTACGTTAGGCCGAGGCGTCGGGCCTCGAGCCGTTCGGCCTCACCCTTCGCCTTGTCCCCCGTACGCGAGAGCGCCTCGGAGTGGAGGAACCTCAGTTGGGGCTCTTCGGGGGTCTTGGCGAGGAGTGCCTCGATCTCGGTCTTCGCCCCCGGCCAGTCGCCGAGGTCGATGAGCGCGGCGAGGAGGTGAGCATGCACTTCGGCCCGCGAGCCGTCCTCCGCGAGCAGCTTCCGGTACGCTGCGACCTCCTCCTTCGGCCGGGCCCGCGCCCCCAGGACCGCGGCCTTGCCGAGCCGGGCCTCGACGTCCTCGGGCCGTAGCTCCAGGACCTCGTCGAACGCGCGGTCGGCGTCATCGACCAGCCCCAGCGCTAGGAGGCACCGACCGACCCCGACCCGGGCGGGCAGGAACCCCGGCTTCAGCTCCGTGGCCTGGCGATAGAACCGGAGGGCCAGCGCCGGGACGCCCCAGTCGAGCCAGGTCCGGGCGCGGTGCATGACCCCATCGAGCTGCTGAGCGCTCGGGAGGAGGCGTCGGGCCTCCTTCGGGGGGGGCCGGGGCTCCTGCCCCAAGTAGGCCTCGAGCCCCAACTGACGGGCCAGTTCGGCGAAGCGAGCCCCTTCCACGAGCGTTCCTCCGTGGCTCGTGATCTCTTGCGTGAACGCGAGCGGGAGATGTCCGGGGGTTAGGACGACCAGCCGCACCAGGACGTTGCCCTCGCCTCCCAACAGCTGGCGGATGGTCTCCAGGGAGACCGTGTTGGGGTCCTCGAGGAACGAGTAGAGGAATCCGTCGCTCGTGCGTAGGGTGAGACCCTCGGGGGTCGGCTTCGCCGCGTCGAGCCGTTGCCCCATCGCTTCCACGAGTGCGCCGGCGAGAGTGACGAACGAGGTAGACGCCATCATGTCCGCGAATGCCCGGCCCGTTAAATAGGATGGACGTCCAGATGCACGTGCCGTGGACCTCGCCGCACTCTATCGATTCCTACCTCCTCTTGAACGCGAGCTGACCTCGTCGTACCGCCGGACGATTCGTCAGTCTCCCCGCGAGGTGCGACCGTATCTTGAGGTGAACGAGGAGTTCACGCTCCGGGGAGGCAAGCGGTTCCGGGCCATCCTGGTGCTCGCCGGGTACTACCTGGCCACCGGAAGGAACCCCCGCCCCGTGCTACCGGCGGCCGCTGCGCTCGAGCACTTTCAGAGCTGGATGCTAATCCACGACGACATCATCGACCACGCGGAAGAGCGGAGAGGCGGACCGACCGTCCACCGCGCGATGGCCCAAGCGCACGAGCGCGAGCGCCGGGAGGGGTCGAGCGAGGATTACGGGGTCGGGATCGGTATCACGCTCGGCGACCTGGAAGAGCCGTTCACGGTCGAGGCTATCCTCTCGACGCGCGCTCCACCGGCCGCTCGTCTCGCCGCGCTGTCCGAGTACGTGCGGATGACCCGGCTCACGGCGTTCGGTCAGCTGCTCGACATCCGCAGCGGGGTCCTGGACCCCGGCTCGGTCCGGGAGGAGGATGTCCTCGCGGTCCATCGGTACAAGTCCGCGGTCTACACGGTTGTCTCCCCGCTCAAGATTGGGGCTCTGTTGGGGGGAAGCGCTCTCCCCCGACTGCGGGACATCGAGACGTTCGGGACGAAGATCGGCATCGCGTTCCAGCTTCGGGACGACGTCCTGGGGGCCGGGTTCGACGCGGAGGCGTCCGGGAAGAGCTCGAACGACCTTATCGAGGGCAAGAGGACCCTCTTAGTGGTGAAGGCGTGGGCGAGCGGCTCGGAGGCCGACCGGTCCCGCCTCTCCCGGGTCCTCGGGAACTCCCAGGCAACGCCCGAGGACGTGGAACGGGCGCGGAACGTGATCCGAGAGACCGGAAGCCTCGACTACTCCGAGAAGCGGATCGACGAGCTGACCCGGGCCTCGCTGCGATGCGTCGACCGGAGTCGAACGATCCCGGCGCGAGGAAAGCCGCTCTTGAAGGAAGTCGCGGAACGGCTGGTCCGGCGGAAGGCGTGACGCGCGCCCAGCCAGCGTTCCTGCACTAGCTTTCGGACGTATCGGAAGGGGAGCTCGTCCCCTGCTGGGGCACCGCGCCCGCGGCCTGCAACGCCGCGGAGAGGTCCTGCTGCATCGCAGTGTACCGCTCCTTGAGGTGGTTCTCTTGGCGCTCGACTGCCTTCAGGCGGACCTCCGTCGTCTCCTTGTCCTCGGTCAGGAGGTCCTCGACCTCCTTTCGGTTCTTCGCGCGGACGAGCAGACCACCGATCGGTCGGTACACGACCGCGTCCTCGGGGAGGGTCTTGAGCTCTTCGAGCGTGTGCGAGACCTCGCGCAGCTTCAGGTCGATCTGCAGGCGCTGCTGCTGGACGGAGGCGAGCTCGCCCTGCAGGCGCTGAAACTGTCGGATGTCGTTCTGGAGCTTCGCGGGTAGGGCCACGGGCGAGGTGACCGACCGTCTCTCATAAGCGCTTCGGGAGCCGGCCCCTCGCGTCCGTGTTACCTCGACCGGTCGACGGCTCGGGCCGTGGCCAGGGAGAGGTGGATCCATCCAAGGTACGTGTTCAGGGCGGCCCGCATGGCCCCGGAATCCCGGGCGGAGATGGTAAGCTCGAGCGACGGCCCCGTCCCGCGGCGAAGTTCGGCGTGAGCTCGGGGCACCTCCCGCGACGCCTCAGGGCGAAGCGCTTGCTCGAGCCAATCCATCAGCGTGGGGTCCTCCGCCTGCACGCGCACGGAGGCGGTCCACGCGAACGGGGGTTCCGTCATCGCGCGAGGCGCCGTTCGAGCACCGCCAGGATCCGGTCGGTCTTCTCCGCCGCTGCGAGAACGTAGGTCGATGGGTTCAGGAGGGCGTCGACCTCGGCCGGCGAGAGGTGGGCACGGACCGCCGGGTGAGCCTTGACCCGCTCGACGAGCGGTGGCCCCTTCGCGCTCTCGCTGGTCAGGGTCCGGAGGAGCTCGTGGGCGGTGGAGCGAGCGAGTCCCTTCGAAGTGAGCGCGAGCATCAGGCTCTCGGTCATGGCGCCTCCTCCGGAGCGGGCGAGCTCGGCCGCCATGCGCTCGGTGTCGACGCGCAGCCCGCGGAAGACCTCGGTGAGCTTCGTCAAGAGGTCGTCGGTGAGCACGATGGCGTGGGGCAGAACGATCCGCTCGTTCGCGGAGTTCGCGAGGTCCCGCTCGTGCCACTGGACCATGTTCTCGAGCGGCGGTAGCGCGAAGGCCCGGACCAACCGGGCGAGGCTTGTGACGTTCTCCGAGACCATCGGGTTCCGCTTCTGGGCCATAGTCGAACTGCCGACCTGGTGCGCCTCGTCGAACGGTTCCGCCACCTCACCGATCTCGGTGCGCTGGAGGTTCCGGACCTCGGTCGCGAGCCGCTCTGCCGTGGACGCGATCAACGCGAGGAGGTTCGTGAACTCGGCGATGCGGTCTCGGCCCACGATCTGGGTCGGGGCCTCGTCCGCGATGAGTCCGAGGCGACCCATGACCGACGCCTCGAGTTCGGCCGCATGGGAACCGAACCCGGCTCCGGTACCTACGGCGCCCGCCATCTTGCCCACCGCCAGGCGAGGAACGAGCTCGTCCAACCGGTCCCGATGCCGGCTCACCTCGGCCGCGGCGACCGCCACCTTGTAGCCGAAGCTAATCGGCACACCATGTTGTCCGTGGGTGCGGCCCACCTCGGGGGTGGCCCGGTGGGTGCGGGCGAGCTGGACCAGCGTCCGGGCGAGTTCCGTAAGGTCCGCGCGAAGGATCGACGTGCTCTCCTGGAGCTCGAGGGCGAGCGCGGTGTCGGTGATGTCGGCGCTCGTGGCACCAAAATGGACCCATCGACCCGCCGGTCCCGCCGCCTCCGCGAGGGCGCGGGTTATGGCCATGACGTCGTGACGGAGCGTGCGTTCGAGGGCATCGACCCGCTCGAGCGAGACCTGGGAAAGGGTCGTCGCTTGGTCGATGGCGGCCGCGGCCTCGGCCGGGATCATGCCGAGCTGCGCTTCGGAGAGCGCGAGGGCGGCCTCCACGCGCAACGCGCGGTTCAGCCGGGCACCCCGAGAGAAGAGTTGGCGGACGGACTCGCGTCCATACCGGAACTCGAGAGGGCAGAAAAGGGACTCGGCCTCGTCCGGCACGCTCCGAGACCCGCCGCTGGGTATATAGCCATATTCCGGCGGCGCGCTCCGCCCTCCCGTGGAGCCGACTCCACCGTCGAACTATTCATCCCTGACCGGAATGGCCGTTTCGAGGACCGATGACCGGGATCCTGGTTGCCCTGGGAGGCAACGCCCTCCAGCGAGCCGGCGGGCATGGCTCCTGGGAGGAGGCTCGCGTTCAGATGCGCCAGACGGTCGGGGTCCTTGCGGAGATCGCCGCTGGGGGGGACGCGCTCGTCCTCTCGCATGGGAACGGACCTCAGGTGGGCGCTCTCCTTCGCCAGAACGAGCTTGCGGCGCGAGAGATCCCCCCTCGGCCGATGGACGTCCTCGGGGCGGAGACCCAGGGGCAGATCGGCTATCTGATCCAGACCGAGCTCACCCCCGCGCTCCGGAAGCGGAAAGTGGAGCGGTCGGTGCTGACCGTCATCAGCCGGACCGAGGTCTCGGCCGACGACCCGGCGTTCTCCCATCCGTCCAAGCCGGTCGGCCGGTACTACCCCGAAGATGAGGCTCGCCTGCTTCGAAAACAGTACGGTTGGGCGATGCAGTACGACGGCGCGCGAGGCGGCTGGCGACGGATCGTGCCGTCCCCCCGACCCGTGCGGTGGATCGAGGGCGCGGCCGTACGGTCGCTGCTCGACTCGAGCGCCGGTTCGAGCTGGATCCCGATCGTGGCGGGGGGCGGGGGCATCCCGGTGGTCCGGAGACCCGACGGGACCTTCGAGGGCGTGGAAGCGGTCATCGACAAGGACCTCGCCGCGGCCCTCGTGGCGCGCGAGCTCGGCGTCCACACGCTCGCAATCGTAACGGACGTCCCCGGCGCCGCCGTCTCGTTCGGCAAGAAAGGCGAGCGGTGGCTCTCGCAGGTGTCGCGCCGGGACCTCGCCGATTACTTCAAACGGGGCGAGTTCGGAGAGGGCTCGATGGGCCCCAAAGTCGCCGCGGGCCTGGAGTTCCTGGACGGAGGCGGGCGACGGTTCGTGATCACCGACATCCCCTCGCTCGCCCGGGCGCTCCGGGGCGAGGCGGGGACCCGCGTAGAGGCCTAGCGCTCGGCCCGTCGCATCGCGCGCACGAGCGCATCCACGCCACTCCCGAACTGGACCGCCTTCTTGGGACGGGCGGCCAGCTCCGGCGGCAGCCCGCGTTCGATGGCCCACTCCCGGAAGAACCGCTTCGGGAGGGCTCCCGGCAGCCGAAGGTCGACCGGCACCTGTCGGGCGCTCTCCTCGAAGGCGGCCGAAAGGTAGGGTGCCACGACCTCCTTGCCGGACTTCGCCGCGATCCGTTGCGTGCGGGGCCAATCGGAGGCGCGGAGTCGTAGGAGGTCCTCGCACGAGCGCGCCTCGGCGTCCGCGCCGCCGAGGTTCCGGTAGTGCGCATATCCGAGGAAGAGCTCGTCGACGCCCTGGCCACAGACGAGCCGAGGCGGCGAGGCGCGGTCGATCGCGATCGCCAGCGAGAGGAGCACGGTCCGGGAGACCGGCGAGAGGCCCGCGAGCTCCTCCCGGAACCGGAGCTCGGTCTCGTGGACCTCCCGCTCTCCGAGGCGAAGCCCTTCCCACGGGAGCCCTAACGCATCCGCCCCGGCCCGTCCCGCGAGGAGGTCCGGACTTCCTTCCCGTCCGAGCGTGCAGAGCCGGAGCTGGGGCTGGCTCCGAAGCTCCCAAGCGAGCAGGGCGGAGTCGACACCGCCCGAGAAGAGGATGCCGAGCGGGCCGGGGGTGGCCTTGGCCGGCCGAAGGGCCTCCTCGAACGCCGAGCTCAGGTTCTCTCGGAGCCGACCGACGTCCGCGGGGGTGGGTCCCATCGGCCCGGCGAACGCCGCCCGAGGATGAACCCTTATCCTATCTCAACGCTCGTCGGTCCGATGGCCGGGACCGGACCGGAGGCTTCCATGACGCGTCCGGTCCGACGGGCGCTCTTCGTCGACCGCGACGGGACGCTCAACCCCGACCTCCACTACCTTCGGAACGCGGAGCGGCTCGAACTGTTCCGGGGCGTCGGGGATGCGCTGTCGCTCGCCCACGACCACAGGTTCCTCGTCGTCTGCGTGACCAATCAGTCGGGGGTCGAGCGGGGGTTCTACGACCGAGCGGACGTCGAGCGGATCCACGCGCGACTGAACGAGCTCCTGCGTCCCCACCGAGCCCGTGTGGACGCCTTCTACTACTGCCCTCACGCTCCGGAAACCCACTGCGAGTGCCGCAAGCCCGGCACCCTGCTGTTCCGCCAGGCCCGCGACGACTGGAACATCGACCTGGCCACGAGCGCTATCATTGGGGACCGGGACCTGGACGTCCAGGCGGGGAGACAGCTCGGCCTGCTGACCGCGGTCGTGTCCACGCCGGGCCACGAGGAGGACCCCGCGTTTCGCCGGCTGCAGGAAAGTGCAGCCGTCGACCTGGTCGCCGGCTCGTTCGCGAACGCGGTCCTGCGGATCCTGTCCCGAGGGTGACCCGGGAGCGGGTCCGGCACTTTCCTCGAAGGGGTTATAGCCCGTACCCACTGCCGCCCGCGGGAGACCCCAATTTGCTGCTCGGGACGGACGCCGTCATCGGGGTCGTGGCCACGCTCCTGCTCGCCCTCGGGGCGGTCTTGGGTCGGGCGCTGACGGCGCGCGCGGGTGCGGTGGCCGCGGTCTTCGGCATCGTGATCGTCGTCTTCGGTGGCTTCCCGTTCCTCGCGCTCCTCGCGTTGTTCGTGGCGGGCAGCGCCCTGGCGACGCGATACCGGTTCGCGGAGAAGCAGCGCCAGCACGTCCAGGAAGGACGCGCGGGCGAGCGGGGCGTGTCCAACGTCGTCGCCCACATCATCATCCCGACCGCTCTCGTGGTCGCGGGCGCCGTCTCGCCCGCCCTCTTCCCTTCCTCGACGACGACGCTCCTGTTCGCGAGCGCCATCGCGTTCGGCGCCGCGGACACGTTCGCGAGCGAAGTGGGGGTCCTCGCGGGGCACGCGCAGAGCATCCTTTCGGGCAAACCGGTGCCTCCCGGCACGAACGGGGGAGTCTCGCGCAACGGCCAGCTCGCCGCGCTGGCCGCATCGGTGACCACCGCGCTCGTCGGCCTAGGCCTCTTCTTGGTGTTCGGGACGCCGCTGCCCAACCTCGTCCTGTTCGGCGTCGTGGTCACCGGGGCCGGCTTCATCGCCTGTCAGGTCGATTCGGTCCTCGGCGAGCTGTTCGAAAACCGAGGCCTTCTCTCCAAGGGTGCGATCAACCTCCTCGGAATGCTGAGCGCCGTGGCCATAGCCGCCGTGGCCCTGGCCCTCAGCGGGGCAGCGCCATGACGAGGAGAGCGAGGCGACCTATGGGCAGTGTCGTCCTCCTCTCGGGGGGCATGGATTCCGCGACCTGCCTCGCCCTTGCGACCCGACGGGACCCGCCGGTGCATGTTCTCACAGTTCTCTATGGGCAACGGCACGCGCGCGAAGCACGTTCCGCACGTGCGCTGGCCCGGCACTACCACGTCGCCCGTCACACCGTTCTCCGTCTACCACTCGCTCCGTTCCTCTCCTCCGCGTTGACCAACCCCGGTCGCCCGATCCCGAGCCGCCGCGGGCCGACCGGCCGCATCCCCTCGACCTACGTACCCGCCCGGAACACGATCTTGCTCTCGATCGCTCTCGGCTACGCCGAGAGCCAACACCTCGGGACGGTCTATCTCGGCGCCAACGCGGTCGACTACTCCGGATACCCAGATTGCCGACCCGAGTACTTCCGCGCGTTCGAGCGTCTCGCCCGGCTCGCGACGAAAGCCGGGGTGGAGAAGGGAGAGTACGTTCGGGTCGAGACCCCGCTCCTTCGCCTTTCCAAAGCCGAGATCGTCCGGCTCGGGGAGCGACTGGGGGTCCCGTGGGGCCTGACGTGGAGCTGTTACGCCGGGGGCCGGACTCCATGCGGGAAGTGCGATGCCTGCCGTCTACGGCAAAAAGGGTTCGCCGAGGCCGGTCGGGCCGACCCGGTGTCGTCGCGCTAGCTCTTCGCCCCCGGCGCGGGAGTCGGTGGCACCGGAGTGACCGTCGATGTGCAGAACCCGCACCGCCTCGCCGCGATGGGGATCTGATTGCAGCATTCGGGGCATGCCCGGGTCGTGGCAGCGGTCTTGGACGCCTTCCGGTCCTGGGAGACCTGGTAAGGGTAGGCGATAAGGAAGAACACCACCACCATGAGTATCAGGAAAGTGACGATCGCGCCCAGGAACGCGCCGCCGAGGATCGGGCTTCCGTTGATCGTCACGATGCCGATCGAAGCGAAGTTGACGTGCCCGGCCGCGCCGATCAGCGGGTCGATGATGTCGTTGACCAAGGCGGTGATCAACGCGACGATCGCCAAACCAACCACGAAGGCCACAGCCATCGCGATCAGACTCCCCGAGAGCAGAAATTTCCTGAAATCCTCACCGAGCCCCATGGGTCTCCTCTCGGCGAAGCGACGGGGACGTAGCTAAAGAATCTATCCATGACCGAGGTACCGTGAGGCGGGATCCGCCCTAGGGTCACTGCGATACGCCTGCGGACGATCGGGGACGACGGCCCCCTTTCACATCGCTTCGAGAGGGGAGATTCCCAGCAGGTCCAGGGCGTTTCCCAGCGTCTGCCGCATCGCCGCCACCAGGGCGATCCGGCTCGCCCGCTCCTCGGTCGACCGGAGCACCGGGACCGCGTGGTAGAACCGGTTGAACTGGTCGGCGAGCTCGTGGGCGAAGCCGGCCACCGCGTGGACGTGGCCGGTCCGGGCGGCGTAGGCGATGGTCCGGGGAAAGCGGGAGATGATGCGGATGAGCGCCGCCTCGTCCGGATGCGTCAGGCGGGTGGCATCGAACGGATACGGGGGTTGGAGGGCCTCTCCTTTTCGGAGGACGCCCGAGGCTCGGGCGTACCAGGTACTGCAGGAACGGGCCGCTCCGACCCTCGAACGAGAGCGCATCCTCCCATCGGAAGACGACCGGCTTGTCCGGGGCCGCCCGTACGATGTGGTACCGCACCGCTCCCGTAGCGACCGACTCGGCGATCCGCTCGACGTCGGAATCCGCGAGGTCCTCCCGGCGGGCCAGCACCTCGGCCCGGGCCCGGTCGACCGCCTCGGTGAGGAGGTGGTCGAGCCACACCGCGGACCCACCGCGCGTCGACATCCGGCCCCCTTCGGGGACGGTGATGTCCTGATAGATCACGAACTCCGGCCGCCGGGATTCCCCCATTTCCTGGAGCAACGCGTTCAGGCATCGGGCGTGGAGCTGGTGGTCCTGGCCGAGAACGTCGATGACGCGGGCGAACCGCGCGAACTTCGCGAGGTGGTAGGCGATGTCCCGCGTGATGTAGAGGCTCGTCCCGTTGGCCCGCTGGAAGACGAGGTGGGTGGACTCCTTCGGGAGCCCGTACGAGCTCGCGTCGATCGCCCAGGCGCCGTTCGTCTCCTCGACCGCGTGCGGGCACGCCCGCAGGCGCTCGGAGACCCGGTTGACCGAGCCGTCCCGCACGAGGTCGGACTCCCATACGAACTCGTCGAACGTGACATTGAGTCGAGCGAGGGATTCGAGCATGCCCTGGAGGATGGCCTCGGCGAGTTTCCGGTGCTCGGCGGGGACCTCGCCGGATTCGATCTGCTGGACGAGCTGGGCCACCTCCTCGCGAGCGTCCTCGTGCTCCTTGAGGTAGCCGCTGACGGCCGGGTACGGCCGACCCCAGTGCCGGTCGGGCTTCTCGTTCGGCTTCTCTTCCCCGTCGACCGCCTTTCGGACCGGTTCGGGCCAGCTCTCCCGTGGCTTAGACCAGATCCACGTGACCATCGCGGCCTGGCGGCCCATGTCGTCGACGTAGTACTGGGTGGTCACCGGCGTCCCCGAGGCCCGGAGGATGCGGGCGAGCGTGTCCCCGATGATCCCGTTGCGTACGCGCCCGATGTGGAACGGACCGGTCGGGTTCGCGCTCGTGTGCTCAACGGCCACCGGGGGTCCCGCGGGCTCACCATGGCCGTAGCGGTTGCCCCGGGAGAGGACGAGGTCGAGGGTCGCGCGGGCGAGCGCGTCGGGGTCGACTCGGAAGTTGACGTACGCCCCCTTCGAGGAGACCGACCGGACGAGAGGGGAGGAGGGGAACGCCGCGGCGAGGGCGGAGGCGAGCTCATCCGGCGGCCGCTTCGCCGCCTGAGCCATCCGATGACAGGGGAGGGCGACCTCGCCCTCGACCCCCTCGTCCAAACTGAGCTGAGGAGCGATCGCCTCCCGTGAGAGGGTGACCCCGCAGCTCGCCGCCGCCGAGACCATCCCCTCGAGGATCGCCTCCAGGAACGGCGTCCACGGATCCACGGAAGATGACGGGAGGGATTCGGACGACGACACTGACCCACCCGCTCGAGAAGCGCTTTAGCGGTCCCCTCGTCTTAACCTTCGCGATGGTCGCGCTGCTCCTGGTCCGGTACGGGGAGCTCGCGCTCAAATCCCCTCCCGTGCGTCGCGAGTTCGAGAGCACGCTACGTCGCAACATCCTGGACCAGTTCGTTCGCGAGGGGATTCCGGCCCGCATCCGGTCCGACCGTGGGCACTTCTACGTGGAGACGGACGACGCCGAGCGCGGCGCGAACCTCGTTCGTCGCGTCTTCGGGGTCACTTCGGTGAGCCAGGTCGAGGAGGTGCCGAGCGACCCCGCCGTCATCCAGGCACGGTTGCTCGAGCTCGCCGACTCCCGCCTACGCCCGGGCGTGAGCTTCGCGGTCCGGGCGCGACGGACGGGACAGCACCCGTTCACGAGCCAGCAACTGGCCGGGAACCTCGGCGCCGCGGTGCTCGAGCGGTTCCCCGACCGGGGTCTCACGGTGAATCTCGAACGGCCGGACGTGGAGCTGTTCGTCGAGGTGCGAGGACCTCGCACGTACCTCTCATTCGACCGCTCTCCGGGGCCCGGCGGGCTCCCGCTTGGCGTCGCCGGTCGGTTGGTCGCCCTGGTGGACGGTCCGCGAGGTGCCCTCGGTGCGTTCTTCATGATGAAGCGGGGGTGCCGGGTCGCCCTGGTCGTCCTGCCCGAGGGAGAGCCGTTCGTCCGCGACACCCTCGCACGCTTCGACCCGACCGCCCGCGTCGCGCCGGCCGCGCCTTCGCCGGAGGCGTGGGCGTCGGCCGTGGCGGCGCTCGCGGACGACGTTCACGCGGACGGGGTCGTGCTTCCGATCGCGGTCGAAGAGTACTCCCGGTTTTGGACCCAGTGGGGGAACCGGGTCTTATTCTCCCCGACCGTGGGGTTGAGCGACGAGGAGGTAGTGGACCGTTGGAAGGGCGTGGTAGCGCTCATCTCGTGACGCAGCGCCATCTCGAGGTCGAGCCTCCCCGACCGCCCTCGGCCCCCGTCTCCGACGCTCCCGCCCGGCCGGCGTCCAAAGCCCCCCCGCTCCCTGCACCGGTCGGCCCGTGCAACCGGGGACTCCTCGAGCGGCAGGCACGTTGGTACAAGGAGCGCGCGAAGTTCGAAGCCCATCGTCCGAGCGAGGAAGCGAACGAGGTAGCCGGTCGGCGTTTCCCACCGAACACCCGAGCGACGGACCAAGCGGGTCGCTGGCTAGGTTTAAAAGGCCCCCCCGGGTGGCGCCGCCGCACATTGGAGCATTCGATGCCCGAGTTCCAGGTCCAAGGGTCGTTCTACGCCCGCCGTGGTTACTGGCAGACGTTCACGAAGACCCATGAGGCGCAGTCCGCCGACCTGGCGCGGGAATGGACGCTCTCCGAGATCGGGGGCTGCCATCACGTGAAGCGTTCCTACATTCGGATCGGCTCGGTCGCCGAGGTCCCGGCGGCATGAGCGCGAGCCCGCCCCGGGTGACGGAGCAGCAGGTCCAGGAAGACCTCCTGCGCCTCGACGCCTACCGTAACCAGCTCAACTCCCTCCTCCAGCAGCACGAGATCCTGAGCGCGTCCCGCCAGGACCACGTCCGCGCCCGCGAGAGCCTCGAAGGCGTGGACCGCGCACCCGTCAATGCGGAGCTCCTGCTCCCCCTCGGGGGCGAGACGTTCGTGCGGGGGTCCGTGGACCGGAGCGCTCCGGTCCTGGTCGGCGTGGGCTCCGGGGTCGTCGCCGAGATGGAGCGGCCCAAGGTCATCGAGCTCCTCGCGGAACGGACGGTCCGCATCGAGCAAGCGCTTCGCGACCTCGAAGGGCAGATGACGTCGCTCGACGAACGGATCCAGGCTCTCTCCAGCCGACTCGACTCGATCGCTCGAGAGAGCGGCGCGCCGACCGATGTGGGCAGCGATTAAGGCACGCCTGAGGCGCTCCGAGGAGGCGTCCCCGGCGGCCCCCGAACCTCCTCGCGAGACCGCGTCTACCCGGTCCGGCGCGACCGACAAGTCCCCCGGGGCATCCGCTCCGGCCCCGACTCCACCGTCGCGTGGCGCCCCGCCCTCCTCCCCGGGAGGTGATTCGGCGATCTTCACGAACGGGTTCCTCGGACGTCGCCTGAAGGAGGGGACGATCGACGATGTGCTGGACGACCTCGAGATCGTCCTCCTCGAGTCGGACGTCGCGGTCCCGGTCATCGAGCGGTTGCGACGGGACCTCCGCAAGGAGCTCGCCGGGAAGAAGCTCAGGTTCGGGGTCGATGCGGAGGATGCGATCCGTACCTGCCTCGAACGTTCGTGTCGTGCGATCCTCGCTCGCCCGCCCATCGACCTTGCAAAGGCGGTGCGGGAGCACACGCCGAAGCCGTACGTCATCATGTTCGTCGGGGTCAACGGAACCGGCAAGACCACCACCATCGCGAAGCTCGCGGGGTGGCTCCGGGGACAGGGCCTCTCGAGCGTGATCGCGGCGAGCGACACGTTCCGCGCCGGCGCGATCGAGCAGCTGCTCGTCCACGGCGAGCGGATCGGGGTCCGGGTCGTCCGCCAGCAGGAAGGGAGCGACCCCGCCGCGGTCGCGTACGACGCCGTCGAGCACGCCCGGGCCCGGGGGCTCGATGTCGTGCTCGTGGACACCGCCGGACGCCAGCACACCAACGAGAACCTGATCGAGGAGGCCAAGAAGATCCGCCGCGTGGTCGCTCCGTCGCTCACCCTGTTCGTCGGGGACGCCCTCAGCGGGAACGACGTGATCGAGCAGGCGAAGCTGTTCGACGCCGCCGTCGGGATCGACGGGTTGGTCCTCACGAAGCTCGATGCCGATGCGAAAGGCGGCGCGGCGCTGAGCGCGACCTACGTGACGAAGAAACCGATCATTTTCGTCGGGACCGGCCAAGGGTACGCGGACCTCGTGCCGTTCGACCCCGACTGGATGGTGCGCCGCCTCTTCACGGACGGAGCGGCGAGTTGACGCAACAGATCGACGTCGTCCTCGTGCGACCGAAAGAGGACGGCAACGTGGGCGCGGTGGCGCGCCTCGCGCGGAACTTCGGAGCGAACCGGTTGGTGCTGGTCGCGTCGCGGGCCAAGGTCGGCACGGTCGCACGTCGCCGGGCGATGGCGGGGCTTCCCCTCCTGCGCACCGCGACCCGCGTCCGGACGTTTGACCAGGGCGTGCGGGAGGCCGACTTCGTGGTCGGAACGACCGACCTGTCCACCGGGCGCTCGAACGCGTTCCTTCGTCGTTCCGTCTCTCCCGAGCGCCTCGGGGAGATGGTCCGGACCTTGGAGGGTCGGGTGGCGATCGTCTTCGGGCCCGAGGACAACGGCCTCTCCCGGGAGGAGCTCCTGCGCTGCGACCTCATCGTCCACATCCCCGCACGCCGGGAGTTCCCGACGCTCAACCTTTCCCACGCGGCGGCCATCGTCCTCTACGCGGTCCACCGGGCGCGCGGACCGAGCGACCCGGAGACCACGCCGGCCCCGGAAGTGATCGAGCTGAACGGGCCCGAAAAGGAGCTGTTCCTCGAGCGCCTTGGCGAGCTTCTGGCTCGGACGGGCTACCCCGCGCACAAACGACGGGGTTTAATCCTCCTGTTTCGTCGCGTTCTCGGCCGCGCTACGCCTTCCGAGGCGGAGCTGCGGATGATGCTCGGGCTCTTCAAGAGCTACGGGCGTGCGTTGGACCGCAAGGAGCATGGGAGAAGGTAACGGCGATTGGTTGAGGGTCCGCGGGATCGGTCGCGAGCGGTTCGCGACGTACCTCGCCGATTTCCTCGGCACGATCGGCTACACGGTCGAGAGGTCCGAAACCTCCGAGCCGAGCGAGAGCCGGGTCAAGGGCCGCCTCGAGAAGATGAACCCCGCGGTACCCCCGGCGGCCTCCGCCCTCGAGTTCCGTTTCTACCCGACGAGCGGGGGGGCGGCGGTCGTCTGGGAGGTGCCCACGGAGGTCCCCGCCGAACAGCGGCCGCGCATGGACCGTCTCGTGCGGGAGATCGTGAGCCACCTCGAACGGGCGATCGCGACCGAGAGCCACGCCACCGCGAAGGTCCTTCGACCGGCGGACTCTCGCCTTCCCTGGGTGAGCGTTGCAAAGACCGGCGGCGCCTGAGCGCGTTTCCGCGGCGGCACCTTTATAATTGGGGCCCGGGTCCCCCGCGCCGCGTCCCATGGCGAGCTCTGCCTACCGGCACATGGCCCAATCGTTCCAGCAGACCCTCGGGGAAGAGGGGGCCGCGCTCCGGCACGAGCGTCTTCTCCACTGGAGACGGGAGGGAACGGTCACCCGCATCGAGCATCCGACCCGTCTTGACCGGGCCCGAGCCGTCGGGTTCCGCGCGAAGGGAGGGTACGTGATCGTCCGCGTCCGGGTCCGCCGAGGCGGGCAGCGTAAGCGGGCAATCATCGCCGGTCGCCGCCCGAAGCACAAGGGGATCCTCCGGATGACGCTCGCGAAGAGCCTGCGTCGGATCGCGGAGGAGCGGGCGCAGAAGCATTACCCCAACCTCGAGGTCCTCAACTCCTACTGGGTGGGCGAGGACGGGAAGCAGAAGTTCTTCGAGGTCATCCTCGTGGACCCATCCCACCCGGAGATCCTCGCCGACCCCAAGATCGCTTGGATCGCCGCCCCGGTCCACAAGGGCCGGGTCTATCGCGGTCTTACCAGCGCCGGCACGGAAGGCCGTGGTCTCCGATGGAAAGGGAAGGGCGCGGAACGGTTCCGCCCCTCGCGGGCTCGCAACCGCCGCCCGATCCGACGAACCCAGTCGAAGGTCATCCCGTAGGGCGCTCGTCGTCCGGTTCGGCGAGCTCGAGCAGCTGGCCGAGGGGCCGGTTCCCTTTCTCGGCCGCTCGTTGGGCCCAACCGTAGAGCCCCTCGACGTGGGCGAGTTCGCCCCGCAGGACCCGGGCCAGCCGGCGCCGATGCTCGAGGTCCGGCCCGGAACGACCGACCCCGAGGAACTCCTTGAGCCGCTGCGCGAGATGGCCCCCCTCGGCGTCCCAGTCGGTGAGAATGATGACGTGGCGTGCGGTGGCAGCGAGGTGCTGGGCCGTCTCGGAGATGGTCCGCCCCCGGTGGACGAGGACAATCGGTCCGCGTACGCCGAGCCGCCGCAGCGCCCGTCGGTCGCGGTCCCCCTCCACCACCACGACGGTGCCGGGGACCTGACTGTCGCCCTGGAGGCGGACCCAAAGCTCCCAGAACTCGTCGAACAGTGCGGCCGGGTCCCGAACCACGACCATCGAACCGCGCTCCTCCCCGCCGGCCGAGCGGCGAGCGGAGGTGCGAACGAGACCGCACATCTCGTATAGTCCTTCGGGTGTTCGCCCGTCCCGCGAGAGTCGATGCCCGACCACTTCACGCAACTGCTCGAATGGCGGCGCAACGAGCTCGCCGTCCGCGGACTGGCGAAGCTCCCGCCCGAGTTCTACACGGCGACCTCGACCTACCTCGCGGAGCTCCGTCGGTCGTACGAATCGGACCTTCGTGAGAACCCCTCGGGTCGGAAGGGGGAGATCGCCCGCCAAACATACCAGCGGGCGATCCAGGTCGCCCGCGACATCGTCGAGGGCCGGACCCAGAAGGTCCTCAACGCCGCGTTCCAGGCGAGCATCGGGGGAAGCCGTGACCTCGTGAACGCCCTGCCCGAGGAACGTGCGATGTTCGACGAGGTCCTCTCCGTCCTCCTCGAGCATCGCCGCTCGGCGGCCGCCTACATCGAGCCCACCGCGGCTCCCGCCCCGGTTCCCTCCGTCCGTCCGCCCGAGGTCCCGGCGGCGCCGCCGGCTCCCGCTCCTCCGGCTCGAATCCCCGCCGCTACGATCGCGACCCGGCCGCGCCCCCCGATGGTCTACGTCCGGGTGCTCAAGGACTCGCGACCCGTCGAGGTCGGTTCGGAGACGGTCGACCTGAGGGCCGACGACGTTCTCTCGCTCCCTCCCGAGACCGCCCGGCTGCTGTCCGAGGCGAAGGTCGTGGAGATGCTCGAAAGCTCGCCGAACCGACCGGTCACGTAGCGGTCGGGACGCGACCGCCTCGCTCGGGCGGAGCGAGCTCAAGGGCGTGGAACCGTTCGAACCCGAAGAGGAGGTTCTTCGCCGCGAGACGGATGCGAACCTCAACTTCCGTCGAGGGGGCGGAACGGATCGCCGCCTCGAGCAACTGCGGGAACCCCCATTCGCCCAGCGCCTCCGCCTGGC
Source organism: uncultured Thermoplasmata archaeon (assembly GCA_963735185.1). Taxonomy (GTDB): domain Archaea; phylum Thermoplasmatota; class Thermoplasmata; order Lutacidiplasmatales; family UBA184; genus Lutacidiplasma. The sequence goes on from CAVTJV010000007.1 coordinate 1,634,835, forward strand.
GCCGGAACGATACTTCCCGGAGGCCGGCGGTGGCGGCGGCGGCCCGGATCCGGGTGAAGTTGACGAAGACCGAAAGGTCACAGGTCCCGGGCTCGTCGAACGGGTCGTCGACGAAGCGGTGCCGTCGTACGGCCGCCAAGGTCCCCGAGGGATGGGCGACGACGAGCTCGGCCTCGTCCATCCCATAGTCGAGCACCAGGAACCGCCCGGAGACGAGGTGGTCCGCGACCTCGCGCACGAGCGCCTCGGCCAGGGGGCAAACCTCGACGATCGTTCCGAACGCCGGGGCCCGCGGGAGCTCGGGCGCCGGCACCGGTCGGTTGCGAGGAGACGTGGCCGGGACGAACCCGTCGTGGGTGAGCCGGACCCCGAGGTCCTGCCAGACCTCGCCGTCCCAGAGCAGGCGACGGGCCGGTTGGGCGTCGAGCACTTCGTTCGCCAACACCATCCCGGTGAACGGCCCGTCGGCGCCGACGCTCCCGGCCGCCGTCACCGGGATCCCGACCGATTGACCGACCGCCGAGACCCGTTCGTACGCTCGCGCGGAGAGCGCGGGGGACCGGTCGAGGAGGACGTATTCCACTCGCTCCCGCGCCGCGGGGTCGTCGGCCAGGCCTCGGAGCACGCTCTCCCCGAGCGTCCCGTCGCCCGGCCCGACCTCGAGGACGCGGAACGAAGGGCCGGGAGGGGTCTCCGACAGGACCGACCGCACGCGCTGCGCGATGGCGCGTCCGAAGAGCGGGCTGGCGTGCGCCGCCGTGTAGTAGTCTCCTTCCGGCCCGAACGGGGAATCCGGGCGGGTGTAGAACCCGACGCCCTCCCCGTAGAGAGCGACCTCCATGAACCGGTCGAACGGGACGAACCCGCCCGGGTCGGCCGACCGCCGCAGGAGCTCCTGGACCCGCTCGCGTCGTCCGGGGTCCTCCGCCGACGGCGTTCGGTCGGCCGGTTCGGTCATCGACTAGTCGTCTAGCCGATGTACCCGAGGTCGTCCCGAGGCGTCGGGCCGGGGGACGCGGACCCTTCGACCGCCCGGGTTTCGGCTTCGTGGATCTTCTGCGCGATCCGGTCGATCTCATGCGCCTTCGCCTCGAGCGCCGTGAAATCGATCGTGACGTTCAGGACCTTGGAGAGGACCTTCAGGACCGCTTCGGCGCTGCGGGGGTCGACGAAGTACCCGCTCGTCTCGCCCATGAGGCAGACCCCCTCCATCCCGAAGAGACGCCCGAGACCGAGGAAGAGCCCGCTCGCCCCGATGAGCCCACCGCCGGGGTCGTTCCGCGAGAAGACGACGCCGAACTTCTTCATCGCTTCGACGTGTTCCGCGTTGGTCGCGGCGCCGAGGACGCGCGGGTCCTCCACGACGCGGCCCTGGGCGAACCCGGCGAGCGTGAACACCTCGCGCACGCCGAGGCCATGACAGTAATCGAGGACCCGCTGGGTGATCTGGTACTGGCCCTCGGGGGAGATCCCCTGGTAGTCCCCTCCGAGCACGAGGATGTCCCGGTTCTCGCTCGAAGGGCTCTTCCAGTAATGGAGGTCGTTCGAGACGAGGCGGATGATCCCCTCCTCGCTGACGTAGACCTGCGGCGGGAAGAACTTCGAATAGATCGTGGCGAGCGGCTTCGCAGGAAGCTGCTCGCGAAGATAGTCGGCGGCCAGCTTCCCGACGTTCCCGACCCCGGGAAGCCCTTCGATGAGGATCGGGTCGCGAAGCTGCACCTGCTCGAGCGTACGGATGACGACGTCCTCCACGGGGGTTCGACCTCGCCCAAAGGAGCCGGGAAGCCCGATAAAGGTTAGCTTACCGCTCGGTAGGCCGCTATCGTGGCGCGGCGCTGCGCTCGTTGACGTGCCAGCCGGCCTCGCCGAGCTCGGCGTTCCAGATGTGCGTGAGGTCGGGTCGGTTCGCTACCTTCTGGACGGCGAGCGTGTGCTCAAAGTGGTCCCCCCTCGGCTCGGCCGAAAGGTCGAAGACCAGGTCGGCGAGATCCTGAAGGAGCCCGAAGACCGCCCGGTCGTGGGCGACCGAGTGGGCCGTGAGGAGGGCATGGCCCCCGATCGTCTGGCAACGGTGGCGGATCTGCCGGGCGACCGTCGTGAGCTCGTGGGGTTCCATCACCTCGAGGAAGAAGTCGACCGAATCGACGACCATCCGGAAGGGGGAGTCCATGTTCGCGAGGTCCGAGAGCATCCGGTTCGTGAGGCTGAACGGGGTCAACGCGCGGTCCTGGGGTCGGACGTCGACGAGCTCGTCCAGCGTGATCCCGCCTTCTCGCGCCTTGGCGATGTCGAGCCCCCGGACCAGCACGCGCTCGAAGTACTCGTCGGCCAGGTTGACGATCCGGACCTCGTCCGGGTCCCACCCGAAGTCGTCGAACGCCTTCTTGACGTCCTCCGTGCGCTCGTACGTCGTGTAGAAGAGGACGGGGACCGGTCCCGCGCCCGCGTGGGCGAACTGTTTCGCGAGGAGCGGGGCCCCGGAGCCCGACGTCCCCGACAGGACCGCGAGCCAGCCCGGGGGTAGCGCGGTCCAGGTCGGTTGGTCGATCTCGGGTATGCCAAAGATCCGGTCGGGGTCAGCCATGGCTATCGTCCTACCCGTCCGACGTCGATCGTCTCGTCGACCACCAGGTTCAGCATCTGCTCGATCCCGGTGGTCTCCTCCTCCGTGGTCTCGAGGACCAGCGTGAGCACCTGGCGCGACTTCAGGTTGTTCAGCAGGATGTGGAAGAACTCGGAGAGGAGCTCCGGCTGGTTGTGGATCGCGAGGGAGTTCACGCTGTCGATCACGACGATCTCTCGGGGATGCGGGAACTTCCGCAGCAGGTACTCGATGCGGAGCATGATTTCCTCGAGCGCCCGGGGGCTCTCCACGTACGTAGCGTTCGGGAGCGGGTTGGCGTAGTTCATCATGATGTGGCTGATCGCATCGACGAAGGAGATCCGGTCCGCCGGGACGTCCAGCGCCTGAGCGAGGGTCCAAACGAAGGCCGCCGGGTTCGTGACGGTCAGATAGATCGTGTGGGCGTCCGTTTCGCTCCCGACGTCCCGGAGCGTCGCGTTGAGGACGGCGAAGTAGTGGTCGGCGTACTCGCGCGGGTCGAGTTTCAGGGCGACGGCACTGCCGCTCGGCAACGCTCGGAGCCGCTCTCCGAGGTCGACCTCCGGGACCACGGTCTAGGCGCCTCCTTCCCGCCCACCCTTCAGGTGCGGGGCCATCAGCATCCCGATCGGAGTGAGCTGGATGACGAACTGAGCGTGGGAGTGCGAGGTACCGCGCATTTTGATGACCTGGAGGACCCGGAGGATGTCGCCCATCCGGTGCGAGTTCGAGAGCAGGATGACGCCGTCCACGATCGCTTCCTCGACGCCGTGAAGAGAGTACCGACCCGGCGTCGGACCAATCTCCGAGACGAGGAGCGAAGTGCAACCCGCGTCGTTCAGCTCCTGTCCGAGGCGGAGCATGAAGTCCCGGATCTGCTCTTCCCGGCGGATCCGATAGCACACCGAGGTGAGACTGTCCAGGACGAGTCGGCGGATGCCGAGCGACCGAACGAGGTCCCGGATCGTCCGGAGCACGATCCCGATCTCCTCGCTGGTCAGCTCCTCCCGGCCCAGGCCCAGGCGGTCGTAGGCCTTCGGGAGGTCGACGAAGACGAGCGAGCCCTGCTCCACGAGGTCCTTGTGGAAGAATTCGAACGTGGAGAGGTTCTGCATCAGCTTGCGGGAGGCCTCGGTGACCGAGAGGAAGAGCGAACGCTCTCCCCGTTCCGCCCCACGGACTAGGAACTCGAGGCAGAGGGTCGTCTTTCCCGTGCCGACGCTGCCGGCGACGAGGACCATGTTCCCCCGGGGAATCCCCCCCTCCAAGATGCTGTCCAGCCCTTCGATGCCGGACTCGCACCGCTCGAGGACCACCGCCGGTGGTAGCAGCCCGTCCGCCGCTGGGGTCGCCTTCGGAGCCGCCGGCGGTGGAGCTGGAGGCAGTTCCATCGGTAGAACGAGCCGTTCCATCCCTAAGAGGGCTTCGCTGGATTGTCCACGTCCCAAACGCCTGTACGGGGGCTGCCCTTCTCGGAGTTCGATCCAGTCATGATCGAAGAGTAGGTGACGACCACCGACCACGTTCCTACGAAGATCTGGCGACACGGTCCTGGGGAGATTTCACCGCCCTTTCCTAGTGCTCGCGGCGGGCAGCATCTACTGGGATGTGGAAACGCTCGCCAAGAATGAGCGACGGGGGGTTCGTTCCGACCGTCACCCCCCGATCAGCGAGGCATTAGAGAACCGCCTCCTTTGAAGAAGGTCCAAGCTGGCAGATGGCAAGCGAGGGGGAGACGCAAGGTGCCCGTTTCCGCGCGCGGAGCGGGTCATAGACGAGACCTCCCTTCCCCGCAAAGGGCGGTTCGTCCTCGGCCATTGCTCGTCCACGCCCCGGCCCCGCAAGCACCCTGCTGCGGGAAGACCGCAGGTCGCAAGGAATCGCGGACAAGAGGCTTTGAGCGACCATCGCCTCCGGGATACACCATCGGGAGGTTCGGAGCACGACCTGGGACTCGTTCTTTACGGCAGAAGTCGGAGCTTCCGCTGCTCTGGCCGGCTTGATCTTCGTCGGCCTCTCAATCAACTTGCAGCGGGTCCTCTCCTTAAAGACGGTCGCGAATCGCGCGGCGCAGACCCTTCTGACTCTGCTCGCGGTGCTCGTTATCGCCCTTCTCCTGCTCGTCCCCGGTCAATCGGGAGCCGCTCTGGGAGCCGAAGTTCTTGTCACGGCGGTCACGCTGTGGATTGGCCTCGGTTGGTTCGAGGGATGGAATTGGCGAGTGCTGGAGAAGGCGCGTCGGACGAATTTCCTCCTCCATACCGCACAAATCCAGATCCCGTGCGCCCTGTTCGTTATCGCAGGAGTCCTCCTCGTGGCAGGGAACTCGACCGCCCTCTACTGGCTCGTGCCCGCGGCGATCTTCGTCTTCGTGGAGGCAGTCGTCGGGGCGTGGATGATCCTCGTCGAGATTAACCGTGCGAGAACCGAGAATCCGCAGGAACACCGCCCCGAAGCCCCTCGTACCCAAGGTAGCCACTGATTGAGGGCGCGCGCGGCCGACGACGGAATCGCAATCACCGCGCCGGAGGAGGAGCGGCCGGGGCTCGGCTGTGTCCTCGGCGAAAACCCACCCCTTTCAAAGAGATCCGGCGGGAGCCATCGCCGGAAAGAGGGAAACACCTACCGGAGCGCGTCTTCCTGAACGCCGAACCCGTCGTTCAAGTCCTAAGAGGGTTGTGGAGCGTGAGAACCCTCCGAGGGGGGTGAGGGCGGCGCCCCTTCCGTCACGGCGGGAATCTTCGCCGGGTCGATCACCCAGGCCGAACCTCCGGCCGAACGAGCGCCCGAGAGGAGCGCGCCGGCGCGACCGAGCCTCGCCCCAGCTTCTCGAACCGCCTTTCCATCCGGGTCGACCGACCCTCGGAGCTCGGAGAGCTCGACCCGGAGTGGTTCTCCGGGCGGGAGTGCGCGCGCCCGCCCCAGAAGCCATCCTAGAACCGTTTCGGCGGTCGCGGCCGTAGACTGGGCCGAGGGTTCGGGGCTCCCGGCCCCGGGGGAGGGTCGGACAAGGGGACCTCGGGATCCAGAGACCACGACCCGGGCCCCGTCGGACGACCGGTCGTGCGTACCCAGTCCACGGAGTTCCCTTTTCCGAGAAGAACGGCCGCCTGACCTCGAGGGAGGGCGAGGAGCTCCTCCACCGCCAGGTCGCGCGTCGCGCGAGAGAGCTCCCTCGCCTCCTCCGGGGAACCCCGGAACGCGATGAAGTCCGAAACGTTCGTCCAGACGGCGTCGGCGACGACCTCGGGCAGGGAGCCCACGGTCTGGGTCGCCAGGACGACGTGGACGTTCCGTCGGCGCGCGAGGCGGAGCATCTCGGTCAGGCTCTCGTGGGCGAACCACTGCGACTCGTCGAGCACGACGAACGTCTTCGGGTTGGACGGTCGGGCGAGCAGCTCCGACCAGACGAGCGCCAGATAGACGGCCAGAAGGTAACGGGCGACCGATTCCCCGACCGCCGACGCATCGCCGGCGATCACCGCGATCCGACCGGTCGCCACGAGTTCTCTCGCGTGGAGCACCGGGTCCCGCTCGCAGAGCATCCGGTGAAGGACCGGGCTCCGGACCACTTCGTACAGGAGGCGGCGCGCCCCCTCGGCGTCTTCCGGGCGTTCGCGGACCCGGTCCGACAGTTCGCGGACCGCCGCCTGCGCTTCCGGGGGCACGACCTGCCGCGTCCTTCCCCCGGTCTCGAGGAGTGTGTGGGCGTCGGCGAGGGTGCCGGTCGGGAACGAGGCAGCCGCGCGAACGGCCCGGGTCAGCATTTCCTCGAGCCGTGGGCCCCAGTAGCTCGAGTCCACATATCGGCCCGAGCGGACCCGACGCAGGGCGTGGACGATGTCGTTGAGCCTCCGGTCGGAGAGGACGGGGTCGGTCTCCCGCCCGCCGATCCCTTCGAGCGCGTTGATCCCGGTCGCCTGCCCGGTCGGAGAGACCCAAACGAGCCGGGAGCGTTCCTCGGTCGAGAGGCCGGATTGGAACGACCGCGCGGTCTCCCCGAGAGGGTCGAACAGGACCACGCCGCCGAGCGTGGAGGCCTTCCGAGCCACCGCGACCAGCGTCGAGCTCTTTCCCATCCCGGTCTCCCCGAGGACCGCCAGGTGGCGACCTTGGTCCGGTTCCACCGGCGGACCGACCACTCGTCCGGTCATCGACCGCCCGAGCGGCAGGGTCGGCAGCCCGCTGACCTCCCGTTCTGCGAGAGGGACTCCTCCGCCGTCGATGCTCGGCAGCACACAGACGAGCTCGTCCTCGGAGAGCAGGAGTCCCGAGGAAAGCCAGGGGAGGCGTCGCCGGCGCCGGGAGAAACGAACCCCGTTCGCGCGCCCCGAGCGCAGCGCGACCTCGATACTCGCGCGCATCCGCTCGCACAGGGCCCGGGACCCGGCCCTCCCGAAGGGGAATGCGACGCACACGCCCGCCTTCCAGAAGAGGGGGAACGGCCGAACCGGGACCGGGGTCTCGGGCCTCCGAGGGCGGGTCGGGCGTTCCCCAGGTCTCCGGACTTCGGCCGGCGGTGGGAGTTGCTCGGTCCCGAGGAGGTCAAGAGTCTGGCCCCATGTCGGAGGACAAGGCCGGAACTCCCAACGGAGCGAAACACCGGGAATGACCCCGCTCATCGCGAGGGCGAGACCGTCGAACGCCGAGGGACCGTCGGAAGGGTCGCGGAACGGTTCCGGCCAGTCACGTGCCCTCCAACCCCAGAACAGCTCGATGGCCGGATCGGGGTTCGACCGGGGTCGGCGGACCCATGCGGTCCGCCCATAGGCGGGGAAGAGGATGCGGCCGGCCCAACGGACGCTGGTTGGGTCCGGACAACTGAGCGTGAGCCGCGGCACAGGGCCGGAGACGAGGCTCAGGGCGAACGAGGCCCGCAGCCCGTGACCAACCCGGAGGGAGGCGGCGAGCCGCTCTCGAAATGCGGCTACCTCCTCCGAGCGGTGCTCGTGCCGGGGATGCGGTACGAATTGCCACTCGGGGAGGTCGTCGATCTCGGGGGCCTCGCGTCGCGCCCGGGACACGGCCCTCGGAATCCCGCGGGGAGCATGGCCGTGTCAACGGGCACGAAACGTGAACCGTGGGCCGTCACGTCACTCTCAAGTATCTTCTACGCCCCCGAGAGGCGGAGCCCGTCCCGATCCGTATGTCGGCCCTTGAAGAACAGATCCTCGCGGTCGAGGACGAGATCCGGAATACCGCGTACAACAAGGCGACGCAACTGCATATCGGGAGGCTCAAGGCGAAGCTCGCGGTCCTCCGGCTGGAGCGCGAGACCCGGGCCAAGGGTAAAGGCGGAGGCGTTGGCTACTCGATCCGGAAGAGCGGCAACGCCACGGTCGGTCTGGTCGGTTACCCATCCACAGGAAAGTCGACGTTGCTGAACCGTCTCACCGCCGCCAACAGCGAGGCGGCGGCGTACGACTTCACGACCGTCTCGATCATTCCGGGAATGCTCCGCTGGGGCGGGGCTTCGATCCAGATCCTCGACATGCCGGGCCTCATCCCCGGCGCCTCGAAGGGGCGCGGGAGGGGGCGTGAGGTGCTGTCGGTCGTTCGGTCGACGGACCTCGTCTTGTTCCTCATCGACCCGGAGCACCCGAACCTTCGAGCCCTGACCGCCGAGATCGAGGGCGCCGGGGTCCGGATCAACCAGCGCCCTCCCCGGATCGTCATCCAGCGGTCCGACCGGGGCGGCCTCACTGTCTCGAGCACGGTGCGGCTGACCCACCTCGCCGGCGGCGGGGCCGCGCAGATCGCACGGGAGTTCGGTCTCCACAACGGGTCGATCGTGTTCCGCGAGGATGCCACGGCCGACCAACTGATCGACGTCCTCGCCGGGAACCGGGTCTACGTGCTCGCGATCATGGTGGTCAACAAGTCCGACCTGATGAACGCGAAGGAGCGGGCCCAGCTCACGGCGTCGCTCGTCCCCTACGAGCCGATCTTCATATCCGCCCGCGCCGGAACGGGCCTGGACATCCTCGTAGACCGGATCGGGACGACCCTGAAGTTCATCCGGATCTACGTCAAGCCCCCCGGGCTGCCGCCCGACCGAGAGGAACCGGTGATCCTCCGCCAGGGGGAGACCGTCACCGAGCTCCTCCGGAAGCTCCCGGGCGACCTCAGTCGCACATTCAAAGCGGCCCAGATCTGGGGGAAGAGCGCGCGCTTCCCGGGCCAGACCGTCGGCCGGGACCACGTCCTTTCCGACGAGGACATCGTTACCGTGCTCGTCGCCCGGGGCGGCGCCCGCGCGGCATCGTAGGTCGCCCGGCCTCCCGGACGGGGAGCCGCGTGGAGCGTCCCCAGCGCCCCCCGACCATGAAATGCCCCTTGTGGAACGGCTCGAGCGGGACCGAGGCGAACAGGGCGGTCGTGTCGGCGAGGGTCCGCTCCGCCGACTCGCGGTGGCCCGTGGCCGACCGGTGCCGGCCCATGCTCGCGGTCTTGAGGGCGATGAGCAGCCGAGCCCCGTCCCCCGTGAGGAGGAGCTCGGCGTTCCGGAGGACGATGTCGAGCTGGTCGGCCTGCGCGATGTCGGCGTAGAGGCCGTCCACCGGTGGCACGAGGCTCGAGTACGCGACCGGGTCCCGGGCGTCCCCTAGGATTGGACGCAGGTTCGGCCACCGCTCGGATAGCGAGAGGAGTCGCGCGAACGGCCGAACGCTCCGTTCCACGGCGTAGACCCGGCCGTTCGGTCCGACGAGGTCCGCCACATGGGAGGAGGTCGTCCCGGTCGCCGCGCCGAGGTAGAGCCACCGTTCCCCCGGGGCGGGCAGGTCCCCGGTCCACCCGCGTACCACGGCCGCGGCGAGCTTAGAACGACCGGGCTCGAACAGGCGGTAGGGGCGGCCCTCGACATCGGTCCACCGCTCCCCGTACACCGGGGGCGGGTCCCCGACGGCTTCGGTCCAGAGCTCTCTGCGTTCCCCGCGGTCGACCTCGAGTAGACGCGGGGACCCCTCGAAGGGGCGGAGGCTGCGGCCTGGTCTCATCTCCGCGTCCTCCGTAACGCTTCCACCCGTCGATCCCGCCGTGCGACGAGCTCGGCGCTGATGTCGCGATGGGTGCTGGCGTCGGCGCGGACCGCGATCGCCGCAAGCGCAGCCAGCGTCCGGGCGTACGCCCCGCGTCGGCCGATCGGGACATCGGCCAGTCGGTCCGCTCGGTACAGGATTCCGAATCGGGGACCTCGCTCGGGCAACGGGCGACGCCGACTGCCGAGCAGCTGGATCCGGGCGGAGGGCATCCGCGCGAGCGCTCCGACCCCGCCCGCGAGCGCGACGAGGCGCGCAGCGGTCCGGGGTCCCACGACGGCGGAAAGGTTCGGGACCAGACGCCGTGCCTCCTCCTCGAGGGTATCGCGCAGGGCGACCTCGAGGTCACCCAGGGCACCCCGAGCCCGCCCCCAGGCGACGAGGTGGTGGTCGAGGGGCGAATCCGGTACGGGGATGAACGATTCCGCGGCGCGAGCTTCCCGTCCCACGGCCCGTTCTACCCGCTCCTCCTCCCGGGCCAGAGTGATGAGCACCTCCTCCGGGGCGCGGAGCGCCCGCTCGAGCCGCAGGTGTCCCAAGGCCAGGAAGAAGCGACGCTCGATCTCGGGGTCCACGTCCGGGATCGCCGACCGGGCCCGTCTCAGCTCCTCGACCGTCGGGCTCTCGATCGGCCGACGGGCCGCATCCGAGAGCGCGCGAGCGAGGCGAGGAGGGGAAGCGAGAAGGCGGGAACCCGGTGGGACGGACGCGATGGCCGATAGAAGAGGGTCTGGGACGTCCGACGGACCGAGGGTCTCGAACCGGGCGGCCGCGCGTCGGGGGTCGCTGTCGAGGAGGAACGGCCCGGCCGCCCGGGCACTCTCCGGTCCGGTTACGAAAAGAGCGGGCCCGTTCCCGACGACGAGCGTCGGCCGCACGCGCTAGAACTCCCTGAGCGACTTCTGGAAGCGATGGCGTTCCTCGGGGACCTCGACCGGGTACCGCCCCGTGAGGCATCCCAGGCAGAGCTCGTCGGCCCGCAGCCCGATCGACTCGACGAGTCCGGGGAGGGAGAGATAGTGGACACTGTCCGCGCCGACGAGGTGAGCCACCTCCTCCTCGGTGCGGTCGTGGGCGATGAGCTGCCGACGGTCCTTCATGTCGATCCCGAAATAGCACGGCGCCCGAATCGGGGGGCAGGCGACCCGGACGTCGACGCGGGACGCTCCGGCCGATTTGACCATCTGCAGGATGGCGCGGAGCGTCGTGCCGCGGACGATCGAGTCGTCCACCAGGACGATCCGCTTCCCCTTGAGAAGGCCGGGAACCGGGTGGAGCTTCACCTGGACCTCTTGCTCGCGGCGTTTTTGGTCCGGGAGGATGAACGTACGTTCGACGAAGCGGCTCTTGATCAGCGCCTCAGCGTACGGGATCCCCGTGCCCGCGGAGAACCCCAGGGCCTGCGGACGCGCGGAGTCCGGCACGGGCACGACGAGGTCGGCCTGGGCCGGCGCCTCACTGGCGAGGCGCAGGCCGATACGGTAGCGAACATCGTAGCAGGGCTGCTTGTCGACGACCGAGTCCGGTCGGGAGAAGTAGACCCACTCGAACATGCAGTGGGCGGTCTCCCCGCTGTTCGGGATGTGCGAGGAATGTGCGAGCTGGCCTCGCTCGAGCACGAGCACCTCCCCCGGTTCGACGTCGCGGATCGCCTTCCCTCCCATCATCTCGAGGGCGACGGACTCGCTCGCGACCGCGACCCCGCCCTCGATGGTCCCGAACACGAGGGGACGGATCCCGAGAGGGTCGCGGAACGCGTAGACCTTGTTCCCCACCAGGAAGACCACGGCGTAGCCGCCGACCAAGGTCGTGCAGGCGCGACGGATCGCGGCCTCGAGGTCGCGGGTATGCCCGAACTCGAGCGCGATCGACTGGGCCATCATCTCGGTGTCCGCGTTCCCGAGGAGGTCCACGCCCTGGGCCTGGAGCCGGCGGCGCACCCGCTCGAAGTTCACGATGTCGCCGTTGTGCGCGATCGCCCCGTCCTCGTCTCGGATCTTGACGATGATCGGCTGGGCGTTCTCGAGGTCGGTCGCTCCGGTCGTCGGGTAGCGGACGTGTCCGATCCCGCACGAGCCGCGGAGCGAGTCGAGGAGCTCCTGGGTGAAGATCTCGTGGACGAGGCCCATCCCCTTCTGGTGGTGCATCGTGCCGTGGCTCGTGGTCGCGATGCCCGCCGATTCCTGGCCCCGATGCTGGAGAGCGCGGAGGCCCCGGAACAGGAACGGGGCGGCGCCCGTCCCCTGCAGCGAGACCCCCACGACCCCGCAGAACTCTCGAGGAGGCATGGCACGACCGAACGCCGGAGGAGGACCTCCGGTCGTACCCACCCGACCGCGGGTCTTAAGCGGTGCGCTTTCGCGAGCTCCGGCTTCAGCCGAAGAGGGCGGAGAGACCCTCGGCCGCCTCTTCCTCGGAGACGCCCTTTTCCTCTTTCTTCTCCTCTTCCTTCTTCTCGCCCTTGCCTTCCTTCTTGTCGGCCGGGGCGGGGGCAGCCGCGGGGGCCGCGAACGATTCGGCCTTTGCGAGGACCTCGCCGAGGTTCACGCCCTCGAGAGAGGCGAGGAGCGCCTTCACCCGGGCCGTGTCGGGGGAGACCCCCGCCGCGCTCAGGACCCCGGTGAGGGCCTTCTCATCGATCGGCTTCCCGGCTGCATTGAGCAGCAACGCACCATACACGTACTCCATTGTTCTCACTCCGTGGACTCTGGGGGAACCCTCAGTGACCCGTCAAGCGGCCGACCGCCGCGGCCTCGCGCATCGCTTTGCCGAAGAGCGGTTCGATCGTTTCCTTCGTGATGTAGCCGGTCGCGAGAGCGACCCCGAGCGCCCGGCGGTGCGCGCGGGCGAGCAGCCGTGGGAGGCTCTGGGGCGTCGGATACCCGATCTCGACCGCGAGGCCGACCGCATGCGCCGCGGCTCGGGCCAGGTCGGCCCGGCGCGCGTCGAGGTCGACCGATAGAACCTCCGGTGGGTAGAACGTGGAACCGTCCACGACGGCGCGCAGCGTGAGCCCGACCTCGAGCGGGAAGATCTCGAGCCGCGTCAGAAGGCCCGCGACCTCGCGGGAGATCGTCGCGCCCGCCTTGACGATCGTGGTGTCCTTCTTCAAGATGACCTTCCCCTTCTCGATCGCGGCAGGGAATCCGGCGTGCTGGAGCTCCCCGACGATCGGGCCCGGTTTGAAGCTCGTGGTCCCGGCGGGCACGAAGATGTCGGCCGGAGCGACCTCGCCGCCCCGCGCGGGGGTCGGCGACCGGGTCCGGAGGAACTCTTGGTAGAGCGAGAACGGGTTCCCCTCGGCCGAGAGGATCGCGGTCGGGTCGGCGACCTGGGCGAGGAGCGGTTCGAAGGCGGGCCGCTCCGTCATCGCCTTCTGGAGCGCATGACGGATCGTGCTGTTGGTGGCCACCATGATCGGGTGGTTTCGATTCCTCAGCTCGCGACGCATCGATTGAAGGGCGGACGCGGGCACGCCCCGGATCCCGACGACGGCGACGATCGGTTTCGAGACGATGGCCGACGCGAGCGCGTCGACACGAGCGATCTTCTCCGGCGGGACGGACCCACGACCGGGCATCTCAACCTCCCTACCAGAGCCGGACGGCCGGCCCCATCGTGGTCTTCACGTACACGGATTCGATGTTCGTCCGGCCGCGTTCGAGCTTCCCGACGATCCGCGCGAGGACCGCGTCGACGTTCTGCGCGATCTCCTCGGGCTTCATCGCACGGGTCCCGACCGGCGCGTGGAACGTCCGGTTCCCCTTGGAGCGGATCCGGATCGAGCGCTTGAGCGCGTTCACGAGGTTCGTGGGGTCGCTCCCCGGGGGCACGGGGCGCGGCATCTTCCCGCGCGGACCGAGCACGACACCGAGGCGCTTACCGATCGTCGGCATGAGCGTCGCCTCCGCGAGGAAGAAGTCAACGTCGCTGACGACCTTCTTGACGTTCTTCTTGTCCTTGGCGAACTCGTCCAGCTCGTTCGCCGGGACGACCAGGTCGGCGACGCCCCGCATCTTCTGGCACAGCTCGGGGGAGCCGAACACCGCGATCTTCACGGCGCGACCGCGGCCCTGGGGCAGCGGCACGTCATCCTCGAGCCGGTTCTTCGGGACCGTGAGGTCAAGGTCCTTGAGGTTGACCGAAAGTTCGACCGTCTCGGAGAACTTGCGCTCCTTCCGTTCGGTGGCCTTCGAGAGGGCCTCGGTGACCACATCTACTGCAGAACGGTCGGGCATCGTCTCCTCCGAAACGCTGAAACGCGGTCGCGCGAAAAGGCTTCCCTACTTAAGCGTTCGGTTCGCGCTCTCTCGGCGGACGCCCTCCGGGGCGGGACGGGCGACGCTTGCAGCACCGTCCGCTACGCATCCCCGTTTCCGGGCCGGGATCCTCGTGTGTCGGGTTCACACGTCAGGCCACTTCGAGCCGCCGCCCCAATGGCTTTATAGGGAGCGGGCCTCGCGGGCCGCCGATGCACTACCCGAAGACCGTCTCGACCTATTGCCCGAAGTGCAAGACGCACACGGACCATGAGGTCGAGAAAGCCAAGAAGCGGCCCGCCTCGGAGCTCAAGTGGGGGCAGCGCCGGTTCCGACGCGCCACTCGAGGATACGGGGGCTTTCCCCGTCCGAAGCCCGAAGGCCGGGCGAAGGCGGTTCGACGGGTCAACCTGAGGTTCCGGTGCAAGAAATGCAAATACACGGTCCAACCCGCGAGCTGGCGGGCGAGCCAGCTCGAGCTCGTGGAGCACCACTAGGGGGGTAGCGCATGCGAGGACCTTCTCCGTTCTGGGTCGTGAAGTGCCCCGACTGCTCGACCGAACAGACGATGTTCAGCCGACCCGCGACCGTCGTGAACTGTTCCGTCTGCGGCGCGACCCTCGCGACGCCGACGGGCGGCCAGGCCAAGCTCCGGGGCGAGCTCGTCCGCCCGGTGACGGCCTAGCCGGGGACGCGAACGTCGGATGCCTCTGCGCCCAGAGCTCCCCGAGGAAGGCGAACTCGTCGTCGGCACGGTGACCTCGATCCGGAACTTCGGCGCCTTCGTCACCCTCGACGAATACAACAAGCGCGAGGCGTTCATCCATCTCTCCGAGGTCGCCACCGGGTGGGTCAAGTACATCCGGGACCACATCCGGGAGGGTCAGAAGATCGTCGCGCGCGTCCTGCGCGTTGACCCCGCCAAGTCGCAGATCGACCTTTCGCTCAAGCGGATCAACGACCACCAGCGCCGGGAGAAGGTACAGGCTTGGAAGAACGAGCAGCGGGCGATGCGCCTCCTGGAGCAGGTCGCCCAGCCGCTGAAGGTCACCGCCGTCGAGGCGGCGGACCAGTTCGGGCCCGTCCTCATCGAGAAGTACGGCTCGCTCTTCCAGGCGTTCGAGGTCGCCTCCGCCGACCCGAAACGGTTCCAGAAGGAGAACGAGAAGGCGCCGTGGTCGGCGGCGTTCCTCAAGGTGGCGCGGGACAACATCGTCCCGCCTCATGTCACGATCCTAGGGACGCTCGAGGTCAGCGACCCAACCCCCGACGGGGTCGACCACGTCCGAGCCGCGCTCCTGGCCGCGGAGAAGGTCGACCCCGAGGCGGTGGAGGTTCAGTATGTGGGAGCGCCGCGCTACCGGATCCGCGTGCAGGCGACCCAGTACAAGATCGCCGAGGAGACCCTGAAGAAGGCGACCGAGGCCACCTTGAGGTCGATCAAGGCCGCCGGCGGCCAGGGGACGTTCGAGCGCGCATGACCGGCTCCGTCCTGCGCGTCTGTCGCGCGTGCGACCGTTACACCTTCCGCGAGAGCTGCCCGAAATGCTCGCTTCCGACCCGGACCCCCCACCCGGCCCGATTCAATCCGGGGGACCGGTACGGGAAGTACCGCCGAATGCTGCTGGATACGCTCCGGGATTCCCCGGAACCGGTTCGGTGACCATGGCGGCAACGATGCATCGCATCAAGGTCGTCAACGACGTGAGTGACCTCGTGCCGATCCTTCGGGCGGTCGACTCGCCCGTGAAACTGAAGCTCGTACAGCGACTCGGCGAGAACTGGCTCACCCTGGACGACGTCGAGCGGGAGTTCGGTGCGGACGGCGTGAAGGCACTGGCCTTCTTCGAGAAGCTAAGGCTCATCGACACGCGCTGGGTCGCCCGTGAGGGACGGCACCAGCCGGACAAGAGCTACCACTTCTACTACTCGACCATCAACATCAGCACGACCTCCCCCCTCGCGGAGATCTCCGAGGTGCTCGCGATCGCGATGATGCCGCTGCGCGAGTACACGAAGCTCGAGCTGAAGATCTACGACGCGGTGGGGACCGAGGGACGGTTCTTCTCGGACGTCGCCGAGGAGCTCGGGATGAGCCCGACGCGGCTCAAAGCGCTCGTCAAGCGCTCGGAGAAACTGGAGTACCGTGGCCACCGGATCGAGCGGTTCGTCGCAGAGCCCCTCGGCACGTAGGCCTCCGCCCGAGGTCTCGGTCCTCCGGGTCGGTCACCGACCCGGGCGCGACCCGCGCCTTACCACCCACGTGGCGCTGGCCGCCCGGGCGTTCGGGGCCCGAAGGATGTACCTCCATCCCCGGGACGACGCCCTCGCCGAGCGCATCGCCTCCGTGACCCACCGCTGGGGCGGGGATTTCGCGGTCGTCCCGGTCGATGACTGGAAGAGCGTGGTCCGCTCCTTCCCCGGTACCGTGGTCCACCTCACAATGTACGGCCTGCCCCTCGAAAAGACCCTCCCGCGGCTCGCGCGCCAGCGGCAGATCCTGCTGGTCGTGGGGGGCGCGAAGGTCCCGCCGGAGCTCTATCGCCGCGCGAAGTACAATGTGGCGGTCGGGCATCAACCGCACAGCGAGGTGGCCGCGGTCGCGGTCACGCTCGAGCGCCTGCTCGGTCTCCCCCGACCGGTCTCCGCGGGCGAGGCGCCTCAACGGATCGTTCCGTCGGCCCGGGGGAAGCGCGTCGTGGGAGGACGCCGACGCCCGTGAACGAGGGACTTCCCCCCATCCCGGCCCGTGGTCTCCCGCTCTCGGCCCGCGCCCCGGGAAAGTGCATCGTCTTCGGAGAGCACGCCGTGGTGCACGGCGCACCCGAACTCGTCTTCGCGGTCGACCTGATGACCCAGGTCTTCGTGACCGCGGGGGAGACCACGCGGCTGAACGCGGACGCCGAGGCGTTGCAGCGGAACGCTTACTTCCGGTCCGCAATCGAGCTCGCCTGGAAGGGCGCATCCCCCGTTGAGGTCCGGGCCATTTCCCGCATCCCAAAGGCCGCCGGCCTCGGCTCGTCCGCCGCGTTCGTGGCCGCCCTCGGTGCGGCGTTCTCCAGCGCCAGCGGCGGGATCGACCGGCCCGCACTCGCGCAGCGCAGCTTCGATATCGAGCGGGGCGCTCAGGGCGTAGGGAGCCCGGGCGACACGAGCACGGTCGTCGCCGGCGGGTTCGTGGCGATCAACGGCGGCCCGGGCGAACCGCTCTGGTCGGTCCGATCCCCCGACCATCGCTGGGAGGTCCGCCGTGTGAGCGACCCCGGCTGGGTCTGGGTCATCGCCTACAGCGGGATTCCAAGGTCCACCGCGGACGCGGTCCGCGCCGTAGGGGCCCGCCTCTCTGCGCCCGGCGGAGCCGAGCTGCTCGAGGAGTTCCGTCGCGTGGCGAACGAGGGGATCGAGGCCGTCAGTCGAGGGGACCGCCCTGCGGTGGCCGAGCTATTGCGCCGGAATCAGGAGCTTCTCCGCGAGGTCGGCGTCTCCCATCCACGGCTCGAAGCGCTCATCGAGGCGGCGTCTCCCGCATCCGAGGGTTCCAAGATCACGGGAGCCGGGGCCGGTGGGTCGGTCGTCGCCCTCCCCATTCCCGGAAAGGAAACCGAGCTGGTCCGGCGGTTCGCGCGGGCCGGAGCGCTCCCGTTCGTGGTCCGGCCCACTGCCGAAGGCGCCTCCCTGGTGGAAGATTGAGCTCCGGGCGCGGGGGAACCCTCGTCCGCTTACTTCCGGGCGACGATCCGGATGACCGTGTTCGGGCCGAGCGGATGGTCCGCGGCCATCGCGCGATGGGTCCGGCCGTCGATGGCGCGGATGAAATGCTCGCCGAGGTCGGTGTGGACCCGGTAGGCCACGGCCCTTGCCGGGGTGTTCGCCGGCACTAGGAACGCATCGGGTAGGACCCGGCCCTGGCTGTCGGTCCAGTGGGTCTCGTCCTCGACCGGATAGACGACGATCATTCCGAGGCGGGAGTAGACCATCTGCTCGAGGGCCTGCTGGACGCCGGTCGAGCCCCACGTCGTCAGGATCGACCGGATCCCGTCCAGGGCCTTCTGCTGCGGGGGAGAGAGCCGCGACGGGTCCCGGACCTTGAAGCCCGCGTCCCCGGGACGATAGTCGACGAGCCCCGCGCGCGCCGCTCGGCGGAGCGTCAGCTCGGCGTCGGCCGCGGTGGGGACGGACGGGATCGGGTCGACCCGGCCCGCGAGCGCATCGGCCTCTTCCTTCGAGGCGCGGTCGCACTTGTTCGCCGCGACGAGCCGCGGTTTGGACGCTTCCAGGAGTTGTCGAGCCAGGTGCGAACGTTCTTCTTCTGACCACCGGGCCGGATGGGCGCGTTCGACGGTCGACCCACGGAGCGCGGCGGCGATGGCGCTCGGCGAGATGGAAAGGCCCGTGAGTCGCTCGGCGAGGAAATCCTCGACCTTCTTGCCGTCGAGCTCGGTCCCCCGCGCGTGGCGGATGAAGTCCCGGTTGAGGATCTCCGAGACCCAGGCCACGAGCTCGTCCTCGAGCCAGCGGACCTCCTCGGCGGGGTCGTGGCTCCCGTGCTCGGCGAGGCGCCCTTCCTCGTCCGTGGCTCCGGACAGGTCGACGACCTGAACGAACCCGTCCGCGGGGCGGAGGTCGTCGAGGAACTTGTGCCCCAGGCCCTTCCCCGCGTGCGCGCCGGGCACGAGACCGGGAACGTCGACGAGGCTCACGGGGACCCAGCGGGTCCCATCCACGCATTTTGCGTTCCCCGGGGTACACGGAGTTCCCTTCTCGGTGTGCGGGCAGGGCGCGCGGATCGCGGCGACCCCCCGGTTGGGCGTGATCGTCGTGAAGGGGTACGGCGCCATCGGCACGTCGAGCAGCGTGAGCGCGTTGAAGAACGTCGACTTGCCGACGTTCGGTTTTCCGACGATCCCGATCTCCATCGCACTCTCCTCCCCGCTCGCGCTACACCGTGTAGTCCGGGGGGACCTCCTTCACACCGAGGGCTCGGTTCGTCGCGAGAGCAAGCGCGAAGAGGAGGCCGCTCAGTCGGTTCGCCCATTGCAGGAGCTCGGGGGAAAGCGGCTCGGTGCGGTTGAGGGCCCAGATCTCCCGCTCGGCGCGGCGAGCGGTCGTTCGAGCCACATGTAGGAGAGCCCCCGGGCGAGAACCGCCCGATAGCACGAACGACTTGAGGCGGCTGTGAGACGACTTGAACTGCTCGATGTCGGCCTCGAGACGGGCCACGTGACGCGCCTCGATCCGGTGGCGCGACCGGGGACCCTTCGCCGGAGTGGCGAGCTCGCTCTGGGCTACGTACAGCTCGCTCTGGAGGCGGCGCACCACCGCGCGAATCTCCGTGAGGCCCGGCGGCAGCTCGACCTCGACGAGCCCGAGGAGGCCCCCGAGCTCGTCGTACGCACCGTAGGCGCGGACGCGCGGAGAGTCCTTCTCTACGCGCGACCCACCGGCGAGAGCGGTGGTGCCACGGTCGCCCGTACGGGTGTAGAGACGCGCGATACTCTCGCCTCCGGCCGCCACGGAAGCTGGTCCAAGGGAGAGCTCAGACCGTGGACGGGACAGTACGACACGTGCAGCACCTCATTATGCTTAGCGTCCTGCCGGCACAATCGACAGATGAACCCGCTCCGTTCGCTCCACGCGATTCCCATTGATTCCATATTGCAACCCTTCCCCGTTTCCGGAGGCTAGCGCCCGAGGAGCCCCCGCCCCTCGCGGTCGGCCCGGCGCCGCCCCTCTCGTCGCTCCTTCACGCTCCGCGCGTGGTCGCGCAGCGCGGGAAGACGCTCCGAGTGGGTCCGGGCGAGCTCCGTCAGCCCGAGACTGATGACGAGGGCGACCGCGCCCTCGATGTCCCGGGCGTACCCGTTCTCGACGATCTCCTCGAGCTCCCCGCGCAAGGTCGGTGGCAGCTCCACCGAACCCGATTGAGGTTCGCTCGCGATCCGCATGAGAGCTCGAACCGCGTCGGAGCGGGTCGAGAGCCCGTACGTCCGTTGAAAGCCGTCGAGGAGTGACTCCTCCTCGGAGGTGAGGCGCACCCCGAGGAATCGAGTCGCGGGAGAGTCGGCTCGGGCCTTCCGCACGCGTATAACACAAATTTAACAGATATTTATAAATTGTGCAGTTTTGTAAAACAACGGGGGGCACCCCCGCTACACCACCCTCCGAGGTTAAGAGAGATCGGCGGGATGGGGGCGGACGTGTGGGCCATCCGAGCGAGCCTTAGCGTTAGCCAAGACCCGACCGAACGACTGTCGACTCCGCCCCGAGGGAGCGCATGAAGCCGCTCCTTCTAACCGATTTCGGGACGTGTCTCAAGACACGCGACCGTAAGCTCGTCCTTCAAAATCAGGACTCAGGCGAGTCTCAGGAGTGGCTTCCGCGTGAGTTCTCATACGACTCGATTATCGTCCATCATCTAGGGGGTTTTCTGACGTTCCCCGCCCTCCGCTGGCTTTCGACTAACGGGGTGTCTTTGACGGCTCTCGATTTCAACGGGAGCGTTCTCGGTTCCTGGCTTCCCGACTATCCCGTAAACGCTCGGGACCGCTTGGCTCAATACTCCGCTTACTCGGACGACCGCGTTCGGGTGTCGGTCGCTCGGTTCATCCTTGAATCGAAGCTAGGTCATCCCGTCCCGCCCATCTACCAAACGGTCCCCGATCTCCTGACCTATGAGGCACGGCAAGCGGAAGCCTATTGGAGCGACCTCGGAATCGTCCGCGACTATCCGAACGCCCGAGACCCGACAAACGCGGCCATCAATTACGGGAGCGGGCTCCTCTTGAGCCGAGCTATGCTGTCGTGCCACCGTGCGGGCCTTGAGCCGTCCGTCGGGTTCCTCCATGAATGGCGCGAGCACAAACCGAGCCTTTGCCTCGATATCGTTGAGCCCTTCCGTGCGGCTATGGTTCGGGTCGCTCTTGCCGTCCGCGAGGGACTAAAGCAAACTGATTTCGGAGAGGTATTCGGTCACGGTCTTCGACTCCGACCACCAGCCGCGCACACACTCGTTACCGCGTTCGCTCGTTCGTTCTCGGACCGAGCTATGGATGCTTTCACGTCTCGGCTAGCTCTACGGTTCGCGACTCGTCCGTCTCCGAACGCCGAGGGTCGTGCGGAGCGGACTCGCACGGAACCCCGAACTGCGGGTCGTATGGCTCCGCCCCTATACGCTTCCGTGAGGGTGTCTTAACGGCTAGGTTCTTTGAGACCTTGCCCCACGACCGCCATTTCTTTCGGTCAACCCAAGCTTTGCCGTTTCGGACGTGAAGGCACTCTCCGAGAGTAAAGAGCCGTTCGATTTCAACCGTTATCTCCTTGCGTCCTTCGGCTCGCGCCCGCCTCCATTCGTCCCAAGGCACACCGCTCTTACCGAATCCACGTCCGTAATTCTCCCACGTCCCGTCTTCGCGTTGAAGACGATAGACCCCCGCCTCGGCGATCTCGATAGAACGATACACCGTCCCCGCCATCCTCCCTAGCTTTTCAGTTGCGAAAGCGGGAGTCGGACCGTGCGCTTTGATGAATATCCCGTCGGTATTGAACGAGATAACGGCCTTCAAACGGCGTGGGGTCCGTGTCGCAAATCGCCATAGCTGGGCGCGAACGAACGAGGTAATGAATCCATAGACCTCGAACTGTCGATAGGTCGGACGGCCGTAGTGTCCCTCTCGCTGGGCGATCTTACCCGTCAGGGCGTTTAGAGCTAGCTTGATGGCAAGTCCCGCGCCGCTCTTCTTTCCCGCCTTGAGTCGCGCCGCATACTTTTCCGCGATGAAAGAGTAGGGAAATCGCACCGTGTCGGTCGGAATCCAAACCCACCCTTCAAGGAGCTTGAGCGGCCATCCCGTGCGGTAGCAAGCTATGACCTCAGGACTCCATACCCACGACCGCCCCACGCGCGGAAAGTAGATCGAGCCGTCTTTGTCGCGCCAAGGGAGCGGATAGTAGGGACTCCCGTGCGCAAAGGTCCACTCGACATGGTAGAGGATGATGGGATAGTGTCGCGAGACTAGGAGTTCAAGGTCGGCGGAATCGGTAAGGTGGAACCACTGTCCCCGCGAAAGGTCGGGAAGCATCTTCAGAACGGCGGGATAAGCCGAGTTCAGGTCTCCGTTCCATATCGGTCCCGCATAAGAGCCGAAATGGCCCGCTTCGATTCTGCCTCCGAACGTGGCCCCGAGAACCGCCCTCTCCATATCGGGCGGAGTTTCGTAAATCGTTTCGCGGACCCGATTCAGCTCTAGGAGCTTGGCTGCGGCGGCGCCCGCTCCATACCATTGACCCACCGGAATTTCCGCGTCCCGCATACCCGCGCGGAGTTTGTCCATCAGTCGAACGAGAACGTCAAGCTCGATGCGGTTGTATTCGATAATGCGCGGAAGATCGGCTGGGCCGAAATCGTGTCGCGCCGCCTTCCCTTTCACGACCTCGGGCGGAACGCCCACGCCCCAATCCTCACACGCTTTCAAGAAGGACTTTTGAAAGAAGGGAAAAGCGTCCCAAATGCGAACAGACCGTCCGCTCGGAATGTGCTTGACGTGAAACCATCTCTTCGGAGCCCACTCTAACCAGTAGTCCTCCCAATGAACGCGCCCGTTCTTGTAGAGAGCGTAAAGCGCCGGGTCGGTCAGGTCTTTGAGCCAATGGTTAATGTCATAGCTCAAGGCAAACCCGACAAAGTGCGCGGGACCGTTCCGCTCCTTGAGTCGTGACAGGTAATCGAGGCATTGGACGGTTGAAAGCCCCTGGACGTTATCGACATGAAAACCGCCCGAGTCAGCTAGGAGCGCATACGTCTGTCCCCAGCCTTCCCCATCCACTCCAACGAACGGACGCGCGGCCCGATGCTCGGTCCAATACCCGGCGCGGTGTCGGTCTCCTTTGCGCTTATCAACGACAAACGGCACGGGCTACTCCGTCTCCGAAACCTCAGGGTAGCGGTGTCGCGTGTACTGACCTTCGCGCCCTAGACCCTCTTCAACGAACTTGCGTTCGGCCTCCGCCTCATTAGCGGTCCGTGCGGTTTGCCGGTAGTGGTGGGGCACCTTCATCTGGTGTTCGCGCAAGATCGCCCGAAAGCCCTTCTGTCCGCCCTTGACGGGACCATGAAGGGAGACCCACGACCGATAGGCGTCCCGTTCCGCGATATTGTATCGTTGCTGACGGGTGAGATTGGCAAAGGCGAGGTCCGTCATCTAGAACCTCCCATGCAGCTGAGCGCGACAGTCACCGCAAAGACGCTCGGAAGGATTCAGCGGGTTAACGAAGACGTAGAGAAACCCGCGCCCGCACCTAGAGCAAGTCTCTAGCTTGGAGGAGACTTTCTCCCACCTTGTAGGCTCAACGGCAACGGACATGGGCTTATGCTTCCTTGTAGACGAACGGCCGGGTCGTCTCCTCTAACTCCTCGGCGGTCAATGGGACTGTCGCTTGCGCCGGCGCCGGAGACTTCGGCTTGAAACGCGGAGGGAATAGCTCGGGATGCCGTGAGTGTGCCAGGTAGACCACCCCATCTGGAAAGATGCCAGCGACCATGCGGATACGCCTACGAATCCGCGCCTGCTCCTTGGGGCTAAGTGTAACGAACCCGGCAGCGATCTCCGCGAAGGGGTCTGACGACATTCCACACCCCTAGTACATGAGAATGCCCGATCTCTCGGGCTTCTTCGGCTCGGGTTTCAGGGCCGTGGGGACGGCGGGTTCGGACGGCGGGACAATCGGTTTGCTATGGTGGATAAGCCCCGGGCTATAGCCAGGACGTCCGTTCGGGACGTCCGGGACGTCCAGTCCCGCGTTCTTGTCCCTGTCCGCGGACGTCCGAGCGGCCCTCTTGCGAGCCCTCAGATCGCGCCGATAACGGGCCTCCGGCGAGTTTGAATCACCCGGGAAGGGCATGGCTATGTCCCTCCCGCCCGCCGCGATTCTAGAACGGCCTGACGCAACAGCGTATGGACCGGGAGCTCCCGTGTCCAGGAACCCGAGCCGTAGAGCGATTGGACCTTCCGGACCCGGTCAACGAGGTCGTCGAAATTCCTAAGGTGGCGCGACATCCGTTCGGCGGGCCACAGGAGGTCGTCTTCGCGGTCCAATGCGGGGGTGGGCAGCGCCAACGCGTCGCGCACGGCCGCTTCGGCGGCGGCTCTATTGGTCTCGCCGAGCTCGGCGGCGGCGAGACCGGCGAGGACCGCCATTCGGTCTTCCGAGGCGGTCACGGTGAGACCCCCTTCTGCGCTAGGGCCTTTTCAACCGCGATCCGCACCTGCTCCGCAACCGGTAGCGCGGAGAGACGGGCCAACTCCGCTTGCTCCGCCATCCTCTGGTCGTGACTGTCTTTCTCTGTCGTCAAGCCCGCGAGCCGATCTTTCAAGAGCTCAAGGACGCGATCTGTATAGACGATCTGTTGAAGTGCCCCGTCGAGAGTAATCCCCACGTCGGAAATCCCGGCCTCGCCTTCTTTGAGCGCCGCATTGTGAGCGGCGATCACCTCACACTGGCGGACCCGCTCGACTAGCGCCTCACGGTGGTTTACGTAGCTACCAACTCGAACCCGGAAGCCATCGAGGACGGCCTCCATCTTGGCATGGTAACCCGGGTCGAGGTCGTGAGGAACCGGGACGCCCTCTCGTTGCCCCAACTCTGGCAGCCGCGCGTTACGGGCTCCCGCTACGGCGGCCTTCGCGTCTTCTCGCCGCGTGGGATGAACGCGAGTCAGTAGTTCCTCTACGGTCGGCCCTGTCTCTATTCCGGCGTTCGGTTGCGGTTCGTCCGCGCCCTCACTCATTCGTCCTCTCGGGAAATTGGATTACCGGCGAGCGGTCTCGTGCTCGACGGAATTGGCGGACCGTTCGCTCCATGTCGTAAGCAAAAGCCTCGCGGTAAGCGGGGGGCGGGCGATAGAACGGTCCTTCGGCGAGGGTTGAGGTCGGAGCATTAGCCCCCGCGCCTGCCCACTTCTTCTTTGAGAACCCCGAAGGTCGTCCGCCGACGGGCTTCCCTAGTCCCCCGGTAATCCCCTCCTTACGTTCGTGTTTCGCTTTGCGTTCGTTGACGATCTTCCCCACGTTCGGAGCGACTTGGTAAAGTCGCATCCTCCATGCGGCGAGCTTGTCGGGGTGACGGCTCAGGTAAGCGCGTTTCTTCATATGGCGAAGGGCACGCACCTCCGCACCCGAACGGTAGATGCGGGGGCGACCGCGAGGTCGTCCCGTGGGCTTCGTCATGCGCTCCCCATATGTACACAGAATAGGGCGCGGGGTCTATTTAATCGGTTGGTCGTGCGAAAGGCTACACCGGCACGGCGGTCCTCAGAAACGGGCTTTAGTCGGTGCGTAATGGAGCGAGCATGTTAGCTCCCCCAGATCGCCACACCGCAGCCGTCCAATTCATTCAACTCGGAACCCCGCCTCCGAAGCCGTTCGGGAACCTACCATCGGCGAGCCCCTTCTGCGAGGTTTGTAAGCGCGCAGTCGCGTATTCCGAAGCAAAACACCGAGCCGAGGAACGCCCTGGCGGCAAGTTCGAAGTGGTTGACCTTCCAGATTATGAAAAACGCCTCCGAAGAGCTGTCGAGGCGTATCAGAAGTTGGGGCTCCGTTGCGGATACTATCCGAAAGAGGCCCCCCGAGCCAATAGACTAGCCGCGTCCGATCTCTCTTAA
This sequence comes from uncultured Thermoplasmata archaeon, assembly GCA_963735185.1. Lineage (GTDB taxonomy): Archaea > Thermoplasmatota > Thermoplasmata > Lutacidiplasmatales > UBA184 > Lutacidiplasma. The sequence goes on from CAVTJV010000007.1 coordinate 1,660,398, forward strand.
CCTCGGAGGGTGGTGTAGCGGGGGTGCCCCCTTTTGTAAAACAACGGGGGAAGTATCCGCCCACCGACCCGATTCGCGGCCTGGATCCCCCGGGTGGGGGATCCCCCGGCCGTTTATCCAACGCCACCGCCCCGGCCCGTGGAGCCCCCCTTCGCCAGACGTGAGACTTGCCCAGCACCAAGCCGCGATTCCGTACCGTTGTGCGAGGGTCTAGCTACCAATGATGACTCAGGCCTGGGACGCCTTCCCGACGGGTCCCGAGGTCGTTGATGGCAGAGTACGGGAGAGGTTGCCCGTCCCGCGAGCTTCTACGGGGTGCGTTCTCCGAGAGAGTCACGCTGCACGGGAGGCGTCAGCTTATCTTGACGCCCGGCTCTTCCGCGCAAGCACTGGCACGGTCCTCGGGCCGTGGGTACATGCTCAACAGCACTAGTCCGCGGAGACCGAGTTCTTCGTCGGTGGTCGTGATCGCCCTCGTCATGTTGATGCTCGGCTCCTCATTCGCTGTCGCAGCCCCGGGTGGCGGAGCGGGGCGGACCGGCGTTTTTCCCGCCGCCGACCACCTCCAGTCGCCCCCGACGGCGTCTCAGCCACAGGCCTCGGGCCCAGTGAGGTCGGCCCAGGTCCTCAGCACCCTCGTCCTGTTCAACAACACCGTTGTCCCCGGCGATTTTCCCAATGCGGTGAGTGCCGTCAACCCGGAAGCGCTCGCTTGGGACACCCGAACTGACCGAATCTGGGTGACCGCCTACGGTTCGGATGCGGTCGGAGTGATCGACCCGGTCAACGAGACGGGGGTCCGCTGGATCAAGATGCCTCACGAGCCCTGGGGGGTCGCCTACGACAATCGTACGGACCGCATCTTCGTGGCCGACACGGTCGAGTCGAAGCTGACCGTCCTCAATGCGTCCACCTACCAGATCGTGGGTTCGGTCCCCGTCCCGGCCTACCCGCGCGACCTCCTTTACGTCTGGCAGACCGACGAGCTGTGGTCCGCGAACTACTGGCACAAGAACGTCACGGTCCTGAACCCGAACTCTGGTGCGGTCATTGCCCAGATCCGAACCGGTACGAACCCGGACGCCCTGCAGTACGTGCCGGCGCTGAACGAGATGTTCGTGGCCAATTTCGGGAGCAAGAACATCACGAAAATTGACGTGGCGACTTATGCGGTCGTAGGATCCGTCCCTATCGCCGACTGCGCGTATGATGACTGCCCGCTGGCCCTCCTCTACGTCCCGACGACCAAGGAGATGTACGTCTCCTCCGACCAGGGCGTCGTCGTGGTGAACCCGGCCACCGGCACCCAGGGTCCCCAGATCCACGATGTGTATTCCGCCGCCTCATTCGCGTTCGATCCCACCACCGGCATCGCCTACGCGATCACCTTAGGCGGCGGGTGGGTCCAGATGATCCAAACCTCGAACGACACCCTGGTGGGGAACATCTCCTACGGGAACGCGGTAATCTCCCAAGGCTACCTGTGGGCGTCCCTGTACATCCCGGGCCTCGACCGCGTCTTCGTTTCCAACATCAACACCGACTCGGGAGGGATTGCCAACCTCACCGTCATCTCGACCGTGACGAACACGCTCGTCGCGGCCATTCCCCTCCAATTCTTCACCGACGGGGTCGTCTACGACTCGGCCCGCGGAGTCCTCTATGTTTATGACGGAGGGGCCGGGCTCCTGTACGAGATCAACGCGTCGACCGGCCACATGCTCCGGTCGGTGGCTATCCACACCTCCTCTTCCACCGACGTGACGAACGGAATGGCCCTCGACTCCCAGAACGAGTGGCTCTACCTCGACTACGGCACCTACTGGCAGCAGGGTCTGGTGGTGGTGAACGTGTCGACGTTCCACGTCGTCGCTACGGTGCAGAACAACAGCGTCGGGAGCCAGATCGGTCCCGCCGGGCTCCTGTATGACCCAACCGACGACCGGGTGTTCGTTTCGAACTTCATTGGCTCCAACGTCACGGTGTATCAGGCGTCGACCCACGCCTACCTCGGTGCTGTTCCCACGGGGCGGGGGCCAGTCCGGTTCTCGTGGGACCCGGTGCGGGACTGGGTATTCGTCGTCAACCAGGGCAGCGAGAACGTCACGGTATTCAACGGGTCCACGGGTGTCGTCGTGGGGAACTTCGCCACCAACCACTGTCCTACCGGAATCCTGTACGACCCCCACAGCGCCCAGGTGTACGTGCAGAACACCTGTTCCTCCAAGGACATTACGGTCAATTCCGTGCCGGATTTCGCACCTGTCGCTACCGTGGGTATCACGGGAGGCGGGCCCACCTGGGGCCTCGCCTACGACTCGGTCAACGACTCCATCCTCGCGAATTGCGACAATTATTCCGCAGGGGTCGTGTACGTCATCAACGGAACGACCCACCAGATCGTCGCCTCCACCAACGTTTCGTACTCCCCTTCGGACATCGTCTACGCACCCGTGATCGACCGCAGCTTCGTCACGGGGTTCTGGAACGGGACGGTTTCGACCATCCGCATAGGGGGAGCCCTATCAAGCTGGCCGAGGATCAACTCGTTCCAGGCCGAGCCCTCCTCGTTCTCCGTCGGGAACTCGACCAACCTCACCGTGGACGCGTCGGGCGGAGTCGGGCCGCTCACCTACGTCTACTCGACCCTACCGACCGGCTGCTCCACCGACAATATCTCCAAGCTCCCATGCGCACCCGCCAGCACCGGCCGGTACGTCGTCGGCGTGAACGTGACCGATGTGCAGGGGCACAACGCCGCCGCGGTCACCTCCTTCACGGTGACACTGGCCGGATCGGGCGTGGTCATTCACTCCTTTGTCGCGGTCCCTTCCACCGTGACGCTCGGCAACACGAGCGATCTCACCGTGACGACGACGGGCGGCCAAGCACCCTTCAGCTACAGCTACTCCGCGCTCCCACTCGGCTGTGCCACGCAGGACCTCGCGACGTTGCCGTGCACACCGAACACCGTCGGGAGCTACACCGTGAAGGTCGATGTGTACGACGCTTCTGAGTCCCATGCGAGTGCTACGACACAACTCACGGTGGTCCACGCCGCCGAGGGAGCGCCCGTGATTGCCTCCTTCGAGGCCGTCCCGGACACCATCGCGGTCGGGCACGTCTCGAACCTGACCGTCCTCGTGAGCGGCGGGACCGGGACATACACGTTCGTGTACACTTCCCTCCCACCGGGGTGCGACTCCTCCAACACGTCCCGGTTGGCGTGCACCCCGACGGGCTCCGGGACCTTCCATCCGAACGTTACGGTCACCGACACCGCCGGCAAGAGCGCAAGCGCGATGGCCGCCCTCACCGTTACCGCATCCCCCGGGAGCGGCGCCAGCACGGGCAACTCGCTCTTTTCGAGCCTGTGGTTCTGGACTGGCGCCGTCCTCGCCATCGCGTTGTTGCTTCTGCTCCTCGTGGTCGTCGCCCGGCGGAGGCGGCGGGAGGAGCCCGAGACCTCGCCCGCGACTCCGACCCACGCGCCCCCAGCGGAGAGTTCGGGGAGCTCGGATGGATCTCCCCCCTCCGCCGGGCCTCCCGAGGATGAACCGCCGCCGGGATAGGCCGTCGAGCGCGAGCCCCGGTCCGTTCGCTGCGCTCCAACCGCGACGAGCGTTCGGGAGCGACCTTCCCGGGGGGGCGGCCCCTTGTGCTGCCCATACCTTAGGTGATCGATGGGGTGCACGAACGGCGCGTAATCTCCGCCGTGGTAGATGTAGGTCGAGTCGCAACACCGAGGGGGACAAGGTCTCCCGACTTGCCCTGCCCGCCCGGGGACACGGCTTCCGACGCATGTAACGAGACCCCTGAGAGGACCGCAGAGATTGTCGATGCGCTGGATAGGCCGAACCGAGATTGCTTCGGGATCCCCCTCTCACCGAGAAGGGACGAGGAATTCCTTTAGACGTCCGACGCCTCGTGTCGGACCAGGCGGGCCCCGACAAGCCAGACTCCGGCCGGAGAACGTCACGTGAAGCGAAGGCATCATCTCCGCCATTCCCCCAGAAGTAGCGGTCTCTTTCTTGCTATCCTTCTCAGCCTCCTGCTCGCCGGAGAGACGGGTGTGGTGCCTTCTGCACTGGGCTTGGGGGCACCCTACGCGCAGCCCACCCCACGGGTTTGGGCGGGCCCCTCGGCGCACGGGATTGCGACGTTACGTACCTCGCTTTCGCTCAGTGTCGACGAATGCGGATTCTACGGCGCTCCGCACGGGCCGGCCGGGGTGGTGTACGACCCGACCACCTCCGAGGTCTTTGTCGCCGACTCGGAAACCAACGAGATCTACGTGATCTCGGACACGAACGACATGGTGGTTGCTTCGATCTGGCTCGGTGCCGCGTGCGTCAATCCCTTCGGATTGGCGTACGACCCGGATTCGCGCGAGGTTTTGGTCGCTGAGACCGGAGCCGGGGTCATCGCGGCAATCTCCGACCTCAATGACTCGGTCGCGGCCACCATACCTGTCCACGAGAACATCTGGAGCCTCGCCTACGACTCCGCCTTGGACGAGCTGTTCGCTGCGGCCCCAGACCAGGGAAACATCAGTGTGGTGTCCCTTTCGACTCAGCATGAAGTCGCCACGATCAGCGAGAACCGGACCGAGGAGCCGGTGGCCGTGGCGTACGATCCCGCGCTGGGGGAGGTGTTCGTCGCCAATGATCTCGGGTGGATGGACACCCTCCTAGTAATCTCGGACGGCACAAACCGAATCGTGGCGACCGTACCGATCAGTTGCGCCGGTCGACCTCCGTCTACTTTCCAGAACCCGATGTCCGTGGCGTACGATTCTCGAGCCGCAAGCGTCTACGTTTCCTGCCTCCTCGACGGAACGCTGAGCGTTGTATCGACGGGGAACAACACACAGGAGGCGATCGCGGGATCTTCGTCCTACGGCAGCGGAGGAGCCCTGGCGTACGATGCCGCATCGGGTCGTGTTTGGGTAACGGACCCATTCGACAACCAGGTCGAAGCGATTTCGGACCTCAACAACAGTGTGGTTGCGCACGGTCCGGTGTCGAGCTACCCGATGGCAGGGATCGCGGTCGACGACCGGACGGGACAGGTGTTCGTATCCGGCTTCAATTCGGATAACGTGACCGTCCTTTCATCTAACGGCGCCTTCGTCGCGAACGTCTCCCTTCCACCACCCCCGACCATCGGCGGAGGAGGCGGTATCGGCGGCCCGGCCTCTCCGTTCGACTGGATCGATCCTCTCCTTGTCGTCGCAGCCATCGCGGCAGTCGTTCTCGTCGACTGGGAGATCCGCCGCCGTCGGAGGCGGCGAGCACCCGTGTTCGGGTGGGAGAGCGCGTCGGCACTCCCCCCAGCGGGACCTTCTCCACCGACGGGTCCCCCGTCTCCACCCCCATAGCAGGGACTAGGCGTCTCCGAACCCTGCTTCGACAAATTGGCGTCGAGCGCCTACGGCGTGGCCCCGCAAGACGAGCAGTGCCCGCCAGAACCGACGGGATTCAGCGTCCCGAAGTGAGTGCAGTGAAGGTAGACCAGTGGAGGCACGGCGGCCGCGGGGTCGGCTGACCTCCGGGCGCCTGGGCGAGCTGCCAGGCCGCTTCGGGCGGTGGAGGGCGGCTCGGGAGGCCCGCCTGGTCACCAGATCCGGCCGCCTGGCTGGACTTGGCCCCCTCCCCGGGCCTCGGTGGGAGACCTGGGGCGATCCGAGGGCCGGGAGGGGCCTTTCTGGCGTTCCTGGCAGCGGTCATGACCCCCTGACAGCGTTTACGTCAGGGAAAGAGGGCACGTCGGGGTGGGTGGTGCGGCGCTCTGCCCCCTTTTGTAAAACAACGGGGGGAGTAAGCGCCCATCGCCCCGACACCACTGCTCCGACCCCCAACGGTAGGGTCCCCCCCGCTTTCCCAAGGCCACCGCCTAGCCCCTCAGAACCTGTGAAGGGGTCCATGGGCCCACAGTTCACGTCCCTGCCCCCGCCGACGCGTCCTACAGGCCGCAGCCGGCCCCGCCCGAGCCTCTCCGAGGGCTAGGAGGCCAGTTTCCAATGGTCTTATAGGACAGTACCAGTCGTGTATCCTCTGCTCGGCTCGAGGCTGCAGGAATATCAGCCGATTCACACAGCCGTACTGTCCGTCGCGCATTCAGCGCTGCCTCGACGACGAGGCAAAGGTATATCTTCGTGAACCAGCCCATTTTAAACGCGCCTGATGGCGCAGATTCGGTCGCCAGGCCGAAACCGGTTCGCGCGGACATTGGCTCGTTCGTTGCCGGTGCTGCTCGTGGCGATCATGGTCACTGCCGGCTGGCTCGGTGCCACCGCCGGTGTGACACCTACTCATTCGGGTTCCCCTCTTTTCAGCGCCACTTCCGATTGGCCGGGGGAATCGCGCGGGACCACCGTGACGCCGGACGCCCAACCGGATGCGGCGATTACGCTGAGTGCGCCCGGAATCTCGCCCGGAGCGATCAGCCTCTCCTGGACTGAGACCTACGACCGTTTCTTCTCCAATTACACGATCGCCTACTCAACGACGGGTGCGAGCGGCCCGTTCGTCCCGGTCGGGGTTCTGACGACACAGACGACGACCGAGTTCGCCGTCGACTCCCTTTCGCCTGGGACGACTTTCTGGTGGCAGGTGACCGAATACGCATTCCACCGTGCGGGAGCGACTTCCAACGTCCTGGAGGTCGTCCAACCTAAGGTTGCTTACCTCACCGAGTCGATGGTCACTGCGACCTCGGTCACGTTCAACTGGACCAACAACGCCTCGTACGGCGGACTGCTCTCGTTCCAGTGGTACGCGCTCTACGAGCGGGCGAACGGCGGAGCGGCCGAACCGGTGGCCACCATCGCGAATGCAGCGACCCGGACTATCTCGGTGACAGGACTCACCGCGGGGACCAGCTACTCCTTCTTCCTCAATACGACGGACTGCATCGGTTGTGGCTCGGGGTCCCCTACGTCCATCGCCACGACCTCGAATACTGTTACGGCTGGAACGCTGCTCGCTCTGTCCGTGACCATCGACGCCTCGCGTCCGGTCCTAGACGTCGGCCTGTCCGACCTCTTCATGTGCACGCCCTCCGGTGGCCAGCCCCCGTACACCTTCGAATGGTCGGTCGGAGGCGGGCGCTTCGCCCCGGGCAATTCCAGCTTCGCGGCGACCTTCGCCTCGCCTCCGAACGGCACCATAGCCTGTCGGGTCACTGACCATTCAGGCTCCCGGGCGATCAGCGCGATGGCGGTCACGGTCAACCCCGACCCGCGGATTTCCTTGACGGTCAGCCCGACCAACGCCACCACTGGCGAACTGATCACCTTCGTCTGCTCGGCCAGTGGAGGAACCTCGGCCATCACGGTTGGTTGGTCGTTCGGAGACGGCACCACCATGTACACCGAGAACGGGGGCTCGGCCACCCACGCGTACACTGCCGCCGGCGTATTCGTAGCGACCTGCATTGCAACCGACGCGGTCGGCGTCAGCATATCAAATTCCACCTCCGTCACGGTCTCTTCGTCCGCGGCCTCCTCTCCGACGGAGTGGTTTCCGATATGGCTCCTCGCAGTGATTGGCGCGGCGGTCGGAGCAGCCCTCGCCCTGGGGGTCTGGATGCGAAGACCGGAACCCGAAAATACCAGCTCCGAGGTCATGTCTCGATGGGTGCCTCCGGCCGGGCCGAAGGCGGTCATGCAGGGTTCTAAGGTCTGTTCCTCCTGCGGAGCCTCCAACGCTCCGAGGCGCCGATCCTGTCAGGCCTGCGGTGCTCGCCTACCGAGGAACCCAGTATCTTAGCGAGGGCCGGGGCCCATCGGCTGCCGGCTAGGCCTCCGAGAGTCCGAAGACGCCCTGTCCCCGATGCGCAGCACGAGGGAGTAGGCGTGCCCCGGCACCCGGCTCATGGAGAGAGGGGCTGGGGAAGAGGGCCACGTCCGCCACCGTCAGGCACTCGGTGGGGAATCAAGGGCGCGCCATGGAGCTTCCACGCATCGTTCCAGAATCGCCCAGGTGGCGCGAGTCTGGAGCGATCGGAGGGGCGGGATCGGGGCGGGAGCGCGGGAGCGAGGAATCCCGCCCAGGGTCGGGTCGGTGGGCGGATACTCCCCCTTTTGTAAAACATGGGAGTCAGTGTCTCGACCAAGTATCTCGAAAGTCGAGGAACCGAGCCTTCTTGGGGGGCGTCCACCGACAAGGCGATTGGTCCGATGCTACGCGACCCGTAGCGAGTCGTCGCGGGGCCAGCGTCACGAGGTCTAATGTCCCCCGCGGGCCTTGGCCGAGCCCGTGTCTCGGCGGTCGACGGCTCTCGGAGCCCTGTCGCTCATCGCCGGCGCTCTCCTCCTTTGGTGGACCAATTCTCTCGGGATTTCAGCAGCCACCTCGTCAACCAACGTCGGGAACGAGTTTCCGACCGTCGTGGGAAATGCCGGACCCTTCCAACTGCTACTCTTGTTCTCCGTCGGCGCCTCCCTCTTGATTGGGTTTGGGGCGACCTCGGTGGTGCGCGGACGCGTCCAACTTGAAACCGGTTTGTCGAGATTCGGCATGACTTGCCTGCTGGCCGGCGTCGTCCTCTCCATCACTGGGCTGACCCTTCCGTGGTGGCAAATGTGGTACCAGCAGAATGGGGCCCAGGGTTGCAACGGGACCTACGTGTTCTATCCCTGGTACTTGCAGTTCAGCGGGGCGTGCCCACCCTATCCGGGTTCGATGGGCTGGTGGTATGCTTCCCCCTCCATTTTCCCTCAGGCAGGGGCGGTCGCGATCCACGCTTCCTGGGGGGTTCTGGCGGCATCGGCCCTGGGACTGGCAGCTGCCCTCGTGGGCCTCAGGAGGCACTCGCGGGGAACGATCACCCGTGGACGCGTTCGCTGGGGATTCGCGCTCGGCCTGGCGGCATCGTTCGCAAACTTGGGATCCGCCCTCTACTTCGCGGCAGCTCTTCCCTCAGCTCTTTCGTCGGACAACGGAAACGGTGCATCCTTCTACCCGTACGACAGCAGCTTCTGGGGGTCCACGACCCGCGCCGGCACTCCATCCGTGACCTTCTACTGGGGGCCGGATTGGACGTGGGTCCTCGTCCTCTTGGCCGCGGCGCTCTTACTCACCGGGGCCACGGTTTCGTACTGGAGCCTCCGGAAGTCTACCCCTCGCGCCACGCCGAATACCGCTCCACTGGGAGGTTAGGCGGGCGGCTCGGCGCAGCATGCTATCGTGTCCTCTCGACCACGCCGCCGAGAACAAATCGTGGGGTTCGGAGACGCCTGCCCACTTCTGTAAAACATCGGGGGCACGGTGGCCCCCCCCGACCCTGAGTCCGGGCGGAGGGGTCGGAGGGTCCGTGTCGAACCCTTAAGCAGGCCTCCGGCGATACCTCGCCAGAGCTGTCGAAGTGCGGGGAGGGGAAGGAGAACGACCGATCGTAGCCAGACCGGGGCTGTCTGCTTTGTGGCCGCGGTCATGCTCTCTGCCACTTTCGTCGGGGTGTGGGAGACGTCCACGCAGAGCACGGCGTGCTCCGGGCTCGCGTCGGGGTACACTCCTCCGGCGCAACTGACCCCGAGCAACCCTGTGCTCCTGCCCCGTTGTGTCCACTATTCGGTCTCTTATGGCCGAATCGTGTTCACCGTGGACAATTCGGTCGACCTGCGCGGGGGGTGGGTCGCGAACGGCGAGCTCGGGGTGTATGTGGCCAATAGTTCACAGCCGGTAGGCGCTCCTGAATGCCCATCGGGAGCCTGCACCGGAGACAGCGGCACCTTGAATTACACGCTGCTTCCCGGCACGTACGTGATGGGTTTCTGGGTCTTCGGCAACGCCTCCCCGAACCGGATTGTGACTGTCACTCAAACGATCCAAGCGATATTTGACCGGGGCCTCGACGTTCTCCAACCGGTGAGCGATAACATCTCCGTTCCTGCGAACGGCTACGACGCGTGGCCGGTCTCGACCCCGGCGGGTGCATCAGGGTTCATCGTCGGGGGCTCGATGTCGATCTGGGGCTGCAGTTTCTCCATCGCGATCCTGTCTCCCGTTCTGTTTCAGGCGTTCCAGAATGACCGAAACGCGATCTACTCGTCCGACGCGGTTTCGATATACTCGTCGGCCCCGCCCTGGTGCGTCGGTCCTCCGTCCTCCTTCAGCTTCACGGGCGGGTTTCCCGTGCCGAACCTCGCGTCGGGCGAGACTCTGGTGTTCTGGAACTCATCGGGTAGCGCTGTCTGCCCCCTCGCGGTCTGGGCTCCCATCGAGGTATCGTACCTGCTCCCAGACTAGGGATGTGAAGGGCCATCGCGGTCACCCGGGACATCCCCCGCGAGAGCGCCGGCCCGGGCTTTGTGCCGGGCGGTCTGCTCCCCTCTCCCCCGAACCGTCGAGACCCGCACCTCCTTCCTTCGCAACGCCTCCGCGGCCGGTGGGCCGACCGGCGGCCGAATGTCGCTAACCCGAGGACCGTCCACTAGGGCGCGGACGCTTCAGTCGGTGGTGGTGATTTCCCAGTAGATGTAGTCCCGGACATCCTCCACGGACCAGAAGCCGATGTCCGCCGCGAGCAGTACCGCGACCGGGTCCTGCTTCAGCAGCTTCTTGATCGTGTGGTCCGCCTTCTTCGTCTCGATGTAATCGTGGACCTTTTGGCGCATGTCCCGGAAGTGCTGCTCAATGTTCTGTCCCTTCGCCTGGAGCTTCGACTCGGGCTTTCCGCTCATGGCTCGTCCCCGGTCGCATGGGATTGGTTCCAGGGATAAATAGCCGGTGCCGAAGGACGCGCCGGCCCTAACCGTCCTCCGTCGCACGCGCCCTCCATCCGCGGTAATTCCTGCGTTCACTAGGGTCGAGGGACCCGCAAGCAGATCGCAAGCCCCTCTCTCGGGCACCGAGGAGAACCGCCCGACCGCCCTCGGTCATCTACCGGGCGCGTGGAGGGTTTCGCATCAAAGTTGAAGGGCAGGGGTGGTCTATCACGGGGCGGCCAGTCTCGACGACTGGCGACCCCTATGGTCCGAAGAAGGACCGGCAGTCTTCTCGGCGCGGTCTACGTACTCGTGGGAGCCGTCCTCTTGGGGGCTGCCCTGTTCGCGCCCTGGTACAACTACGACGCTCAGGTAGGGTGGTGGGGAATCCCCCCCACCGACTGCGAAACCAACTTCTTCCTCGTGTCGCTGCCGGGAAGCGGGCCCGTTCAGGCATCGTGCCCCGGTGCGAACATCCCGAACTTCAGCCCAGTGTCGTCTTCGTACTCCGGTGCGGGGTTCAACAGCACGGGGCGCGTCGCCGCGCTCACCTTAGTGCTGGCAGCGGCGGCATTCGCGTCCGGCGCGATCGGCGGTATCCTTGGTGTGATCTTGCGGAGTACACCGCGCAGAGTGTTTCCAGAGCTGATCCTCGTGCTCGTCGCCATTGCGCTCGCGATCGCGGCGACGGCCGTTTTCGCGGCCCTTCTTCCCGGGGCGTTCGCCCACGACATTCCTTCGTCCCAGCGAACCTTCGAACCCAGCGGGCCGTGGGCCTCGTTCTCCGGCTCGGTGACCTTCATCATTCCCATGGGGTGCGCCTATCCCGGGTGTCCCCCTATAACCGCCTCGTGGGGGCCGTCTGTGGGTTGGTCCTTTTCGGTGGCTGCCACCGTCGTTCTTCTCCTGGGAACGGTCATGATGATCCGGTTTCGCCACGACGTGGAGGAGCCCGTCTCGTCGACCGCGCCGGCGCCACCCGGTCGCGGATCGAGCCCGCGGACCATCCGGGAATAGCTCCTGGACCCCACCTAACCGGAAACGCCTCGTTCCGCCATGAGCGGAGGTTTTCGGAGAGGGCTCGATCACGACGAGACGGAGGCCGAGGGCCGCCTACGGCACGAGCATCGCGACCGGGAGGTACTCGACCTCGGAGTAGCCCGTGGTCAGGTCCTGCCCACCCAGATAGAGGAGCCCGTTCGTCACTGAGCTCTCATAGGCAGTGACGAAGAACTCGTTGCCGGTGATCGCCGTGTCGTTGATCAGACCCGAGAGCCCCCGGTTGACCACGTAGATTCCCGAGGCGAAGGCCCCCTTGGCCAAGTTGTAGTACGCTTCCACGACGCCGACCGTGCGCCCTACCGGGACAAGTTGCATCACCGCGCCGCGCGAAGGGAGGTAACGGGCGAGGTGGGTGAGGGTGCCCGTACGAATGTCGTAGGCGACGAGGATTCCCCCAACGGTGCGGAGACCACCCTGGGAGACCACCGCCATTCCTCCGAAGAAGACCCTCCCGTCGTTCACGACAACGGACAGGACGGTGCGGCTGACATCGGAGGTTCCGGTGGGGGCTGGGCTCAGCTGAGTGAACGTTCCGCTCAGGAGGTTGATGAATCCGTAGAGCACGCAATACTGACCCGAGACTAAGCTCTCCCCGCCCACGTACAGGTTCAGGCCCTGCAGGGCCACCGAGACGATGGTAGCGTTCGCGGGCAGGAGCGGGGTGAGGTTGCGTACGAGCGCGAAGGTCTGTTCGTTCAGGGCATAGAGCCCGGGGGTGCCCGTCACGAAGAGGAACCCGTCGCCCGTGCCGGCGAACGTCCACGATTGGTATGGGTCCACCGGCAAGGTCACGGTCCTCAGTCCCGAATGCAGGGAGTACGCCTCGAACGTCTGCAACCCCGTTGAGAAATTGTAGATCGAGACCAGATACTGAGACCCGGCCCAAACGATCCCCTCGACCACGGCAAGCCCGCTGCCGAGGTTCTGCAACGGGGTGAACGACTCCGTGGATGCGGTGAACAGCGCGAGCTCCTGGGTGGAATTGTCGTAGTAGTACGAGGCGAGCGCGTGGCCGTCGTGGGCCGCCATGACCTGGATGCCCGTGGTGTTGGGTAGTTCCACTCGAACGGGGGCGACCGCCGGCGCGGACGCCGGAGGGATTCCGGCGGCGGCCGACAGGGAGTTCGTGGTTGTGTCGGACGCGGGTGTCGCGAGCCCGATGTGACCCGGGGCAACGCCCGGGACCAGCAGCAGCGTCGGGAGAAGGAAAAGGCCGACGAGTCCGAAGACTCTCTTGAGGTCGCTCGACATCCACTTCACTCCTGGTTGACCTTCTCCGAAATCCCACTCCGTTACAATAATCTTGCCTTTTGGAGAGCCCGTTCCGGCGACGTTCCAGGGATCGACCCGTGGCGGTCCTCGATGGTTCACGGGACCGTGTTCGAAGGTACCAACCTTCCCCGAGGCTCAGCTAGATCGGCAAGACGTTTCCGACCCCCTGTTGGATTCGAGGCCGGGGGCCCAGGATCCTCGCATTCTAGGACTCACCGAGACCCGCGACGAGGAGCCTGTTGGGCGGCCCAGCTCTTCGCGTCCCGTCCGACGCGCTCATAACGTGTACACCTATCAACTCCGCGAGCGTTGAGTCACAATGGTGTTCGTCTACCTCTTTGAGGAAGCGAGAGGGCTGGACAAGTTCGCCCTCGGCGGGAAGGGCTTCGGGCTGGCGGAGATGACCTCGATCGGCCTCCCCGTGCCGCCGGGCATGATCGTCACCACCGAAGCGTGCCGGCAGTACCTCCGGACGGGGTCGGTCCCCCGTGGGCTCGTCAGCGAGATCCGCTCGAAACTGGCCGCCTTGGAGAGGAAGACCGGAAAGCAGCTCGGCGGCTCGGACGCGCCGCTCCTTCTCTCCGTGCGGTCCGGGGGTCCGTTCTCCATGCCGGGGATGATGGACTCGATCCTGAACCTCGGCATGACCGACCGCGTCGCGGAGAGGATGGCGACCCTGTCGAACGACCGCCGCTTCGCGATGGACGCGTACCGCCGGTTGATCCAGATGTACGGTCGGATCGTACTCGGCGTCCCGGGGGAGGAGTTCGAGGCGCTGCTCGACCAGCGGAAGAAGAGGCTCGGGGTCAGCCAGGACCCCGAGATCCCCGCCCAGGAGATGGCGGAGGTCGTCCGGGAGTTCCAGGAGCTGGTCCTCGAGAAGACCGGCGCGCCGTTCCCCCAGGACCCGTGGCAGCAGCTCGAAGGGGCGGTGAACGCGGTCTTCCGGTCGTGGGAGAACCCGAGGGCCCAGGAGTACCGACGGTTCTACAAGATCTCCGACGAGCTCGGGACCGCCGTGAACATTCAGACGATGGTCTTCGGGAACATGGGGAAGAACTCCGGTTCCGGGGTCGGGTTCACGCGCGACCCCTCGACCGGGAAGAAGCGGCTCTTCGGAGAGTATCTCGGGGACGCTCAGGGCGAGGACGTGGTCTCCGGGACCCGCACACCGGTTCCCATCGACTCGATCGATGGCGCTCTGCGGTCCCAGCTGGAAAGCGTGGCGACGAAGCTCGAGAGCCACTTCCGGGACATGCAGGACTTCGAGTTCACCGTCGAGAACGGGAAGCTGTTCATGCTCCAGACCCGGACCGGCAAGCGGACCGCGCAGGCCGCCGTCCGGATCGGCTACGAGATGGCGAATGAAGGGCTGATCACGAAGGCGGACGCGGTGGGGCGTCTCGACCCCGCAGACGTTGACCGGCTGCTTCACCGGACGATCGACCCCTCCGTCCAGGTCACGCCCATTGCGAAAGGGTTGAACGCATCCCCGGGCGCCGTCTCGGGGATCGTGGTCCTAGCTACCGCAGAAGCGGCCGCGCGGGGGGCGAAGGGAGAGAAGATCATCCTCGTCCGTCCCGAGACCACGCCCGATGACATCCGGGGAATCATCGCCGCGCAGGGAGTGCTCACGGCGCGGGGAGGGATGACGTCGCATGCCGCGGTCGTCGCGAGGGGGATGGGAAAGCCCGCCATCGTGGGTTGCAGCACCCTCCGCGTGCACCCCGCGGACGGCTTCTTCGATATCGACGGCGGGCCGATCGTAAAGACCGGGGACATGATCACGATCGACGGCACGACCGGCGCCGTGTTCCTCGGTGAAGTGCCGACAGTCGAGCCGCAGATCACGCCCGAGTTCGGCAAGCTCCTCGAGTGGGCGGACGACATCCGGACCCTCGGCGTGTACGCCAACGCGGACACCCCCGAGGCCGCGGCCCGGGCGCGGGAGTTCCACGCCGAGGGGATCGGTCTCTGTCGCACCGAGAGGATGTTCAACGCGCCGGACCGGCTCAAGATCATGCAAGAGATGATCCTCTCGGAGACCAACGAGGAGAGGAGCAACTCGCTGCGGAGACTCGTACCGTTCCAGCTGAACGACTTCCTCGGGATCTTCCGAGCGATGAAGGGCCTGCCCGTCGTGGTCCGGTTGCTCGACCTTCCGCTCCACGAGTTCCTCCCCGACCGCGAGAAGGTGCTGGAAGAGATCGACGCCCTCTGGAAGCGCGGGGCGTGGCCGCCCGAGATCCACCGGTGGGAAAGGATGCTCGGGAAGCTCGGACAGCTGACCGAGCACAATCCGATGCTCGGCCATCGCGGCTGCCGGCTCGCGGTGACCTACCCCATGATCTACGACGTGCAGGTGGAGGCGATCGTGCGCGCCGCCGTCCAAGTGAGGGCGGAAGAGGGCGATACGGTGCAGGTCGGCATCATGCTGCCGTTGGTGAGCTGCAAGGAGGAGCTGGTCCTGCTGAAAGGGGTGATCGACGTCGCGGCGAAGCGAACCCTCGCCGAGCTCGGCGAGACCCTCGAGTACCGGGTCGGGACGATGATCGAGACGCCCCGGGCCGCCCTGACCGCGGGAGAGATCGCGGTCGACGCCGAGTTCTTTTCCTTCGGAACGAACGACCTGACGCAGGCGACGTTCGCCTTTAGCCGGGACGACATGGAGGCGAAGTTCATGGCGAAGTACCTCGAGGAGAAGATCCTCCCCGAGAGCCCGTTCGAGGTGTTGGACACGGAGGGCGTCGGGAGGCTCGTTGCGATGGCCGTGGAAGAGGGGAGAAAGACGAGGCCGGGCCTCGAGGTCGGCATCTGCGGGGAGCACGGGGGCGACCCGAGAAGCATCGACTTCTTCCATCGGGTCGGGCTGAACTACGTCAGCTGCTCCGGGTTCCGTATCCCGGTGGCCCGGCTGGCGGCGGCCCAGGCCGCGCTGAAAGGGGAGAAGCCTCCGTCCTCGGTCTGACCTCGACCCGGTCCGAACGCTCGCGCATCGACCGCGAGGATGATATTCCCCTCTCCCGCTCGAACTCCCCGTGTCCTCCGATGTCCTGACGGTCGACGCGGTCTGGAAGCGGTACGGGGACCACGACGCGCTGCGCGACGTTCGTTTCTCGCTCGGGAGCGGAGAAGCGGTCGGGTATCTCGGGCCCAACGGCGCTGGCAAGACGACCACGCTCAAGCTGCTGTCGGGGCTTTCCCGCCCTACCCAGGGCTCGGTGCGGGTCCAGGGCCTCGACCCCTACGGGGACCGGGTCCGAGCCTTACGTCATCTCGGGGCCCTCGTGGAAACGCCCGGCGTTCCGCCCTACCTCACAGGAGCCGACCTCCTGGAGTACGTGGCGCGGGTGAAGGGAGTTCCCGCCGCGGAGCGCAGGGTCGCCGCCCGTCACGGAGCCGAGGCGATGCACGTCGCCGAGTATCTCGGTCGTCCGTTCGGGTCCCTCTCCACGGGCCTTGCCCGTCGGATGCTCCTCGGCGCGGTCCTGGTCGGTGACCCCGAGGTCCTGCTCCTGGACGAGCCGACCCTCGGTCTCGACCCGGCCGCCCGACACGACCTGAGGGAAGTGCTTCGCACCCTCTCTCGGAGCGGACTCACCCTTCTGCTCTCGACGCATCTGATCGAGGACGTTCAGGAGGTCTGCGGCCGGGTGCTGTTCCTCCGGAATGGAGCTCTGGTCGGCGACGAGCCCGTGAACCTCGAGCGGGATGCGGACGCCGACCGCTCCCGAAGGGGCCTCCGACTGTACTTCGGCGCCGACGTCACCGCCGAATCCGTTACCGGGGCCGTCGGCCCCGAGTGCGAAGTCGCGATGGGGGGGCCCCGCCTCGCAACCGTGCGGTTCTCGGGCGGCGACCCCGAGCAGACCGTGCTACTGGCACGAGTGGTCCGGGCCGGCCTGCCGCTCCTGAGCGCCTCGACGCCCGATCCGGACCTCGCGCGACGATACATGGAGCGAGTGGGCCGGGAGGACGCCATATGAGCGGAGAAGGAGCGACCCTGGTCCACAATGCCCGATGGGAGGTAACTCGGCTCCAGCGTTCCCGGCGGATCTGGTTGCTGTTGATCCCCGTCATCGCCGGGCCTATCGGCAGCGGGATCGCGGACCTATACCTCCGCGTACCGTCCTCGGGCACCGCCGAGGTCCTAGGCCTCCTGATCACCGCGGGCCTTGCCGCGCTCGTGGTCCTCGACCTGACCGCTCTTGCCGTCGGAGAGGACCTCTCCCTACGGACCAATTACCTGACCTTCACCCTGCCGCAGTCCCGCGCCAGTGCCCTCGCCGGTCGCCTGGGGGTCGTGGTCGGAGGCGCCCTCGCGGTCTACGGGGTCGGCGTCATCGCGGTAGCGTGGCTGGCCAATGCCCTCGTCGCCACTTCGTCCACCGCCCCGAGCCCGATCCTGGTGCCCGCTCACCTAGCCTTCGGGTTGCTGGGGTTCCTGGTCTTCCTTGGCGGCATAACCGCCGCAGCCGGTGTCGTCACGCGGAGCGCCTCCCAGGCCCTCGTCGCGGGGATCCTCGCCGGAGTAGTGGCGGCCGGCGTGGGAAGCATGTTCCTCATCGAGGGACGACTGACCGCGTTGTTTCCCGAGGCGCTGGCGGCCGTCGGGTTGGTAGGTTTCGCCTGGTGCCTCGTCCAGTACGGGCGGATCGAAGGCTGAAACCCCCCGCCGGACCCGGCTTCACCGGTTCAGGAGTTCGATGCTTCCGCGAAGGTGTACCGGTAGTTCCCCACAAACCCGACAGCGCTTCCTGCAATGATGCCGATCCCCTGGCCGATCAGGGGTGGCAGGATGGCCTCGGTAGCGAACAAGACTGCCTCGTTCACCGCAAGCGAACCGAGCGAGACGCCGAAGTAGAGCCCCAGTCGACCAGTCGGGGAGTGCTTGTGGCCTACCGCGGTCTTGAACGTCCACACGCTGTTCAGCGCGAAGTTCCACAGGGTGGCCACCACGAACGCCACCGCGCTCCCCACGAAGTATAGGAGCGGGTTCGCCGCGGTCTTGGAGGCGAAGTGAAGTACGCTCGAATAGAAGTTCGATAGAGGGGTCTGGGAGATGGCGTCCACCGTAAGGACAAACGCCACGAGGTTCACGAACACGCCCGTCAGCCCGACCAGGAGGAACTTGCCGTAGCGCACCAGGCCACTCGGCGTGATGGACCTTTCCGGGGCCGGCGATTCGGACACAGTCCCAGGAGCCGGAGGCTGGAGTCCGGTCATCGCTGATGGGACCCCCTGTCAGTACGGGCGGGTGACTCCCGGCGGTCGAGTTGACCCTTTACGTGGCTCACGGGAATCGGACCCCTATCCGACTCCAGAGGAGTCTCGAGAGCCGTCATCGAGCCAGTACCGCCGGGCGCACTTCCATGGCTCATATAGAGGGGATGGGCCAGACGGAGTGCGCGCCGATCATGAGCCCCGCCGGCTTCGTTCGATCGTTCTAGCAGACCGTAAGAGCGCCTGAGATCGTCCGAGTTGTCCGGGGTCTCGCGGACCGGCCTGAAAGCGGGTGCAGGGAAGACTTATCGTCCCTCACGCGACCTTCCGGGTGTCCTGAGGTGTGTTCTTGGCAGGCGGACGGCGCGAACGAAATCCGACGCGGGTGGAGGAGAAGGCCCGCCGGACGCTCGTGAAGGCCGGCTGCGGTCCAGATGAGCTACGCCTCATCGTCTCCTACGTCGGCAAGGAGTTCGCGTCGGAGGACGAACGGGCGAAGAGATTGTCCGAGGTCGCAGAGTTTGCGACTGCCATCGGAGCGTCCGCCGCCCGGGATTACTTCCGGGCCATTCGAGAGACCCAGGCCGTCGCGGAGCTGACCGACGATCGCCTCCTATCCTTCGCGCGCTCCATCGACCGTCACACCGCCGAGTGGTACTTCTGGGCAATCTGGGGTACGAAGGCCGTCAAGGAGCTTACGAACGAGAGGGTCTTCAAGGCCGTGGAATTCTTCCGGACGATCGACTCCCCAGCCACGGTCGAGTACTTTCTGGCGATCCGGGAAACGAAGGCGGCGGCGGAACTGACGAACGAGAGGGTCCTCGCGTTCGCCGAATCGATCGGGAGCGATGCGGCAGTAGAGTACTTCGGGGCGTTCTGGGAAACGAAGGCAGTCGCGGAGCTCACGAGTGAGAGGGTCCTCGCATTCGCTCGATCGGTCGGGAGTGACGTTGCCAAGGAGTACTTCTTGGCGCTTCGGGAGACCAAGGCGGTCGCCGAGCTCACGGACCCGAGGGTGCTGACCTTCGCCGGCACGCTGGCCAGTCCGGTCGCGGGGGATTACTTCCACGCGATTCGGGAGACGAGGTCCGCCGCGAGGCTCACGGACGAGAACGTCCTCATCTTCGCCGAGTCCCTCGGCAACGGTCCGGCCCGGGAGTACTTCCGAGTGATTGGAAGCACGAAGGCCGTGGCTGCGCTGACAGGCGAGAGTTTGCTTCAGACCGCCGGGGTCATTCGAAGCATTGGGACCGATGCGGCGCTGGACTACTTCTTGGCGGCCGCGTCGGCGAGTGCTACAATTCCGCCGCCGGCGGCCACGGGTCCGGCTCCCGGGTCGGCGGTGCCCGTGCTGACCCTTCTGGACGTCCCCCACTACGACCGGTACCGATCCGTGGCCCTGCTGGGCACGAGCGTATTGTTCTGGTGCGGGATCTGGGGGTTCGCCAACATTAGCACCATCCTGTCCCAAGGTCTCGTCGACCTTTTCGTGGTCGTCGGAGGTTGGGTGATGCTGCTTTGCGCCGCCTACCTCCTGACGGGAGTCATCGCCGAGCGGGCCGGTGAGGAGTTCCTCAGAGGCCGCCGCCGTCTCCTCAACGAGCACGGGATTCGATGGCATGACTGCCTGACGACCGACCGCCGCTGCCCGGTCTGCTGGAGCGCGGGGCGCACTCACCAGGACCTGCAGTACGACTACGAACGCTTCTGCCGTTGCCCTGCGTGCTAGGACGGGGTTCCGCAGCCACCGTGGCGCTGTGCCTCCGGAAGCGCTAATTTCAAGTGCTCATACCCTCAGCCGAATCACCCGCACCTCGAGAGACGGCCATGGAGGATTCGTGCTACATCTGCCGAAGGACCCAGGTGGACCTCGACCGACTCAACGAGGAGATCCGGACCCGCGTCTACCTCTCGTACTTCAGCAACGCACGGGCCCAGATCGACGAGCAGCGCCGGAAGATCACGTTCCTGCAGCGGCTCAAGGATGAGGAGAGCGGGGACCCCCACTTCCGGATCAACGCCAAGCAGGTCTTCGCCGACCCCGCGGCGTACAAGAAGTTGATGCCGTGGATCGAGACCCTCATGGAGATCGCCAATGCCGGCGACCGACGGGCGGACGATTCACGGACGATGGGCGAGCTGGTCGAACAGCTGATCGTGGAAGAGCGGCGTATCGTGACGAAACTGGAGGAAGGGTTGAACCAGATCCGCGGGGGGTTTACCACGGGAGGGAAGCTCCCGCTCATCCTGGAACCCCTGGCCCAGCCGTTGCCGGTCGAGTGGTCGATCGACGCCATTCCGTTCAAGTGGCATGCGAGTCAGCCTTCGGACCGCGAGCCGCTTCGGCGAGAGCCGGGGGGCGCCCGGCCAACGGTCGACGTGCAACTCCATCTCTGTTCCCTCTGCCGGAAGTTGATGGAGAAAGGGTAGGGACTCCCTCCTCCGGGAATCGAGCCCGAACCAACCCGCCCTCGGGTCGAGCCGAGGACTCTTCGGGCCGTCGCGCGAGTCGCGGGAACCATGCCCCTAGTCTTGTGGGGGAGAGCCGGTCCTTTTCGGGTGTCAGAAGCGGGCTCGCATCGCTCGACGCGGTAGGGAGGACGTCGCGTGGGGTGTCCGATACGCCAGCCGGCACAGACGGATTTCGAGCAACCTTCATAACCTGAGCCTGCAAAACCCGCCAAGCCCGCGGGCTGCACTCGGCCCGCCTGCTGAGGAGGAGTGGATTGTGGTAGTCTGCATCCCCGCGACAGGTGCCTTGTGCAACTCCGGCGACATTGCCTGGGTCATCACGGCCACGGCGCTCGTGATGATCATGACCCCGGGGCTGGGGTTCTTCTACGGGGGGCTCGTTCGACGCAAGAACCTCGTCTCGACCATCGTCCAGTGCATGGCCATCTTCGGCCTGGTGAGCCTGGCCTGGGCCATCTGGGGGTACACGTTGACCTTCGGCGATTCCACGCTCGGCGGGTTCATCGGGAACTTCCAGTACTTTGGTCTCAACGGAGTCGGGTCGTCGGCGAATACGGCGTACTCCGCCACGATTCCCGCGCTCCTGTTCTTCGCGTTCCAGCTGAAGTTCGCGGCCATCACTCCCGCGCTGATCATCGGCGCGTTCGCCGGTCGGATTCGTCTCAAGCCGCTCCTCATCTTCATCCTCGCCTGGGTGACGTTCATCTACTTCCCGGTGGCCCACTGGGTTTGGGGCGATGGTGGCTGGCTCCACGTCATGGGGGTCGAGGACTTCGCCGGTGGAATGGTGGTTCACACCACCGCGGGAGTGAGCGCCCTCGCGGCGGCTCTCGTCATCGGTCGGGGCTTCGACTTCGGCAAGGAGAGTCGCCCCAACAACGTTCCGTACGTGATCCTCGGAACTGCCATCCTCTGGTTCGGATGGTTCGGGTTCAACGCCGGCAGCTCGCTGTCGGCGAACGACATCGCGGTCAACGCCCTCGTGACCACGAACCTCGCAGCCGCGGCGGCAGGGATCAGCTGGATGCTGCTAGACTGGATTCGGAAGGGGAAGCCTTCCGCGGTCGGGATGTGCATCGGGTTCGTCTGTGGTCTCGCGGCCGTAACCCCCGCTGCAGGCTACGTGAGTCCTGCGTTCTCGATGGTGATCGGGGTAGCAGCCGGCGTCGGCTGCAACTTCGTGGCCAGCTGGAGAGCGCGGACCAAGTTGGACGACTCGTTGGACGTCTTCGCGTGCCATGGCGTCGGCGGGATGTGGGGAACGATCGCGACCGGACTGTTCGCCTCGGTAGCGATCAACGCCGCCGGCCAGAACGGGTTGGTCTACGGGAACCCCCACTTCGCGCTGCTCCAGATGTTCGCGGTGGCGGTCGTCGCGACGTTCGCCTTCTTCGGGACCTATGTGATTCTGCGGGTCATCAACTACTTCTCGCCGCTGCGGACCAGCGCCGAGGAGGAGAAGGCGGGTCTCGACGAAGTCCACTTCGGCGAGGAAGCGTACTACCCAGCCTCGGAGTAGTCGAGTTCGGCGAAGCGCGATTCGGCGTTTCGACAGGATGTGGCGGCCACGCGATAGCGTAGCTCCGGGCCTGGCCGTGGAATTCTCCTGCGCGAGGTAAGGCCCAGCTCGACCCAGTAGGGCCAAGCGCCTACCTAGTCCCCTTCCTGCGGACGGAGTCCCGCGGACGATGTCCAACGCTTCGCCCTCCCCTCGGACCGTGGGGGAATGTCCGGGCCCGACGCTCGAAGGGGGGACCTGCTCTGAAACAGAAAATCAATTACCCGCCGTCGGACAGATTGCTCGCTCGGAAGCGGGTGCCGAGGCTCGATGGGCAGGTCGAGGTCACTCGCCGTGGACGTCTTCGCCGTGGAGCTCCCAATCGAGCCCTGACACTTCGATTTCCTTGGGCACCCGGACGTCCATGAGGCGGTCGATCCCGAATAGGATCAGGTACGTCACGGCGAACGCGAACGCACCGGCGAAGGCGACCGCCGCGACCTCCTTTCCGAAGAACACGGACCCGCCGTAGACCAGTCCGTTGGCGCCCGCGGAGTTGATGCTCAGCGAGGCGAAGACGCCGAGCAGGACGACCCCTAGGATGCCGCCGACCCCGTGGACGCCCCAGACGTCCAGCGCGTCATCCCAATGCCGTCGATTCTTGAACGCGATCGCTAGGTAGCAGACCGTCCCCGCGGCCAGCCCGAGCACCATCGCGGCGGCCGGCGAGACGTATCCCGCTGCCGGCGTGATGACCACGAGCCCGGCGAGCCCCCCGGTCAGGAACCCGATGAACTTCGGTTTGCCTTCGAGGGTCCAATCCATCATCATCCACACAAAGCTGGCGATCCCTCCCGCGATCGCCGTGTTGATGAACGCCACAACGGCGACACCGTTCACCGCGAAGGCGTTCCCGGCCGTGAAGCCGAACCAGCCAAACCACAGAATGGCCATCCCGATTCCGGCGAGATGGAGGTTCTGCGGCTTGTCCCGGACGTAACGGCTTCCGAGGTAGAGCACACAGGCGAGCGCGCTCATCCCCGCGATCTCGTGGACCACGATGCCTCCTCCGAAGTCGAGGACGCCCCACTGCTCGAGGAGACCCCCGCCCCAGACCATGTGCGCCAGGGGGTAGTACACGAAGAGCTGCCAGCAGACGAGGAACACGATGTAGGCCCCGAACTTGACCCGGTTCGTGAAGGCCCCGGTGATGAGGGGGGGCGTGATGATCACGACCATCATCTCGTATGCGAAGAACACGTAGAGCGGGATTCCCGAGCTCACGGGAGACGCGGTGGTGGAGGAGACGTTCAGGAGGAACGCCTGGTTCAGATTGCCGATCACCCCGTGGAAGTCCCCGCTGAAGCAGAGAGAATAGCCGATGGAGACCCACAGAAGCGTCGTCACCCCGAGGGCGGCGAAGCTCTGCATCATGATCGAGATGGAGTTCTTCTGGCCGACCAGTCCCGCGTAGAAGAACGCGAGCCCGGGGGTCATGAACATCACGAGCGCGGTCGCGATGAGCATGAAGAGGGTGTCCGTCGGGTTGAAATCCCACATTGCGACCGTTCCGGTAGTAGGGACCTAGCCTGGGACGTTTTGGGGTCCTAGCGCCGTCCCGCCCTGCCGACGGGTCGTCGAGAAAATTGACAGTTATTCATCTTTGTGTGTGGCCCGAATGACGCGCCCGTATCGGCCCCCCTCAAGCTCTCTCGCCGGGGGGTCCGTCTCCTTCGGAGCTCCGGTCACGAGGGAGGGGGCAATCCCCACTCATACGGGCTCGGTGATGGAGGTTCTCCTACGGAGGGGCTCAAGCGCCCGACATGCCCCGCGTGCACCGACTTCCTCGGGGTTGGCGGCGTCAGAGACTCGCGGTCCCCGCGCCATAGGTTTAAGCGCGTTCGGGCCGTACACTAACTCCTGCCAAGTGGGAACGCGATGGCAGCGAACCTCAACCTTCCCACCGAGTTGAGCCACTTCCTCAGTCGCCCCGCGCCTCAGGCGATGCTGATCCGGGGGGCCCCGGGCACGGGGAAAACGATGCTCGCCCTCGAGATTCTCGAGGCGTTTCCCGGACAACGGATCTATGTGACCAGCCGGGTCCGCTCCGCTGACCTCGGCCTCGACTTCCCGGCTCTCGGTCGAATGGCCGAGGCCGGTCACCTGTCGATCGTGGATATGACCACCGCCGGAAGCGACCTTCCCACGGCTTCTCGGGCGGTCGCGTCCGCTTCCGGGCTCGTGAGGTCGGACGACCCTATCCGAGACGTCCGCGCCCTCCTCCTGCCTCCCGAGGTCCTGGAGGCCTGGAGCCAGAGCTCTCCCACGGCTCCGACCCTCGTCGTCCTCGACTCCTGGGACGCCATCGTCGAGCGTCACCTCGGTGACCCCAGCAAGTCCCAAGCGGAGCTGCCTTCCCGCGAGGCCCTCGAAAGGATCGCGCTCGCCCAGATGGCCGAGGGGCCGGTCTTCCTGGTCCTCGTCGGAGAGCACCGCGAAGAAGGCCAACTTGAATACCTCGTCAACGGGGTCGTCTCCACAGAGCGGTCGGTCCGCGACGACCGGATGGAGCGGTGGCTTCGCATCGACAAGCTGAGGGGTATCCGAATCCTCCATTCCTCGTACCCCTTCTCCTTGGACGGAGGCCGGTTCCGGTGCATTGAGCCGATTCCCGCAGCCTTGACGACCGACGCCTCGCGCTTCGACCCAGAACCGGCGGGTTCCCCCGGCGAGGTCTGGCCGGGTTCGGCCGACTACGCCTCGTTCTTCGGGAGGCTGGCGGTCGGCAAGCTGACGTTGATCGAGTACGACACCGATGTTCCCGTCGCGGCGATCCGAGTGCTACTGATCCCGATGCTCAACCAAGCGGTTGCACGGGGAGGTCGTGTCCTCCACATTCCCCACCCCGGGCTCCACGCCGCCGAAGTATGGGAGATGTACAAGGGCCGGACGTCGAAAGAGGCGTTCCTTCGTCAGGTGCGACTCTTGGGCACGGCGGCGAACGGCGACCCTGAGGAATTCGCCTCGATGATGCTTCCCCTCCCTTCGACGAAGTCGGACGGTTTCAACCCCCGCGTCCCCGAGGCCGCGAAGTTCTTGGCCGAGAGCGCCGACCCCGCGCATCCGAACATCGGGATCGTGTCGATCGCCGGGTTGAAGACCCTGAACTCGGTCGTGCCGGGCGCGTACACCCCCGAGACCCTTCCCGGGTTGGCGCTGACTTACATCCACCTCTCGCCCGGCCACGAGGTCTGGGTCGGACCCGAGGACGAACCCCTCACGCACAGCCTTCGCCCGATGGCCGACATTCGCCTTCGGATGATCTCTCGGGAGGGCCGTGTGTTCATTCACGGCATCATTCCCCGGACGCCGTCCCTGGTGCTCACCGAGGGCGACGATCGGTCCCCGTACCACCTCATGGTCATCGTCTAACGGGCCCTCGTACTCGGACCCGTCCCCTCGTCCATCGCGCTCGCACCGGCGACGGTCGACCGGGACTGCCGAGGAAACCTGTCCCGAGTGCCGGTTTCCCCGATAGGAAGAAGGTGGTCAGAGCACGACGTTCCCGCGGATTTGAGAACCGCCGGCGTAACCGACGACCGCGAGGCCCCGGCCCGTGTCCGCGAGCGACGTCGCCGTGACCAGGATCAGGGCGGAACCGTTCTCGATCCCGACGTTCGTCGGACCTGGCGTCACCGGGACCCACGGGTGGTTCACGGTGTACGTGAGAAGGTTCGTGCCACTCGGGCTGGCCAGAACCAGGTACCACATCTCTGACCACGTCGGAGCCGCGCCGGCGCACACGGTCGATGGGGTGACGTTCGCCACCGCGTTGGGGTCTCCGATGTAGTCTCCGTCCCAGATCTCGTAGACCCGCACCGCGAGGTCTCCCGTGGTGACGCTTTGGGTCGCGTTCGTCCACGGGATGCGCTCGACGTACGCTGTCCCGCCGGCGCTGCAGTTGACCGAGCTCACCCCGGTGGGCTTCCCGAGGTTCACGGTGATGGGGGGACCTGGGGTCGGAGTGTTGTCTCCCGTCCCCGGGGAGTGGGGTCGGGCGGTCACGATCGTGTAGACCCCGAGCGCGAGGATGACCACCACCAGGAGCGTACCGACGCGCTCATTCAGGACGCTTCGCCGTCTCGCCTGCTCCTGCCGGAAGGAGCGCGCGCGGCCATCGAACATGCCCGAGGGCGCGGGGGCTCCCGCCCGCGGGGGGTCGTTTGCCCCTTCGAGTCCCCCGACCGCGGGTGGCTCGATCCTAGGGTCGGTAGGCGGGGAGGGCCGGACCCGGTCGATCATGGGTCGGCCGGGGTCGGTGGGATCAGTTCGAGATAGGCCTCCTCGAGAACGAGCGACGCGCTCGCGAACTGGACGACCGGGCCGAGGCTCTGGCAGAGGTGAAGGAGACGGACCCGCGTCTCGTCGGTGCCATCGAAGGAGATCCGCCAGCGCCGCTCGGAGACCGGCGTTACCTCCGTGCTGATGGACCGGACCACGGTCATCGCATCGGGCGCGACCGGTCGTTCGAACTCGACGTCCACCTGCCGCGAGCGGATCCTTGCAGCCACCCGATCGACGCGGTCCTTCAGCAGGACCTCGCCGTGATCGAGGAAGATCAGCTGGTCGCAGACCTCGGTCACCTCGAGCATCTGGTGCGAGCTCATGAACACCAGGTGGTCGCGCTTCAGCTGGTTCAAGAGACGGCGGACTAGCACGCGTTCGGCAGGGTCGAGGCCGCTGGTCGGCTCATCCAGGAGCAACACGGAGGGGTCCCCGATCAGCGTGGAGGCGAGCGCGACGCGTTGGCGTTGGCCCTTAGAAAGCCAACCGACCCGCTGCCCGAGCGGAGGAAGGTCGAGCAGCTCGTGACACCGGTCGACCTCCCGGTCCACGTCGTCGCGGGAAAGGCCTCGGGCGCGCCCGACGGCGTCGAGGGCCTCGTAGACGTTGAGCGTGGGATACGGCTCGGGGGTCTCGATGAGCGCGCCCACATCCCACAGGGCACGCTTGCGGTTGGCCATCGGGTCGATCCCGTTCAGGTAGGCGTGCCCGTGGGACGGGCGCAGGAGACCAACCAGGAGCTTCAGGGTCGTGGTCTTGCCTGCGCCGTTCGGCCCAAGGTACCCCACTGCTCCGGACCCTTCGTAACGGAAGGAGAGGTCGCGAAGGACCGGCGGCCCCGTTCGAAACGATTTCGAGAGCCCGGAAACTTCGAAGGAGCCCATGGTCAGCCGGTCGACTCCTTGCGTTGGTAAAGATACGCACTCAACGGTAGGAAGACGGCCACATAGGCGGCCATGATGGCGAGGCCTTCGGTCACGGTGGCGACCCAGATGGTGTAGTACTGGCTCGCCCCGAGAGGAATCGTCTGCAGGTGGACAAAATCGGTGTCGAGGACAGCCGCCATCGCTCCTCCTGCGTAGGTCAAGGAGTACCAGGGTTCGAATCCCGCTAGTTCGATGGTCGCCTGCAAGGTTGTGAACCCGACGTACAGGGCCAGCACCGTTACCAGCACCCCGGCGGCCGGCGAGCGGACAAACGCGCTAACGCAGAACGCCACACTTAGGGCAGCGAGGGCGAAGAGGACCGCGACCCCCAGGGACT
Organism: uncultured Thermoplasmata archaeon; assembly: GCA_963735185.1. Classification (GTDB taxonomy): domain Archaea; phylum Thermoplasmatota; class Thermoplasmata; order Lutacidiplasmatales; family UBA184; genus Lutacidiplasma. The sequence continues at coordinate 1,688,243 of CAVTJV010000007.1, forward strand.
CAGCAAGGAGTGTCCACGGAACACTTTGGGCGCCGAAGAAATAGACGGCCCCGGCGGCTCCGAACAGGTAGTAGGCACCGACGATGACGAGCGTAACGAGGGTGGCGGCGGCGTACCGCCCGGCGAGGAGGACCGGCCGCCGGATGGGAAGGACCAGCATGTAGTATCCCGTGCCGGTTGAGAAGTCGACGCTGAGCGCGTCTCCCCCGAAGAACGCCGCCGCGAGGATGACCCAGAGGCCCGTGTAGGAGAGGTAATTGCTCAGATATTCCGAACTGCGGTAGAGCTGCTGCACCTGGATGGCGGCGACTCCGGCGTCGACCTGGAACGCCAGGGTAAGCCCCGAGATCAGGACGACAAAGCCCAGCAGTCCCACGAACCGATTCGTACGGAAGTAATGCCCGAGCTGAAGGGACGTGACGGTCCGCCACTGCTCGAAGTCCGACACCCAGTGGCGAGGAACGGTTCCGGCGGTCCCCGGAGAATCCGTTTCAGCCTGGATCACGGTGCGTTCCATCCTCGGGATGCCGCTCTCTACCCTCTCCCCGTTCGAGCCCGACGGCGAGCCGTGCGAGTCTGGGCACCCCGGCGGCCAGCGACCAAAACAGCCTCCGCCTCGGGCTTAAACCTTTCTTGAGTGAAGAGAGACCTCGCGCCGAAACCCAGGACGGTCGTTGCGCCTGCTCTCTCATCAACCGGACGGCGTCGATGCCCCTCGATCTTCTTCGAGCGGTCGACGACAGCTCGTCGAGCGCTTGGGATTCCGCTATCGGATGCAGTCTCAAAGCCGCACCGACGGAGGGACTATGTACGGGAGGAACGCATCCTCGGCTCGCACAGCAGGCTCGAGAGGCAGGATGGGCGGACGGAGTGTTCTCGCGTTGGTGCTCGTCGTCCTCCTCGTCGCGGGAGCCCTCGCGCTCCCCGGTGACGCCAAGCCTCTTTCTGCGACGAACACGGTCCACCAGGCGGCGACCGGCTCGTTCGACGTGGCCGCCACCATGGACTACGGTTACCAGCCGGACTTAATCGAACAAGTACCGGTCAATGCGACGATCACGGTCACGTTCTCGAACGATGACCCCGCCAATATGGTGCACTCGTTCAACATCTCCTCGCGCGAGGGTTTCGTGATCCCCACATCGTACACGGCGGCCCAGTTGAACCAACTGTTCGGAGCCTACCCCCTCTCTACGCGGCCACCGTCAATGCGCTCGGCGACCAGTCGGTAGGCAAGTTTCAGTCGCCGACGACCCCCGGCTGGTACGAGTTCGTGTGCAATGTGTCCGGCCACTTCCAGGACGGGATGTACGGCTTCATCGCGTTCGGCGAGAACCTCCCGTCCAACCTCACGGCACCCTCCCGGACCGGTGTCGGCGGTGGCCTCACCTTCAGCCCGCTCGACGCCGCGGTCATTGCGGTGGTCGTTCTCGTGCTCGGCCTCGGCTACTTCGTCTGGTGGCGCCGGCGCTCGGCTCGTAAGGTGTCCCCAAAGCCGGTGCGACGCACCGAGACCCGACCGGCCGAGGACGGCCGAGGGAAGAAACCGGGATAGGATAGGTCTCGCCGTCGTCGGGGTACCGGGCGGAACCGAACGCGTGCGGCGTCGCGCCACGCTACCGTGTGGGCACGTCCGCTCCGGCGGACCGCCGTTCCACTCGGAGTCGTGGATTAAATAGTGGCAGTAGAGTGATAACGCCCCGAGGCGGGGGGATGTTCGACTCAATCGACGATTGGCTGATTATTGCCGTGGTGGCGGGGATCCTTTTCTACGGGTCTTCGAAGCTCCCTCAGCTCGCGCACAGCCTCGGCCGCTCGGTCGGCGAGTTCAAGAAAGGCCGGCTCGAGGTCGAGCGCGAACTGAAGGCCGAACAGGCGGCCGCGGCCAGCGCGCCCGCACCGGCGGGTCCGGCCCACTAGACGGGCCGCGCGAGCCGGCATGCGGAAGGCGTCTCGGCGAGGAACTAGCCCGTCCTCGTCGGACCCCTTGCGCTCGGGGTCTAGCGGAGAGGCCCTTGGCTGATGCGCGACCTTGACCGGATCCTCGCTCTTCTCGCGGAAGTCCGCCGTCGGCTCATCCGGATCGCCTTTGTCCTTGGACCGCTATTCGGGTTCCTCCTATTCTTCGAGCTGAAACCGGTCTCCATTCCGGCGTTCGGCGTCTCCCTTCCGTTCGCCTACCCCTGGCCGAACCCGTTCTACAACGTCTCGGCGCAGGTGTTCCTGGCGATGGTCGCCTGGATGCTCCCGCCCGGCGTGAGGCTCCTCAACGTCGGCGTCGGCGACTCGATCTTCGCGCAGATGGAGATCGGGCTCCTCCTCACCTTGATCCTTGGGATGCCGTGGATCGTTCACGAGGTGGGAGCGTTCCTCGTGCCGGCGCTCCGCCGCAACGAGCGCGCGCTCCTCCGCCAGATCGGGATCCCGGCGACGGTCCTCTTCGCCATCGGGACCGCGATCGGGATCTTCTTCATCACCCCGTTCACGTTCCGTCTGCTGTTCCTGTACGTTTCGGCGATGAACCTCGTCCCGGTGCTCGGGGTCCAGGATTTCGTAACCTTCGCCCTCGTCTATTCGCTCGCCTTCGGGGTCGTCTTCGAGCTTCCGGTCTTCGTATACGCCCTGACTCGGCTCGGAGTCGTGAAGGCCGCCGCCTGGCGGAAGCACTGGCGAGGCGCGGTCCTTGGGGCGCTCGTGTTCGGCATGGTCATCACGCCCGACAATTCGGGCATCACGATGATGCTCATCGCGTTCCCGATGATGGGCCTCTACTTCGGAGGAGCCTACTTCGCCACCCGCTGGGAAGCTCGGCGGGACGCCGACCGGGCCGGTCCTCGCGGCGCGGTCGGGGCGGTGTGAGCCGATGGCGCTCTTCTCCGAAATCGACTGGCTCGTGATCGCGGGCGTCGCCGCGTTCCTCTTCTTCGGTCCGCAGGGTCAACAGTTCGTCCGTCAGATGGGCCGATGGTACGCCCGGATGGTTCAGTTCAAGGCGGAAATCCTGAGCGAGGTCACGGCGTCCGCCGGATTGCCGACCGGGCCCGACGCGACCATCGCTTCGATCGGCTCGTCGCTCCTCGGTGCCGAACCCGCTGCACCGGCGGCGACCCCTCCGAGGACGTTCCCGATGACCTCCCCGACCGTTCCGGGGACCATCACGCACGTCCAACCGGTCGGAATGTGGGCCGTGGAGACTCAAACGCTGGGCGCTGGCATGGGGGCGGGAACCTGGTGGGTGGCCACGACCTCTGCGCCGGGTGAGGTGGTGCGGCTTCGATGACCCTCTCGGTGGAGGACGAGGTCACGATCGCCGAGGTTGTGGTGATCCTCATCGGGATCGTGGTCACCTGGGCGGTGTACTACCGAGGCGGGGGCGCGAACACCCCTTCAGCTCCGGAACCGGATGCCTCCCGAGAAACCGAGGAGAACCCCGCCGAACACGATCGGAGGACCGGCCCATGAATCTCGGGTGCATGGATTGCCCCTCGCTCGCGGCCGCCGGAGGTGACGCGGCCCGGGTCCCGGTCGGGAGGATGTACCGGATGCCGGTCCGCCCTCGCCACGTGGGCGCCCGAGGTCCGGAGCCCGAAGACGACGAGCCGGTCGACGAGGCCCGAAGGAACTTCCTCAAGCTGGTCGCGGTCGCCGGCGTCATCGGCGCCGTGGGCGGTGGCTTGGGGGGCGCGCTCCAGTACGCGGGACGGCCCCCGGTCGTCGGACTTTCGAGCTACCCTACCGTCCAGCTCCAAGACGTCGACGGCTCGGTGCTGACGGCATCGAAGGTGATGACCGAGTACAACGTCACCACTCCGGATGCCCTCACCTTCAACTATCCTCTCTCGAACGAACCGAACCTGTTGATCAACCTCGCCCCGCCGTCCGGGGGGAGCGGCGGAGCCACCCACGTGAAGGGAGGCGTCGGGCCCAGCGGCTCGATCGTGGCGTTCAGCGGGATCTGCCAGCATCTCGGCTGTCAGGTTCCGAGCATCGCCTTCTACCCTCCTGGAACCTGCTCCCAGAGCTTCGGGAACCTCAACTTCTACATCCATTGCAGCTGCCACGGGTCCACGTACGACGCGACCAACGGAGCGTCGAACCTGACGGGCCCGGCGCTGAAGCCGCTCCCTCAAGTGACCCTGCAGTGGAACTCCGGCGACGATTCCCTTTGGGCGGTCGGCGTGACGGGGCCCACGGTGATGGGGCACACGAACACGCTCCAGGGCGGGACCGGGGTCACCTCGGCCTCCCGCCTTCAACGCCAATCCCCGATCATCCTCTGCAGTTTCCCGTAAGGAAGGGCCGATGTCGTTCGAGGAGCGGTTCAACCGAGCCCTCGACCAGGCATGGGCCTGGTTCCAACACCAGCTCGGTCTGGCCAAGGGCACGCCCGAGCCACCGACGGAGGGTGGGTTCCAACCGTCGGCTTGGACCGGCGCCTTCGTCCTGACCGCGTTCGTCTTCCAGATCCTGAGCGGTGGACTGCTCCTGCTGTACTATCAGCCGAGCGTCTACCCGACCTTGACGCTCTGCGGCCAAGCGTCGGGATTGCTCTCGACGTCTCCCGCCGCTTGGTGCAGCACGTACTACATCGTGAACTCGGTGCCGATGGGGTCCGTCCTCCTCACGGCCCACCTCTACGGCGCGTACACGCTGATCTTCCTGATGTTCGTTCACCTGTTCCGCGGGTACTACGTTGGGTCGTACAAGCGACCCGGCCGACGGGGCAGCTGGGTCGTCGGGGTCGTGCTCCTACTGCTGGTCTTGGGCATGGGGTTCACGGGATACCTGCTGACCTACACGCAGCTCTCGTACAACGCGACTCAGGTGAGCGTCACGCTCGTGCAGGCGCTCCCCGTGATCGGGAACCCTCTGGCCAATTTGATCCTCGGGGACGGGACCCCCCAAAGCCTCCTATCCCGCGCGTTCGCCCTGCACGTCGTCCTGCTCCCTGTGGCCATCGCGGTCCTGGTGTTCCTGCACAAGCGGACCACGCTCTTCCCGCGTGTCTATCTCTACCTGGTGAAGTGGGGACTTCTCTACGTCGGCATCTTGATCGGAGTGGCCTCGCTCTGGCCGTGGCAGTTGCCCACGTACGCGGGGAACATCGGGGCGACCCAGCCGGTCACGGTGCCGGCGTGGTACTTCCTGTGGCTGTTCAAGCTCGTCGACTTCGTGGGGGTGACGCCGGAAGACGCGATGCTCTTCACCGTCGTCGTCATCCTCTTCCTGCTGTTCCTCCCGTTCATCGACCGGTCGCGCCGCGTCGACCCCCGAGACCGGCCCGTCTTCCTGTTCCTCGGGAACTCGCTGGTCGGTTTCTTCCTCCTCATGACCGTCTGGGGGGACCTTGCGCCGGGCGTCCCGATCACCCCGGGTGAGGTGGCGCTACGGCTCGGCCCGGTGCTCGCCGCGAACGCCCTGGCCGTCGCCTTCTTCTATTCGCGGTATCGAAAGACCCGGGTCGCACCCCTGGGTTCGCCGCCCATCGTCGTACCCGATCCCGTAGGGGTCGCGCCACCGACCGCTACCTCCCATCGCTCCGCGCCCACGATCTCCCTGCCGCTGCTCTTTTCGGTGCTCGGGCTCATCGGGGCCCTCTTCCTGCTGACGTTCGGCCTGGTGCTCCCCTTCCTGTTCCTCTTCGCAGCGTTCCTCGTGAACATCGCCGAAGCCGCGCGGCCCTCCCCGAGGTCGAGCGGGCCGACCCGTCCCGGGTCGTCGGGGACCCTCGTGTTCGCGCTGCTCGCGTTCGTCGCGGTCGCGTGCCTCCTTGGATTGGTGGTTGCCACCGTCCTCCTGTGAGGAGAGCGCGGTACGATTCCCCCCGGACACCATCGCGCCCCGGGGTCGGATGGGACTGGAGTACCGTGCGACGCCGGTCGGAGGTCTGCGTCAGGGATGGCGTAGGCTCAGGCGCTTATCGATCCCATCGCAGACGAGCGCGATCCCGATGCCCAGGAGGACGATGGCGAGCAACGGGAACAGGACCATCCACCAGTAGTCCGCGCCCACGGTAGAGATGGGAAGGCCCTCGCACGTGCCGACCGCGAGCAGGTTCCCCCACTCGGGGAAATTGACCGCCGGGAGGGGAGAGTACGGAGGGAGGGAGGCGACCAGGTACGTGAGCCCCTTCGACCCACCGGGCCCCGAACAGTCCCAGAACCAGGGGAAGATCGTGAGGACGAAGAAGATCGGCGCGACGTCGATCGGCAGCTGGGCCAGCATGGGCGAGACCGAGTTCGGGAGGATGTGTCGGAAGAACAGGTAGGTTCGGCCGGCTCCGGAGGCCCGCGCCGACTCGAGGAACGGTTCTCGGGCCACGAGGCGGGCCCGTTCCCGGGTCGTGCGGGCGATGGTGGGCCAGAGGATGAAACCGAAGAGGAGGACGAACATCGGAAGGCCGGTGCTGTTCGGGGCGGCCGTCGCCAACCCCGCGAATAGGGCGACCACGAGGAAGAACGAGGGGATCGCGCCCAGGGTGTCTCCGAGGAACGTGACCACCGCATCGAGCACGCCGCCTTCGTTCATGCCGGCGAGGGCTCCCAGCGTCCAACCGAGACCCGCGTCGATCGCGAGGATCCCGGCGACGATCGCGAGGTCCCACGGGGTCGCTTGCCAAAGGGCGCGGAACAGGTCGGTCCCGAGGCCGGGGAGGACCCCGAACGGGTGGGCCGCGGAAGGGCCGAGGATGTTGAAGGGAGGTATCCAGTTCGGGTTGATCGGGACCTGGAACAAGGAGTTCCGGAAGACGAACACCGCGCTCAGCGCGACCACGAGGTAGGCGGCGAGGACGGCGACCCCCGACCACAAACCGGTCCCTAACGGACGTCGGGCCCATCGCTCTCGAAGGGTGGGTTCGGGCGCGGCCGCTAGCCATTCGGCGGTGCGCGAGGCGGTGGCGGCGTCGGTCGCGGGGCCGCCCGGGGAAGGGGTGAGCCAAGGGGCCGGTCGTATCCTCCAGACGGTCCGTAGCAGCACCACGACGCTCAGGATGACCCCGGAGGTCGCGACCAGCCCCAGGATCGCGTAGGGCGACAGCAGCACCGCCCACGGGGGAGCGGGCGGACCGGGCTTGCAGTCGCTCCGGGTCAGCGGCACGTAGTCTCCCCCGAGCCGGATGCTGCTCTGGATCGGGCTGGTCCCCACGGGAAGGGCCGCGAGGATCTCTCCGTAGTCGTACGTGTTGACGAACGGAAGGTGCCCGTACGGGTTCAGCGAGTTCCCGTAGTCCTGCCAAAAGTTCCCGCCCTGGTTCCCGCAGTTCGAGCCGAGGATGTTCCCGAAGAGAGCGAACCCATCCACGACCGCGGTGACGTTGGACGCCGATTGGTTCGACACGTTCCACGTGTCCTGGTACGTCGGGGGGAGCGGGGGAAAACAGTCTCCCGCGAAACCGTCCGGGCAGGAGTTATTGTAGATGTCGAAGGGCAGTAGAACGGTCGGATTGTCGACGGAGAAGTAGTTGTTGTAGATCAGGTCCCCGCTCTCCGCTTCCGCGAGGCCGGCATACAGCTGGGCGGGAGCGGTCCCGGGGACGGACGGGTCGCGGAAGGTGTTCCCCCAGACGGTGTTGTTGGTGCCGCCGTAGAGCAGCAGCCCATCCGGGGAGACGCAACCGATACAGGCGACGGCGGGACAAACCCCCTCGCACTTCTCCTGGTAGGGGGGAACGAGCCAGGCCGGAACGAAGGTATTGGACATCAGGAGGTTATCGGACGAGTTCCAGACCACGACGTTCGCCGTGGGGAACGGGTTCTCCGACGCGTCCACCACACCCGCCAGGGTTGCGATTTCGTACATCGCCGGCCAACCGCCCACGAACGGGTCGTTCGCTAAGGTCACGTGATGGGCCAGGACGAGCTCGACCTGCAGGTAGAAGTACGGCCCCGGGAGCGGCTGGGACTTGAGCCCCCACACGAACCCTAGCACACAGAACGTCGGTGGGTGGTCGATGTCGACGTACGCGCTGGTCCCATCGAGGAGGATGCCCGCGAAGGTCGGGAACCCGAACCCGTTGAGCGAGGAGAAGACCGAGGACAGGTCACCGTCCTGGGCGCTCCCACACGCGGTGCAACCGGCGGTGGGGTTGTTGAAGAGGCGGTATTGGCTCGTGATCGAACCCGTCCCCGACGTGGAGATGGCCGCCAGTTGGGCGTTCCCGAACGCCCACAGGGGCGCGTAGACCCCGCTCGACGGGTGGTACGGCAGGGTGACCGCCAAGCGGGTGGGGCTGCTCCCGACCACGAGCGTGCCGGACTGCTCCGCGTAGTCGGCGAGCATCACCTCGTACTGGTAGGTCCCCGGGGGCAGGTGCCACACGGGAACGTCCGGTGCCCATTCGAACCGCGGGTCGACGAAGGTGGACCCGTTGAGGAAGACGAACACGTAGGGAGTCGCTGAGGCGGGGTCGGGCGACCCCGACACGGTGATCGCGTTCGTGACGGGCGTAGAGCCCTCGGTTGAGCCGGGGGCGGCCGAGAACCCCCAAAGGCCTCGAAGGATGAACGGGCCCGCGGTGGCGACGGCGGTCGTGCCGGTGTAGCTCAGCGAGAGCCCCGTCGACGTTTCCCCGGTGGAACTTCCGAAGTCCTCTGCGGCCGGGACCGACTGGAACTCCCCGGCCGTGCAGGAGGGGAGGTTCAACGGGCAGTAGTCGAGGGTCGCGGAAGCGTTGGCGGCGAGGACATCGAGGGTCGAGCCATCGTACGGCCCGATGCCGAAGTCGAGCTCGAAATCATTAGGCAGTCCCACCGGATCGAGATGCGTGCCGGTCGCCTCAAAGGACGCGAGGGAGACCGTGGAGGGATTCTGCGGGCTGGTCGAGTTGAACACGATCCAGTCGTAGTTCCCCCGGGCATGGATCCCGCCCGCGGCGAGAACGCTGTAGTTGAACCAGCATTCCTGCTCCCCTCCAGCGGCCAGGGACGAGTTGAGGTAGAGCGTGAGGGTGAACGGCATCGGGGCGTACACGGAAGGCCCCTCGCCCACGTACGTACCGAGAATGTCCGAGCCGTTGCGGCTGTGGTTCAGGATCGTCGAGGTGCCGCCCGGGACGGACGCGGTCGGACTCGAGAAGTTCCACGTGTCCTCCCCGAAGCTGAGCGTGTCGTTGTGCTGGATGTAGTCGGCGGTGTTCTGGACCCAGAACTCGTAGCCGCGGGCGCCTTGAACGGTGACGTTGGCGAGCACCGCGTTCAACTGGATCCCCCACACGTCGGGAGTGTTGTCATCCAGGTAGAACGCCGTCAGCTGGTTTGCCGTCAGCGTCCCCACCAAACTCGACGCCTCGACCGACGTCGGTTCTACTCTCCCCGCGGTGTCGCTCTCGCCGTAGTACGCCAGACCCGCGGGAGCCGGTGTCGTGGAGTAGGACGCGCTCACGTTGGAGGGTGGAAGAGCATACTCCGACACGACCGCACCGTGGACCATCTCGGCCGAGGGTTGGCCCACGTACGGGAGCCGAAGGTCTCGGGGCGACACGCCCGCACGGGCGAAGGCGCTCGCCGTCTCGGCGACCCGTTGGTCGAAGGCCTGGGAAACGGTCGAGGTCCCTGCTCCCACGCCCAGCGTAGTTCCCGTATCGGAGGCCGGAAGGGTTCCCCTCGAGCCGTTGCCCCCCGGTGCCGCCGTGTTGGAAGAGCCGGGCGCCTGCGAGGTCGGGGCCCCGTGGCCCGCGCCCACCGAAGAGAGGACGACGAGGACGAGGACGCCCACGACCAGCGATGCGAGCCGGGCGCTCCGCCCGTCGCGAGCGCGAGTCGGTCCCGCCCGTTTCGGGGAGGGTCGCGCGGTCAACCGGACGGCACCTCCCTCGGGTCGAGACGACGTGCCAGGACGTCGACCGCGAACAACCAGAAGATGACGACCAGGGCGAGGAGGAAGATCATCGCCTGCAGAGGCGGGAGCCCCCCCGTCCCCTGGTCGGTCAGGGAGGAAAATGTGAGGAAGCCGATCCCCGGGTCGAGGAACGTCGCTTCCACCACGAACTGGGTGCCGAGGTAGACCGGTAAGGTGAGCGCGAACACGATCAGGAACGTCGGCATCACGCGACGTGCCGTGTGCGTCCAGAGCAGGGTCTGCTCGGTGACCCCGCGGGAGCGGGCGGCGGTGAGGTACGGTTCCTGGCTAACGGTCCGGACCACGCTCCGGGCGTGCCGAAGGAAGATCGTGACGTACACGAGGGAGATGATCGACGCCTGGATGAGCGTCTTGAGCAGGGTGAGCTCTTCGAACGCCCATGCCCCATGGATCGCTCCGTCGACGAGGGGCAGGCCCGTCGGCTGAGTGATGCTCTGGTAGAGGACCCAGGGCGGGTAGCCGCCGTAGTAGGCGAACCACCAGGTCAGACCGGGAATCACCCCATTGTCGGGCAGGTCCTGGAAGTTGTCGAGGAACCAGAAGAACAGGGCCGTGATCACGAGCAAGCCCACGATGAACACGGGCAGCAGCGTGCCGAACAGGCTGGCGACGCGCGCGGCCAGGTCCACGCCCGGCCGTCGGCTCCATCCGATGAGCAGAGCCGCCGGATAGGCGACCGCCGCGGAGATCCCGAGCGCGAAGACCCCGAGCTCGACCGAGCTCGGCAGCAGGTAGGCGAACAGCTGGACGAGAGGGACCCCGGGGTACTGCTGGAAGGTCGAGACCCCCCAGTTCCCCGTGAAGTCGTTGAGCACCATCTGGCCGAATCCGCTGAAGAAGCCCACGACTCCCACGTTCTGGTGGCTGGCCAGATTGGTCGGTTCGTAGATCGCCACGTAGAGGATCACCAGAACGAACAGAACCTGCGCGGGGACGAGCGTAAGGCGCATGAGCACGAACCGCCCGAACGGGGTGAGCCGGGACCGTCGGAGGTCCCGGGCGGGAGAACGAGACTCGCGAAGCATGCGGAGGCGCGAACACGGAACGCCTCGGATAAGGCTTTAATCGAGGGCCGTGCCGCCGTGGACCGCCCCGGATTCCCGCGGGTGGTTCTCGATGCGTCTGACTCGGATGCGCTATAACCGGCCGCGGCCTACCCTACGTTATGGGGCGAGCGGAGCGGCGAGCCAAGGACCGAGAGGAGACGAAGCGCGAGCGAAGCCTTGAGGCGTCGACCCGCGACGTGGCCACTCCGACCGTTCCCCGCATGGCGGACGAGCGCTCCGAGACGCCGGATGAGGTCGCGCGTCGCATCTACCGCTCCGGGGGCGAGCCCGAGCGCAGCCCAAGGACCAAACGCCAAGTGAGCGAGAAACCCCGGAAGTGGCGAGAGGGACGCCAGTAGCCCGGAACGAGCCGACGTCGGGTCCTCGGATACGTCGCAGAGCCCCTTGGGCTCGGTTGGAGCACGTTGGGGCCGCGGGCCCCGTCAAGGTTGGACGGCGATCTTGCCCGAGCGGCCCATCGAGATCTGGAGCTTCCCTCGGAAGTCCTTGACCCAGCCGTCGGTGATCCGGATCTTTTGCCCGACGCTGTAGCGCTTGGTGTCCTCGCCCCAGAGGGTCAGGGTGATCGTCCCGGTTTCGTCCTGCAGCGTCGCGTCAGCGACCTGGGAGGCGCCGCGGGAGGTAGTTACGTCTCGGACGGCCGAGATCGCGGTAATCGTCGCGTCGATCGTCGCATTCTGGTTCGCTTGGAGGGAAGCAATGCCCGGCATGACGGAGGCGGGCCACGCCGGGGGGGTTTAAACGGTCTGCCCTCCCCTCGGCGAGCCGGGTGCTGTCGACTCTCTGGTTCGTCGGTCCCGCAGCTCGACCCAGGCGCCAAGCCCAAGAGGTTGTTCTTCGATCCGGTGTCGATGACCGTCCTGCCCTCCGCCCTCGACGGGTCCATCGGTCAGGGCGACGAGCTGGACGAGGCGCACCTATCGCCGTGGTTCAACCCGTTCCTGTCCCACATCGCCCGGGAGACCCGGCGATGCGGAGGCGAGGTCCGCGTCTTCCGGGAGGGAGGGAAGGTCGTGGGGCTCACCGTATCGGACCCGGCCGAACGGGTCGCCACGGTCTTCACCCGGTCGCGGTCGATCGCTGAAACCGCCGTGCGTGGTCGGGGTCCGTACGGGATGTACTCCGACTTCTCGTTCGACGCAGCCGCCGAACCGTTCGCCATCTTTTCCACCTCGCTCGAAGGCCCCCCTCCCCCGCACCGGTTCCGCCATCGGGTCCGACCGTTCTCGAGCGACGACATCCCCGGCGTCATCGACCTGATGCGAGAGGTCTACGGCGCGGTGAACGAGCGGTGGTTCGTCGGGCTACCGACGAATTCGGAGGCGGGGTTTGTAGCTGAGGTGAATGCCCGCTTGGCCGGGGTCGCCTGGCTGTCGAGGGTCGGGGTCTACGGTCGGTTCTACTCCCTGACGGTGCGGGCCCCGTATCGTCGGCTCGGCCTCGGGACCGACCTTCTGTTCGCCCGTCTCCTCTGGGCGCGCCAGGCGGGGGTGGAGAGCGTGATCTCCGAGATCGCTGAGGAGAACGTCGGTTCGCAGGCGGTCGCCGCCCTCGGCGGGATGCGTCGGGTCGGCGAGATCTATTTCCACCGACCTCTCTAAGGTCGGCGCATTACGACCGCGTCGCGCCGCAGAACGGGCACGTCGTCGCCGTGGAATCGATGAGCGACCCGCAGTAGCGGCAGTTCACCTTCACGGTCTCCTTGATGATGATCTGCTGCACCGCCGGCTGGCCCGAGGGCGTCAGGTTGATTCCCGGGGGAGGCGGTCCCATCGGAGGAGCGGCGTAGCTCACCTGGCCGGTCGCCGAGTGTCTCGGGATCGGCCTCCTCCGACGGGAGCGGGAGACCGCGACCGCGACGACCACCACGATCACTACGACGACCACGAGAGCGACCGCGATGAGCGTCCAGTCGGTCCCGCCGCCCGAGCCCGAGGACGGGGGTGGAGCGACGCCCGGGGTCAGCGTGTAGCTCGTGTGGGTTACCGCGAGGGTATCGGTGTACGTGAACCCGTCACCGGCAGGGTCGGAGTCTTGCTCCGTGTAAACGTAGCCCACGACGTACCCCGTCCCGGGGTCGTAGTAGGCCTTCCAATTGTAGTTCGCAGTGAATTCGTTGGTACCGTCGTTCCAACCATAGGACCCGTTCCCCTCGGCGAAGATCGTCGTGACGTAGGCCCCCGCTGCAGTGTCGAGGGCATAGCTGTACGACGTCGAGACGACCGTCATTTCGGTGTTGAGGATGTAGAACGTCGCTCCTGCCGCGAGGGAGTTGTCCATCAAGAACCACACGTACGGGTTGGTGTAGCCCGTCAGGTTGTCGGTCCCGTTCACGTAGAGGAACGTCTGGGCGGAGAACGTGAACCTCCCCGAGGAGGCCCAGGAGTACTGTCCGCCCGAGTTATTCTGGTAGGAGTTCGCGTTGTAATAGGCGGCCGACTCCGTTCCGTTCGCCGCCACGGCGGTGACCGCGAGCGAGCCGTTGATGACGGTCGATTCGGTGTACCCCTGGTAGTACCCCGCTCCGTTGGTAAGCGCAATCGTTTCGTTGTAGGCGAACTGGTCTCCGGCGCTCGGCGTGTAGTGCGCGCTGGCCGCGCCGGCCGTGAGGCCCGCGAGGAGGAACAGCGACGAGAGGATGAGGACCCGCCCGATCATCCGACGAACCCCCCACCACCGGCTCCTCCGAACCCATGGACATGTCCGGGATGGGCCCCGCCGACACCGCTGTACGTGGAGAAGTATCCGAAGGGCATCACCATGACCGGCACGAAGAAGAACCGGGTCCGTAGACTCCCGGCGGCAGTTTCGCGGCCGCCGCAGCCGTCGCGTCGAGCGGGCCGACGAGCTCGTTTCGGATCCCGTGGAGCATCCGGACGCCGAGGCAGATCAGCTCCGCCTGCGACATCGGGGCCGCCCTCCGACCGACGATGTCGTAGGCCTGCTCGAGGAGGTTCAACGTCTCGTTCGCCTCGAGCGTCGAGAGGGACGCCAGGACAGACGCCGCGACGAGCGGGTACTGGAGATAGGTCGACAACCCCTTGGCGATGATGGCGAGCTTCGTGCTAATCCCCGGGACCGGGATCTCGGAGACCGCGAGGTAGGCCGAGGAGAGCTCGACGTCCTCCGAGGCCTGGTATCCCCACCCCGCGAACATCGTCCTCAGCGACTGGAACTTGGCGGCCAGGTCGGGCACCGGGAGGTTGACGATGGCGAGGAGAGCGGCGGACTCGTAGGACCGGGTGATCTTCAGGTATTCCGCGAGGTTCGGAAGGGCGATCGTGCCGTCCGCCCGCCGTCCGAGCAGCAGGATTGAGGCGACCCCGAGAGCGGACTCGTCCGGCACGTTTTCCTTCCGGACCTGGTTGCGGACCTGGACGAGCGTGGGGAACTCCTCGGAGAGCGGACGGTCCAGGGAGAACAGGATCTCCGACGCCATCAGGCGGTTCTCGATGTTACCGGAAAGGTCGCGGACCTGGTTGTAGTCGTTCACGAACGTCGCCGAGCCCTGCGCCGAATCGGGCTGGGCCTTCGCGAGACCGATCGCGATCGCCCAGAGGTGGGAGCGCTCGGCACCGGGGATCCCCGGCGCGAGCCGGGCAACGTAGTCGGCGCCGCCGGCGGCGAGGTCGGTCAGGTCCTGCGAGATCTTCTGGGACTGGGCCCAGTAGGTTCCGAAATCCGTGTCCGAAACTCGATAGAGACGGACCCCCAGGTTGCGCGTCTCCACGGACCCGAGGCCGGTGAGCCCCACGTATCGGTCCCCGACCGGGGTGACGGAATCCAAAAGGGCGCGGCGGGAAAGGAGCTGGCCGAACTGCTGTTGCTTCTGCGCGAGGTCGGTGTCGACTGCCTTCAAGCGGGCCTCGTCGTCCGCCTCGCGCTGGAGCTTCGCCGCCCGCTTCTGCTTGCCTTCGAGCCGGAACAGGACCGAGTGCGTTCCCCGAGACTCCTCCTGCACGTTCCGTGCGAGTCCGACCCGCTGGGCCGCCTCCTGCGCGATCGCTTCCTGCTCGCTGCCCAGAGCCTGGACGTCGGTCTGCAGCTGGAGGTACTCGGGCTGCGTGAGGAACTGGACCAGATGGAGCTGGGAGAGCAGGTTCGCGTCGGCCTCCGAAAGGGTGGCGGTGACGTTCCGCGCGCTCACCTGGCTCAAGAACGTGTAGATTTCTCGACAGGTCGTCATATCACGTGTCCACCAACGGAAAGTCGAACCATAATGACTCTTCCCCCACCCGGTTCCGGACCTGGAGCGTGAGGCCCCGGGCATCGACGCGGGTCCGCACGAACGGGTCGTCGCGGAGAGCCTCGACCACCATCGCCTCGAACCGACGCTTCCGGCTTCCCGCCGAACCAAACCGCCGTGCCCGCTCGCCCTCGATCTGCTCGTAGGCGAACATGAACTCGTAGAGCGAGCGGAAGATCTGGTCCTCGACCTTCTCGCGGACCCCCTCCCGTTCGACGGAGACCGAGTCGATCCCCTCGAGGTCGACGAAGAAGACCGTCCCATCCGGAGCTAGGACCGCGTCCTTGTCCAGCCAGACGTCCTGGAAGTCGAGTCCCGAGAACCGTTCTCGCGCGGGGTCCCACTCGAGGGTCCGTGCGAAGAGGGTCAACAAGGCGACCCCGCTCCGAACGAAATTCGCCTCGAACTCGTGCGCCCTCCCCGCGGAGTTGACGGAGAAGAGGTCGAACACCGAACCGGGGTCGTTCCCCACCGTGCTGCGGGAGTGGAAGTAGACCCGGACGTTCGAGGGGACGAGGCGGAGTTCCTGGACGAGGCGGTCGCGATACTTCCGGTACCAGTGGATGCTGCGGAGGCGTTCCTCCATCGCCTGGGGGAGGAGGGCGACCTTGACGACCGGCGCGATGCGGAACCCCCCGATGCTCGTGAGGTCGGCTCGTTCCGAGACCCGGAGCGCGGTCATCGCGTGGGGGAGCCCTTGCCCACCGTACGGTGAACCCCGCAGCCAGAGCTCGCCGGTGATGACCCCTCCCGGCCGATCTCCGACGAGGCCACGCAGGCGGTTCGAAACGTCGGGGTCGTTGGTCAGTTCCATCGCGTACGCGCTGTCGAGACGTCGCAGCGAGAACGGGTCCACGGTCGAGCCCACCCCCTTGACCGAGAGGTAGAAGGGGAGCCCATCGAGCGTAGCGATCGGCTCGGGGACGATCGCGCTCCGGTTGTCGTCCTCGATCGCGTCCAGGACGTCGACCTCGGGTCCGTCGGCGAGCGGGACCAGCGTCGGCGGGAGGAAGTACCGGTCCAGCCCGCCCAGGTCGTACCGCTGGAAGTTACGGTTGGTGATCGTCTCCGCGGGGAACGCCAACAGGGGCAACGGGTGGCCGACCAGACGTAGCGCGCGGCCGGCTCGGGGGCCGTTCTTCCCTAGGTCCGAAAACGTCGCCACGGGGCCGATCTGCGGGTCCTCCGAGGGGGGGCGGTCTTGCTGGGACGTGGTCCGGGCAAGCCGGGCCACCGAAATAGTCTCTCCTCAATCCGGAGACCTGCCGGACCCGGCGCCGAGGGCCACCCCTCGTCCCCCCGCGAGGTCGGTCGATTCGTTCCCTTTTTCTCCTCTCAGGAGAATGGGGTAGCGATGGTCGACGCAGACCAATGCGAACTGCACGAGGTGGCGCTCTTCGCCGGTGAGGACGAGGCCGAGGACCTTGTGCGACTGGCTCGGAGTCCCATCGGGGACGAATGTCAGGTCTGCCCTGTATGTCGGTCCGCCCGAGAGTATGTGGAGCGGCGGTTGACGGAGCTCGCGGGGTATACCCCACCTCCGGGAGAGACCGCCGACGCCGCCTGGCGAAAGCTTCAGACGGCGATCGAGGAAGCGAAGACCTCGATCCACAAGCCGGCATAGCGAACCCACGAACGCCCCGCGCCGTACGCCGGTCGTCTTCCCGTGGAACCCCCGGGCCGGCGAACGCCTGACGGCTCTGCCTACGTCGCGCTGAGCCCGCCCGGGTACGTGCCCCACGGGGACGCCTAAATGCCCGGTCGGTGAGTTCCCCTCTCGCGGTCCCCGGTCCTCGGGTATATAGGGGCGAATCGAGCTAGAAGGACAGGGCCGTCCATGGGCGTGTCCGCCGCCGCGAACCTGATCCCCGAGGTCACCCAGCGCCCTACGTCGGTGGTTCTCCACAGCACCGACCGGCCTCTCGTGAACTGGGTCATGTACGCCATGCTGGTCCGGGCGAACCCGAACTTCATCTGGACCGACGTTCGCCTCTCCGAGGAGGTCCTGGACCCCCTCGACCCGCTCGCGCGTCATGTGATCCCCGAGCGGCAACTATCGGTCGTTCGACCGGAAGCTCTCCGCCGGAACCCCGAACCGACCGACGTCCTATCGACGATGATCCACCCGGAGGAGCCCGGCGACCAGAAGCAAGTGTTGGTGAACTTCCTTCGGCTCCCCGAGCACACTCAGGACCTCATCTCGCGAGCCCCCAAGACGGGCCTCGTACCCGCCTTGGGGCTCTCCAATTGCCATCGGATAGCCGCTCTGTTCCCTCCGGAGACGATCCGGCCCACCCTGCAGGGGATCAAGGATTCGGGAAGTTCCCTCATCATAACGTGGGCGGACGCCCTGCCGGGCAGTGCGAAGGAGTTCGACTTCGTTCTGGGCATCGAAGGACTGGGCCCGCGGTCCTGGAGGAGCGCCCTCCTCCGTTGCGACCGGGGAGACTCGTCCGGAGCGATCCGGGCCGGTAAGAGGTTCCGCCTCGGAGACCTCGCTCCGATCGCTGAAGTGCTGAGTCCGTTGGGACTTTCCCGGACCTGAGCGCGGCTCGGGTTACTTCGGGGCCGTTGCCTCGGTCAGTGCGTGGCGGGCGAGGTAGTTCCGGCCCAGAGCCCACCCGATCAAGGCACCGAGGACGCCGCCGACGACCGCCCCGATCGCCAAGTACTCGATCGTGGGGTCGAGGTCGCTCAGGGTCAGGTAGGAGATCTGTTGGAGGAAGATCACCAGGGCGATTCCGAGGACGACGCCGCACCCGGCGCCGTGGGACGCAGCGCTCACGAGCTACCTCCCGAGGGGGGTGGGCTCTGCGCGGGCGGCTCCGCGGGAGCCGGCGGGCCGGTCGGAGGCGCCGTAGTGGTCGGAATCGCGGGCGGTGGGGCAACGCCCTTGCGGCCGATGGCGGCGTACCGTCCCGAGCGGAACAGCCCGTAGACCTCGTACACCATGATGACAATCAAGACGATGGGCAGCACCGCGACGAAGCCGAGCGGTGCGTTCCCTCGCACGTAGAAGTTCTCGCTCCACATCGTGCTCCCGTTCGGGGCCACCAGGCTCGCGGTCAGCCGATAGACCCCTTCGAGGACGTCGCTGATCGAGAGGGGCGTCCAGCTGAGGGGGATCGGACCGCTCGACTGGGC
This sequence comes from uncultured Thermoplasmata archaeon, assembly GCA_963735185.1. Classification (GTDB taxonomy): domain Archaea; phylum Thermoplasmatota; class Thermoplasmata; order Lutacidiplasmatales; family UBA184; genus Lutacidiplasma. Next base: position 1,706,558 of record CAVTJV010000007.1, read on the forward strand.
CACGCTGAGCGTCTGGTCCCGCGTGACGACCGCGAAACCGAAGTAGAACATCTGCAGCCGCGCGTCATTGATCCTGATCCCGGCCGACGTCGACCAGTTGTAGATGAGGTTCGCCGATTGGGTGAGGTCGATCGTGAGCGCCGAGGAGGCGGAGCTGGCGGTGCTGATGTCCACGCCGTTCCAGGTCACGTAGGGGGTCGACCCGGCCGCGGGCACCGCGGTCGATGGGTGGATGGACGGAGCGGCACGCGCTGGCGCCGGTACGTTCAGTAGGAGGGCGATGATGCCAAAGATGAGGACGGCGGTCGCAAGTCCAGCCCGCTGGCTAGACGTTCGGCGGAAACGCATGGGGGGGCGCACGAGGCCCTAGGCTATATACACACCGAAACCAGGTAGCCTAGGGAAAGAGCCCGGGGTCCGGTCGTCTAGGTCGAGCTCTGTCCCTCGCCGAACGTGGAGCGGAACCGCTCTAGGTCGGCCGGGTTCATGAGGCCGGGGTTGAGACAGACCCAGACGCGCGCGTCGTTCTCGCGGGCGAGCCGGTCGAATTGGACGAGCCCGGTCAGCACCGCATCGGCTCCGTGGAGTCGAACGAGGTACTCGATCCCCTCAAAGAAGAATGCGGTGACCCGCTCTTCGAGGAGCTTTCGGCTCAGGAACGCCCACGCTCCCTCGAGGTCCGACGGTCGGAGCGACGGACCCCGCCCGATGTTCGTGAGCCAGAAGACCTCGATCGGGCGGGAACCCACACGGGCGCGGATCCGTTCGGGGGACTCGCGGACAACGCAGACCCCGTGATGGCCGGCCGCCGTCGAGTCGAGGAAACCGCCCAAGGCGGCCGCGAGGGAGTCCCCGACGGTGAGCTCCACCCCCGCCGGCGGTGAGGGCGGCCCCGGCTCCTCCGGCGGAAGGAGAACCGAGGGCGCGGGAACGACCGTCTCGAGCGGGGGAGCGGCGGGCTCGACCTTGGGTCCCCTCTCCTCAACTTCCGGGGCCTTCGGCTCCACGGCCGGTGCGGGCGGGGCCGCCGGCAACGGGGCAATCGGCACGTCCGGCGCGGTTACTTCGACAGCGGGAGCGGGTGGTTCGGTCGCGAGCGATGACGGCTCTGTCGGGAGCTCCGCAGACGCCTCCGACGGGGAACTCTCCGGTTCGGCCGGTGGGCTCGCTGCGGGGGGCGTGTCCGGTTCGACGGTTTCGGCCGCAGGGGCTTCTCCGGCTGGCAGCCCCGTGGATTCGGTCGGTTCGGCGGGGGTCGGTTCGTCCAGGGTCGGCCCGACTGGAGAGGGTTCAACGACAGGCGACTGTGCCGGCTCGGGACCCGTGGCTGGGAGCTCGGAAACCGTGGGTGGCGGACTCTCTTCCGGCGCGGTGGGTGGGAGTTCGCTCTCGGGAGCGAGCTCGACCTCCGCGGGAGGGGCCGGAACCGACGGTTCGGCGGGAAGCTGGGCCTCCTCGGCCACGGGAAGCTCGGCAGGAGCGGCCGCGTTCTCGGCGGGAGGGGTCGGGGGTGGGGCCCCCGGTTGCGGAGGCGAGAGAATTTCGGGTTCCGGAGTGGCTTCCGTGGCGGGCGGCTCGCCCTCGACCATGCCGGGTAGGATGGGTGGGGTCTCCATCACCACGGGGGATGCCGGCGGGGCACGCTCCTCGACCACCATGGGCTCTCCCGGCGGGCGGGCCTCTTCGCGAGCCTCATCCGCCGGAGGGGTCGGCGAGGGTGGCTCGGGCTGGATAGGTACGGGCTGCGCCGCGATTCTGGGCGCAGTTCCTTCGGGAACGTCCGGTCCGGGCTCGGATGGACCATGTATCGCGGCGGCCCCCGGGACCACGGGCGGACCGGTCGCAGGAGGCTTCGGGCGCGGCGCAGGGGCGGAGGTCGGCCCGCGGGAGGACCGTGTCCGGACCCGCGCCGGTACGGAACCGCCCAGCTTCGAGACAAAGAGCTCGGCGATCGGTCCCCCGAATCCCGGTAGGGCAGCGACCGTTTCGAAAGAGAAACCCCGCAGGTCCTCGACGCTGTGCACGCCGTGCTCCCAAGCGGCCGCGACCTTCGCCGGGCCGAGGAGGGGAATCCCGACGATGTCGTCGAGCTCCTGGCCCAGGGCGCGAACGGCCTCCTCGTGGGCGACGATCTTCTCGTCCGCGTAGTCGACCTCCGCGGTCCCGGTGCAGGGCGCAGCGGCCGGTACCCGGTTCAGGCGAGCTCCGGGGCGCGGGTGTCTTTCGTGCGGGGGTGCCTTCGGGAGGTCGGGTACGTGGACCCACCACCGGTCCCCCGTCCGGGTCCTCCCGGTCAGCGCGTTCGGAGGCATCACCTCCTCCACCTTTTCCACGACCCGTAGCTCGCCGAGGCCCAGATACCGAGCGACCGGTCCCGCGACCCCGCGCAGCTCCGACGCCAAGGGGTCTTTGGCCGTTACCAAGGCGATGCGCAGACGCTGTTCCGGCGTTGGAGGGGATGCCCGCAACCGCCGCTCGATCCGGCGGACCAGCCAAAAGGCGTCCGGCGACAGCGGCGGGGCCGGAGCCCGCCCGGCCTCGGCGCCCGCGGGTGATTCGACGTACATGTCCCCGAGCGACCACGGGAACGGGACCACCCGCTCGGGAAGCGTGTTAGAGAACGCCACCATCGACGGGAACACCCTCCGGGGGAGCCCGTTGATCACGACGTTGAGCTCCTCCTGCCCGGTGGCTGTCTCCCAGCGACGGGGGGCCATCCGCATGAGGAGATGCGCGATCTGGGACGCTTCCGTGGGGTAGGCCTTCTGGATCTCCGACTCGACCGGACGGAGGACCCGTTGGCGTCCGGTCCAGGGCTCTCGTGGGGAGGCGACCTCGACCCGCTGGACCCGGGCGAGGCGGGCGAGGATCTCCTTCTCCGCGCGGAAACGGTCGCCGACGTCGTCGGCGGACAGGACGAGAACGACCGAGGGCAGCACGGTCGACGGGGCGACCCCGATCGAACGGCGGAACCGGTCCACGCTCCGCACGACGGTCCGCCATCGGTCCCACGCCGCGACGAGCTCGTCGTTGAGCAAGGAGCGGTCGAGCCCTGCCATCGGCTGCTCGAACAGGCTCGTTCGCTCCGACGAGAAGGAGCGGTGGACGGCCTCCGACGTGAACGGCAGGATCGGTCCGAGCACCTCCGAGAGCCCGCGGAGGAGGTGGGCCAAGGTGCGAAGGGCGCTCCGCTTGGTCGGCGGCGTCCCGGGGAGGGTCAGGCGAGGACGGACGAGCTCCCGGTACTCGATGAGGTCGTTGTCGAGGAAGCGGCCGGCATGGCGATAGGCGAGGCCCGGGGCCCACTGGTCGTAGAGGCTGAGCGCCAGGGTCCGCGTCCGTTCCCACCGCGCGACGATGGCCCGGTCCTCGACCTCGAGCTCGGCGAGGTATCCGCCGATCGGCCGGCCGAAGGAGGCAAGCATTGGGGAGTCGCACAGGGAGACGACCTCCCGCGACAGCGCCCACCAACGTCGGACTCGGTCGGACTCCCGGAGGCACCGGTCCGCAAAGCGGCCGCTCGCGGATTCGGAGAGCCCGCCGCGAACCAGCGCCGCACGCACCGCGTCCGCGCCGTACCTTCTCACGAGCTCGGGCGCGCCGGCGGCCGCGATCGTCGGGACCATCGTCATGCGGACATCCGGAACCGACCCCTCGATCCCCGCCAGCGCGACGAGGTGGTTCACCAGCGCCGGGACCCGACGGCGATCCCCAACGTACAGGTGGACGGAGTCTCCCTCGGGGAACGGGTCCACGCGGGCCCAGGCGGACATCGCGGCGTCGCTCGAGGGAAGCAGCCGCCGTCGGACCTCCGTGCGTTGGCCACCGCAAGGGCATTGCTTCGGACCGTCCGGCCCATCGAGTCGGTCGCATTGCGCGCATTCGAGCAGAGCGACCGCGCTCGCGTCCACGCTCGCGCTCGCCTCGCTGACCGGCCAGGGCGCGACCTCCGTGTGAACGGGCAACGCATCCTTGGGAAGGAGCCGGGAGAAGACCGCCCGGAGCTCGGGGGGAAGACGGGCCGGTTCGAGGCACCAAGTCCGTCCGGGGGCCCAGAGAAGGGCGGCCCCGCAGACGGCGCAGTGAGGGACCCCGCGCTTCACCCGGAGGCGGGCGAGGAGCGCGCCGGCCTCCGAAAGGTCCCGAAGCACGAACTCGTTCGCGGTGTCGAGGTCAAGACCCGCGTACTTGTGCATCAAGGTGACGTCGAGCATTCCTTTCGGAGTGAGCAGCGGCCAGCCCGCGACCCCGATGCGGGCGGCGATCTGAGCGTCGGTGGGTCCGTGGCCCGGCACGAGCGCCACGACCCCGGTCCCGCTCTCGCCGACGTCCGGAACACTGAGGATCGTGCCGGCAGGGGGAGTGAGGTCCCCGCCCATCGGGAACTCGTGGCGGAGAGGGTAGGTGTACGCGATCCCCTGGTACTCTCGCCCCGGCCGTTCCTCGACGACCTCGAACGACGCCTCCGGGATCCACGCTCGGAGCCGGTTCAGCGAAGCGGCCGAGGTGAGGACGAGTTCGCGGTCCTCCCGTCGGTGGTATCCGGCCACCACGTACTTGAGGTCCGGATTTACGAGGAGGGCGCTCGCGCCCAGGAGCTTCCAGGGCGTATCGACCCAGACGAGAACGCTGACCGTCCGCTCCTTGACGCGGACCGGGAACCGCACGAGGTACGTGTCGCCCTCCTCCTCGTCGTAGATGATCCGCTCGGGGTCTCGAGCCGTGCCGCAGGAGGGGCACACACGGAACGACTCGTCGCGGGTGACCAGGACCCCTTTCCGGGCGAGGCGTCCCATGATCGCTTGAACGCCGGAGGTACGGTTCTCCGAATCCCACGGCGTCCGCCCGTCCCCCCGGTCCAGACACCTAGCGCCGTGAGGAGCGCGGGGACCGTCGTCGGAGCGGCCGGCCCCGCTCCCGGCACGGGACGAAGCGTACCCGCCGCCCGCCGGCCGACCAGCCCGAGGTACCGGGCGTCGACGTCGGCCGCCACGGCTCGTTCGGCGACCAGCGAGGCGAAGTCTCCCTGGGTCCAGCCGCCGGTGAACTGACGGACGGTCGGGCCGCTCGGAGGGCCGAGCGCGCCCCCGACGGGCGGGAGACGTCGGGCTTTCCAGAGCGCCAGGACCTCGGTCTCGACCGAGTGCGGGTTGTAGTCGGCTCGGACCGGATCCATACAGAGGGACTGTTCCCGAGAACACCGATGACGGCCGGCGCGAATAAATCCTCGTTCGGAACGCCCATCCTACGGGAGTCCCTTCGTCCGGGGTAACTCTTATCCCGTCCGAAATCTGCACGCCTACCGAGGAGATACCCGATGGCCTGGACGCAGCAGGAAGTCCGCGAGCTCAAGGAGGGCCGCTACATGCTCATCGACGAGGAGCCCTGCCGGATCCTGAGCATCCAGACCTCGAAGCCAGGGAAGCACGGGGAGGCGAAGGCCCGGATCGACGCCGTGGGCCTGTTCGACGGCGCGAAGCGAAGCGTGGTCTTCCCCGTCAAGCACAAGGTTCAGGTTCCCCTCATCGGAAAGCGGCAGGCCCAGGTGCTTTCCATGACCGATGCCGAGGTCCAGCTGATGGACCTCGAGACGTACGAGACGTTCAGCTTGGCCTTGGACGCCGAGACGAAGACCCAGGTCAGCCCGGGGTCCGAAGTTCAGTACCTCGACGCGATGGGGAAGCGACGGATCACTCGTACCTAGGGCGGTCGCCCCCAGGCCGACGGGGAGACGAGCCGGCTCCTCGCTTCATTAATAAGGGGGACGAAGCATGAAACCGATGACCGAAGCGCGCGGAAGTCGCTGTCGGGTCGGCTCAGTTTAGGGGGGTGGTCACACGACAGGTCCGGGTGGATTGGGGGGCGTTTCCTCGTCTCGCCTCTCCCGGATCCTGCAGGAGAAGGCGGAAGCGCTGAAGAAGCAGCGCCAGGCCGCCGAGGCGACCCTCAAAGACATCGACGACCAGGTCGCCAAGCTCGACCAGCTCGGGATCACTCCGAGCGAGGTCCCCGAACGGCAGGCGGCGCTGCGGGAACTGGCCCGACGCGCCGACTGGAACGGGGTCGAGAGCCAGGCGAAGGCGATGGTCGACTACCTGTCGAAGACCGTGCCGACGACGATCCAGGAACGTCGGTCGCGGACGGCCGAATCCGTCCGTCGGTTCTCGGGCCTCGGGCTCGTCGTGCCGTCGGAGGTGGCGGCGGAGCTCGACGCGCTCGCTCATCCGCCCGAAGGCGAGCCGTGGTCGACCACCGTGGCCCGCCTCGCGAAGGTGGAGGACGCCCTCCACACGAGCGAGATGGCCCACGTGAACAAGGTCCGGGAGCAAGCGCTCGGGGTGGCGAAGTGGGCCGGGCTCTCGGGTCCCCGCTTGGACGAGTTCGTAACGCGCCTCGACGGGGCGCTCCTCCCCGTGAAGGACGGCCGCTTGGCCGAGGCGTTCGAGGCGGTCGACAACCTCCTGCGTACGGGGCTACCTGAGTCCGCCGAGCGCCGTCGGAAGATCCAGGACGAAGCGACCCGGCTCGTCGCTGCCGCGAAGGAGTTCGGTACGCCGACCTCGCAGCTCGATGCGGCCCTCGACGCGAGCACGGACGCGCCCCCGGACCGCTGGCCCGAGGTCGTCCCGGCGACCGAGGCGGCGTTCCAGGAGGTCGGCGAAGCGCTGCGCGACCGGTGCATCCAGATCCTTGATGCGTTGCTTACCTCTCTCAATTCGACCACGGAGTACGGGGTGGACCCGACCTCGGCCCGGCTCGCGGTCGAGGACGCTCTCGCCCGCATCCGGACGCTGCCGCCGCTCGAGGTCGGCCCGGTCTTTCTCGAGGCGCGGCGCGCCGCCGAGGAGCCGATCGTCACGGTCGTGGCCGGCCTCCTGGACGAGGCGCGACCCCGCATCGCGGACGCGCGTCGCCTCGGACGCGACCCGAGCGAGGTGTTCGCGGCGATGAATCGCGCCCGCGAGGCCCTCCGCCTCAAGATCTACTCCGAGGCGTTCGCGGCCAGCCAAGAGGCGCTGACCAAGGTCAGTCGGCTCACCGAGGAGCTCGACACGGCGCGGGACGAGCTGCAGGCCCTCGATGAGATGGCCGCCCGGTTCCGCAACACCGGCTTCTCGGTCGAGCCGTTCGACCCGGCCCTTATCCGTATCCGCGCGTCGCTCGACCGCGTCGACGTGGCGCCGGCCCGGGAGCTCCTCAAGGAGACGGTCGTTCACCTGGGACGAGAGGCGCTCCAGTTCTTCGGCCAGCGCTGGGCGAGCCTCGACAAGGCCCGGGAGTACGCCCGGGAGCGCCAGTTCCTTTCCCCCGACGCCGACCGGGACCTGACCGAGGCCCGGGAGTTCCTCGACAAGGGGGATCTCGCCGACGGCGCCGAACGGATCTCTCGAGCGGAGGCCGAGCTCCGCCGCGCCGCGGGCCCGTACGTTGCCCGCCGGGTCGAGGAGATGGAGCAGGGACTTTCCGATATCCCCGATGAGGCGCTCGTCGCCCCGGTCCGTCGGCTGCTCGCGGACGCGGATGTGACCCTTCGGGTCAAGCAGGACCTGTTGGCCGCGATCGACAGCCTACGCCGCGCAGAGCGGGAGTTCGGCGGGGTCGTCGCCGCGCACGCCTCGGCCCTGGTAGAGGTCCTCGAGGCCGAGCTCGAGGTCCTTGCGGGGATGGGGGGACCGAGCGACGAGATCCAGCGGCAGATCGACGAGGTCCAGCAGATCTTCAACATGGGAGACTTCGTCAAGGCCTCCCGTGCGTCCCAGGAGATTCGCACCCGGGCGCATCAGCAACAGCTCCTCCGGAGCGAGGAGGCCGTGTCGCACGCCAAGCTGTCGCTGGTCGAACTCGAGACGATGGGGTTCGACCTCGCGAAGTTCCGCGGACAGCTCGACGAAGCGCAGACCGCGGCCCGCGCCGGCCGCTTCGCCGACGCCTACCGGCTCGCGACCCGGCTCGAGGAGTCCGCGCTGCGGGCCCGGGCCGCCGGCCAGGCAGTCCTCGAGGGGATCGGTCGTGCCCAGGAGACCCTCGGGCGTCTCCGCGAGGCCGGGGTCGACCCGAACCCGTACTACGAGCCGCTCCGCAACGCTCGACTGCAATTCCAAGCGCTCGATTTCGACGGCGCCCACGCGACCCTCGAGGCCGTGGAGCAGAAGCTCGCGGACGAGGAGGCGCGAGGGGAGACGACCCGTCTCCTCGGCGAGGTCGAACATCTGATCGAGGACGGTCGACGACTTTCCTCCCCGATGGAGCCGTTCCAGGCCCGGTGGGAGCAGCTCAAGACCGAGCAAGCCACCGCCCCCCCCGAAGCGACGCGGACCGGCGCCCGGCTCCTACACGAGGAGGTCATCGCGATCCTCCGACCGATCCTGGACGAGAACCTGCGGGGGCTCGAACGCGACCTGGACATCGCGCGGTCGGCCGGGGTCGAGGTCGACAAGATCCTCCTCCCGCTGGGGGAGGCCCGCCGGCGGATCGCGCTCCCGGTTCCGGTCGGCGCCGCCGCGCTCTTGGACGCGGCGAGGGCCGAGTTCATCGCCACGCGAGGGTTCGTCGAGCACGCGGAGCGGGTCGCCAAGCGGGCCCGCGAGGCCCTCGCCGAGGCCGACCTCCTCCACGTCCCGACGCCCGCGCTCCGGGAGCAGATGGAGCGGGTCGAGAAGTTGCTCGCCGAGCGTCAGTTCGCCCGGGTCGTCGAGCTCGGGGGCCCCCTCGAACGGGAGCTGATCCAGGCGACGTACCAGCACGTCTCGAAGACGCTCGCCGGCTTCCAAGCGACGGTCACCCGCCTCCGGAAGGAAGGGCTCGACACATCGCTCGCGGAGAACCTCCTGCATCGGGCCCGGATGGCCCTCGACGAGGGTCGTCCGGTGGAGGCGCTCCAGCTCGCCGGGCAGAGCGAGGCGGAGCTCGAGCGCGCAGACCTTCAGCGGCGGATTGCCGAGGGCTCGGTCGCCGCGACCGAGACCGCCATCGCCCGGGCGACTTCGGAAGGGATCCTCTCCTCGGTCGCGGCCGATGAGCTCGCGGCCGCCAAGCTGGCGTTCCAGAACCATGAATACCCGCCCGTCCTCGAGCACACGCTGATCGCGTCCGATGCCCTCGGCATCGCGCGCGAGGGGCACCGCCGCGCCCGGGACGCGATGGGCGCGGCCGAGCGCCAGCTCCGCGAGGCGTCCGAGGTCGGGGCGGACGTGGCCTCCGCCGCGTCCCGCCTCGAGCAGGCGAGCCAGCACCTTACCTCCGGCCAATACCCAGACGCCACGCGAGCCGCCCGCGAGGCGACCGAGGAAGCCCGCTGGGCGATCGAGCGGCTGTTCGCGGGGCCGCTCGGCGAGCTGCGCCGTCAGCTCGAGTCGACCCGGCACGAGGGGTTGGGCGGTGAGCTCGACCCGATCGAGGCGATCCTCGGCGAGGCCGAGACGGCGCTGCGGGCCCGCGACTGGGCCCGCGTCAAGGAGGCGATCGCCCGGGGCGAGACCGCGAGCGTGCGGATCATCGACGCGGTCCTCGACGGCCGCTGGCGGGAGGTCGAGGCGGAGTACGTCCGCACCTCCGAGGTACCCCCTGCCGAAGTCGACCGCCGCTCGGAGGTTCGCGCTCAGCTCGCCGACCTACGGTCTCGCCACGACTACGGCGCGGCCCTCGCGCTGGTCCGCGCCGAGCTCGACCTCGCCCGCCGCCGTCGCCGGGAGGAGATCGAGCGACAGATGGCGGATTTCAAGGACCGCCTGTGGGTCGGCGAGCGGCTCGCCCTTGATACGACCCCGGTCATGCAGACGTTCAGCGAGGCGCGCGTGGCGCTCGATGGCGGGAGGCCCGAGGAGGCCGAGGCGCTCCTGGCCCGAGCGACGAGCGCGCTCGAGCCGGCGGTGCGGGAGCCGTTCGTCCGCCGCTGGCGGGAGCTCCAGACCGAGATGAACTTCGCGCAGGAAGGTCTCCATGTCCGCATCGGACCCGTTCGCGAGCGGCTCCAGCAGGTCGAGGAGCTCGACCGGTCGGGGCAGCTCTTGGACGCGGCCCGCCTCCTCCTCAAGACCGAAGAGGACCTCAACCTGAGGAAGTCGCTCCACCGGGAGTTGATGAACGTCCACTACCTCATCGATGCCGCGCTGACGCGGGCCCACGAGCTCCGGGTCGACACGACCGAAGCACGCGCGCTGCTCGCGGAGTCGTTGCGGCTTCGGGAGACGGACTACGCCGCCGCCCTCGAGAAGGCGCGGGAGGCGCTCCGCAAGCTCCAGAGCGAGGGCGTCGGGACGACCGAAGGCGCGGCGACCGCGCCTCCGCCGGCGGCCAACCCGTTCTGGCCGTTCCGCCGACCCCCGTCCGAGCCGTAGCGCCCTAGGACGACCCGAGGTACCCCGTCCCGGACCCGGAGGGGGCACCGCGGGCAGGCCGCGGGGCGGACCGAGCGGCAGGCGGTCGTACTCGACGGTGTGCTTGATCCCCCGTCGCCGAAGGAGAGCGGAGACCTGCTCGGTGATCTGGACGACCTCCTGGCAGCGGGCGGGCTTCGCGAAGTAGAACTCGGCCCGGCGCTCGTCCGCGATCGGGAATATCAGCCGTAGACCGAAGGCGTCCTGGCGGTTGTATCCGACCGGTTTCCGGTTCCCCTTGAGGTCGCGCAGGTTCTCGTCCAGAAGGACCTCGGGGAGCAGGGGGTCGGATTCCTTCACGAACGGGCGGTTCATCTCGACGACCCGTTTGTGGATCTCGGGGTAGACTCGGACGAGGTCGCGATACGACCGCTTGGGGTCCAGCAGGATGTGGCCGCTGCGCGCTTTGACCGGGGGAGTCACGACCCGGAATCGCTCGCCGGGTCTTAGGTGCTTCGGGCGGCCCACCGCCCCCCGTTTATCTCCCGGCGGGGCGTGCCCCGGTCATGCCGGCCACGCCCCTTCCGTCCCAAGCCTCCGTGTGGGCGCCCCCGACCGATTTTCCGATCGTGACCACTCCCTACGTTCCGGGGTACCGGGTGACGAAGGTGATCGGCCTCACGTACGGTTTGATCGTGAGGTCGCGGGGTCTCGGACGCAACATCGTCGCAGGGTTCCGGTCCCTCGGCGGCGGCGAGATCACCGAGTACACGCAGTTGCTCGAGCAGTCCCGTCACGAGGCGCTCGCCCGCCTGCAGGACCACGCGAAGAAGCTCGGGGCGAACGCCGTGCTCTCGGTCGATTTCGATACTTCCGAGATGGGCGAGGTCATGACCGAGATCATGGCCTGCGGGACCGCCGTGGTCATTGAGCCCGATCCGGCCCCCGCGCAACCGGTCGCCCTGCGGTGAACGGCTCCGGCGTCGAAAGGCTCAAAGAGGCCCCCCGCTACCGGGCCGTGGCGCTCCCGTAGTCTAGTGGTCAAGGATAGAGGCCTCTCGAGCCTCTGACGCGGGTTCAAAACCGGCCGGCGTGGGCCGACCGGTGAAACTCCCGCCGGGAGCACCTTTCCCGTCGGCGTTCTTGACCATGACCCCGTATCCTCGCTGACCGGGCAGCTTTTCCATTCCGGCCACTTCTCCCTCGGGGAAATGAGGCGGCGGGACCAGCCTCATACCGAGATTTCGAGCCCCGCGCTCCGCCGGCTCGACGCAGCCGTGCGAAGGAACGGTCCGGTGGCTGTTCGCGAGTTCTGGGCTCGAATTGAGCGCCACGGCGCGCCGCTGGTCGAGAAGCGCACGGGCTCGCGACGGGATTACTGGCTGACATTCCTCTGGCGAGGGGAACCGGGGCTCCGCAGCGTGGGGCTTAGGTCGCCTCTCGCCGGCTACGTAGCCGCCGAGAGCGAGCTCACGCGCTTCCCCGGGACGAACGTCTGGTACCGAACGTACCCCGTCCGGGACGATCTTCGGGAGAGGTACGTGTTCGCTGTGAACGAGCCGACGCGACCGGCGAGGGACCCTACCGAGGAGGGGAACCGGATGCGGCGATGGCGGGCAGACCCGCTCAACCCAAAGGTCGTCCGGTACACCGGTGACCCGAAGCATCTCCCAGACCTCCCCCGGGACCTCACGTCCGTCCGTTCTCTCGTGGAGCTGCCGAGAGCTCTGCACCATTCCGAGCTGTCCCCCCGGCCCGGCGCGGAGCCCGGGCGGCTCGAGGAGCACCTGTTCCGTAGTCGGATCCTGAAGAACGAGCGCAAGATCTGGGTCCACGTTCCGGCGGGGGTGGAACCCGGTCGATCCATCCGTCGAGGGGCGTTGTTCTTCGACGGAACCGTCTATGCCCATGCCATGTCCGCGCCGACCGTCCTGGACAACCTGGTTGCGTCGCGCCGCATCCCCCCGATACTTTCGGTGTTCATCGGCTGGGGAATCAACGGGCGGAGTCCGGAACTCTGCCGGCCCTCGCCAGCCTTCGGGCGGTTCCTGGTGAAGGAGCTCCTGCCGTGGATAGGCCGGACGTACCAGGTCCGTCTCCGTCCCGAGGGGACGATGCTCGTCGGGGCGAGTTGCGGCGGTCTTTCCGCGCTCCACTGGGCGGTCGAGTACCCGGAGCACTTCCGCCTCGTGCTCTCCCAATCGGGAGCGTTCCAAGCGCCTGACTTCGGACAGTTCCCGATCGGACTAGGACCCGACGAGGAACCCGGCCACCTCATTCGAACGATTCTGGGCCGACGCCGTGCTCCCCTACGGATATGGATGGAGGCGGGGTCGCTCGAAGGGAACTACGTGCTTCCCGGTGGCGTGACGCTGCTCGCCGCCAACCGCCACATGAGGGACGTCCTCGACCTCAAGGGCTACCGCCCCCGGTACCGGGAGTTCAATGGCGGGCACTGCCCCGAGTGCTGGCGGGAGAACCTGGTCGACGGCCTTATTGACCTTCTGGGTCCATCCCCCGGAGGAGGACGACGGTGACGTCGGCGGGCGAGGGCGACCTCCTCCTCTTCGTCGCCGGAGAACCGGACTCCGGCGTCGGTTCGCTGCAGAACGGGAAGACCAACGTCTTCGACCGCGTTATCGACGCGGCCCTGCCGTTCGGAGGTCACATCCCCGTGTCTCGCTCCTCGAGTCCCCCGGGGGCCGTCCCGCCCTTGGGCGAGGCCGACCCCTCGATGACCGACGACCGTCCGTGGCACCTACCCCCTCAGCAGCTTCGCTGCGTGGACCTGGTGCTGCAGCTCGCTCGTCGCCAACGGAAGCGGGTGACCGTCGTGGACGTGAACCGAGCGGGTGCGCAGCAACCACTCGTCGACCGCTGGGTCGGTGCGAACGATGTGCTGCCGCTGCTCGTCCGCCCCGATGGAGCACGGCTCGGTGGGGTCGAGCAGTTCGTCCCCCAGCGGGTCCGTCGGTTCCTCGGTCCGTAGTAGTTCTGCGCTCTTCGGTGGTCCGACCGGGGGATCAGGGTCCGTCCTTTCGCAGGGCGGTGAGGCACTCTTCCGCCGCCCGGGTCCCCGTGTCGATCGCCCCATGGATGGTCGCGGACTGACCCGCGGCGTCTGTCGCTTCCCCGGCGAAGAAGAGTCGGTCCCCGACGGGGGCCGCGAGCGTCTTACGCGCGGCGATCCCGACCCCCGGTGGAAGGTAGGAGTACCCGCCGCGGACCCAGGGGTCGGTAGGCCATCGACGTACGACCGACCCCTCGACCATCCCGAGGGTTACGCCGGACGGCACCACTTCGTTCCACTCCGTGACCGTCGCCGAGACGAGTTCGTCGTCGGAGAGCCCCGACCGCCGACGCGCTTCCCGCCCGACGGTGAACGCGGTCACGAACTCCGTTCCTCCCTCGCCGAGCCCTACGCGAGGGCGGTAGTAGGCCGTGGGCGTGCCCCCCCAGAGCAACCCGAAATCGCCCAGCCGCCGGCGCATCGTCCCGTTGCGGACCCGCAGCTGGAGGGCGTAGACGTCTCCGAAGGCGATCTTCTCGATCGCCTCCCGCTTCTCTTTGGGGAGGGGTGGGTCGAAGAGGATCGACCCCGACTTGAGGACGCCGAGCGGAACGGTAACGACGACCCCGACCGCCGAGTACCTGTCGGAGACCCCGCCGGGCCTGCCGCACGGACCCGGGCCCCCGTGGGGGAGATATGCACCTCGGTCACCTCGCAGTTCAGGCGGATTCGGTTCCCGAGCCGAGCGGTGACACGGTCAACGAGCGCGGAGTACCCTTCGACGAGCTGGAAGTTGCGGAACCCGTAAGGCTCGGCCGCCACCCGGTACTCCTCCGCCGGGCCGAGGACCCCGATCGCGTCCGGGTCGGCGGCGTAGACGTGCGCGTACAGATTGGAGACGATGAGCCGGGCCACCGGGTGGACCTGCCTCTGGGAAAGGAACTCTTCGACGGAGCGGTCCGGAGGCCCGGCGGCGTCGATCTGCCGGGGGATTCGCACGAACCCATCGTAGACCGCGCGGGTGCCAGCGACGGGATGGAAGGGCAGCGCCATCCAGGGGTAGGATGCGACCCGTCGCCCGACCACGAGTCGGCTTCGTTGGGTGATGAGGAGATGGCGGGTGTGCAACCCTTCTCGGGAGATCCAGGTGTGCGTCACGGCCTTGCGGCCATGGACCATCTGAGCACCCAGCTCCAACGGGACGCCGCCGGCCAACGCGTAGTCCGTCTGCGCGCGGCCCCCCACCCGGTCGCTGGCCTCCAGGAGGATGACCCGTCGGTCGGCAGCGGCGAGTCGCTCGGCCGCGGCGAGGCCGGCAAACCCCGCACCGATCACGACGACGTCCGCCTCTTCCATCGCCGCGGGCGACGGCGTTTCTCTATAGAACGAATCCGACGAAGGCCCTGCCGCGCTCACCGCGGCCCGTCACCGACCGCGCTCGACCGGGCGCAATGAGGCCGTCCCATCAGGGTAGCGCGAAACCTCTCTAAGGGCCGGCGAGATAACGGCCAAACCAATCTGCCGCCCGTTGGGCCACCCGTTCCAGAGCACCAGGCTCCTCGAAGAGGTGGGAGGCGCCTGGAATCACGACCAGCTCCTTGTCGCAGGTCAGGAGCCCCAGAGTCCGCTCATTGGCCTCCCGGATGACCGCGTCGTTTTCACCGACCAGGATCAAGGTCGGGCATCGAACGCGGGTCGCAGCGAAGTCGCCGAGGTCGCTCCGAGCCCCCCGCAGGACGATCGCTCCCACGACTTCGGCTCTCTGGGCCGCAGCAACCATCGCGACCGCGCCTCCGGTGCTCGCTCCAAAGTACCCGACCCGAGCCGCCGAGGTTTCCGAACGGGCGAGGAGCCAGTCGGTGGCGTCCAGGAGACGCCCCGTGAGGAGCGGGATGTCGAAACGATGCTCGGCGGTACGCTCATCGACGCGGGCCTCGGGCTGAGCGAGTAGATCCAACAGGAGGGTGCCCAGGCCCCGCGAGTTGAGCACGGCCGCCACGTGCCGGTTCCGGGGGCTCCCGCGTCCGCTCCCGCTCCCGTGAGCGAAGACGACGGTCCCTCGTCCCGCGGCCGGGGGAACGAGGTCCGCGTCGAGCCACACCTTTCCGGCGGGGATGCGCACCGCCTGAGGTTCGAGGTTCATGGGTCGCGTTGCACTGCAAGGTGACCGCGCGGAATACGATTTCCCGCGACCGCTCCCGACCCTCGGATGGGCCCGCGCGAAGCTCATGCGGACGGGTCGGAGGTCTTCTCCGGGTGTCGCGAGACCCGACTCAGCACCGCCCGCAGGAGAACGTACACGCCGAGGAACGCGGCCAGCCCCGCGACGAGGGCGAC
The DNA here is from genome assembly GCA_963735185.1 of uncultured Thermoplasmata archaeon. Lineage (GTDB taxonomy): Archaea > Thermoplasmatota > Thermoplasmata > Lutacidiplasmatales > UBA184 > Lutacidiplasma. The sequence goes on from CAVTJV010000007.1 coordinate 1,722,221, forward strand.
CCCAAGCCCGAACGGGGTGAGCAAAATGGCGACCACCGCGCAGAACGCGGCGAAGCTGAAGAGGCCGTACTGGAGCCCCCTGAGGAAGACGAAGACGGGCGCCGGTCCCAGCCGAGAGTGGGTGAAGATGACGAGCGTGATCGTGAACACCGGGATCGGACTCAGAAGCCCGCTCAGTCGAGGACCTAGACCCTCGGCGGCGGTGGTGATCGCGAGAACGAGCACCGCCGCGGTCAGCATCCGGAGCGGGATCTCCCACCTAGGGACCGGGGCCGGGGTCGCGGGTTCGGAACGCTGGGGCAGGAGGACGAGCACGACCGCGACAGCGACCACGGAGCCCACAAGGCCGAGCAGGACCACCGAGGGCGCCTGGCTTAGGATGAGCGTAGAGACAACGAAACCGGCGGAGGCGACCGCGAGGCAAACCGGCCAGCGAGATCGCAGTGCGGAACGAGCATACCCGATGGCGAAGACGGAGAGCGAGATGATCCCCAGCAGCGCCCCGAGCGCTGCCGCGGCGGCGAACGCCGTTCCCTCCGTCAGGACCAGGATGAAGATGATCGTCCCCGTGTTGATCGGAAGCGCCACCATCCAACCGGCGGCGCGGTGACCGTAGCTTAGCGCGACGAGACTGACGATGCCGATGAAGGCCGGCGCAATCGCGACCTTAAGCAGGAGGAGTTCCAAACTGACGTCCACGACCGCCGACCCGCATCGTGTAGGGGAACTCCATAATAGCCCGGCGGCCCCGGTCGCTCCTCATCCACGATCCTCCAGGTGCCTCGACGAGTGGCCGAACACCGGGGGTCGGGGCGGACGATAGTCTTTCAATAGCGGGACCTGTTCGTCGGGAGGATGAGCCGAGGCGCCGCTGGATGCTCGTACCCGAGGTGCGACATGTTCCGAAGCTGGGAGGACGAACGTTCGGATGACCGAGCCTAGCCCACCCCGGCTACGGCGGGGGAGTTCCCCCCGAGCACGAGCGCAATGGCGGATGACCTATGAGCGAACTCCCTACGAGCAGCTTCCATGGTTCGAACCCGGACCCAGCCCCAGCGTCCGGCTCGCCGTCGACGAGGGCTTCCTCCCGAAGGGTGCAGCGGTCCTCGACATCGGCTGTGGAGCCGGTTCCAACGTGCTGTTCCTCGCCGAGCACGGGTACGTTGCCCACGGGATCGACCTGTCCCCGGGAGCCGTAGCTGCGGCCCGGTCCCGAGCGGCCCGCGCCGGACTCACCGTCGACGTCCAGGAGGGGGACGCCCTCGCGCTTCGGTTTGACGAAGGGAGCCTGGACGCCGTGATCGACAACGGTTGCTTCCACACGTTCCCTTTCTCTCGGCGAGGACGATACGCGAAGGAGGTCCACCGTGTCCTCCGCGCGGAGGGACGATTCGTGCTTTCCTGGGTGGCCCGGGAGCACACCGCCGCGACGGGTCCGCCCCACCGCCCTTCCCTGGGCGAGGTGACGGCAATCTTCGAATCCCGGTTCCTGTTCGTTCGGACAGGTTTTCGACCGGCGCCCGAGGAGGGAGAACCATCGACCTACTTCGCCTTCCTCGCGCGACGGCCGGCGCCCTATCCCCCTCGTCGGTAGAGGCATGATCAACGCCGGTAAAGCCGCGGTCGAGCCAGGCGAAGGCCGGGCGCCTAAAGGTGCCGTGTCCGTGTGAGCCAGGGAGACATGGGGTACGGTATTGTGCCCTCGGGCGCATAGGAAAAGGATGCCGGTCGAGGTTGTCATCGTTGTCTCCGACACCGACCCTGTGGCTGCCGCGGTAGCGGCGGCTTGGGGAGCCCTTCCGGCCTCGGAGGGGCATGTGGACGGAGCACCGATCCGCCAACTTTCCAAGACAGCCCTCGTCGTGCGTCGACCCGGGCCGCACATCCATGATGAGGACGTCGACCTCCGCCTGCCCTCGGATCTTCGCGAGGCACGGCCCACGCTGATCTTTCCGTCCATCCATCGGAGCGAACGGAACGTGCCGTCGCTGACGGTCCACCCCCTCGGGAATCCCGGCCCTCGAGCGGAGCTAGGGGGTCGCCCCCGGACGCTCGTTCCGACCGACCCGCGACGGATGGCCGCCGCGCTCCGCCTGCTCGACGAGGGTGTCCCCATGCTCGGGACACGAGCGACGTACGAAGCGACCCATCACGGCCCGGCCGTCCGCCTGCCTGCCTTCTTCATCGAGATCGGCTACGCCGAGCTTCCGCACCCACCCCCCGAAGCGGTTCGGCTCTTGGCCGAAGTCATTCCTCGGATCGACGCTGCTTCGGGGGACCGCGTCGCGCTCGCGGTAGGAGGGGGCCACTACGTCCCCCATTTCACGGAGCTCGCCGTGCGCCGCCAATGGGCTTTCGGACACATCCTGTCACGTCACGCTCTCGAGGAGCTTGACCGAGATACCGCGACCGCAGCGTACGCTCAAACGGAGGGCGCAGAAGGGGTCGTCTACGCACGCGCCGAGGACGCGCGCCATCCGGCGCTGGAAACGGTCGGTCCCCGACTTCGAGACCAGGATGCTCCCCCGCGGGGACGCGGGGTGGCCCGGGTCGCTACGGGCGACGCTCGTTCGGCTTCTGGAACATGATCGCGCCGGACCGATAGACGGCCTTACCGAGGCGGAGCGACTGGGTGGAGGCGACGCTCGGGGACCTCTCGGCCAGCATCAAACTCTCGACGATCTGACGGAAGAGCGCGCTCTGGTTGATCTCGGGGTGTCGGTTGAGAAACTCGCTCTCCTCGGGGGTGATAGTGATGTTCTTCCGCATCATTCCCTGGGCGATCATCTCCGGCTTCGCGCGCAACACCATGGTTCCCGAAACCGACTACACGTATAAGTGCGTATTGGTGCACCATCATGAGCCCTCCGCACGGCCCCGCCGCGTCGACCGGGATCCGAGGAGCGCGGGTCGTGCCGGACCGTTTGTTTCAGGGTCGAGCTAGGGGGCCCGCGAGCACCGTCACCGCGTGACGGCTGTCCATCGCTCGTTCGGCTGCCTCGCGCACTTCCTTCGGCCGGACCGAGCGAAGAAGGGAAGGCCACCGAGAAAGGTAGTCCGCGGGCAGTCGGTGGTAGGCGACCTCGACGGCGAGCTCGTGGGCGTCCGCGGTCGTCTCTAGGGCCAGAGGGACCTCTCCGATCGCGCTTTCCCGGACCTCGCGGAGGTCCGAGGCCGGAACCTCACGCGTTCGGATTCGCTCGAGCTCGCGAGTCAACAACGGGACGACCTTTTCCCAACGCTCGGCTCCCGTCCCGGCGCCGACCGTCCAGTAGCCACCGAAGCGCATCGCCTCGAGCTCGCTCGACGCATGATAGACGAGGCCCCCGTGCTCCCGGACCCGCTGGAACAGACGGCTGAGCTGGGCCCGACCGCCGAGGACTTCGTCCGCCAGGAACGCGGCCGGATACGCGGGGTCCGAACGGGGGATCGAATCCCCTCCGATGCGGATCTCGACCTGCGAGCGGCCCTCGAGCTCCACGGTGAGGGTCCGACGAGTCCGTGAGCGGACCGGGGGAAGCGGAGGGCAGGTCCCCGGTGTTCGGCGAAATCCGAGAAGAGGCGGTGAGCAGCAGCGTCGATGGCCGAGAGCCGTGCCGGGGCGGTGACGACCAGGATCGCGTCGCCGCTGGTGTAGTGATCCCGATGGAACGCGCGAAGTCTGCCCGGGCTGATCCGTGCGACCGAGCGCGCGTCCCCGAGGCCGGTGGAACGGTACGGGTGCCCTTCGGGATACGTCGCCCGGAACAGCTCCCGGTCCGCCCGGCTCGCGGGCTGGGCGAGCTCGCGCATCTGCCGTTCGTACATCTGCCGTTGGACCCGGACGAAGTCGTCGGGCGCGAACCGCGGCCGCAGAACGACGTCCGCCAGCAGCGCGAGCAGCTTCTCCCAGTCGGCCGACGGACCCCAGATCGTCACCTCGCCCGACTCGGGGGCGCATTCGGTGGAGAGCGTGGCTCCCGCCCGGTCGAGGAGTCGGGCGAGAGCCATCCGGTCATGCGGGCCGGCCCCGCTCGAGAGCAGCTGGTTGACCACCATCGCGGTGCCTTCCTGTCCGGGCGGGTCGAAGCCCCAGCCCGCGGGGCCGACGTAGGTGGCGGAGAAGCTGGCCGCTCCCGCAGGAGGAGGCTGTCGTACGACGGCGAGCCCCTCGACCTCCCGTCCGTACTCGAGGTGCAACGGGTTGTCCGTCCTACTCATTGCCCGCCGCCCCCGTCGGTTCATAGCGGACCACGACGCGTGCTTCCGGTCGGAAGAGCGCCCGGGCCTGGTCTCGCACGGCTCGAGGCGTCACATGCAGGAGGCTGTGGTACAGTTGGTCTTCGAGGGCGATCGAGTGCAACGTCGAGAAGTACCCGATACGGAAGCCGGTACTGGTCGCTCCCTCGTACGCGAGCGCCGCCCCCCGCCGGATCCGGGTCCTCACATCGGACATCTCACGTGCGGACGGTCCATCCCTGCAAAGCCGGTCGACCACCGACTCCACGGCTCTCTCGAGGCGGTCCAGAGAGACACCGGTAGCAGCCTGGGCCTGGACCGTGAACAGGCCCGGGTAGAACCGGGGGCTCCAGCCGCTCGTGGCTCGCACGGCAAGCCCCTTTTCGACAAGCGCCCGGTACAGGCGTGCGGTCGGGTGTTCGCGTCGTCCGCGCCCACGTAGACCGGCAGAGAACACACGGCTCTCCCCGCCGAGGACCGTGTCGAGAACGAGCGTCGCCGGGGTCGCGGGGTCGGTGAGGGCCGGCGAGCGCCACCCAACTTGAAGGTACGGAGTGGTCCCCGGGCCGGACAGCGTCGACCGACGTTCTCCGACGGGGGGCGGCTCGACCTCGCGGACCGTCACGTCCTCCCCCCACGGTGGGAGCCTCGAGAAGCGACGCCGTACCTCGGTCTCGGTCCTTCGGGGGTCAAACCCTCCGGCGACCACGAGGACGGCGTTCTTCGGTCCGTAAAAGCGGTGGTAGTACTCCCGTAGCTGCTCGGCGGTCATCTCCTCGATGTCCCGCCGTCGCCCGAGCGCGTCCCACCGGTAGGGATGCACACGGAAGGCGAGCTGGAAGAGCTCCTCCTCGACTCGGAACTCGGGCCAGTTCTCGTTCCCCTCCCGCTCGGAATGGATGACCGTCCGCTCCCGGGCGACCTCCTCGTCCGTGATCGCCGCTCGGGTCATCCGGTCGGCCTCGATGGCGAGCGGGACGGACAAGTGGGCACGCGGGACCGTTGTGAAGTAGGCCGTGAAGTCGGTGTCGGTGAACGCATTGAGCTCCCCCCCGACCCGGAGGACCGCGCGGTCGATCTCCCCCTTCCCGTAGCGAGGAGACCCTTCGAACAACATGTGCTCCACCCAATGCGATGCGCCGGTGATGCCCGGTTGCTCGTTCTTGGAGCCGACCCGATACCACACCCAGACGCTCGTGGTCGGGCTCGCGGGTTCGGGCGCGAGGAGGACCCGGAGCCCGTTCGTCAGCGTAACTGCCCGGACCTTCGGACGCCGGACCCCCGAACGAGCCATCGGACCCGGACGAGCGCCCTTCGCATATAACGCGCCTCCCGGCCGAGGGTCGGTCGGGAAGGTCACCTCCCTCCTGGGCACAACCGTTAAGCGAACGGCCCGACCATCGGCCCCCGTGCATCCAGCGCTCCGTCTGGTGCGCGCAGGCAACCTCGGGGTATCGTTCGTCGGGACGCTCGTCGGGGGACTGGTCGCGCGGGGGGCGGGCATCTCCGTCCCGGTCGGGCTGTGGCTGGCGCTCGTGCTGGCCGGACTTTCGACGGCGTTCGTGACCGCCGGCGGGAACGTCCTCAACGACCTCCTGGACCTCGAAGGGGACCGGACCAATCACCCGGACCGTCCCCTCGTCACCGGGGAGCTCTCGGTCCGTTCCGCCCGAGGGCTCGCCGTGGCGCTGTTCGTCCTCGGCGTGGCGGTAGCCGTCCCGGTCGCTATCGAGGAGCCCCTCGTGGCGGTCATCCTTGCCGGAGCGGTGGCCCTGCTGCTCGCGTACGAGTTCCGCTTCAAGAAGGCCGGCTTCGCGGGGAACCTCATGGTGGCATTCCTGACCGGCGTGGTCTTCCTCTACGGCGGAGCGGCGGCGGGCAACGCCGTCGTCCTCCTGCCGTTCGCGGCGATGGCGTTCCTGGCGACCCTGAGCCGGGAGGTCATCAAGGACATGGAGGACATCGCCGGGGACGTCGGGCGGACCACCCTACCCAAACGGTACGGGCTCGGGGCCGCAACCGCCTGGGCTCGGGGGGCCGTCCTCGGGGGCGTGGCGCTGAGCCTCGTTCCCCTCGCCTGGTTCGTCACTCTCGTCTCGGGCGTCGGGATTATCTACGTCGTCCTGGTCGGGGCCGCCGACGCGATCTTCGGGGTGTCGATCTGGTACCTCCCCGACCGTCTGCACTACGAGCAAACCATGAGCAAGGTGGCGATGACCGTGTCGCTGTTCGCGTTCCTGGTGGTGGCGTTCCGGTGACGAACCGTCCGCCCATCGGCCGCGTCGAGCAGTACCTTCGCCAGCACCTCACGGGCGGGCCCCTCCACTTCACGCTGATCGACCCGGACAAGTCCCCCGGCGAGAAGGCCGCCGCGGTGGCCCGGGGCGCCGTCGCGCTGGGGAGCCACGCCGTTCTCCTCGGCGGCTCGACTGGGATCTCCCGGGCCGTGATGAGCGAGGCCGCGCGCGCGATCAAGGCGACCGTCGCGGTCCCGGCCATCATATTCCCGGAAGGCCCCGGTTCGCTCACGCCGGACGCCGACGCGGTCCTGTTCATGAGCCTCCTCAACTCCCGGAACCTCGACCTGGTCATCCGCACGCACGCTCGCACAGCCGCGACGGTCTGCCGGATGGAGCTCGAAGCGATCCCGATGGGGTACCTCGTCATCGCTCCGGGAATGCGCGTGGGCGAGGTGGGCTCCGTCGACCCGGTCGCGCGCGACGACCTGCCCGGAGCGACCGGCTACGCGCTCGCGGCGGAGCTCCTTGGGATGAGGTTCGTCTACCTCGAGGCCGGCTCGGGGCACCGGCGCCCGTCCCGGTGGAGATGGTGCGGGCCGTGCACGAGGCGATCGACATTCCGCTCATCGTCGGCGGGGGAATCCGGACCGGTGCGGAGGCAAAGGCCCTCCTCGATGCAGGCGCCGATATCCTCGTCACTGGGTCGATCACGGAGGAGCAGGGTCTCGGAGCGTCGTTTCATGGGATCCTCGAGGAGGTGCGTCGGGCTCGTGGAGGCTGAGGCGAACATCGGCATCGACGGCGACTACCACGAGATCCGTCGAGGGCACGTCCTGTTCCGCGCCCCTTCCCCTCCAGTCACGTACGCGCTCATTCTGGTCACGAGCGCGGCGCTCGCGGCCCTCCTGTTTCTCCCCGATACGAACCGGTTCCTGGAAGGGTTCCTTTTCGTAGGGGTCCTGCCCGCCTTCATCGCGGCGGCGATCACCACGCCGCTCTGCTCGCTGCTCGGCGGCCAGCTCGAGTTCCACCGAAGCGCCTTCCTGGCCCTCACCGTCGTGATCATCCTGGTCCCGCTCGCCGCTCTCTGGCGGCTAGCGTACTGGGCGGACCCGACGCTCGTGCCGGGGCTCGTTTCCCTGGGCGTGTTCCTCGTCGGGCCGGCGTTCTGGTTCCGCCATGCGAGCCTGTACGGGGTCTCTCGGCCGAGCCACATTCGCATGCTACTGCCTTCGCTCCTTCAGCCTGTTCTCTACGCCGCGGGCTTCTTCCTGCTGGTCACTCCGACCGTCCTCCTCGTAGAGGAGGCGGCCGCGTTCCTGGGTCTCGGCTTCGTCGCCGCCGTCGCCATGGTCCGGGCTTCCGACCGCCCGATCCGCCGGGAGTTCGGGGTCTCCGGGGTATCGCTCATCCGACCCCTCCTCGACCACGTCAGTCGCCGTGACCCGGAGGCGACCGGCGCGCTCGAGGGGTTCTTCCTGAAGGGCGCGATCCCCGGTAACGTCGAGGCTCGGGCCGTCACGTTCTCGCGTGGGGGCTCCCTGAAGGCCACCGTGGCCCTTCCCACGGTCCACCCCGGACCGTTCGCCGCCCTCGGGTCGAGTGACCTTCCGCACAAGCTCGACGAGAAGCTGGGGCCGACGGCGGGCACCGTTTTCGTCCCCCACACTCCGTGCGACCACGACCTTGACCTCGCTTCGGAGAACGACGTCGACCGCGTCGCCTCCGCGATCCGCGAGCTTCTCCATGAGCCTCCCCCGCCCGGCCCGGGCCGAGCGAGCCCTCTCGTCTCCCCCTACGAGGGTAGCCTCGTCCGGGCGCAGCTGCTCGGGGACGTCGTGCTCCTGCTCATCACGCAGGCGCCGAAACCGACCGACGACATCGCGTTCAGCGTCGCCGACCGCATCGTCCGGGAGGTGGCTCAAGAGGGAGGGCCGAGGGTCGTCCTCGTGGACGCGCACAACTCCTACGTGGAGGGTAAGGGGGACATCCTGTACGGGACGCCCATCGCCGAGAAGCTCGTGGTGGATGCCAAGGCCGCCATCCGTGCGGCGGTCGCCGGCGCCCGGGAGGGGCCCATCGAGGTCGGTACCGGGGTCCGCAAGGGGTACTCGATCGGACGCGACGGGATCGGACCCGAGGGGTTCCGGGCGCTGGTAGTCCGCGCGGCGGGGAGCACGACCGCCTACGTGCTGATCGACGGGAACAACCTCATCCTTGGGAAGCGCGACCCGATCGTCCGCTCGCTCCTCGAACGCGTCGACGTCGCCGAGGTCCTCACGACCGACAACCACGTGGTCCACGAGGTCGACGGGGGCATCAACCCGGTCGGGGAGCGATATCCTCTGGAGGGGCTGATCCGAGAATCCCGGGCCGCCCTCGAGGAGGCGCTCCAGAACCTCGAGCCGGTCTCCGTCCACTTCGCAGAGAAGGACGTCCCCGATCTCCAGGTCCTGGGACCCGGCTACACCGCACGGCTTTTGACCTCGCTCGGCGACACCCTATCGATGTTCACGCACATGTTCGTCGCGACCCTCCTGCTCCTCATCACCAGCTCCCTCGTCATCCTCCTCGCGCTCCGCTGAGGGTCGTATGTCACCAAGGTCCGAAGGGCCAAATCCGCTGGAGGCCGGGCGCATCATGGGGGAAGAGAACCTCCGGCTGCTCACCCAGCTCGTCTCGATCGCGCCGACGAACCTCGAGGACGTCGGCCATGGCCGGTGGGAGAAGCCGAACTACCTCCGGGCCGCGGACGCGGTCGTCCGAGCGGCCCGCTCGGCGGGCCTCGCCACGCGGGTCTACGACCCCACCGTCGTCGGCGATGTGAAGGGCGACTGGCACGGCGCCCCCCGCCCGAACGTCATCGCCGACCTCGACGTAGGAGCGAGCGAGACCGTCCTGATCCTCGCGCACTTCGATGTGGTGCCGGTGCCGGCCGAACAGCTCGGCCGCTGGAAGAGCCCTCCGCACACGTTGACGCTCCGGGCGGACGGCCGCCTGTACGGTCGCGGATCGAACGACGACCTCGGGAGCGGGATCATCACGTCGATCGCCGCCCTCCGAAAGCTTTCCGAGGAGACCAACCTCCGACGGAACGCGCGCCTGATCGCCTGTTGTGACGAAGAGACCGGGGGTGAGGGGGGCGTCGAGGCGATCAAAGCCCACGATGCCCGGCTCCCCCGCGGCGACCCCGAGCGGATCCTGCAGGGGGACGTCGCGCTCATCCCCGACGGGAGCCCAGAGGCGACCGCCGGTTCGAGCGGGGTGGCCTTCCTCGACGCGTCGTTCCAGGGGCCTACCGAACTTCGCGAGGCGCTCGCCTACGGTCAGGCGCTCGTCGACCTGCACGAGGTCGCGCGGCTTTGGCGCTCCGTCTACGCCTCTCCGGATTGGCCGAATCGTCATGCGCCGGAGCCGGTGATCACCGGCCGAGCGACCGTGACGCAATTCGACCTGACCGATGTCGCGCCGCCCGAGGACGGCGTTCGCCTCGTCGCAGCCCACGCGGAGACCGACGCCGCCAACCAGTCGGCCGCCGCGGTCACGCTCCTCTTCCGCGGGGGAGCCGAGGAGCTGCGATCCCTCCGGGCCCGTCTCACGCCCCTCGTGGGCCCTCCCTTCCGCCTCGAGCCCGCCGGGGCCACCGCGCTCACCGTTCCCCCCGGGACCCTCGCGCTCCAACTCATCGGCGAGGCGACCCACGGTGGGTACCCCCACTACGGCCACAACCCGGTCCCACCGACGCTCCGTCTCCTCCAAGCGGCGGTGGAGCGGGACCTCGTCGATGGACGCGCCAAGGGGACCGCCACGTACACGGTCGACCTCCGTCTCATCCCCGAGATGGAGCTCGTCACGGGCCTCGACGCGGCCCTTCGGTACATCCGTGCCTACATCCAGAACCGCTCGCCCACGGCCCGAATCGCGGCGCCTCCCGCCCGGTGCCGCGCCGGCTATTCCCTCCCCGTCGACCACCCCGAGCTTCTGCGCCTCGAGCGGATCCTCGGCGAGACCCTCGGGGTGCATGGGGTCCGGGGCGAGTACGGCGGGACCGACGCGAGCGCGCTCCGTGACCTCATGACCCCGAAGGGAGAGCCGATGCCCGCGCTCGTCTTCGGAAGCATGGACCCGGACGCGCACATCCACGACGCCGAGGAGAGCGCGGACCCCGCGAAGATCGTCGCCGTCGCGACCACGATCGCCCGGTTCATCCGCGAGCCGTAGGCCCAGGACACGCGCGTGGTCGACCCGTGGCTTTCCTCCCTGATGGCGGTCCTGTGGATACTTACCCCCGCGTACATCGCGAACGCGCTCGCAACGTTGCCTCGGGGGCGGGGACCCCCGATGGACTTCGGGCGCGTGTGGCCGGGGGACGGGCGGCGGATCCTCGGCCCGTCCAAGACCTGGTCCGGGTTCCTCGTTGGAGGGTTCGGCGCGATGCCGTTCGGCCTACTCGAGGCCGGGCTCATCCTGGCGGCGCCCCCGAACTGGAAGCTCGTCCCGACGCTGGCCCCGACCTTGGCCGCCGCCGTACCCGTCGTCGCGCTTCTCACGTTCGGGGCGATGACGGGGGACGCGCTCGGCTCGTTCATCAAGCGCCGCCTCGGGAGGGAGAGCGGCTCTCGCGCGATCCTGCTCGACCAGCTCCCGTTCGTCCTGGTTCCGATCGGGCTCGGGTTCGCGATCTACCCGAGTGTGTTCGTGCCCGTGTTCGTCAGTGGATGGGGGGTTTTCTGGCTCCTGGTCGTCACCCTCGGCCTCCACACGCTTTTCAACTGGATTGGGTACAAGGTGGGCCTGAAGAAGGTGCCCTGGTGAGCGCTCCGGTTCCAGACCCTGAGCCCGGCCACACGGAGATCGTGCGGACCCTGCTGGACGCGGGAGCCGTGCGGTTCGGCGACTTCACCCTCGCGTCGGGCGAGAAGAGCGATGTCTACATCGACGTCAAGCGGGCGTGGACCGACCCGAAACGCCTCGACCTGCTCGCGCGGGCCCTTGCGCCCCGGGTCGGTCCGGTCGACCGCCTCGCGGGCATGGAGCTCGGGGCGGTCCCCCTCGTCGTCGCGGTCGCGCTTAGGACCGGCCACCCGTACATCGTCCTTCGCAAGGCGGCGAAGGAGCACGGCACGCGACAACCGTACGAGGGAGAGATCACCCCCGGGCTGCGGGTCCTCCTGATCGAGGACGTCACGACGACCGGCGGGAGCACGCTACGGTCCGTCGAGATCGTGCGTGGAGCGGGAGGCGTGGTCGACCGCGTCCTGGTCGTCGTCGACCGGGAGAGCGGCGCGGGGGCCCGCCTCGCCGCGGCAGGGATCCGCATCGAGCCGTTGGTCACGCTGTCGGAGCTTCGCGGGGCTCGTACGTGAGCGGGGCCGTTCGCGCGGACGGTACGGTTCGGTTCGACGACCCGTCCGAGGCGGGGCAGGTCTACGGGAAGGGGTTCTTCGGCACCCCGTCGTCCGACGGAGGCCTCACGCTCGACCGCTACGAGGCGGTCTACCTTTCCGAGATGGGCCGGGTGGACCTTCGCGGGGCCACCGGGCGAACCGTCGCCTGGTCGACGGTGTTCCGCCGGGCGGTCCGTGCGGACCGGGGGTTTGCCGTCCGATATCTGGTATACCGGGACCTCCGGCAGCGCGGGTACGTAGTGCGCGCGAGTCCTCCGCCGGTGGCATTCACGGTCCTTCCCCGGGGCGGCACGCTCCACAAGACGCCGTCCCGGTACTGGGTCGAAGCGATCAGCGAGCGGGTACCGTTCGACCTCGCCCGATTGTTCGACCTCGCGGAGCGGGCCCAGACCGCGAAGAAGCTCCTGCTGTTGGGCCTGGTCGACGAGGAGTCCGACCTCACGTACTATCGAGTGCGACGCCCCACCCCCACGGGCGCGCTTCCTTCCCGCGCCCTTTCGACGCCCGCCGAAGGGTGGCTCTCCGAGGACCGGGTGACGGTCCACGGCTCGCCCGCCGCCTCCGAGCTCGGCAAGGAGCTCGCCTACGGAAGTCGGATCGGCGACCGCCTCGAGCTGAGCCTCCTCGAGGCCGCGTACCTATCCTCCGAGCACCAACTCTCGCTCCGGGATTCGAAGAGCGGCCGACCGGTTCCGCTTGAGTCGCTCGAGCGACGGGCCCGTCGGCTCGACCCTCGTTTCTTTGAGCGGCTGGCCGCGTACCGCGAGCTCCGGGGTCGTGCGATCGTCGTCAAGACTGGGTTCAAGTACGGGGCTCATTTCCGCGCCTACCCGCGGAGTCCGGAGCATTCCCACGCCCGGTATCTTGTTCAAGCGGTACCGGCCACGCACGTCGCCTCCTGGATCGAGGTGGCCGGGGGAGTGCGGGTGGCCCAAGGCGTTCGGAAGGAGTTCCTGGTGGCCGGTGTGCGCCCGGACGCTCAAGTGCGATTCCTCTCCCTCGAGCGGGTCCGGCCCTGAAGGCACGGCCCGATCCGGGCAGCGGACGAGCCGTCGACGGAAGGCTGCCGCCGAGGATCGCCTAGGCCTGTGGCTCGCCGTTCAGGGGAGGAACCCGCCCCGAAGCCCTAGGTCCGCGAGCGCGATCGCCGCCACGGCCTCCAGCACCACTACCACCCGAGGGACGATGCACGGGTCGTGTCGGCCGGTGACGCTGAGGGTGGTCGATGACCGGTCCGCGAGATTCACGGTCCGTTGGGGCCGCGCGATGGAGGACGTCGGCTTCACGGCGACCCGGAACACCACCGGCATCCCCGTCGCCAGGCCGCCGAGAATCCCTCCGGCATGGTTCGTTTCCGTCCGGACCTTCCCGTCGACCCAAACGAAGGGGTCGTTGTTCTCGCTGCCCTTCATGCGAGCAACCCGGAAGCCCGCCCCGAACTCAATCGCCTTCACGGCCGGTACGGAGAAGGCGAGGTGCGCGATCGAGCTCTCGATCGAGTCGAAGAACGGCTCCCCGAGGCCGACCGGAAGGCCGTCGACCCGGACCTCTACGACCCCGCCGAGGCTATCCCCTTCCCGACGCGCCTCGGCGATGGCATCCTCCATCCGACGCGCCGCGTCGAGGTCCGGGCAGCTCACTTCGTTCTCGCCGGAGCGTGCTCGCAATTCTTTCAAGTCCTCGCTCTCCCGGATCGCGGCGTCCACCGGTCCGATAGTCCGGGTGTAACCCGCTAATTCCACGCGTCGGGACGAGAGAAGGGTCTTGGCGATCGAACCCGCGATCACCAGGCCGACGGTCATCCGCCGGAGAAGATCCCACCTCCCGACAGGTCGGCGTTCGGCCCGTACCTCATCCGGGCCGGGTAGTCGGCATGGCCGGGACGAGGCGTGTCCCTCATTCGCTCGTAGGGGCCGCGGCGTACGTCCTCGTTCGCGACGTGCGCCCGGAAGGTGGAGCCGCTCGACCTACCGTCGACGAGCCCGGAGTCGACGATGAGCCGGTCCTCTTCCTGCCTCCGGGTGGCGAGGCGCCGACCGACCGGCCGGCGCCGATCGAGGTCCACCTGGATCCGACCGGGCTGGATGGGAACGCCGGCCGGTATCCCTTCGACCTCCACGCCCACCTCGGGTCCGTGGCTCGTTCCGAAGAGCGTCACCTGGAACCGGTCTCCGAATCGCATCATCGTTCGCGCGCTCCTTCCGACAGACCGGCGAAGGCGGTCCAGAATCCCGGGAACGACTTCCGGACGGCTTCTCGCTGTCCCACGATCGAGTCCCGGCTCGCTGGAAGCGCCCCCACGGCCGCGCTCATCACCAACCGATGGTCGAGAAGGTTGCGGAGGTCGATCGCCCGGGGCCGGGGAGTGCCGCGGATCCGGAGGCCTCGGCTCGTGCTCTCGACGGCGGCCCCGAGACGGCGAGCCAGGAGCACGGTCCCGGTCCTGCGGTCGGACTCCTTCAGGACCACGTTCTCGGCTCCCACGATCCGGCTTAGCCCGGGCGTGGTCGCAGCGAGAACCCCGGCGAGGGGATAGAGGTCGGGCGTGTCCGTCAGGTCGACGCGGAACGGCGTGGTCGTTCGTCCGCTCACCGTAGCTCCGTTGCGCCTCCGGGAGACGGTCGCTCCGGCGACCTCTAGGAGGTCGAGGACCGCGAGGTCGGCCTGCGGCCACTTCGCTGGAATACCATCCACACGGACGGACCCGTCACTCACCGCGGCGGCGGCCCAAAGGTACGCGGCCGAGGAGGCGTCTCCCGGGACCCTGAATCCCGGGCGTCGGTAGCGTTGCCTTCCGGGAATGTGAAACCGACGGCCCCGGCGGTGCACCCGGACCCCATGGTAGGCGAGGACCGCGAGGGTCGCGTCCAGGTACGGTCCCGACACGATCCTTCCCGTAAGTTCGAGCGACGAGTCCCCATCCAGTGTGGGTAGCGTGAGCAGAAGGGCTGATGCGAATTGCGAGCTCCGGGAGGCGTCGAGAGAGAGCCGACCGGCGTGTATCGGACCCTGGACCTCGATGGGAAGGCCGTGTCCGGCCCGGTGTCGGCAGCTCGCTCCGAGCCCCCTCAGTCCCTCGAGGAGGTCGTCGATGGGGCGTTCGGATAGCCGGTCCGCGCCCCGGAACACGACCGTTCGGTCCGAGAGGGCCGCCAGCGCGCAGGCGAACCGAAGTGTCGTTCCGGACTCACCGCATTGGATGACGACGGGGTCCGACCGAGCGCGATCCGACGGTCGGCTCACCCGCCAACCATTCGGGCCCCGGGAAACATGGGTCCCCAGTCGGCTCACCGCGGCAGCGGTCGCACGAGTGTCGTCGGAGTCGAGCGGCCGGTAGACCCGAAACGGCCGACCGGCGAGGTGGCCGACGACCAGCGCACGATGGGTGTAGCTCTTCGATGGGGGTGCCCGGGTCGTGCCTCGGACCGGTCCCGGGTGGATCCGGACCGTACTCACGACCGGTCGCCTCCCGCCAACGATGGGCGAGTGAACGGAACGACGAGCTTCCGAGCTTGGTCGGCCGGTAGTTCTCGAACGAGGTCGGCGAGCCGAGCGACGGGCGCGATCGCGGCGAGGGTCGGACCGAGTCCGCTCACGCCGCTCGCGATGGCGCCGTGGCCGCGGAGATGGTCTCGGAGGTCCCGGTAGACGTACCCCATCGTCCTTTCCACGAGTTCGGTGTTGAGTTGCATCGCCTTGGTCCAGTTCCCGTCCAGCGCCGCGCGAGCGGCGAGTTCGCCCGAGGCTCGCTCGTTCGAAAAGGCAGCCATGAGGTTGGGAGAGGGCGGGTGGGGCTGCGGCGGGATGTACAACACCACGCCCCAACCGGGGTCGATGTCGGTCCGTCGAAGGACCTCCCCCCGACGTTGTCGGTGACGACAAACCCCGGCTCGAGACCCGCGAGGGCGTCGTCGAGCGCGCCCGTGGCGCTGACCCCGACACGACGTGCCACGTCCGCGGAGCGCCGCCCGATCTCGAGGGACGAGGGGTTCCGGCCGGCCGCTCTCGCAGTGGCCAGCAGGACCGCGGTGCTGACCGCGCTTGAGCTCTTGAGACCTCGAGCGATCGGGACCTCGGACTTCACAGAAAGACGAGCGACGACCCCGGTCCGGGGAAGTACTGCGCGAGTCCGACCCGCAGCGCCTCCTCCACGACCGGCGTGTAACACTCGCGCGGGATCTCGAGCGTGGGAGGTCTCCCCGGCCCATCCGTGGTCAGGGTGACGCGTGCGTCTACGGGCAGCGCGACCCCGGCCGCGCACCCAACGCCCGTGGGCAGGGCGTTCGTGATCGTGATCGCTCCGAAGGTCCGGGCCGTCCCGCTCAAGGAACCTCCTCGAGGGCGGCCGTGGTCTGCTCGGAGGTGGGTCCCTCCCCCCACCAGATTCCGTAGCTCGCCGCCGCTTGGTAGACCAGCAGGCGGGCGCCGTTCTCGTAGGTCGCGCCGGCTCTTTCGACCGTATCGCGTACGATCGGGTTCTCCGGCCCGTACACCCAGTCGACGACATGAATCCCCGAGCGGAACCAGCCCAGGTCGGGCAGGACCGGAGATCCCCCGGCCATCATGCCCATGGGCGTCGCGTGGACCACCAAGCTGGGTCCGACTCGGGCCGAGCCACCGACGACGTGAGCGCCGAACTCCTGAGCCAAAGGCTCGGCCGCCCCGGACCGCCGGGCCCAGAGATACGCTTCGACTCCCATCGACCGTGCGGCGGCCAGGGTTGCGCGAGCGGCACCCCCGGCGCCAATCACTCCGACGGACGACCCGTCCCAGCGACCCGTGGACCTGAGTTCCTCGAACCGGGAAAGGATGGCGGCGAGGTCCGTGTTCTCGGCCTCGGCTCCCTCCGGGCCGAAGGAGAGCGTGTTGGCTACGCCGCAGGCGACCGCCCCCGAGCCGGCTCGGTCCGCCAGCTCCAGAGCTACTTGCTTGAGGGGGTGGGTAACATTGAGCCCCCGAAACCCCCCCGCGACGAGGGAAGGAATGGAATCCACGAACTCCTGGTCGCTCTCGAAGTCCAGCGCCATGTAGAGACCGACCTGCCCGAGCTCTCGCATCCACCGCGTGTGTAGGGCCGGGCTACGCGATCGACCCACGGGATGACCTACGACTGCGAACAACGGTGGGGTTGCGTCGGCGTCAAGGAAGGGGCGCAACCTGTCGGCGGGGATCTGGCTTGGCTCGACGGACCAAGGTGAGACTGCGTCGACGCGCTGGGGCAGCGAGGCAAATACGAGGGGGAAGCCGAACCTCCTCGACCACGCGCGGAGGAGTGGTCCTGAGGAGCCGGTAGTGTGTGCCACGAGGGGCGACTCTCCGGGGGGAGGCAGGGAGGGGATGAGCTCGCGAAGGAGCTGGCCGACGGGCGCCACCGCCACTACCTTGCGTACAGCTCCTTCCGGAACCGTTTGACGGAGGAGATGTCTCCACTCTGGCTCTCGTGTCGTTGTCGGCAAGTGGCTGGAGACAATCAACCCCCGGACGCCGGGGGTCAGCAGTGCCTCTGCCGCAGGGAAGTCCCGTGCGAGCTCGACGTCGATCCAGCGGAACGGATAGCGAGCGAGGTCGTGCAGGACCCGCGCGCGGGTCTCCGCATCGTCGGGTCCCTCACCCCCTTCCGCGCGCGACCGCAGTGTTGCGACCAAGGGGAGAGGATTCGGGAACAGCTCGCCGACGCGCCCGAGTTCTGCAGGGCCGAACCGGTCGAACCGGATCTCGATGAGGTCGGCTCCGGATTCGCGCGCGGTCTCCATCTGGCGTCGCGCCTCCGCGACCGTGCGCGCCGGTAGGCTGACCACGATCGCGGGAGGAGGGAGGTTCATCGCTCGATGATCGTCTCCTCAACCGATTGTCCAAGATGGCGGGCCGGTGGCATCCTCACCCCGTGGACCCGCGTGCCCGCCGAGAGCTCGGTCGTCGGGACCCGGCCCGTTTCCGCCGAGAGTCGGACGGTCTCAGCCTCTTGTAGGAACACCGTCCGCGCGGAGCCGTCGACCGTGGCCGTAACGATGACGAGGGGACGCCGCTCGATCTTGATTCGTCCCACCCGGACCGAGCGAGCCGACCCTCCCGGGCGGCTCACGAGGACCGCGTCCCCGGGTTCCAGCTCGGAGAGGTAGCGCGTGGTCCCATCGCCCATCAGGATGTACGAATGAGCGGCCCCGGCGTTGACCCGGAACGGCCGAGGGCGGCTGAACTGCGAACCGACCGCCTCGCTTGCCACGTGGAAGAGGAACCCGGCCGCGCTTCCGACCAGGAGCCCCTCCGCGGCATCGAGCAGCGAGGTCGTATCCACGAGAACTCGGTCGCCGATCCCGACGGCGCGCACGGACGCGACCGGAGCGAGGGTCCATGGAAGGTCCGCCGGGAGCAGGCCCTCGAGCACGGATTCCAGGTCGTCGACCTCCTCGAGGGAACGCACGGCCACGATCACGCGATGGGCCCCGTGCTCCAGCGCACCGAGCGCTCCCGAGACCTCCCGAGGGCCTCGCGCGAGCACCCAGAGCTGGAAGCGTCGCCCTCCCGCGGCTATCGCGTTCTCGAGCGGGATGACCCGGTCCCCAGTCCATTCGATGGCGAGGATCCCTCCGGTAGGTGTCCCGCGGACAGCCGCCTCGAGAGCGGCGGGGTCGCCGACGGGGACCAACGGGACGGCCGGGGACGCGCGGCCGCGGACCATCAGGCGGCCGTCGGCTCGGATGACCACTTCCTCTCCGGGAGCTGTTTCGAGCAGGTCGTTCTCTTCGATCGCGAAGTGCGTGAAGCCTCGCCGACGCGCGCGCTCCACGATGGCCGCGCGAGCCTCGCGGGAGGGGGCGGTGGGGGCGACTGTCACACGCTCGCGGGTCACGGTCGATTCCTTATTCCGAGGCGTGAAGGATCGTCG
Source organism: uncultured Thermoplasmata archaeon (assembly GCA_963735185.1). Lineage (GTDB taxonomy): Archaea > Thermoplasmatota > Thermoplasmata > Lutacidiplasmatales > UBA184 > Lutacidiplasma. Next base: position 1,740,973 of record CAVTJV010000007.1, read on the forward strand.
AGATGCGGCGAGCCAGCGGAGCGACCGGGCGCCGCTGGAACAGATTGCGACCGATGCAGATGCCCCCTCCACCGGCGCGCACGCTCTCCTTCACGATCGAGAGGAACGCCTCGTCATCCTCGAGCCGTACGCCCCCGCCGATGAGGACCGGGACGGGGGTCGTTCGGCAGAGCTTGGCGAACTCGTCGGCCGAGCCGGGGTAGCTGGTCTTGACAATGTCGGCGCCCGTGTCCGCCGCCGCCCGGGCCGCGTGGCGAAGCTCGTCCGGAGTCCCTCCGTTCGGTTTCTTGACGTACGCCATGCACAGCAGCGGAAGGCCGAGCATCCGACACTGGTCCGCGGCAACGCCCAGGTCCCGGAGCATGTCCGGTTCCTCGGGTATCCCGAAGTTCACCTGGATGCTGAGCAGGTCGGCTCCCAGGCTGACGGCCTCTTCGGCCGTGCCGACGAGGACCTTCCGGTTCGAGGTCGTGCCGAGACTCGTGGAGGCCGAAACGTGGATCCCGAGCTGCGTCCTCGGCGCGAGCACCGGAGCGAGCCCCCGGACCGCGCCCTTGGTGACGATCAAGAGGTCAGCGCCGCCGTCCTGGAGCTCCTCGGCGAGCGGAGCCAGCTGCTCGAGACCGTCGATGGGTCCCATCGACACGGAATGGTCCAGCGGGACCGCGAAGAGCTTGCGCTGGGGTGTCGGAAACAGCCGTTTCAGTCGGATGGTTCTACCTTCCATAGGTCCTTCCTTGGGTTACCTTTCCTTCGAGCGAGGTTCCAGCGGAACACGTTCCGAGCCCGTGTCGCGGGCACGGGAGCCGCCCTCGCTCGACGGGGTTCCATGAGCCGAGCCCGCGGCTAGGGAGTCCTCGACGGAGTTGCCGCTTCGTTCGCCGCGGCGAGGACCCCGTCGACGAGGAGTGCGTGAATCGAGAACCCGCGCAGCATCTGCTCCCACATCTGCTTGCGGACCTCGGGGGTCGACGCGAACGCTGCGACGATCTGGCCGACCCACTCGCTGTGCTCGACGTCCGCCGTCACATGGAGCGAGTAGTACTCGAGGTGCGCGTCGTCCACCCCGTAGTGCGCGCGGAACGCGGGAAGGAGCCGAGCACAGAGCTCGACGTTCGGAGGCTCCGACGACCCCGCGGCGGAGACGTAGAACGTGTTGACCCGGTTGGTGTACAGGAAATCGTCGATCGCGACCATCGTGCTGGGGAGGAGCGGAGTGTTCAGGACGTCCTTTTTCGGCACGCCAACTCCCTCGCAGAACCGGAGCCAGAGCTCGGGATGCCCGGGAGCCTTCCCTTTCGGGTCCCCCGCCTCCTCCACGAGCTGGTCCAAGATCATCCGACGGTACGGGTCGTTCGCCGGGTCCCAGGAGCAGTTCGCAAATCGCTCCGCCATCGCGATCGGGACCGAGGCGAGCCAGGGGTAGAACTGCTTGACCCACGCATGGACGAGCGGCCGGGGCACTTCGCCCCGCTCGAGGCGGGAGAAGAACGGATGGGTCCGGAACGGATGGTTCGCCATCTTGTACTTCGTGAGCTCGTCCCGGAACTTCGCTCCCTCGAAACGGACCCACGGTGCCTCGGTCATCGGCGCGCCGAGCGGGCGACGGTATTTGGTCGCCGAGGTTCCGTCCTGAACCTCCCGGGTTATCGAGGTGTGTCCCGGTCCCGGGCCGTGTCCACGTCTCCGGGCGACGTCCCGCTCGTTCCCCCCTTCGGGCCGCTCGAGGGGGTTCGGGTCCTCGAATCTGCCCGGTTCGTCGCGGGACCCTGGGCTGCGACCTATCTGGGAGAATTCGGGGCCCGCGTGATCCACGTGGAAGGTCCGCCGTTCGAGCCCCCGTACGCCGACCCGACCCGGACCCTTCGGCCGGTGCTCGAGGGGAGCATGCCCGGGGAGGCGGTGTCCGAATCGTGGGTCCAGTACTCTCGGAACAAGCTGTCGGTGGGGCTCGACGTCCGTCGGCAGGAGGGCCGCTCGATCTTCTTGAAACTGATCGAGAAGTCCGACATCTGGATCGAATCGTCCCGACCCGGGACGTACGACAAGCTCGGCCTCTCCGATGTCGAAGTGTGGCGTTCGAACCCGCAGCTCACCATCGTCCACGTGTCGGGGTACGGTCGGACCGGCGACCCCGACCGGATGCGGACCCCGTCCTACGACCTGACCGCGCAGGCCTACAGCGGGTACCTCTCCCTGCAAGGAAAGCCGGACCCCGAACCTCCCATGCGAAGCGGGACCGCGCTCAACGACACGGTGACCGGGCTCGCTGCCGCCACGGCTGGCCTCATGGGGTACATTCATGCCGGACAGACCGGACGCGGACAATCGGTCGACGTAGCGCAGTACGAGATGTTCTTCATCCTCCTCGAGAACCTCGCGGTCGATTACTTTGTCCGTGGGGTCGTCCGGGGTCGTCACGGGTCGGCCCACGCGCGGCTGCATCCCTATGATGTCCACCGCGCCCAGGACGGTTGGGTGGTCGTGGCCGCACCGACCCCGGAGTCGTGGCGCCGGCTGAAGACGGTGCTCGGCTTCACGGACCCCGTGTACGATGACCGGGATTACCGGCTTGCCCACCGGGAACCGGTCGACCGCGCGATCGCGGAGTTCTGCGGTGCCCGGACCCGGCAGGAGCTCGAGGAGATCGGTCGGACGCACGATGTCGCGATCACCCGGGTATTCGACATCGCCGACGCGGCAAGGGACCCGCACTTCCGAGAGCGGGAGATGTTCGTGGAGTGGGAGGACCCGATCGCCGGGCGAGTGAAAGGCGCCGGAGTCGCTCCGAAGTTCTCCGAAACCCCGGGCGGAGTATGGCGAGGCGCCCCATGGCTGGGTCAGGACAACGAGCGGGTCTACGGAGGACTCCTCGGCCTCTCGAGCGAGCAACTCCAAGAGCTTCGTGCCTCGGGGGTCATCGGAGAGCGCCCTCCGACGGGCCCTCCGAACTCAAAGGCACCGTTCTTCGTCGCGGAGGGCCTCTAGATGACGCCCCTCCCGCCGCTCCCGGATGAGCCCATCGCGGTAGAGGTAGCCGAGTTCGCGGCTCGGCACGACCTTGCGACCCGGTACCGAGAGCTCGACCGCAATCCCTCGTTTCCCCGCGCAGAGTATCGCGCGATGGGAGAAGCAGGTCTGCTCGGCCTGGGGATCTCGAGCGACCTCGGTGGAAGAGGACTTCCTCTTCCCATGGTCGGGCTCGCCCTGTTCCACTTCGCTTACCGGTCCGGCACCGTGTTCGGCAAGCTGAGCCTGCAGCCGGAGTTCTCGTCCGTTCTCGCCGAGCATGGTTCCCCGGAATTGGTTGAGGAGTGGTTCCGGCCTATGCTCCGCGGTGAGAGAATCGTAGGGAACCAGATCACCGAGCCCGGAGCCGGCTCCGACGCGCAGGCGATGTCACTCACCGCGACCCGTGAGGGAGACGAGTACGTTCTCACGGGAGAGAAGAGCGAGGTCGCTCTGTGCCTGGACGCGGACGCGGCGATCGTCTACGGGCGGACCTCGAGCAACGATCCCCGGGGGGGAATCACCGCGTTCCTGGTACCTCAGGACCTGAAGGGGATCACCCGTCACCCGACCTCCGGGGACCTCGGTGAGCGCTGGTACCGCCGGGGCTCGGTCACGTACGAGCGCGTCCGCCTTCCCGCGCGCTACCGCCTCGGAGAGGAAGGGGAAGGGTTCGACTACCTCCGTACCGAGCTCACCCAGGAGCGGGCGCTCCTGGCGGCGGTCTACCTCGGCGCCGCGTTCGCCTCGTGGGAGGCAACGGTCGAGTATGTCCGACAACGCAGCGTGTTCGGGAAGCCGCTCGCCCGGCAGGAAGGGGTCTCGTTCCCGCTGGCTCAGGACTCCGGCCGGCTTTCGGCGGACTGGATGTATGTGGAGAACACCCTGTCCCGGCTCGACCAGGGTCAGGAGGCGGCCGCCGAGGCTGCCCTCGCCAAGTGGATGGCCGTCGAGGACGGCCTTCGAGCGATCGACCACGCGATCCAGTTCCACGGCGGGCGCGGCTACTCGCAAGACCTGCCGCACGAGCAGCGCTGGCGGGACGTACGGAGCGGCGGCATCGCGCACGGGTCGTCCGAGATCATGCTCGTTGTCGCGGCCCACGAGCTGAAGGCTCGCCGCTCGCGTCCGTCGGGTGCGTGAGCCGGCGACACCGGGTCGTTGCGAACGACCGAACCGGTTTCGCTGCCGACGGGGATATCCCGGAGAGGTCGTCGAGTCTTTCGGCAACCGCGGGATCCTCACGCGATCCGCGCTCGACCGATGGGTAGCCGAGAAATGGTAATGGGGAACCGTCAAGATGCGTTGTCTATGCTTCGTCAGAGACACCCCGTGGAATTCAACGGTCACTCGTTGACGGGCGAGCTGCGATGGGTGATGGTCTGCCCGCCGGGGAACGCCGGGTGGGATGACCCCCGGAGGTCAAACAGATGGCGAGAGCTTGGGTTTCGGCATGCGCCCGATTTCGAAGCGGCCCAAACGCAACATGAAACCCTGTGCCGGTTGCTCCGCGAAAGTGGCGTCGACGTGGTGGCCCTACCGGCCGCCAGGTCCCTCACGCTCGACGCGGTCTACGCGCACGACGCGTCGCTGCCCACTGACCGCGGTCTCATCCTGATGAATCCCGGGAAGAAGAACCGGGTCCCCGAGGCTAAGGCGCACGCGGCGTTCTGCCGAGAACTGGGCATCCCCGTCTTCGGGGCGATCCGCTTACCGGGGACGACCGAGACGGGCGACTTCGTCTGGCTCGACCGGCGGACCCTGCTCATTGGACATAGCTATCGAACCAATGGGGCAGGGATCGAGCAAGTGCGCACGTTGCTGTCGTCAAAGGACCCCCGAAAGACGGTGAGTGTTCTGTCGGTGCCTCTGCCGTATGGGCTGGGTCCTTCCGAGTGCCTGCACCTGATGTCGCTGATGAGCATGCTCGACGAACGGACCATCCTAGTCGACCTTCCTTTGTTGGCCGTCGAGACCGTCGAGCTACTGAAGGCGCGCGGGTTTCGGCTCATCGAGATCGACTATCGTGAACGCGACGCGCTCGGTTGCAACGTGCTGGCCCTCGGGAGAGGACGTTTGATCGCAATCCGGGAGAACGCGAAGACCAACCAGCGTCTACGGCGGGCCGGCTTCGATGTGCGAACATTCCCCGGGTCCGAGCTCTGTATCAACGGGGGAGGCGGTCCGACGTGCCTCACCCGCCCATTGATGCGGGCGTAAGCGGGAGCGGCCGTGGGCGGTCGGGCCTCGAGTTTCGTCCATCGAGCCGGCCCCGTCCCGGCCTTCTACGTCATGATCCGAGGACCGTTGGGGATTGGCAAATCGACCGTAGCGGAGCGGCTTGCGCGGGAGATTGGCGGGGAATACATCTCGATCGACAGGATCCTGGACGAACGTGGACTCGAGCGGTGGTACCGCGGTTACTACTCTCAGACGAGCTTCCTGCGGGCCAACGCGTTCGCAGCGGACCGCGCCCGCAAGTCCTTGAACCGGGGAACGCCAGCGGTCTTCGACGGGAACTTCTACCACCGGTCCCAGATCGAGGACCTGGTTCGTCGTCTCGACTACCCCCGCTTCGTCTTTACCCTCACCGCGCCGCTGAGCATGTGCATCGAGCGGGACGCTAGGCGTTCACCCTCCTTCGGTTCCGAAGCGGCGAGGGCGGTCTACGCGAAATCCACCGAATTCGACTACGGGGTTGAGGTGGACGCGACCCGACCGGTCCGTTCCATCGTCCGCCAGATCAGGTCGTACCTCCCTTCTCGGCCCGACCGGAAGAGGCGGAGACGGACCTCGTAGCCCACAAAGTCCCCGGATGTCGTCGCGACCCGACGGTGACCGAGGTTCGAGGGTGGGTCGCCCCAAGACCGTGTCCGGAGTTCGTCAACTCGAGTTGACCCAAAAACTTCATAATGTACCTCTGGGACACGGCGAACGGTTCTCCGCATGTCGGTCCCGATGGTCGATTTCGACCGGTTCCTGTTCGCGTTCACCATCGGGTCGCACATCCTGCTCGTCTCGCTCAGCATCGGGCTCGCCATCATGATCTGCGCCGTGGAGTTCCTCTCCGCCCGGTCGAAGGACAAGTACTACGCGGCGCTCGCTCGCCGTCTCGTCCGGCCGTTCGTCGTGTCGTTCGGCATCGGAACGGCCAGCGGGATCGTCATGGCCGTCGAGCTCGTCAACCTGTTCCCGGGGTTCATGACCCTCGTCTCCAAGACCGGCGTCATCTCGATCTTCTACGTCGAGATCTTCGCGTTCTTCCTCGAGACCGTCTTCCTCGTCGTCTACGTCTACTATGGGAGGGTGTTCCGCGGCCGCTACACCCGTTGGCTGCTCACGCTCCCGATCGTGATCGGGACCCTCCTTTCCGCGGTGCTCATCGTCATGGTCAATGCCTGGATGAACACCCCGAACGGGTTCGACATCGGCGCCTACCTCGCCACGGGGGCCGTGACCGGCGTCGACCCGTGGGCTCCGTTCCTCACTCCGTCGACCGGATACGAGGTGTTCCACGTCCTAGCGACCGTTCCCCTGACGGGGATCATGATGATCGGTGGCTTCTTCGCCTACCGATACTACAGGAGCTCGAACCCCGACGAGCGAACGCTCTTCCTGAAGGGCCTGCGGATCACCGTGGCCCTGAGCCTCGTCCTGGTCGTCCTATCGGTCCTGTCCGGGATCCTCCAGATCGAGAACCTGTACCGGTACCAGCCGCTCAAGTACGCCGCCATGGAGCTCAACGTGAACTCGGGAACGGACCTCCCGGAGAACGTTTTCGGCTGGCTGAACGGCAACACCGTCGTGGGCGCCATCCAGATTCCGGGCCTGCAGGGGATTCTCAGCGACCACGACAACGTCCCGGGGCTTTCCCAGTACCCCTCGTCCGACTGGCCCCCGCTGATCATCCACGACACGTTCGACACGATGGTCCTCCTCGGAGTGCTGCTCGGGCTCTTCCTGTTCGCGTACGCCGGGCTTTGGGTCCTGAAGCGCCGACCGTTCGACCGACGCATCCTCGCGTGGGGATTCGTCGTGTTCACCGTCGTGACGACGGTGGTCATGGAGCTCGGCTGGATGACAGACGAGCTCGGGCGACAGCCGTGGATCGTCTACAACGTCATGACGGTGAGTTCCGCCGCGAGCAACAACTCGGACCTGTTCTACCCCGGCCTCGTGATCATCGCGGCGTACCTCTTCCTCGTTCCGTTCACGTTCTGGTTCATGGCCCGGGTGTTCCGCAGCAGGTCGATCGAGGTCGACCTCGCCGGTCCGTCGGAAGGTAGTGATGTCAACTATTAACTGGCTCTTCGAGGTCAATTTCGCCACCTTCTCCATCTTTCTCGCGCTCTTCCTTACGGAGCTGATGGGTGGGGTGCTCCTCCTCCTCGCCTACGACAGCGCCAAGGCGAAGGTCCTCCCCTACATCGTGCCGATCTGGGAGGTGACCGGGACCTTCGCCGCGTTCTGGGTCGTGACGAGCGACTTCGCGTACCCGAACATGCTGATCCCGGTCGCGAGCTTGTTCGGGGGTCTCATCGTCGTCTTTTTGATCCTGATAGTCGCGCGGAACGCCTCCATCTCGTTCGCCGAGCTCATCACGAAGCGTGGCTGGCTCGACGAACGCAAACTGTACCAGGCGTACGGGCTCGCGACCCTCCTGATCGGCGTGGTCGTCCTGGTCGCGCTCTCCGCGATCGTGAGCGGTGCCGGAGTCGACCTCTCGAGCCTCACCTTCTCTCTCGGGGGCTGGGTCGGGAACCCCGGGAGCGTCCTGTATGTCCTGGGCGCGGTAGTGACCGCGGTCGGTCTCGCACCGGTCTTCTACGGCTTTGATCCGCTGCGACGCCTCACCCTACCAGTGACCGTGGTCGGAGTGCTGATCGAGGCCGGGGCGCTGTATCTCTACTCGAGCAACTTCCTGTCGGCTTACTTCCTCCTTCCCGCGGTGCTCACGATCCTGCCCGCGCTCCTCTTCCAAAGCCCGCGGACGGCACCGATCGTCACCCACAAGCTCGTCTTCGCCGCGGTGGCGGTGGTCATCATCTTCTCACTGAGCTACCTCGTCTACCCGACCGCCTTCAACGGGGGGATCACGGTCGACGCCGTGACGACCTCCGGGCCGATGGTCGGGGCGTTCTACGTGCTCTCGGTGGCGGGAGCGATCTTCATCGGTCTGTTGATGGCGCTCTACCTGACCGCGGTCCGGCGCTCCCTCCAGGTGCCCGCTTCCCCGTCACCCGGACCTTCGTCCGCGGCCCCTAACTCCCCGAACCCTTGAACCGCCGACGCCTCTCCCGGGCGCGAGAGACCCGGCGAAGTCGCTGCTCGTTCGGGGCCGCATGAGCCGGGACCGACGGCCCGGCCTTAGGCTGCAGCCCCCGGCTGGGGCCTCGGTCCGGAGAGCCGTGGGATCTTGACGAACCCCAAGAAGAGGAGCACGACCCCAACGAACTCCGCGTAGTAGAGGGTGACGGGGATCGAAACGAGGTACAGGGCACCTGCCGCCGAGATCACCGCCGTCCCGAATGCGATGTAGAGGAGGTTGTACCGGCGCTGCCGGATCGCTCCGTACAGCGACGCCACGATGAGCAGCAACGCCCCCGGGACGGTGATGAGCGTGGAGAGGATTTCGATCATCGGAGGGGGAAGCCCCGAGACGACTCCGTTGACCACGATGCCCGGCGACACGGACGTGGTCAAGCCGAAAACGACCAGTCCGGCGCTCATCACCCCCATGTAGCCGAACCAGACGGTCCGCCATCGGCCCGACAGCGCCAGCTCCGCGGAACCCAGCGAGAGGATGCCGACCAGAATCGCGACCAGGATGAGGTAGGACTGGATCAGCGGCTCGGACCAGACTCCCACGTAGAGCGGCACTTCCTCGGCCAGGGTCACGAACACGAGAAAGAGCCCTACACTCCAGTAGAGGTGACAGGCCTGGCGCTCCCGGTAGAAGCGGAGGAACACCATCACGGCAAGAAGGAGGGCGGCCGCGCTCAGAACCCCGAGCGAGGCGGCGATAGCGGTCGAGTCCGACACCATCTGTGCCTACCCCCTCGGGCGATGCGAGCCCCTCATATAACGCGTCGTCGGCTCAGTCGAACCGATAGCCGCCGCGTCCCATCGCACGACCGATCCACCTGCCCTCGAGCGACTTCGTCAGAGAAGGTGATCAGGGGTGCCGGGTCGTCGGATCCTCGGTCGTGCTCGCGTCTCCGGGTGTTGAACGAAGCCGGCGAAGCAGCTGGGCCCGCACGGCCGCATCCTGAGGACCGTTACGGGCCTCGAGGGCGGCGGCGACCGCGGCCCGGTGGGCGGTAGGTCGATTGCCCCCGAACTTGAACTTCGCCCGGACGTCCCGGATGCGGAGCCGAAGACCCCGTATCGCGTGAAACTGGCGCCCGTAGGCGTTGTCCCCTGCCTCCACCGGTGCGTGACGGCCTTCCGGCTGAAAGTGGCCCATAAGGTCGGTCAGGAGTTGGGCGAGCTCTCGTGGGTCATCGACGATTTGACTGTCGCACGTCAGCTGGACCGTGGCATAGTAGGAGGTCGGGACGCCCCACTCCTCCGGCGCCTCCTCGCCCGCATTCACGTAGCTGGGGATGTAGGTGTAATCGGCAAGGACCGAGAGGAGGGCGACCGGGCGCTCCGACAGCGCCTCCCAAACGGGGTTGTCTCGGACGAAGTGCATCACGACCGTCTCTCTACCGTCATACGCGAAATGACTGGGGCTGACGACCGGAAGATCCCGACCCGCTCCACCTGGGGCGATGAGCGTGCCGAAATCGTGTTCCTGCAGGAACTCTCGCCACTCGGCGTCGGTCAGCGCTCGGTCCGAAGGGCGGATGATCATCGGTCGGACTCCAACTCGAGGGGGCCTTCCGCGATCGTTGGGGGCACCGTCGCATCGGTCATTCTCTTCCGGACCATTCTCCTCGAATATAAGCGATGACCGAACGCGACGAGGAGGGTCCTTTTCCGCGACCCCTTAGGGAGGGCCAACCAGTACCCGGCAGAGGTGACAACGGTCGGTACGCGGCCATCGGCCGACGCTTTACCGCGGGGGATGAGAGGCGTGCGCACGACGGGGTGGACCGGACGAATAATAAGGCCGCAAAGGCGGTGTTCTCCCAGTGATGGACCCCGGGAGACGACCTCTGACTTCGTCTCCCCCATTGATTGGACGCAAGGAGATCCTGGAAGATGTAGGGCAGCTACTAGTCCAGGCCCGGGAAGGTCGAGGGCAGGGACTCATCCTCGTGGGGGCGAGGGGCACCGGAAAGAGCCAGCTCCTGCGTGCGATCACCGAGCTCGGTGTCCGCCACCGGTTTCGCGTCCTGTCCGCCCGGGGTCGCCCGGAAGAGTTGCCCGCCCCCTTCAGCCTCATACGCGACCTGTTGGGAGCAGGGGACGACGAGTCTCCGACCGGCTCCCGAGACCATCAGCGGGGCTTGTCGGCACCATTCCCCGTAGCCCGCTTCGGTGAGTCGCCCACCGTCGCGTCCTCCGGGGACGAGGGGTCTCCCCCTCTGACCGCCCTACTCGACGATTTCGACCAGATTCTCACGCCGCTGGTCGAGCAAGGGGTCGGCGGTTTCGAAACGGGTAAGGAGGAACGTCTCGGGCAGATCGCAGAGTATTTCTTGCGCCTTTCGCAGGACCGACCTCTCCTCATTGCGGTGGACGACGTTCACTTTGCCGACGACTCTTCCCTCGAGGTGCTCCTGCGGCTGGGCCTCGATCTGCGCAGGATCCGAGCGGTCGTCATCGCAACCGCGGGCGTGGGAGATGCGGTCCCCGAGCGCGCCCGCGTGGGCCTCGAGAACCTAAGTCACTCTCCGGCGTTCCGCACGACGGCCCTCCGGCCGTTCACCCTCGCCGAAGTGACGGAGTTCATCCGGTGGATCTTCGGCGGGTCGAACCCCGACCCGGGGGACGTTCTGCGGTGGTACACGGAGACCGAAGGGAATCCGTCGTTCATCGAGCATCTGGTCCGGTCCGCGACCGGGTACCGATTCACGGAACGGGACCTTGCCCTCCTCGAAGGTCAGAACCTGGCGGACGTCGTTTCCGCACGGATCCGGTCCCTCGGCCGCGACGAGCGAAGGATCCTCGCCCACGCCGCCGTGCTCGGCCAGGAGTTCGCCTTCGCCGACCTACATGGCGTCACCGAGCTGGAAGAAGAACGGATCAGCGAGTGCGTGGACCGGTTGGTCCAAGAAGGACTTCTTCGCGAGAAGGGCCACGAGTCCTACGGGTTCGTCAGCGAAGCGATCCGGGTTCGCATCTACGCGGACCTCACAGAGACCCATCGTAGGATCTTGCACCAGAAGACCGGGGTCGTCCTCGAAGCAAAGGGGGGAACGCCGGACTCCGAGCTGGCGCGACACTTCTACCTGGGCCACGATAACGAGCGGGCGGTCAAGTACAACATCACCGCGGCGCAAAGCGCGACGCGAGATTTCGCGTTCGAGACCGCGGCGACCTTGCTCGCGCGCGCCCTCGAGTCCGAACGTCGCCGACCCAGTCCGGACCCGATCACCGAGATTCGTCTCCTCACCGAGGCGGGCCGCCTGCTCACGGAAGCCGGCAGCCCCCACCGCTCGGTAGAGTTGCTCACCCAGGCCGTCGAGCTCGCGCGGTCTCACCCCCACCATGAGCTCGAGCTCGGGCACGCGCTGCTGAGCCTGGCCTGGGCCTGGTATGAGCTCGGCGAGTTCGCGGGAGCAGAGGCGCTGGCTTCCGAGGCCCGCCAACACCTTCCGAAGGAAGGGACCACCCGGGACCTGATGGCGTTCCATCGGGTCTCCGGCCTTTGGTACTGGCGGAGAGGCAACATCGAGCAGGCGACAGGGCATCTCCAGGCGGCTCTTGACCTGGCGGAGAAAGAAGGCACGCCGCTAGACCGAGGGAATGCGCTCGTCGACCTCGCCAACGCGAAGACCGCGACCGACCGACAGAGCCTCCATGCGTTGCTGGAGCTCTATTCCCAGGCCGCCGCCTGGTTCGCGAAGGAACAGAACCACGTCGCTCTGGCCCGAGTCCTGATGAACCGCTCCTGGGCGGAATGGGAGGCGGGCGAGACCGACCTCTCCCTGAAAGACCTCCACCTCGCCATCGAGGAAGCCGAGCGCGCGCACTCGGCCCGGTGGATCGTCTGGTGCGAGTTCAACCTCGCCCAGATGCAGGTGGAGCTGGGGCAGACCGCCTCCGCACGGGTCTCCCTCGAACGAGCGGTCTATGCGCTGCGGCCGGGGGAAGACCAGGTCGCGGAGCAACAGATCCTGATGACGCGCGGGATGGTCGAGCAGGCCGACCACTCGTTCGAGGCGGCGGAGGCGAGCTATCAAGGCTCGCTCGAACTCGCCCGACGGCTCAACGCGGCGGGGGATGTCGTGGAGGTCCAGTTCCGGGAAGCGGAATTGTTCCACGACCGCGGAGACGACGCGCGAGCTCGCGAATTGCTGGACCAGTCGCTCGGGGGCGACGTTCTCCGGTACCATCCGAACCTCGCGGCCAGGGCGGCCGCTCTGGGGAAGTCGCTCGGCCCGTCTCTTCCTCAAGAGGGTAGGACGCGGAAGACCACCCCGTCCGAAGATGGGCCTGCCCGGGTCTGAACGGGCGACCCTCCCGGCCCTCAGCCTGCACGTCAACGAACCTGTCGCTGAGAAGCCCTCTACCCGGCGTGGAAACTAACCTGTCCCCAGGGGTTGCCCGGAAAGGCTCGTCGACCGGGCTCGTCGATGAGCGCGCGCCGTAGCCCCGGGAGTCCTGGGATAGAAACCCACGCTTCTTCACGTCGCGGGCCCCGGAGCATTCTAGGGCGGAGTCGAACGCGGTACCCACTTCGTGCCGACCCAGCTCTCGTAGACCTTCCGGGCGAGCTCGGACGGTGAGTCCATCGGAGTGAAGGCGTACTTCCGGGGAGGACAGGCCCCGGTGACGAGCGAGACCCGATGGAGGTACCCCCTTCGGAAGACCGTGAGGTCGAGGGGTGTGCCGGCCGGGGACTTCTCGAGCGTCTTGTCGAGGTTCGCGTACGTGACCTTGCCATCGTTGATCGCGATGATCTCGTCGCCCGGAGTGAGGCCCGCCGCGTGTCCGGGCCGCCCGGCGAAGGAGTACCGGACGCGGGCAAGACCCCCCGCGTCCTCGACGGCGATGCCGAGGTCCCCGGGCTCGGGCTCGTCCTTTTCGTCCGGTCCCTTCGGCTTCGGTGCGAGGACGAGGCCGGCGTAGCGAGCGAACGCCGCCAGGTCGAGCTCCTCCGTGCCCCGAACGTACCGGTCGAAGAACGAAGTGAGGTCGAGCCCGGTCGCCCGGTTCACCACGGGCAGCAGCTCGTCCTCCTCGAGCCCGCGGCCGACCTTGCCGTACTCGTTCCAGAGGAGGCGTAGAACGGTCTCGAGGGAGGCCCGGGTCTCGCTCTGGTGGCGGATCTCGAGGTCGAGGCACAGCGAGACGAGGTCGCCCTTCGGGTAGTAGGAGACCGACTGGTTCGGCGTATCTTCGAACGGCTGCTCGTACTCGATCCAGGCGAGGATGGAAGATTCCTCGAGCGAGACCCGGTTGCGGCCGGGGGTCTCGAGGTACTCCTTGATGGTCTTCGCGCGCTGCTCCAGGAACTGCTCCGCAGTAAGCAAGCCCGCCCGCCGAAGGACGAGGTAGCTGAAGTAGCGGGTCGCTCCCTCCATCCACCATAGGAGGCGCGTGTAGTTCTCTCGGGTGTAATCGAACGGTCCCAGGACCTTCGGCCGGATCCGCTTCACGTTGTAGAGGTGGAAGTACTCGTGCGCGGTAAGGTACAGGAAATCCCGATAGGACTCCGCGGGCCGAAAGCAATTCCGGTCCGTCACGATGGACGTCGAGAAGGCGTGTTCGAGACCATCGTCCGGGCCGTGTATCAGGTGAAAGAAGAACGTGTATCGGGAGATCGGGGAGGCGCCCCCGAAGAGGGCGACCGACGCCTCCACGATCTTCGAAATGTCCTCCTCGAGGCTACGAGTGTCGTAGTTCCCGCCCTCCCCGCACAAAGAGATTCGGTGTGGAATCCCCGCCGGACGAACCGTGAGCACCACCGGCCGACCGGCGTCGATGGGGGAATCCACGAGCTCGTCGTAGTTCCGCGCGCGATACTGCGGCGGAACGCGACGGACCTCCTCGAGCTCGGTGAGGACGGTCCAGTCGGCCGGGACATCGAGCGTCACGGTCACGGGCTCAGAAAGGTGACCCTCGACATACGGAAGACAAACCCCCGCATTGAGGAACAAATGCTCGGGCGTAAGGTCGAACCCTTCACCGGTCCCGAGCTGATGGCCGTAGACCGTGTACTCGACGTGGACCCGGGTCGCACCCTCGGTCGAGACGCGCCATCGGGCCTTATCGACGCGTTGAGTCGAAAGCGAAGTTCCGTCCGGTTCCCGCCGTGCGGTGAGGTCACGGACCCCTCGGCTGAAGGCGAAGATCACATAGAACCCGGGCACCCAGGAGGGCAGGACGAGGTCGAGGGCACGGGAGGAGACCCCGTCGAGGTCGATGGAGAACCGAGCCCGTTGGTCGGAGGCGGGGACCGCCCGAACTGTGTACGCGATTTCCATAGGGTCTCCCTCGGTCCCGGTCCGCGCGGTCGCGCTGCGATACGCGGACGTCGAACGGAGGGGACTACTTTGGGGCTTCGGCAGCGGGTTCGGCCCACTCTCGGAGAGTTGTCCTGCGAACCCCCGCAGCCCGCGCGAGAGCGTTCTTCGTCCCTTCCTTGGCAAGGTGAGGCGCGTGGGCGACGTCAATCTCGATGTCCTTGCTGATGCCCCCCAAGGATTCTCGGATCTCGTGCAGGTGCTCTCGGAACCGCGGTCGTTCGATCTCGTCGGTCATGGACTCGATCCAACGAGTTCGACCTCCTGGTCCAAAAACCTTGAGGTGAACAGGAATCGAGGGAACGGGAACCTAACGTTCCCGAACGGTATGCCCATCTGGCCCATCTCGTCCGGTGCTCGGATTGCGGTCCCTTCATCGGTCGCGCGCGTCCCACATCAAGGTCGCGGTCGCACGCCGTCGAATTCACCGAGGTTCATGTGGCTACGAGCGTGCAACACTCCAACTCGGTCTCCACAACAGGCAGACGATCGGGTCGGACTTCGTGCATGATCACGCCCGGCGGAGTAGGTCGGGCTCTCGCGAGAACGGAGTTGGAGACCCGCACCGAGAAACCCGCCTGTTCGAACTCCTTGACCGCAGAACGGCGGTACAATAGCGGCGCGAGTTTCAGCCGTCGAATCATGTCCGCATTTGGCCCCTCGAACTCGGGATAGAATATCGTGGTCGCCAGGAACTCCCCGGACACCACTCGCCGGAGCTCGCGAAGAAGCATCCCAGGATTCTCGATGTTTGCCAGCCCGACGTTGGTCACCAGGGTTGGGACCGATTGGTCCGCAAATGGTGTCTGCCGGGCGTCGAAGGCCAGGAGGCTCAACTTGGATCCCAAGCCAAGGAACTCGAAGAACCGCTGGTCTCGCAGTAGGATTCTCGTGCTGAGATCGGTTCCCACGAACTCCTGGGATGCCTCCGGGAGAAGAACCTCGAGGAGCGACCCTCTGCCGGAGGCCAGGTCGACTATAGGGCCCGGACGACCCACGAGCCGTTCCCGGACAAACTGCATTTGACTGTTGGACGCAGCCAGGAACTCGGGAGTGTACATTCCTTCGACAGCGCGACCGACCGCTGTCATCGCCGCCCCAAACTCCTGGCGCGCCTCGTGCACGAACCCTCGGACCAGTTTGTCCGTCGGGTTCAGGGATTCGAGCGGCGCCCCCATCAGTCTTTGGGCTCGGACCGGCTCGTCTTTGAGGAATCCGGCGATTCCGCGATCGGTTTGTTCCCAGAGGTCTTCGGGGGTGGAATGAGACGGGAGGAAAGCACAGATCCCCTCGCGTATTGGATAGGTAGCCCGGCATACGGAGCAGATTGCTTCTCCCTCCATGATTCGATGACCGACCCGTTGCGAGCCGCCCCAGTCTAGGGCGCCGTGACAGGCCGGACACACTAGGATTCTGGTCAATTCGTCCAACATAGAAGGGCAATCACGCATCGGCACCGTATCTTTCAAGCTGGCGTCAGTGGAGCGCTCCAGGGCAAATGTGGTCCCGAGGTCGCATCGCTCGCTCCGCGCCCCCGCGCTGATCGCGATCCCGTCCCTGGACGAACCCCGCGAATGAATTCGTCCGCTCGTGGAGGCGGGTAGTCCTCCCCGACTCGGCCGCGCGCATCCTCCGCCCGTGCGGTCACCCACATCTCCGTGGTTCGGGGAACCGAAAGCTTGAGTTTCCACAACGCCTTCCGGCGGGTATGGGTTCGCGCTCGTACCGGGGAGTGGGACCGGCAACCATCTCTGTGTTCCTTTGCCTCTTGATGGTGGCAGCAGGGCTCGCCATCTCGGGGTCCGCTTCGGGAAGCCCCGCTGAGCCAGAAGTGTCGGCGAACGCCGCACCGGCCGTGAACGTGATTGCAAACGTCTCGGTTGGGCATCTCCCGGAACATGCGACGTATGACAACGGTAACGGCTACGTCTACGTGCCGAACGAAGCGTCCGCAAATGTGAGCGTGATGGCCGGAACGACGATCGCCGGGTCGGTGGATGTTGGACTCGGACCCTCTGTTCCGACGTACGATAGCGGGAACGGCTACGTCTACGTGCCGAACGTAGGCTCCAGCAATGTGAGTGTGATTAGTGGCACGACGGTTACGGCGACCGTCGCGGTTGGTTCGGAGCCCGATTTCGCCATTTACGACAGCGGGAACGGTTACGTATACGTACTGAACGTCGGTTCGAACAACGTGAGCGTGATCAGCGGCACGAAGCTGGTCGGGTCAGTTAGCGCTGGGAACAACTCGCATTACGCAACGTACGACGACGGGAACGGTTACATCTACGTCGCCAACAGCGATTCGAATAGTGTGAGCGTTATTAGCGGCACCAAGGTGGTCGGGACGATCAGCGTCGGGGAGTCGCCGGTCTTTACGACCTACGACAGCGGGAACGGTTACGTCTACGTACTGAACCAGGGAATCAACAACGTGAGCGTGATCAGCGGCACCAAGGTGGTAGGTTCCGTGAACGTCGGACGATACCCGTACTGGGCCACATGCGACAGCGGGAACGGCGACGTCTACGTGCAGAACGCGGGGACCAGCGACGTAAGCGTGGTCAACGGCACATCGGTCGTCGGGTCGGTGAAGGTGGGAAGCGGGCCCGGCGGCGGAGTGTATGACAGCGAGAACGGTTACGTCTACGTGCCGAACATAGGCTCGAGCAATGTCAGCGTAATTGATGGAACGTCTCTCGTGGCCACAGTCTCCGTCGGTCTCGATCCGCAATATGCGGCATTCGATGGCGGCAATGGGTATGTCTACGTCCCGAACGCTAATTCGAATACCGTGAGCGTGATAGCGACCTCCTCACCCTCGAATGGGGGCGCCTCATCCTCCGGCTCAGGACTGGCGTCGTGGGCCTACGTGATCATCGGGGTCGCGATCGCAGGTGTCGCTGTCGGCGCCGTGATCGGCGTGATACGACACCGTCGGCCGCCGGCGGTCGCCGTTCCTCCGCCTCCACCGCCGTCCTCCGGGCAGTAGGCTGGAGACCGCGGGTTTCGTCCAATCGCTGGTCCCGGGCGCCCATCGCGGTCCCGTCTCTGGACGAACCCCGCGAATTCGCCCGCTCGTGGAGGCGAAGCCTCCCCGACTCGGCCGCGCGCGTCCCTTGTCGAACGGCGGGTTTCACCACTTGAAGTCCCCGTACCTGGGTGTTGATTCGCGTGCTACCCGCAAAACCTTTTTCGCCGCGCGGAGGTAGCGCCAGAAGTCGAAGCGACCTCCGACCGATGTTCCCGAGGGTCGATCGCGTTTGAGGGGCGAGGCAGGAACGAGATGGCGTACTACGTGATCAGAAGCGAGCAGGGGCCGGCGTGGAACCCCGCCCTCGCCATGCGAGAACAGACGTTGTGGACCGAGCATGCCGCATACATCAATTCCCTGCTCTCCGCTGACAAGATGATTATGGGTGGCCCGATCGGCGATGGCAAGCCCTACCGGGCGATGGTAGTGTTCATCGCCAGCAGTGAGGCGGACGTTCGCCAACGGCTGGCCGAAGACCCCTGGTACCGTGCCGGGGTGCTCCGGGTCGTCTCGATAGAGAACTGGAACATGATTGCGACAAACGACAAGCTCGATCCCGGTCTAGGGGCCATCACAATACCCGGAAGCTAACCTCACGGGCAAGTCGTTACAAGTCGCTTTTCAGGCCGTCAACTCACCGCCCGCGCGCTGATCGCGGTCCCGTCTCTGGACGAAGCCCGCGAAATCGTCCGCTCGTGGACGCCGGAAAGTCTTCCCGACTCGGCCGCGAGCGTCCCACTTCAAGCCCGCGTTGGCCCCGACGCGCGGCTTATATGACGAACGGCGTACGGCGCCGGGTCGATATGGCCGAAGTCCTGCTTTTTCACCATGCGCAGGGTCAGACTAAGGGGTTCCTAGCGTTCGCGAGTCGCCTCCGAGAGGCTGGGAATACCGTGCGCACCCCTGACCTGTACGACGGGCGGACGTTCGCTTCGCTCGACGAGGGCGTGGCGTACGCGAAGGCGGTCGGATTTGACACGATCCTCGAACGTGGGCGGCACGCCGCCGAGGGCTTGCGGAGCGAGCTCGTCTACGCCGGCTTCTCGCTCGGAGTGATGCCGGCCCAGCTTTTGGCCCAGACGCGTCCGGGTGCCAAGGGGGCGCTCTTGTTTTCCGCTGCCTTACCGGCCTCCGAGTTTGGGGGTTCCTGGCCACCCGGAGTCCCGCTACAGATCCACATGATGGAGGGCGACAAGTGGGTGCAGGAAGGAGACCTCGACGCCGCTCGCGGACTCATCTCAACAATCAAGGGGGCGGAGCTCTTCCTCTACCCCGGAAATCAGCACCTATTCGCTGACAGCAGCCTGCCAGACTACGACGAGAGAGCTGCGGGACTGCTGACAACACGCGTGCTTGCATTCTTGAAGACCGTTGATTACGCGCCAGGAACCGGTCGCGGGCATTCTTGACCGCTACCTCGCGTGTCTACACTCGCTTCGCGACGCGCGCTGATTGCGTTCCTCCATCGGCCGCGCGCGCTCTTCGTTAAGCCTGCGCGGCCGCGGCGCCCGCAGCGGACCTCGCGGTCGGTCCCGAACGCGCGCACCGTCTGTGGAAGTCCCGCAGAGCGAGTGGTTTGCGCGAGCATCCCTCCAAGAACTCGATGACGCACTCAGATGCCATAGGTCATCAGGCCAAACACGTCTGTCTGTTCCCAAGAAGAGCTAAGCGAAGCGAGCTCATCCACACCATATGTCCGGCCAGGTCCGATTTGTCTATTCCGGAATACGAGTGAGAAACCTCGAACGCTCGGTTCGATTCTATCGCCGCATTGGGTTCCGGGTGGTCAAGAGGGGATCGTTCTCGCATGGAGGAAGATGGGTCCATCTTTGCTACCCTCGCTCCGATCATCGACTTGAGCTGAACTATTACCCGAAGGGAACCCCGTTCTATGAACCGTACAAGCGGGGGGAGGAATTCGACCACTTCGGGTTCTACGTCTCAGACCCGCTGCGTTGGCTGCGCTCTATGGTCAAGGCAGGCGCGACGCCGGCGGTCGGGTTCGTGGACGGGCCAGCCCAGCTCCTGTACGTCAAGGATCCCGATGGGGTTTGGTTAGCGGCCTGCGGCCCTTCAGCTCCGGGGAGTCTTCCAAACTTGATTCCGAGCGCGGATGCGATTGCCTCCGCGGGACGATCGCGCCGGAAACGCGTGAGCGGGCGACCTAGGCGAGCTCGTGTCGGTCATCGGACGTAGCCGACGAGAAAGGGCTGGCGACGGACCCTTGTTCTCGGGAGCTCCTTGGCCTCGGTGAAATCGGATCCACCGTTCCCCACCGGAGCTCCCTTGCGCTCTCCTCGCGGTCAGTCCTCGTCCCGCGCGCTGATGGCGGTCCCATCTCTGGACGAACTTCGCGAATTCGTCCGCCCGTGGAGGCGGGTAAGCCTCCCCGACTCGGCCGCGCGCGCCCTTCATGAAGGAGGCGCGGTCCTGCGTAAGCCAACTCTGATATCGCCAAGGAGGCATGGCCCTACGTGGCCGTTCCTCTCGAACCCCCATCATGCAAACCCGGCCATCGAACTCGAAACCGGGTCATCATCGCAGTCGTCGTGGCCGTCGCCGTCGTCGCAGTGGTTGTCCCCCTGTACACCGTCCCGATTACGCATTCATTCTCCTTCACGCTGGTTCGGAGTGGTGTAGTCCCGCCACCACCGCCGCCAGCAGTGGACCAGATCTTTCCCCACGGCAGTCACGTGTGGGGCGACTTTGTGGCAATCGGAGAGCCGGTGGATTTCGAGATCACCGGCTCGAACGGCGATTTGGTATGCTGCGACAACACCACAAGCGGCTCTTTCGACTTCACGGCCTCCAGTGAGGTGTACACCTTCTACGCCGGTTCATTCGCTTTCGGGGAAACGGTCTACGTCTGGGGCAACTACACCTCCACCATCTTCTTCGTTTAAGCAAACTAGTTAGGCCAACCCCGAGTTTCCCCGGGACGGGAAACCCTCGATGCCTACTCGACCCGCGCGCTGATTGCGTTCCCGTCTTTGGGCGAACCCCGCGAATGAATTCGTCCGCTCGCGGAGGCGGGTAGGCCTCCCCGACTCGGCCGCGCGCCCTACATGAAACCTGCGCGGGTGCGGCGTCGACTTCGCATCTGGATGAAGGCGGCGCAGGACGGCCGTACAGACTCCGCCTAGTTCTACTGGGGACAGGTAAGCACTTGGCTCGCTATGAATGCGAATGGAGGACCAGGGTTCGGATAAGCATTAGTCGGGTACAGGAATCCGGAAATCGTGAAGGAATAACTCTCGTTGCAACCGAACCTGAGAGCGCTGTTTCCCCCCGTGACGATGACGAATGAAACCGCTTGCCCCGGTAGGAGGGGAGACGCGAGTGTTATGTTCGGCGGCGAGCGCAGGTACATGCTGACCCATACGAAGCTGCACTCACCGCAGCCAACCAGAACCTGAGCCGTCACGTTGATAATCGGAACAGTGGCGGAACTGTGCATGGTTAAGTTCATGAATGCCGGGAGTCCCCCACTGGACACGAACGACACTATCGAGAGAGGCGGTGGCGCGGTCGAGGATCCTTGGTTTCCAACACCCGAGGCGAACACAACGGCCGCGCAACCGGACGCGATAAGGAATGCCGCCACCACGATAGTGAAGAATGAGGTCTTCCGGGCACCCTCCGACGCCGCGGTAGTGGGTTGGCCCGACATGGCCGCCGAAGACTAGTCGTCGTTGTCACATCACTTGAGCGGCCGGGTCGCTCAAGCGAGGTCGTGCTGGCTCCTCGCGCGGCCTCGCGCGCAAAGCGCCTCCAACGAATCGAACCCGTTCCCCGACCCGCCCGCGATCCGTGGGCCCGACGCGAGCCCACGACCGGCTCGCCCCGCCGGCCCGGTTTCCCGTCGGTTCCCGAGCCCGCGCTTCGGCGACTACTCGCGGACACGGTTCGAGTCGCGGGTCGCGTTCGGCGGCCCGGACGAAGGCGAGGACGTCGAGGATCAGTCAACAATCGCGACCCCGACGCGGTTCGCCTTGCTAGAGATCTCGAGCGGGCTGCCCGATGATTCCTGCGAAGCCGAGGAGAAGCCGGCCGAACGACGGCTTCGCGACCTGCGCGGGCGCGTGAAGGCGGCGCGGACGGCCGTTTCGAGCACGCCCGGTGCCGCGGAAGTCCTCCGACAGGACGGGGTGAAGGCGGCTCGGTTCTACGCACGGTTTGAGATCACTGAGGAGCAGCTCCGGCACGGGGTTTCCGTATCGGTGTATGACACTGAAACCGCTTGGCCTTCATGCCGAGCCGGCCACGACCACGTGGAGGAGAACTTCAAACGGTGAGACTACATTTGAGTCACGATGCGAAGGAGCTCACAGTTCCTGGTGGGAGGCCTTGTGTTGATCGCCGTTGGCCTCGCCTTCTACGTCGCCCTTGTTCTCCTTCAAGCGGCAGGATTCCAGGCCACCTTCACCTTGGGCATCCTCTCGCTCTTCGTCTTGGTAGCATTATTTTTCTTCGCCCACGCTTGGAGTATGCGGAGGAGTGAGCAGATGCTGAGCTCGGGGGCTCCACTCCCTCCTCCCACTAGGTAAGTGTCGAAATCCTTCGCGATTAGGGGCGCGGGTCCTCCACGCTCGCGGGTCACCCCCGCGTGAGGGGCCGAGACGGTCGCGTGCGACGGGTCACACGGCAAGGCATTTCTCTCAGAGTTGGTGGGCCCGGCCGGATTTGAACCGGCGACCTTCCGGTTATCAGCCCGCACGTCAGGGAATCTGCCGTTGGGTAGGGCAGTACCCGATTTGGGACCCCGAGGACCCCCCTGCAGACGCCCTAGACCGCTCGTTCGCCTGGCTCGCCGAGTCTGCGTACTCCGAGGTCGCTCGGTCCTCCACCGAAGACGACCAGGACTAGCCTAACCCCTTCCGCCCCGGGGCAACCCGGGGCGCCTCTTTGAATCGCCCCTTACGGGGGCCAGAGCTTAGTTTGGGTGTGTGAACCCATTACCAAGTCTTGGAATCGCGGTTGCGGGGGTCCCCTAATTGTCCTGAAGGTTGTATTCGAGGTCCGGCCGGCGCATCTCCGACCGGATGTAGGCCACCCGCTCGCGGAGCAACTCCTCCGTTCCGAACCGTTGGGCGATTTCGACGACCCGTCGCATTCGGCCGGCCCCCACGCCACCGAGAAGGTCCTGGAGGATCTTGTCGGAGTAGTGTCGCCACCGATCGACCATCAATCGGGTGTACCACACAACCGCCGGATTAGCGTACCGGATCCCGTCCCGCTCGACCGACTCTTCCTCCTCGAGGAAGGCGAAGAATCCATCCCCTCCCTGTAATCCGCCGAACCTAGCGGCGTTGATCACGTCAAGAAGCTCGCCGTCCATCGAGCGCATCGCGAACCGGGCGACGTCCTGATCTTCACCCTGGAACTCCAGGTCCTCATCCGTCCGGAGGGCCGCCACCGTGCCTAGGTAGTCGGTCGTAGTCACCATCACGTCGACGTCCCCGGTCGCGCGGACCGCCTTCCCGATGGCCTGACCCCCGACCACAACGTATCGGACTCCGTGGCGGAGGAGAGCGGCATCGGCCGCCTCGACCTCGGGCTCGGTCACGGAGCTCTCAGTGGCACCGGTGCGTTCTTCTCGGCCCAATCGAGATCGGCCTGAGGGAATGGTTCGCCGACCATCGGAAGGCCGGGCACGAACTCCTGGAGCCTCACTCTCGTGGCTCGCTCCTCCATCCCCTCGTTCCGAACGCGGCGGTAGAGCTCGTGCGGGTCGTACCTGCCTTGGTTCCGGAGGACGACCGCTCGCGCCGCGAGTGCGTCGACTTTGAGCAGGAACGTCACGAACTCCTCAAAGCCGGGCTCGCGCAGCGCGTCCCGGTCCCGAACGAGCACGCGGCTGTACGCCGAGGAGGAAACCATGCCGGCCAGACCTTCCCACACGAAGAGCAACGGCCGAAAGTGCTCGGGGTATCCGTGCGCTGTCACCCACTCGGGAGTCAGCAGGACGAGGGGGAGACCATGCCGGCGGGCCGCCTCAACGTCCTTTTCGGAGTCTGCTCGAAGGCGGTACAACGTGGGGGGGCGGCCCCGTCGGGCGCCGTCGAGCGGAACGAACAC
This sequence comes from uncultured Thermoplasmata archaeon, assembly GCA_963735185.1. GTDB lineage: Archaea > Thermoplasmatota > Thermoplasmata > Lutacidiplasmatales > UBA184 > Lutacidiplasma. The sequence continues at coordinate 1,764,736 of CAVTJV010000007.1, forward strand.
CCTAGGTAGGCTGTTCACCTCGTCCGACCGCACGAGCTCGGATAACATCTTCATCGAACGATAGAGACCGTGGCAAGTATTTATATTAATCCGCCCACCACCGCCGCCGCGTGGTGCCAAAAGCAGCCTTCCCGTCCCTGCTCCAATTCTCCTTCTAGAGGGAGAATTGGACCCTCCCCCGTGCATCGCCCGTTCCTTCGCTCGCGAGGAACGAGCGATGCAAGCCAGTATCCAGAGCCCGACACGAGTGAGCCAACCGCCGACCGAACCCACCACCCCGCGCCTGCGAACCGTCACCGGGAACCGCTTCCCCGTGGGGTCGAGTTAAACTTCAGGTTCCCTTGGCGTGGTATGGGCGGGGGCCTGCTCCGCCAGCGGTGAGAAAACGGCCGGCCCCTTCTCGTTCTTGCGAAGGACGACACCCGCGATCACGAGCACGATGCCCACCAAGAGAAGGGGTGTGCCGAATGTGGTCTCTGCCGTAGTGACATGGTACGTGACATTGACGGGCCCGCTGCCTGCGGGCAGGTTCACAGCGAGGACCATGCAGCCGCTTTCTGGCTGTTCGAGCGTGAAACTACCGCTCGTCCCAGAGTCGGTGCCAGCAGTGGCTCCCGGTACATCGTAGCCGCTGCCAGTTGGGCCGGAGTAATCTGACATCGTGCATTCCGGTCCCGGTTCAGTGTACGCTACGATCTGCACGCTCTCGGAAGCGGACCAGGACACCGTCGTTGGGATGCCCCCGGTCAACGAAAACCCCCCTGCCTGAAGTGAAGAGAAGGCTGAGCTCGAGTCTGTGTGCAGGGACCCAGCGGGCTGTGGTGCTAGCGGCACGAACGCCAGGATGGCTCCGAGGATCGTCACAATGACGCCCAGTATGAGCAGCCTCGTCCTCATCGACAGCCGACGTTGCGGATGTCCGTCTTGTGATAATAAGGCCTCGAATCTTTCGACGCAGCGCGGATCACCGAGCTGATTCCTCCTTCTCGGGAATCACTCTCGAGCATCGCCCGTCCCCGCCTTCGCGAGGGACGTGCGATGCAACACAGCATCTCGTATCCAACGCCGGAGCGCCCAACGCCGACCGAACCCACAACCTCCCGCCTAAGGACCGTCACAGGCAACCGCTTCCCGCGCAAGTGCGCCTGCGGTTGCGGCTTTCAGATCCCGCGAGACGCCGAGGTTCGCTACGTGGTGGACTTCGGGGCGACGCGGCCCTACCCCGCCTATCTTCGCGAACACTCGCCCGATTACGGGACCTACCTCGGCAAGCCTCACGCCCGCGAGGACGCGGAACCGCTCCCGGGATTCACTCGCGCGAGCGATCTGCCGCGCCCGCCCGCATCGCCGAAGCCTCCCGTCGCGCCCCGTCCCACGACCGAGGTCGCCCACGAGGAGTCAGAGACTACGGCGAGCCCCGAGGCCGGCCGCGCCTGGGCCTCCGGCCAGCTCGTCTTCAACGCGGGCCAGTTCGAGTCCGCGCGCAGCGGGTTCGCGGACTACACTCGGGACGGTGAGACCGCGAAGGAGCTGCGGGCGCGGGTCAACCAGACGATCCTTGAGGACCTCGAGCAGAAAGTTCTCGCTCTCCGTGCGCTCCACGCGAAGCTCCGGGACATGGACGCAGGAGCCTCATCCGGGGCGGTCGTAGCACGGTCGAAGCCGGTCTGACGCGGCCCGGGGGTCGCATGTTTGAGTTCCGCCTGCGCATTCTCGATGTGCGGGAGCGCGACACCGACCCCCCTTCCTTCCTCGGGATTGTAGAGGGGTTTCCCGAGGTTCTGGCATATGCAGCCTCGCCCGCGCAGGCGGAGCGGGAACTCGTCAGCGCTTTGGGTGAGCACCTAAAGCGGTGGCAAGATCGGGAGGCGACGCGGATCGACTGGGACGACTTCCCGACAGTCCGTGTGGTCAGGTGCTTCTTGGCCGCCCGGCTCGCATAATCGAACCGTGGACCGGTCTATGGGTACGGCCGCTCGGTGGTCACGAAGCCACTTTCGTAACCGCTTGGGAAGATCCTGAGCCCGAAGCGCTTCGGGTCAACGCCCGGGAGTAGCATGAATCGGCCACGAAGGGGCTCCCATATTGTTGCAGCGTACTGGTCGGTCGCTGCCGCGGCTGAGATTTCTCCGCGGCGTCTGCGAATATACTCCCTGACCTTTCTCGCCGTGACGCCGACTGTGAGATCGGCGAGTTGAATCGCGTTCCACTCCTTAGAGTCCAAAGGCCGAAGCTCAGGGTCGATTCGGGTGAACCTGAATTCGAAGTCGGAACCCTCTCGGATAAGTTGCGTCGCAATCGCCACCGGATTGTGCTCATCCCTTCCTCGAGCGGACTTGTCCAGGAACAAGCATCCCCGTCCGTCGCAACTCCGCAGACACATCTCGACACGCTCGAGCAGGTAGGTGAATGAGTGATGTCGAGCGTCGGCGCGCGACCATTTCGACATTCTCTCGCGTGCAACTACAATTCCGAGAGCGACACCGCCGTTCGTTTCGATAAGCCGGATCAGCTCTTGGTAGATGAGATGTCGGTCAGGTAGATCATGAAAGTAGTTGGTTTTCGGAGGAGAGTACTTCACCTCGCAATCAACCCGCGGATCGTGACGAGGGACTCCACGGCGATCCAGGATTCCCTCGAACTGGGTTCCAATCTGCTCAATCCGGCTTTGAGGTAGGATGAAGCCAGCCCTCGCGACGTACTCTCCTTCGTCACCCAGCTCCGACTCGTCGATGAAGGCGTAGTATCGTTCCGGAGGCACAGGATTCACCGGCCTATGCCTTCAGGTTATTTTCGACCTTCTCCGAAGAGCGTTCGGGGGATTCTCTGTCCCCTCGGCGCCGTGTTCCTCGCGGTCGGTCATCGAACGCGGGCGTCGCCTAACAGTGGCACGGAATGCAGCTGTCCAATCGGCCTCGGAAATGGCCGTAGAGGTATCTAATCGTAGGAGGGCGACCTCGCGCTTTCCCGAGCAACGTCACTATAGGCCGAAAGGTCTCTATGCGGTTGTGGGATGAGTGGGGACGGAGACATGGCTGCTGGGAAATCTCCGCAGATGGGCCCGACAGATCCTGCGAACGTCGAGCGCGCTGGGGCTGGGCGGACCGACGATTCGCAAGCGGCAATCCGTCTCGCAGCTAGCTACCAAGTCCTCGCGGAACGACGAGTCTACCAAGACTCACTAGTTTGGCAGACTCCTCTAGTGACTTTGACGGCCCTCGCCTTCCTTTATTTCATCGCGCTGTCGGCGACTACCTCTCGCACCGCTAGAATAATCGCCGGCGTGCTAGCCCTCTGTGTCACCGTCACTTCTTGGCAGCTGTTAGAGCGGCACCGATACCGTACGCACCTGGATGGCCGCTTGCTCCGACGATTGGAGGCTGAGCAAAGACTACCTCAGTGGCATCTTGACGACGATAAGAAGAGGACTGAATTACTCAAAGGTCAGGATCCGCTTTTTTACCCTCGCATAGGGGTCTATTCAGACAAACCCGATGGCGAGCTGAAGGTGTCGGTGCTCGCCAAACTCAGCAGCTACTGGGCTTGGAAGATTTGTCTGTGGGCTTTCATGGTGGTCTCGGGGACCATCATCGTCATTTCTGTTTGGTGGCCGGGTTGGCTGACCTGACGGCTGGGGCGAAGGTGGCCAGCCGGTCTACTCGCAGCGCGTTGATCGCGCTCCCGTCTCTGGACGAACCCCGCGAATGAATTCGTCCGCTCGTGGAGGCCAAGCCTCCTCGACTCGGCCGCGCGCGCCCTTCACGAAGCCGACGCGGCCCTGCGTAAGCCAACTCTGATATCGCCAAAGAGGCATGGCCGTACGTGGCCGTTCCTCTCGAACCCCCATCATCCAAACCCGGCCATCGAACTCGAAACCGGGTCATCATCGCAGTCGTCGTGGCCGTCGCCGTCGTCGCAGTGCTTGTCCCCCTGTACACCGTCCCGATTACGCATCCATTCTCCTTCACGCTGGTTCGGAGTGGTGTAGTCCCGCCACCACCGCCGCCAGCAGTGGACCGGATTTTTCCCCACGGCAGTCACGTGTGGGGCGACTTTGTGGCAATCGGAGGGTCGGTGGATTTCGAGATCACCGGCTCGAACGGCGATTTGGTATGCTGCGACAACACCACAAGCGGCTCTTTCGACTTCACGGCCTCCAGTGAGGTGTACACCTTCTACGCCGGTTCATTCGCTTTCGGGGAAACGGTCTACGTCTGGGGCAACTATACATCCACCATCTTCTTCGTTTAGGCAAACTAGCTGGGCCAACCCCGGGTTTCCCCGGGACGGGAAACTCTCGATGCCTACTCGTCCCCCGCGCTGATCGCGGTCCCGTCTCTGGGCGAACTCCGCGAATTCGTCCGCTCGTGGAGGCTCACCCTTCTCGACTCGGCCGCGCGCGCCCTTCATGAAGCCTGCGGGGCCGCGAGACGTTGGCTGCGAAAAGATATCCGAAGTGGGACCGTACCAGAAAGCGCTGGCTGAGCTGTATGACTACTGCCCCTGGCCTTGGCGGGCGCGATAGGATAACTGAGTGGAGGAAACACCCAACCGCAATCGTCTGCGCTGTCTTGATCGGGGTCCTGCTGCTTGTGCTCGCCCTGCCCTCGCCTTGGGGCTTCGGGGCTTTTGAAACCAGGCAGACAGGAGGAGTGTTGGGGCCCTACACTCTGGACGCGACGAACTACTACGCTCCCATCGAGATTTCGTTCCCTCAATGCGCGTTCGTGGTCGCGCACTGGGCGGTTGTGACCGGGGGACCGACCAACTTCTCGGCGGGCTCAGGGGAGTTTGTCGCCGACTCGGATTGTCATGGACCGCCGCCTTCGAACCAGTCGTGCCTACCCTCGGGTTGTAGCTCTATGGGGCCCCCCCCGATCTGTTACGAGGTGGGCATGGGCGGATCGTGTTCGTTCACGGCGACGCAATCCCGGTACTACCTCGACATCTTCCAAGCCAGCGGCCCTGTCCCGGCCAACGAGTCGGCCGCCGTGACTATCGATTACTCCTGAACCGCTCTGGATCCCTTCCAGGTCGGCGTAACGGCCCGGCAATCCCGCGGCCACGCGCGCTGATTGTGGTCCTCCATCGGCCGCGCGCGTCCTTCATGAAGCATGCGCGGGCGCTGCGGTCAAGTCTCGCGCGGTTAGTCCCGGTGTCCGGAAAAGGCTAACTTGTCCGACCACACCATCGGAAGAGCCGAGGAATAGACGACGGGGGGACGAAGTTGGCGAGCTTTCCCTCCTCGCTCGGGGTAAGAGGCGAGGCCGGTGGGGGCGCGTCAGAGGCGTCTTGCGAGGTGGTCGAAGGAGAGGCCCCCGGGCGCGACGGGTCCATACGGAACACCATGAGAAGGATGACCCCCACCAGGAGGACAGCGAATGCCGCGAAGGACACGTACCAACCGATAGAGGGACCCCAGCTATCAGGACCGCCCACCATACCCACCTCCCAGAACCCTGAACCAGAGAACGAGGTCCAAGGCCCCGTGCCGGTGCAATAGAGGCAGTGGGCGATCGAAATGTCCTGCGAGAACGCGCTGGGCAGCGATCCCGCGAAGAGCCCCGGGGCGGCAATCGCGAGCGCCGTCGCTAGAATGGCGAGGGTGATTACGGGAAAGGGCCGGGGGGGTTTGCCTCGACCGACCACGCCGATGGACCCCGCGATGACCCCAAGCGCGGCTCCGGCGGTGAGCATGCCAAAGGTGATTCCGGCGACGATGCCGGTGTGGTTCTCGTCGGCGCTGGAGTAGGATGCCTGGGTAGGGCACCACCGGGCGTTTCCGGTGCAGGTTAACCAAATCGTCCCGCTCAGCGATGGGGGGCCCAGGTAATAGGTGGCATTCGCGGTCCCGTAGTTGCCGGCGGGACCTCCTGCCCACGCCGTGTTGTAACAATACCACGGAGTGAGGAGGGCACCGACCAGCAGAATCGCTCCGACCAGGATGAACACGGCCGCAATCAGTCGGGCGGTGGCCTTCTTCGCCATGGCGGGACCCTAGGTCGATATCGACGCTGCCGTAAAGAAGGTTTGGCGCGACAGAGCGCTGACTAGTTCTAGGTTTTCCCTCGCAGGGAGTACGGGGGTCCGGCGCTCGTCGGGGCTTTGTCTCTCCGCGTTGATCGCGGTCCCGTCCCTGGACGAACCCCGCGAATGAATTCGTCCGCTCGTGGAGACCAGGACTCCTCGACTCGGCCGTGCATCGAGCTAGCTGCCGCGGAGGCGTGGAAACACGTAATTCAGGACCATGATTGCGTCCTCCTTCGTGGGGACGAATTCCGCGGGGTGAGCTGTAAGGTTCCGGAACAGCCTCAGGATTTGGAGAAGAGGAGCTTCCGAGCGGGTGAGGTGCCCCTGCGACTCAAGTTTGTCAACCACCGACTTGAAGTCGAGATCCTTGGATTCGTAACCGAATTTGGTCTTAAAGAGGTCTCGAAGCAACCCTTCCAGCGAAGTAACCGCAGAGACGATCGCAGGACCGAATGCCCCTGCTCCGAAGCTAGCTACTGCTTCGGCGTACTGGCGCTTGAAGGGGCCAGCAGGCAGCTCGACGGGTTTACCGACCAACGCGGGATCCGGCGGAGGGAGGGCAGAAGCACACTTGGCCCTGAGAGCCACCATGTCCGGGCGAAGCGATCTCACATTGCTCCGTATCATCCGAAGGTCGCTTCTGTCCAAGTACACACTGATAAACCGAACGTGCCTCTGGAGGCTTCGGTAGGCCCCCTTCTTCAGGTCCTCGGGAAGGGCATCGCCGACTGACCTCACTCCCGCGAGGACAGGCTCTGTCCGCCGCCGGATTTCCTCCAAGTCGAGGCCGTCCGCGACCGGCTGGAGCAAACTCAAAGCTGAATCGAGGTCGTCAAGCAGAGCCTCAATCTCTTGCGGCATACCTTTGTCATCCTGTTGGGACGCTAGTATCCGCGAGAAATCAGTCTTTCTCGGCAGACGCGCTCCTCGCGCCGTTCCTCTTCGCGCGCGCCGATCGCGGTCCCGTCTCTGGACGAATCCGCGGGATTCGTCCGCTCGAGGAGGCAAAGCCTCCCCGACTCGGCCGCGCGCCCTACATGAAACCTGCGCGGGTGCGGCGTCGACTTCGCATCTGGATGAAGGCGGCGCAGGACGGCCGTACAGACTCCGCCTAGTTCTACTGGGGACAGGTAAGCACTTGGCTCGCTATGAATGCGAATGGAGGACCAGGGTTCGGATAAGCATTAGTCGGGTACAGGAATCCGGAAATCGTGAAGGAATAACTCTCGTTGCAACCGAACCTGAGAGCGCTGTTTCCCCCCGTGACGATGACGAATGAAACCGCTTGCCCCGGTAGGAGGGGAGACGCGAGTGTTATGTTCGGCGGCGAGCGCAGGTACATGCTGACCCATACGAAGCTGCACTCACCGCAGCCAACCAGAACCTGAGCCGTCACGTTGATAATCGGAACAGTGGCGGAACTGTGCATGGTTAAGTTCATGAATGCCGGGAGTCCCCCACTGGACACGAACGACACTATCGAGAGAGGCGGTGGCGCGGTCGAGGATCCTTGGTTTCCAACACCCGAGGCGAACACAACGGCCGCGCAACCGGACGCGATAAGGAATGCCGCCACCACGATAGTGAAGAATGAGGTCTTCCGGGCACCCTCCGACGCCGCGGTAGTGGGTTGGCCCGACATGGCCGCCGAAGACTAGTCGTCGTTGTCACATCACTTGAGCGGCCGGGTCGCTCAAGCGAGGTCGTGCTGGCTCCTCGCGCGGCCTCGCGCGCTCATCGCGGTCCGCCCTCGACCGCGCGGGTCCCACATTAACCTCGCGCCCGCGCACTTCGCGCGCGGGCGTTCCCTCGCTTCGCTCGGCGAGGATAATGGGGACACGGCCGCCCCCGTCGCTCGAACCGCTCCTCGGGCGGCCTCCGCGCTCACTCCGTGTCGATGACCGCGATGAGCGCGCAAAGCGCCTCCAACGAATCGAACCCGTTCCCCGACCCGCCCGCGATCCGTGGGCCCGACGCGAGCCCACGACCGGCTCGCCCCGCCGGCCCGGTTTCCCGTCGGTTCCCGAGCCCGCGCTTCGGCGACTACTCGCGGACGCGGTTCGAGTCGCGGGTCGCGTTCGGCGGCCCGGACGAAGACGCGGAGGATGAACTAATCGCGACCCCGACACGGGGATTCACGACTCTCGGATAGGGCGCGGTTTCACCCCTCGCCACGTCTGGTGGCGCGGAGACCGCGCGCGTCTAGGAGTCGGAGAGCTTCTCGTTCTCCCTTCTCCGAGAGCCATACCGATTTGGCTCTGTACGAGAAGTCGATCAGCCCCTCCTCCTTGAGCTGGTCGAGCGCGCCCCAATCGTGACCCCTCCACGCTCTCCAATGGACACGCGCCCCGGGAGGGAGCTTCTTTGGTTTGTCGTCGGTCCAGCGCGTGAGGTAGAGGAGCATCAACGTGAGGTCGCGAATCAGCTGGTTGACCTCGTCCCGATTAGGTTCATTCTCTTTCGACCGAAGGTCTGAGGTCACTGCTGCCACCTCACCGCGGACCGAATCACCACAGCCATCTTGTCAGCTTGAAGGTGAGCGATGGCAGGTCCTGTTCGGCGCACCCGTCCTCGTGTTCGTCGCGGTCCGTCATCGGTCGCGCGCGTCCCTCATGAAGCCGGCGCGGCCGCGGTCTCACGCGCTCTAGCGTCGCGTCGTCAATCGCTGCATTTGGAAAAGGGTGCCTTTGCAGAATCGGGGACTCCACGTCGGCCCAATTCAGGGCCTACACCGCCCACTTTGTTCTGAGGGGAGTCGTCAAGACGTCCGAAACGAACGCAGAATGTGAAAGTCACACGTGATTGACATAGGTGGTTGATTTTAGGGCGCTGAATCTATCGTGGCTGGAACGAGTGTGCGCCCACGCTTGAGCATCCTCGCACCGTGCATGACCACGCGGGTGACGGGTAGGGGTCATCCGACCTTTCCATTGGTCGTCGTAGGACTTCTCATCGCTGTGACTGCTGCCCCGGGTGTGGCAACCCAGTCGATCCCCGCTGTCTCGGTTGGATTAGGTTCTTCTCACGGGCTTGTGGGGTCCGGATTCGGACTGCATGACTCCGAGACCACCGTGAATGCTCGAGATTATGGGGTATCACACGGCCTGCTGCCCTCTGGACCTCCACTTGCAAATGCGTCTTCACCCAACAGTTCGTCTGCTGACGAGCAGACACTCGTTCTGTTCAACGAAACGCTGGTCCCAGGCAACTTCCCCGCAATCAACGGAGCGGATCCGTACGGTGACGTCTATGATCCCGCGACGGGTGAGCTGTTCGTCGCGGATTATGGCCAGAACGCCGTAAGCGTGATTTCGGTAGCCACGCGAGAGGTCGTTGCTGGCATTGCGGTCGGCAGTCTTCCCTATGGCATAGTCTACGACCCTGTGAAGGGAGAGGTTTTCGTTGCGGACTCCGGGTCCAACAACGTAAGCGTCATCTCTGATTCGACCGATAGAGCGGTTGCGTCGATCCCTGTGGGTTCGGTGCCGTTCGGATTGGTCTACGATTCCGGCACCGGGGATATCTACGTGTCCAACTCCGGGTCGAACAATGTCAGTGTGATTTCCGATGCCAACGACACCATCGTGGCTACGATTCCAGTGGGATCTGAGCCTTGGGGGCTTGCTTACGATTCGACGAAGCACGAGGTCTTTGTCGCGAACTCTGGTGGGAACAATGTCTCGGTCATCTCGGATTCAACTCGCGCTGTCGTTGCACAGATCTCCGTTGGGACTTGGCCAACCTCCGTAGTCTTCGACCCGGCTCAGGATGAGGAGTTCGTCGCGAATCTGTACTCCAACAACTTGAGCATCGTCTCGGACGGGACGAATGCAGTATTGGAGTCGCTCCCGGACCCGTACGGAGCATACATGGCGGCGTTCGATTCCGGAAAGGACGAGGTCTTCGTTGCGAACGACAATCAGGCGGGAAACGTCAGCGTGATTTCTGCCACGAGCAACACCATTGTCTCAGCGGTCTCCGTGGGTGTGATGCCGGATGACGTGACCTACGACGCAGCGGACGCTGCGATGTTTGTGACGAGCTGGGGGGACTACACCGTAGAAATGATCTCGGATGGAAACAATACCGTCGAAGCGACCATCGAGACTGGAAGCGAACCGAGCAGCGTCGCGTACGATGGTCAAACGAACCAGCTTTTCGTCGCGAACGCAGAGACGGGCCAAATCGTCGTGCTGGACCCCACCTCTGGACGCGTTGCGGGATCGGTGACCACCCCGGGAGCGTTCGAGCTGGCGTACGACTCTGGTACCGACCAGATATTCGACGCCCCTGGATTCGGGTATTCCGAGGTCTACGTGATTTCCGGTTCATCCGACCAGGTGGTGGCGAACATCTCGATTGACGGAGTGCCGTATGGGCTTGGCTACGATCCGGCGAAGAGCGAGGTGTTCGTTGCGACGAACAACTATGTCTCCTACTCCAGTAGCGTCGAGGTGATATCGGACCAATCGGACAAAGTGGTCGCTACCATCCCAGTCCCATACGCCGCAGTGAATCTGGCGTATGATGCCGGGACAGGTCAAGTCTTCGTGTCGAGCCTTTATTCCAACAGTGTCGAAGTGATTTCCGATTCTAACAACAGCGTCGTTGCCCAAGTGCAAGTCGGATCGGAACCGATGGGAGTCGCTTACGATCCGTCATCCCGTGAAATCTTCGTGGCGAATTCAGATTCAGGAAACGTCTCGGTGATTTCCGACGTGTCGGACACGGTCGTCGCGAACATACCGGTCGGGTCCTATCCCGAGGCAGCGTTGTTTGAGCCTCAACCGGGTTTGATACTTGTCACGAACCTCGATCCCGACAATGTCAGCCTCTTAGGTAGTTCGACCGACGAAGTCGCGGGAAGCATTGACGTCGGGCAGGAACCCTGGGGCATCGCATACGATTCTACCAACGGCAGAACCTACGTCGCCTGTGAGGCCGGCGGCAGTCTGTCGATTCTTACCCCGTTCCAGTATTACCCGGTCTCGTTCGTAGAGACGGGGCTGCCTCTCTCCTCCTCGTGGTCGACGAGGTTGGGAGGGCTAACCAATTCATCGACCAACCCCTCCCTTGGGTTTGAAGCACTCAACGGTACGTACCACTTCTCGGTCGCGTCGCCCTCCGGTTTCCTCCCGAACCCGTCGAACGGCTCGATCACCGTGCAGGGAGGCCCGGTGACGACTTCCGTCTCTTTCACGGCCGTGTTTGCAGCGAACTTCACGGAATCTGGTCTTCCACTAGGCACAGAATGGTGGGTGAATCTGACGAGCGGGCAGACGGCCAACTCGACGGCCAATTCCATCTCCTTTAACGAGACGAATGGGACGTACGATTATACGGTGGCAACAACGGACAAGGAATACGCGCCGGTGTCCTGGAACGGTTCGTTCGAGGTGAATGGGACGTCGGTCAGTGAGTCGGTAACGTTCAGGTTGGTCAACTACACCGTCACGTTCACGGAAACGGGCCTTCCCTCGAGGACGAATTGGTCATTAACCCTGGGCGGAGCCCGGGCCAACTCGGCTACGAGCCTCATCACCCTCCCAGAGCCGAACGGAACACATTCCTATACGATCACGGACGTCCCAAGCTGGCACCAAACGACGCTTCCATACACGGGAAACCTGACGGTCTCGGGAGCTCCCGTCATCGAACCGACTCTTGTGTTCACACGAGTGACCTACAACGTAACCTTCACAGAATCCGGCCTACCGAACGGTCCCGAGTGGTGGGTGAATCTCACGAACCATCAGACCTCTAAGTCGTCCACCAACTTCGTTTCGTTCTCCGAGCCGAATGGGACGTACGACTACACGATCGCGACGATGGACAAGATGTACACGTCGGTGGGCGGCTCCCTTGCCGTCAAGGGGATAATGGTGTCAGAGACCGTGAGCTTCACCCTCGTGATCTATTCGGTGACATTCACGGAGACGGGGTTGCCTATAGGCCCAGAGTGGTGGGTCAACGTGACCGGTCATGTGCTAAACGGTTCGACGCCGGCGACAATCGCAATGAACCTTTCGAACGGGACCTACCCGTACACGGTCGCGACGACGGACAAGTCATATCGGTCACTGGGCGGGGTCTTCACGGTGAGTGGAGCGTCAGTTAGTGAGTCAGTGACGTTCAATCTGGTAACGTATCCCATCACCTTTACGGAGACGGGCCTCCCCGCCGGTACCGAGTGGTGGGTAGGCGTCAACCAAGTTCCTCCCTTCTCGTTCAATTCTTCCACCACGGGACTCGGGTTTGAAGCGCCAAACGGAACGTATTCGTTCACCGTAGGTTCGGTTTCGGGGTACACTGTCAATCTGAGCGCCGGGTCGTTCACCGTGAACGGCGCCCCGGTCCAACTCCCGATCGCCTTCACGCCCACGTCGGGAGCGGCCACGTTCCTGGGCCTTCCCGCGGCGGTGGGCTATGCCCTTCTCGGCGCAATCGTGGCGGTGATACTCGTGATCGTCGTGGTGGCAGTGGTCCTCCGCCGCCGACGGAAGAATTCCCCCACTGCCGTGTCATTCCCCTCGCAACCGGACGCGGGTAGTCCTCCCGTCCCGCCTTAGGTCACCGAGGGTTCAACCGCGCCGACCTCGTCGCGCCTCGCGCGCTGATTGCGGTCCTCCATCGGCCGCGCGCGTGTCGCGCTTCAGACTTCCCGCTTGGATTGTTTGGGGAATCGTCCGGTCCTTTGAGATCGAGGAACGTAGTCCCGTTCGTCGATGATGTAGACCTTGTGACCCCTGTTTTCTCGGAAACCGAGGGCCCGGTAGAACGGCTCCTCCACACCCTCAACGATGTAGTTCGAGAAGAACTGAGCGCCTTCCTTTCGCAGCTCCCGAATTAGCCGGTTTGCCAACCGGCGTCCTAGTCCCTTCTCATCCTTCTCGATGACCGACGCATTGGAGAAACGGAGCCGGGTGCCTTGGAGGGCCGGGTCGACGCAGAGTTCCGCGATGGACCCCGAGTTCCCGTCACAGAGACCGCGCGCGAATCCGACGAGGTCGGTTCCCCGGTAGGCGGCAAGAATCACGTCGCTTCGAGTCAGAACACGACCGGCCTTCCGAGCGGGGTACCCCGCTTCGCAGACGCCGGTCCGGACATAGAACGCGTGCAGCTCCTTGGGCGAGATTCGCGGGCTCAGGATGATTCGAGTTCGGCCCGCATCCCGGTTTCGTAGCGCGCTCATCGCGGTCCGCCCTCGACCGCGCAGGTCGCAGATAAAGCCCGCGCGCCCGCCGGCCGCCGAGTCGAGACTATAAGCCGACCACACGCAGTACCGGTTAGGAAGTCAGGCAAGCGCCGGGAGGTCCCCAGCAATGGTCGGGCGATACGAAGCGATGGCTCTATTCGTCGCCATCGCGGTCGGACTTGCGCTTCTCCTGTCGGGATTGGTCGTGCTTGGGCCTTCCCCTCCTACTCCTCCGTCACAGCCGCAATGCCCTCCGTCATGGTGTCAACCCCAGGCGAACCTGACGCCCGCAGATCCAGTCCTCCTACCACAGGGCGCGGAACGCTTGCCCGTGTCTGGAGACATCGCGTTCTCGGTGGGCGCCCCGGGCGACCTTCATGGGTTGTGGAACGCTACATATCCGATGGCAGTCGCGGTGTTCAACTCGTCAATCGCCGTCAATATGGGATGGCCCTGCCCGGGTTGCTATAGCCTCAATGGCACGTTGAACTACACGCTCTTTCCGGGTGTCTACGATTTGGCCATCCTCGGGGGCGGCGGTGCCCCGCTGACCATCACCCAACCGGTTGTCGTGGATTTCGATCGTGGGCTTGTCGTCCTTCAGAAGCCCATTGTCACAAACATTTCCGCAGGAGGGTACGCCGCATGGCCCGTCACCATTCCCGCGGGGGCCAAGGGTGTTTGGTTGGAAGCGTGGCTCGCGCAGACCGGCTGCGCGTACACGCTGTCGATCCTCCCGCCGTCCGTCTTCCAACAGTTCCAAGTCAATCGGTCTGCGGTTGATTCGGGGCTCTCCCAGCTCATCGAGTCGGGGTGGACGTCGACGTGTCCAAATCCCCCTGTCTCCACACCATTCGGTCCGGGCGCCATCGGTCCGTTGAACATCACATCAGGAGAGGTCCTCGTGTTCTACAACTGGTGGTCCGGTGGCGTTGAATTGACCGTCCTCAACCCAATCGAAATCTCGTACCTTACGACCGCTTAGGTCAGCGAGGAGCCGGTCGCCGACTTGGGAGCGCCCGCGACGAGCCGACTTTCGGGCGCACATCCGCGCGCTGATTGCGCTCCCGTCTCTGGACGAACCTCGCGAATGAATTCGTCCGCTCGCGGAGGCGGGTAAGCCTCCCCGACTCGGCCGCGCGCGCCCTTCATGAAGCCTGCGGGGCCGCGAGACGTTGGCTGCGAAAAGATATCCGAAGTGGGACCGTACCAGAAAGCGCTGGCTGAGCTGTATGACTACTGCCCCTGGCCTTGGCGGGCGCGATAGGATAACTGAGTGGAGGAAACACCCAACCGCAATCGTCTGCGCTGTCTTGATCGGGGTCCTGCTGCTTGTGCTCGCCCTGCCCTCGCCTTGGGGCTTCGGGGCTTTTGAAACCAGGCAGACAGGAGGAGTGTTAGGGCCCTACACTCTGGACGCGACGAACTACTACGCTCCCATCGAGATTTCGTTCCCTCAATGCGCGTTCGTGGTCGCGCACTGGGCGGTTGTGACCGGGGGACCGACCAACTTCTCGGCGGGCTCAGGGGAGTTTGTCGCCGACTCGGATTGTCATGGACCGCCGCCTTCGAACCAGTCGTGCCTACCCTCGGGTTGTAGCTCTATGGGGCCCCCCCCGATCTGTTACGAGGTGGGCATGGGCGGATCGTGTTCGTTCACGGCGACGCAATCCCAGTACTACTTCGACATCTTCCAAGCCAGCGGCCCTGTCCCGGCCAACGAGTCGGCCGCCGTGACTATCGATTACTCCTGAACCGCTCTGGATCCCTTCCAGGTCGGCGTAACGGCCCGGCAATCCCGCGGCCACGCGCGCTGATTGCGGTCATGTCTTCGGTCGCGCGCGTCCCACATCAAGCCGGCGGGGGCTCGCTCGCACACTCTCGCTCGGAGGGGGCCCTTTTCAATCGGTTTCCCGTGCGGGCCCGGTCAGGCGGTGCCCTCGATCAGTCGGAGGCCCTTCCAATGGTAGTAAGCGACGGTCCCGGCCAGTAAGATCAGCATGCCCCCGGCGGTTCCGATGAGATAGATTGCAAGGCCGGCGCCAAATGACGTGGGGTAGTTGCCGGTCGCGTTGGCCCAAATATCGAAGGCGTAGAGGGCCACGAGCATGACGAGGCCCGCCACGAGAAGCGCGAGGCTAAGGCGGTAGTCGCGCATCCAGCGGGAGTCTATGGTCTGACTTGGCGGTTTCGCACTCTGAGCCGCCATAGGTACACTTCTCCAAGGCCTCCCGTGGCCTTGTTGGTTTCTGCCGACGGCCGCGAACGCGGACGAAGCCCCCCACGCCCCGCAGCGTTGGCCTCGCTCTTCTCAGGGTGCTTCGGCTCCCGCGCTCATCGCGGTCCCGTCATCGACCGCGCGGGTCGCAGATAAAGCCCGCGAATGCGCGAGATGGGCTCGCGGCGGGTCACCAGAACACGTATCGTGATGCGTCGCTCTTCGATCTGTACACAAGACCCATGGCCCTCTCGGAGGAAACCCAGCGATCGGTCGTGATTCTTGCTGCTGTCGTCTGCCTTGCCGGGGTTGTCGTCTCCATGACGCTGGTACCGGCGCCTGAGACCACGGCCTGTCCATCCCTTGAGTGCGGACCGTGGTTCATCGTCGGGAACCCTGTAGGACCGGACCTCTGCAGCAGGTCGAGTGTGCCTTCCATCGGTTGCGTCTCGTCGAACGACTACATCTACACAATCTCAATCGAAGCCTCGTCGGTCGAGTTCGGACAAGTGCTCTTCGATGTTACCAACTTGAGCGGGTCCACGATCTCCGTCCATCCCACCGGAGGGTTTACTATCGTGAATGCCACCGGTCAACGGGTTGCCCTTTTCGACTTGGAAACGGGAGGTCCGCTCAAAGTTCCGACTGAATCTGGCTGGACCTACTTCACCTCGGCGACCGGGACTTCCGCCCATTCGCTCCTGGGCTCTGAGTACTCCATTGTGATCGACGTGGGCTCTCAAGACCCGGCGGGCCAGGGGGACAGTTTCGTGGCGACGGCAACCGTATCCGGGGTCGTCGTCATTGCGTCCCTGGCCCTGCCGTAAGTGGGGGCGCTGATTCCCCCCGCGCTGATTGCGGTCCCGTCTCTGGACGAACCCCGCGAATGAATTCGTCCGCTCGCGGAGGCAGTGCCTCCTTCAATCGGCCGCGCGCGCCATTCCTCTCCCAGCATGAGTGCGGGTGAGGCTTTGCTGACGCGCCCGTACCCCCTCTGAGGCAAAGGAAGATACGGCGCTGACCGGTTCAACCAACGATGATCGACTGGGACCGAGTCGAAGAACTCCGGTCGAAAGGTTGGGACTGGGACCGGATCGCGGGCGACCCGAAGGTCGGATTCCATCCCGACACGTCCGTTCAGGAACCGGGCCGTGCTCTCCGTGGAATGTATCACCGGCAACGCTCGCGACAGCGTCGCCGGAACGAGGGCCCGGCGCCCGCGACGCCCACGAAAGAGGAGCGGGAGAAGGCGGAGCGCAAGTGGACGCTTCCGCGCATCGGCTACCTCCTCGTGCCAATCTTCGCCATCTGGTTCTCGATTGCCTACCTAGTCCCCTCGCCGGTCGGCCTAGTGCTACCGGCGATACCGTACCTTGCCCTCGTCCTCGTCGTCGTGGCGTTCCTCCTTCTCTTCGGTCTGCTTCGGTCGTCCGGTGCGCGCTGGTCGAAGGTCTACCGCACGACCTTGGTGACGGGCGTCGTGCTCGGCCTCGTGATCTCGGGAGTAATCGCGCTAGGCGGCATCCTCTTCCTCCACTGTCCGGTCCTCCCTTCAGAGTCTTCCGGGACGACGCAACCGGGCGGTTGGTTCTCCGTGAGTGTCTCCCCCTGGCACGAAAACGGTCTCCCAGTGGTCTACTACTTCGGCGCGACGTGGTGTCCGTACTGCTCCGCGAGCAGCTGGGCCATCTGGAAGGCCCTCAAGGGATTCGGAACCGTGACGGATGCACCCTTGATGTATTCTGCCGAGGGCAACATTCCTGAGGTCGACCTCGCCAACGTCCAGTACTCCTCGTCCAACATCACGTTCGTAGCAAACGAGGATACCTCCGGGGTACCGGATACCTCCCCAACCACCTCCAACTGCGTCGAGCAGGCGTATGTCAGCGCCTACTCGAACGGGATTCCGTTCATGGTCGTCAATGGTCAGTTCATCCATGCCTCGACTCTGGTCCAGCCGAGCGATGTCTCCTCGTACACCACTGCGCAAATGCAGCAGCAGGTAGGGAACGAAACCGGGAACGCGTGGACCATCGTTCAGGGCCCGTGCTGGTGGCTGATGGCGTTCATGGCAAAATCGGCGGGCGCCACGCCCACGAACTTGGCCCTCCAACCGTACTGCTCGGGGTGGAGCGTATCCACGAAGAGCTCGGTGACGAGCGATCTCGCTCAGATTCGCTGACAGCCCGCACAGGGCCGGCGGGTCCTTCGCGTTCGCCCGTCGGTACCGCGCGCTGATTGCGGTCACGTCATCGGCCGCGCGCGTCCTTCATGAAGCGTGCGCGGCCGCAACCCCCCGCGCAGGCATCATGAGGACACGGTCGCCCTCGGGCCTCGATTCGGCCCTCGGGCGACCTGCGCGCTCGCTTCGCGCCGATGACCGCAATCAGCGCCGCCAGCGCGACCGAGAGTGACCGCCACGAGACCGCGAACCCGTTCCCCGACCTGCCCTCGATCCGCGGGTCCGCCGCGAGCCCCCAGCCCGCTCGTCCCGCTGCCCCGGCTACCCACCGGTTCCCCAGTCCCCACTTCGGCGACTACTCGCGGACGCGCTTCGAGTCGCGGGTCGCGTTCGGCGGCCCGGACGAGGACGCGGAGGAGCTCGCGACCTCGACGCGGCAGTTCAACGTCCTCGAGATCACGAGTGGTCTGCCCGACGACTCGCGGGAGGCCGACGAGCGGGCCGCGGAGCGGAGGGTGCGCGAGCTGCGCGGGCGCGTCAAGGCGGCCCGGGCCGCGATTTCGGCCACGCCCGTTGCCGAGAAGGTCCTCCGGCGGGACTGGGTCAAGGCAGCCCGCTTTTACGCGCATTTTGCCATCCCCGAAACCCTCTTCTGGCACGGCGTTAGGCCGACGGATACTGAAGCAGGCGAGGATGTTCTCGACCAGTCCCTCGCGCACAGGCATGGGAGGGAAGAGGTGCGAGAATGGAACAGCGCGACGCCTCCGATAGCTTCGAAGCCGCGACGCGGGCCGCAAGAGTATTGACCACGGACCACCTCGAGAAAGATTGCGGGACCCCATATTGATAATGCTCGGAAACGTCGGTATCACTTGCGGCGAAACCCACTTTTCGCCGCCGAGAAACCATGCACAACCTTGTGCAATAGTTTACTGTTAGCAGCACACACTTTGAAGTATACGTGCGCATAGCCATTTCGGCCTATTCTTTGGTAGGTGCCGGCAACAGTCTAAGTAGCTGCCATGGGCAATTTGTAATGTAAGGAAAGCGAAACATGAGGAGATACCGACCGATCGTTTGGCCCACTGTGGGGATTGCCCTCTGCATGGCGCTCGCCGTTGGCGCTCCAATCGTTTCCGCATCGCCTGCGGTGCGCGGCTGCACGAGTGATTGCCTGTATTCCACGCCTTTCCCGAGTGGATCTGCTTTTACCAAGGTTGTCCCAACCACCCCGACCGGGAGCGGCGTAAACAAGTACGTAACCCCCCTGTCAAGCGTCGGTGGAGGGGTATGGCTCAGTTCCCTCTCGGAAGCGGGCGGCGCGGTCGGCAGCAATTCGGCAGGCACCGCATCCCAGGAGGTGGAGGCCGGTTTCGAGGTACTGGGCGGCTCGATTTGGCCTACGGGCACGTGGGAACAGGATTACTGGTTCTACGTGACAGCGACTCCCGAGGGTAGTAACGGTCTAGGAGGAGGTACGGTCTCCTGCCCGCCGAGCGGGAGTGGCAGTTCTTACGCATGGATTGAGGTCGGGGCTAACATGTATGACGCCACCACTGGAAAGTTCGTGTACGCAGCAGACCAAATGTCCGCACCCTCCGGCATGCCCTACAGTGTGGGTTGTAACAACGGCTGGAGTCAAAGCGTTTCCAACATGACACTTGTCAATGACATCATTTACCCCTCTCTAACGAGCGGTCACACGTACTATTGGTACTTCTATCTCGGCATCTACACCAAGGTCTCGTGCAGCGCGGGCGGTGGCACATCCTCCTGGATTGATGTTCAACACAACGGCAACTGGGGATTGACCGGGGGAATCTACTACTGGTACTGAGATAACCAGCCAACGATTAGTCGAGGCATTTGCGAAGCATACAGCATTGTCGTCCGCCACGAGTCGTGTGCCGGGACGGTGATCCCTGTTTACCGGAAGACGACAGCGCGAAAGCAAGGCAGTTGCGCCAGACCCGCTTAATGCGCAGTAACGCGAGAAGCGGCGGGAGGTAGTGCCCTAGAACAGTGGCGGCATCACGTAGCTGCCGTTCACGTACACGGGAGTATCCGGCGCTCCACCGACGGCGCAGACCCTGAACGAGTAGTCTCCGCCGACAGTATCGGTGAACCAAAAAAGCCCTCCGCCGTGGACGTTTGTGAAGTAGTTCACGTAGACAGAAACCGACGAATTCAGAGGGTTCGGTGGCGGGGCACTGGCATTCAGCCAGACTCCGCCCGGAGAGAAGAGCTGGGCTGTCGTGTTCCATTGAACCATCAGGGTCACATCGGCGGGAACGGTGTGTTCAGCAGGTGGGCCGCTGCAGCTTGGCACTACGACAAGCGTGAACTGAACGTTCTCGGCTTGAAAGAGGGGAATTGGAGAGAACCAGTTGACCATCAGGAACGCGACGGCGACGAGCGACACCACGATGAACGCCATGTCGGCGTGACGCCCCATCGATCCGGTCCGAATAGTGGAACCCGAAATAGCGTTTTCCGCGCGTGCAGTTCGGGCCAAGTCCGAAGGAAGGTACCAGTGGCCGGTAGCTTGTTGTTTCGACGAGCCCGCGCAAGACCTCGCCGTTCGCTTCGCTCGGGGTTCTTTTCCGCACAGAGCCGAAACGCTCGCGCGCGACGGGCGTGATGTGGCGCGACCCGGACGCGGTTCGAGTCGCGGGTCGCGTCACCACGTTAGGAACGGTGACCTAGCGGAGTAGAAGGCCGTGAAGGCCATGGCGAGGGTCGTTACAGCGACCGCGAATGTGACGACCCATCGCCCGATACCCCACCTGAGCACCTTGGCCCCGTCAAGGGGGTCGATGGGAAGAAGGTTGAAGGTCGCGAACAGCGTGTTGATCATCGCAAGGAACAGGAGCGCCTCGCTCGTGATCCAATCAATGCCGAACGTAGCGAGCGAAGCGCTGTAGAAGCCTGCCGCGAAGAGAAGGTTCGAGACTGGCCCGGCAACCGCCACTCTTCCCCAGCCTTGCACATCCGTCGGGTCCATGCCTTCGACGACGGTCGCGCCCGGCGCGGCGAACAGGAAACCGGCTAGGGAAGTGGCGAGGGACAGAAGGAGGCCCGTCGGCCAAATTCGGAACTCGGCCCAGTACCCGAGCCGGCGAGCGGCGAGCTTGTGGGCTATCTCGTGCGTGATAAGCCCAGTGAACCCGGCGGCAATCGCGAGGAGGGCATAGAAGAGCGGGACCGTGTCAGGAGCCCAGCGAGTGTACCGCCTTCGAGGAGTCCTCTACCGCTTAGGATGATCACGAGGTCGGCGGTCAGGACAACGAAGGCAAACGCGATGTGAACGACTTCGGTCGGGGAGGTAGCGTGGGCGGTGGTCGAGGTAGAAGCGAGCAGCGAGATATCCGCTTGATTGGGAACTCCGGCGCTCATCGCCCTCCTCCATCGACCGCGCGGGTCGCAGATAAAGCCCGCGCGGCCGCTGCCGCCCGCGCGAGCATTATCGCGACACGGCCCGCCTCGCGGCTCACTTCGCCGCTCGGGCGGCCTCCGCGCTCACTACGTGTCGATGACCGCGATGAGCGCGCAGAGCGCCTCCAACGCCGCGAACCCGTTCCCCGACCTGCCCGCGATCCGCGGGTCCGACGCGAGCCCGCAGCCGGCTCGACCCGCTGCCCCGACGAGTCGCCGGTTCTCGAGCCCCCGCTTCGGCGACTACTCGCGGACACGGTTCGAGTCGCGGGTCGCGTTCGGCGGCCCGGACGACGGCGAGGACGCGGAGGATCATCCTCCAAGCGCGGGCCCGACGCGGCAGTTCAGCCTCCTGGAGATCACGAGCGGCCTCCCGGACGACTCGCGGGAGGCGGACGAGCGTGCCGAGGAGCTGAGGATTCGCGACCTGCGGGGGCGTGTCAAGGCGGCGCGCGCGGTAGTTTCGACCACGCCGGGGCTGCCCGAGACCCTCGCACGTGACTGGCGCAAGGCGGCCCGGTTCTACGCGAGGCTTGGGATCACTGAGGAGCAGATGCGGGACGGGGTTCCGGCCGATGACGACACGATTGTGGTTGCGATCGAGCAGTCCAAGTTGTCCGAGGACCGGATCGTGGGGGAACCGGAGCGAGCTGAAGTGCTTCCCTCGGAGCCTACGATTTAGGGGCCTACCCCTGCCTCGGAGACCGCGCACCCAAGAGCCTTGTCTCTCGATACCTTTGATACGTGCTCCGGCCTGCGGGGAACGATGGCGGGTCGTGCGGCCCGACGTTCCCGAACCCGATTCGCATTTCGTCTCTCCCCATTCGGTCGCTTCGTCCTGATGCGCCTCGCGCTAGTCCCCGGCCAGCTGGTGTTCGTCCTTGTGTTGCTGTACCTGGCGATCGAGGAACCGACCAACATCACGACCCACCAGTATCTCGGGATCGGAGGCTTCTTTACCGGGTTTGCGCAAATGGTCACAAACGATTTCACCGGGAACTGGGGCATCTCGACGTTCCAGCAGTACCCGGGCGTTCCAATCGCCCAGCTCTACGCCTGGCTGCTACCGAACTCCGTCGAGCTGGGCGCGTTCGCCCTCGGGATCTCCGCGGCGATTGCTTACCCCATCAGCCTCTGGGCCGGTTGGACCCGCCGACCCGGGGTGGACGTCACCGCGCGTGTCACGAGCCTTGTCGGGACGTTCCTCCCGGTGTTCGTAGTGGGGCTGCTCGTGATTGCGGGCCTGTTCTTCGGGTTTCTCGCCGAGTTCCACGACCTCCCCGACCAGGGAGTGATTCCGAGCTTCGATTGGTGGCTGTACTACAGCGGGGGCAACTACCCCTCCTGGGTGATCTATCAAAGCGTCACCCAACCCACGGGCTTCCCGCTCATCGACGGTCTCGTGCACCAGGCCTGGCTATTCGAGGAAGTCACCCTGATCAAGACCCTCATCCAGGCGTTGGTCATCTCGCTCGTCTACGTCACGATATTCTTGCGCCACGCGCGGTCGGTCGTGGTCGCGGCGAGCCAGGAATTCCACCTCATGGCAGCCCGCTCGCGGGGAATCACCGAACGAACCCTGCTCTGGACTTACACCGCGCGTAGAGTGAAACCGACGTTCCTGACAGTGTTTGCTCTCACTCTCCCGGCGTATCTCGGAACTCAGTTTGTGGTAGAGGCGACATTTCTGGACCGGGGGGCCGGATTCCTCGTCCTTTCCTCTCTGACTAGCCTAGGAGGAGGCGGGTTCACGCCCTTGGAGGGGATGATGTTCCTACTCGCGGTAATCGTCATTTTCTGGCTCTTCGCGGTCGACATCCTCGCGCGCCGGATGGACCCGAGAGAGGTGGTTGCGAGGTGAACTCCCGGTCCGTCCTGACAGCACCCAGATTTCCGGAGCCTGCCCGAGCTGACGGCGAGGCGAATCTGAGAAATCGACTGGCCCGACGGCCGCTCGGCCCCGGGCTCTGGCTGGGGTTGGGGATTCTGGGGATGTATCTCCTGGCTGCTCTGAGCGCGCTGGTCGTTTTCCGTGATTCGTTGGCCCAACTGTCGACGAACAACAATTGGGTTCCGCCTCCACCCTTCTTCGCCGCAGCGATGGGGCCGTCGTGGACCCACCCATTCGGGGTCCTTCCCGGCATCGGTACCGATCTCTTCCAGGCGGTTTGGCAGGCAACACCGTGGGACCTCGGAATCGTCGCGAGCATCCTCGCGGTTGATGCCGTTCTGGGCTGGATCCTCGGCGCGCTCGCCGGGATGAACGAAGGGGGGGTGCTCGACGCGGTCGTGATGTTCTTCGGGGACAGCCTGGGGGCAATCCCTTCGTTCTTCCTCGTGGTCGCCCTGTTCGCGGGCTTGGCGGCGGTCGCGCCGACGAGCACGGGCATCCCGCTTTTCGTTCTCCTGTTCGGCTTCATCCTCTGGCCGACCATCGCCCGAACGACCCGGGAGCGGGCCCGCCTCGTCGCCCGAGAGTCGTACCTCGAGTCAGCGAGGGCCTCGGGGGCCGGGCGAACCTACCTGTTCTTCCACCACATCCTGCCGAACTCCATCTCGCCACTACTGGCCCAGCTGCCAATCGATGTGGCACCGATCTTCTTCGTCCTTACGGTCTTCCCCTGGTTCTGGGACTGCGCGAGCTCACGCCCGCAACCGCCCTTCCCCCCGTATCTCGTGCCATCGCTGCCCCCATTCTCCCCCCTGCCTTCCGTCACGTTCCCGGAATGGGGGAACCTACTCGCGATCGGCACCTGCGAGGGGCTCCCCATCTCTACAGTGGGCAACACCTACTGGTGGATGTTCCTCTTTCCGTTGCTCGCCATCATGATACTCGGCATCGCGATTGCCCTCGTCTGCGACGGGCTTGACAGACGCCTCAACGTACGTCACGCATGATGCTTCAGCGCGGTGTCTCCGTCGCCGCGGAACTGTGACGGAATCGACCCGACGCTGAACCACTCATCCACTGTTGGATTCGGTGTAACCTGCGATCAAGGCGCCCGACACACTCCCTGAGACCCTCGTCGGTTACCGAACGCGCGCGCCCTTACCCTTCGCGGTTGGGAAGAACTCTTTATGCCGTCCCTGGCGTTCCGCCCCCCGCTAACGAGTCCGTCAATCAGCGGGAGGCGCCGAACCTATGGCTCTGAGGAGCAGGTGGCCGAAACCGAGTCGCCAGTTCTGGCGCAGGATCTCCGTCGTGGTCTCCAAGGGCACGGCCGGCAAGGGGCTGGAGGTCGAGTAGGATGGCAAGCATCTCCATCGAGGAGGCCGAGGCTCCCGAGAGCAGTCGGCGGAAGGCGAGGCACCGATTCTGGCGCCGGGTCTTCGTTGTAGTTGCCATTGCGGTGGTCGCGTTCCTCATGGTCGGATTCTGGCCTTGGGTTCCCGTCTCGGTAGCGGGTCAAGTTTGGACCGACGACCATTACTGTCCATCCGGAACCTATTGCACGGCCGCTCCGAACGTCACGGAGTCCCTCCCCGCCGGACCGAACGTGACCCTTCGCTGGACGGACGAAAGTGGTGGCATCGCAGAATTCGACATTTGGGGACCAGGGTGGCCGCTGAATGGTTGGGTTCCCCAATGTTCTGGGAACAGCTCCAGCGGCGAGTGTAGGTTTAGTTCGATCGGGGGGACCTACGTGTTCCATACGGAAGACTCTGGCTCAGAGGGCCCTCAACTCGTGGACTTCACCCTGAGTTACTCGATATCGCTTCTCTGAGAACTTCGCGTTCTTCGCGGTCGTCCCTTAGCCCCGCGCGACCGAGAGCGACACCCACGAGACCGCGAACCCGTTCCCCGACCTGCCCGCGATCCGCGGGAGTCCTGAAGCGACGCTCGGTCGGGCCTCGACCGAGTGTGTCTGGGATACCTGACGGCATTCCGCACGCCGGCTCCCCGAAGACAGCAAGACTAAGGTCTCGCAAGGGTTGGAGGCCTGCATGGGACGACAACGACGTCGACGGATCGGGGCAGCGACAGCTTCAGTGTTCTTCGCTCTCCTGCTGTTGACGTCGTGCCTCCCTGTTTTGGGATTCGTTTCGGCTTCGGGGCACGCATCGCGCCCTAGCATAACTTCACCAGAGGACTCCCACCTTTCTGCGGTTCGGGAATCCGCGGCAGTACGCTCCGTCGTATCAGAGGAATCCGCCGATGCTTCTTCATCCCTCAGGGTGATTGCGTCGGTACCCGTCGCCTCGTATCCGGATTTCGCCACGTACGACAGCAGCAATGGCAACGTCTACGTGACGAACGCCCAAGCTGCCAACGTAAGTGTGATCAGCGGGACTTCAGTCGTGGGAACGGTCCCGGTTGGCGTCGCGCAGAGCAACTCGTTCTATGTGTCGTATGCGACCTACGATAACGCCAACGGCTACGTATACGTGACCAGCTCCGAGTCGGGCAACGTGAGTGTAATCAGCGGGACATCGGTCGTGGGAACGGTGCCGGTCAGCACTCCGTCCAGCCTTGAATTCACGGCCTACGACAGCGGGAACGGCTACATCTACGTGCCCGTCAGTTTAGGCAGCGTGAGTGTAATCAGTGGAACGTCCGTGGTGGGCACGATTCCCATCAGTAGTACTCAGCCACTCTATCCGGTGTATGACAGTGGGAACGGTTACGTCTACATCGTGAACTATTGTTGCGGTACCGTGAGTGTTGTCAGTGGGATGTCCGTCGTAGGCACGATCCCCGTCGGTTTCGAGCCGTACGGTGCGGTGTATGACAGCGGCAACGGGTACGTCTACGTGACGAACCTCGGCCCGGGCACCGTGAGCGTGATCAGCGGGACCGCGGTGGTGGGCACGGTCACCGTCGGCTCCTCCCCAGGCGAAGCGATGTATGACAGCGGGAACGGCTACGTCTACGTTACAAACACAGACTCGAACAACGTCAGCGTGATCAGCGGTACGACGCTCGTCGGAACCGTGAACGTCGGGAGGTGGCCTGAATCTGCGACTTATGACAGCGGGAACGGCTACGTCTACGTCGCGAACTTCAACTCGAACAACGTCAGTGTCCTCAGCGGGACGTCGGTGGTGGCCACTGTATCCGTCGGGTTCGGACCAAGCGCCGCAACGTACGACAGCGGGAACGGCTACGTCTATGTGCCGAACTACGGTTCGTCCAACGTGAGCGTGATCGAGTCAAATTCCTCCTCAAGCTCCGGGCCAGCGTCCTCGAGTGCCGGGCTACCATCGTGGGCCTACGTGATCATCGGGGTCGCGATCGCGGGCGTCGCGGTCGGCGTGGTAATCGGCGTGATGCGACACCGCCGGCAGCCCCTGGTCCCCGTATCCCCCACTCCGCCACCTCCGACGGGACTGTAAGCGGCAGCCGGCGGGTCCCGTCCAGCCTCTGGACTCGCGCGCTCATCGCGGTCCGGTCTCTGGACGAACCCCGCGAATGAATTCGTCCGCTCGCGGAGGCGGGTAAGCCTCCCCGACTCGGTCGCGCGCATCCTTCATGAAGGCGGCGCGGTCCTGCGTAAGCCAACTCTGATATCGCCAAGGAGGCATGGCCCTACGTGGCCGTTCCTCTCGAACCCCCATCATGCAAACCCGGCCATCGAACTCGAAACCGGGTCATCATCGCAGTCGTCGTGGCCGTCGCCGTCGTCGCAGTGGTTGTCCCCCTGTACACCGTCCCGATCACGCATTCATTCTCCTTCACGCTGGTTCGGATTGGTGTAGTCCCTCCACCACCGCCGCCAGCAGTGGACCAGATCTTTCCCCACGGCAGTCACGTGTGGGGCGACTTTGTGGCAATTGGAGAGCCGGTGGATTTCGAGATCACCGGCTCGAACGGCGACTTGGTATGCTGCGACAACACCACAAGCGGCTCTTTCGACTTCACGGCCTCCAGTGAGGTGTACACCTTCTACGCCGGTTCGTTCGCTTTCGGGGAAACGGTCTACGTCTGGGGCAACTATACATCCACCATCTTCTTCGTTTAGGCAAACTAGCTGGGCCAACCCCGGGTTTCCCCGGGACGGGAAACTCTCGATGCCTACTCGTCCCGCGCGCTGATTGCGGTCCCGTCATCGGCCGCGCGCGTCCCCCACGAACCCGGCGCGACCGTGCGTTAGCCAACTCTGATATCGGCGCAGCGACATACCCGGGCGTGGCGGCTTCGCCTGAACCCCCCTCGTCAAAACCCGGTCTCCGAACCCGAAATCGCGTCATCAAGGTGGTGGTTGCGGTCGTCGTGGTCGTGGTGTTCGTTTCTTTGTTCACGGTCCCACTAACCCATTCCTTTTCTCTAATGGTCCCGAACGAGTTCAGTTACCAGCAAGCCCAGCAGCCAGCCTCTCCACCCACTCTACCCCCTGGAGCAACATTGTCCCCACCTACCGGCAGTCACGTTTGGGGTACGTTTTCGACCGGCGGTGGAGCGGCCGACTTCAGGATCCTTGACGACGATGGTGGCCTCTTAATCTACTCCTCGAATTCGACCTACGGTACGTTCAGCTTCACAGCTCCTTCACCTCCAATATGGTTCGAGGCCTGGGGCGGCGCCTCGGTCAACGTCTCGGGCCAGTTTAGCACCCCGCTGTTGTAACCCTGAAGCGATACGACAATACGGTCCTGGGTTTCCCTGGGGGAGAAGGAGATCATGCCCACTCGTCCCGCGCGCTGATCGCGGTCCCGTCTCTGGACGAACCCCGCGAATGAATTCGTCCGCTCGTGGAGTCGCAGCCTCCCCGACTCGGCCGCGCGCATCCTTCATGAAGGCGGCGCGGCGAATTCCCGCTCAGCAGGGCTGGAACGACGTATCGAAGAACGCAAATCCTACTTGGGCCATCGTGCCACCGATAGTCGCCGTATGCCGCAAGGTCGATCGCTGGTTGTACAGGCATTGCCTGACAATCCCAGCATCGCTAGTCTCCCGACGAGCTCGAGGCCAGACCAAGGTCCCGAGTCTCTCGAGGCCGGCGTCTTCGAGGACGTCGAGGATCGGTTTGACCGCTGGGTTTCGGTGGTAGTCTTTGGGGTTCTCACCCTCGTCCTTAGCGTCCTCATCTTGACCGGGCTCTCTCGATCCATAGGCCATCAGACTCTCGGAACGTCTGTGATCGCACTGGGGTTCCTTGAGTTAATCCTCGGCACCTTTGGGGCGTATGTCGTCCGCCCGTCGGTGATGGGCGCAGTTGCCCTTGCGAGCGCCGTGACCATCGTCGACGGGATTCTAATCGCGGCCGGTGGCACCGGACTTGCGTGGGCTGCGGGAGTAACAACCTTGGCCATAGGGCTGGGATGCACGGCATTGGGGACAATGCAGGGGATTCGCACTTGGTTTACCCTGTACCGAGGAGATAGCACCGCTGCCTAATCTTTCTCGTTCGGAAGGAGCCAGGATCCACGCGGGCATTCGCGCGCTCCTCGCGGTCGTTCCACGTCTCGCGCGCTGATTGCGGTCAGGTCATCGGCTCAGAGGACCTGGGGGTGTCACTTCGACCAGCTCAAGGCTCCGAGGCGCCGATCAAACGTCCAAATCCCACCGGCGGCGCAGAGGACGTTCGCGCCCAGCACGAAATCCACTCGCATCCGGAACTTTCGTTCCATGATGTCCATCGGCTCCCGGGTGAATTCGGGGTATCCGAGGTTCCATTCTC
This sequence comes from uncultured Thermoplasmata archaeon, assembly GCA_963735185.1. Classification (GTDB taxonomy): domain Archaea; phylum Thermoplasmatota; class Thermoplasmata; order Lutacidiplasmatales; family UBA184; genus Lutacidiplasma. The sequence goes on from CAVTJV010000007.1 coordinate 1,793,415, forward strand.
CAAGTCGGAGGCCGGGGCCCCGGTAAACGGCCTCCATCGAAGACGCTCCGGTACCGTCAACGATGCGCTCCTTCCGGACCACACGAGACCGGAGCCCCTCGAACTTCGGATTGAGTTGACACAGAGGCGACCCGGTGTCCACGAACGCGACTACCGGTTTGCCACCCAGTCGAGCTTGGACGAATGGTCGGCCCCGAATGCACCGCAGCGGGACTCGGCCGTCCAGATGCGTAAGCGACTCCGGCAAGCCTACCTCGACACGTTTCGTACGGAAGTTCAGGGACAATCTTCGGTCGAGGAGAACACCGGTCCCGAGAAGTAGCTTCCAGGAAATGATCGAGTCCGACGAGCGCGGACGGACTATCGCTGGAAGGTCTGCGTAACGCTTGCCGAGTACCTCGGTCAACGGAAGCTTGACTACGCGCGCCTGAACTTCCCGGAAGATTCCGCCTGCCGTCTTCCGCCGAAGGAACTCGAACTGGGCCGAGATCCGATTCGCGACTACCATTCGTGTCGAGCCCGTGTCTATTACCGCCCAATAGGTGACGCGCCCGACCTTGGCTGGAAGGAAGAGGTTCCCTCTTCGGAGTCGCAGGGGACTCGAGCGGCGACTCTCTTGGCTCATCGCGGTCGTGTCATCGAACGCGCGGTCCCTTCTTGAAGTTCGCGCGGAGCGCGGCTGCCCACGCGAACATCAAGAGGGCACGGCCGCCCTCGCGGCTCAATCCGCCGCTCGCGCGGCCTCCCGCGCTCATCGCGGTCGCTCATCGACCGCGCGGGTCGCAGATAAAGCCCGCGCGGAGCCTGCCACCCGCGCGAGCATTATCGCGACGCGGCCCGCCTCGCGCCTCACATCGGCGCTCGGCGGGCCTCCGCGCTCACTCCGTGTCGATGACCGCGATGAGCGCGCAAAGCGCCTCCGAAGTCGACGCCGCGAACCCGTTCCCCGACCCGCCCGCGAACCGCGGGTGCGACGCGAGCCCGCAGCTGGCTCGCCCGGCAGCTCCAACCGCCCGCCGCTTCGCGAGCCCCCGCTTCGGCGACTACTCGCGGACGCGCTTCGAGTCGCGGGTCGCGTTCGGCGGGCTGGACGAAGGCGAGGACGCGGAGGATGAACATATCGCGACCCCGACGCGCCAGTTTAACCTCCTTGAGATTACGAGCGGGCTGCCCGACGACTCCCGGGAGGCGGACGAACGGGCCGCGGAGAGGAGGCTGCGCGACATGCGAGGGCGCGTCAAGGCGGCCCGGGCCGCGATTTCGGCCACGCCCGGTGCTGCAGCGGTCCTATCTCGGGACTGGCAGAAGGCCGCGCGGTTCTACGCGCGATTCGGGATTACAGAGACCCAGTTCCGGCTGGGAGTCCCATCTGAGGCGGGGCGAAAGGTATTGGTGTTCGAGTCCTGACCGTTGGACAATGGCCTTCACGCCGTGCGCTGAGAGGGAGCTCTACTGGAACTTCGCCTGCGCAGAAGCGAACAGCCCGCGATACGGGGGCTTCTATCAGCAGCTCCCCGCGCCCCTTCTGGATCGTATCCGACGGGGAAGGCGTGACGAGCTTTCGGAAGGAGATTGGCGAATCGTGAAAGCCGCCGTAATCGCCCTCCGCAGTCCGTTAACGACCCAACTTATTGAACTCGGGACCGATTGGCATGAGGGTACGTTGCCAATCGCAAGACTCGACCAGGTTCGACTATTGGCATATCGGCCCTTCGTCCTGCTGGCGCCCTCTCGAGATCTCGGGTCATTCGTTACCGCCCTTGACGAAGGACGAGATCCGCCCGGCGACGAGGGGTTCGGCCAGAATTACCGTCGATTCCGCCAGGAGTATGACCCGGCGAAGGTGGTTGGTCGCCCGGTCCTGGTAGCCCCCGCGTTGCATGGTCCGTATACCGAGATTGAAGGATTAACGCGAATGTGCACCCTAATCTCGAAACGTCGCGCCAACGAGGTGGTGGCTCCCGAGGTATCGGTTCTCGTTGGCGTCTGCCTCCAGTTCGATCAATGGCAATGGAAGTAACGCGCGGGCCTTCCCCGCTCGTTCCGCTCGCAGGTTGCCCCCGTATGCCGGGCAGAGGCGCTCGCGCGCGACTGGCACACGGCGGCCGCACTCCCCGACTCAGGGTCAACTGTTTACACGCCCGCGCGGTCACGGTAGCGTGAAGATCCGGGGCGAGCTGCTCGCCGCGGTCGCGGCCTTTGTCGCGGTCGCGGTGGTCCTGCCCTCCAATGCGGGAATCACTGCCTCTGAGCCTCGCAGCGGGCCGACTCCGTCTCTGACCTCCTTCGGTGCGTCGGCTTCCCCCGGAGTCACCATTCCCGTCGGGAATGGGCCATGGGGTGTGGCCTTCGACCCGGTGAATAACTTCGTTTACGTCTCCAACTTTGGCTCCGGAGACGTCAGCGTAATCAACACTTCCACGAACCAGGACTTGATGGCAATTCCCGTCCCGGTGCTCAACGGGTACGGGAATGGTCCCATCGCAGTGAACACCGCAACCGGAGTCGTCTACGTGGGCGATGGAGTTGGTACTGTGTATGGCATCGATCCCACAACTAACGAGGTTACTTGGACCATTCCGCTGGCGGCATTTGGCTGCCCGTACGGCTGCGGCGCAGACGTCCAGACATACGACCCTGCGAATGGCGACATTTACGTCACAAACATCGCAACAAACAACGTTACCGCAATCCACGGGACTACGGTCGTGGCGACGATTCCGGTGGGTGCGAGCCCCAACGGGGCCGCCTACGATTCGGCGAATGGAGAGGTATTCGTTTCGAACGAGGGAACCTCCATTCGTTCCAATCTCACCGTCATCAACGGGACGACTAACCGGGTCGCAGGACAAGTCTACCCAGTGAACACAGGTCCCGGAGTCGCATTCGACGACTCGACTGGGTATGTGTACGTTTGTTCGAACAACGTTCTTGCCAATTCTTCCAACTTCGTTACCGCGGTGAATGGAACAAACCATCGTGTCGTCACTTCCATTCCGATTAGCAGTTCATGCGGGGCAGCCGTTTATGACCCGGCGAACGGCTACGTCTACGTTACCGATCGGAACAAGCCCGGAGGACGGGATGCGACCACTGTCACGTTGATTGACCCGGCAACCAACATCGTCATGCTTGCCCAGCCGGTGCAGCTGGCGCCCATTGGCATAGCCTATGATCCCGTGAACCACAACCTCTACGTCGCGAACGGGGACTCGGGCACGGTAAGCGTCCTCCCGCAGATCTACCGCCTAACCGTCCACGAATCTGGACTCCCAGCCGGGACCAATTGGTCGGCCACGGTAGGAGGAACGACCTTCTCCTCGACGACCCCCTCGATCACATTCCCCGAGACGAACGGAACGTTCAACTTCACGATCGGTCATCAGACGAATCGCTCGGCGTGTCCTTCCTCGGGGTCTGTGACAGTTGCGGGCGGCCCCCGCGAACTGAACGTGACGTTCCCGACCTCTTCGTGCGGCGGATCCTCCAAGGGGCTCTTCGGATCGCCCGGAGAAACCGGATTTTACATCCTAGGGGGATTCGTTGCGCTGCTAGTGGCGGCAACGGTCGTGGTCGTTGTCCTGACGCGGAGGAAGCGCCGGGCGAAGCCTTCGCCAACCACGCCCCCGCCCGATGGCGCGTCGGGCCGGGAAGGGTAGAATAGTGTCCACGTGGGAGTGGCGCGGGTCCTCCCCCCTCGCTCCGCTCGCGGGTCCCCCCCGCGTGTGTCGGGCCGAGACGCTCGCGCGGGAGGGGCGCACGGCGGAGACTTTGACGAAACTGGCGGTCGGCGCGCTGGCCCCGGCGGGAGTATCATGAAATATGTGAACCATGGTCCGCGTTCAACCCAAGGTCGATGAACGAGACTGCGCGCGTCGAGCGCGTGGTCCGGGTCGTGCCGGGAACGATTGCGGACCGGCAAGATTCTGTCGCTGGAGATGGGCAGACCGCTGATGGCCATCTTTCGCCCGAAGTACTTCAATCGGTTCGAGGGATCGAACCGCCTCGTTCAGGGTCCAGAAGTCCATCTGAGGTCCTCAAGTCGACCGCCTTGGAAACATTGAACCCACGTCTTGAGGCGAACCTTCGTCGTGCGGTCGAGAGCACCCGACAGGCGACAGCCCGACGTCGCTTATCAACGCCGCTTGCAGCGTGTCCTCGGGGTTCCCTTCGTGGTGCCCTGCCGGTGATCAACCAGCTCGAACATCATCGAGGATCGCTCGAGATCTTGCTCCTCCTCTACGAGGAGGAATCAGGGGGTGCTGGGAGTTTGGCGAGCGCATCTCACATGCGCCGTCGGCTACGGATCGGTCAAGAGGCAATCGACGGGGCACTCGACTGTCTTGTCCAGCTGGGCCTCATAATCCCCCATCCTCAGAAAGCGTTCCCGTTCGCAACAGAATACCGACTGACCGAACGGGGAAGGGCGATCGTTGAGAGACCCCTTCACGCTTGGTCGATGGCCTTTCTCGAGTGAGGCAAGAACGCGTCTCACACCAAAGACGACTTCAAGGCAAGTCCGTCTACGGCTCGCTCGTTTACGGGTTGCCCGTATACGGGTCTCCCGTTTACGGGCGTCCCGTTGACGGGAAACAGAGGGTACGCACGTCTACCCGTCCCACCCTTACCCGAATGGCGGCGGAAGGCGAATCGCATGAACGGAGCGATCTTGGGGAGACCGATAGGTCGAAAGCACATCGAGGTTCGCCGTCGAACTCACCGGCTAGCACCGGGAGTAATCGGATTGAGCCTCGTCATGATTTTCGCGACATTCGTCTTCGTGGTGATGCCGACCCCGGCTTTTGCCTCAAGCACGAAGGCAGCCGGACCCGCATGCATACAATGTCCTGCTCCGAACCAACGCTACTGCTATCCGAACTGCAGCCCACCTCCGCCGCCGAAGTGTAACCCCACTCTCGTCGCCATCCAGTTTTCCAGCGTACAGACCTCCGTTCGTTCAACGAATGTGACAATCACTTGGCAGGAGAGCCCGAATTTCAGCAACACCAGTACCTACCTCGATTGGGGCAACACCACGACATACTCGTATTCCCAGAGCGTGGGATACAGTTCGACTTACTCAGTGTTCTTAGACTTCTTACAGCCCCAGACGCATTACTACTTCGAGATTCAGGCGGACCCGAACTACAAATCATGTACCCTTGAGTACGTTACCGGTTCGTACTCCAGCAGCTTCACCACCGCGGCGGAGGCCACCTACGTGAGTCAGTATGGGGCCGTAATCCGGGGGGTTGTGCACAACGCAAATGGAAACCCGGCCCCCGCCGGACTGGAGGTGGAGGTGCAGTGCACAGTGGCCAGCACGTGGTTCCAATACGCGTTTACGAATGCGCAAGGGGCATACTCCATCACGCCGTCGTTCGGGGCAAGCGGTTGCCAGAACGTCGGGCATGGGTACTACGTTGTCGGGGTCGAGAACTATGTGAATGTTCCCAGCCCGGGAAATCCAAGCATCCAATGGCTCGGTTACTGGAACGAGTCGATGGTCATCTGGGCGGTTCAATTCGTGAACTTCTACCTGCCGCTCAACTTTGTCGGACCCTACATTCCGGAGACGCTCGACTTCAGTAACGCCCCCACCAACTACGGGACTATCACCTATCAGCAAGCGTTCACGACAACGGAGACGCTTACGCACGAGTGGTCAGTGTCTGGAGGCGCAGTGTTGACCGCGGGGGCCAGCGATGCGACGGAGGTCACCTACAGCTATTCGTCGGGAGGGGGCCCCTATGCTAATGGCGGAACTCTGGACTGGGGCGCAGAGTGGTGGACGGCTGGCAGCCTTCTGTACAATTCGATTTATCGATCATGGAATGTGACGTCGATGAGCACTTACCGCGCCTACAGTGATGGGTTTTCATCTCAGTACGGCGTGGCGATTCCGCCTAACGACTTCCAACCGGGCAAGTTGAAGAGCGACGCCTACTACTTGAAAGACTCCAACGGCGTGACAATGCAGAACGTGCCCGAGCCAGCCAACAAAGGATACACAGGGACGATCGAGACGTCGACGAGCGTGGCAACGAGCTACAGCTTCTCGATCGGGGTCAGTCTCTCCGCCAATCTTCCGGGGGCTCAGACTTTTAACTTCAACGCCCAGACAAGCTGGACGCAAACGAGCTCTAGTACGTACTCCCAGGACCTTCAGTTCACTATTGGGGGGCCGCAAGCAGCGTGCTACGACGTCTTCGGAGAGGCTGGCAACCCTGGTTCAACACCGGAGACTTCCGACATGATTGGCGTCTACTATTGGGCTCCTCAGACCATACAAAACGGAGTGCCCGTCTGCACCGGAGGCTGAGGGCCGGCTAACGATATACTTGCCTTCCGCCATACCAGCTCTGCAGGTATGCTTCCAAGATGAAGTGGCGTCTCGTGGGAGTCCTCGCGGTTGCTGCAATCGTTGTCTTGGCGTCAGGCCTCACGGTGTGGTGGGCATTCGACGATCATCAAGCGAGGACTTCGTCCCCCAGGACCGACGGGCCAACGCTCTACGAGGCCATCGCCGAAGTGAACCGGTCGCTAACGAACACGACCGAGGGTCCGTGGGGTCTCTTCTCCATTTTCGGCATTGCGGCTCAGGCCCCGTTCAGCGCCAACGTGCTAGGGTATGGACTTGGAGTCAATGAGACGGTCGACGCGTGCGGGTCCCAGTTCAACGGGCTGACGATTTGGAATGGAACCATGCCAGTATTCGGCGGGAGCTTCGACTCCGGCACGGCTCCATATTGGCAGTTGGCGTACTACTCGAACTCAACGCACGACATTCTTCTCGTCACCGATGTGCTAGGGGTGGTTCACGTGTTTCCCCCCATGCAGTCCAATGGCACATGCTCTCCTTGGTTCGACCTCGGGAATCCAGAGAAGTGGGTTCTTCTCTTCTCGTCGTTTCCGGCGGATAGCACGGTGGACACTCAATCTGCGTTGAGCGCCTTAGACCAATCCTGGCTGTCGCAACAAACGCCTGAGGTGGAGATCCTCACGTCCGGCCCAGGCATCTTTTCCGGCTACGGAGATGTTGGCGGCGGGATCGCCGTGGATTTCCAGCGATGTGGACTCGTTGGGATAACCGGTGTTCAACCGGTGATCCAGGTAGGTGAGAATCTGCATGGTGTGCGGACATCGGTCACAAACGGGACATCCAATTGCGCTCTTCTTAATCACCCGTACTTCGCTGGATACGGCTCCTATGACCTCGTCTTCGCCTCCGCCGGCGTGTCGAGTTCGGGGGAGACAACCCAGGTCGACCTGGGATTTCAGGTCGCGATGCGACCCCACAATTCGAGCAGTCCGACGAGCTACGACGGGTGGGGGTTGGCGAATTGGATGACAAGCTGGAACCTATCGACCTCTGGAGGAAACGACTTGCCGTTGGCCATGCCGGTTTGCGCGTCTTGGGTGGTGTCCTCAACGCGCTGTGGGGCCAGCCCGTCAGGGTGGTATGCTGTGGAACTCTCCGCAAGTGGCGAGTGGGTTAACAGCTATGGGCCCTCGCCCTTGGGAGGCGGGGAATGGTCTCAGCCGGTCACCGCCCTTGTTAGTCATCAGCAACTTGTGATTGTGGTTCCGAGTTCGTGGAACGTGACCGGAGACATGATAACGGTAACCTCCACGGTAACCACGTCCACGGTCTTGGGCTCGGTCGCGCTCTGAGAATCTCGACGACTCTCGCGCGGGTAATCCCTCTCGCTTCGCCAGCAAGCCCCGCGTGATTCGGGCCGAGACGCTCGCGCGCGACGGGCGCACGGCGGCACGCGAGGGCGTTTGGCGACATTCAAGTATGCGAATTGCTATCCGCCACCAACCCAAGGTCGAAACCGGGAACCATTCCTCATGACAGAGCCTGCAGAAGAACCCCCGGGATAGGAGCATGCCCATCTCGGGGATCGGGCAGGGAGGGAGGCGCTTCGCCCCCTCTTCTTCTGGGCTTCCCTTTGTTCGATGTCGAGACATGGGCACCTCACCCGTACGTGCGCCGCGTGTCCGGCGTCAACGGGGGCGGTCGGTAGATATCAGCGGTCTCGGAGTGATCGGCTCTTGGGGTAGGGGCTTCGGGTCCCTGATCGGGCCGATGGGGGCCATGAGGTGAGGGCCCGTCGTCCTCTCCTTCTCCCTCGTCAACGCCCCCCCGCTCGCGCCTTTCCTGCGCGAACCCGTCCAACACGGCAAGCCCGGTCTGGACGAGCAGCGATGCGACCTCGTTGCGCTCGCCTCCCCACCCGGGACTCAGGCGTTCACGGGTGTAGACCCCAATGTGTCCGTGCTCATCCTCTAGCACGTCCACCCTTACGAGCACACCAAGGGGAAGACGAAGCCGTTTGGGTTGCCGCGACTTCCTCATAGCTGGGCCCACACTTGATTGGGATGCCCTGGGCTCATTGGACGGCTCAGTCGTCCGTGTCTCCTCGCTTGTGGTTTCGTGTACCGCTGTCATCACTAGGTACATGTGGGGGCATGGATTTGGATGAAATGGTGGAAAAGAGTCAAATAAGACTCAGCATATCAGTCAACAGGAGGGCGTTACGGTGTTTCCCGACCTGATGACAATTCAAAGTCGGAGGCGAGCTTTGGGCATGACTCAGCGCAGCCTGGCAAAGGCTGCCGGCTGCTCTCAGTCATATCTGGCCAAGGTCGAGCGGGGCAAAGTGACGCCGAACTATCTCCTTGCCGGAAGGCTCTTTCAGATCCTCGATGCGGAGGAGCGCCGAGGCGAAAGAACTGTGGCCGACCTCATGCACGCTCCGGTCAAGTGGTTCAACAAGTCCGACGCCGTCGCCGACGCTTCGAAGGCGGCCAAGGAGATGGGTGTGAGTCAGTTTCCTATTCTTCTGCGGGACAACCCCGTCGGCAGTGTGACAACCAAGCAGATGCTCGGCGTCGATGCTACGGTACAACTTGGACAGATCATGGGGCCGGCACTGCCCTCAGTCGATCCAACAACGTCGGTCAACGCCGTGCGACCGCTGCTACGAGAAGAACAGCCAGCGGTCATCGTGCTGGACAAGGGAAAGATTGTTGGGATTGTGACCGCGGAAGATCTCCTCTGAGCATGTCCCTCTCTCGCGGGACTCGAACCTAGGTCTCCTTCGGTCTCTTCCGACTCCTCTTCCGCTTAGAACCCAAGGCAGGAACTCGAACCAAGCCCTCACGGCCTCGAGTCGAATCGCGGGGTTCCTTCTTCCGTTGAGAATTTTCCTCCCAAGGCAGTTTGGGAGAGTCCCATTCAGCGAGGGGGAAGAATCGCTCCATTTTCGTCCGAACGCGTTCCACGCGTGCCACCATTTCGTTCTGCCCCGCACGTGCTTGCTCTGGGGGGGCTCCGCGCTCAGCGTAGTGCCGGTACGCCAGGTCCCAGGTACTCGAGGTCCTGAACGCAGTCCTCCAGAGTATCCAAGAGGGCGTCCAGCGCCCGCCCTCGCCCACCGAAGTGCCCTCTAATCACAATCTCGTCCAGCCGGTTTACGGTGTCCTGGCCCAGGAGTAGCGTGACCTTTGCGAGCCCCCCGGGAGAATCAGTCGGTGTTATTTCATCGCGCTCGGAGGGTTTCTGCGCCATCAAATGACCATCATATTGATGGTATAAGAATGTTTTGGCAAGCTGGCCACCACGGGGCTCAAGGGGCACTAATCCGCCCGATACGGAGGGGACTGGCGCGGCTTAGGCGTATATCGTGTCACAGCCTGACGAGATGGCGGAGGAAAAACGACTATGAAGGAACCAACCGAGATTGAGTACGAAGGCTCGAGATTCCCAATCGATGAGGAGCTCACCAAGAAGCAAGCCGAGAAGCTGATGGAACTCCTTGGCCCTGGAGGGCGCAGTTGGCTCGATCAGTTTGGATACTTTAGACTCATACGAGGCAAAGACGAGGAACGCGGGAGCGATGATTACTATCTCTATCACGAAGAGGGCCGATACATCATCAGCCACCCAAGCCATTCGATCGTCGGACCTTCGGTCGAAGCTCGCAAGATGTCCTGACTTAGGTGTCGGAGACCAGCTTGACCGACACTCCCTCAACCACAAACCCGTACGTCAGCCGAGGCGGCCCGCAATGATGGAGCGTCGCGAAATGCGACCTCAATGTCGAGACCGGGAAACAATTCTCATCGCATAGTCGGCAAAAGAATCCCCGCGACAGCAGCATGCCCATCTCTGGGATTGGGCAGGGTGGGAGGCGCTTCGCCGTGTGTTCACATCGGCTTCCCTTGTTTCGTAGTCGAGACATGGAAATCTCACCCGTAGGTCCGCTGGGTATCGGGCGACGGTGGAGGCACGCGGTATGGTGTGAGGGCCTCGGGATCGCCGGAATGTGGGCCAGTTGGTTCGGGCACCGAATTGGGGCGGTGCGGCCCGGTCGGTGACGACCCGTCGTCCTCCTCCCCATCGTCGCCAGAGTCCCCTCGCGAGTCCCGTTCCTCCGGGAAATCCTCCAACACATCCACCCCGGCCTGGACCAGCAGGGACGCGGCCTGTCTCCGCTCGTACCCAAACCCGGGACTAAGCCGCTCAAGGGTCTCCATGACGATAGCCCCGTGCTCGTCCTCGAGCACGTCCACCCGTACAAGCACACCTCGGGGAAGGCGGCGCGGTTTGAGACTCCGTGACTTCCGCACCGTACGGCCCTTGCTCGATCGGGTTCCCTTCGGCTCAATGCACAGCCTGGCCGACCGAGTATCTTCGCTTGTGGCCTCGCCTGTTTCTTCGATCACTTCTGAACCCTCCTTTGATTCTTCATCTGTACGTCGAGTGCCGCCAGGATCGTATCGAGGTAGGTGCGGCCGACTGGTCGCCCGCGGAGCACGCGAATCGACCGTTGGACGGCGCCCTCGAATTTCTTGGCCTCTTGGTTCGGGTTGCCGACACGAAGTCTAACAACTCGCGTGCGTGGTTGGGTGCGACGCGACTCTATTTTCCAGCTCCGTTTCCAGGGCCGTATTTCGCCGTGCTTATAGAATCCAAACTGCGGAAGTTCTGCGTGGCGGATTTGCCGTTCGAGTGACTCCTCTTGAGTTGTCCAGTCGGCGATGCGTCGGGTTCTCTTCGCGTCGATCCGCTTCAGCACGCGCAAGATCTGTTCCTCTCTGTGCTTCTGGTAATAGCGCTGATTTCGAGCCTTCCGTCGGTCTTTGTTCTCGTCTCCGTGGTGGTATTCTTTCCAGAGAAGCAATTTCTGAAGTGAGGGTGAGGCAGCGGCTCGGCGCCGCTTCTGCTTGACAAGACGCTCGAGGCGGGCCGACGCTTCCGCTGCATTGCTTCTCGGACCCGCTCTATCGTCGCCCATTTTCGTTCATCCAAAGTCAATAGTTTAAGACGCATTCGTCCATTTTAAGATGCACTATGACTGGTTCCGGGGGAGTTTGCGCGCATCGCCCGTCCCTGCCTTCGCGAGGGACGCGCGTGGCAGCACAGCATCTCGTATCCAATGACGGTCGGGTTTGAGGGACTTATCTCCTCGGACGCTTAACCGGATTCTCGAATACTATGCCGACTCGAAAGGAATGGCGCACAGCCTTCGTAGTGGGCCTATTCCTGTTCGGCCCAGGGCTGGAGAACTACCTGCGCCAGCGGGCCGCGTCCCAGAACACGCGAGTCTGGGCCGATTTTTACGCGGGGCTCGCCGACATCGTTCAGAAGGCGGGGACCGATCCGGACCGAGCCCTGAAGCTCGCCGACAAGCTCTACGACAGTTTCTGGGGTCGCCCCAAGCGCCGCGCGCTCCCCTCGGGACGCGCGAGGTAGTCGTCGAGAGTCCGTTGGCTCGGCATCGGTCGAGTGACCCTCCTTAGCCCAGCCTGGACGAAGAAACGGTTCCTTCCTCGACCTTGGTACAGTCCCGCATTCAAAGTGGCCACAAATCTCTCGCCACAATTGGGACAGGTGACGATGTATCGGTCCAACCGAATCTGATGATGACATCGACTGCAGGCGCGTGTCGTCCTTTGGGCGAACGGGAGTAAGCTGGCGACCACGGAGGGATCCTCAAGGAGCTGCGGCGCGACAATACGCGCGGCTATCCACTGCGAAATTTGGTCGACCTCGAACTCGCCCTTTGCAACGTGTATTGCGAAGTGAACTTCGTCACCTGCATCGCGAGACCACATGAAGTATCCATTCACGCCCAGCAGAACAAATGCAGCGGAGATACCCGTCCTCTTCTGCCCATCAACGAAGGGGTGATACAGCAGGATTGAGTGGAGCACAGAGGCTGCCTTCTCTATAACAGACGGAAAGGGATCATGGCCAGCGACCGGCGACTGGTAGGCCACTTCGAGGGCAGTGTCGATCCTGCCCCGGTTGAGCACGCCCAGCTCTCCGCCGAATGTTGTAATCATGTCATCATGAATGTGTACCACGTCAGACGTGGTGAGCCAATGGATCCTTGTCTCCCCCGTTGTCCAAGACTGGTCACCTCCGAATTGCATGGCAGAACTCACTAACGGGCGGATCCGCTCCTCGAAGGGGTATGGTCTTCGATCAAGCTCCTCGAATCTAGTTTCCTGGCCTAGCAGTTCGAGCACTGGACTCCAAGCCATTTTCGACAGTTCAATCATCCGCGCCAACTGGCTAGGTCTACCGGGTCCTCGAAAGGCGAGGTGGGACGACGGTGAGCGCGTGGAGACCACGAAGTCGCGATTGCCTCCCTACTCAAGAGTATTCGTTTGGGTAGGTCTGTGCGTCGCGCATCGCCCGTTCCTTCGCTCGCGAGGAACGAGCGATGGTGCGCCGCCGAAGACAACAGACCAGTAGGTGAAAGACCAACCGTGGAAGGAACCGAGAGCCACGTAGCGAGGACCAAGGTCGTACCGGCAACGGTCCGGCCGAAGCAGGTCGAAGAAAGGGGAGACCGGACCCACGTATTTTGGTCCGGGGTCCCTGACGCGAATCCGCAGGCCCAAACGAAAGTGAACCCCGACGGCAGTTGCCGCAAGAGTGTCGTTAAACCAACTCGCTGCGAGGCGAGTATTGGGTGTGCCGAGCCCGTCATCGCATGGCGAAGGCAGCACCTTGGGTCGGAACTCGGGCATGAGACCCAGGGACACCCCGGCGCGGTGGGGTGGGCATGTGGAGAAGGTCTGTTGGGAGAAGGCGGGAGATCCCACGAGGTTCCGGGGAGGGAGGCATTGTCCTCAGGTCCCGAACCCGGGAGTAGGGTCGCGATAAGGGCGCACCCCGAAACGCGACCCGGCGCCTCGTGGGAAGTCGGAGAGGTTCGTAGTAGCGAGGAAGCCGCGGTAATCGCGGTCGATGCGAAGGGGCCTCACTTCGGTGCCGCGCTGGGAGGAGAACGAGACCGCCCAAGTCCCCGAGAGGGGTAGCACATGGGCAGTGACACGGTCGGCGAACTCCAAGAGGCGCTTTACCGAGCGGCGAAGGCGAACGCGAGACGAAGATTCCACGCCCTGTATGACAAGCTCTGGCGACCGGACGTGCTGGCGAAGGCTTGGGCCACAACCCGGGCCAACGGCGGCGCACCCGGCGTCGACAGGAAGACCATCAAGGAAGTCGAAAGAGAAGGCGTCCCTCAATTTCTGGAAGAGCTGGCGCGCGACCTACGAGAGAAGACCTACCGCCCGAGTCCACTGCGGCGAGTGTGGATTCCCAAGCCCAACGGCAAGAGACGTGGCTTGGGAATCCCCACGGTGCGAGACCGGGTAGCCCAGACGGCGGCGAAGCTCCTGTTGGAGCCCATCTTCGAGGCGGATTTCGAGCCGTGCTCGTTCGGGTTCCGACCGGGGAGGTCTGCTCACCACGCGGTTGCTGAGGTCGTAAAGTACCTCAACTTTGGCTGCGAGAGCGTGGTGGACGCGGACATCTCGGGATGCTTCGACAACATCCCGAAGGACCGTCTGATGAAGGCGGTGGCAAGAAGGGTCTCGGACGGGGCCATGCTGAAGTTGATTCGGCGATGGCTGGACGGTGGTCTGGTCGAAGGCGAAAGCCTTCAGAACCCGGACCGGGGGACCCCGCAGGGCTCCCCTCTGTCTCCCCTTCTGGCCAACATCTACCTCGACAAGCTCGACAAGGCGTGGTGGATGAGTGGGCTCTGGTCTCGGTCGCGCGAGAATGCCCAGCTGGTGAGGTACGCGGACGACTTCGTCATCCTGGCGAAGCGCAACGTGCATGGAGTGAAGGTGACCCTGGACTCGATCATGCGAGACCTGGGGCTGACCCTGAACCCGGAGAAGACGCGGATTGTGGAGGCCGAGGAGGGGTTCGACTTCCTCGGTTTCCACTTCATCCGCCGATTCAACGCGAAGCACGGGAAGCGCAAGACCTTGTGGTTTCCCTCGGCGAAGTCCCAGCGGAAGGTCAGGGACCGAATCCATGAACTGACCGACCGGCGAACCCTGGCGCACGGGACCGTGAGCTCGGCTGCGGAAGAGGTGGCCGATACCCTGCGCGGCTGGGGAGGATACTTCCGATACAGTTTGGCGCATGAGGTGTTCGGTGAGGTTTGGCACTATGCCTTCGAACGTCTCTGCCAACTGTATTGGAGGAGCCCGAGAAGGGGTCGAACCCGGCAGAGCCGGGAAGTGACCTGGGCGAGGAAACTCCTCACCGAGGTCATGCCCAGCATTGACCCCGATGGGGCGAGGAGGCTCGCGTGAACGCCGATAGCCGCGAGGTGAACACCGTCGGTGAGCCGGATGCGGGAAATCCGCCTGTCCGGTTCGATGGGGGAGCGGTGGTGACGCGTGCATGGGAGTCCCTCGGTTTCCGAGGACTCCCATGCAGCAAGCGTCCACCACCGCCCTACCCGACCAAGCACAGCATCCAGAGTCCGACACGAGAGAGCCAAACGCCGACCGAACCCACCGCTACGGCCTCGCGCCTGCGAACCGTC
>CAVTJV010000008.1:0-38223 GCA_963735185.1 uncultured Thermoplasmata archaeon
CCCTTTTCCGGGGGTCTTACGACCCCCGGACTTTTTATCTCGAAACCTATAGGGCGTTCGTGCCGCCGACGTTACGGACCACCACTACCGTCGCGGACATGCCGTGTAGAGGCGGCCGCGAAGTGATTCCTAAGGGCTCCCAAGTCATTTTCGTCCAGGGTGAGGATGACTCACTCCTGTACGAAGTGAGCGGCCACCCGTTTTGCGGATACGAACACCTCCGCACCTACGCCCAGCAGCGGGGCCTGGACTTGGAGAAGTCGCTCGGCGATCTTGGTATGACAGTAGAACAAACGGATCAGACACGTAAGGCTCGCCAGGCTTGGACTGCTCTTGAGATGGCCGCGGAGCAGGCGGAGCGCGACAGATTAAGGGGCACGAGCTGACCCCCTCATCTCGGCCACGGGGTCCACTCAGGGCAATTGATTGGCCCTTGAGTTTGCCTCATGAGCCACCCCCGGAATGGCTCCGTCGTTCGTTTCGAGCCTTCGCCGAACGCCTTCGCGACCATCCGCTCTCTCGTTCCTCCAACGAATCGGATAGTAGCTAGCCAGTCAACCCCTTCCGCCCCGGGGCAACCCGGGGCGCCTCTTTGAATCGCCCCTTACGGGGGCCAGAGCTTAGTTTGGGTGTGTGAACCCATTACCAAATCTTGGAATCGCGGTTGCGGGGGTCCCCTAATTGTCCTGAAGGTTGTATTCGAGGTCCGGCCGGCGCATCTCCGACCGGATGTAGGCCACCCGCTCGCGGAGCAACTCCTCCGTTCCGAACCGTTGGGCGATTTCGACGACCCGTCGCATCCGGCCGGCCCCCACGCCACCGAGAAGGTCCTGGAGGATCTTGTCGGAGTAGTGTCGCCACCGATCGACCATCAATCGGGTGTACCACACAACCGCCGGACTCGCGTACCGGATCCCGTCCCGCTCGACCGACTCTTCCTCCTCGAGGAAGGCGAAGAATCCATCCCCTCCCTGTAATCCGCCGAACCTAGCGGCGTTGATCACGTCAAGAAGCTCGCCGTCCATCGAGCGCATCGCGAACCGGGCGACGTCCTGATCTTCACCCTGGAACTCCAGGTCCTCATCGGTCCGGAGGGCCGCCACCGTGCCTAGGTAGTCGGTCGTAGTCACCATCACGTCGACGTCCCCGGTCGCGCGGACCGCCTTCCCGATGGCCTGACCCCCGACCACAACGTATCGGACTCTGTGGCGGAGGAGAGCGGCATCGGCCGCCTCGACCTCGCGCTCGGTCACGGAGCTCTCAGTGGCACCGGTGCGTTCTTCTCGGCCCAATCGAGATCGGCCTGAGGGAATGGTTCGCCGACCATCGGAAGGCCGGGCACGAACTCCTGGAGCCTGACTCTCGTGGCTCGCTCCTCCATCCCCTCGTTCCGAACGCGGCGGTAGAGCTCGTGTGGGTCGTACCTGCCTTGGTTCCGGAGGACGACCGCTCGCGCCGCGAGTGCGTCGACTTTGAGCAGGAACGTCACGAACTCCTCAAAGCCGGGCTCGCGCAGCGCGTCCCGATCCCGAACGAGCACGCGGCTGTACGCCGAGGAGGAAACCTTGCCGGCCAGACCTTCCCACACGAAGAGCAACGGCCGAAAGTGCTCGGGGTATCCATGCGCTGTCACCCACTCGGGAGTCAGCAGGACGAGGGGGAGACCATGCCGGCGGGCCGCCTCAACGTCCTTTTCGGAGTCTGCTCGAAGGCGGTACAACGTGGGGGGGCGGCCCCGTCGGGCGCCGTCGAGCGGAACGAACACTCTAGGTAGGCTGTTCACCTCGTCCGACCGCACGAGCTCGGATAACATCTTCATCGAACGATAGAGACCGTGACAAGTATTTATATTAATCCGCCCACAACCGCCGCCGCGTGGTGCCAAAAGCAGCCTTCCCGTCCCTGCTCCAATTCTCCCTCTAGAGGGAGAATTGGACCCTCCCCCGTGCATCGCCGGTCTCTGCCTTCGCGAGGAACGAGCGAATGCAGCCCAGCATCCAGTACCCAACCGCCGACCGCCCCACGCCGACCGAACCCACCACCTCGCGGCTGAGAACCGTCACGGGAAACCGCTTCCCGCGCAAGTGCGCCTGCGGGTAGTCGCGCTGATTTTCCCACCCGACCCGGTCACAGCCCCCACGCTCGCCCTCCCTGATGCCCGCCCCTCATCCCAAGCCGCTTCCTCTCTGCGGTGAGTCGTTCCACATCCTTTCGAAGGATGCGGTGTCGGGTATTGGGGTACGCCTGCCGGCTTCGTAGCTTGCCTCGACGGATCCAGTACTCCACGGTCCGCTTGGTGATCCCGAGCATCTGGCGCGCCTCGTTCTCGGAGACCGTGTCTCCCTCCTTCTCTCGCCGCTTCTCCCACCCGTGCTCCTTTCGAATCTGCTTGACCCTCCAGGCGGACCACCGTGGCTCGCCTTCCGGTTCTCTTCCAGCCTTCGTCAGACAGATTGCAATCTCCCGGTCCGTGTAATCCCCAGCCATTCGTCGGATGATCTGCAACGCGGAGTCCGTAATCTTCCCCTTGGGGCGACCCCTGCGGTTGAGCTTGACCGTCTCGGACGTGATGTGCCCACTGACCCAGTGGATCTTCGCATCCAGATGGAGGGAGTCGGAGGTCCGATTCGCCTCGACGTGGTGGATCAGGAGGCGTGCAATCTCCTTGCGGTCCTGGTTCGTTGTCGTCTGTGCGGTCCAGAGCCTTCCGACCTGAGCCACAACCCGTCGAAGCTCGGTGGTCTCCTCCTCGGTCAACGGAGGGGGGAGCTGGGCGATCCTCCTCTCCCGTGTCCTTCGGGATTCCTCGAGGATCTTCAGCGACTCCTCCCACTTCTCTTCGAGGTGACGGGAGACCAATCGATTGCCAGGTTCGACCTCCTCGAACTTCCGTCGACAACGGTCTTCCACCTGGGTCGCTCTCTCCACCTCGAGGTTCCAGAGCCTCTTCTGCTGGTCTTGGCGCTCCTCCAGGTCCTCGAGGGCGAGTAGTACCGCCTCCAGCCCTTCGGGCTCGAGGACCGAGAGGAGGATGGCCTCGACCCGTTCTTCGAGCGTGCGGCCAGAGAACCTCAAGCACGCCTTGCGCGGGCCCTCGTTCAGGGTGTCCCGACAGGTGTAGTACGGAAATCGGCTGTGGGATCCACCGTAGGTCACCGAGAGCGTGTGACCGCAGACGCCGCACTGGATGAGACCCGCGAGCAGCGAAGCGCCATTGTTCACGGGACCGCGGCTGTTGAACGACCTCCGGTTCTGACGGAGGCGCTCCTGGTTGCGTTCGAACAGCTCCCGCGTGACGTAGCCCGGGTGGTGGTCCCAAATGACGATCGGGCATTTGGCCAGAGGCTGATACCGCCAGACCTTCTTCATGCCCCCGCCGGGCTGGATCAGAACCACCTTCTGCCGGCGACCCCAGGTGTAGGCTCCCGCGTAGAAGGGGCTCGTCAGTACTCGCTGGACATGATGGTAGACGAGGGAGGTCCATTGGACCGGTCTGCGTGCAAGGGGGTCCGCGCGTGAAGGATAGCGGACCCCCGCCGCCCGGAGTTCCTGATACGTCTCCAGGGCGTTGCCGGTGTCCCGGAACGACCGGAAAATCTCGGAGATCGCCGCTCGCACCTCTTCATCGGGATGCCGTTCAGGACGGTTGTCCTCCGTGAGGATGTAGCCCGCGGGCAGCGTGAAGTAGAGCTCCCCTCGGCGGGCCTTGTAGGCCGCCCCATCGATCATCCGCTGCTGCAACAAGTGCAGCTCGTACTCGCTGAGGGTCCCCTTCAACCCCAGCAGCATCCGGTCATTGTGGATCCTCAGGTCGTAGATCCCCTCGGAATCGCCGATGAGGGTGTCCATCACCCCGCAGAGGTTCAGCAGATGCTGCCAATCCTCGCTGTTCCGAGCGAGGCGGGAGGTCTCGATGCCCAGCACGATGCCGACGTGGCCCAGAGCCACCTCGGAGACCAGCCGCAGGAAACCAGGACGGCCATGCTTCTCGGCGCCGGAGTGCCCCTGATCGTCATCGACCACGACCACCTGTTCCCGGGGCCATCCCAAGGCCACAAGGGTCTCGGCGAGCCCATACTGCCGACGCTGGCTCTCCTTGCGAAGTTGAACCTGGATTGGCGAGGACTGACGCACGTAGGTGAACGCGGTCTTCGTCAGGTGCTCTGGCCGGATCTTGTGCGCTCCTGGGATCGCAAGAGGACGGAGGGCCTCAACGGGGCCGCTCATGTTCCCCTTCCATCGTCGGGCTGTCGGTCCCGGTCTTCTCGGTCCTCTTGCGAATGCATCGCGCCGCCATCCTGGCGAGCCGATGTAGGATCTGCTCGCGGACCTCTTCGGGGAAGTCGGCCAGTTTCGGTCGCGTGGGATCGTCCCAGATCCGTTGTTGGGGCATGCGCTGAGATGCTTTCGGGAGAAAGCCTCTCTCTCGTGAGTCTCATCAGTAGAGCGGCGAGTTGGCGCAGAACCCCGGGGTCCGCCAACGCAGCAACGACCTCGGGACGGCGCTCTGCGCTCGCAACTCCTCTACGCTCTCCCCTCTCGTAGTCTCGTCCCCGAACGAAAGGATTGACTCGAGGAGGTGTCCCCTTCGAGCCTGGGTCTCCCCAACGTGGAGCGCCCCCGTTCTCCCTCAGTTCCCGAGGGAGAACGTGTGCGCCAGCGCCAGTAACCCCAAGATGAGCCGCCCCACGCCGAAGGTCGAGGTCGCGCCGTGAAGCTGAGGACAGTGCGAGGGAATCCGTACCCCCGCCGATGTGCTTGTGGCTGCCAGGCCGAGGTCCCGGTGGGGGACGACGTGAAGGTCGTCGTGGACCTCGATACGTCGCGACCTCGGAAGAACTACTTGCCGGACCACTCGCCGGACTCGGGGAGCTGGAAGGCGCGCGGAGTCTCCGGCGCCCCGAAGGCCGAGGAGAAATCGGTCCTGTCGCAGCCCTCCGGGTTGGCTCTCGTGGCTGGCGGGAGTGTGCGTGACGTCGCGCAGGTCTGCTCGTGCGGCTGCGGATTCCAGATACCGAGCCTCGCTACGTCGCGGAGTTTCGCGTGCTCGGTCCCTGCGCAGATTCGGCCGACGCGGTCGACGGAGCGGAATCCGCAACGTCGTGTCGAAACCGAATCATCATGATCGCCCCCACGAGGACGACGGCGATCGCAGCGACCGTGAAGGACCACCCGACCGACGGCCCCCACGAGGTGGCTATTGGGGAACACCCGGGGAAGGGGCAGGGCATGAGAGTGTTGAAGCTCGTCGACCCCGAGAACGATGACCAGGGTCCGCTCGGCGCGAAGCCACGCTGGGACGCCGAGAGATCGTACGCGAAGGCCCCGGGACGAAGGACCGCGAAAGCAGCCGTCGCTGCGATAGAGAGCGCAATGGCGACGACGGCGAGAGTGAGCTCTGGGAACGACGTGCGCGCCTTTCCGCGCCAGATCACGCCGAGGACACCGCTGATAGCGGCGGCCGCAAATCCCGCGGTCGCCAGCGCGAAAGTGAGGGCGGCGACTTGCCCGGTGCTGTTCAACCCGGCGTTGGAGTACGAGGACGAGGTTGGGCAGAAGTTCGAGATGTTGCCACTCGGGCACGTAGTTTGAACGGATCCGCTTCCTGGCAGCCCGAAGAGGTAGAAGTAAAGCTCACTGGGTCCGACCGCTACGGAGTTGCCGCCCCCCGGCATTTCCCAGTGTTGCTCGGAGTAGCTGTCGTAGTGGTACCAAGGCGCGAAGAGGGCCGACCCCAGGAGGGCTGCCCCTACGACCACGTAGAACGCACCGAGAAGACTGCCGGTCCTCTTTCGGACCATCTTGGTTGCTCCTGGTCGAGCCGGGTCCCGTTGCAACAGACCGCGCCAACCCTTCAGTCTTGGTACGCGGGGCCTTACGCGCGAAATCGGCCCTTGAGACCTGTCGCCGTGCATCGCCCGTTCCTTCGCTCGCGAGGAACGAGCGAACAGAGCATCACTCGGAGGATGCCTGTCTTCGCCAATCCTTATTGGAAGTGAGGCCCTCTCCCCCGGTGAGCAGATGGTGACATCTCGCGTGCTGCGAGCGGTTGCATTTGCGACCCTTGCGGTCACAACCACGTTCTGGTTCTGGGTCGCTGCTAGCCTTTTGGATGTTCACTGGCCCAACAACGGACAGCAGATACCCGCCGTCGCGTTCATCTTGGGAGGCGTCGGAGTGCTCGGATTCGGACTCATCTCCACAATCTTGGAGCATCGGTCACTGTTTGCACAATCCGCGACGTTCGCGGTCCTGGAGTGCCTTTCACTGGCGTCTCTGGTTGTCATCGTTGGCGCCGTTGCCTTCGTCTCCTCCTTCTTCGTGGCTTTACCCTGGATTTTCTTGGCGGTGGTTGAGGGGACAATTCCCATTTCAGACGTAGTGATGTTGGTCGTCGGGCTGGTCGGTTCGACCGTCGCCGCTCTTCTCTACGCACGGTTGAGAACCCAGGTAAAAGGGCTCACCAATCCCGAGCCCCCACCGGGCGTAGCAGGATCCGACTTGCCCGTTTGATGCCCTTCATAGGAAGGGCGCGCTTTGCGCTACCTCCGGCCGTTTCGAGACCGCGCATCGCCCGTCCCTGCCTTCGCGAGGGACGTGCGATGCAACACAGCATCTCGTACCAGACGCCAGAGCGACCTACGCCAACCGAACCCACCGCGACCGTCTCGCGCCTGCGGACAGTCACCGGGAACCGCTTTCCCCGCAAGTGCGCCTGCGGATGCGGCCACGCAATCCCTCGCGATCCGGAAGTCCGTTACGTCGTAGATTTCGGGGTCGCGCGGCCGTACCCCGCCTACCTCCGCGAGCACTCACCCGATTACGGGAGCTACCGCGGTCGCCCCCGCGACCGCGTCGACCTCGCGTCAGTCCCCGGGTTCGTCCCGGCGAGCGCGCTCCTGGCCAAGCCGGCCGAGTCGAAGCCCCCGGTTGAGCTGGACTTCACAACCGACCCCGCCCACTCCGAGGCGGATGCCTCCCCAAGTGTCGAGGCCGGGCGACCCTGGGCCTCAGGGCAGCTCGTCTTCAACGCGGGCCAGTTCGAGTCTGCGCGCAGTGGATTCGCGGACTACGCGAAGGACGGCGAGACGGGCGAGCAGCTCCGGACTCGCGTGAACCGGATCATCCTCGAGGACCTCGAGCAGAAGGTGCTCGCGCTCCGGGCGCTCCACGCGAAGCTCCGGGACCTGGACGCGGGAGCCTCGTTCGGTACGGTCGTGGCGCGGTCGAAGCCGGTCTGACGCGGTCACCGGGGTCGCATGTTCGAGTTCCGCCTCCGCATCCTGGACGTGCGGGAGCGCGAATCTGACCCCCCCTCGTTCCTTGGGGTCGTGGAGGGGTTCCCCGAGGTCCTGGTGCATGCGACGACCATCGAGCAGACGGAGAGGGACCTCGTGAACGCGTTGATCGAACACTTCGAGCGTCTGCAGGATCACGAGTCTACCAGAATTCAGCTCGACGACTTCCCCACGGTCCATGCGATCGCGCTCTGCGTCTCTCCCCGATTGGTGTGAGCGACCGACTTTGAGTGACGAACGCTTCGGGGATGAAAAGCCCCAACGTTTGAATTACTTCCATGCCGATAGGTTCCGGCAGTCGCATGAACCGTTGGACCGGGTTGTGGGCCGGGTTGTGGGCGCTCGGTGCGGTACTCCTGATCGTAGGGGCGGTGTTGCTGTTTGTTCCTGTAGTGTCCAGTGGACCTCACACCGTGACCCCTCCCGATCTCGCGACTCAAGATCGATGGTATTTCGTCGAAGACAACGTCACGGGGTTCACCGTCACGGGCAACGTTCCACTCACCCTTGACTGGAGTGCGAGCGCTATGCTCTACTTGGACTATGCAATCTGTTCGCACCCTCAATCAAACTTCAGTGATTTCTTCAGGGGTAATTTCAGTACAGCCGATTGCAATGAGGTCTACGGCGTGCAAGGGTCCTCAACTCAGTCGAATTCGTGGAGCGTCCCGGCTGGTGGTTCCGTTGTACTTGCCTGGGGTCTGTTCACGTACGGCCCACACAACATCAGCATCACGTACACTTTTTGGGCGGGACTTACGATTGCCGGTCCCGTCCTTTTGACTCTGGGAGCGGTTTCCATCGGTCTCGGAGTAATCACCTTGATGTGGGCCAGAAGGCCAAAGACCCCGGAGGCAGCAGCGACCGGGACCGGAACGCGGGAAGCAGGCTCACAAGGGATTGCTGACAAGGCCACCGAGCCAAGGTAGGCAGGGCCGAGGAGACTCCGGACCCGGGTGAACCGGATCATCCTCGAGGACCTCGAGCAGAAGGTGCTCGCGCTCCGGGCGCTCCACGCGAAGCTCCGGGACAACGACGCGGGCGCCTCATACGGGACTGTCGTGGCGCGGTCGAAGCCGGTCTGAAGCGGCGCTACGGTCACGGCGAGGTCGCATGTTCGAGTTCCGCATGCGCATCCTGGATGTGCGGGAGCGTGACGCCGATCCCCCTTCTTTCCTCGGCATTGTGGAGGGGTTCCCCGAGGTTCTGGCACATGCGACCTCGCCCGGGCAGGCGGAGAGGGACCTCATGAATGCCCTCGTCGACCACCTCAAGCGCCTGCAAGATCGCGAGGCGACGCGGATCGATTGGGATGATTTCCCGGCAGTGCGGATGGTGCGGCTCTACCTCAGCCCACGGCTGGTGTAGCAGCCGAGCGGCAGTCACTGCTCGGTCGCGCACCTAAGCCTCAAGCTCCGGAGGGGCTTCCGAAGTGTGAATGGCGTCGTCAGCTAATCCCGACATACTCCGATTCAAGAGCCAGTTGGCCCAATTTCGAGACATTTGGCGGTCAGTAATCATCCGGTATTCTTGCCGAAAAGTGGGGTCGGGATGGCTCAACGTGGTTTCCGAGGCCCGCTTATCGCCCGACCAACCGGAATCAACTGTTCCAGTCCGATACGCTAACGTGGACGACTTCCGGGCCGGCCAATATGCAGCTCCGGTGGATTGGCTCGATCACTTCTTCGAGAGCGCGGAGAATTGGACGGTCGATTTCGAGGGACTCACGGTTCGTTTGTATTCCCTCATGCGCGGCGCTGCAAACGACCTGACCGAACAACGATACGGGTGGACGACTCGAACACTCCTCCCGGAGGGCGGTTGGCGAAGTTTCTGGGGACCCGGCGACGGGTCGGTTACTTTCCAGCTTGAGGGTTCAGGGCAACCATGGAATCAAACCCTCCAGCGCTTTGAAAAGGATGATCTGGAACAAACACTGCGGGTGAGCGAGTCGTCCTTCCTGTCTCTGGACGACCTTGCGAAGCGGTTCCTTGGCTACAACAGCTCGCCTTTCGACTCGATGTCGAACGTGACCATCACCGCTCCTCTGTACGCGCGAATGAGTCCGATGGAGGTTCCGGGGACCGATGAGGTGGTCTTCAAGTTCGAGGCTCCTCCCACGACTTCGGCCCGGGATTTTCGTCTCCTCATCCGCGCTTTTGTGGATGGCGCAGTCGTGGGGGGAAGCGAGGAGTTCGAGGGGGCTGGACCCCCCGCCGAGCCCTCATTGACCTTTTCAAAATCCGTTAGCATTCCGGGTGCCGAATGGATTGAAGGCCATCTGCTATTCCGGAATTATCCGGTCGGAACCGCCTCACTTTACCGAAAAGCTGGAGCGACATCGAATGTCCGCTTGGCAGCGTTTTCCTCCTTCGATGAGGCACCCGGCCGCCTTGCTGCGTTGCAGCAGGGTGACGTAAGGGGTCTGAGGGAACATGAGAACAGCGTGGAACTAGCAGTTTCTTGGGTCCTCACGATATGCGGGTTTCAGGTGTTTCCTTCGGACGTCAAATCCTACACTTTCGGCGGTTCGGCTCCCGACCTTGTTGCGTTCGTGCCGTTTTGGCGGGGTGGGCTGGTCGTCGAGTGTAGTACCTGGAGACCTTCTCAACCGGGGCAAACTGTCGGAGCTCCGACAAAGAACGGACCAGCTGGCGGGGGCTCTTGACGGGGTCGAACTCCTCGCGGTCGCTGTGGTCGCGAGATCGTCGGTGACACCTGTCGAAGCCGAGCATTGTCGTGCGTTGGGGATCCTTCTACTGCTGCCTGCCGATATCACCGAGGTTCTTCGGCGCTCGGAGCGGGACGACCCACCCTCCGTAGTGTTCGAGTATCTCAAGACCAAAGCCCAAACGCAACGAAACTCTCGCACGTAGGTCGGCGCCCGGTCGTGGACCCAAAAATGTCAACCGGCAGCCAACCTTATCGACCGTGCGCGTCGTGGATCAAGCCCGCGCCATCGACCGCGGCCACCACCCTCAATGCGGCGCGACAACCCACAGAATCGCGGAAAGGGCGAACATCAACGCGAGCGCGATCAGGGCGACGAGCAGTGGTTCACTCAGTGTCGAGGACTCTACACGAACCGCCGCGGAGGAAGTCGTATGGCTCACCAATTCCATCGGTAGCTTGTGACAGCCTCCGCTGGGCCGACCGCAATGCCCGTCATCGCGGGCGTTCAGAACGAGCTGCGCGCCCTCGCAATCCGTGTTCGCGCCGCGGCCTGGCGGAGCTACCGGTTCTCCTGGCTCACATGGGGCTTTCTGGTGGCAACAATCGCGGGCGAGGGGTTGGTCGTGCTGGCCTACGTCCTCGCGGTCGTTACAACCATAACAAGCTCGGGGGGAAGCTACACGACATCCACGCTACCCGTCTGGATTGTCCCTCTCACGCAGACGCCGGCGGTGGCGGTGTTGGGGCTGGCGATCCGTGAACTGCTCCTCGCCCGTCGGGAAGCGCAAGGGTCACCGCTCTCCCCCCACGCGCCTCACCTAAGCGCGGAGGAGGCGGAAGATTCGAGCTGGACCTTCCTCGTGCAAAAGGCTCAGCAACGGATCACTCACGCCAAGAACGAGACCGACTGGTCGTTCCCGCCGATTTTGGTCGGTGGACTCGTGTTCGCCGAGCTCCTCATCGTCAACGTTCTGCCGTCCAGCACCCTCTTGTTCTTCGTTATTCTCCCCTTGACCGCCGCGGTCCTATCGGTTCTTTTCTGGTTTCTCTACCGCATCGCGCGGCGCTGGATTGGAGGGTACCAGACTCTTCTCGACCGATTGGTCGGCGAGTTCGCGACGCTCGAGTCGGAATTCTTCTGGCATTTCGCCGGGACGCAGCCCGCGCCATGATGGCCCGTCCCGATCTGTTCGTGATCGGACGATTACTAGAAGCCCTCAACGGAGGGCGGCTCCGACGGACCCAGCTGCAGCAGAAAGCCGGAGTAAACTACACCGTCTTCCAACGGTACCTGGAATTCCTCGTCCGCCTCGGTTTGATCAAAGAAGTTGCGGAGGACGAGGGAAGGCTCGAGCTGACTCCGAGTGGTGTGGAAGCTTACCGGTTCCTCTCCGATGGACTCTCCCGCATTTTCGGTCCGGTAGCCCCGTCTCGCCGGCCATAGCCCCAACCCGATATCTACGGCCCAGGAGGCAACGCGTCCCTGGTCGGGGTCGCGGTCCGCTGTCTTCACCGCGGCGCAACGACCCACAGAATCGCGGAAAGGGCGAACATCATCGCGAGCGCGATCAGCGCGGCGAGCAGTCGTTGACTTAGCGTCATCGAGGTCCCGAGGTGCTGTCGCATGGCGGCCAATTTAAGGCGCCGTAGACGGTGGTACCACGTTCCACGTTTCAGTTCGCGATCCCGTCCTCAGGCCCCGCGCACTCCTCGCGGGCGGTCATCGAACGCGGGCGCCCGGCGCGCCCCGGCTGCTCAGGGAAGTGTGAGAATCGCGGTCCACGAATATGATCCTGTGCCGACCGCGGCGAAGGCGAGGCCTTGCCCGTGCGGGTTGACCGTTCCGACGTCGACGACGATGGTGTAGACGCTGCTCAGCGGCGTTAAAGCGCTGAACCCGCCCACGTAGATCCATCCCGAAGTCATGTTCATCACTCCACCAACGGTTTGGTAGTGTGCGGCCAGCGATCCACTCAATGTTAGGATTGAGAACCCTGAGTACGGACCTGTCGCGACGTACACGTTGCTGTCCGCGGTGTCGATGTGGAACAGTACTTCCCCGAATCTGATGCTCGAAGTCTCGATAGTAAGGTTGTAAGTGAAGTCGCCTGAGACACAGCCTCTCGTCGCGAACGTCCCGCCCGAGGGGCAGTTGCCGGCAATCGGGTTTCCCACCGAGAACGGTGGTTCGCCAATTCCGCAGCCGTTACAGACTCCGCCCGACGGCTGCGCGGTCAAGAAGAGGGCAAGAAAGAGGGTCGCAATCGTGGCGACCACGATAACCACCGCAGCTTTTCCACGGGGCACCGCCGTCATGACCGCTCGAGTAGGGTAGTCCCTAGCACATCGTCATACCGTCAGAGAGGCAGATACAGGTTCGCGTGGACCCTCTCGTGGCCTCGCGCGCTGATCGCGGTCCCGTCTCTGGACGAACCCCGCGAATTCGTCGCCTCGCGGAGGCGGGTAAGCCTCCCCGACTCAGCCGCGCGCGCCCTTCATGAAGCCTGCGCGGCCGCGGCCCCCCGCGCTCCTCACGGTCGAGTCATCGAACGCGCGTTTCCTTCTTCAAGCTCGCGCGGGCGCGGATCGGGTTCATTATGGACAGAGGCGCGACACAAAGCGAACTCCGTCAGGCAAACATCTGACACTTGAGGAGTTCTTGAAGAAGCGACAGAATCGACGAGTGATCGACATGTGCCCCAATTCATTCCTGGGTGAACAGGTCCGACGTGATGTAACGTTCGCCGGTATCGGCCAAGAGCACCACAATCATCTTTCCGGCAGCGTCTTCGCGTGAGGCTACCGAGAGCGCTGCGTGAAGAGCTGCACCCGAAGAAGCACCGGCCAAGATCCCCTCCTCTCGAGCGAGTCGTCGTGCGCATGCAAAAGCTTCCTCGTCTGTCACGGCAATGACTTCGTCCAGAATCGCGGGGTTCAGAACTTCCGGAATGAACCCGACTCCAATACCAGGGATGTGATGGCTTCCGGCGGATCTTCCCGAAAGGAGTGCGGCTCCGGCCGGCTCCACGGCCACCACGCGCACGGCCGGCTTGCGTGCCTTGAGCGCTTCACCCACCCCCGTGATAGTTCCCCCGGTACCGACCGCCGAGACGAAGACGTCGACCGCGCCCTCAGTGTCCTCCCAGATTTCCACGGCGGTTGTTCTCCGGTGTATCTCGGGGTTCGCGGGGTTCTTGAACTGGTCGAGCATGACAGAAGCCGGGTGCTCCCGGACCAGCTGCTCGGCACGAGCGACCGCGTCTCCCATCAAGATTCCGGGAGTCAGCACTACTTCAGCCCCAAGTTGCTTGAGGAGCGCGACCCTTTCCTTCGACATGGTGCTCGGCATCGTGAGGATCAGATGGTAGCCGCGAATGGCCGCAACGAATGCAAGGCCGATGCCGGTGTTGCCACCCGTGGGCTCTATGATCGTCATCCCTGGTCGCAGGACCCCCCTGCGCTCGGCGTCATCGATGAGCGCAACGCCGAGACGGTCTTTCACGCTGCCAGCTGGGTTACGCATCTCGAGCTTGGCGACAACGCGGCCCGGTAGGCCTCTCGCGACGCGGCCAAGGTCGACCATGGGGGTCTTCCCTACGGTCGCGGTAGCATCGGGGAAGATCATGTTGCGTTCGTCACTCCTCGTTTCAATCAGCTGCTGACCCCTTCCTGACTACCTCGATGGCCCTTGAAGCCTCCGGGATGGTTTCGGCTGCTGATTGCGGTCTTCCACCGGCCGCGCGCGTCCGCCGGAGGGAATCTCCCGTCACCCGCTAGGGTTGGGGTCTCTTTACCAGCGGAAGGAAAATCTCGTCGACGATCTCGACGAGCTCCCGTTCTGAGACTGGGGCGTCGGTGACCATCATCTCGTGGCGCACGAGGTCCGCGGGAAGTTTCACAATTCGCGGGGAAATCTTCGCGCGGGGAATCTCTCCCCTAGCGGCGGCACGGTCCAGAATAGCCGTCATGATCTTGGGCATGACCTCCGCGGCAGGATTCTTCTCCAGTCGATTCGCCTCAGCAAAAGCCTCAGCAACGAGCCCTTTGCGAGCCCGCGCCGGTATATCGGAGAATCTTCTCGTCATGTGCCTGAGCACCGATAGGGTGTCGTCCCGGAGCGAGCCGGTGTCCGGGATGCGGTCGGCCAGGGAACTGGACCGCCTCCGCAAAGCGGCGATCACGACCTCCACCCGACTCGGCCACCTTCGGTAGATCACCGGTTTGCTCGTTCCGGCCCGCCGTGCGATCCCCTCCATCGTGAGGTCTCGGTAACCCACAGCCAGGAGCTCTGCCCAGGCCGCCTCGAGAAGGGCGTCCTCGAGGGCGGCCCCCCGCCGTCTCGAGGCCGCGCCGGGGACCTTTCGAGCCGGAGTCGACCGAGTAGAGACCACGAGGGTTCTCCTAGGCGTCAGATAAAGGATACCATAGTATCTTAAAGGGTTGTCGTCTACATAGGATACGGTCGTATCTCACAGTACGCAGAAAAGTCGAACCATGACGGACATCATCACCGTGGACAATTTGATCGAGACCTACGCCAGTGGGACGAAGGCGGTCGACGGAATATCCTTCCGAGTCCCTGAGGGCCAATTCTTCGGCTTCCTGGGCCCGAACGGGGCGGGAAAGAGCACGACCATCAAGGTCCTCTCCACCTTGCTCCGCAAGACCTCCGGCTCTGTCACCATCGGCGGACATGACCTCGACCAGGACCCTGATGGGATCCGGAGGATCATCGGAGTCCAATCTCAGGAAACGGTGGTCGACGGCGACCTCACAGGGAGGAAGAACCTCCTGTTCCAGGGCCACCTTCAGCGGATGCAAGGGTCTACCCTTCAGAGTCGGGTCGAGGAATTGCTCGACCTGATGGAGCTCCAGGGGGCCGCCGACCGGAGGGCCAAGCAATACTCGGGCGGCATGAAGAGACGCCTCAGTCTGGCTGCGTCCCTGGTCCACCGTCCGAGATTGGTGTTTCTCGACGAGCCCACGACCGGTTTGGACCCGCAATCTCGTGCCAAAGTGTGGGGGTACCTGTCGAAGTTGAACAAGGAGGAAGGCACGACCGTCTTCCTAACGACCCAGTATCTCGAGGAGGCCGACAAGCTGTGCCGTCAGCTCTCCATTATCGACCACGGCAAGATTGTAGCCAGTGGATCCCCTGCTGACCTCAAGGAACAGATTGGTGGGGAGACCATCATTCTGACTCTGGACCCAGATTCGGAAGCCAGCCCGAAGGACGCGCTGGAGGGTCGCCTGCGGGCCCTTCCCGGGGTGGGGAAGGTTGTCGAGGTCGCCAACGGCGTAGTGATCTACGCTCGGCAGGCCAGCCGACTTGTCCCGGAGATCGTGACGCTCTCCCAAGGCGTCGGAATCCACCTTGAATCGATCAATCTTGCTGCCCCGACTCTGGACGACGTTTTCCTCCAGAAGACCGGGTCGAGAATCCGCCAAGGTGACCTCGTGAACGGCGCTCCTCCCGCCTCTGTGTCCGGCGTTCGGGGGGGTAACTACTGATGACCGCCGTCGAGAGCCTTCGTGACGTCTGGTATGTCTTCGGGAGGGCGCAGTCGAAGTTCTTCGCCTCTCCGGTCCGCATCTTCTTCCAGCTCTTCGGGGCGCTAATATTCCTCATCCTATTCACGCAGCTATTCTCGAAGCTCTCCAATCTTCCCGGGTTCCCCACCGTGGGCTACCTCGAGATCGCCGTGGGCGGGATCCTGTTCATCAACACTCTCAACAACACGATGCAGTCGGCCAACGCCATGGTGGACGAGCTGAACACCGGTTACCTGGCGAACATGCTCGTCACGCCGGTCAAGAGGTCCGCTATCCTACTGGGCCGAGTCCTGAGCGACGGAGTCCGCTTCATCCTGCAGACGAGCATCGTGCTCGGGATTGCCGTCCTCCTGGGGGCGACCTTCGCCACGGGCGTTCCTGGAATCTTGGTGATTTACCTGATCGTGGTCGGATTCGGAGTCGCCTGGTCAGGGCTTACCCTGACGGTGGGGCTTGCTACCAAGAGCAACGAAACCGTGGCGGTCATAGGCACGCTCCTCACGTTTCCCCTTATGTTCACGAGCACAGCGCTCCTGCCCGTGTCTTACATGCCAGTTTGGATGCAAACCGTGAGCCAGTACAATCCGATCTCCTACATGGCGAACGCCGCGAGGACTCTGATGGTCAGCGGATTCGATGGGACGGTTCTCCTCCAAGCCTTCGCAGTAATCGCGCTGATCCTGGTCCTAACATGGAGCTCGACCCTCTGGCTCTTCAAGAGGGTGGTGAGCTGACGACGTCGTGGCTCCCCTCGCCGTCCGCGCCGCCGCGCTCATCGCGGTCCGTCATCGACCGCGCGCGCCCTTCATGAAGGTCGCGCGGCGACGGCCACCCGCGCGACCATCATGAGGGCACGGCCGCCCTCGTCGCTCGCACCGCTCCTCGGGCGGCCTCCGCGCTCCCTCCGTGTCGATGACCGCGATGAGCGCGCAGAGCGCCTCCGAAATCGACACCTCGAACCCGTTCCCCGACCTGCCTGCGACCCGCGGGCCTCGGTGGGTATGCGCGAAGTCCTGACATCGAGCTCAGGCACTCGAGAGACTCGGTCCTTCCGCCGACAACGAGAGAGTCCTGCGTGGAGAATCCCCTACGTGCGAAAAGGTCCCTGCGCCCAGGTCTTCAGCAGCCCGGGGCTAGGGGACGGGAAGCGGCGGTTTCCGGGCCTGGAAACCCACGCGGATTCCACCGGTTGCGACTGGCGTGTGTGAGCTTAGACGACGATGCTCTTGATGGACGCTGGGCAGCCAGCCAATAAAAGGATCGTTCGGGGTGCGTGCGCTCGGTCCCCCAACATCAAGTAGTTCGGTTCCCATTCTTCACCGGTTCCCAACCGTGACGCAGCTGGTACAACGCCTCAACCCTTGGGTATTCCTAGTTGGTCTCATACTGGCCCTTGCGGGCTCGTCGTTTTCGGTGAACTTCGTGATACAAGGAAGCGTTGGTAGCGGGTCTTACACGTACATCGTTCTTGGGCCGGTGTTGGTCTTCGTGGGAGTAATCCTGATGGCGGTGTGCTACGCCACTCGCCGGAGCTGATTCGGAAACGACCCTTTTCGGGCGGCCCCAGGGCTCTAACAGAATCGAGGTGTCAGTCCGGGCTCGCCTTTAGAATCAACCCAGCCCTTCGTTCATTCCCCCAGACTCAGTCGCGGGACCCACGACAATCCCCGCAGGGGAAAGTGGTGCACGCGGTCCGGCTTCGGGCTGATCTCCGGCCTTCCTCGCGCTCGTCTCCGCGCTCATTGCTGTCCCGCATCGACCGCACGCGTCTCACATCAAGTTCGCGGCGAGCTGCGCTCGCCGTGCCCTCGCTGCGCTCGGCGAACATGATGGAGACACGGCCGTCCGCGTCGCTCCCACCGCTCCGCGGACGGCCTGCGCGCTTGCTCCGCATCGATGACAGCAATGAGCGCTACGAGCGCGCAGCAAACCCGTTCGACCGCAACGCCGTTTCCCGACCACACCAACCGCACCGTGCTCCTGTCCGGGGGTCCCGCGACGTACGCGAACCACGCGTACCTGCGCGACCTGGGCTTCCGGTGGGACCCGCAACGGCACCAGTGGCACGGCACGACCACGCCAGAACAGGTCAACGTTCTGAGGGGCCAACTCGGCCTCGAGGTCCGGTGCTTCGGGACGCTCAACCAGCCGCCCCGCGGACCGAGGCCACCGAGCCCTTCGGTTGCAGTCCTCGCGCCTGCACTCCCGTCCGTCCCTTGCTCCGCGCCGCGCCCCCGCTTCGGCGACTACTCGCGGACGCGGTTCGAGTCGCGGGTCGCGTTCGGCGGCCCAGACGAGAGCGAGGACGCGGAGGAGATCTCGGTCCCGACGCGGCAGTTCAGCCTCCTTGAGATCACGAGTGGGCTACCCGATGACTCCCGCGAAGCCGACGAGAAGCAAGTGGATCGGCGGCTTCGCGACCTTCGCGCTCGTGTGAAGGCAGCGCGAGCGGTCGTGTCGACCACTCCGGGGCTTGTGGAGATTCTTCAGAGGGACTGGATGAAGGCGGCTCGCTTCTACACGAGGTTCGGCATCACCGAAGCGCAGTTCCAGGGCGGTGTCCCTGGAAATGGGTCCATCACCGATGCGGATTTGTTTCCCGCTTTCCACTTCGAGATGTTCGACCCTAGCGAATCCAATTCAACTAAGGCGCCAAAGGGGTATTAACTCCAGGCGGACTAGAGGTCGTAGGGTCGTGGGACATGAAGTTCCAGACCGCGACCGCCATCTTGGCTCTCGTTCTTCTCGTGGGGACTGCTGCGGCCGTTACAGGCCTCTCGATTTACGGGGATTCGGCTCAGAATCAGGCTCCGTGGACCCCTTGGTCCGTCGTAACCTTCGGCATGTTCGGAATCCAGAGCACGGCAGGACCGACGGTCACTCTGGAGTTGCTTTACAGCAGCTCCCCTGCGGTATCGAATCTGACGGCCTCGTTGGTGGTTCAAGTGCTGTCGGTCCAAGTCCCGCGGGAGGTCCTTTTTCCGAACGTCACAAATCAGAATCCCCTGAACAGCGGCAATACCACGACGGGGTCCGCCACGTTTTTCGGAGGGGCGGTCTCTTGCGACGGAAGTTACAACGTCACGCTTTCTGGGTCTTACGTGACCGGTGCTCCATTCACGTACGTGTTGGTTCATCCACTCGAATGTTTGGAGTGATTCCTCAGGATCCCGGACGGTCCCCCCAAAGGCTCACCGGAAAAGGGACAGCGACGCGCGAGACGCGCCTTCGCGTGCCCGGGAAGACGCGATTGAAGCATGCTACGGGCCCTCGTGGGGACCCGTCTGCAATGGGGTCGACCGCTGTTGCGTGACCCTCTCACTCACTTCGCTCGTGCGCCCATCCCCGCGCCGGGCCGAGACGCTCGCGCGCGACGGGCGTGATGTGACGCGACCCGGGCGCGGACGCGGTTCGAGTCGCGGGTCGCGTTCGGCGGCCCGGACGAAGACCAGGACGCGGAGGCGATCGCCGCGCCTACCCGCCGGTTCTCGGTGCTGGAGACGACGAGTGGGCTTCCCGATGATTCGCGCGAGGCCGATGAAAAGCAAGCTCGGCGGAGACTACACGACCTTCGCGCTCGCGTAAAGGTAGCACGAGCGGTCGTGTCCACCACCCCAGGGCTGTCGGAAGCCATCGCCGCCGATTGGCAGAAGGCGGCCCGCTTCTACTGGCGTTGGGGGATTACCGAGGCAATGTTTCGCCATGGGGTTCCCTCGCAGGATTCTCTCACGGATGGAAGCCGACTTGTCGAAGGCCAAGACACGCAACCGGTGCCCGCGTGAGGGGTTTTCGGCATCAGTTGAAGTAGTAGAACGCGGGTTTGCGTTCAACCCAAAGTCGATGAGAAAGACTGCGCGCGCGAAGCGCGTGGTCTGGACCGTGCCGGGAGCGGCCGCAGACCCTCCCGGCAGTGCGGCAGAACGATTTGGTCCGCCGCGGTGCTCGTGCGTCTCCTCAGTCGTGTTAGAACGTCCAGAGGGGGAAGAATGACCGTTGATGAGAGCATGAAAGCGGGAACGATTGAGAGACCGCGAGGTCGAAAGCACGTCGAGGCTGGCCGCCGGAAACACCGGCTCGCGCCGGGCGTGATCGGCCTCTGCCTTGTGATGATTCTCGCATCGTTCGTATTCGTGATCGTGCCCTCTATGGCCTCCGCGGCTCGAGTCCAAGTAGCATCGAACCAGACCAGTGGCAATTCAACCGCGGCGAATTCTACCGGCCCGGGTCCCCAACTCGTCCAAGGGACGTACGTTACCCTCACATGCACGCACGGGACGATCTCGTTGGAAGGGACGCAGTACTGCAGTCACACGAGTGTCACGCATGACTTGTGTGACGTGTCTTCGTGCCAGTTTTCCATGACCGGTACGGTCGATTCTGGCTACAGTTTCACGGGATGGGTCCTGAGCGGAGAGGATTCGGTCGCGTGCGGGTCATGCCTCAGTACCGATACTTACTGTCTACACGCCCAACTCGGGTAAGACCTACTCGGCCTCGGTCACCCTCAACACGGGGCCTCCCCCGCCTCCTCCCACTGTCCAAGTAACCTTCATCACTTTCGACAACTGGTCTAGCCAGTGGCTCCCAGCGGAGGTCCAAGTTTGTCCGAAGAGCGGCAGCTGCTCCGATGCATCGAACGGGCAGACATTTCAGCTCGACCAAAACCACGTGTATAGCCTAGAGGCGATAGACTTCGCACAGGGGGTGTCCTTCTTGCAGTGGATTGTGAGCGCCGGGTCCCTTTCAAGCAATAGCACAAACCCCACTCAATTCAACGCCACTGGCTCATCGACAGTTTCTTTGATTACCCAAATCCACTCAGGCCCTACGAGTTGGGCTGGGTATGTCAGTTCCCCGCCATCCTCAGGGGGACTGGTTCTAGCGTTTCGGGGGAGTTCTACCTACCCCGTAGCGGTGCGATCCCTGTCGGTAGCCCGCCCACCAGCAATTGTTTCGGTGGCGCGCCCTGTTCCGCGTCCAGTTCCACCACCGATGGCTCCGGGACGACGTGTGTGATCTCCGGGTTCAGTGAGACCCCGGGTGACTTCATGTATGTCGCCATCAACTTCATGGCGAGTACCCACCAGATCACCTCGGTAGCCGACGACGGCGTGGACTCGTTCAGCGCCGTGGCCGGCGAGTTTGCGAACGATCAATCGGTCGCATTCTATGACGTTCCGTCCGAAAGCGGGGGCGCGGTCACCATCACGGTCACGCTCAGTGCCGTGGAGTTCGGATCGTGCACGGTCGGCCAACTCAGTAGCGGCACGACGGTGGGGGTGGTCGGGGCGGGCAACAGGTACGGCGAGCGGCGAAGGTTTGACTGTGACGAACGCCGCCACGCACGAGCCCTCGCTGCTTTTGGCCTTGTTTGGGGCCACTCGCCCGACGGGTTCGGCTACGGTGACGCCCTCCAGCGGTAGCGGCTGGATGATCGAGAGCCAGGAGACCGGCTACACATACGGCGGGGCGAACCAGTACCTGTATGGCCTGAACGATAGCGCTTCGGGAGCAGTTACATTCACTTGGCGAGTCGGGAACACGCAAACGCCGTCGATCAGCGGTATCGTCGTGGAGTTCTACTTGCAGAGCTCAGGAGGAGTCATTCCCCGTTCCCAGAGCGGGGGACCCTCCGGCAATCCAGTGCAGGGGATTTCCTCGTATGGAATCTGGGTGGGAATCGGGGGCCTGACCGGCTCCACGATCTATCTCTGGCAAGCCGGAATCGAGTACGACAGCGGTACGAACTTCACTGCGTTTTGGTGTGCGGGGAGTCCCAAGTGCTCCACTGGCAACACGTATTACAACAACTCTTTCCCGATAGGCTGGGGCGATAAGATCGTGATCACCGTAACTTCTGGGAACGGAATCTCTTCCTTCACCATCCAAGACCTGAGTGAGAAACTTTCCTGGTCATATTCCGAATCGTTCTCGCCATACCTTTACTCCGGCGAATGGATTGAGGAACCAATGGAAGCGGGTGCAGGAAGCCCCGTCACCTTCTTCAGTTTGGAACTTAACGGTGCTGCGGCATCGATGGTTGGCTCCTACATCGGTGATTACAACCGTCTAGGCGTCACTCCCCTGTCCTTGTACGAGTCTGCCCCGGAGTTTAGTGTCGGGGCGCAATTCTAAGTACACTTACTGGCAGATAGCATCCCGAATGGAATAGAATGTCGATTCTCACGCCCCTCCTGCCGCGCCGTAACCGGAGAACCTCGCATGCGGTTCCGTGGCGGCCGGGCGTTATTCTAGTCGTGGCCACGATGGTGCTCCTCGGACTTGCTTCAGGTGGCACACCAAGAGAGCACGACTCGGTTTCCCGTCTCGTGCAGGCTGGTGCCTCGGACCTCTCAGGCGCCTCGATTCAAGTGGGGCAGGGACCGTGGGGTGTGGCCTTCGACCCGGTGAACAACTTCGTTTACGTCTCCAACTTTGGCTCCGGAGACCTCAGCGTAATCAACACTTCCACGAACCAGGACTTGATGGCAATTCCCGTCCCGGTGCTCAACGGGTACGGGAATGGTCCCATCGCAGTGAACACCGCAACCGGAGTCGTCTACGTGGGCGATGGAGTTGGTACTGTGTATGGCATCGATCCCACAACTAACGAGGTTACCTGGACCATTCCGCTGGCGGCATTTGGCTGCCCGTACGGCTGCGGCGCAGACGTCCAGACATTCGACCCTGCGAATGGCGACATTTACGTCACAAACATCGCAACAAACAACGTTACCGCAATCCACGGGACGACGGTCGTGGCGACGATTCCGGTGGGTGCGGGCCCCAACGGGGCCGCCTACGATTCCGCGAATGGAGAGGTATTCGTTTCGAACGAGGGAACCTCCATTCGTTCCAATCTCACCGTCATCAATGGGACGACTAACCGGGTCGCCGGACAAGTCTACCCAGTGAACACAGGTCCCGGAGTCGCATTCGACGACTCGAATGGGTACGTGTACGTTTGTTCGAACAACGTTCAGGCCAATTCTTCCAACTTCGTTACCGCCGTGAATGCAACAAACCAGCGTGTCGTCACTTCCATTCCGATTAGCAGTTCATGCGGGGCAGCCGTTTACGACCCGGCGAACGGCTACGTTTACGTTACCGATCGGAACAAGCCCGGAGGACGGGATGCGACCACTGTCACGTTGATTGACCCGGCAACCAACGTCGTCGCGGTTGCCCAGCCGGTGCAGCTGGCGCCCATAGGCATAGCCTATGATCCCGTGAACCACAACCTCTACGTCGCGAACGGGGACTCGGGCACGGTCAGCGTCCTCCCGCAGATCTACCGCCTAACTGTCCACGAATCTGGACTCCCATCCGGGACCAACTGGTCGGCCACCGTGGGGGCGACCACCTTCTCCTCGACGGCTTCCACGATAATGTTCCCCGAGACGAACGGGACGTTCAACTTCACTGTCGCCAGCGCGACGGATCGCTCGGCGTGCCCATCCAGGGGGACCGTGACCGTCGCGGGCGGCCCCCGCGAGCTGAATGTGACGTTCCCGACCTCTACGTGTGGCGGATCCTCCAAAGGGCTCTTCGGACTGCCCGGAGCGACCGGGTATTCCCTGTTGGGGGCATTCGTGGCGGTACTCGTCGCGGCGACCGCGGTCGTCATCGTCCTGACGCGGAGAAAGCGTCGGGCAAAGTCTTCGCCAATCACGCCCCCGCCCGATGGCGCGTCGGGCCAAGTCCGTTAGCTCCGCGCCCGCGTGAAGCCCGCGCAAGCGGTGGTCGCGACCCCCCCGAGCCGGGCCGAGACGCTCGCGCGCGACGGGCGCAGGGCGACGGATTGAACGGCCCGATGGGAGGGCGCGTGGGGAGTCCCGAGGTTATCATGAAATACGCGAAGGACGGTCCGCGGCCAATCCAATCTTGAAGAAGCTGACTGCGCGCGTCGAGCGCGTGGTCCGGGTCGTGCCGGGAACGATTGCGGACCGGCAAGATTCTGTCGCTGGAGATGGGCAGACCGCTGATGGCCATCTTTCGTCCGAAGTACTTCAATCGGTTCGAGGGATTGAACCGTCTCGTTCAGGGTCCAGAAGTCCATCTGAGGTCCTCAAGTCGACCGCCTTGGAAACATTGAACCCACGTCTTGAGGCGAATCTTCGACGTGCGGTCGAAGGGACCCGACAGGCGGCAGCCCGGCATCACGTGTCGGGGCCGCTTGGAGCATGTCCCCGGGGTTCCCTTCGTGGTGCCCAGCCGTTGATCAACCAGCTCGGGCGTCACCGAGGGTCGATCGAAATCCTGCTCCTCCTTTACGAGGAAGACTCGGGGAGTGAGCGAAGCCTGGCGAGCCCGTATCAGATGCGCCGGCGGCTCCGGATTGGTCAAGAGGCGATCGATGGGGCACTCGGCTGTCTTGTCCAGCTGGGCCTGATAACCCCCGACCCTCAGCAAGTGTTCCCATTCGCGAAGCGATACCGGTTAACCGAACGGGGAACAGCCCTAGTCGAGAGACCTCTTCATTCTTGGTCGCTGGTCTTTCCTGAGTGAGGCGAAGACGCGTCTCGCCCAAAGGACGGCTGCGAGGGGGGAGTCCGTTGACGGGTCGCCCGTTTACGGGTTACCCGTTAACGGGTCTCCCGTCGACGGGCGTCCCGTTAACGGGAAACAGAGGGTACGCACGTCTACCCGTTCAGCCATTACCTGATTGGCGGCGGAGGGCGATTAGCATGGAAGGGGGAACCGTGGAGAGACCGCGAGTTCGAACGCGCATTGAGGCCCGCCGTCGCACCCACCGACTCGCGCCGGGAGCGATCGGCATCTGCCTTGTCATGATTGTCGCAACATTTGTCTTTGTGGTGATGCCGACCCCGGCTTTCGCCTCAAGCACGAAGACAGCCGGACCCGCATGCATACAATGTCCTGCTCCGAACCAACGCTACTGCTATCCGAATTGTGGCCCACCCCCACCGCCCCCGCCAACCTGCAACGGAGCTCCGACGATCAATTCCTATGGTGCTGTTATCCAATCCGGGTATCGTCAAGCGTGGGTCAACTGGACCTACACAATACCATCTTCCGGGAACGGTTGGGCGCCGGATTTCAGTTGGTACATTGGAAGCACGCAACTCACTGCTCCCTCATATAGCGCCTCGACTACTTCGGCCAGTGTAAACCTCAACGACTTGACCTCAGGAACGACCTACAGCTATACCGTCGGCGTCGCGAACTGTGGCGGATCAGCCACCAAGAGCGGTACGTTCACGACCAGCAACGCGCCGATCAACGAGCTCGTAGGGTGGGTCTATGCCCAGTCCTTGAATTCCCACTGGCTTGATCCCGATGGGGCAAGTCTTTCAGGGGCTACCATCTGGCTTTACGCCTACTGCACTTACTTTGGTTTCGCAACAGTCCAGGAGTTGTTTGAAGTGGGAACCACAACCAGCACTGGATACTACACCGCCCCGTTTCCAGCTTCGTCGCAAGCTTCCGGGGGACCGTACTCGCTGAGTGCAAGTGGGGTTTGCACGACTTCCGCCGGCGATTATCCGTCGGTTTCGAACAACCACTACCTCTTGTCCGTGGAACTTGGCGGGTACTATGTGGTCGACCGCTGGGTCAGCTCCACGCTGTCGGCGACCAACGACTTCCAACAGTTCGCTATCCCGGCGAACATCGGTAGCCTGGTGCCAGTGGCCCTCGCGCTGGTGCACACAACCTACAATGGGAAAACATACAACAACGCGGCCTGCGACCTCACCTACTTGACGTCAACCACTACCGAGACTGTGTCCCAGACAATCGGTCTGAACGGTCAATCAGGAACCGCAGAACAAGACACGGTGGGTTCTGGTTGGAGTGCCAATGGCGGGGCGGGATCGGATGTGGGCCTTAGTCTAATGTATCCATTCTCAGGAACGATTAATGACAGCGCGTTGACTTCGAGCAACTTGATGAGCAGCAGCTATGTGGACGGAACTGACTACGGGTCAAGCTCAGGTCCGTATACCACAACTGAATGGATGTCCACGCCAACATACAGTCCGAGCACAGTGCCTCCAGCCGGGTGGGTATTCGCAAACCCCACGAACGGGAACCCGCTGACCCAGACCCTGTTTCAGTCAGGGAGCTACAGTTCTACAAGCGGGTTTAACGTCGACCTCGGCTTGTCGGTGGGTTGGGCGGGGCAAGCCGTTTCCGCTTCAATCCCAATTCAAGCGACGACGACAGTTACCACAACGACGGTACAGACCATGGCGTGCACATTCACATACGCCGCCGATCCGAGCAGCGATGGCGCCTCACCGTACTTCTGGGTCTACGTCGGAAGCCCAATCACGTCTGACGTTCACATATGGCTCGCCGGCTGGTGTGGCGGCAGCTCCCCCGAGGTCGCCTGTGGCAGCGGCGGCTGAGCGCAAAACCTACATCGTCTTTAGAGGTGGAGGCTGTTACAGGTCACACGTGTGATGGTCGGTACCCCCGCGGCGTCGTACTCCTTCACTGTCAAGCCGAAAGCCTCTTCGAAGAATCGAGCTATTGCCGTAGGAGTCGTGGCAGTTGCAATAGCAGTTGGGCTAGCGGCCCCGACATTTGTGGGAAGCTGGGCGCCTCTCGCCCACTGGACTTGTCAGGACCAAGCACTCGTCGCGCACGAGACCGACCGGTGGATCCCCACTGTTCTTGTGAATTCGCCCTATCTCGGGTCCGCTTCAGGAAACGGGTCCATGGACTGGGCATTCCCGGGGGCATGGAACGGTCCTCCCCCTCCACCTGGGCACATGCTCAGGATAGGATGGGGGACATCGGCCAAGAATGGAACCGCAGCGACGGCCCTTTTCACCGCCAACGCGAGCTTGTATCAGCTTGGGAACGTGACTCAGTGGGGACCTGGCGCCAATGTTCGATGCGCCCAGCCCTTCGCTATTGCGTTCCAGTCGCCGACCACATACGCTGCGACCACATCGAGAATCCACACTCAAAGTAACCTCTCCGACCTCGGGGAGGCCGACAACGTGTCGGCCTATGACAGCCCTTCAAACGTATCCAGGCTCGCGTTCATCAACAATAGCTTTAGCTTCTCAAATTCGGAGAACATCTCCACTTGCGGGGGCCCAGTTCTAACTCGCCCATTCCAATCTAGCTTCCTCACCATCGACGTTCCGTTCACTGTTGCCGGGCGGACGATCGCTTTACCATACGTCCTACCGTTCACTGAGTCATTCAATTACACGTTCCCGGCCAACGGTGGAGTTTGGCAGGTTGATAACCTCGCGACAGGTCCAGGTGCACCCGGAGGTGGCTGGGCGTTCTCCTACCTACCGTGTCCCTGACCGCGCCCGCGTAAAGGCGCCGCGGGTGATGTTCGCGACTACCCCACCCCGCCGAGACGCTCGCGCGCGACGGGCGCACGGCGGCCGCGCTCCCCGACTCAGGGTCAACTGTTTACGCGCCCGCGCGGTCACGGTAGCGTGAAGATCCGGGGCGAGCTGCTCGCCGCGGTCGCGACCGTCGTAGTGGTCGCGGTCCTCCTCCCCTCCTTTGGGGGAGTCACTCAGGTTCGCAGCGGGTCGGCTCCCGCACTGGCCCCGCTCGCCGCCTCTGCGTTCGGGGAACGCACAATTCCTGTGGGGTCTTATCCATTCGGCATAACATTCGACCCGATCAACGACCACCTCTACGTGACCAATTTCGGATCCAATAACATCAGCGTGATCAACACCACGACAAACAGGGTCGTCGCTTGGATTCCCATGCCGTTTGGGATTGGCCCCATTGTAACGGACACCTCAACCGGGGTCGTTTACACTGGAGACGCGGTTTCGACGGTCTACGGCATTAATTCATCCACCAACCGGGTCGAATGGACAATTCCCCTCATCAACGTCGGGTGTCCGAACGGATGCGGTCCGGATCCACAGACGTACGACGTCGCAAACGGCGACATCTACGTCACGGATATCGTCACGAACGAAGTGAGTGTGATTCACGGGGCGACAGCTGTGGCGGCGATTCCGGTGGGGGTGAGCCCGAATGGGGCCGCCTACGACTGGGGGAATGGCGACATCTACGTGGCCAACGAGGGATCCACGCTTCTCACGAACCTCACCGTCATCAACGGGACGACCAACACCGTCTCGGGGCAGGTCTACCCGGTTGAAACTGGCCCTGGCGTGACGTATGACGAGGCGAACGGTGACGTCTATGTATGCGAGAACGCGGCGGGCCCCGGTCAATCCAACTTCGTGACGGCAGTGAACGGAACTACCAACCAAGTGGCTGCCACGATACCGATCGGCAGCGCGTGCGGTGCGGCTGTATACGACCCCGCCAATGACTATGTCTACGTCACCGACCGATTTCTAGCCAAGGGGCCTGACACACCTAACGTCACGGTGGTCGACCCCGACACGAACCGGATTGTTTTGACCCAGCCCGCGCAGCTTGGGCCGATAGGCATCGCTTACGATTCTGTCAACCACAACGTGTATGTCGCGGACTCGGACACGAACAACATCACCATCCTCCCGCAGATTTACCGCCTGACGGTCCACGAAAGCGGTCTCCCATCCGGGACCAACTGGTCGGCCACGGTAGGGGGAACGACCTTCTCCTCGACTACCCCCTCGATCACCTTCCCAGAGGTGAACGGGACGTTCGGTTTCACTGTCGGTAACGTGACGAATCGCTCCGCGAACCCGTCCTCGGGGACCGTGACGGTGGCGAACGGCCCGAGAGAACTGAACGTTACGTTTTCGAAAGGAGGAGGGTCCGGGCCCTTCGGGCTTCCCGGCGTAACGGGATACTACCTGGGTGGGGCGTTCGTGGCGGTTCTCGTAGTCGCCGTCGCGGTGCTAATCGTCCTGACGTGGAGGAAGCGGCGGTCAAAGCCTTCGCCAATCACGCCCCCGCCCGATGGCGCGTCGGGCCAAGTCCGTTAGCTCCGCGCCCGCGTGAAGGCAGCGCGCCCGGTGGTCGCGACCCCCCCGGGCCGGGCCGAGACGCTCGCGCGCGACGGGCGCACGGCGGCGGGGGGATACCGATAACCGAACGGCCCGAATACCCACCCGCATGGATTCCAATCCTCCGTCACGGCGGCCCCGCCGGCGTTGGGCGGTAATCACCGTGGTCGTCGTCACGGCAATCGTGGTCGGACTGTTCACCCCGACGTGGATCGCAGGCTGGGCGCCGGTCATCCACTGGGCATGTGAGTCGGTCGGTGAAGTGGCGAATCAGACCGCGTGGGCACCGCTCTCCCTTGAGAACTCGCCTTACGGAGGTCTCGCTTTCGTCAATGCCACCGTCCTTTCGGGCACATTCGGCTCGACCACTCCCGGTATGCTGGTGGGTGGTGGGGAGACGAACGGAACCGTTTGGGGAGCGTTCTGGCAGGTTATTGTCGGAGTGTCGCCCCTCCAGAACCAGACGGTGTGGGGGCCCGGAACCAACGTCCGCTGCTCCGCTCCTTTCACGGTGGCGCTCCTCACGGTCAGTCGCCCTCAGGTCTACACAGGTG
Organism: uncultured Thermoplasmata archaeon; assembly: GCA_963735185.1. GTDB lineage: Archaea > Thermoplasmatota > Thermoplasmata > Lutacidiplasmatales > UBA184 > Lutacidiplasma. The sequence goes on from CAVTJV010000008.1 coordinate 28,999, forward strand.
AGATCTTCAGTTGGCCCGGTGGCCCTCTCTTCGGGCCGAACAGCACATCGGATCTTTCCGAGCCCACAATGTACAACTTCAGTTCCTCGGTCAACGCCTCATCCCTCTACTTCTCGAATGGATTTCACACTGCCAATGCCCAGAACGTTTCAACCTGCGGCGGCAAGGCACGATCAATTCCGGTCCAATCGTCTCAGTTCACCGTCTGGGTTCCCTACTCCTCAAGCGGGAGGAGCATTGCGATCCCCATCACAATCCCGAGCTTGCAGAGATTCAGTTACTCGTTTCCGGCGAACTTCGGCACGTGGCAGGTCGACAACCTCTCCGCGCCGGGCGGACCCGGTGGCGGTTGGGCGTTCTCCTACTCCCCTTGTCCGTGAGTTCGCTCGTCCACTGGCACTGTGTCGCGAGCGGCCGCGTCCAGGGGGTGTTCTACCGCGCGCGAGTCGCCGAGGCGGCCGTTCGTCATGGCGTGGTCGGCTCCGTGGCAAACCGTTCCGATGGCACGGTCTTCATTGATGTCCAGGGCGACCTCGCGGCTGTTGAAGCGTTCCTCCGCGAGGCGCGAGTCACGCGCACGCGATGCAACGCGTCGCGGGACTGCTCGTGTCTCCCGATCTGCTCGGATTCGAAATCCTGCCCGATTAGAGGCGCGGGTCCTCCCCGCTCGCGGGTCCCCCCCGCGCTACCCGCGGGCACGCGCTAAGGTCATCGCCTCGCGCGCGCTGTGCGCTGATGGGGCGTAGAAGATGGACCGTGACCTTCGCCTTCAGGCGGTCGTGGCAGTCTTGGTCATCGTTGGGTTCGTCGGGTTCGCTCTCGCCAGCGTCATCGTAACGCCGGGTTCCGCGACCGCGCCGGCCTCGATCTCGATAGTGTCTTTCCAGACCAACGGGAAAGCGCCTCCGCTCTGGAACCTAACCATCATGAACACGGGTTCGGCTCCAATCGAGAACCTCTCTGCTGCGATTCTGGCGTTTTGCCATGGCTGCGGGTTTGTGTGGGTACCGATGTATCTGCAGTCGCCGCCGAACATCACCGCCAGCTCGCCTCTCATTGTAGGACAGGTGGCATCCTTCGTGTTCGGTCTAGCTAACACCGCCCTTACCCTGGCCTGCGGCACCAACTACGTGCTGATTACGGGAGCTTTTTATGAAGCTCCGAACGCGCCAGGCCCACCATTTGAGATGGTCCCAAGCGTGACAATTGTTTGCCCACAATAGTCGTAGTCCCGCTCGCGATGCGGGTCCTCCCCCCTCGCTCCGCTCGCGGGTCCCCCCCGCGCCGGTCTCGCCCTTTCTCCCTCTCTCCGTGAGGGAGAAAGATGCGAGAAGGCATCTCGAACAATCTATCATCGGGGACGAGTTCGCGAATCGTCTGGAGCGGCGCCATCCTGGTGACGATCGGTCTTTCCGTTCTGCTACTTGCGGTCGAGTGGTTCGCGGCGTTCGATGCGTGCGTCGCGAACCCGACCTGCAACTCGGGGGTCCCGCCCGAGATCCTGTCGGGCTACCTCGCGCTCATGGTCGTGGGGGTCTCGCTCGCCGTGGTCGGAGTCACAATTGCCTTGACTAGGAGAAGGGACCTTCCGCGGCGTGCGATGATCCTCTGGCTCTAACTCTGTCCCAATGGACCGACGCACCTCAAACCCTACTCTACCTAATCATCCGGGCCAGCCGGGTCGGTCGGGCCAGCGCCGCAGTCTCCTCTCGGCGGTTCAGTGTCCCGACCCGATTTCGACGACTGGTCCACTGGGGGACCGAAATCAAGGTCGGGCCAGGCAGTCGGGACGTCTGGTCCGCCTGCTCCCAGACGACCAGCAACGGGTCGGGACCCGCGGAGCTCGTAGACCCGGTGTCGAATCCCGTCGATGCGGCTCCGTCGCGATTCGAGTCCAAGTGTCTTGAGTGCAATACCCACTCGCTGCTCGTCCCAAACGGACCCGTTGGATTCTCTGAGCGCGGATAGGAACTCTACGAGGGTTGCTTCGACCTTCCCGGCTCGAAGGAACCGTTCGATGACCTGACGGAGGGCACCGGGCAGCGGGTCGGTTGCAGCCAGGCGAGAGGGCGATAACTCCTCCCGGGGTAGGAAGTCAACTGCCCCGGGCATCTCTTTATCCTCCAGAAACGGCCAAACCTCGGATCCGGGCACCCGGTGCGCCTGGAACATCCCGTCTTCGCGTCTCCACACGAGGCCGACACCATCCGGCCACAGCCGGAGCCCCGGGAACGCCCCGTCCAGCATGGCAAGGACCCGCTGGACGTTCGAGGCATCAGGGAGGGCGATCAGGACCCTATTCCCCGCCTCCCGGGCCTTCCGGACGTTCCGGATGACCTGCTCCGTGGCCTTCGCGACCGTGGAGGACTCGACCTCGACGTTGTAGACCGCATCCCCGTAGCGGAACTGCCCGTCGGGCATCAGGACCCCCGCGACCTGCTCGGGGATCGTGACCTCGATGTGCTTTGTCCCGAGCCACATCACGAGGTCCGTGAGCGTCTCGACGTGGTCCTCGCCTTCGTTCCGGCGCGCCAGGAGCACGCTCAGGCGGACACTGCCTCGCGGGGTCAGGTGGACCCGGCCCTGCTCCTCGGAGTCTCGTTCGACGTCCCCTGCCTCCTCGGAACGGCGCATGGCCGCGGCGAGCTTGTCGGGTCGGAGGCTCGTGATCCCGCCCAGCTCGTCCAGCGTCCGGGATCGGTGGGCGAGCCCATTGAGGACCGCCTCCAAGTCATCCTGGTCGACCAGCCAGGCGGAAGCCTCCGAATCCTCCGGCTGGGCGTACCTTCGCGAGCTCGCGGCCACGACGTCCTTCAGATCCTTCGCATGGGGGTCAGAATCGGGGCCAGGACGCGTCTCGAGCTTCACGAGGCCCCCCGATGCGGCCATCGCTACCTCGTGGGGCCGGAGGCCATCCACGAGGTCCTGCGGGGTCCAGCCGTGGCCCTCCCCGTTCACGATCTTCCACGCGTCCTCCATGTCCTCGACGCCGAGCGAGAAGAGGAGCCAGACGTCGACGTTCCCGAGGAGGGCGGCCTGGATCCGCGGAGGCACCCGGTGGAGGTACTGGGTGGCCGCGATGACGTGGAGGCCGTACTTCGCCCCCTCGCTCAGCATGTCGGCAAGCGCTGGCACGGCGTAGTTGTGGACCTCGTCGAGCACGAGGTAGACCGGCTTGTCGGGCCGCCCGCTCCGCTGGATCGCGGCCCAGAGCTGGGTGAGGTAGATCGCGCCGAGGAAGTTCGCGCCGTCGGCACCGAGCGCCGCCTTGGAGAGATTCAGCAAGAGGAGACGATGTCGAAGCAGCTGGTCGAACGCGACCGCGTGGCTCCGCTGGCACAGCGCGACGCGGAGGAGCGGGTTGGTGGCGATCTTCCCTACCTTGTCGAGCGTGGACATCGTGAAGTTGTAGTCGAGCCGCGGCAGGTGGTGCTCGAGGAAGTCGCGGAGCGGCCCCGGAGGGGCCGTCTTCACGAACCGCTGGAGGGCCTGCTTCGAGGTCAGGATGTGGTAGGCGTCGACCAGGTTCGACCCCTGGGTGAGCGCGAGACCCTGGACGAGGGCGCGCAGGACCAGCTCCGCGCGGCCCCCGATGCTCTCCTCGCCCCACGAGCTCCGGATCGCGGCGAGCAGGTCGCCCGCGAGCGCCTCCGACCAGCGATCGCGAGAAGATGCGTCCCCATCTGCGCACTCGGGCGGCCTTAGTAGCGAGAGCGGAACCGAAACCATGGTCGCGTCACCCTGCTGGAAGGTGGCGTGGGCGGGTTCGATCTCGACCGTCTCCGAGGCGATCTCTCGGGGAAGCCGCGATACGATCCCGTCGACGAGCGTCCCGGTGGGCTCGACCACGACCACGGTCGCCCCCGGGTCCTTTGCGAGGACCTGGAGGACGAGATTGAGGGCGAGAGTGGACTTTCCCGACTGGGTCCTGCCCAAGATCGCGGCGTGGTGCCAATCCCGCGGCAGGCCAACTCGGTGCGAGCCGCATGCCCCGACGACCAACCGCGGGTCGCGGCTTGCCTCGGGCAGGGCGGGGCGAGAGCGCCCCGGAGTGTGAAGGGCCAGGGCCCCGCCTCCGCGTGGACCGTGGCGAGACGGAGGGGGCGGACCCACGACAAGGTCTGACCCGGGCTGCCCGCGGGGCGCTCCCGCGTAGGAGCACGCGGGATGATGCGCCGCCCATGGGATACTGAGCAGGTGCGCGAGCTCTGTCGCGGAGACGTCCCGACGAGCTTTCCTGCTCGAGAACCGACGGAGGTCGTGGGCGGCGAGGGCTGCGTGGAACCCCCATTCCGCCTTCGGGCGGATGAGTTTCCACCGTCTCCAGGGCTTCCCGCCCGAGGTCATCCACTGCCCCAGCCAGTTGTCGAGAGCGAGCAGCGCCTCCTCCGGCTGCGGCCCCTTGATGTTCGTCCGCAGCTCGATGCGATAGGCCGCCTCGCCCTGGCGAGCCTCCATCTGGCCCCTCAGCTCGTGGGCCTGGCGCTCGGCGATGGTATCGTAGAGGGGTGAGAAGAACCCCATTTCCCAGAACCCTACCCTTCGGAAGAGCAACTGAAGGACCACCTCGTGGTCGCGCAGCGTGGACGAACCCAGTATCCGGAGAAGGAAGCCCGCGGGGTCCGTTTCGGTTCGAACCTGTATGGGCAGGTGGTGGTGCTTCAGGACGGGGACCGCTCGAGCGAAGATCCCTTGAGGGACGAGTGTCGCGGCGGGACACTCGATCGGTCCGCCACCCGCAAGGCGTGGACGAGTGCTCTCGAGGTAGGCGACCATCGACTCGAGGTCCGACAAATCTTCCGAGCCGAGCGAGTACCGCACCCTGCCGGATGTTTCTCGGTGAATCTCCAGCCAGAATGGGTCGCCCGAGCTCCAGACCAGCGGTGAGATTTCCGGAGGATCCTTGACGGGCGTCGGCAGGAGCAGCTCGCGGTGGACGAAGTCGGTCGACACGAGGGAGAGTCGAAGAGGAGTCTCTTGGGCCCTCATGTCCCACGGAATCGTGAAAGATGGCCCTGGCGATTTGAGAGATCGAGGTCCACCAGGGGAACAGTACTTGCTCGAGTCGCTTTCGAGGAGCGAGTGCGCAAGTCTTTTTCCTCCGGAAGGACTCGCACGATTTCGAACTTCCATAGGGCCGGTGGCTACGGATGTTTCGCGATGCCCCTGGGACAAGAAGTGACGCGAGAGTCACCCAGGTGTCGCCAGAATCGCCGTCAGTGGAGTGGTTCGCGAATCTCCAGAAATCACGTCTTGGGAGATGGGGCCCTCTGGGCGGACTGGTATTCGGGATAGGCGTCGCCCTGGTGGTCTTGGAGCACTTCCTCCTGCCGGTTATCCTCCCTGAGAATTTGCGTGGGTGGGTCTTCTCGGCAGGGTTCACCGCCGCTTTCATGGGAGGAATCTTCGGTTTGGAAGGTTGGATCTTTTGGCGACAGGAGCCGAAGCACATCGGCGTCTCCGCTCTGGGGATCCACCAGGACGTGGTACACTCCACCCCCGGTCGTCCCCGATTGATCGGATGGAACGAGATGGAATCTGTTGGACCCACCGACTCCACTCGCACAGTTGCCGTGGAAGTCCGAACCTCTGAGAACCGCACTTTCAGGTTCAGGGTCGACCCGGCTGGCGTCGAAGCAATACTGCGAGGGTACGAGGTCTCCAGTCATCCCACGAGCCAAGAAGCCACCACGGGCGACAGACCGCAACCGCCCGAATCTCCAGTCCCCGCTGCTGCTGCACGACTGACCCGAATCAGCGAAGGATTGGCGGCACATCCAACGATGGACCCCACGGGCGCCCGATGGAGGCCAAACAGTCTGCGTCGCATGTGGACGATTCCGGGCATACTCTTCGTGGCGGCGGGCGTAGTGCTGTTATCGTTGTTCTGGCAAATCGCTCTGAACCCGAGGACGGCGCAGGGCGTGATATTCCTCGGTCTCCCCATCTTTCTGGGGTTAGTGATGGCCATCGGTGGGGGACGGTTCCCTTCGGCCGTAGCTCTGACGGAGGACGGTTTTCTGGTACGAGGGAGGAATGGGATTTCGGGATTGCGATTTGAAGAGATTACGGCGATTTCAACGGCCGCGATGGCGCTTGAGTGTACAGTTTCGTCGGGTCGGACTGTCAAGTTCCAATCTCTGGGACCTCGTGAGAAGCGATGGATCCAAGAAGCCTACCAGGCGTACAGGCGAGGGGTTTCCACTCCTGCGCTCACCGAGGGTATCTGCCGGGTGGACGTGGTTGCCAAATCCTGCAGCAACCGGCGCCCTCGCGGCATTTGTGACTCCGCTCGCGATCTTCGTGCTTGCAATCGTCGTGGTGGCGCCGCTTGCGGTTTGGAACCCCAGCGTGTATGGCCCTGACGTGGTCTTCATTCCGCTCGCCGCAATCCCCGCGACCTTGACCCTCTTCACCATCGGTCCATACCGCCGCGCGCCGAAGTCGGTAGGATTCTCGGACCAGGGGTTGATGGTGAAGTACCCCCACAACATCTCTCCCTCTTCCGCCCTGCAACAGCTGTGGTGGAGTGATGTAGAGCGGATTTCGGGCCGTCATGATCGTATTCGAGACGGGTCCCCTGACCCGTCGATCTTGATGTCTCCCGGAAACCGCCATCTCACGATCCGCACTCGCACAGGGATCACGTACACCCTTGGCCCCGTCTCCTCTGAGATTGCCATCCGCGTACTGCGCAGCGCACCTGCCGGAATCGTAGTTTCGCGGTGACAGCCCGCGACCGTGGAGCGACCGACATCTCGGTCGACGAGGCCTCAGACTGGACATTGTTCATCCTCCGCCGGCGGCATCCGATAGATAGACCCGGATTCGCTCGGTCGCGGCGGTGGCGACCGGGATGGCCCGCGGAACACCGATTTCCAGGGCGGGAGCCCTAACATCGTCCTCCCGGTCGTCATCTCTCCCGACCCTGACCGTTGTCGAGTTCGGATCGAGCGGAGAGTCCATCAACCGGAACGCCTCTGGGGCCGGTTCGGAGGACACCGTGCCCGAAAGGGAACGGTGGTGGGCCGAAGCAAGCGAGAGGTACGCGGAGCGGAAGCGGCTAGACGGAGTATGGTCGAGAGCGGGAGCAGCGGGGGCGGCGCGGTGTTTGCGCGCATGGCCCGGCCGGTTCGAAGCCGCTGGACTCCCGCGACCAAACCACGCGCGCGACGTGACGGCGGAGATGGTCCTCGCGTGGAAAGAACGACCGATGGGGTACACTCGGTGGGATTCGCATCCGAGACCGGTCCGGTCGACGACCGCCTTCCAAGCGATTTGGCACCTGAGGAACTTCCTAAGGGAGCATCACAACCCGATCGCGAAGAGAGACGGCCTCTGGCGAGGGAAGCCTGGCGACGCTGTGAACAGGCGTTGGTTCGATTCCGACACCATAGACCGAATGTATGCGGGCGCGACCGAGCGGCAGCGTCTCGTTCTCGCCCTCGCAGCATGGGCAGGGTTGCGGCGACGCGAGATTGCGTCCCTGCGCGCGGGAGACGTGACCCTTACCATCGACAATGCCCGCATGGTCGTGACGCGGAAGGGCGGTCGGCGTCAGGAACTACCGATCTCAAAGGCGGTTCTGAACGTCCTTCGTCCCTGGGTCGTCGGCCGTCCCGCGGATGCGCCGGTCTACCCCCAGGGGTACTTCGCCATCCAGCGGGACGTGGAAGCGCTTGGGCGGATCATAGGTCGACCTGTCTCATGTCACGACCTACGTCGGTCGTTCGGGCGCATTCTCTACAAGCGCGGAGTCGACGTCAACACGATCCGGGTGCTCTACAACCACTCGTCGACCGAGATGACCCTCTACTACATTGGGGAAACGCTCGACGGAATGCGCGCTGCGGTCGAAAAGTTCAATCTACCCAGGTCGCCTGCCCAAGCACCGCTTTTGGGGGCTTAGAACCGTGCCCGCCCGTCGCCCCCCGGTTGCCCAAAAAGGGCTCTCCGGAGGGCAAGTCTCTCCCGTGCGCTCAGCCCGCCCATTATTCATCAAAGGTCAGCTGGTTCTAGTTTTCATCATCGCGCGTCGGGGACCGTCATTCCGAGGGCCGGGCAGCCGAGAGCGGCCGCTCGTTCCAATGTTTGAGGAGCTCATCGATGTGAAAGATCCCGCCGGCCGCATGGGCCGAGGCGAGCAGCGGAAGGGCTTGGGGGTTGAAGGACCCATCGACCCAGGTCGGACCCCCGGCGGCCAGACGTGCCACGAGACTCCAGTCGGGGTCGGCCTCGCGGGGGGATACGATCAGGTGGTCCGGTCCGACCTCGCGGACGATGCGAGCGAGCTCGAAGGGGTCTTCCGTTCCCCAGTCCGGATGAGAAAGAGCGAGACGCCCGGAGGATTCGAACTCCATCTCGAACACAAGCTCGGTCGAAAGACGCCACGCCCGCTTCAGCTGGTGGGGGCCGCGGAGGTAGGCGCTCGAAAGGACCGCTCGCCGAGCCCCCGAGATCAGGATGTCGATCGCTTGCTCTGCCGTGCGGACGCCGCCGTCGACCCACAGCGTGACGTCTCGCGAGATCTCCTGCAGGTAGTCGAGCTGGGGATCCCCGTGCTCGAGGCCGTCGAGGTCGACCAGGTACAGCATTGAGTAGTCCCGCGCCAACCGGTCGACCACATCGAAAGGGTCGAACGGTGGGCCTTCCGGGGAAACGGCCACGACCGGACCATCTGGGCCCGGAATGCACACCTGCCCCTTTCGGAGGAGCAGGCACGGCACCAGCGCGGGACCTTGCGTCACCCCGGACGAACCAGGAACGGTCTTCGCAAGCGGTCGGCCGGGCATGGGTCGGGGGACTACGCGTGGGTTATTCGGTCTTCGCCTGGTCTTCCCGTCTTGACCGCCGTCGTCGGGCCACGATTTTGACTCCAAAGTCAGCCCCCCCCGTGCCACCGGAGCCTTTTTCCCTCCCTGACGGGTCGTTACCGCGCCAGGAGGTGGAGGGCAGCTGACGGTGGTCCGTGCCGGCAACGGCCGGCCGCTGAGGAAAGTCCCCGCTCCGGGAAACACGGGGTCGGGCGGGAACCCGACAGGCGAGAGTCTGAGCTCCGGAGCAGAAACGACACAGTCCGATGGTACGGTGAAGGCGGTGCGCCGGAGGTTCCATCGGGATATGGTGAAACGGCCGACTCCCCGGGAGCAAGCCCTGACGGACGGGATGAAGCGTTTCCGCGACCGTCGAGGAGAGCGCGCAGTCGAATGCTGCCTGAAACGGAAC
>CAVTJV010000009.1:0-51016 GCA_963735185.1 uncultured Thermoplasmata archaeon
CCCGTCTCCATCCGTCTTCATCCGTGCCCGCCATTCGCCCCTGGGTGTCTGCACGTATGCTTCGCCCGGGATGATCTTGTCGATGTAGATGCCCCCAGTTCGGGTCACAGTCCCAACCCGAATCGGTTGTTCGTGTGCTTGAAAGACGCCGTGCCTCGTTGAGCCACGGGAGGGCGTTGTTCTTCGGCAGGGCCATCTCGACCTGCTTGGAAAAGTACGAAGGCGCCAGGGTCGGCAGGGTGTCGTCGATTTCCTTCTTGAGAATGAACGTCACGGACCGAGCCGCGTCGATGCACGCGTTGAGAAGAGCGTCGAAACGCCGAATGGTCCGCCTGCTTGCCAGGAAGGATTTCCAACAGGCGTTCGGCGTGAACCAGTTTCTCGGTGGCCAGGGGGAATCTCATGGTTCTTGATTCTCCAATCGAGACTCGGGTACAAATCGACCTTCTATCCCACCCTCGCTCTCACCCCCGTTCGGAGGACGCCGTGCCCGAAAGGGAGCGGCGGTGGACCGAACGAGTAGAGACATGGGCGCAAGCGCAGGAGATAGACAGACAATCGCAGGAGACCTACGCGACGCATCTCACGGTTTCCCGAGTATTTCGAGCAGTTGGGGTTCAAGGGAATCTACAGTGCGCTGGCGGTGACGCGGGAGGGCGTTCTCGCGTTCAAGTTCGAGGGAAAGGGATATCGAGGAATCAACCGTGGAAGGCCGCTCGCCATAACGACGTGGGCGATGGACCTCTCGGCCTTCTCCGGGAGTTTTCTCGCGTTCGAGAAGGTTCCGCTCGCCCTCGACTTGAAACTCTTCCGGTTTCGTTGGGGGCAGGTCCTGCTCGAACGTATCCGACTAATGGATTCGAAGGAAGAGGTCGCGGCGGTCTTGAACGCGGCACCCTCGGACGAAGCGAGGGCAGTATTCGCCCTCGGTCTCTATGGCGGGCTAAGACCGGGAGAAGCGAGAGCCGTAACAGTCGCCGACGTATCGCTGTCTTTCGGTGGGTTGTCAACCGTCCGAGTTCGAAAGGGCAAGTGGTCGAAGCCGCGCCCAGTAAGACTCCCGCGGCACGCTCGGAACTTGATAATCGCCGCCACGGTGGGGAAAGGACCGAACGACAGGGTCTATCCATTCGGCCGGTCGAGCAAGGCCGGGACTTGGCGAGAGCTTGTCGCACCGCAGGAACCCGGCGCGACAGCCCGCACGATCTTCGGCGAACCTACGCCTCGATGATGTTCGAGGCGGGTGCCCCGCTGGAGGCGGTTCAAGACCTGATGGGGCACGAGGACCCGCAGACAACCCGCCACTACCAGGGCCCGGTTTGAGTGGACCACGCGGTTGCTTCGCTAGAGGCCTACCTGGGAGCCTGAGATGGAAAAGGGGCGTTCGAGGGGCAATAACCCGCCGAGTTTTACCTCGGCCGGGCCAGGTCGTGGTAGTAAGCCCCGTTCCGTTTCAGGCAGCATTCGACTGCGCGCTCTCCTCGACGGTCGCGGAAACGCTTCATCCCGTCCGTCAGGGCTTGCTCCCGGGGAGTCGGCCGTTTCACCATATCCCGATGGAACCTCCGGCGCACCGCCTTCACCGTACCATCGGACTGTGTCGTTTCTGCTCCGGAGCTCAGACTCTCGCCTGTCGGGTTCCCGCCCGACCCCGTGTTTCCCGGAGCGGGGACTTTCCTCAGCGGCCGGCCGTTGCCGGCACGGACCACCGTCAGCTGCCCTCCACCTCCTGGCGGGGTAACGACCCGTCAGGGAGGGAAAAAGGCTCCGGTGGCACGGGGGGGGCTGACTTTGGAGTCAAAATCGTGGCCCACGACGGCGGTCAAGACGGGAAGCCAGGCGAAGACCGAATAACCCACGCGTAGTCCCCCGACCCATGCCCGGCCGACCGCTTGCGAAGACCGTTCCTCGTTCGTCCGGGGCGGCGCAAGGTCCCGCGCTGGTGCCGTGCCTGCTCCTCCGAAAGGGGCAGGTGTGTATTCCGGGCCCAGATGGTCCGGTCGTGGCCGTTTCCCCGGAAGGTCCACCGTTCGACCCTTTCGATGTGGTCGACCGGTTGGCGCGGGACTACTCAATGCTGTACCTGGTCGACCTCGACGGCCTCGAGCACGGGGATCCCCAGCTCGACTACCTGCAGGAGATCTCGCGAGACGTCACGCTGTGGGTCGACGGCGGCGTCCGCACGGCAGAGCAAGCGATCGACATCCTGATCTCGGGGGCTCGGCGAGCGGTCCTTTCGAGCGCCTACCTCCGCGGCCCCCACCAGCTGAAGCGGGCGTGGCGTCTTTCGACCGAGCTTGTGTTCGAGATGGAGTTCGAATCCTCCGGGCGTCTCGCTCTTTCTCATCCGGACTGGGGAACGGAAGACCCCTTCGAACTCGCTCGCATCGTCCGCGAGGTGGGACCGGACCACCTGATCGTATCCCCCCGCGAGGCCGACCCCGACTGGAGTCTCGTGGCACGTCTGGCCGCCGGGGGTCCGACCTGGGTCGATGGGTCCTTCAACCCCCAAGCCCTTCCGCTGCTCGCCTCGGCCCATGCGGCCGGCGGGATCTTTCACATCGATGAGCTCCTCAAACATTGGAACGAGCGGCCGCTCTCGGCTGCCCGGCCCTCGGAATGACGGTCCCCGACGCGCGATGATGAAAACTAGAACCAGCTGACCTTTGATGAATAATGGGCGGGCTGAGCGCACCTCGGGGATTTGCCCTCTAGCTGCGGGGCAAAAGGGCAAAACAGGGTCGCGTTTTGACACGGTTTTAGACCCCCAAAATCGGCGCCTCCGGCGGGGATCGGGGCAGGTCGAATAGCTCGACCGCCTCGCGCATCCCATCCAAGGTTTCCCCAATGTAATAGAGGGTCATTTCGGACGTTGCGTGGTTGTACAACGCGCGGATCCGATTGACGTCGACCCCGCGCTTGTACAGATTCCGCCCGAACGACCGGCGCAGGTCGTGGCACGATACTGGGGTTCCGATGATTCGCCCGAGGGCCTCGACGTCCCGCTGGATGCATGCGTATCCGTTCGGGTACACTCTCGCTTCGGGAGGCTTCCCGATCGCGAACGGGCGGATGGCGTTCAGGACCGCCTTTGAGATCGGCACGTCCTTCTTGACCCCGCCTTTTCGGGTGACGTTCATCAGCGGTTTGTCGAGGGCTAGTCGCACGTCCCCCACTGTGAGGGACGCAATCTCGCGCCGCCGTAATCCCGCCCACGCCCCGAGCGCGAGAACAAGACGCTCCCGCTCGGTCGCACCCACATACATTCGGTCGATGGTCGGTTCGTCGAACCACCGCCGATGGATGGCATCGCCGGGCTTCCCTCGCCACAGTCCGTCCTTGGCCGCGATCGGATTGTGCCAGTCGCGGAGGAAGTTCCGCAGGTGCCACAAGGCTTGAAACGCGGTCGTCGGGCGAAGTGGTTTCGGGTCGGCATCCCATCGGGTGAAGCCCATCGGTCGTTCTTTCCACGCCAGGACCATCTCCGCCGTCACGTCTCGCGCGTGGACTGGTCGAGGGAGCCCCGCGGCAGCGAACCGGCCGGGCCATGCCCTCAAGCACCGCGCTGCCCCTGCTGCTCCCGCTCTCGTCCATACTCCGTCTAGCCGCTTCCGCTCCGCGTACCTCTCGACTGCTTCGGCCCACCACCGTTCCCTCTCGGGCACGGTGTCCTCCGAGAAGGCCGTAGAGCCCTTCCGGTTGAAGGACTCTCCGCCCGTTCCAAACGCCTCTACGTCGAGGAGTCGGGGAGATGGCGACCGGGAGGACGATGTTAGGGCTCCCGCCCTGGAAATCGGTGTTCCGCGGGCCATCCCGGTCGCCACCGATCCCGCCGAACGAATCCGCGTCATAAGAATCGAACATTCGCCGGCGGAGTATGGAAGCTGCCCGACGCCAAATCTCCGTTCAGATTCCGCCGGGGGACGTAGCCCAATAACCCTGAAACCGCGCTCAGCAGGGCATGGACAGCGGACCCGTCCATCGCGAACTGTTGCTGCCGACGCCGACCAAGGACCCGCCCGATATCCCGCCGCTCGTCTGGGCCTCTCCGGCCCCGTTCTGGCTGGAGATTCACCGAGAGACGGATGGACGAGTGCGATACTCGCTCGGTTCCAGCTCCGCCTCGGACCTCGAGGCGATGCTCGCCTGCCTCGAGACCAACCGCCCCCGCTTGACGGGAGGCGCGCCGATCGAATGCTCCGCCGCGACGCTCGTTCCGGAAGGGGTCTTCGCCCGGGCGGTCCCCGTCCAGAAGCACCACCACCTGCCCATCCAGATCCAACCCAAGGTGGACAGCGCGAGCTTCCTTCTGCGGACCCTCGGTTCGCGTTCACTGCGCGACCACGACGTGCTCCTGCAGCTCCTCTTTCGAAGACTCCGAGGCTGGGAATCGACCTTCTTCTCGCCTCTCTACGACACCGTCGCTCAGCGCCAGCACCACCCACTCCGGTTCGCGATGCACGCGCGGCGCGCCGAGGCGGCCTATCACGTCGAGCTCCGGGCCCACGTCACCGGGCCTGAGCCAGAGGAGGCACTGACCGCGCTCGGTGCCTGGCTGGGGCAGTGGACAACCACCGGGGGAGTGCCCTGGAGACGGTGGAAGGTCATCCGCTCCAAGGCGGAGTGGGGATTCCACGCGGCTCTGGCCAACCACGACCTCCGACGATACTCGAGCAGGAAGGCCCGCCGGAACGTTTCCGGCACGGAGCTCGCGCACCTGCTCAGCATACCTTGGGCAGCTCACCATCCCGAATGCTACCTACGCGGGAGCGCCCCGGGGGCAGCCTGGGCCAGAACTCGTCCTGCGCCCGTCCGCTTCCCCCGACTCCCGCGCCGCTGAGCGGCTCTGGTAGGGGTCAGCGGCTCTCGCCGGGTCGCTCTGCCCCCGAGAGTGGAACCACCTCGCCATCCTTGGCAGGACCCAGTCGGGAAAGTCGACTCTCGCCCTCAATCTCGTTCTCCAGACGCTGAGAAAGCACCCCAACTCCACCGTCGTCGTGATCGAGCCCACCGGGACGCTCGTCGACGGGATCGTGTCGCGACTTCCCCGAGAGATCGCCTCGGAGACCGTCGAGATCGACCCCGCCCACGCCACCTTCCAGCAGGGTGACGCGACCATGGTTTCGGTCCCCCTCTCGCTGCTTCGGCCGCCGGAGGGCGCAGAAGGGGACGCATCCTCCCGCGATCGATGGTCGGAGGCGCTCGCGGGCGACCTTCTCTCAGCGATCCGGAGCGCGTGGGGCGAGGAGAGCATCGGGGGCCGAGCCGAGCTCGTCCTGCGTGCGCTGGTGCAAGGCCTCGCGTTGACGCCCGGCTCGAACCTGGTCGATGCCTACCACATCCTCACCTCAAAGCCGGCCCTCCAGCGGTTCGTCAAGTCCGCACCGCCCGGGCCACTGCGCGACTTCCTCGAACACCACCTCCCTCGCCTCGACTACACCTTCACGATGTCGTCGCTCGACAAGGTCGGCAAGATCGCCACCAACTCCCTCCTGAGGATCGCGCTCTGCCAGCGAGGCAACGCGGTCTCGTTCGACAGGTTGCTCGGGCACCGCCTCCTCCTCCTGAACCTCTCCAAGTCCGCCTTGGGAGCGGACGGGGCGAACTTCCTGGGCGCGATCTACCTCACCCAGCTCTGGGCCGCCGTTCAGAGGAGCGGGCGACCGGATCGGCCGGTCTACCTGGTCCTCGACGAGGTCCACAATTACGCCGGTTCCCGCGCTCGCGGACATGTTGAGTGAGGGGGCGAAGTTCGGCCTTCACGTCGTGGCCATTACCCAGTACCTCCACCGGGTGCCACCCAGGATCAGGGCGGCCCTCCTCGGGAACGTCGACGCATGGCTCCTCTTCTCGCTCGGGACAGAGGACATGGACGACGCCTGGAAGATCGTCAACGGGGAGAGCCACGGATGGCTTCCCCAGGACCTCGTGGACGGGCTCAGGCCCTACGAGGTCGCGATGGCGGTGTCGGGAGACCTTCTGAAGCTGGGGACGCGCCCCAGCCCTCCTCCTGACCCACAGGCAAGCAATCTGAAGGAACTCGTCGCCACCAGCTCGCGACGATACGCTCAACCGGAAGACTCGGAGGCCTCGCCCTGGCTCGTGGGGCAGGAGACGGTCGAAGGGCTACTGAAGGCTCTCTCCACGCAGCCCAGGACCCGCGAGGAGCTGGCAGTAGACACGGCACTGTTGAGGAGTCGGCTCGATGGTGTAATCGCGTGGTCCGTGGCCGCGAGAGATGTCGAAAAAGACGCGGCCGACGGAAAGTTTCGCCTGACCCGCCGGGGGAGCTTCCATCTCCAGGCGCTTGAGGCCCGCAGGAATGAGGGCGAGAACCATTGCGCGATACTGGCCGACACGGCAACTATCCTCGATGCCGCTGGCATTCCGATTCGAATCGTTCCTCAGGCAGGCGGATACCTGCTTCCCGACGCTGAGTTCGAGTGGCGGGGGCGCACCTACAGCGTTGAGGTCGAATCTACCACTCTAACCTCGCGATTCGACCAAGTCGTTCGCAACATCCGAAAGGCCTTCTCGTCCCATCGGAGGTGTCTCGTGGTCGTGGAAGACCGCGAGAGTGCGGAGCTCTTCGAGAGAACGCTCGCGAAAGGGCTCCCCGAGGCCGAGCTTTGGGCCGATCTCGGCCTAGCGTGGCGGGTGGGCATCGTGTCGATGATTCCGTACGTCGGCGGCCCGCGGAAGCCATGGGGATTCCTTACAGGTGGGGTCGACGAGGAGGACGACCAGGAGGCGGTGGGCGCGGACGAGGAGACCCTGAGAGCTAGGGCGATTGTTTCTGCCGCGGATGACCCCTTGGCCACGGATCTTACCCGCGTGTACGACTGCGCCGAACGGCTCCGCACAACCGGAAACACCGAAGTGACCGCCACCGACTTCAAGGAGCTGACCGAGTCCGACAACGGAAACTCGCTGAGCCTCCGACGATTGGGAATGGCACTGAGTTCGCTGGGCGTCCGGAGCCAACGTGTGATGCGCGAGGGAGTTCAGGTCAGGGTGTATGACCTGAGGACGCTTCTTCAAGGCGCCGGGCCACGTCGCGCATATCCGGGGGACCCCGCGGGCCGGGATCCCAAGGACGCTTCGGGGGAGACGTAGTCGGAGAAGCGACAACGACGGCTGGGCTCGATTTCTCGAATCGGTGCTTGCCGACCTTGCCAACCTTGCCGACCTATTCTAAAGGGTAGACAGGGGTCAGCAAAGGAGGTCGGCACAAAGGCTTGAGCCGGCGTCGGCAAGGTATCACTGAGTGTAAGAAAAGCAGTCGCGGAGTGAGCGAAACACTCGCTTGATTGGGCGTGACCGGTGGCGTGGCGCGGGAGGGGCCCACGAGCGAAGTGAGTGGGAGGGACCCGCGCACTGCCGCGAGCGCGTTACGGCAAGACCGTCCGCGAAACCTCTGGCCAGGCCACGAGGATCCTCCCGCCTACCACGGCCAGAACGATTCCGACCGCCAGGATTGCGAAGAACGCTCCCACGTTGAACCCAGACGCATCGGGAAGGCACCCCGGGTCCGCGACGCACGCGTTGAAAACCGCGAGGGCTTCCACGCCCGCCGCGATGAAGATCAGACCGACCGCGAGAGTGACCTCGCCCGCACCCCGGAACGCAAGGGCTGCTCGAACGTTCATCGCCATTGCCCTTCACGCAGGGGCGGGTGCCCTGTCCGAAATGAGCAACGCGCTTGCCGCGGCCCGTTCGAACCCCCGGGACCGCTCCGGGCTCACGCGCAGGCCCACCTCGTGCGTGAGGATCTCGGTCGCAACCTGGTAGGCCGACCACCGGGTGAGGAGCGCGTTGTGCGAGGCAACGGCCTCCGCCCGCGCACCGATCGTGGACGCATAGACGCGGGGGAGCCCCGCCGCGACCAGCGAGGGGGTCACGTCCTCCGAGAGGACCTCGTCGCCCATCGCGTCCGCGTAGACCCGCAGCGCGTCCCGGAAGCGGCCCAGGATCGTGTGGATGGCCTTCTGGAGCATCGCCATTAAGTCCGTCGCCGAAGAGAGGTGGACCTCACGGAGCTCCACGAGCGAGTGCATGCCCGCGTAGAGCTGGTTCGCGCAGGCGATCCGCACCCCCGTTCCCTCGGCCCGGACCGCCCAGCTTCCGTCCAGGCTGTTCATCACACGGACACCGGGATAGACGGATTCCCCTGGGGCGAGCTCATACCGGGTTCCGACCACGAGACGGATCTCCATCCGGCGTCCTCCAGCGAAGAGGCGGATCTGCTCGCGGGGGAACGTGGGGGCGGCGGAGTCCAAGCTGGGCTGTTCCAGCGCCTCACCGATCGCGTGCACGGCCGACGCGACTTCGCGATGCTGCACGAGCTGGTAGCGGTGGCTCACGATCGACACTACCTGGGAGGTGTCCTTGCGACGGACGCCACGGTAGGCATCGAGGGGCTCCCCCTGAGGTCCATGGACGGGGACCAGGTCGTAGAGGGGAACCTGGTCGGGACCGGCCACGGTCTCGTACGGTCTGCGCAGACATTCGGTCGGGTTCGAGGCGATCATCGTTGTCCTCGGTCACGAGGGACAACGAGGGAGCCTCGCCGGCCGGCTAAGTCCCTGGAGACGCGAGGCTCAGCTCGTGATGTCGGCAATCTGCGGCGCCCGCCACGGGACTCGCGAGCAGAGCGAGCATGGAGGACCCGCCACGCTGGATGCAGGGCGGTCCAAAGCAATACCAGGTGCATCTACGGTACGGCCATAGGGACTGGACTGTCAAGTCCGAAGTAATCCCTTACTCCCACTCTGCGGTGGTAGATTCTGCTCGGGCGCTCTGCGCCCCTGCCAAAGTCCGGATATCCGGAATTCGAGGTCATTCCGAACTGGAGTTCTTATGGAGCTAACATTAAATCCCGCCCCCTTGGCTAATATAGACGACTGAGGTCCCGGAGGCTACACCGATGGCAGCGGCAGTCGCGCCCGTGGTGCTCGAAAATCTTCGCTTGTTTGAAGACAATCTCAGGTGGGCGAAGGAAAACCCTGCGGTACTTAGGAAATATCAGGGAAAGTACGTTGTGGTGCAGGACAAGGCGGTCACCTTCTCGTCAACGAATCCCGCCGCCGCACGAGCCAAGGCGTCTGACCACCCGGGAGCTTACTTCACATTCGTCCCACCGCGAGGGCTCGCCTGGATTCTCTAGGATGGGGTCTGTTGACCTCCATTACGACACATCACGCGGTCTTTTTTCGGTAGCCACCGCAGTCATCGTAAAGGACGAGGAGGAACCTCGTATCGGCCAAGCTGAGCTGTTCGTTGACACAGGTTCTAACCGCACGTTTATCGAGAAACAGAAAGCCCTCGAGATGGGTCTCCGCCTCGAGGGTCGGGAGATAGAGTTGGTCGGTGGGATTGCCGGCGCAGGCGGATCTCCCGTCCTTCATGACGTGGACATCGTACTGGGGGGCATCGGCAAGGTGGTACACCTTGAAAGGGCCCTTGTGATGATTCCACCGAAAGTAGTCAAGGAGCAGCGAAAAGGACCCCTCAAGCGAACAAGGACATGGGAAGGGGAAGCTGTGAGTCTCTTCGGCCTCGATTCCCTTGGCGCGCTGAAGGGCCGAGTGGTGGTTGACCTGACGGGAGAACCGGTCGGACGAATTGAGTGGGAGTGACCTGCTGTTAACGGCTGTTTCTGCGTAGGGTCTCTTGCTGCTCCGCGAGATACTGGTCTGTCTGTAGCACCGCGAGGGCCTTGGCGCCATTGGTGATGCCCTTTTCGAAATCTAGTCGCTTGAATGCGTTCACCGACATCCGACCGTACTTCCTGGCGGACTTCTGGAGCTTCAGCCTCTGCTTTTGGATTCCGGTGATTAGGACGACAGTCACCGCGTTCATGACTTCTCGCTGAACTCCCTATCGGTGAAACTTGGCATTCCAAGGCGGGGAGTAATACCGAATCAAATCCAGCTCGTATGCCTTGGAGATCTCAGCGTTCGGAATGTAAACCGCCGTGAAAGGAAAATCTGCAGTTTCGGGTACTCCAGCTCGGTAGTACGCCCTGATCTCCTTCCGCAGCGTGCGCGAATATCCGATGTACGCGGTGTAGTAGCTCTCGGGCGCAGCCCGGTACAGAATGGCGTAGCAACCGCACCGATCCTCTACCTTGTCCAAATCGGTCGGATGCGACAGATTCACTCGCCCCTCGACGTCGATGGACCGACCGTTCGGGTTTGCCCAACCCATCCAACGAGTTGCGCGAGCGCCGGCCTTCCCTTTGTAGTCCGGCATCGAAGGCAGGTATCGCGCATCCATTGTCTTCCCCGCTTCGGGAAGAAACTATAGGAAATAACGTACTCGGTACTGTTTCCCGGGGAGGATTATGCCGGAAATATCGACACTTACCAACTGAAGAACTTCTTCTCGATGTGGAAGAACCGAACCTCGCGAGCATCCTCCACAACGACGTAGAAGAGCATGTAGCCACCGAGGAGGATGAAGTAGCAGTCCACCAAGTCGAGCCGCGTCTGAATTCCCGCCCCCCTCGGGTCGGTCTGAACCTTTTCCAGTTGCTGTTCAAGGGTCCGAAAGTGCGGCGGCTCCTCCGCCTTGAAGCGAGTGACTGCAGAGCGGACCCAGGTCGGGATCTTCAGACGGTACATGCGCCGGCAACGCATGTTGCCGACGAAGGCTATAGTTCTTTCACAAAGTGTGCCACATCGTCCCGGTTTTCCAACACAGCGACGCCTTTACCTAGGTCGTCGTTCCGAGCCCGCTGCATCTGCCCGACGAACTTGGAGTACCGATCAAACGGAATTGGATCTCCGAACTCAGTCCACACGAACGGAGGGGACCTCTTGGTCGCCGCCACTAGGACCTCGCTATCTACGTGCTGCCAATCTCTCAAGACGGACTCAAGCAGAGCCATCTCCTCATTTGTGAGGTCTACCTTGACCTTCTTCTGCGCCGGGGAAAGGAATCTTCCTTTGCCCCTTGGGCTTTGCTTGAATTCCACTCTAAGTTCCGGGACCCCTTCCATTGCAAGTGCGACATCCCGGCTAAATGGTCCGTAATTATAGTGGATGAAATCGGCAGTTGTCAGCCGGTGGCCCAAGCTTTCTAGAGCCCGCAGCTCGGCCAGGTAGGCTAGTTTCATCAAACGGGTCGATGGAAGTGGGAATGGATTTCGGTAGGTGAAGTATAACACCACACCACGGACCTTCGGGTCCACCTTCGCCGGTGTAGTTTGGTCGGGCGGCATACCACTACTAGTATGTTCTACTTATAGGGAATTTATCGGTGGCGGTATAGATAGCAACTACGCAACCTGGTGTGTCCCTGGCCTCCTTTGTAATCCTTAGCCAGATTTCGGGCAGAATCGACAGAGGAAATCGGGCCATTTGGCCCCATCATGCCAGCATCTGTCGGAGACGAAACATGAAGAGCTAGAGGTCAAAGTCGTTGTGCCAAAGCTCCATCCAAGCGTCCGCGATCTTCGGGCTGTCCGTTCCGTTGAGACGAACGACCTCAAGTGCTTTCTGACAAAACGCACATGTCGCGCACTCGGGGGTGGCGGAAGACGGCCCAACTCTGGTAAGAAGAGGCTGCGTCGCCAGACCCTTGCGCGACTCGGCAGCGGCACGGTGGACTGGACACTCACCTGGCTTCATCAGGGCGGAATAGAGTTACTGTAGGTGATTACGTTGAGCCGAGGGGCCCGCCGAGGAGTAACACGAAAAATGAAAGACTTTCCGCCGTCCGCAAAGAAACCGAACCCCCTAGACCATTCTAGTCCTTGACCACCTCCATACCAGGGATGGGAAAATGGCGAGTTGACTCTTTGATGTCGAGCTCACCCGTCTGGAAAGGGATCCCCATTCGAAACATCCCCTCCGTGATCCCGAATCGCGCGTAGAACCGAGCCGCCTTCTGCCAGTCGCGCTGGAGCGTCTCCGCGAGCCTTGGTGTGGTCGCGACCACCGCCCGTGCCGACTTGACACTACCGCGCAGGTCGCGCAGTCGCCGTTCCGTGGCCCGCTCGTCCGCCTCCCGCGAGTCATCGAGAAGACCGCTCGTGATCTCCAGGAGGCTGAACTGCCGCGTCGGGGACGCGACCTCCGCCACATCCTCGTCCGGGCCGCCGAACGCGACCCACGACTCGAACCGCGTCCGCGAGTAGTCCCCGAAGCGGGGGCTCGGGAACCGGCGGGTGACCGGGGCGACCGGACCAGCCGGTCGCGGACTGGCGTCAGCCCCGCGGATTGCGGGCAGGTCGGGGAACGGGTTCGCGGCGTCGATTTCGGAGGCGCTCTGCGGCTAGGTCGTGGCTGTGGCGCGGCTGCGATGAACAGACAAACCTGTGCGTTTACCCCCGAACATGGTCCGAGCGCTGCCAAACCGTAGAGAGGAAGATGGTCCGGGCACGACGAACGCGGAGAACTGTGAGACTAACTAGGAGAGGAGAATTTCACCCTTCAGGGGGGTTAGATGAGGCAGCGGGATATTTCCGATCCTGCCAAAGTAATCCGGTCCAAATCAGGAGCCATAGACCGACGGTCCCCAGAATCATGTCTGGGATCATGACTGCGCCTATCACCCCCGAACCACCCCCGGCGAGGGGCACGTAAGCAAAGAACAATAGGACAAATACCGCGAATGCGACCCCGAAGAGAATCGCACCGACCTCGGCATATCGCCGGCGCTTGCTCTTCACGGCCCCCACCTCAAGAGTAGGCCATCCACCACGAGTATGAGTTGCTGCCGGTACCCCACGTCGCGTAAGCCTGTGCATCAGCTCCGCCGATTCCAAACCCTACCGCAGCGGTAGACACGTGAATCCAGGTGTAGAACGTGAACGTGTCACTGCTTACGAGATACGCACTAAAGGTCACGTCGGTACTGTTCGGCAACGCCCCCGCTGCCACCGCTCCCAATGGGCACGCCGGGGCAACTTGTGGAGGTGCTAAGCAGCGTGACGGTAACGTCACCATTGTGAACAAAATAGCCGTTCTCATTCTGTGCATTAGCCCCAATTACCACACTCGCCGCCGCATAGCTCCCTCCCCCCTCCGGATAGCATGCCGCTACCGCCCAGACCGACCATGAAATGTCCCAAGCGAAATCGAGGGTCCAAGTTCCGGTGCTCGAGGGGTGTCCGATGTACTGCGTGAACTCGACCCAACCATCGGCAGTCGCACCCTCCAGTATTCCCGCAGTCGACTCTACGGCATCGGAAACAAAGCCCGTCTGCCTGGTTGCGGTGTTGCCATGAATGTAGTTGGAACCACATAATGTGTAGCTGTCGCAACCAGTGGATTTCCATGCCGTTCCTGTTGTGTACGGCGGGATCCAAATGCCCCCGCCGCCGCCCCCGCCGCCCCCGCAATTCGGCTCGCATTGACCGGGGGGAGCGTTCGGGCACTGTTGACAGATCTTGAGAGGATCCGCGCGAACCGAAGAAGGTACGACCACGAAGGCGACGGCAGCGAAGACCATGACGAAGCAGAGTCCGATCGCTCCCGGCGCGAGCCGACGCGTCCGACGGCGAGTCTCGACTGTGCTTTCGACCTCGTGGTCTTCCCACAACTCGCTCACACATGGTCTTGCCAGCGGTCATTCTTCCCCCTCCCGGCGTTCGAAAACGATAGAGGAGAGTCTCGTGAAAAGCGGCGGTCGAATCCGTTCCGCCGCACCACCGTGTGGGTCTGCGGCCGCACCCGGCACGGTCCAGACCACGCGCTCGTCGCGCGCAGCCATGTTGCTTGACCTTGGGTTGAACCCGAATCGCCTCGATCCTATATCATGACAAACCCTAGCACGGCCTACGCGCGGACGACCGCTTCGTTAGATCGGCCGCCGTGCGACCGTGCGAGTCGCCGCATCCCACGTTACTCGTGTCAGTCACGCGGGGAGCGTCGCCTCTCCCCGAGCTCGCGATTCCAACCGGGCATCGACGGGAACCTCCGTGAAATCGCGGAGCACGTCACTCTGCGAGAGACCATCCAAAGGTGGAACTCCCCGCCGAAACTGCTCCTCGTTGATCCCGAACCTGGCGTAGAAGTGCCCTGCCTTGATTCAGTCCCGCCGCAGAACCTCCCCCGCGCCGGCCGTGGCCGAGATCGCCGCCCGGGCCGCCTTGACACGCCCGCGCAGGTCGCGCAGCCTTCGCTCCGCGGCGCGCTCGTCCGCCTCCCGCGAGTCGTCGGGAAGGCCGCTCGTGATCTCCTGAAGGGTGAAGCGCCGGGTTGGGGACGGAATCTGCCCCGCAAGATTCCTATTGTGAAGAGCAGGGGAGCTGAACGGTCGGCACTATTTCGAAGGGTGTCCCCGCAGAACCGGGACCACTATAGTACCATCCCGTAATCAGCACGTAGTTGGTGCCGCAGGACAGGGTAAGGGCGGTGTTGGCTAGACCGAACACGAAGGATGCCACCTGTCCTACAATGAGAGGCGAGCTGGCGGTGATATTCGGCGGCGACTGCAGATACATCTGCACCCACACAAAACCGCAGCTATGGCAAGACGCCAGAATCGCAGCAGAGAGGTTCTCGATTGGAGCCGGACCCGTGTTCATGATGGTTAGGTTCCAGAGCGGAGGCGCTTTCTCGTTGGATTCGAACGACACGATCGAGAGAGGGGCCGGCGTGGTCGCGGGACCCGGCGCTACGATGACGCTGGCGAGAGCGAACGCGATGAACCCGACGACGACCAAGACCACCACGATCGCTTGAGGGCGAAGTTCGCGGTCCATCCTCTGTGCCCCGTCAGCAAACAGAACGCGTGAGGCGATGACCTTAGCGCGTACCCGCGGGCAGCGCGGGGGGGACCCCCGAGCGAAGCGAGGGGGGAGGACCCGCGTGAGGGACGCGGGCCGGCTCAGAACGTGAGCGATCCGATGACCGTGGAGGTGGGTACGGTCGAGTTCACGGTCAGCTTGTCGCCGGCGAGATCCCACGAACTCGGCGCGACAATCACCAGTTGCTGATGGCTCACGAGGGCGGTAACCGGCTCGGACCAACCCGCCGTTCCGTTCGGAAGTGCGCTGTAGCTGTTAATCCACTCTCCGCTCGCCGACAGCACCACCGCATACCACCCCGAGGAATTCGCGACGCAATCTTCGACCGATGGCACCCACGATGTGCACGCAGGCATCCCTAAAGGAAGGCGAGAGTCCGAGGGCGTAGTGAGATTCCAACTCGTCATCCAGCTCGCAAGGCCCCACATGTCGTAGTACTCCCCGTAGCTGGTCGTGGCGAAGTTAACCGCCGTGGAGGCGGTGAACCAGGTGGTGCCCGTTGCGGTGGATGTCGTTGCATTAGAGAACGACAACTGGTAGGCGCCGGTCACAGCACCAGGAACCGTCGCGGTGTTTCCTAGAAAGCAGTTCGTCGTCGCGTTGAACCCACTTCCCCCCGGAGACGACCCGTTCTTGTTCACGCCCGAGTAGTAGGCCATTCCGTATCCGGTGGCCCAGTCTGGGTCCGTCCTATACCCTGTGAACCCCGCCAAGCCACAGCTCACGAAGTCGACACCGAGTCGTCCGTAACGTAGGTCTTGCGTGGCGGCAAGCATCGCAGGACCGGAAGTGAAGAGCTCTACCAGGGGCTGATGGTGATCGAGGTATGCAGAGTCGACCCTGCTCCACACAACCCCGGCCGCAATCGGGCTATTGGGCGGAAGTGAGGAGTTGGAGTAAATCTGATTCGCCCACATCGTGGGGTCTAGACCGAAGTCTCCCCAGGCGGCCGTGCAGCTGCTACTCAGCGGAAACGGTGGGAAAAGACGAGGGGTTCCGAGCACATCCGTCCCTACCAAGACTTCCTTCGTGATGTTGGAATAATACGCAAACTGCCAGAAGGGCGCAGTGCCCGAGTTGAACGTTCCGGTGAACATCGGTATCGACCCGTTGAACATGGTCAGCCCGTTCAGCGCGGCGTGGCAACCATTCACCGGAACGCTCGCATTGAAGCTGACATAACCCTTCACGTTCGGACTGTACGGCGCCTGCGCCGCGATTCCCATAACGGAGAAAATCAACCACGGTCCGCTGCTCTGATTCGCTACTGACGAATTCACGCTCGCAAGCGCCTGATAGAAACTGGGGCCATCGTCCCGCACTGTCGGAGCCGATGGAGAGTGATTGGTCTCCTGAAGCCAGTACCAACCTCCGAGCGATCCGGCGACTACGAGGACCACCACTACTGCCACTAGAGGGAGCCGACGTACTCGTGGTTGAGCAGGGGGGCGGAGGTCCTTCACGGCTCAGAAGAAGGACCGGGTCAACCGCCCATATACTTTCTACGCGATCAGGTGCAAACAGGGTTCCCGTTTACAACAGAACCCGTCCAGTAGTATATCGCGACCATGTCTGCGGTGTCCGCCGATAGACTTCCCCCCTCGCCAAACACATTGTAACAACTCACTGCAGTCGAGGATGGTCCCACGATATCGTATGCCAAGTCCGTCGAAGAGCTGCTCGTAACGGTCTGCGACCAGCCCTCAGAGGCCTGGAAACTGAGAGGAACCACTCCGGCTAGCGAGGCGGAAATCTCGAAGTTGAAGCTGACCCCCGTCGTTGCAGATGTGCTATTAGAGATTGTGAGGTGATACGGGAGGCTGTCACCTTTCCAGAGCGGCACGTTTAGCAACCCGTTAATCCACGCGCTGCCGGCCGGCCCCGGCATGAGGTGGATGTCTTCGTTCGCGTTCGTCTGGTTATCGAACCAGTTGGTCGGTACCGAAACGCCGACCTGGTTGCAGAACTTACCGTTCTGCGCGTCAAAGAGGGTCTGGCCAAATGCCCACGATCTGGTGATTGCGCTGAACTCCACTGTCCCGGTCACCTCATACTGATAAGCCACGCAGAGACTCGCTTGGGTGGCTTGCCATCCGATGGTTGCTGTGATGCTCGTCCCTGATGTTTCGGATCCAGAGGCCCCTCCCCCAAGCCCGGCTACCGCAGCCCCACCCGACCAATCGTACGTGTAAGAGTTCTCATATCCGGTGCCCTGATCAACCTCGAGGGTCGTGTAACCAGTCTGGGCCGGCGCGTTGCTGAAATCAATCATGCCGGACGTGTAGCCGGTGAGGTAGTTCGATGGCAGAACGAAGTTCACGCACTGAACCGCCCAGATCACAACGGACTCATTCCAGTAGCCTGGCCATTGGGTCTTGATGTTCCCCGTGTTCAGGAGTTCGACAATGTAGTACCCTTTCCCGTACTGCGTGCAACCGGTCTGGCCCAGACCTGGAGTCATGGAGTACGCGCCCTGCGCGTTCGTGAATGTGAACTGAGACCAGAGGTTGTAACCAGTGCATTGCACGTACACTTCAAGCCCCATGGGAGCCCGCTGGCCATTTGCGTTGTATACGACTCCCATGATTACGGCGCCGTATTGGCCGACGTAGATGGCCTCCATCAAGGTGGTGAAAGTACCGTAGTTCGCACTGGGTAAGTACTCTGTGGTACACGAGTGGTAGGACGGTACGATTTCGATCTGGAAGTGGTACACCGTCTGTGGCTCAAGGAAGTCCAGGAAGACTGTGTAGGTCACTCCATTGTATGACGGATTCAGGGTGAACCCATAGCTCGTGGTGTTCCCCCAATTGAACCAGTTACTCGTATTGCTGAAGTTCGGGCTTTCCTGCCAGGTGATCGTCACGTTCGTAGAGTGGTTCGACATCTGCAGGTGCGTGACTTGGACGGTGTAGAGATTGGGGTTGCACGGTGGGGGAGGCGGCGGACAATTCGGGGAACAGTGAACTCCATCTGGGCACTTGATACAAGCCGGCCCGGCCGGTCCTACCTGCGTCGCGGCAACGGAGGGCGGCGCTATCAGGAAAATGAACGTTGCGAGAATCATCACAAGGCAGAGTCCCACCACGCCCGGCGCGAGCCTGCGCGTGCGACGACGAGCCTCGACGTGCTTTCGACCTCGCGGTCTCCCCAAGATTCCCGCTCTCATGCAACTCGCCTTCCGCCGCCAATCAGGTAATGGCTGAACAGGTGGACGTGCGTACCCTCTGTTTCCCGTTAACGGGACGCCCGTAAACGGGCAATCCGTATACGGGCAACCCGTAAACGGGCCACCCGTCGACTGACTTCTTTCGCAGCCGTCTTCGGGGTGAGACGCGTTTTCGCCTCACTCGGGAAAGACCAGGGACCAAGCGTGAAGGGGTCTCTCGACCAGGGCTGTTCCCCGTTCGGTCAGTCGGTATCGCTTCGCGAACGGGAACACTCGCTGAGGGTCAGGGACAACCAGGCCTAGCTGGACAAGACAGCCGAGTGCCCCATCGATTGCCTCTTGACCAATCCGGAGCCGATGGCGCATGTGAGATGGGCTTGCCAAGCTTCGCTCACCCCCTAAGTCTTCGTCGTAAAGGAAGAGCAGGATTTCCAACGACCCTCGGTGGTGTTCGAGCTGGTTGATCAACGGCAGTGCACCACGAAGGGAACTCCGGGGACGTGCTGCAAGCGGCGCCGACAAGTGATTTCGGGCCGCCGCCGGTCGGGTACCTTGGGCCGCACGTCGAAGGTTCGCCTCAAGGCGTGGGTTCAGTGTTTCCAAGGCGGTCGATTTGAGCACCTCGGATGGAGTCCTGGACTTTGATCGAGACGTGTCGACCCCTCGCCTCAGCTGAAGCGCCTCGGACGAAAGATGGCCATCGACGGATTGCCCATCTCCGGGGCCGGGCCCTTGCCGGTCCGCAATCGCACCCGGAACGACCCGGACCGCGCGCTCGATGCGCGCAGTCATGTTTCTCGCTATGGTTGAACGCGCATCGACTTCCCCTATTTCAATGGACGCGCGTGTGCAGTCCACGCGCCTAGTGGCCCCTTAATGGGTCCAGCCGCGCAATTCATCGTGTCACTCAGAGAGTGTCGCCCCCGCTCGGGCTTGTACCCCCTCCCGCCAATCGAATGGCGTTCGGACCGGGTCGAAGCGGCCCTCACCGGACTCCTCCATGTCGGCCGGAACCCCAATCCAAAACTGCGTCGCGGTGATCCCGAACTTCGCGTAGAAGCGGGCCGCCTTCACCCAGTCCCGCCGTAGGACCTCCTCCGCACCGGGCGTGGTCGAGATCGCAGCCCGCGCCGCCTTCACTCGCCCGCGCAGGTCGCGCAGCCTCCGCTCCGCGGCGCGCTGGTCCGCCTCCCGCGTTTCGTCCGGTGTGCGCCGCGCGAGCCGGCTTTTACAAGATGGGTGCCGAATAGGACAGAGTTCCGTCGATGGTGTAGGAGCCGTCACCGGAACCATCTGCGTTGAGCCGATACGTCCCGCATGTCGGCACGACGAACGATACATTGGCGTAGGGTGAGTGCTCGCTCCAGATCGTCGTCCCGTTAGGGGCAGTGATGCTGAAGGTCACATTCAGCCCAGTGCTCGAAAACGCCACTACCGCGTTGGCACCCGCCGGGCAAAGCGACTACGAGTAGCTGTCGCCGAAGTGGATGGGACCGGTGCCAGATTCGCCAGCGCCCCAGTTGAAGGTGGAAGACTGCGCCACCGGGACCGTTGCCAGCACGACTGCGACCACTACCGCCGCGATGACGATGGTGGTGACAATCCACCGCGGACGTAGAAGGGCGTCGCGGAGGCGACGGGGCTTGGCGGGCGGGGTTCCCAGAACCCAATCCCCTGCTGTTCCCATGTCCGGGAGCCAACCTTCGCAAGAATACTGAAGGCAATCAACAACTTGGCCTTTTGGGCCGGTTCCGGAGCGGGGTCCGAAAGTAGCGGAGTCAACTACGCATCGGTCGATCCGGCTGGACGAGTAGATCCTCAGGATCTGAGGTCGCGGCACCTTGGCGGAACTGTGACTCACTGATTCCGAACCGTGCATAGAACCGCGCCGCTTTCACCCAATCCTGACGGAGGACCGCCTCGGCGCCAGGGTTGGCCGAAACTGCCGCCCGGGCCGCCTTGACGCGCCCACGCAGGTCGCGCAGCCTCCGCTCCGCGGCACGTTCGTCCGCCTCGCGCGAGTCGTCGGGAAGGCCGCTCGTGGTCTCCAGGAGGGTGAATTGGCGCGTCGGGGTCGCGATGAATTCCTCCGCGTCCTCGTCCTGGTCGAGGAAGGCGACCCGCGACTCGAACCGCGTCCGCGAGTAGTCGCCGAAGCGGGGGCTCGGGAACCGGTGGGGGGTCGGCGCGACGGGGCGAGACGGCTCGTCAACCGCTTCGGCCCCGTAGGTCGCCGGCTCGTCGGGGAATGGATTCGCGGTCGAAGTGGTTCCGGTCGCGCTCAACGCGCTTGTCGCGGTCATCGGGACCGCAGGTCAGCGCGCAGGCCGACCGAGCGGCGGTGCGAGCCGCGAGGGCGGCCGGACCCCCATCATGCTCGCCGAGCGACCGAAGAGAGCGAGGGAACGGTCGAGCGCAGCGAGACCGCGAGCTTGATGCGGGGGCGCGCGACCGATGGCCTTGACCGCGACAAGCGCGAGGGAATGCCCGAGAGAATCCTGAACCGGCTCGCTGCCCTACCCCGATGGAGGGGCGACCGGCTTTCGGTCCGGGTCGTAAGGTTCGGGGGTCGGATCACTCCTATACCCCAGCCAAGCCCCGAGAATTCCCAAGACGAACCCCACTGCGATTCCGCCGTAGAAACATGTGACAATGCCGATTCCCGAGAGAACGGCGACTGCCTTCCCCCAGAGTCGATGACGTGCGGGACGGAGGAGCATCAACTGGGAGAAAGTGAGAACCAGAATCCCAACGCCGATGCCAACGACACCCAGTCCAAGAAGTGACTCGCCAATGAAGCGAATTCCGAACCAGGTGACATAGACTCCCGACTGAGAGCTAACCCAGATGTACCCTGCACCCCCAATCACGTCGACGACCCCACCGACGGATGACAATCGCCATGCCGTCCAAACGCTGAACGGCAAGAGGGAAACGGGGCGCGGACGTCCCGGACTCCATGTCTCTTCCCCCGTTTTCGGGTCCTTGACCCAGCCCTGGCCCTCCGGTAGGGTGTAACTCGCCAACGTGTGCGCAATACTCCCTCGGTACTTGGGGATGTCCGTGCGCGAGCAACCGCAATCCCGAGCACTTCCTCAAGTTGACTCAGGGCAGGTCGGGGAACAGGTTCGCGGCGTCGATTACGGAGGCGCTCTGCGCGCTCATCGCGGTCATCGACACGGAGTGAGCGCGGAGGCCCGCCGAGTGCCGATGTGAGGCGCGAGGCGGGCCGTGCCCTCTTGATGCCTGCGCGGGGGGCCGCGGCCGCTCTCGAACCTTATATCGACTGTTCGGCTAGCAGGCACCGGTTTGTCCGCTCCACTGCCGGTCGCTTGCCCTCGCTGCGGCGAGCCTATGCAACGGGGTTGGATTACAGACCAGGCCCTCGGATCGATTCCCGAATACGAGGGGAAAAAGAGTTCAATCCACCTTCACCACGAGGTCCTGGCGCCCGCGCAGGCGTTCAAGATCCTCCGCATCCCCACGGCCCTATGCCGGAAGTGTCAAATTGCGATTCTGGACTACGCTCCCCAGGGACTGGTTTACCACACCTAGCTCGTCCGCACCTCGTGCCGACTTCCCCGCGACCCGCGCGCTCCTCGCGGTCGGTCATCGACCGCGCGTACCGACTCCTGTGGCCTGATGGTCCTACCGCGAGGGTGGCCACAGACCGATTCCGCGGGTGTCACGAGTGGGGTGGCTCAGCGCTGGTTCAAAGCTCGGAGCTGGGCACGGCGACATTGACAAAGTAGTCGCCTCCGTCATCCCAGGAGGTGAACTCGAGCTCGCCTCCAATCACGGTGATCGGCTGGTAGGAAGCCGGAAGGGGGTTGGGAAGTCCGGGGGGATTGCCGACCGGCAATACTAGGAAGCTTTGGTTGGAGTAGTCGATCACATGCCCTGTGGTCGCGTTCAGCACCCAAAACTCCTGCGAATAGTGCGAAACGGCTACGCTGAAATCCTCGATTGAAGCGCCCACCAACAGACGATCGCCCGGAAGGACGAGCGGCGGGAAGGGGAGGTTTTCAGTGGTGACCGGAACCTGCTCTTCCCAGGAGAGTTGGCCCGAGCCGTTGAACGCAAAACAGGTGCCGTTCCAAGATTCGACGACTGTGAGCCCATCGACAAGTACGATGGACCCAGTGAGATTCGGAACATCGCCGAGCGGGATCGGCGGATTCGCACGCTGATCACTGAGGTCGTACGAATCCAAGTACGTGGTGCTGGCGTTTCGAGAGAGGTAGGAAATCTTCCCGTCGTCGAGATTGAGTTGGGGTGCCGCGCTATCCTGGAACGTTACGTTCGCTGCATCATCGGTCAGGACGAGGTACGGCACGAACCACTCCGACGTGCTATTCTCGAGCGTGTAGGTTCCGGAGAGCTCAAAGTACAATCCGAGCGCCAAAGGATTGGGTTCAACGGCACCCACCACGAGCGGCGAAATGCTGTTACCGGCGAAGAGGGTGATTTGATGAGCGCCGAGGACGATTCCGGTCAGCGCGTCCACGGTAGTGACCCAAAGTCCGAGGTAACCGGGTGGGTCGAACAACGTGATCGAGGCGATTACGGTCGTGCCGTACGTGGTGCAGAACACGGTTGGGAACCCGGTATACTGGGGCGGGACCACGAGCAGCGAATGTTGCGACTGCGACACAAGGGCACCCGTTGACGAGTTGAATCCCTCGGTCACCAAGGACATATTCGAGGCTTCGACGTTACTCGCCGGGTCGGAGTGGACCAGAACCACCACGATGTAGACCACCCCCCCGCCGACGGTTACGGTTTGCGAGAGCCCGGTCCAATCAGTGCTGTTCACAGGAATGCTCACCGATGGAGTCTCGAAGAGAGGGTCCCCGAAGGAGAGATTTACAGCGAGGATCTTCTCGTCCAGAGTTAGGGCCGGACCTGGGGACCCCAGCGTTTGGTTCAGAAGGAAATAGATCGTCCCGTTGGCAGAAGCTTGGTCGACCTCTTCAGTGCCCGGGAACGAGGCGACCCAATCGGCCGGCAAGATCCAGTGCGCCATGTATAGCTGATCGTACGCCATACCTTGATTCGGTACGGGGAGAAGCTCGGTGCCGTTCGAAGCCTCCGACATGAGAAAATACCGGACATGGATGGCGTGCAAGGAATCCAGGAGGAACAGGGCAACCTGCGCTGAGGCGTTCTCGATGACCACCGCGGTGGTCGCGGCGTAGGGTATCAGTGACTGTATCAGGCCGGGACTCCACGCGCTCTGCTCGTAGGTCAGGACCATGAGATTCGTGTCCGGCAAAGGGCCTTGCGCGGCGCTCCCCGGCGGGGCCCCGACGGCCACGAACCCTCCGAGGTCGTGAACCATCGATGTGATCTCCGTCACGGAGCAGGGTCCTCCGGAGCCCCCGGTCTCGGAAACGTAGATCCCGTTCAGACCGCTCGCGGCGTAGTCAGAAGCCTCGGTCAGGCCGTCCGCGCCGTGGGGGACGTCACCGAGCACCGCAATCCCGTCATTCTGTAACTGCGTAGCATACTGTCGTAACGAGGCGTTCGGGCCGTTGGATGCGAACAGCCAATCCACCACCGCCATGGCGATAGCGGATCCGTTCGCCGCTATCGATTGCACCGTGGCCGGGTTGGGTGTGCTCAACACCATGGCGATCGAGCCATTCGCCTTCAGCGTAGTGGAGGTAAAGTTCGAGGAGGTCCCCGAAGCAGCCGTGCACGACTGGCTCTTTGGGCTGGTTTCGATGAGGTAGATTGGAACGATCGTAGCCACGACGAGTAGGACGACGACGACCGCAACAACCCGGCCATTCCGCATACGACTCCGCTTGGGACGGGGGCTACTCGTAGTTAGGAGCGGTTCCGTCGCCGACACACTAGACGTGAACCCCTGGCTGATGGGAAATACTTTATCGATGGGAGTTAGGCACACCTCGCAACAAGACACGTGCGACGCTAGGCATCAAGTGGGCGAAGTCCGGAAGTGTGGGCCGCTCTTCCCGCTCGGGGTCTAGGAGGACCTTCCCCGATTCTGCCTCCTAGCTGTTCTGGCCCACGACGAAGGGGCAGGGCATGCTGGCGACGGGGTCAGACCCGGTTGCGAGCTCAGTCTGTTTGTTGCTCGCCTGATAAAAGAGGAAGTTCATTCCCGCGCCAGACCCCACCTTATCATTGGTGACCGTGATTGCCTGTAGGGAGGTGGTCAATGTGTCCGACCAACTGATCGATGTGAACGCCTGAGCAATAGAGGTCGCCAACCCCAACTCAGCAGAGATTAGGCCTACCGTCTGGAGAACCTGCACCGCCGCGCAAGTGTCGAAGGGGCACAGGCCGGCGGCGTCGATGATTGCGAGACCCACTCCGAGCGCGGAACCGAATAACGAGAGGTCGCTGACAGCCTGGTTCATTACGCTCTGCTGGTTCGAATAGCCGGTCGCTGAGTACTGGCCCGACAAGAAGCTGTAAGATAGCCCAGCGGCCCTCGTCACAGTGCTATCGAGCTGCAGATTCAAGAAACTCATCATGAACTGGCCCCATGTGGCCGGCAGGGTCTGGGAATAAATCTCGATCCCGTTCCCCGTTGTCTGGACTCCGGTGATCTCCACTAGGGTCGTTATGGGACCGTAGGAGTAGTGGTACACGCAATTCGGCGGTATCCCCGATACGGTGTAGGTGTACGGCTTTTCGTTCTCTACGAAGATGGTCACCTCGTTTATGTAAAGTATCCCGACCGATGTCGAAGAGGACGAAGTGGCTGTGACAGTTCCACCTGCAGCTTGGACTTGAACCCCGCTTTCGCTATAGGATGGGTTTGTGCCGTAGATAACGTACGAACCGCCTTGAGTGA
This sequence comes from uncultured Thermoplasmata archaeon, assembly GCA_963735185.1. Classification (GTDB taxonomy): domain Archaea; phylum Thermoplasmatota; class Thermoplasmata; order Lutacidiplasmatales; family UBA184; genus Lutacidiplasma. The sequence continues at coordinate 24,757 of CAVTJV010000009.1, forward strand.
ATGACGCACCGGTGAAGCTGAACTGCTCGGTTTGAGAGATGCTTATCAGACCCAGGTTCATGTAGTCAGGGTTACCGCCCGCCTCGTCGTACTCCATCGCCAGAGGGAAAGGCCCTGTAACGTACGAGGAATTGATGACATCCGTTCCGCCTCCCGATCCAGTGCATGGCACGACGCACCCTCCGCCTGGCTTGGGAATACACTGGGGTCCGGCTGCGGCTTCAAGAGACGTCGCTGTCGCAGGCTCGACGTAGGTCGGAGACGAGAGATTGAACTGAACAACAGCGCTCAGCGGGGCTTGAGGAGTGCGTGGATCATAGGGCATCGAGTTGTAAAACTCATAGACGTTGATGGTGGCGCCCACTTGGGCTTTGTATGTTGCATCGATTGTCAGAGAAACCTTCGCAGTCGCGGGGACGAGCGTGCTCCACTCACTCGCGAGGCCCACGAACGAGGAATCTAGTTGCCCGGAGGTGACCCCGTTGGCTCCAGTTATCCCATTGAAAAGGTCAAGGACTCCACCTGAGCCAGCGATTGCGATCGCGTTGCCTCCCATCGCGTAACCCGGACTGACGGAGGATACGGAGATGGATACCCCGGAAAGGGGTGAGGCGCCCGCATTGGCCGAACTCCCGTCGCTGCCAACGGCGTTGATTGTAATCGTGGGAGCCTGGGGCGCGGGCGCGGCCAAGCTCTTGCCAATCCCAAACGTTCCCACGACCACGATCACCAAGACGGCACCAATGACCCAATTGCGAATCCCTCGGGCTTGTCCGCTTGCTTTCCACCGAATCGACATTGACAGCTCCGGTTCGATAACCGCGTCTTTATCATCGAACAGATAGACACGTCTATCCTCTGTCTCCCGTTAACGGGACGCCCGTCGACGGGAGACCCGTAAACGGGCGACCCGTCGACGGACTTCCCTTGCAGCCGTCTTTTGGGTGAGACGCGCTCTCGCCTCACTCAAGAAGGACCAGCGACCAAGAGTGCAGGGGCCTCTCGACCAGGGTTTTCCCTCGTTGAGTCAGTCTGTATCGCTTCGCGAACGGGAACACTTGCTGAGGGTCGAGGATTACCAGGCCCAGCTCGACGAGACAGCCGAGCGCGCCATCGATCGCCTCTTGACCAATCCGGAGCCGACGGCGCATCAGAGATGGGCTCGCGAGGCGTCGCTCTCTCCCTAAGTCTTCCCCGTAAAGGAGGAGCAGAATTTCGAGCGACCCTCGGTGGTGTTCGAGCTGGTTGATCAACGGCAGTGCATCACGAAGGGAGCCCCGGGGACATGCTGCAAGCGGCGACGATAAGTGATTTCGGGCTGCCGCCTGTCGGGTACCCTGGACCGCACGTCGAAGGTTCGCCTCAAGGCGTGGGTTCAGTGTCTCCAAGGCGGTCGATTTGAGCACCTCGGATGGAGTCCTGGGATCTGACCGAGACGTTTCAATCCCTTGCCTCAGCTGAAGCGCTTCGGGTGAAAGCTGTCCACCGGCGGTCCTCCCATTTCCGGCGACAGGGTCTTGCCGGCCCGCAATCGCACCCGGAACGACCCGGACCGCGCGCTCGATGCGCGCAGTCATGTTTCTCGCTATGGTTGAACGCGCATCGACTCCCCCTATTTCAATGGACGCGCGCGTACGGTCCACGCGCCCGGCGGCCTCTCAATAGGCTCAGTCACGCAAATCATCGTGCGGTTAGAGAGTGTTGTCCCCGCTCGGGCTTGCACCTCCTCCTGCCAATCGAACGGCGTTCGGACCGGGTCGAGGCGGCCCTCACCGGACTCCCCCATGTCGGCCGGAACCCCGATCCAAAACTGCGTCTCGGTGATTATGAACTTCGCGTAGAACCGGGCCGCCTTTACCCAGTTCTGCCGTAGGACCTCCCCCGCCCCGGGCGTGGTCGAAATCGCGGCCCGGGCTGCCTTGACACGCCCCCGCAGGTCGCGTAGCCTCCGCTGCTCGGCGCGCTCGTCCGCCTCACGGGAATCGTCGAGCAACCCTGAGGTAATCTCGAGGAGGCTGAACTGCCGCGTCGGGGTCGCGATGATTGATTCATCCTCCGCGTCCTCGCTCTCGTCCGGGCCGCCGAACGCGACCCGCGACTCGAACCGCGTCCGCGAGTAGTTACCGAACCGCGGCCGGGGAAACGGCCGGGTAGGTGGGCTACCCGGTCGGGGCGAGGACCGGGCTCGCATTGGGCCCGCGGATTGTCGGAAGATCGGGGAACGGGTTCGCGGCGTCGATTGCGGAGGCGCTCTGCGCGCTCATCGCGGTCATCGACTCGCAGAGAGCGCGCAGGCCGCCCGAGGAGCGATTCGAGCGACGAGGGCGGCCGTGCCCTCATGATGGTCGCGCGGGCGGCCCTGGCCGCGCGACCTTCATGAAGGGCGCGCGCGTTCGGTGACCGACCGCGATGAGCGCGTGGGCCCCCGCGATGACCCGTTCGACGGGTACAACGCACGATTCCGGCCCACGTCTCCTCCGTACGACGGATTTATGAACGCCGCAGCAGACCACGTACTGAGAACCGCATGACGGGAGCGACCTTGGTCCCCGATGCGTCTTCCGATTGTTATACGATGGGGTACGAGGGGTTGGGGATTGGGGAGTTCATCAACAGGCTATCGGCAGTTGGCGTTGAACAAGTCATCGATGTACGGGAGCGCGCCCAAAGTCGCAAGCCCGGGTTCTCCGGACGCCCGCTGGAAGCAGGCCTCCGGGAAGAGGGAATCGGTTACCGACACATCCCCGAATTGGGTTCACCCTCCGCTGTCCGAGCGGAGTACCGGCGGACCGGGGATTTCGAAACATTCCGGCGGGAGTACGAACGCCACCTCAAGTCGAGGGAGTTATTCCTCGTCCTCCTTACGGAGCTAATCGCGCTCAGAACAACAGCGCTGCTCTGCTTCGAACGCGATTCCGATGCATGCCATCGCAGCCTAATCTGCCGGAAACTTGAGCGACGGGGTTTTTCGTTCAGTCATCTCTGACCCTATGAGCCAGAGATGCCGGCCGAGCAGCTGACGATTGACGACCTAGTGCTCCTCGGTCGAGGAGCTCCCGATAGAATACGGGACGGGCGAATAACCATCTGTGCCGCGGGGTGGTCGAAGACGCATGGTTTCGTGCGGATTTACCCCACAAGAACTTCTTCGCCCCTCCGTCAATGGAACCAAGTAGCCGTCCCGGTTGAGCGCAACCCCCTCGACTCAAGACCAGAGAGTTGGAAGATTCAGGGCTCGAAATCCGAGTGGGACACTCTCGATCGAAAAATCGAGGTCGTCGGGGAGCTCAAGCAGCCCGACCGACGCCGCGTGATCCGAGAATTGGTCTCTCCGTGCGTCAATAGCATCAACGAGTCCAGAGTCAGCCTCGGAATCGTCCGACCCGTGGAGATGTCAGGATTCCTCGATGAACGGACGGACGTTGATGACGGCATCCAGCTCACCCTTACTGGCCCGCCCCAGCAGAAAACGAAGCAGGGGTATCGATACCAACCTCGGCTGCGATATCGATGTTCGGGTTGCACCGCTGCGGAATCTCACGATCAGCAGATCATTGAATGGGGTTGCTACGAGTGGTTTAGGAAGAACCCTGGTCTCGAGGCACAAGTATTCGAGAACCTTCGCCTCGAGGACCCGGCGTACGAGAAACACCTATTCGTGGGGAATCAGGCAAACCACCGCGCGTCGTACCTAGTAATAACAGTCCTGCGATGGAAGTGTGACACGCCATAGCCGCATCCGCCTCCGGTCTGGGGAGGCACCCGTTTCGATATCCCACGTCGCGGTCCATCTCCCGCCGCCTCCCTTTTGGTGGCATGGAACCCAACCCGACCTGCCGCGTTTGCGGCGCCCTGTTGGACTTGACCCGGCGAAACGCGGTAACGCCCGTAATCTACCGGAACGTAGCGTGTCGCGGCTGCGGGGTCATCTGCATCCTGGAGGGCCCGGAACGGAATGTCGTCGATGGCTCGGACCTGACTTCCGCCCAGCGTCCAGTCGCGCCTCTTCAATAACCGACCTTGATGATTGCCCGGGACGGTTCGTTCCGAGCCGCGAGGTTTCCGCCCTTGCATCACGATGTTGAACTCAAGTCGGTGGTCGATTATTGGGAAAAGTCTTGAGCAACCGCCCACATCGGCTGACTCTGTGAGTGCAGTCCCTTCGGGTGCTTCGGAAGAGCTCCTGCGCGACATAGTTGACCGGCTCACTGCCGCGCTCCGCGTTCAGGCCCACCACGATCAGGAGTACATCGAATCGCTATCGGCTGCGCTCTCAGGGTCCGAAGAGAATCTTGCGATTAAACTGGAGGAGCTCGTTCTCGCTGCGGCAAGGAGGGGAATTGCGGCTCCAACAGCTTGAGATCCACGAAACGAGGGGCGTCCGAGACTTTACACTTTCCCCGGAAGGTAAGAGTATCGTCATCCTAGGTCCAAACGGAACCGGAAAGAGCAGTATCGCCGACGCCCTGGATTTCCTCCTCACTGGGAGAATCGGTCGCTTAACGGGGGAAGGCTCGGAAGGGATTACATTGCGAGAGGTGGGGCCTCACCTCGAGACGAATCCGAACGACTGCTGGGTCGCCGGTACCTTCAGTCTTCCGGGCAGCACCCGGACTATCCGACTGAAACGGCGGTTCTCTCGCCCGAGCCGTCTCGAAACTGAGGGAGAGCCGAGGGAGCTGATTCAACCCTCCCTCGATTTGGCCGGAAGAGGTCAACATCTGTTGACCAGGCGGGAGCTGTTACGGTACATCATCGCTCGCGCACAGACTCGAGCCCAACGGGTTGGGGCCCTCCTCAACCTCGAAAAAGTCGAGGAAGCTCGACAGGCCGTAGTGAGAGCTTCGGGAGCTATAGAGCGCAGATCCAGGGCCGCCTCGGAAGCGTCCCGGAGCCTGGAGAGCAATCTCTCCGCGGCGGCAGGCCAAGCCGTCTTCTCGGAGGTAGATTTGCTCGCCGAAATAAATCGGCTCATTGGCGCGCTCGGGGGTGGGCCGGTGGGGAGCTTGGAGCACCAAAGATTGCGTTCGGCCATTCAGACTTTGCCATCACAACCAGCCAGCCCGGTACCGACTCGACAAGAAGTGTCTCGCCTTCTGGAGGTTTTCAAAGATGCCCGCACCCCCGAGAGAATCCGTGAAGTCGAGGTTCTCGATTCATCTCTACGGACAACCCTTTCCTCTTTGAACGGGAATGCTGAACTGCTAAGGCAGTCAAAAACGCTTGAAGTCGTGCGAGCGAGCGTTTTGCTGGTCGACGAAAGCGGTCGATGTCCGGTCTGCGATACGATTTGGGAGCCAATCGCCTTACGAAGTCACTTAACAGAGAAAATTGCCAGTGTCGAGGCATCTATCCCGGGGATCGCCAGGGTGGAAGCCCAGGCTCAACCGCTCAAGTCCCGCTTGGATGTGGTCATCACCGCCCTGGATGGGCTCGAAGCGACTTGCGTGCGAGGTGGATTCCCCCAGGAGGCGAGCACATCGGGAAGGTGGCGTGGAGAACTACAGGGCTTGCGGCAGATACTTGAATCGCCGGTGATGAGCTACCCGGCAGACCAGTTCTCCGCGAGTCGGGTCGCCACCCTCCTTTGGCCCGAAGAGATGGATTCGGCGATTAATCGACTGACCGAGAATTTGCTCCCAAAGCTCCCATTGATGAGCACCACCCAGGACGCTAGAGACCAGCTCACTCGACTCAGTACGCTTTTGGAACAACTCGACGGTAGTCGACGAAACGAGGCGGAGTTAGTCCGCGCAAACGAGCTTGCCACGACGCTTCGGACCGAATTCGAATCTTCTAGAGATGCCTGCTTGGACGCGCTCTACGTCGCGGTTGCAGGCGGATTCCTGGAGTACTATCGAGCATTACATCCGCTTGACGCCGAGGACGTCACGGCCGCCCTCCGACCCACGGGGGCCGGCCTTGACTTGGAAATCGGGTATCATGGACTGGGACCATTCCCTCCACACGCGATTCACAGCGAGGGGCACCAAGATAGCATGGGCCTCTGCTTGTTCCTCGCTCTTTCCGAGCATTTGACCCAGGGGGTGCTAGAAATGATGATCCTCGACGATGTCCTGACATCCATAGACTCCGAGCACCGCCGGGCAGCAGCGCGGCTTCTGGCACATCTTGGAGAAAACAGGCAGTTTGTGATCCTAACGCATGATCCCGTTTGGGCCCGCCAGTTGCGTAGCGCCGGGCTTGTCCCAGAGAAACGAGTCTGGCGGATCACCGGATGGAGTCTCTCCGGCGGTCCGCTTGTCGCGGCGGAAGGTGATTGGTGGGGTGACATTCGTCGTTTCCTTCAAGCCTCGGACGTGCCATCCGCTGCGTCGGCTCTGCGAAGGAACCTAGAGTATCTCCTCGGCGAGTCATGCGAGTCACTCCGAGCAAGGTTGCCATTTCAGGTCGACGCCCTGCCTGAGTTCGGCGAGCTTTACTCGGCCCTAGCCGGGCGCGTCAATGACCTCCTCTCAGAGCCAAACTTCACGCGAATTCGGTCAACAACCAGGTACTGGTGGAGGCTCTACGCATTCGTCACGCTGCCTTTCGCGAAGCGAATCAACAGATTGCCAGAGAGCAGTGGGTGATCAATCTGAGCGTCCATTTCAATCAGTTTATCGTCCTCACACCAAACGAAGTCCTTCCGGCGGTCGAGGCCTTCGAAAAGATGTTCGACCAGATCACCTGCCCGAGCTGCCACGGACTCGTGGCTGTTGTAACCCAGAACAACATTGAAGCGGTCGTCTTGTGTCCCTGTCGAGGTCAGACTTGGCCTCTCCCCGCTCGAGACTCGCTTCCGCGGGAACCCGCGGGCGACGAGGCAAGCTGAATTTGCCCGAGACTGAGATTGAAACTGCTTGTCGTGTCTATCCAGCGTCCGGACGTACGTAAAGCCGCGCGACGCGAACCGTTGGGAAGTCTTCGAGATCGAGGCGAGTGGCCTCCGGGTCCTGCAAACGCGTGAGATGGTCGGCAAGGGCTCGCACGAGGTCGGATTCAGCTTGCGCGGGCGAGGTCGCGTGCACGAGAACCTCGGGGAATCCCTCCACGATCCCGAGGAAGGAAGGGGGGTCCGTGTCGCGCTCCCGCACATCGAGGATGCGCAGGCGGAACTCGAACATGTGCTTCTCTGCGCGGGTCAGACCGGCCTCGACCGCGCGACTACCCCCGCGAACGACTCTCCCGCGTCCATGTCCCGGAGCTTCGCGTGAAGGGCCCGTAGCGCGAGCACCCTCTGCTCGAGGTCCTCGAGGATCGATCCGGTTCACGCGGGTCCGCAGTTGCTCGCCCGACTCGCCGTCCTTCGCGTAGTCCGCGAACCCGCTGCGCGCGGACTCGAACGAGCCCGCGTTGAAGACGAGCTGGCCGGAGGCCCACGGACGGCCTGCTTCGGAGGTGGGTGAAACATCTGCCTCCGAGTGCGCAGGGTCAGCCTCGGGGCGAGGCGCGACCGGTGGCTTCGGCGCGGTCGGGCGCGCGAGGAGTTCGGCCGCTGAGACGAATCCCGGGACGCGGTTCGAGCATCCTCGCGGTCGCGGGGGCCGCCGCGGTAGCTCCCGAAGTCGGGCGAGTGTTCGCGGAGATATGCGGGGTACGGTCGCTGCGCTCCGAAATCGACCACGTAGCGGACTTCTGGATCGCGGGGGATCGCGTGGCCGCATCCGCAGGCGCAGGTCTGCGGGGCATCACGCACATTCCTCGGCTCGCCCAGCGCCAACCCTGAGGGTGGGAGAGGGACCGACTTCTCCTCGATCTCCGCGGGAACCGGGGCGACCTTCGCCTTCCAACTTCCCGCGTCGGGCGAGTGGGCCGGCAGATAGTTCCTCCGAGGCCGAGAAGTGTCCAAGTCCACGACGACCCGCACGTCGTTCCCGACCGGGATCTCGGACTGACACCCGCAAGCGCACCGTCGAGGATACGGATTCCCTCGCACCGTCCTCAGATTCATGGCGGGACCCCGGCGCTCGTCGTTCGGCGGTGGGGGCTCGCTCTCGGGGTGTAGGTGCACGCTCGCACGTTCTTCCTCGCATGAGGAGGAAGAACGGGCGAGAGACTCGACACGCGCTCGACGAACGACGGCGGGTCGGTCTCTCGGCCGACCTGATCGGTGCTCTGGCCGACCCGGGAGTTCTCCGCGGGCTCTCGTCACTTCTGACGAGGCTGACGCGGGAGAGGCTTTCCTCCGAGAACATCTCCGGTCATGCCCCAACAACGGATCTGGAACGATCCCCGACGACCGAAGCTGACCGACTTCCCCGAGGAGATCCGCGAGCAGATCGTCCGTCGGCTCGCGAAGATGGCGGCGCGATGCATCCGCCGCGAGACCGAGGCAACGGGCCCCTGCGACCCTACCCGAGACATCGACCATGAGTAGCCCCCTCGAGGCTCCTCGACCTCTCGCGATTCCGGGCGCCCACAAGATCCGTCCAGAACATCTGACCCGAACCGCGTTCACCTACGTCCGTCAATCCTCGCCGATGCAGGTCCAGCTGCGCAAGGAGAGCCAGCGCCGCCAGTATGGCCTCGCCGAGACTCTGGTAGCCCTCGGGTGGCCCCGCGACCAGGTGATCGTGATCGACGAGGACCAAGGCCACTCGGGAGCCGAGAAACACAGCCGGCCGGGTTTCCAGCGACTCGTCTCGGAGGTCGCTCTGGGACACGTGGGCATCGTGTTGGGCATCGAGACTTCCCGTCTCGCGCGGAACAGCGAGGACTGGCAGCACCTGCTCAACCTGTGCGGTGTGATGGACACCCTCATCGGAGATTCCGAGGGGATCTACGACCTGAGGATCCACAACGACCGGATGCTCCTCGGGCTGAAGGGGACGCTCAGCGAGTACGAGTTGCACCTCCTCCAGCAGCGGATGATCGACGGGGCGGCCTACAAGGCCCGGCGCGGCGAGCTCTACTTCACGCTGCCCGCCGGCTACGTGCTCTCGGAGGAGAATCGCCCGGAGTTGCACCCGGACGAGCAGATCCGCGCGACCTTCTCCGAGATCTTTCGTTCGTTCCGAGAGACTGGCAACGCCCTCGAGACCTATCAGGAACTCCGGGCGGCGGGGGTCCAGTACCCTTCGCGCGTGGACCCGCTGTCTCGCCGACCCGTGCAGTGGTCTTCCCTCGTCTACAAACAGGTCATTCGGGTCCTGACGAGCCCCTTCTACGCGGGAGCTTACACCTTTGGCCGACGTCAGAAGGTGGTCCTGGTCGAGTCGAACGGCTCGATGAGGAAGGTCTGGAGATACCGGCCCCTCGACCAGTGTCCGGTCGTGATCTGGGACCATCATCCGGGATACATCACGCGCGAGGAGTTCGAGCAGATCCAGGAGCGACTCCGTCAGAATCGAAGGACGTTCATCACTCGAGGTCCGGCGAACAACGGTGCCTCTCTTCTCGCCGGACTCGTCAAGTGCGCCGTCTGTGGTCACACGCTGTCGGTGAACTATGGCGGTACTCACAATCGGTTCCCCTACTACTCCTGCCGAGACACCCTGGACCAAGGACCCCGCAAGCCCTGCTTGCGCTTCGCCGGTCGCGCGCTGGAGGAACGGGTCGAGGCGATCCTGCTCTCGGTCCTGGAGCCGGAGGGCCTGGAGGCCGTCCTCCTGGCCCTGGAGGACCTCGAGGAACGGCAGGAGCGACAGAAGCGGCTCTGGAAGATGGAGGTCGAGAGAGCCGCCCAGTCGGAAGAACGCTGCCGCCGGAAGTTCGAGGAGGTAGAGCCCGGCAACCGATTGGTCTCCCGTCGTCTCGAGGAGAAATGGGAAGAGGCGCTGAAGGTCCTCGACGAGTCCCGGAGAACTCTCGAGCGACGGATCGCCCAGCTCCCCCCGCCGCTGACCGAGGAGGAGAAGGCCGAGTTGCGTCGTGTCGTCGCCCAGGTCGGAAGGCTATGGTCCGCGCCGACGACCACGAACCGCGATCGCAAGGAGATCGCGCGGCTCTTGCTCCATCACGTGGAGGCGGATCGGACCCCGGACTCGCTCCATCTGAACGCGAAGATCCACTGGGTCAGCGGGCATGTGACGGCGGAGACGGTCAAGCTATCGGGCCGGGGTCGTCCGAAGGTGGTGATCCGGGATTCCGCGTTGCGGATCATCGAGCAGATGGCGCCCTACTACACCGACCGGGAGATCGCGATCTGTTTGGGGAGCGCCGGCAAGCCCTCGGAGGTCGAACCCCGGTGGTCCGCGTGGAGGGTCAAGCAAATACGAAAGGAACACGGCTGGGACAAGCAACCGAGAGCCGAGACCGGCATGGTTTCCGAGAACGAGGCTCGCAAGATGCTCGGGATTACCAATTCGGCGATCGGATACTGGCTCGCTCGAGGCAAGCTACGAAGCCGACAGGCGTACCCATATACACGGCGTCGAATCCGCCGAGAGGACGTGGAACGACTCGTGGTCGAGAGGATGCGACTCGGAATGAAAGGTGGGCACCGGGGCGGCCGCTCGCGCGGACTATGAGCGCGAAGGGTGGGAAAATGCGCGTGATGACCCGCACGCGCACCTGCGGGGGAAGCGGTTTCCCGTGACGGTACGGAGACGGGAGGGGGCTTGTTCGGTCTGCGTTGGGCCATTCCCGGGCGGGTACTGGATGCTGGCTTGCTGCATCGCTCGTTCCTCGCGGAGAGGGGAACGAGCGATGCGCGGGGAAGACCCGCCTATGGCGCAGGTGCAAGGCAGCTTCAGCTGTAGACGGCCCTTCTCCGAGTACGCTAGGGAATTGACTTATTCTACAACGAGGGTTCGGCTTGAGTGGCAGCAGTCGCCGGGGGTCCAGTCGATTGCGATCTTGACCCACATTACTTCGATGAGGCGGAAAACGCGGGAACAAACTTCCCGGCCGCGCTCACTGAACTCATTGACAATGCGATCGCCGCCACCTCCGCAGGATCCGGTCTCGGGGTTGACCTTCACTGTCGACGTACTCGTTGCGCTGCGGGCTCCGGAGACACTAGAAATCACAGTGGCCGATGCGGGCGAGGGCATTCCGAGGGCCGAACTGGAAAGAGGCATTTTCATCCTCGGTCGGAAACCGTCCGCGCGCGCCGGTCCGTTCTCTTCCCTCAATGAACACGGAATGGGCCTGAAAAATGCGCTCCCTTGGCTCACGCGGACTTCAGGCCGCGAGTTTGACCTTCGAACTTCATGGGCTCCTCCCTCGGGGCCACCGGAGTACCGGCGAGTGACTGGACCACTGGAGGTCCATGGCATGGGGTGGCAGCCGTCGAACGTGGCCGAATGGAACGCGTGGGTAAACCCTCGCGGGTCGAATAAGAGAACCGGGACGCGAATTCGATTCAGGTGCTCAAAAGCGCAGGCCTTCTCGGGATGGGAAGAATCCTTCGGCATCGAGTCTAAGACAATGACGTTCGAGGACTTCGCGGGGCTGCTCGATGAACACCTTGGCGCGACCTACCGGCATCCGCTCAGTTCCACAACGCCGAGCGGACGACCAAATTCGCTGCGCACGACCTATTGGAATAGCCCGGGATACGGTAAATTTTGGAAACGGAGCGAGATTCGCCCGATACCCATCCCATTTGCCACTGGCATGTCTAGACGATCCGTTTCAAGATAACAGTGGGAAGCAACGTTCTACACGTCGATTACGTCCGAGGATTTGTCGACCCCGCGGCGGCTGGAAGCCTCAAAGCATTCTACACCCGGAACGAACGCGCTCAGGGCTTCGACGTTGTTGTCAACTCTAAAGTGATTCAGTCTCGAGTATACGAACCCATCTGGACCACGCAACGTCACGGCTCCGAGAACGGCTTTGCCCGGCGAGCTGATTCTTGATGGGACGGGGCTCCACACCGTAATCACGAAGGACAAGCTAGACTGGAGTTCGCGCGCGCTTCTGGCGCTCTCCAGGCACCTCCGAAAAATCGACCGAAGCCCGGGCCAGCTCCATAAGGCTCTCCTGCCGACCATACCTAGCCCGCCACACGCGGGCAGGTGGGTTTGGTACGGCTCTGAAGATGACCTCTGTGACATGCTCTACTCGGCGATGCAGACAGCTGCACCCGCTGGGGCCAGCGTCAAGCGCAGGGTTACAGCCTGGGACCAATCCAAAACTGGGATCGACCCCGCCGTCGCTGAGGATTCTTACATATGAGGATCCTCGCGGCTTTGTTCTGTTCGAGGCAAAGAAAAAGTCTGCCGAACCGGATGACGTGTATCAACTCATGATGTACCTGGGATGGGTTTTGTCTGTCCAGGGGACTCAACAGTCCGTCGCGGGCTTTCATAATCGCCTCTTCCGAACCGAAAGGAGTGGCCTGGCTACGCAAGTTCATGGCAGGTCGCACTGACCCAGCAGGCAATCCATATGTGTTCAAATTCCGACCATGGAGCCATTTCGGACTGCCTCCGAAGAAGAAGGGAGTCGGTGCCAATTCCGTGCGGGTAAGCGCCTTCATTAAGGAACTCTTCACCTGTCGTTGATAGGACAGGGCCAACTGGTTCCGACCTCTCGCCAACAACCGCGTTCGCAGCATATCTCGGCTCGGCGATGGATCATTTCTTAGCGATCGTCGCCGTTGCAGCCGATCCTCGAGGTAGTCGATGAACACGAAGACGTTTGTTGGGTTGGACGTCCACCGGAACCTGGTCGTCGCGACGGCTGTAAACTCACTCGGGAAGCGAATTCGGCAAGAGAGCTTTGGTTCGACTCCACGCGAGTTGAAGAAGTTCCTCTCGCGATTACCGAAACCCGCCAAGGTCGTCCTCGAGGCCTGCGCGGTTTGGGAACGATACTACGAGGCTGCCATCTCCACGGGAGCCGAGGTTGTTGTCTCCCATCCCAGGACTACCCGCATGATCTCGGAAGCGAGTCTCAAGACGGACAAAGTCGACTCGGCGACCCTTGCCAAACTCCTGCGTCTCGACTCAATCCCTCTGATGTACGTCCCGCCACCCGAGATCCGTGCACTTCGCAAGTTGTACTTCGAACGGCGCTATTACGTTCAGATGAGATTGTCAGTCCTTCGGCACGCATACTCCCGGCTCGCAGATCACGGGGTCGACTACGCCAAACGCGACCTTCGGAACAAGAAGGGTCGCGAACACTTCCGTCGACATCAGATTCCCGATTTCGAACGCGCCGCGGACACGCTTGACTTCTTGGACAAGCGCTGCAAGGAACTCGGTGAGCAGATTCGCGACGCTTTCCACGCATCCCAAGAAGCCCAACTACTGGCCACAATTCCGGGAATCGGCGAGGTAATGGCGGTCGGCCTCGCGGGGTTCCTTTGCCCGATCGAGAGGTTCCCGAACGTCGATAAACTGACCTCGTACGTCGGGTTGTGCCCGACGACCCACCAATCCGGGGACACTGCCTACCACGGCAAACTCAAGAAGGACGTCAACAGGGCTCTTCGGTCGTTGGTGATCGCCGCTTCCTGGACGAATCGCGTCCACGCCCCGAGTGGTGAACTGGCAAGGTACACCGATAGGAGGGTCTATCGAAAGGGAAAGATGCGCGGAACAGTAGCCGGCGCGCACAAGCTGGTGCGAATCATCTACGCAATCCTAAAGCAAAGACGTCCGTTCCTCCCCCACGCTCCAGAGAGCTCGGCCCCTGTGCAAGGTTTGCGGAGTCCGCCCAGGCGGATTGCCGCCCGCATTCGACTGAGGCGAGCTTCTCTGGGGCCACCAGGTAGAGTCGGTCAACGTCCAACTCGGGTGGCCTTGGCGGTCGGCGCTCGCGCTCTCCGACAATGAAGACCGCCTAGGCTAGCCTCTTGCTGTGGATGAGCTTCCTCGCGTTCGCTCCGGAGGAGCTGGCCTCACTGCGTTGTCTGCGGGTCCTGCGAAAGCGGGTCGCCGCTTGCAATCAACTGAGGAGGCTTCTCTGGGTCCTCACACTCGACCTGCGGCGGCGGTGACTTTCGGCCCCGAATTTTGGACTCGGGTTAAATCTACCGGGCATTTACGTATCTAACACGCGTGTCGGCTCCTCGACCGCAGCCGGGGCGCGGACGACAGTTGGTCTTACCGGCCGAGATCGCACTTTCCGGTAAAGGGCAACCAACTCGTGCAGGAGACGCGGCCCCTGCACCATGCGCTCGTGGAACTGTCGCTCCCTTCTTGCTATCTCCCTCAATCCTCTGGCATTGTGGTCGACAAGGTTGCGCGAACCTCGAAAGGAGTGAAGATCTTGTTTCAGGTTTTCGTCGACTAAGGGTGCATGCCCTGCCGTGTACGTGTTTGCGGAGGCCAGATGATTCATCTTGCCGGCCCAATCCAGTTTTGAAACAATCGACTCATTCTTCCGTAGCCAGCCCCGCCGACAAGCCAAGATCGCGAGCTCCGAGGTTTCTCCTTCCACGATCTCGACCATATCTCTGAGGCCATCCTGTCGGTTGACCTCGTTGAACTTGTCCACGGCTGCATACACCCGATTGGCCATCGGTCCGTACCTCAGGTGGGGATCGGGACTCACCACTAGCGCCGGATTCCGCGGCTTCACCTCGGTCCGAATGTCGTGGTTTGACTCGACGACCAATATGCCGACACCGTCACTTCGAAGGTCCCTCAAGGTGCTCGCTGCGAGCAACGAGTCCGAGCCGAACGCCACGTATAGCTCGACGTCAAATCTATGCGCGAAAAGCCACTGAGCAAGTTCCCGAAGCGCTGTGGGATAACTCGGCTCTCCGAGAACTTCCACCAAGACAGTGGGCTGCCCATCGTGTGTAGCAATGAGAGTCGTACCGATAGGGCGCATCTCCGGAGAACGGTCGCTCAGCTCGAACACGCATGCCGAGTTGGGCGTAATGTGCAATTAGCATCCGGGCCGTCGCCCAGCACTCGGGAGCCGTTGCGTAAAACTGCATTGTGGTTTATTCGAGGAGGGAATCGATTTGCTTCCGCAGAGACCTGAGCGAGTTGGCCACGGGCTCGGGAAGCTTGCCCCTTTTTCGCAACTCCGCGAGACGTTCAGTGAGGGCGTCTATCCTCGTCACCAAGTCTCGTGCTTGGTACGCGGTTTCGACAGTGTCGGAGTAGGCGGAGGCTATCGAATAGGCGGGGTCTTTCACGAGTCGCTTGATGACCGGGACGACACTCTGCTTAGTTACCCCCGCGCGCTCACCCCGGGCCATACGGCTGATGTCCCTAAAAGCGACGACATTGTCGATGACACCAGCTCGATATTTCTTGACCATGACGTCAACATAACCCCCGGTAGAAGTCCCGGAAAGTGCTTCGGGAACGTGCCGTTCAATCGCGTGCAGCGATTTGTAGATTTCAAGAAAGAGGTCGGGCCGAATTGTCTGCTCTTCCCGAGGTTTCTCCGCCTCGGCGAGCAATTGCCTCTTGTACTTTGCTGGGAGAGAGATCAAATCTAGGGCACGAAGAACGGTGGGAAGTGAAAGCCCGGTAACGGCGGCCAGCGTTTTCGGGTCTGATGCTTGGCGCCTCGCGGCAAGCATGCCGCGGACCTCGTCAAGTTTGAGTGCCATTGGCATAAGATCCCAATCCTGTCTGACGTTGTGGATATTGAACATCCTCAGAATGTTCTCGAGGCGGGTGGGTTTCGGGACGATAATCGCCGGCACCGCCTTCAGGTTCAGCTTCAGTGCGCAACGCAGTCGGCGTTCTCCATCTAGGAGGACAAACTTTCCTCCATCGGAATAGACGGTCAGAGGAACTTGGATTCCGACCTTCTGGATCGATTCTTGGAGCTTGATCATCTCGGCTTCGCGAAAAATCAGGCGGGGATTGTCGGCGTTCGGGGCGATCCTGTCAGGGTCAAGTGATGCAAGCTCGTCGGTCCTGGGCGGCATAGTTCACTGGTCGATCGGCAGCTTCTGGTGGCCTTATCAAGATCGGCAACAAGCGCGGGTTCGACCGATTCAACGTGATCGGCGGTCTGAGTTCTTCGGCTGGAGGACGAGGATAGTCTCCCAACGGGACATCCTGGCATTTCGGTGATTGGTATTCCCGCCAAGAGTGCTGAAGTCCGACGATTTCCTGGTCTTGCTGACGTGAAATCGGTCCGCGGCCAACTCTGCAATTTGACGACCAGAAAGACCATTGGAAGATTCGGTCCAGGGAAATGTCACAATCGTTCGAGTGGAGTTATCTGCCAAGGCCTCCAGAAGATCCATCATCGCCTCTTCTGACTTCGTCGGAACGCTGAATCGTGACCTGGGCCGCTCCTTCACTGGCGGGTACCTTCCCGCGCCGGCTACTTCGTTTGTTCCCCCTCGAGCGATGGTCTCGAGAACATGATAGAACCGGCTATACTGGACACCCGAATACGGAGGATCTACAAACGCCAGGTCAATGTTCTTGAGGACCCGCGCCTCATGGACAGCATCCCCCACCTCAGCCTTTCCGAGAAGATGTGCATACTTCGCGGAAATCTCTTCAACCTGCAACTCGAGGGATTCGAGAATATCCTTCCTCCAGGCCTCAAAAAGCCACTTGGAAGACCTCTGCGAGCCACTGAAAGGCTGAGCCGTGTGGCCCGGGGAGGCACAGCAAACCCCTGCGGCGCCTAGAAGCGAAGCGAGAGCAACATATCGCTCGGATCCACCTCGAGGGAGGGAATTCCTCAAAGCGTCTATCCAAACTGACTGCAGAGGTGAGAAATAGTATCCCCCGTACGCGTGCGAGATGCTCCCGGTGGCTGCGTCAGCGCAGAGACTACGTGCCTCGCTCACCGTCCGTCTGCGCGCCTTGGACCAACGCTGAGTTTCGAAAGAGTTCACCCTTTTCATGTACGCCTCCGCTGGGAGGTAGGCCTCGGCTCGAGCCAGCCACGTCTCGATCAGTTTGGCCCCATCAACAGGTGCCAGTCGCTCAATGACCGCTTTGGCTAGAATAACGCCGTACTTTTGGAGGTCAAACGCGAGAACGCGGGCATCATAGTTCTCGGCTACGTGCCATGCGACTGCTCCAGACCCTGAGAAGAGGTCTGCAAAAGTGTCTACATGGGCTAGCTCCTTTTCGAGTAAGGCCCCGAGCCCGTTCACGAGGAGAGCGCGCTTAGAACCCATGTACTTCACAGACCTAGCCCCCAGAGTTCTATTCTCGAACAAACCGCAAGCAACAGCATCTCATGGGCTTGGCGCGCCTGCCGTACGACGCGTAGGTCAGACTCACTTCGCCGGAATCGGCTCATCCAGGGTTCGTCCCTTGGCGATCCGCTGGCGGACCCGAATCTTTGTCAGCATCCTGAGTTCGGTGGGGACAGTTCCCTTACTTCTAAGTCGAGCCTCGATGAGATCGCAGTATTCAGGAACGAGCTCGGCGCTCACCCAGTTCAACCCGAGCTTCTCGCAGACGACTAGCTCGGATCCCGCTCCTCCGAAGAGGACCAGGACCGTATCGCCCTTCTCGCACGTTGCCTTGAAGAGCATCTCAGATAGCGGTTCGGGGATTTGGCATGAATGAAACGACTTGCTACGGCTGACATTCTTTACGAGGTTGATCTCGAACCAAGAATAGGGCATCCGGCCTGGCGAGCCTGACGCAATGAGGCTGCGGATTCGCCGGTCGGTCGGGTTCTTGTAATCGACTGCAACGGCACTCTTGAAAAATCTGTTGTGACTCGTCTTCGTGCAGTGGAGCACGGAACGATGGGCCGTAGTAAAGTGCCGTCTGCCATGCCCTACATTCGTGGGGTAACACCACGAGTAGTCGTAGACATCATGAAATAGCCCGTCGAGGACGCGAACTCGCAGATGCGCGTTGTTTTTCGGGTAGTTGATGATGAAGAAGTTTCCATCCGACTTGAGGACCCTGTGGCATTCCCTTGCCCAGGACTCGCACCAATGCAGGTAGTCGGAGAATCGAGTGGTGTAGGAGCGGCCTTGGTACTTGACACCCACATTGTAGTCAGGGTCGGCAAAGATACAGTCCACGGAATCGTCGGGAAGGAGACTGAGGACATCCTCGATTCTCCCGTGATGGAGCTTGTTCAGGAACTCAGATGGAACAGGGCGTCATGTGTCACCTCACTAGGTCGGCACCATGACGTACTCCTTCGCTTTGACGAAAGTCGATGGACTCCATATGCTCTGGGCTTTCGAACTTGTACTCGTAGATTCGGATATGGTCATACCGTTTGGCGGGAAGTCCCGATAGGTTGGTGCGGATTTCGAGTACTGCATGATGAAAAGCGGATGGACCTGAAACGTTCCCCGACTCGATCCCGGAATCGTAGCAGTTTCCGGTAGGGCATGTAGATTGCGCTATAGCAAATCTGACCATAGCGAACCTCGCTTGGCCTCCGCGAATGCCACGTCCCCATTCTTCTCAACAATGAAGTCCATCTCGATCTGAAGCGATCCACGTAGACCTTCTCGTCCTTGACGAAGAAGGTGAATGTGTTGTCCTTCTTTCGCGCTTGTTCGTCCCGGAAGGTGAATCCGCGTGTAAGCGGTGTGGTCCTCGTAGAGGAATAGTTGGATCAGCCCCTGATTGAACACCATGGACAGTAGGCTCGCCTCTCCGCGGTCGATTTCATCAGAATAGCGTATGGCTTGTAGCGCCGTTCTTCTGGCGGGTTCGGTGAGATCTTCCAGCTGGTGGTAGGCGAGCTTCGCTCCTCGAACGAAGCGATGCTTCTGCTCGGTCTTGTTCGGGCCACCAAGTGAGCGAGGAAAACGTCATCGACCTTCATTGAGTCAGATAGATCATCGTACGTGTCGATTTTTGTGAGGTCGTTGTGATTCTTGAATCCGGTGACCTGGCTTACCTCGATGGCCAGGCCGATTGTCAAAGACGTACGGATGTCCTTGGAGTTTCACCCGCTTCCAGAGCTCCGTGAGGGTGGGCTTCTTCTTGAACGGAGTCGTGACGGCCATTCAGACGTCCACGGCAGTTAGGGATGATAGGTCTTCCCGTTCCTGCGCGTGCAGAAACGCAGGTTCGACCTAAGCACAGGAAGCCGTGGACGCGCCTCCCGACTCATTCATCAATTCCCGGGTTGGGCCTCCTAGCGTGAGCCCTATCCCCGGTTCACCTGAGCCAGACGGTGTTTCTTGATGACAGAGTAAAGTGGCTCGTATCGGAGAAGGTAGTCGCTCGCAGCGTTGATTGGCTTGTCTCGTCCTTCGGTCCTGCTGGCCGGATTTCTTGGTGCCCCAGTAGTTCACATCCTCCTGCAACCCCATCCACCTGGGAACTCGAAGGAGGAACTCCACAGAATGTCCCGGGAGGCCTACGGCGCTCGCGAAGGGAGAACTCTCGACTCTCCGAAGCAGCTGATCGTGAGGAAAGAATCGGATTGCATCTGCTACGACTTCGAGTAACGGTCTTGAAATCCCAGGAGAGAACGTTTCTTTCATCTTCAGAATCGACAAGCAGGTCATCGATGTAATTGAACGGGTGAGCTTGATTCGTGTAGTAAACGGTGAAATCCAGACCCTTAACCTCGACCGTTGATTCAAGGCTTGTCTTCTCGCCGCTGAAGAACAGTGTTACCTCAACATCCTGAGGTCCATCTGAGTACTTGTCGACTACGAGCCTTCGGCCCCGATTCGTCCTGCTGAGATTGGCAACGGTGTCCCGGATGTCCTCGCGACCTCTTCCCTCGAACCAGTCTGCGAGAAGGGTCCCATCCGGAATTCCGGAGGGAAAAGATATGGGAGCAGTCTCGTCAAGCCGCTTCTGCTCCATCGAGATCGAGCCGCCTGGAGAGTCTGTCGACTAGCCCATTAGCCCTTCGGTGTCAAGGCCGCCGGCGGGCACGTTCCACCCTTCACCGACGCCGTGCGCTACTTAGATTGAGGTTCGCTCGGTCGCATCGGTGGCGACCGGGATGGCCCGCGGAGCAACAATTGCAGGGGCGGGAGCCCACACTACAGCCTCCCGGACGCCATCTCTCGTGCGCTTCGCGGGCGCGGAATCTGATGGTCTCTCTCCGCGAGATGAAGGAGATGGTCCAGTGTCTTGGACCTTCTCATCCTCTACGGGTATTACTTCTCGGTGAACCTGACGAAATTCCGCGTCAAGAGTACGCGAACAAGGTGGTCGGATGGTTTCGCCTTATCGTGACGCCGGTGGATTCAGGACGACCTGATGGCCATTGACAGCCGCGACGACCGTCCACCCCTCTTCGAGGTAGCGGGGTAGCTCCTCCGCATCCACGAGACGCTGTCTCGCGACGGGTGAAGATGGTGGGACTTTCTTCGTAACGAGTTCCTGAAAGGTTGACATGTCCAGGGAGTCAAAGTTCACAGAGGAGAGCTCATCCTCAGTGTAGCCAAGTCCCATGAGCATCACCCTCGCGATTCGGGATTGGGTCTCCCGCTCGTCCTTCACGGGTATCGTGGACAGATATGGTTCGCAACGCTGGTAGGCGTCTCTCATCTCCTCCACGAGATCCGGCCGCCACTTCTTGTCCAGATTGTATCGTCCCGACACGCCGAGTGAGTGGCCTAACAACGACTCACGAATATCCCTCGTGATCAGTCCTTTCGACTCTGCGAGCAATAGTTCAGTGGAGTTCCAGGCCCTGGTGACGTATGGACGAGGTGTGTTCTCTGGGATAGCCACCCTGAGAGTCTTCTTGATGTCGGTCGACAGGCCTTCTTCAGTCAGAAAGACCGCTCCGTCTGCCGAGCGGCGGCGTAGGTCGAATCTAGCTCGCTTGTCAACAGTGATGACTGGACTGGAGGAAGAAATCTGCTCACCGCGCGACGCCCGGTCTGCGACATAGGCCTCGATGGCTTCGGCAGTCTCTCTCGTGCCGAAGGTGGCGTAACGCCGCTTAGTCTTGCTGAGTTCGGGAGGCACCTTCACGAGGAAGGGGACCCTCGTGAACTTCAGCTTGGTCGCGTCGAACTCGGGGAAGTCCCGGAACCTTAGACCGTTCGTTGAGTAGCGATTCGCGAGGACGCCAATCCGCACGCCCGATGAGAGGAGCAGCAGAATGGTCGCTCTGCCTCGCGTATCGGTCAAACCAAGGACCCGACGCCAGTCGTCGGTTGTCGGGACCTGCTCACTCTCAATCTTGGTCCCTGATCTAACGATCAGGGCCGGCTTCCACTGGGGGGCGGCGTCGTTGTACTTGAGCCAGCTCCGAATCGCGGAGTAATTCAGTGAGATGTAACTGTCGGGATGGCTAGCCCCGCGCATCTGGTCCACCCACCGAGAAACTACATCCTGGAATCGGCGGGACTTCCTCGACAACTGATCTCGTCCTAGACGGATGAGGTCACGAGGGCTCGCATCGGTTCGGCGACAAAACAACTCGAGCTGGGCGAGCTGGACGTCAGCGGTACTCGCGGAGCGGTGGTCTTTATGCCACCGTCGAATGTCGGGGTCCGCCAGGAGTTCGTGGAGACGGTGGCTCACCGACTCTTCGAGAGGAGCACGGGACACAACAGGGTAACAATCAGCGCGATATTTAGAGTATGGCCGCCTGTCTGTATCAACGTCCATACTTCCAAAAAGACCCCACTGTCAAAGCTGCGAACGTGGCCGGCGATCTGGTCGCCTATTGACCTTCGTTCACTTTTCACCGGGGGACGTCACCCTATCACTGCCGAATCCCGCTCGATCCGGCATGGACAATGGGTCCGTCCACCGCGAACTGCTGCTGCCGTCGCCGACCAAAGACCCACCCGAGATCGCGCCCCTCGTCTGGAACACGTCCGACCCGTTCTGGCTCGAGATCCACCGTGAGAAGGATGGACGTGTGCGCTACGCGCTCGGCTCCAATTGGCGCGCTCGAACTCGACTCGATGCTCTCGTATCTCGAGTCCATCCGTCCCCGCTTCGCGTAGAGGAGATTCCGTCGAATGTCTCGCGAAGACGCTCGTCCCGGAGGGTCTCTACGCGCGAGCTGTCCCCGTCCTGAAGCACCACCACCTACCGCTCGAACTCCGGGCCGGCAGGACCCCGCGGACTACCTCCTCCGCATCCTCGGCTCGAGCGCGCTCCGCGATCACGACGTGGTCCTCCAGGCGCTCTTTCAGAATCGCGGCTGGGAGTCCACGTTCTTCTCCCCCCTTTTCGACAGTGTCGCGCCCGGCAGGATCATCCGGTTCGCGCCCGGATGCACGCACGATCACGTCAGGCGGCGTACCACTTCGAGCTCCGAGCCCACATCACGGGACCGAAGCCGAGTGATGCGCTGGCTCGCTTGGGCGTGTGGTTGCGCCAGTGGACGACCGCGACCGGGGCGACATGGAGGGACTGGAAGATCGTCCCGCCGCGGAAGGAGTGGTCGTTCCACGCCGCGCTCGTCGACCACGACCTTCGACGGTTCGCTTCCAAGAAGGCGCGCCGGGACGTCTCCGGAGGCGAACTCGCCCACTTGCTCTGCATCCCGTGGTCCACGCACCACCCGGAGTGCTCGTACTCGGGCGCACCGCGCGGACAACCCGGCCCCGAACTTGCTCCCTCGACCGATACTCTTGCCGAGACCGCATCTCGAGCTCCGCTTGATCGTGGGATTGAGCGGGCTCCGCCCGGTGGCTCTGCCGAAGACCTGGAACCATGCGGCAGTCATAGGACGGACCCAGTCTGGGAAGTCGACCCTTGCCCTGAGTCTCGCGCTCCAGATCTTGAGGAAGCAACCCGAGTCTGATCGTGGTGGTGATCGAGCCAACCGGGACACTCGTAGAAGGAATCGTGTCACGCCTCTCCCATGAGACTGCCTCGGAGACCGTCGAGATAGACCCTGCCCACGCCACCTTTCAACAGGGTAACGCGACCATGGTCTCGGTCCCCCTGTCGCTGCTCCTGCCTCCGGAGCGGGCGAACGAGGCGCCTTCTGCCCGCGATCGCTGGTCGGAGGCACTCGCCGGCGACCTTCTCGCCGCGATCCGGAGCGCATGGGGCGAGGAGAGCATCGGGGGTCGGGCCGAGTTCGTCCTGCGCGCGCTAGTCCAGGGCCTCGCCCTGACCCGCGGCTCGAACCTGGTCGACGCGTACCACATCCTCACTTCGAAGCCCGCCCTCCAGCGGTTCGTCAAGTCCGCACCGCCCGGGCCACTGCGCGACTTCCTCGAACACCACCTCCCGCGGCTCGACTACAACTTCACGATGTCGTCGCTCGACAAGGTCGGCAAGATCGCCACCAACTCCCTCCTGAGGATCGCGCTCTGCCAGCGAGGCAACGCGGTCTCGTTCGACAGGCTGCTCGGGCACCGACTCCTCCTCCTGAACCTCTCCAAGTCCGCCTTGGGAGCGGACGGGGCGAACTTCCTGGGCGCGATCTACCTCACCCAGCTCTGGGCCGCCGTTCAGAGGAGCGGGCGACCGGATCGGCCGGTCTACCTGGTCCTCGACGAGGTCCACAATTACGCGGTTCCGGCGCTCGCGGACATGTTGAGTGAGGGGGCGAAGTTCGGCCTTCACGTCGTGGCCATTACCCAGTACCTCCACCGGGTGCCACCCAGGATCAGGGCGGCCCTCCTCGGGAACGTCGACGCATGGCTCCTCTTCTCGCTCGGGACAGAGGACATGGACGACGCCTGGAAGATCGTCAACGGGGAGAGCCACGGATGGCTTCCCCAGGACCTCGTGGACGGGCTCAGGCCCTACGAGGTCGCGATGGCGGTGTCGGGAGACCTTCTGAAGCTGGGGACGCGCCCCAGCCCTCCTCCTGACCCACAGGCAAGCAATCTGAAGGAACTCGTCGCCACCAGCTCGCGACGATACGCTCAACCGGAAGACTCGGAGGCCTCGCCCTGGCTCGTGGGGCAGGAGACGGTCGAAGGGCTACTGAAGGCTCTCTCCACGCAGCCCAGGACCCGCGAGGAGCTGGCAGTAGACACGGCACTGTTGAGGAGTCGGCTCGATGGTGTAATCGCGTGGTCCGTGGCCGCGAGAGATGTCGAAAAAGACGCGGCCGACGGAAAGTTTCGCCTGACCCGCCGGGGGAGCTTCCATCTCCAGGCGCTTGAGGCCCGCAGGAATGAGGGCGAGAACCATTGCGCGATACTGGCCGACACGGCAACTATCCTCGATGCCGCTGGCATTCCGATTCGAATCGTTCCTCAGGCAGGCGGATACCTGCTTCCCGACGCTGAGTTCGAGTGGCGGGGGCGCACCTACAGCGTTGAGGTCGAATCTACCACTCTAACCTCGCGATTCGACCAAGTCGTTCGCAACATCCGAAAGGCCTTCTCGTCCCATCGGAGGTGTCTCGTGGTCGTGGAAGACCGCGAGAGTGCGGAGCTCTTCGAGAGAACGCTCGCGAAAGGGCTCCCCGAGGCCGAGCTTTGGGCCGATCTCGGCCTAGCGTGGCGGGTGGGCATCGTGTCGATGATTCCGTACGTCGGCGGCCCGCGGAAGCCATGGGGATTCCTTACAGGTGGGGTCGACGAGGAGGACGACCAGGAGGCGGTGGGCGCGGACGAGGAGACCCTGAGAGCTAGGGCGATTGTTTCTGCCGCGGATGACCCCTTGGCCACGGATCTTACCCGCGTGTACGACTGCGCCGAACGGCTCCGCACAACCGGAAACACCGAAGTGACCGCCACCGACTTCAAGGAGCTGACCGAGTCCGACAACGGAAACTCGCTGAGCCTCCGACGATTGGGAATGGCACTGAGTTCGCTGGGCGTCCGGAGCCAACGTGTGATGCGCGAGGGAGTTCAGGTCAGGGTGTATGACCTGAGGACGCTTCTTCAAGGCGCCGGGCCACGTCGCGCATATCCGGGGGACCCCGCGGGCCGGGATCCCAAGGACGCTTCGGGGGAGACGTAGTCGGAGAAGCGACAACGACGGCTGGGCTCGATTTCTCGAATCGGTGCTTGCCGACCTTGCCAACCTTGCCGACCTATTCTAAAGGGTAGACAGGGGTCAGCAAAGGAGGTCGGCACAAAGGCTTGAGCCGGCGTCGGCAAGGTATCACTGAGTGTAAGAAAAGCAGTCGCGGAGTGAGCGAAACACTCGCTTGATTGGGCGTGACCGGTGGCGTGGCGCGGGAGGGGCCCAGCTATCAACGTTCCGCCCGATTTCAAAGGGTAGAGTCTACCCTCTCTCGATCGCTCGCGCTGGGCGCGGGGCGTTCTCGGTTGTCCCTTCACTTCGACCCGGAGGAAGAGAGAATCTCCGTGCTCGACTCGCAACCAGCTATGAGCGCCCTTGCGCGCACCAAGACATCAGCGACGTCAAGCTCCCGAACGGCAACCCACACTCACGAGCAAGTGACGGCCGACGTCTCCGTCGACCTCACGGGGCCCCCCCAGTGGCGCGACCGTTCGGGACTGTTATCGGTGTAAGGAGTGCCCCGCCGGAGCACCGCATACACCAGTTGTGTGAGGCGCTGAGCCGCCGTGACGGCCCCTCCTCCTCGTGAATGACGGCGCGCGGCGCGCTTGCCCGCTCGGGCCACCAGGCCCGAGCGGGCGCGACGGCGGTGCCGCCATGATGCTTCGACCAAGATCCACTGCAGCAGATGGTTACAGTCGTTGCGAAGGTGGCCCTGATAACTCGAGTCCGCCGACTGGAAGTTGGTCGGACAAAGGCCGCAGTATGCGATCACTCGACGGACGTTCCGGAACCGCTCGATCGGCGTGAGGAATGCCACGAGCACAACGCTCGTGACGGGACCCAGGCCAGGAATCGAAGCAACGAGCTGGGCCTGGGGGTTGGTCTCGTAGACTTCTCGTAGGGTCTTCTCGAGGGGGCGGAGCAGACCCTCCAGTGCAATCACGGCATCGAGCCCACGGTCGATCTCCGGATACTGCCCCCGGAGCTCCTCACGCTGCCTCTTCCGCGAAAGGAGTCGATCGGTGTAGGGAATCCCCTTCGCCAGGAGAAGCGAGTACGTGTGGTTCCGCATCGCGACCAGCTTCCGCTGGAAGAAGACGCAGTCCCGTGCAAGACGCCGGAGCGCACGGAGGTCCTTGGGCGGCGCGAACACCGTCGGCAGCGCATTGAGGCGGAGCAGCTGGGCAAGAGACTCGCTGTCTACGCGGTCGTTCTTCAAGCTCGTCTCCGCGATCAGCCGAGTCTTCAGCGGGTTCGATAACACAACGGAGGCCGCGGCGGACGCAGCCGCGTCGTAGTAGTGCTCCCACACCGTCGTCGCCTCAAGTGCGACGTGTTTCTCCCCAGGGAGTCGGGTCAGATATTCTACCAGTTCGGGGTCCGTCGGGCCAAGCTTGCTCTGATCGATCCGACGCCCCATCGGATCCACGGCGGTTGCCACAACCAGGCTCTTGTGAACGTCGAGTCCCACGTACGTGATGCTCTCCATCGGTCGCCTCCGAGGGCAGGACACGGGGCGACCGCCCTTCTTCCTTCGCCGCATCGGGCGGAACGTATGATGTCCTCAC